>CANMUP010000002.1 GCA_947501105.1 uncultured Flaviramulus sp. | reverse complement strand
CTTTTTTTAACTCTCAAAAACCCTAAAGAGCAAAAACTTTTTTGAATGACTTAACTTCTTTTACATAATTAAAGTGTGCTGCTTTATGATTAATAAAAAGAACTCAACTAATAAACCCGCGTTAGGGATAGAAATGACATCCTTTTTTGAGGTACCATAAAAAAGATATAATGGATAGCCCGACCCGACCATAAGGAAGGGAACGCTATAAAAAAATTATACCTATATATATATTGTATGTATTTATTTATACTAGTATCTTTGCGAACTGAATTTAATTTATTTTAATGATACATATAACATTACCTGATGGCAGTGTGAAAACGTTTGAAGAAAACGTTACACCAATGGATGTTGCTAAAAGCATAAGTGAAGGATTTGCGCGAAATGTAATTTCGGCTAATTTTAATGATACTACTGTGGAAACCACAACACCTTTAACAACAGATGGTTCTTTAGTTTTATATACATGGAGAGATGATGCTGGTAAAACTGCTTTTTGGCATAGTTCGGCACACGTTTTAGCACAGGCTATTGAAGAGTTATATAATGGTGCAAAGCTTACTATTGGTCCTGCTATTGAAAATGGGTTTTATTATGATGTAGATTTTGGTGAGCATGCGGTTTCGGAAAAAGATTTTAAATCTATTGAAACTAAAATGATAGAGATTGCTCGTGGTAAGCATGATTTTAAAATGCGGTCTGCTACAAAAGCTGAAGCTTTAGCTTTATATAAGGGCAATGAGTTTAAAACTGAGTTAATAGAAAACCTTGAAGATGGTACAATTACTTTTTGTGACCACTCTACGTTTACAGATTTATGCCGTGGTGGGCATATACCAAATACTAGTATTATAAAAGCGGTTAAAGTTTTAAGTGTTGCAGGAGCATACTGGCGTGGAGATGAAAACAAACAGCAATTAACTCGTGTTTATGGTATTTCGTTCCCTAAGCAAAAGGAACTTACTGAATACCTAGAAATGCTTGAAGAAGCTAAAAAACGAGACCATAGAAAATTAGGAAAAGAGTTAGAGCTTTTTACGTTTTCACAAAAAGTTGGGCAAGGTTTACCTTTATGGTTACCTAAAGGCGCAGCGTTGCGTGAGCGTTTGGAAAACTTTTTAAAAGCTGCTCAGAAAAAAGCTGGATACGAAATGGTGGTGACACCACATATTGGTCAGAAAGAGTTATATGTAACTTCTGGGCACTATGCTAAATATGGTGAAGATAGTTTCCAACCGATTCACACTCCAAAAGAAGATGAAGAGTTTTTATTAAAACCTATGAACTGCCCGCATCACTGCGAAATTTATAAAAGTTCGCAATGGAGCTACAAAGATTTACCAAAACGTTTTGCTGAATTTGGTACCGTTTATAGGTACGAACAAAGTGGTGAATTACATGGGTTAACTCGTGTAAGAGGTTTTACTCAAGATGATGCGCATTTATTTTGCACACCTGATCAATTAGACAAAGAGTTTAAAGATGTTATAGATTTAGTTCTTTATGTATTTGGTTCTTTAGGGTTTGAAAATTTTACAGCACAAGTTTCTGTAAGGGATCCAGAAAATCCAGACAAATATATTGGTGATGTTGAAAATTGGGAAAAAGCAGAACAAGCAATAATTAATGCCGCTAATGATAAAGGTTTGGATTATGTGATTGAAACTGGTGAAGCTGCATTTTATGGTCCTAAGTTAGATTTTATGGTGAAGGATGCTTTGGGAAGACGTTGGCAATTAGGTACAATACAAGTTGATTACAACTTACCTGAGCGTTTCGAATTAACTTATAAGGGTAGTGATAATGAGCTACATAGACCAATTATGATACACCGTGCTCCTTTCGGAAGTATGGAACGTTTTGTTGCTTTATTGCTGGAGCATACTGGTGGTAATTTTCCGCTTTGGCTTATGCCAATTCAGACAATTATTTTATCATTAAGCGAGAAATATGAAAAATACTCTGAAAAAGTTTTAAATTTGCTAGAAAATAACGAAATTCGCGCCCTCGTAGACCATAGAAATGAGACTATAGGGAAGAAAATTCGTGAAGCTGAAATGCAAAAACACCCATATATGATTATTATAGGGGAGCAAGAAGAGCAAGAAGGAAAAATAACTGTGCGTAAGCATGGTGGAGAAGATTTGGGAATGATTTCTATTGAAGATTTCTCTGAAATTATAAAAGAAGAAATAAGCAAAACGTTAAAAACGTTTTAAAAACAATTAAGTTTAATTTAAAAACATAACGCCATAGCAATTAGAAGAAGACAGCAACCTAGAAGGGTTTCACAAGAGGACAAACACAAAATTAACTCTAAAATTACTGCACAAAAAGTGCGTCTTGTTGGAGATAATGTAGAAATTGGTATTTACACCAAAGGTGATGCTATGAGAATAGCAAACGAGCAAGAGTTAGATCTTGTAGAGATTTCACCAAATGCAGATCCTCCTGTTTGTAAGGTTATGGACTATAAAAAGTTTCTTTACGAGCAAAAGAAACGTGATAAAGCTTTAAAATCTAAAGCAACAAAAGTTATCATAAAAGAAATTCGTTTTGGTCCGAATACAGACGATCATGATTACGATTTTAAAAAGAAACATGCTGAGAAGTTCTTAAAAGAAGGTGCAAAACTAAAAGCTTTTGTGTTTTTTAAAGGACGATCAATAATATTTAAAGAGAAAGGTCATATCTTATTATTAAGATTGGCACAAGATCTTGAAGAATATGGTAAAGTTGAGCAAATGCCTCGTTTAGAAGGTAAACGTATGACCATGTTTATTGCTCCAAAAAAATAAACACTCCTGAATTTTCAGGATTAAAGATAATTAAGCGAAATAATTAAAAACTAGGAGAAAAAATGCCTAAAATGAAAACAAAATCTAGTGCTAAAAAGCGTTTTAAGCTTACAGGTACTGGGAAAATTAAAAGAAAGCACGCTTTTAAGAGTCATATCTTAACAAAGAAGTCTAAAAAGCGTAAGCTTAAATTAACTCATGATGGTTTAGTACATAAAGCAGATGAGGACAATATTAAAACCATGTTACGCTTAAAGTAACAAAAGTTTTAATCGGTTAAAACAAATTTATAAACCCTGGAGTTAGGCATTTAAAAGAGTCGATTTATCGTCCGCCTACTACAAAAAAACAATTAAAATTATGCCAAGATCAGTAAATTCTGTAGCCAAAAGAGCCAGAAGAAAAAAGGTAATAAAACAAGCAAAAGGTTACTTTGGACGTCGTAAAAACGTTTGGACAGTAGCAAAAAATGCGGTTGACAAAGCGATGCAATACTCGTATAGAGACCGTAGAAACAAAAAGAGAACATTCCGTGCTTTATGGATTACGCGTATTAACGCTGGAGCCAGAGAACATGGTTTATCTTATTCTCAATTTATGGGAGCATTAAAAGCTAATGATATTGAATTAAACCGTAAGGTTTTAGCAGATTTGGCTATGAATAATCCTGAAGCTTTTAAAGCTGTAATAGAGAAAGTAAAATAAGGCGTTTCGCCTATTGTAAAACATATTATTCGCTTAATAAAAATCCGATTCGAAAGAGTCGGATTTTTTTATTTCACCTTTTTCCAAACCAAAGGTTTTCAATGTGATTTATTGATTATAATTTCTTTTTTATAGCTAACTTTAGGGTTCAATAAAAATAATCATATGAAGCGTATTCAATTTATCGCAGTCTTTATTTCATTTATCACTCTATATTCATTTTCTCAAGAAGAAAAAAAAGAAAAGCCTTGGGATGTTTCTAACCCTGAGGGAAATTGGGGTTTTAAAGATCTAAAACTGTCCACCAATGAAGGTACATGGATGAATCTTGATATAAGTCCAGATGGAAAATCAATCGTTTTTGATTTACTAGGAGATATTTATAAGCTAGATATTAATGGTGGAAAGGCAAAGGTTTTAAGAGAAGGGCTTCCTTTTGAAATTCAACCGCGTTTTAGCCCTAATGGAAAATATATATCTTTTACTAGCGATGCTGGTGGTGGTGATAATATTTGGATTATGAATAGTGATGGCTCAGAAGCCAAACAAATCACAAAAGAAAAATTTAGATTATTAAACAATGCCATTTGGACACCAGATGGAAATTATTTAATTGCAAGAAAGCACTTTACTTCCACTCGTTCTCTTGGTGCTGGCGAAATGTGGATGTATCATAAAACCGGGGGTAGCGGCATTCAGCTTACAAAAAAGAAAAACGACCAACAAGATGTTAATGAACCTACTCTGTCTCCAGACGGAAAGTATTTATATTATAGCGAAGATGTTTACCCAGGTGGTTTCTTTCAATACAATAAAAACCCTAACAGTCAAATCTATGCTATAAACCGTTATGATATGAAAACGGGAAAAACTAATAGAGTCACTGGTGGTCCAGGAGGTGCTGCTCGTCCTCAAATTTCTAGGGATGGAAAAAAACTAGCTTTTGTGAAACGTGTCCGTACTAAATCCGTATTATATATACATGATTTAGAAACTGGTGAAGAATGGCCAATCTATGACCAACTTAATAAAGACCAACAAGAAGCTTGGGCGATTTTTGGTGTTTATACTAATTTCAACTGGATGCCAAATAATGAAGATATAATCATTTGGTCTGGAGGAAAAATCAATAAGATTAATATCAATTCACTTAAAGTTGTAGACATTCCATTTCAAGTTAATGCCATAATTAAAATTGCAAAAGCCATTGAATTTGATACTCCCGTTTCTCCAGATACATTTGACGCAAAAGTGATTCGCCATGCAACTACTTCTCCAGATGGTAAATCAATTGCTTTTAATGCCTTGGGGCATTTATATATTCAAAAAATGCCAAATGGAAAAGCGAAGCGTTTGACCTCAGGAACCGATTTTGAATTTGAACCTGCCTTCTCACCTGATGGAAAAACAATAATTTATGTTACTTGGAACGATGAAAGTTTAGGTGCTATATACTCGATCTCAACCAATGGAGGAGCGCCAACAAAATTATCTTCGGAAAAAGGTATTTATAGAAACCCTTCTTATTCACATAATGGAAGTCGTATTGTTTACAGAAAAGAAGGAGGAAACAATGAACAAGGGAGAACTTTTACAAAAAAAACTGGGTTATATTTTATGGATGCTGACGGATCCAATCCAAAACGTATATCTAAGGAAGGAGATTACCCAATGTTTAATAAAGACAATACAAGAGTTATTTACCAAAAAGGAGGGCAATTTTTTGGCAGCATAACCAAAGAATTAAAGAGTGTAGATCTAAATGGTTTTGACGAACGTATTCTTGCAAAATCTAAGCACGGAAATATTCTAGTGCCCAGTCCTGATGGTAATTGGATAGCCTTTGTTCATTTACATAAAGTATACATATCTCCTATGCCCAAAGCTGGTAAGACTATAGATTTAACTGATAAAACTAAGTTTGTTCCTGTTACAAAATTGTCAAAAGATGCTGGTATTAATTTACATTGGTCAAAAGACAGTAATCTGTTACATTGGACACTTGGAAATCAATATTATTCTACTTCTATTTCAGAAGATACCAAGCTTGTTGAAAAAGGAACTAAAATCAACTTAGAAGTAAAAACAGATAAACCTCAAGGTAAAATTGTATTAAAAGGTGCTAGAATTATTACAATGGAAGGTAATGAAATCATAGAAAGAGGAACCATTGTTATCAATAACAATGTAATAGAAACTATAGGAAATACATCCGATGTTTCTATTCCTTCAGATGCGAAAATTTATGATGTTTCAGGAAAAACAATCATGCCAGGAATGGTAGATGCTCATGCACATATTGGCGGTTTTCGTTATGGTCTAACAACCCAAAAACACTGGCAATTTTATGCTAATTTAGCTTATGGTGTTACCACTGCTCATGATCCTTCAGCACATTCTGAAACTGTGTTCGCACTTTCAGAATTACAAAAAAATGGAACTCTTGTTGGACCAAGACTCTACTCTACTGGATTTATTCTTTATGGGGCTGACGGTGATTTTAAAGCTGTTATTAATAATATTGAAGATGCTCGTTCATCAATTAGAAGGACTAAAGCTTTTGGAGCATTGTCTGTTAAAAGTTATAACCAACCAAGGCGTGAACAAAGACAACAAGTATTGCAGGCTGCACGCGAAGAGGGCATTTTTGTTGTTCCAGAAGGAGGGTCGACATTCTATCATAACATTACTATGATAATGGATGGGCATACTGGTGTTGAACATAATATTCCGGTTGCTCCAGTTTATAAAGATGTTTTAGAACTTTGGGGAAATAGTAATGTAGGCTATACACCTACCCTGATTGTAAATTACGGTGGCATGAATGGTGAAATGTTCTGGTATCAAAACACTAATGTTTGGGAAAATGAAAAACTTTTAAAATACACACCAAGAGGTATTATTGATTCACGCTCAAGGCATCGCATTATGATTCCAAATGAAGAATATGAAAACGGCCATATACTAGTTTCTAAAACTTGCAAAACGCTTAGTGATGCTGGGGTTAAAGTAAATCTTGGTGCTCATGGGCAATTACAAGGGTTAGGCGCCCATTGGGAACTATGGTTGCTTCAACAGGGTGGAATGTCAAATCATGAAGCTTTAAAAGCTGCTACAATTAATGGAGCAAATTATATTGGAGCTGCTAATGATATTGGCTCTCTTAAAAAAGGAAAGTTAGCAGATTTAATCGTGATGAATAAAAACCCGTTAGATGATATTAGAAATTCAGAAAGTATTATATACACTATGATTAACGGCCGTATGTATGATACTGAAACGATGAACGAAATTGGAAACGAACCTAAAGAACGTTCAAAGTTTTATTGGGAAAACTCCAAATACAACCAAGCATTTCCTTGGCATGAAGAAACACAAAGTTTCACTCGCGGTACTTGCGGTTGCCATGTAGGTTCTCATTAAAACTAAAAAACCCGTCTCTTGCGAGTCGGTTTTTTTAGCTAAAGATATTTTTTATCTAATAACTGAATAAATTTTAAGTTTTTCTTCTCTTCCTCTTAACTCCGTATCTCCTATTAATACTGCTTTATATTTTAATTCTATTAAAGATCTTTCCAACAAAGATTGAGATACTAATAATTCAGAATTATACATATTACATAAGCTTTGAATTCTAGATGCTGTATTAATAACATCTCCATGGTAAGCTAGCTCCTTTTTAATTGTACCCACTTCTGCTATCATTAATTTTCCACAGTGCAGGCCTGCTTTAAATTCAGGCGTATAATTATATTTTTGAAGATAATACTTTTGCCTACTATTTAACCTATCAAGAAATGCAAAAAATAAATTGACGCAATTATTTTTGCGGAATCCCTTTTTAGTATTCCAGCTAATTACAGCTTCATCACCTACATATTGATAGATATCGGCCTCATAAGTTCTTAAAACACTATTTAAATCACTAAAACAATCCTGAATAAACTTACTGTAGGCTTCATGCCCTAAATGCTCCGCTATTTTTGTTGAATCCTTAAGGTCTACAAACATTAAAATACGTTCTTCTTCTTTAGGTTTTTTATATTTTCCTAATAACATATTTAAAAAAACACCTGGTCCAAATTTATCGTTTGCAATCTTTATTAAGGAAAAAATAATAGATGATGTTATAAAATATATAATGGTATTCCAAAAAAATGGATCTGTATGCCACCAACCACGATCATTAGACAAATCAATATCTATTTGTTCTTCTATAAAAACAGAGAATATGCTGAGTACAATTATGATAAGAATAAAATAAATTAGAGATTTAATAATTATGCTTATACCCAACACGAGTTTTTTACTAAGATATTTGTCGAATAAAAATTCAATTATAGCATAAAATATACCTATTAGAAACCCTAATAAAATTGCATATTGATAAAACTCTGAAACTGGAAGATATAATATCTCATCTGTATAAACCTCTAGTTCCTTCTCTAGTCCATTATATTTCAAAAAAAAGAAAAGAAAAAATGCTAACGTCCAAAACATTATGGATTGGAGAAGAGAGGCAAGAAATTTTTTAAAACGCATTAAATCATAATTTTAATTACCGAATATAGTAATAACTATTTTTCTTGAACCTCCATTATTTCTATGTTCACATAAATAGACCCCTTGCCAAATACCTAAATTTAACTTTCCATTGGTTATTGGTATTTGAACAGAAGCACCCAAAATAGATGTTTTAATATGTGCTGGCATATCGTCTGGTCCCTCATAAGTATGCTTATAATGTGGTGCATTTTCCGGGACCATTTTATTAAAATGGCTTTCAAAATCGGCTCTCACTGTGTAATCGGCATTTTCGTTTATGGTTAAACTAGCCGATGTGTGCTTAATAAAGACTTGTAATTGACCTATTTTAATTTGATTAATTTCAGTAACTACATCTAAAACCTCGTTAGTGATTAAATGAAACCCTCTTGAAAAGGGTTTTAGGTGTATTTCTTTTTGAAAAAATGTCATTTTTATTTTTATTCAAAAATAATCAAAGTATTTTATCATTTATAAACGCAACCTTTTTTAAATTTGTTCATCTATATATAGAACCAAAGTATAATAAATAATGAAAAAGATTGTAATAATAGCTTTAAGTTGCTTCTTTGTTTTATCAAGTTGTTCAACAAATGATTCAAACTCTGGTACTCCTCAAAAAGTAAGATATTTGTGGCATTTAATTAGTGTAACTGGTGGAGTTGCTGGCGTAGATGAGCAATTTAGCCTTAATACTGTTGTATGGGCTTTTGATGATGCTACCAAAACACTAGTTGTAGATAATAAAAATACTGACGATACTATTGAAGATGGTTTAGATTCTGGATCATATGGGTACACTGTTGCTGATATAGATGGTAACACTTATCTTACTGTTGAAGGAAATGAATTTGGAAGCTTCGAAATTTCTCAAAACATTTTAACCATCAATCAAAATTTAAAATCTACAGGTAGTGGTACTGATGGATTTATTTATTCATATCAAGTTGAAGCGGTTGCAGTAGAGTAAATTAACCCTTACTTATCTCATCAACTGCAACTTTAAACTCTTTCCAGTTTATATAACCATCATCATCCTGATCATATCCCTCTATGAGTTTGGAAGATACTATCCCACGAATAAAACCATTTATTTCTGCATCTTTTAATAGCTTAACAATTTCTTTTTTTGAAAGTTTTCCATTTCCACTTTTATCAAAAAAATTAAAAGCATCTTCTGGAGTATCAAAATGATTGGTTATTACTATTTGAATTTTCTTAAGTATTTTCTTTTTAGAAGCCATAAAAGTTAGATATTAGATACAAGTAAGTTACAAAAATTAAACTTTGGATCTTAATATCTAGTTTTTGATAAAAAAAGAATGAATAAGTAAGATAATTATGTTTTCTGCTTTTTCTTTCTAGCAGCTGGAAACAATACATTATTTAAGATAAGTCGATACCCTGGTGATGTTGGATGCAAATCCAATTCAGTTTTTGAGTCTCCTACTCTATGCTGATAATCTTCAGGATCATGGCCACCATAAAAAGTAAAGAAACCTTTTCCTTTAATTCCATGAATATATTTAGCTTCTCCGTTTGATTTATTTTCACCCATTACCAATGCACTAGATTTAATTTCATCTCTAGTAAATGAAGTTGTTTGCCCCATAAAACCTTTTACTAAAGCAGTATGGTTTTGACATAACATAGTTGGAATTGGATCCCATTTAGCAGAAAATTCCATAAGCGAGAAATAATCTATTGTTTTAGGAATCATACGTTTTCTAGTCATATCGATAGAAGAAAACTCATAAATAGTTGGGCTCCTTTCTAAAGTATAATTTGTAAAAGCAAAGGTATTGTTATAGTCTATTTTGTTTTGATAACCAGGTGTGCTTCCATCTCCATCAAACATGGGCTCGCAAATATCTATACCCTCTGCTGATAGGGCTATATCAAAACTATCCGTTGCGCTACACATAGCAAACATAAAACCTCCTCCAATTACATAGTCTCTAATTTTTAAAGCTACATCTCGTTTTTCTTCAGAAACTTTACTATAACCCAACTTTGTAGCTAATGCTTCTGCATCCTTTTTTTCTTTAATATACCAATTTGCTGCTCTATACGCTCCATAAAATTTACCAAACTGTCCTGTAAAATCTTCGTGATGCAAATGCAACCAATCAAAAAGCAATAACCCATCATTTAAAACTTCCTCATCATAAACCGTCTCATAAGGAATCTCAGCATAGCTTAGCACCATAGTAACTGCGTCGTCCCAAGGCTGCTTTCCGTAGGGTGTATAAACTGCAATTTTAGGAGCTTTTTCCAAAACTACAGCTTCCATATTTTGGCTTGGACTACTTATGTCTTCTAATATAGTTTCAGCTTTTGAATTGGAAATAACTTCAAAAGAAACACCTCGTATTTGGCATTCATGTTGAATCTCTTCTGTATCTGGCAATAAAAATGAGCCACCACGATAATTAAGCAACCATTTAACCTTTAATTGTTTTTCAAGAGTCCAATAGGTTATGCCATAAGCTTTTAAATGATTTTTTTGAGTCTCAGCATCCATAGGAATTAGGATGTAAGATGCGTAGGTTTTAAACCCTAAGAATATAAATAGTAATGTGATAAATATCTTTTTCAATATGAGGCGAAATAAACTCTATTATTATACCGAAAGATACTTAAAAATTATTCCTTAAAAAATGATTTAACAGAAGATTAGTTCTTAAAAAGGAACATCACTTTCGTCATCTTCATTAAACGAACTACCGAAAGCTTGGTCTGGACTAGCTTTAAAATTATCAGCTTTAAACGTATCATCATTTGCAGCTGCATTCATCTTAGAATGAAACTCGAAAGGCGAATCAAAATCATCTAAATTATCGAACTTACCTAAATGTCCAACAAACTTTAAACGAATATTTTCTAAACCACCATTACGGTGCTTTGCAATAATAAACTCTGCCTGCCCTTCGGTTGGTGATCGTTCATCATCATCCCATTCATCAATCTTATAATATTCTGGACGATAAATGAAACTTACAATATCTGCATCTTGTTCAATCGCTCCAGATTCACGTAAATCAGATAATAAAGGACGTTTGCTGCCTCCACGAGTTTCAACAGCACGCGATAATTGTGATAAAGCTATTACTGGTACATTTAACTCTTTTGCTAAGGCTTTAAGGTTTCGAGAAATCATTGATATTTCTTGTTCTCGATTTCCACCATGACTACTTCCTCCTGTCATCAACTGCAAGTAATCAATCATGATTAGCTTTATACCATGTTGCGATGATAATCGTCGTGCTTTGGCTCGTAAATCGAAAATAGATAGCGATGGTGTATCGTCAATAAATAACGGTGCTTTTTCTAATCCCTTAACTTTTACATTTAGCTGTTCCCATTCGTGTTTTTCTAGTTTTCCAGTACGTAATTTTTCAGAAGACAAGCCGGTTTCACTAGAAATTAAACGAGTAATTAACTGAACTGATGCCATCTCTAAAGAGAAAAAAGCCACTGGAATATTTTGATCGACAGCAATATTTCTTGCCATAGACAATGTTAAAGCTGTTTTACCCATACCTGGACGTGCAGCCACAATAATTAAATCGGATGGTTGCCAGCCCGATGTTAATTTATCAAGCTTATTAAAACCAGTTGGTATTCCACTGAGGCCTTCTTTATTAGAAATTTCTTCAATTTTCTTTTTAGCTTGAATTACTAAATCTTGAGCGGTTTCACTCGATTTTTTAATATTTCCTTGAGTAACTTCGTATAATTTAGCTTCGGCTTTATCTAATAAATCGAAAACATCTTTGGTTTCATCGTAAGATTCTTCAATAATTTCGCTAGAAATTTTTATTAAACTACGTTGAATAAATTTTTGTAAAATAATACGGGCATGAAATTCAATATGTGCTGAAGATGATACTTTTTGAGTTAATGAAATCAAGTAAAAATCGCCTCCAGATAATTCTAGCTTAGAGTTTTTCTTTAACTGTGTTGAAACGGTTAATAAGTCTACTGGTTCGCTGTTTTCAAATAACTGAAAAATAGCTTCAAAAATATGCTGATGCGCCTCTTTGTAAAATGCTTCAGAGCTTAAAATATCGATAACCTCATCAACACCCTTCTTATCAATCATCATTGCACCAAGCACAACTTCCTCTAAATCAAGTGCTTGTGGTGGTATTTTTCCTTTTTCAAGACTAATTATAGTGCTTTTATCTACTTTATATCCTTGAATTTGGTTAGGTTGTTTCATGACTACGAAAGTAATTAAATTGCTTGTGTTTTGTTTGATAAAGTGAATTTGTATTGTTAACCTATCGTTAACAATTTAACTGTTAATAACTTACAAATATTGTCAATAACCATAAAAAAAATCTGAAGTTATTAACTTCAGATTTTACTATGCTATGGTTATTAAAGGTTTATCCTTTATAGACTCCCATCTGCGCATATTTATCCATACGCTGAGATACCAAATCTTTTGGTGATAAGTTTTTAAGTGCTTCGAAAGTTTTTAAAATTGTAGTACTAACCGCCGCAAAAGTTTTTTCTCTATCTCTATGAGCTCCACCAAGTGGTTCTTTAATAATTTCATCGACAATCTTTAATTTTTTCATATCAGATGCAGTTAGTTTCAATGCCTCTGCTGCAGTTTCTTTATGCTCCCAACTACGCCAAAGGATAGAAGAACATGATTCAGGAGAAATTACTGAGTACCAAGTGTTTTCTAGCATAAGTACCTTATCACCTACTCCAATGCCTAATGCTCCACCAGATGCTCCTTCTCCAACAACAATAGTTATAATTGGAACTTTTAAACGAGTCATTTCCAAAATATTTCTAGCAATAGCTTCACCTTGCCCGCGTTCCTCAGCCTCTAACCCAGGATAAGCTCCAGGTGTATCTAAAAGAGTAATCACTGGAATTCCAAATTTTTCAGCTGATTTCATTAAACGCAATGCTTTACGATACCCTTCAGGATTTGCCATACCAAAATTTCGGTATTGACGCGTTTTTGTATTGTATCCCTTTTGCTGGCCGATAAACATGAAACTTTGGTTTCCTATTTTACCTAAACCACCAATCATGGCTTTATCATCCTTGAAACTTCTATCTCCATGGAGCTCTAAAAACGTATCTCCACAAATAGCATTTATGTAATCTAAGGTATACGGTCTGTTAGGGTGACGCGATAATTGCACACGTTGCCAAGGCGTTATGTTTTTATAAATTTCTTTTTGGGTAGCTTTTAATTTCTTTTCAATTTGTGCGCAAGTTTCCGTTACATCAACTTCACTTTCTTCTCCAATTACTTTACATTTTTGTAACTGATCTTCTAGATCTTTTATTGGTAGTTCAAATTCTAAGTATTCCATAAGAATTTTGGTTTCATTTTAGTTAGCTTACAAAATTACATATTTTATTTTGTTTTAAAATTAGAAACAAAACGAAATAAAGTTAAATCTTAATAAATCAATCTGCCTGTTTTCTTTTTAATGATCTAATATTCTTTAAAACAGCATTCAACATTACAGTTGCAATTATGATAATTGCTCCATAATAAAACTCAGGAGTCATTTTTTCTTTTTCAGGAAAAACTAATATCGCCAATAAAATACCATAAACAGGTTCTAAATTATAGGTTAGTATTACTGTATATGGGCTAATAAGTTTCATTACATAAACAGATGCAATAAATGCATAAGCTGTACAAATAGATGCTAAAATAAAAAGGTAACCAAAATCTGAAGGAATTAGGTTAAAGAAATCAGCAGAAAAACCTTTACTAAATAGTAGTATATAGATTGATATAAATATCACTCCACTAATAAATTCATAGAATGAAATAACTGTAGCTGTATGTTGCTTTAAAAAACTGCCGTTTAGTACTGCAAATAAAGATGAAAGAAAAGCAGATATTATACCCAAAATTATACCATTTAAATATTTAATTTCACTTTGGGTGATTACAAAAACTCCAATTATAACAATTATTCCGAATAGAATTTCGTACCAAACAACTGCTCTTTTATATATAATAGGTTCAATAAAAGAAGCAAAAAAAGCACCAGTTGAAAACATAGCTAGTGTAATTGAAATGTTTGACTCGTCAATAGCTCCAAAGAACGTAATCCAATGTAAAGCAATAATAATACCTGCTAACGAAAATTTTATAATCGCTTTTGGTGAAACTTTTAATTTAACTTTTGCTATTAGAATATAAACAAGCATTAAAATGGAAGCCATAATCATTCTAAACCAAACTAGCGGAATTGCACTTATGGTAATTAACTCCCCTAAAACAGCAGTAAAACCTGCAATAAAAACTAAAAAATGAAGATGAAGATAATTTTTGAGTTTGGGTTTATTATTAAATAATCTATCCATTTTGACTTGCTCTTTTACCCATTAACTTTGTTAAAAAGTCTCTATTTAGCTATGGCTATACTTGCATTTTTTACCTTGTTATTGTATAAAATTGCTTCAGCAATTCTGCATAGATTATTTAAAAAACACCCCTAACGTTTGGCATTACGTAAAAGATATGCTGCTAAAATACCAAAAATGATATTAGGAAACCATACAGCTAATAAGGGTGAAAAATCTGATTGTTCGGCCATAACACCAAAAATCTTATCGAAAAACACAAAAACCATTGCTATACATATACCCACAGCTAAATTAACCCCCATACCACCGCGTCTTTTTATTGACGACACAGCAACAGCAATAATGGTTAGAATAAATACAGATACAGGTAAGCTCCATTTTCTATAAAGGACCAATTGGTAACGACCAATATTTGAAGAACCTCGCTTTTCTTCCTTATTAATAAAATCTGTTAGCTCTTTATAAGGTAAGGTTTCTGCTATGTAAATAACTGGAGTTAAATCTTCGATGTCAAAAGCAAATAATGTGTCTTTTATTGGCATTCTTTCAATAATATCATCAAATTCGCCAACCGTACGTTTTACATAATTTCTTAATTGATAAGTTGAGTCCTTTTCAACATACTTTATACTACTCGCGTTTATTTTATATGTAAGTTTGTTGTCTTCAATATGCTCTAAAGTAAAATTGTTGCCTGTTTTATTTTTAAGGTTAAAACTACTTACATAAATAAAATCGTTATCATTTATCTGCCTAAAAACATTTGTGTTTTCTGCAACTTTTCTTCCTTTATTTAAATATTTATACTTAAAATCGTTAAAGCCTTGGCTGGCTTTTGGTGTTAAATACAAGCCCAAAACCAATGAAAAAACTGCAATTGCAGAAGCTCCTATTAAATATGGTTTTAAAAACCTAGTAAAAGAGACACCAGAGCTTAAAAAGGCAATAATCTCAGTATTATTCGCCAACTTTGAGGTAAACCAAATTACTGATATAAATAAAAATAAGGGAAATAGTAAATACGTAAAATAGATTGTAAAATCTAATAAATACACCATTACTGCATTAAAAGGCACTTCGTTTTCAAGAATCTTTCCAATTTTTTCAGCTAAATGCACTGTTATCATAATCGGAATAAATAATAGCAGCAACATAAAAAATGTAAACAAATAGCGCTTCAGTATGTACCAATCTAATATCTTCATTTATACTATAAGCGGTTATTCATTTGTTTTACCATTTTATCTTTCCAAATTCTAAAATCTCCTGCTAATATATGTTTTCTTGCTTCTCGAACCAACCATAAATAAAATCCTAAATTATGAATGGTAGCTATTTGCTTTCCTAATAACTCATTAACAGTAAATAAATGTCTCAAATATGCTTTACTATATTCTGTATCTACAAATGTAATTCCCATTTCATCAATAGGAGAAAAATCGTCAGCCCATTTTAAATTTTTAATATTCATAGTACCATGAGCAGTAAACAACATTCCATTTCTTGCATTACGTGTAGGCATAACACAATCAAACATGTCTACACCTAACGCTATATTTTCTAAAATATTGATTGGTGTACCAACACCCATTAAATACCTTGGTTTGTCTTCTGGTAAAATGCTACAAACCACATCTGTCATTGCATACATTTCTTCGGCAGGTTCTCCAACAGATAATCCTCCAATAGCATTACCTACTGCTCCTGAATTTGCAATATATTCCGCCGATTGCATTCGCAAATCTTTATACGTACTACCTTGAACAATTGGAAAAAAAGCTTGATTATAATCATATTTTAAAGGTGTTTTCTCTAAATGATTTATGCAACGATCTAACCAACGGTGGGTCATGTGCATTGATCTTTTTGCATAATTATAATCGCAAGGATATGGTGTACATTCGTCAAAAGCCATAATAATATCGGCACCGATAGTGCGCTGGATTTCCATTACATTTTCTGGCGTGAACGTATGATAACTACCGTCAATATGGCTTTTAAACTTAACTCCCTCTTCTTTAATTTTTCTATTCGCAGATAAAGAATATACTTGGTAACCACCAGAATCGGTTAAAATACTTCTATCCCAATTCATAAACTTATGCAATCCACCAGCCTTTTCAAGAATATGAGTTTGCGGACGTAAATACAAATGGTAAGTATTACCAAGAATTATATCTGGATTAATTTCTTCTTTCAACTCGCGTTGATGTACTCCTTTTACCGTAGCTACCGTACCAACAGGCATAAAAATAGGTGTTTCAATAACACCATGGCCTGTTGTAATCTTTCCTGCTCTAGCTTTACTTTGAGAATCTTTAGCTTTTAATTCAAATGTCATAATCAAAAATCTGTCGTCGGCAAAGATAATTAACAAAACGGCTTCTGCTCTTAAACATTTAATAAAATTTATACTTATAAAATATCATTTTCGAAGAGTAAAAACATTATTTATAATGAATTTTAAAATAAATTTTTCAATTGTTAGCAAATCATCATATTTCGTTAATAAATGCATCATTTCAATTTTGTTAAGGCTATTTAAAAGATTATTTTTACCGCGCAAAAAACTAATAATTTAAACATGCCAAACACACAACAATTAGAAGATTTAACAACACAAGTTCGTAGAGATATTTTGCGAATGGTACATAAGGTAAATTCTGGTCACCCAGGAGGTTCATTAGGATGTGCAGAATTTTTTGTAGCACTTTACAGTGAAATTATGGATAGAAAAGACCATTTTGATATGGATGGCATTGGTGAAGACCTTTTCTTTTTATCTAACGGACACATCTCACCAGTTTACTATAGTGTGTTAGCAAGAACAGGTTATTTTTCGGTAGATGAATTAAATACATTTAGGTTGATTAATTCGCGTTTACAAGGGCACCCTACTACTCATGAAGGATTAGAAGGTATTCGCATTGCTTCTGGGTCTTTAGGACAAGGTATGAGTGTTGCTTTAGGCGCAGCACAAGCAAAAAAACTAAATGGTGATAATCATTTAGTATACTCTTTACATGGTGATGGTGAATTGCAAGAAGGACAGAACTGGGAAGCCATTATGTATGCATCTGCTAAGAAGGTTGACAACCTAATTGCTACTGTTGATTTAAACGGAAAGCAAATTGATGGTGCCACAGATGATGTTTTACCAATGGGAAGCATTAAAGCTAAATTTGAAGCCTTTGGTTGGACAGTGATTGAAATTGAAGAAGGCAATAATATAGAGGCTGTTTTAAAAGGAATGGCTGAAGCAAAAGCTGAAACTGGAAAAGGAAAACCTGTATGTGTATTGCTAACTACAATGATGGGTAACGGTATTGATTTTATGATGCATACTCATGCATGGCATGGTAAAGCTCCTAACGATGATCAATTAGCAATTGGATTAGCGCAAAACCCAGAAACTTTAGGCGATTATTAATATGAAAAAGACACTTTTACTAATTTTAGTATTGTTTGTTTCATTTACATACTCTCAAGAAAAAACTATCGAGTTAGATTATATAGTTGATTATGTAATTGCAAACAAGAAAAAACAATCAAAAGACACCATATCAATTGGTTATGATAAATCAGGAAAATTTTTGTGGACTAATTATAAAGAGTTAGCTAAAGAATTCTCAAAAGCACTATTTAAAAATAATAGTGAATCGATATTAGCTGATTCTAATTCTAATTTAATTTTAGAAACAGAAACTGCTGATATTATTTTTTCTTTTGAAAACAATAACAATGTCATTTTTTTTAAAATAAATTTAAATGCTTTTATACCTATCAAAAATAATGATGCAATAAATGAAGATATCGTTTTGATTTCTGAAAAGACAGATCAAATTACTACTATTTTAAATAAAGAGTATAACGATTATGCTTTGTATCCTGACACTGAACCTCAAAGTAAAATCTTTGCAACTTTTGATGAAAGCTTACCAGTTAATAATAATTTATTGTTTCAAAAATTTTTAGAATTGATGATGCAAAAAACAAACAGTCAAGGCAGTATTGCTTCAAATTTGCCTAACGGATTAATCTTAAAAGTTAATGATGGTAATACTTCTTTAATAGAAGCTATAAGAATAAACAAAAGCAAAAAAACAATTAATATTAATTACAGTTTCAAAGTCACAGAATGAAAACATACACATACACAGAAAAAAAAGATACACGAAGCGGTTTTGGTGCTGGATTAGCAGAGCTTGGTAGAACCAATCCAAATGTTGTAGCACTTTGTGCTGATTTAATTGGATCTTTAAAAATGGATCAATTTATTAAAGAAAACCCAGAGCGCTTTTTTCAAATTGGTATCGCGGAAGCAAACATGATGGGGATTGCTGCTGGTTTAACTATAGGAGGAAAAATACCTTTTACAGGTACCTTTGCAAACTTTTCTACGGGTCGCGTTTACGATCAAATTCGTCAGTCTATTGCATATTCAGATAAAAATGTAAAAATTTGTGCATCACATGCTGGTTTAACTTTAGGTGAAGATGGTGCTACACACCAAATTCTTGAAGATATTGGGTTAATGAAAATGCTTCCAGGTATGACTGTAATTAACACTTGTGATTACAATCAGACTAAAGCTGCAACGATTGCCATTGCTGAACACAACGGGCCGGTATATTTACGTTTTGGAAGACCTGCTGTTCCAATTTTTACTCCAGAAAATCAAAAATTTGAAATTGGTAAAGCTATAAAACTTACTGAAGGTAACGATGTTACTATAGTAGCCACTGGCCATTTAGTTTGGGAAGCTTTAGAAGCATCAAAAGTTTTGCATGAAAAGGGAATTTCTGCCGAAGTGATAAATATTCATACTATCAAACCTTTAGATGAAAAAGCTATTTTAGATTCTGTATCAAAAACGGGTTGCATTGTAACTGCCGAGGAACATAATTTCTTAGGTGGTTTAGGAGAAAGTGTGGCTAGAGTATTAGCACAACAAAAACCAACTCCTCAAGAGTTTGTTGCAACTAATGATACTTTTGGAGAATCTGGAACACCAGCTCAACTTATGGAAAAGTATGGTTTAAATAGCGCATCAATTGTTGAAAAAGCGCAAACTGTTCTTAAAAGAAAATAGTCTCTACATTATTATAAAAAAGGTTCTTTTATTTAATTAGAAGAACCTTTTTTATTTTAAAAACTTCTTTCCTTAAGAAATAATTAACGTTTGGCAACGTTTTTGATATTATACATCAGAATCACAAAAAACGAACAATTATGAAGAATTCATTTTTTATTACCTTACTTTTTTTAGTATCAATATCTTCAGTCACTTTTGCCCAATCAGCAAGTGGCTTTGGTTTTAAAGCAGGTTTAAACTATAATGCCAATGGCAACTATTTTGAATCTGTAAGCAACAATGCCGAAAATCCTGATAGAAATATTGGTTACCATTTTGGTGTGTTTGCAAAATTTGGAAAACAGGTTTATTTTAAACCTGAGTTAGTTTACACAAGCACAAAAAGTGATTACGCTAGTGATAGCTTTAAAATGCAAAAAGTAGATGCTCCTTTACTAGTTGGGTTGAAAGTTATAGGTCCTATTAGTGTTTTTGGTGGACCATCATTCCAGTATATTTTAGATTCTGAATTTGATGGCGTTTCTATAAATGATATAGATAATGATTTATCTGTTGGATTAAACTTTGGTATAGGTCTTAATCTAAACAAGCTTGGTATTGATGTTAGATACGAAAGAGGGTTTAGCAATAACGAAGCTAAATTTTTAGAGAACAACAACATTGGTACAAGTAGATTAGATACGCGCCCTGATCAGTTAATTTTAAGTTTATCTCTTATTTTGTAAAAAAAATGGAACAGCTTTAAAACAAAAAACCTCGCAAGTAGCGAGGTTTTTTGTTTTAAATAGAGTTATCTCTATTCGTTATAATTTATTTCTATATTTTCATCAAGATAATCATCAATCCCATCGTTATTAGAATCTTTAATTGTAACCGTTTTTATAGTAATAATTCCACCATTTTCCGATCTGTCAAGTTCAAACTCTTTAGCTGCCAGAACTGGCTCTTGTTCTCCTTGATTTGTATCAACAATGTAAGTATTAGGTTCTAACTCATCTAGTGTTGGTACACCATCACCATCATCATCTAAATCGAAATAATTAGGAATGTTATCACCATCAGTATCATCATCAGCTACAGCATCATCAGTATTAAAAGTAAATTCGCCATCACCAGTCAAATCTTCTATATAGGAAGGCACTCCATCATTATCATGGTCTGCTTGTGCTGTTTGAAATAAATCAAACTTAAAAGCAATTGATGCATATGAAGGAATTCCTCCTGTTGCATTATTAAAATAAGCTAACCCAGAAGGCAAAAACATCACACCTACACCATGGTTCATATAATTAACTGTTCCATCATTTTCATTAGTAAATGATTCAGCTCCTTTAAAAAATGGTAATACCTTTCTCCAACCTGGAACTAAGGATACTAAATCAAAATCTACTGGAGTTACAGCACTATCAAACACCTCATTATCTAATGTAAAACCCTCATAACTTACACGAACTTGATCTGAAAATTTTGGAGATTCTCCACCAGCAAGTGGATTTAAATCTAACACATAAAATTCATAATTTGTTTCAGAAAAAACTACAGTTTTTAAATCAACAGCATCCATTAATAATTTATTATTAGTAGGGTCTGGTACAACTCCATCTGCAGGAAGTTCGCTAATTATCAAATCTTTAATACTAGGATCAGGATTATTTACAAATACACTAGCATTATAATAATGCCCATTTAAATATTTAACTATAGAATCTTTGTCTTTAGCTTGTTGCTCTGTTCTATCTTCTAATTCAATTTGGGTAATATTATCTCCTCCATCATCTTTATTACATGATAAAAACCCAACTGCTAAACATAAAATAAATAAAGCTACTTTTCCTTTTCTCATTATTGCTTATTTTTGAGGCGCAAGATACAATTTTAATATAGTTTTGCACAAGAACATTAACGTAGTTTTTAGAATAATTGTATGCGTATAGACAAGTATTTATGGTGTATTAGGTATTACAAAACCCGAACGATAGCCACTACGGCTTGCAAAAAAGGTCAGGTTAAAGTAAATAATGATGTTGTTAAACCTAGTAGAGAAGTATTTGCACAAGATATTATTGAATTAAGGAAGAATCAAATTAATTATAAACTAAAGGTTAATGATATTCCTGAAAGTAGAATTGGCGCAAAACTGGTTGATCTTTATAGAACAGATATAACACCAAAGGAACAGTTTGAAGCTCAAGAGCTTTTAAAATATGCAAAAGATTACTACAGAAAAAAAGGCGTTGGAAGACCTACAAAAAAAGATAGAAGAGATATTGATGATTTTACTGATGAAAATGAGTAATTTTAAAACTTTAATTTAATTTACAGCGAATATGACTGCTACAAATAATGTAATTTTAAATCATACAGAAATCAATCATAAAATTAGGCGCATTGCATTTCAGATTTACGAGAGTAATGTAAATGAGACTGAGGTTATTTTAGCTGGAATTGATAGTAATGGTTATGTTCTTGCAAAAAAATTAAAAACTGCGCTTAGTAAAATATCAGATATTAATCCTGTACTTTGTAAAGTTAGTATAGACAAAAAGAATCCTTCATCAGAAATTAAAACGTCTATTACAGCTAATGATTATAAAAACAAATCTCTGATTTTAATTGATGATGTTTTAAACTCTGGTACTACACTAATTTATGGAGTAAAACACTTTTTAAACGTACCTTTAAAACAATTTAAAACAGCGGTTTTAGTAAATAGAAATCATAAAAAGTATCCTGTAAAAGCAGATTTTAAAGGAATTTCTTTATCAACATCTTTACACGAACATGTTAATGTAGTTCTAGAAGGTAAAAATTTTGAAGCGGTTTTAGAATAATTCTAAAATAATATCTTCAAGAACATCATCTTTAGTTTTATTATCTATTGTTACATGAATTTGAGCTTGATTATAAAACTGTACACGCTCGAATAAATGCTTACCAATAAACTCAGTCATTTCCTCTTCTGTTTCAATATGAGCAATTAATGGGCGTTTTGCTTTTTTCTTCATTAATTTATTCACTAAGGTTGGTAAAGATGCTTTTAAATATATACTCTTAACATTTTTAGCATTTAACAGAACATCCATATTACCGCTATAGCAAGGTGTACCTCCTCCAACTGATAATATTATATTGCTTTCAGATTGTAATAATTGTTTTAAATAGTAAGATTCTTGTTTTCTAAAATAAATCTCTCCTTTAACTTTAAATACCTCACTTACAGACAGGTTTTCTTTATCTTCAATAAAATCATCTAAATCAATAAAATTATAATTTAATTTTTCAGCTAATTTCTTCCCTAAGGATGTCTTTCCAGAAGCCATATATCCAATTAAAACTATGATCATTTTTACGCTATAAATTGATTATTAAAAACATACGATTAAGTCCTGCAAAAAAACAAAAATTTCTTTAAAAAAAGTATTGTTTTATTAATTAAACATTTTATATTTGCACCCGCTAACAGTAATAATGTTAGTAGTATTGAAATAATGACCTGGTAGCTCAGTTGGTAGAGCATCTCCCTTTTAAGGAGAGGGTCCTGGGTTCGAGCCCCAGCCCGGTCACTAGAACCACTTCAAAATTATTCAAAAAGCCTGAAACTTAATGTTTTCAGGCTTTTTCATTTTAATTACTTTCAGTTGATATCAATTAATAGCATCAAATAGGTGCGCTATTCGGTGAGTCTTTTTTAAAACTAAAAAGACTCACCGAATAGGGGTTAATGTTTTGATTTTTAATGTTTTATAGTTTGAACTTAAGCAAGAAAATTGTAACTTAATAACATAAATAAACCCAATTATGAATAATAGATTTTCAATTTTGTTTTATCCAAAGAAAAAAGGCAAAAGTAAAAATGGGAGAATTTCCATATATCTTAGGATAACGGTTAATGGCAAGCGCTGTGAAATAAGTATAAATCGTAAAATTGATCCAACCAAGTGGAACTCCATTTCTGGAAAGTTAAACGGGAATAGTGAAGAAGCTTATCAGCTTAATAAGTATATTAATTCAATCAGTTCAAAACTTTACAAAATTCAAGAAACATTTGTCATTGAAGACAAGCCATTTACGGCTTTAATGATTAAAAATAAGTTCCTGAATAAAGAAGATACAAGAAAAACAATTTTACAGATTTTCACGGAGCATAATAATCAAATTGAAACGTTAGTGGGCAAAAGTTATTCTTCAGGCTGTTATAAGCGTTATGTTAGAACCAGTAACCATTTACAATGCTATATTCAAAAAGAGTACAGTGTGAATGATATTTTTATTCAGGATATAGATTTAAAGTTCATTAATGGATTTGAGTACTATTTAAAAATAAAAGATATAGGAAATCAAAACACAATCACTAAATATTTAACCAATTTAAAAAAAATTACAAGAATTGCCTATGCTAATGATTGGATAAGCAAGGATCCGTTTTTTCATTGGAAAGCTAAATGGAAAATTGTGGAACGTGATTTTTTGAGTGAATTAGATGTTCAAAAAATGATTAAGAAAGAGTTTAATATTCCGCGCTTAGATTTAGTTAAGGATATCTTTGTATTTAGTTGCTTCACTGGATTAGCGTATGTCGATGTCCAAAAACTTTCGCAAAATGATATAGTCGTTGGGATTGATGGTGAACGCTGGATTAAAACTAAAAGAAAAAAGACAAACACGAGAAGTAATATCCCTATTCTCCCAACTGCAGAAGCTATTCTAAATAAGTACACCAAACATGTTGATATCATTGATAGTGAACGGGTTCTTCCTGTTTTAAGCAATCAAAAAATGAATGCCTATTTAAAAGAAATAGCAGACTTATGTGGAATCAATAAAAACCTAACATTTCATTTAGCTCGCCATACTTTTGCTACTACAGTTACACTTACTAATGGTGTTCCTATAGAATCTGTAAGCAAAATGCTAGGCCATAAATCTCTAAAAACAACTCAACATTACGCTAAAATAATAGATAGAAAAGTGAGTGATGACATGAAAGTTTTACGAAATAAATTTCAAATTAAGAAAGACATTAATAATATCGTCTAATTTATAATCTTGTTTTTAAAATCATACTCCTACTCCCCTTCAGCTCCTTCAATTCAATTTGTAGTTTCTCATGATTGCCCAGAACAAACTTTGGCATCACATAAACAAATTTATAGGCATGTCTGTGCATAATCCCATAAGGCAACTTATATTTATAAATTGGGTGGAGCTGCAATTTTTGAAACGATGACTTACGTTTTTTGTTCCCATTAGTTCTGTAAACATTCAAAAAATCAATTTCAAAATCGATTCCAGAATTATTTTTAATTTCAAAAACCAGATACACTTCAGAATTATGATACAATTTGTTTTTTAATCGTAGTACCATTCCTTTTTTACGTTTGGAAGCGATAGTATGATATTTAAATTTAAGAAGATAGTCTCCTAAATTTTTATAGTGATTATTCTCATTAGCAATTATAGTATCTATTAGAGGCTTCTTTTTTGGAACTATCATTATAGGTTTTTCATTTCCAATACATGTTTTATCAGATATGAAATAATTGAGCTTACTAAGAGCTTCAGCATACTTCAAGATATAAGCATACACTTTGCCGTCGTTGGTAATGGCAAGCAAATTGCTTTCATCTCCTGGAGTCGCTTGCAATAACCCAAAATGTTGCAATTTTTCACGGTTATAGGTAAATACAAAATGTTCTGAGCCCGTTATACCTTGACGAATTTGGTCTGGAAAAAACAGCGTAACATTTTTGCTTTCGTTAGCATAAATAGTATCTAGCGGTTTTTGTGCAATTACGTAATTTGATAAAATTATAAATATTATGATGCTATATGTTTTCATTTTTATTTGGTTTTAAATTATTTCTGATTATCGGCTTTTAATATAAGTTTGTAATTATCTGTGACCGTAACCTTAACGTTTCGGTTATTTCGCTGAAATATTTTTTTTACTCCAGTTACTTGAGGAACTCCGGCTATATTGATATCATCCACCACATCTCCCAGAACTTCCTGACTGGCTTCAGCACGAAAACTATTCTCAATGTATATGCCTTCACTCCCATCTTGAAAATCAAAGGCTTTTAGTTTTACTGGCTGGTGATTAATATTTTCTATTTTTATTATGGTTCTGTTTGGTTTAAAACTGATAAACCCATAGATAGCGGTATTTTTGGGTAAAATGGTATTATCAATTTTTGCGGCTTTGACTAACCGCATCTGCAATCGATAATTGGTTTGTACGGTTTGCGTTCCATCTACTCTAGCATAGATAAGACTATCGGTGATTTTAGGATTTACCTTTACATTATCCAAAGGATTCGAAGCAAAAAACAAGTGATGTTCCAAAGCCAATTCCTTCGATTCTATTTCTTTTTCCTTAATGTCTTTCTTTAAGATTGAATCCCTTTCGACTACTTTAGGTTGAATTATAGTCTCTGGTGTTCTAAAATTTCTATCGGAATAACTAATCCGTCCTTCATTATATATGCTATCTACAATACGTATCTTTTCCTTCTCCAATAAATCAGGATCATAAACTCCTGTGGAATCCAACAAACGTTCATCATAAATACTTGGCGCATTGGTTTGCCTAACTTCTTTAAGGTCATCCAACGCTTCTAATTTCGACTTATATTCCTTTTGTTCATCTTCTAATTCAGGAACAGGGATTTGATTATTTTCAATGGTCGGTGCTTCATCTTCTCCTAATACTAACATGGTATATGCTCCTATAAATAGGATGATAAAAATCAGTACTAAAGCGAACACTTTTTTGTT
Organism: uncultured Flaviramulus sp.; assembly: GCA_947501105.1. Lineage (GTDB taxonomy): Bacteria > Bacteroidota > Bacteroidia > Flavobacteriales > Flavobacteriaceae > Wocania_A. Next base: position 865,712 of record CANMUP010000002.1, on the reverse strand, counting down.
TTTTTCTATCTTCATTTTGTTTTATTTTTAAATGCCCATTATGTACTTTCATTTTCAATACGTTTCAATTTCTTTTCAAAAAAATTGGTAACCAAAAGCCCGTGAGTATTATTGGGGAAATTTCTATCCACATGAATTAAATTTCCAGTTGTAGTCAATTCGTAAGTATCCGTTATCGATCCACGATTGATTTCAAAAATGGTTGTGGTTACAAACTCATAAGGTTCATGTTGTATATCAATTTTGGATTCTATATTAATGACTTTTTGAACCAGTGAATATTGTAACAAGCGATTGTAAACGCCATCTGCTTTTTTCTGTCTGTAAAGAGCATCTACAGAACTATTGCCTAACCAAAGTGATTTCTCCAAGTTCTTTTCATAATTGCTGGCATCAATGTTATAGAAGTAGTTATGGAACAACTCCAAATGTGCTAAGGTTTCTACCTCTAGATTTTCTTGTAGTGAAACCAGTTTTAATGGAATCACATTTCCATCAGTATTGACCACAAAAGCATTATTTACTGTTTCTTTATAAAGTTTTACAACTATCAACACTGAAACTATACAAGTAAGCACTGCGCCAATTATGACCGCCAATACAATGAAACGATTTAGCTTTAATATGTTATATATGTTTTTATAGGGTGTTTTCATTTTTTAGTTTACTGTTTTAATTTTCCAATTTACCTTGGGCACTTATCCTCCACTAAATAGTTTAAACACAAAAGAAGTGGCACGGCGATAGAGTTTAAATTTGAGAAGGACAATGAAGCCTATAGAACCAAACTGCAAGAGCGGTGCAAAAAAATTGCTCCCCCAATTTGTTCCAAATAAATCCGCCCAGAAATTAGTATTGATTTCCGTGTAGAGATTATTTACAAACACATTGACCAGGAAAAAGGCCGGAACCAACATATAAACACCTGCATAGAGCTTAAAGAAATTATAGGCCAAGGCTCTGAACTTTTCGAACACCGCTAAACTGATCACTAAAGGAAAAAAAGCCTGCATGATGCCTAACAAGAAATAACGTTCTGCCAAAAACAATGGATAAATAAACAAATCCAATAGCCAAAGAAATATTCCCATGATAAAAGCAATAAGCTTTAATCCATATAAGGGTGTTACTAAAGCTTCGTATAACAAAGCGAATGCTTTTTTGGCGGCTTCCAAGGCACCCACATCCTGTTCCAAATCAATGTCTTGCATCTGTAACGGAAGGAGTGCTGGAGCCATGTCCCGATATTGACTCTCAATAGCCACTAAAATGGTATCAAAAACATCTAAAACCTGTGTTGAAAAAATCACTAAAATGACTACGGCGAAATTTTTTGCCAGTTCTGAAGGTGTCAAACCCCAGGTATAACCTTCATTGTTAGCCACACCTTCATTGTATTTTTTTAAGATATTAATGAGAAAAAATAGAATGGCCAGTGTTTTCATGCCCGTAATGGTATACTGTGAAAAATCACTGTTCTTAATGGTGGTAAAAACCGCATCAACATATTCTAACCCTATACCTAAAAAGTACCCTGCCATTAGTAATTGGTTTCTCTATTATTGATCTTATCCTGCATTTCACGGAAAGCAATAATCTCTTTATAACGTTTTGTTTTCGATTCAATTTCCACGACCATTTCTTTCGACTTAAGTTCCATTTCCTTTAAAACCGCTGCACGTTCAGCATCTGTCATTTTTAAGGTATTACTAGATAGAATTTGGTCGATATACTCCATACCATAAAGTGAGTTTTCAATAATGGCATTAAAGGATTCTGAAACCCGATTAACCTCATAAGATTTAATATATGGGGAGTTCAAAATTTCTCGTAAATCATCTTGAATAATATTGAACAACCGTTGATTGTTCTTAGCCAATTCACGAACGGCCTTCAATTGTTTGATAACATTATTGACTTTTTCTATATTCTCCTTTTGGGTTTTAAGAAATTGAACGGTTTTTAATAGCTGTGACGTCTGTTTTGCTGATTCTATCAAAGATTTTGTAAAGCTGACAAAATTGGTATTGTCATAAACGGGCATCCCTTGGCACGCAGCGCGTGCAGGCAATAAAAGAGTTAAACTAAGTACGATAATTAATGTTTTAATGGTGCTTTTCATAATGTGTTATGGTTTAAGGATTAATAAATGTGTTAATGGCCGTTTCCATATTTTGAGTTTCTTCATAAATGGTCATTATGGCTTCACTGTCTTTGCCATCTGTGAGGTAAGCGGCATAAACTTCTTTAGGCACTTCCAATCTGAAAATGTTGCTTTCCTTGCCAATTTTGATAAACATCTCTGTATATTTTCGTTCTCCAGAAAGATTGTTTCGAATGGATTTTAATTGATTAAGATCATGGCGCGATAAGTTCAATCGTTTTTGAAGCTCTTCGTACCCTTTCTCATTGTTTAAGCTATAAATAACCTGAGTGTTTTCTAGAATACTTGCAGATGTTGAATTGTTGGGTAGTTGGTTTATGGATTGCAAAATAATCCCGATGGCTCCATTCTGCTTTCGGATGGCTTGGTAATAGAATTCCACGCTTTCCAATACATTCTCGAATTTGAGTTGTTTGGCAAACTCATCAAAAAGAATAATCCCTCTTTCTGCTTTGTTACGCCAAATGGTGCGCTGTATAGCTGATTTAATAAGCTTCAACATCACGGACAGGATTTCCTTATTATCCTTGACTTCATCGAGTTCAAAAACAATCAATCGCTTATCCTCAATCTTATAAGTTTGATCTTCACTTAAACTAAAAAGAAAACTGTACAAGCCATCATTTACATATTCCGAAAGGATGTGCAAAAAATTGTAAACACTAAAATCTTCTTCCGAGATATTTAGCTCTTTAAGAAGTGTGTCTTTTTTTTCATCTACAAATTCATACAGATTTTCCAAGGAATGATTCCTTATTGCTGCTGCATAATAATAGCTTAGTACTTTCTTAATGGCCACTTCTTTGGACTTGGTAACTTGATGGTCTGCCAATAGTTCCAAAAGAAAAATAGCGAGGTCTTCGAAACGCTCTGGTGTTAAATCATCTATATCTGAAATAAAAAAAGGATTGATCCCTAAACTCTTGCCTTGTTCATAACGAAGTATAACATGGTCATTGGGATACAGTTTTGCAAACTTAGAGTATGAGCCTCCTAAGTCGATAATAACCAATCTGACTTGTTGCTCAAAATACTGGCGTAATATATTATTCGCTAAAAAAGACTTTCCTTCCCCAGTTGGTGCAAAAATGGCAAAGTTCCGGGCTTTGATTCGTTTTTTGTGTTCATCCCAAACATCTTTTAATACGGGAATATTATGCTGTCGATCATTAAAAATAATACCGGTTTCATCAGATTTGTAATTTGTGTTATTGATATATAAGCACAAGGCATGTTTCAAATCGGTAACGTATAAATCTTCATTTGAAAAATTAGAGGTAAAACAACAATAGGAATTCAAGAAATAATGCTTTCGTTCTTCGCCTTTTGGATAGTAAGGCACAATATCGAGTTCTTTAAATTCTGTTTTGATTTTTGAAGCTATGTGATCTAGCTGTCCTATTTCTGGGCACCAAAAAAGAACATTGAGATGGCCTCGAATGATTCGGGATGAATCATCTTGGTTTATTTTAGCAACAATGGCTTCAATCTTTTTTAGGATGACTTTATTTTGAGTTCCGAAATTGGAACTTTTATTGAGTTCTTCTATTTTCTTATCCAGTAGTTTGCGCCATTTGTGTTTATCATCTAAATAGATGATTTGATTGACGATATGATTTTCATTGAGGTTCAATCCCAGTCCATCCATAAAACCTTGATGAAATACAAAATCATCCGAGGTAAATTTATCATTGGTTTTACTGCTTTGTACCACATCTCCAAAACAGAGTTCACTATTTACTGCCAATACATCGAAATGATGTCTGCCAATCCCTATGTTTGATTTTTTGAGCTGTATATCCGTATCAAAACCCTCATTAAAACCATTAAAATATGCATCAGTAATACATACAATTTGATTCTCATTCAGTGGTATGAGTTTTACTTTTCTACTATTATTTATAAAAGAAACAGCATCACTAACTGCAGCCCTAAACTCGTTTACATTGTGATCCAACTTCTTATGAATGCCCTTTTCAACCTTGCGGAATGGGTTCATAAATTTGGAAGCATTTAATATTTTATTTAGCGGTAAGACAAAGAACACATAGCAACTGTGTTGCAAATAATTTCTTCCATTGAAATAATCATAGGTGGCCTTTTCTAAGAAACTGGTATTGGGAATATTCTTGGCATCATATAAAGCTTTCCGATAAACATCCTGTTTATGAATAATAGTACTTACTGGTAATGACTTAAATGCTTGAAACCAAACCCCATGCATATCTTCAAAATCTTGTTCTGATAAGCTATAGATTTCAGGAAAATTAGCTTTATAGCACAGTACCACATTGCCATTATTGGCAAATATCATATGGTCTTGAATATCCAAAATGGGATGATGTGCAGATAGGTTAATCTTCGTCATAATTTAATCGAGTTTCTTTTTTGTTACTGATTGTTTGTGGAAACACCTTTTTGAAATGTAATATCCCAGGATTTTTAGAAAAGCGAGTTAAAGCTATATATAGTGAAGCATTGATCACAAATACGGCAATAACAACCGAAAAACTAAAAGAGAAAATGATAAATAACAAGGAACCAATTACCGATGTCATCATCAGAGCGAACAATGCTATAGGCAAACCCATAATCACTGCACGCTTTCTAATGTTTTTATAGACTTCATATCTCTTCATAGTCACTAGTGCTTTATTACCTAATGTTGCTTAGTAGACTAGACTACGATACTTATTAGATAAGTAAAAATGCCTACTACTGCGCCTGCGATGAGTACAAAGACGAGTACACGAGTGATGCCCTTTTTTAAATCGGCATTTTCGCCAAAGAAATGGCCTGCATTAAAAAGAAAACCGATAAGAAATATGACGCCTAAAATGATTGGAAAAATGCTTCTGATAGTATCAGAAACATCATTAACAGAATCTTCAATCCCACCAATTTGTGCAAAAATGGCATTGGAAATACATAGTAATCCGGCGGTTAGATAAAATGATTTTTTCATGATAAAAAGTTTAAGTTTTTGTTATCTGAAAAATACATTATATTTGAATATAAATTACTGATTATCAATAAATTATGAATAAAATATTAATTGAGTTCCTTTGGTTTTAATTGAAAACAAAGCGAACCAAATCGTATGAAAATTGACGTAAAAAAACGACTCGATTATGAAAATAAAATGGAAAATAAGGTTCAAAAACGTCAGTTTTGTGATTTTACTACTCAAAATGTGTCTTGTTTTTAGTCAGAAAAAAGTGGTTGTAATTGATGTCGGACATGGTGGAAAAGATTCTGGTGCAATAGGTATAAATAACATTCTAGAAAAAGAGGTGGTTTTGAATATTGCAAAAGAAATTATTGGACTTAACAAAATGGTTTTAGATAATGCTTTTGAAATTTATCTAACACGATATAAAGACACTTTAATTTCTTTGTCAGACAGAAGCAGATTGGCTAAACATTTAAATGCAGATGTATTTGTGTCTTTACATTGTAATGCTTCAATAAAAATCGCTAGAGGTATGGATATTTATTTACATAACACCGACACAACACCTATAAAAGGGCACAAAAACTATTCAAAAAGATTAGGTCAATCCATTCTAAAAGTATGCCATGAAAAATTGGGTTTTAAAAAGCGGGGTATAAAGTTCGCCAATTTTCAGGTACTTCGAGAAACAATTAATATCTGTCCTGCTATACTCATAGAAATGGGATTTGTTACCAATATGGATGAAGCCTATTATTTTTTAAAACCCCAAAATATAAAAGCAATGGCACTAGCTATTTTGATCGGTATCACTAATCATTTAAATATGGAATTATGAAAGTGTTGTTTTTTGAGATTGTTAAGAGTATTAAGGACATATTACAAACCATTTTAAAGGAGTTTGTGTGTTGGTTTACTAAAAATGATTGCTAAATTATTAAAAGACATTACTTACCTCTTTTAAACATTAAACGCCTTACTCATGATTTGCTGTTCGCTTTTTGGAATACCACATTTTGTAGCTAATGCATCCCATTTTTTAACAACTGTTGTCACTTCTTCTATTATTCTGTTCATTTGATCATCATCTAACCTAAAATAGTCGCCCACACTTTTTGCTAAATCATAATCTAAAGCATTGTTATCCATATCAATATTTAATGCCAATCCATCTTTATCAATAGATGGATTTAAATCATATGCTGGGGATAGTACCCATCCTTTGCTCGTTAATATGAATCCATGATTCCGTAAGTGATCATCTGTATTTGAAACGGCTATATTAAATACGATCCGTCTCCATAATTGTTCTAAGTTTTCATTAACCATAGCGCCATGGTTCTGAATAAACTCTGCCAACTCTAAATAGCTCCCTGGATTATCTCTAATGGTATCTTCAGTATTTCCAGTCATGGTCATTGCAGATGCAAAATGAACACGTTCACCTTCTTCCCTATCAAAACGTTTGGTAAAAAAAGTATTAAAAGTTCCCGTAATTATGTCAATCTTTGAAGGTGACATATGTACTCCTGCTTTTAATGCCAATTGGTAGGCCAGAAACTCCCATGCTGCTTTATCTATGGTGTCATTTTTAGATGGGAACTTGGCTATCCAAAGGTCTTTGTTTTGGTCCAAGATGTTTGCTTTAGGTCTGGCTCCTCCCAAAGAAGATCCTGGAGCCATTAGTACTGCTAACCATTTTTTTACATTATCATCTCCTTCATCATTTTCAAAATTTTTAGCAGCGTCTTGTAACTCTCGAACGGATGACCATGGTGGTGTAGGTGTTTGATTATTATCATCTAAAAATGGCCCATTTATATCCGTTTTAAAGCGCAATGCTCCCATACGACTTTCGTCATATACCCCTAATAAATAATCAATTTCATAGAGTGTTTTTGCGCTCTCTCCTTTTTCAATTGCCTCTTGAGCTGCTTTTCGTTTCATTAATGTTCTGCCCCATGTATCTGGCATACTATCCAAGAATATTCCAAAGTTTTCTTTATTGTTTGGGTATTGTGGACCACTGTAAAATTGTATATCTGGATCCAGTAGCATTTGCTGTTTGGATCTTATCCAATCTTTGTCATACTCAAAACTAAATGCTTTTTTTCCTTTAGCGTAAAGCGCAGATAGTGTGCCTATAAATTTAGGTGCTTCCATTCCTATCCAATGTGCAAATACAAATATGTCAAGTTTTCCCTTTGCCATTTTATAATAAATCTAAATCTTGTAACTTTCTACCAAATTCATCATCAGACGCCAATTTTAAAAAGTCATCCTGTAAGCCCAATACACGTAAAACGTTGAAATAAGCCCCCATGGTCACACTTGGGCTACCCGTTTCTATAAGATACAATGTGCTTCTTACAATATCAGCTCTTTCCGCCACTTGCACCTGGGTAAACTTCCTTCTCTTACGAGCTAATTTTATATTCTCTCCCATTTGTTTAAGAACATCTTTATGCTTGGGAAATAGTATTTGTTTCTTCTTGTTCATTACTAAATGATTGTTATTTCATACAAATATAACATTTTTGACTGAAATAACAATCATTTAATCAATCGTTTATTTACGTTTATCCTCACTCCCCTTATCAAAAGCAATTAAGTTAAACAATTGACGCATTCTAGAACGCACACGACTTCCATAACGTTCTTCCAATTCCTGAGCATTCAAATTGGTGGTTGCATGGGTTTTAATATGATACTCTAGAAACAAATCATACCGAGACAATATAATTTCACCAATCACATTACAATCCTTACCATAGTGCCTACCCATGGGCTCCACCCCTAAATCATCAAAACAAAAATAGTTGGTATTCCCATAATCTTGTATAGTTTTATAGCCTAAATGATTAAATCCAAAAACAATGTTTCTTGCTGGAATCATTTTATATGGTTTTTGATGTGGCACAATATACCTCAATAGTTTCATCAAACTGGTTTTCCCACAACCCACAGGACCAGACAATAGAATACCCTTATTGATATCAATATCAAAATGCTTACAATTTTCTTCATCCTTGATAAAATAATTACATAGCTTAAAAATAATCTCTCGATCGGCCTCTATTATTTTAAATTTTTCTCCAAACAATAATTTGCCTTTGGTATTGAGATACGCTAGCATCATATCAAAATCATAAATAATTTCATTCACTTTTAATTCTCCTAAGCAATACTGGGTCTTGCCTTCAATAATGATATGTGGGCTTATTTTTTTCATAATGGCTCATCATAATTTTTATCAGAACTGGTCTTTAGGTTGTCCAGATATTGGTCTACCTCATGCTGTTTGATTCTATTTTGAAAATCTTGAAAATTTGAATTTTTAAAAATTTCAGATTTGCTATTGTTTTTTTGGTTTGTTACTGTTTGTATAGGTTTGTTTATAGATACCAGCGCTTGTCCATCGCTAGTACAAATTTTGGTCTGGCTTGAGTCCATAGCTTGTCCACCGCTAGTACAAAAATTGAACATCCTAATTTTGCTGCCATGAAATGCATTGTGTGAGGGCAAGTAGTCAAAGTATCTCCAATGGTTTAACTCCTTTATACAGCGATGATAAGTGGTTCTTGAACCAATTTTAGAAAGCTTCATCACATCGTCTCTATTGATGTAAAATTCACCTCTAAAGAAGTTGGTATTCCATAAGTAGAACAAAGCCATATACAAGCTAATGTGGGTTGGATTTAAACGAGAGTCTTTGGAAATATGTACAAACATTGCATTCAGATGTTTGATATAATTGATGTCTTCCAAAACCCATTAACGTTTTTTATTAATTCTGTTTTTTTCTAATACCTGCATGATTTCTTGATAATCATAATACAATACACCACCAATTCTGGTATAAGGTAGCGTTCCATTGATTCTTAAATTTTGCAGGGTTCCTGGAGAAATCCCTAAAAATTTCCTAACTTCTGGAGACTTCAACCATTTCTTTTTCATTCGACCTGATTGATTGTTGATTAATTCTTTGATCTCATCTAAAAGTTCCAGTTTGAACTCATGTAGATCTTCGGTAGTGATAACTGTTGCAGACATAGAAAAATGTGTTTTAGTTAAACAAAGCCGCCAATAATGCCATTTATTATGGACTACTTTGTTTGGATTTGACTTTCGTTCTACAAATCTGAGATACTATTTTAAGTTATCATCTATACCCAACCCCAAGGTGGGGTGCTTTTTCTTGAATTTAATTTGATGGGTTTTGTTGTTAAATAATAAGTGCTTTTATAAAATAAAAACACAATTCTCTATAAATTATATGATTTCAATGCTCTTAAATAATATCCCAACTTGGGGTCAGGTTGGGATTACCCATCGGCTTCATCAAAACGTCGCTTTAGTAAGTCAATCAGTTTGTCTAAAAACTTTGTTTTGCTGCATTTTCGTGCCCTAATTTCGATAAACGTATGGTAGTAATGCCCTAAATCTATATTGAATAGTTGTTCAAATGCAGATGCTAATTTTTTAATATCAGCAGTGCCACTATTAATGGCTCCGCTGCTGTCCAAGGCATAGATTAGTTCGATTAATTCCGTCTTGCTTCCCGTCCAGAAAAGTTTAGATGATTCCCTCATAGTAAATGTTTTTATAGTATCCTTATCCGCTTCTAACTTTTCTATTTCCTGCTTGAGATATACAATCAGCATATCAAAAGCTATAATAGTAGCTACAGTGCTATCTTGACAAGTTGAGAATTGCTCGTCTATAAAAGCGTGAAAGGATTCTGTTGAAGATCGCAAATCTGATTTCCCTCGAACAAAGTATTGTTCGTCCAAGGTTGTTGCGCCTCTGCGATAATAGTGGTAGAACTCTAAATTATCATTAAAATAGAGTTGAAGTTTGTTTATTTGGTGATTTAAGTATTTGACTTGAAATTTTGAGCTGCTTCTAGGGCGTTTGCTTTCAATATTAAATAATTTAACATAGTAGATGAGCTTACTGAAGATTTGTGGCTTGACATGTTTAAAGAAATGAATTTCTTCTTGAGTAGAAATAAAACCTTTTTGGACGACTTCGTTACGGAGTTTTTTAATGCATATTTCAGTATGGGTAATACCATGTTCAGCCTTGTGCAAAATATCCTCTTTGGAATCTTCTAAAGATTCTAACTTGGTTTCAAATTCTAATATATGTTTTTGATATTTCACACAGACACAAACCTTGGTCGCCCTAAAAAGGACATCATTCTAAAACACCCATAAGTTCCATGGTATAATTGTCAGACGTTTGTATGTAGGCATACTTTTCTTCAACTGTAGCGCCTAGTTTTCTTTTTTCAAAAGAAGCGGTCATTCCCAAATCAATATGTTGGAATTTCAAATCAATAGCGCGCTTTATGGTTTGATACAACAATTGGCGATAGGTATAAAACTCAGAAAGATAGTCATAGTCCATTCCTATAAACGCAGGGACATAGGTTTCGTTTCGATTATTATAACAAAGCATAACACCAATCAATTTTTCAGGATGATCCAACAAACTAACTGTAATAAATTCCCAATTTGAATGCTCCGACATGCTCTCAAATAGTTTTCCTGGAAAAGAAAAGGTGTTCAGTCCTAAATTATTTTGATGCACGTTAGTATACAATTCTTGAATTTGTTTTAATTGATTGTTGTTTCCTTTTTGCAATACCTCGATCTTCAATAATGGCTCAAACGCCAAAATTTCCTTTCTTACATGTTGCCTATTTCTTGAAGACAGTTTTGCAACATAATTTTCAATGGTGATATCTGTTTCTAAATCAATGGTACACGAATTAGGCATTTGTACTCTTACAAAACCCTGACCCTGAAAATAAGGATGTAAAGGGTCTTGTTCAGAAAAATCTCGAAGCACTACCATTTTAGCTTTAAAGTGTTGTTCCATGGTTTCCATAGATTTCGTAAATATATCCAATGCTTGTTGTTTCAACGGATGGGCAGCATCTATGTATAAATGATTTCCTTCAGTAAAAAGCGAACCTATACTGAGCACTTTGGATGTTAAATAATAGGGGTTTGTTTTTCGTTCTTTCTCAATAATCTTAGAAGCATTTACCTTTGCCAGCATATCATCTTTCCACAACCCGATCGTAAAAAAAGTTGCTAAAACTGGGGTCTGATTATGGTCATAAATAATCAGATATTGAAACGTCCAATTATGCTCTTTTAAATCATTATCACTAAATACGTGTTCCAAGAATTTAAGCCCTTCACAATCATAAACACCATGTTTACCAACATGGTCATCCCAAAGGGTTTTATCAATTTTTGAAATAGAATCTTCAGTTTGAACAATAAGGTCAGTCTGCACGCCATCCTCTTCTTTTGTTTTTGCTTCCAACTTAAATGCTTTGCAAACCCGATGGATGTTAGTATGCGTATCCTCTAAAGCTTTTGGATAATGATACACCATAGCTGCAACCAAATCCTTGATTTCCTGTTTCTCATTGTGCCGAGATATCGTTATGCGTACACCTGTATTTTTAACGGGTACTGCTGGAAATATACCTAGGTTTACATAAAAACCCTCCTTCATGAGTCGGCTAACAAAATTGTAACCCGTTTTTGGCATTCCTGTTCCAATAAAAAATACTGGAGAATTATTTTTATCTATAAGTGGTAGATCGGTCTCTTGCAATAAATCATTAAAGTATTCTACCCGCTCCCTCAAATCATTTTGAATCTCATAGATTTCCGGTGTTAAGTGAATTTTGGCAGAAGCCGTGGCAGCGGCAACCGAAGCCGGTTCTAGCTGTGCTGAAAATGTCAAAGGGCCTCCAAAGGTTTTTATTTCATGATACATTTTCTTATTCGAACAGACCAAGACGGCGCCACTAGCTCCAAAGGTTTTACTCAGTGTTCCAAATAACAAAATATTTTCAGAAAGAGCGCCCAGTTGGCTGAGAGCATAACCTGTTCCATTTTTTCCTATCCAACTCATCCCATGTACATCGTCAATATAGAGATGTAATTGTGGATATTTTAAACTCAAGGTTTTTAAATCCTTAAGTGGTGCGAAATCGCCATACATAGAATAGATCCCATCAGCCATGTACCAGATTCTTTTATGCTTATCAGAAAGTGACTTGATCTTATCCTCCAGCATATTTAAATCATTATGGCGAATCATATCTATAGGCACACTCCTATTTTTTAAGACCTTAGCAGCACTTTGTACACTCCAATGTACTTGATGGTCTAGTATGATAGCATCTTGATCACTAACCGCATTGGGTATCACGCCCATATGTCCCAAAGTACTATTTTTAGTAATTATTATAGGATTCTGGTACATCGAGGTCAATTTCTCTTCCAACGCTTTATAGAGTGGATTGGAGATATAAGATTTAGACAAAGGAAACTGAGTACCGTATTTCGTAATGGCCTCTATGGCTGCTGCTTTCAATCTAGGATCTTGTTCCAATCCTAAGTAACCAGTCGTTCCAAAATGAAATAATTTCCTGTTATTGATACCGATTGTTCTTCCAGAAAAATCGTCGCCTTCTGCATACAAATGCATGACACCTTCTTGTTTTGCATCCGTAAAAACTTCGTTTACGGTGTCCAAAAAATTGTTATGTTTTATTTTTGCCATCTGATTATATATTTAAATGTCATTTAATTTAGTTGAATTTGTAGGAGATTGGGAAATAACGGCATTCCATAATCCCTTAGAGTCAACTTTTAATCCTCTTTAGACAAACAAAAGCCAATGTTAATCGATGTTATTCGATGTACGGGTAATGATTGTGTTGATAATTTTGTAAGTTTATATTGAAAAACCAGTTTTCTACCATCATGCGAAATTATTTTGAAAATGACTATGCATCCTATAGATTCCTTGACGATGGCATCTTACATATCGTATACCACCAAGGTGTTACTATAGACTTAGATGCTGCTATTCAAGTTGTCAAAGACAGGCTGTTATTACATGAAGGACGGTTCTTACCTGTACTGTGCGATATCCGAGGTATTAAAATTATTAATAAGTCGGCAAGGGCTTACGTGGCTATGGAAGGATCAACATTAATAAAAGCTGTGGCTGTTATTGTTGAACCTCCTGTTTCCGAAATGTTATCTGAACTTTATATCCGTACCAGTAATCCTCCTATCCCAACACAGTCCTTTGAGCATATTGAAGAGGCATTACTATTTTTAAATGAATACAAAGCTGTAGTTTAAAAACCTTTATTTCTCTCAGATAATAACTACATAAACCATAATTCCTCGAATGTGAGCAACAGTAAAAAACAAAGAATGCAGCGAATTAACCAAATGCTATTGGAAATGGCATCGGGTAATTTCTTTTATCGCTTAGAACGTTCTACAAAAAACGATAGCTTAGAATCGCTTGTTATTGCACTGAATATACTGGCAGAAGAAATACAGGAAACCATGCTACATCAAGGTTATGCAAATTCGAATAATCCCATACTAGAAACTATTCAGATGAGTGTTATTCTTGATGAGAAAGGACAGATTCAAATGGCCAATCAACAAACCTGTAATATTCTATCTGTACTGCATACAGATATCATTGGAGCCCATTTCACTGATTTTTTAACCGAAACCTCTCTAACGAAATGGCAAACGCTCTGGAAATCATTAATGCAAAAAGAGTTTTATGACACCGCCCTAGAATTAAATTTTAAAACCAAAGGCAGTTTGGTGGTTCCCAAAATGTGTTACTTCACAATCTTTAAAGGTGAAAACATTGACGAAAGAAAAGTGCTTATAACTGTTATTCATCATGCCACGAGTCAAGATAAATTAGAAAATGATCTAAAACAGAGCGTGTTTCAATTCCATGAAAATCATAATCCATCACAAAATGAAGCAGAAATTGATTCACAAAAACCAAAACTCCGATTAAGTTTTGAGGACATACGAAAAATACGCAAAGGTCATGATATCATCATAAACAATCTCGAAAAGGAGCTTCCTTCATTAAAAGACTTTGCGCTTCAGCTAGGAACTAATGAATTCAAATTAAAGTACGGTTTTAAAGAATTATATGGCACTTCAGTCCATCGCTTCCTAATGGCAGAACGGATGCGAAAATCAAAAATGTTGATTCAATTTTCGGATCAATCCATTAAGTCCATTGCACACATGACTGGCTTTAAAAGCATCTCACACTTTTCCAGAACCTTTAAAAAGCATTACGAATATACACCAAGCGACCTACGCAAAAAATCATTAAACAGAGACAAATAAGTGTCTAAAATCTTCATTTTTTAATTAAATCCTTTACAGTCAAATACTTATCCCTTAAAAATAAATATTACTACGGAACTTTACCATATCGAATCAAAAGATATGACAGGTTCAAAAATTCTATATCAAATTACACCAAAAATAGTCAGTTTTCTATTTATTGTACTGTTTGTTTATACAGCCACGAGTAAATTTATTGATATTAAACAATTCTGTTTGAGATTGGAACGATTTCCAATGATTTCTTCATATGCTATATGGATCGCTTGGGGAGTACCAATAATTGAGGTTTTAATTTCAATACTATTCTTTTTTCCTAAATATACTTTAACGGCATTGTATGCCAGTTTTTCATTAATGTCAATATTTACCATCTATATCATGCTAGTTCTAAACTTAAGCAATGACATACCCTGTTCGTGTGGAGGCATTTTGCAAGCCCTGAACTGGAAAGAACATCTGATCTTCAATATAGTATTTATAGCACTTGCTCTTTTAGGAATATTATTAATAAAAAAAAGCAAGAAACATTTACTAAATAAAAATACTGCGCAGTGACAGGGAAAGACCAAAAACCTGTATAAAAAAGAGAAGTCATTAATTATTTAAATTTAATATTATGAAAACAAAAATTTTAAAATTCGTTTTACCAGCTTTTGCTATTTTATTAGCAATAAGCTTATCATTTGCTACTGAAACTGATTCCTTCTCTAACACTGGATACATTGAAGGTCCAACTGGTGCAATACCCGTTCAAGTTGATTGTAATAATACCACTCAAGATCAGTGTTACTATCTTGGTCAAGAAGTTTTTCAAGATACAGGGCTATCAATTCCTTTAAAAAAATCACAGTAAGAAAGAATTGTAAATCAAATGAAAAGGTGTCTTCATAAAGACACCTTTTCTTGACTAATTCAAATAAAAAACTAAATAAAAAGTTAATTATCCAATTCCAAATACTTCCTTATGAGTGGTTCTAGGCGCCCTCCTCTTGCATTTCTATCCACTACTATTCCATCCTTGTTTAATAGCCATACCGTTGGATATGATTTAATATTATATAAAGAGTGATAACTAACAACCGCATCTTCTCCTTTATCTAAATATTGAGGCCAAGTAGCGTTTTGTCTCTTAATAATTTTTAGTACTTGTTGTTTAGCCGTATCATCATCTCCTACCAAACCAATGACTTCAAATCCTTTATTTCGGTATTTATCATACATCGTCTGAACATGTGGCATTTCTTTTATACATGGTGCGCACCTAATGGTCCAAAAATCAATCAATACTACTTTTCCTCGCATATCAGCTAGATTAACTTTTGTACCATCAATAGTGGTAAATGTCATTTTCAATGGCTTGGAGTCATCAATATTTTTTAGGACCTTCAAATTTGCCTTGGCCTTTTCATGAACAGCTCTAAATCCTTTATTATTGGAAAAAGAATGGTTTACATCAGTTATTTGTAAAAACCCCTCCCAATATGGTTCCGCCAAATGTGGTGAGAATTTTGTAATCAAAGCTATTAGTTGCTCCAAATATGTAGCCATTATTTCTAAATCAGAATATTTTTCAATAAGGTCAATCATTCTCAATCTAAAGGGTTCCCAGTAATGCTTGTCGAATTGCATCCAAAAAACTGTTTCCATACCTTTTTTCTGTTTGTTCAGACTATTATATAGCACAAGTGCCCCACGAAAATCTCGTCCTAAAACAGCAATCTCTATTTCCAATTTTTTTTCTATAGGTGCTTCGGATTGTAGAAATTTTGAAGCTAATTCATAGCTCTTATCCAACCAGTCATCTTGTGCGTCCTTATCTATCGGAAGTGATCGTAGCTTTTTAAAATATTCATCTGTACCATATTGGGTCTTTTTGGAAAGAAAAACAGCTAAACTATCTGGTATTTTTTCAACTAAAAAACGAGGTTCAAAATTTAGATGAAAGAAAAACTTTAGCACTTCAAAATATCGAGGATCGTCAGGATAGGCTTCCAAAAAATTCTGAGCTAAACGTACTCGATTTTTCGACACTCTTTCTTCAAACCTTCGCTTTTCTAAAAATGTAAATGCTTCATAACGTTCACATTCTTCTGGATAATCACAAAAATGTGACTTTAAAGAATCAATTTGTTTAAAATCCTTTTCTGCCTGAGGATTTATAGCTGTAATAACGCTTTGATTCTCCTTATGCGATATTTTATCATCTGAGCATGATATAAATAGAAACATTATTTGAACCAATAGAATTGTTGTATATATTTTAAAATTCATTTTAACCATAGTTTATGTTTTTAAAAACTCAACCTAATACCCTAAATTTTGGGGTAATAAATTAGGATTGATCTCTAATTCCGACTCAGGAATTGGAAGCAACATATGTGTTTCCTTCCAATTTGGTTTAATAGGGCTTAAAACGTCATTGGCATTACCTGTTCGTTTTAAATCAAACCAACGGTGACCTTGTTCTGCAAATAATTCTACACGTCGTTCTTGATGGATGGCTTTCAGTAAATCATTCATTAAATTTGCTGTTGTATTGGTCAACCCTGCCCGATTTCTGATGGCATTTAAATCCTGTTGTGCACCTGAAATATTTCCCAGTTTCACTCTAGCCTCTGCTCTTATCAAATATTGTTCTGACAACCGGAAAATGATGGAATATTCCAATGACTCGGTTTCAGCAAAGGTCGCTTTGAACTTATCAGCAAAATGTAAAGTGATTGTTCCATCCGTGCTTGTTGTACTGCCAGTCCAGTTATTTAACCGTAAATCTCCAGGTTCAAAAGCATCTAATAAGACATTGCTTAATGCGAACTGTTGTCCAGGAATCACTTGAATTATTAGTTCATTAGCTTCATGAGTATTTCTCGGACTATCGCCAGGTTTCAACTGCCACAAGGTTTCAGGAGATTCTTTTAGAAATACACCATTAATGTCTGACTCCAAAGTGTGCCTATTGATAAGGTCGCTTGAAATCATTTCGGCTAACTCCCAATTTTCTGTGTATAAATACATTCTTGCCAACAGAGCCTTAGACGCTGAAAGATTTGGCGTTAGCCGTTCTCCAATAATAGCGGTGTTTTCCAATAGTGTTACTGATTTTGTTAGGTCAGAAATAATATTACCAGTCACAATAGATACGGGTAAACGCTCTACTGAATTATTTTCTAAATAATTGGTTGAAGTGATATAAGGAATATCACCATAAATATTAGATAATAAACTATGCATAAAAGCTCGAACAAATAAAGCCTGTCCTTTAAATCTTTCTTTGTCAACAGTGTTTAATGAATTGGAATTTTCTACTCCTACAATAATGTCATTAGCTGCATATATCAGATTGTATGCATTGCTCCACCACCCCAAAATAATTGGATTTAAAGCAACTACGTTATGATTGTACAATTCGGCACTATTCACATCAAAACCATAATAATCCAGTTCATCACTGTAAATTCCCATTAATGTGGTCAAGCCAAATCTTCCAGATATCATACCCTGTTCCCGCATATTATAGTAAATATTGGCAAGGGCAGATTCAACTGTTGCAGGGTCATTAAATACCGTTTCTGATATCAATAAGTTCTTTGGTGGTTCCGCTTCTACAAAATCGCTACAAGAGGTCATTCCAATTACTAAAAAGAATAGGGACCGTAATTTTATCATTCTAATCCTATATAAAGAAAAGTCGCTTACAAACTTTTTCAAGTATATTCTGCTTTGTTTATGTTTCATAATGTTTGTTTTTAAATTAAAATCCTATTTGAAGTCCTAGCGTAAACTGTTGCAGTGGAGGGAGCGCATTTTTAAAAGATTGTTCTGGGTCAGCGCCATCATAGTTTGTTATGGTCAACACGTTTTGCCCTTGCAGGTATACGTTTATGTCAAGGCTGTTATTTATGGTGGGAATCCTATAATTCAAAGAAATATTACGAAGACGAATAAAGGAGGCGTCAGATACGGCTGCATTACTATCACTTTGATTTAGGTCACTTGGACCAACACTAGGAGAAAGTCCTCCAGAAGCTAGTTGTACCAAATTTGTATCGCCTTCTTGCTGCCAACGATCGAGCAAACTCACTGGACCATTACCTCTAAATCCTGGGGTTGCCCTCCATCTTAAATTATTGAATGCGCTTTGTTTTTTAAACTGAAAAAAGAAGTCAAAAGACACATTTTTATAGCTTAGTACATTCCCAAGACCGCCATAAAATTTAGGCTCAAAGTCCTCCACCCACTGTCTGTCATCTGTCCTACTTATGGCGCCGTCATTATTATAATCTTCAAACTGATAGATTCCAGTTTCAGAATCAACGCCCAATGCATTATAGAGCTTTACAATAGTCAAAGGTTTTCCTATTTCAAGTCTATTTGCAAATGTGGAGTTTTCCAGATCGCCAAATTTCACCAATCTATTCTTTGGTACTGTAATATTGAATGTTGTCGTCCATTTAAAATGCTTTCCCTGAAGATTTATGGTTTGTAAATCCACTTCAAAACCAGTGTTCTCAACAGTAGCATCAAAATTCCCTGTTAAACTATTAAAGCCTGTGGTTGCAGCGAGTGGAATCCCAATGAGCTGATTAGACGATCGATTTTGATACCAAGACGTATTTAATAACAAACGATCATTAAAAAACCCCAATGCCAAGGCAGCTTCCAATTTTTGGTTTGCTTCCCATCCAAAAAGGGGATTAAAAATTCCTGTTGGGGCTATTATAGAAGTTCCGTTATAGTCTAGACCAGTCACACTATAGGTATCCAAAAACTTGTAATCGCCAATATTATCACTACCAGTAGTACCGAAACTACCTCGAAGTTTACCAAAACTCAAAATGGAGCTCTCCCTGAAAATACCCTCTTCAGAAAAAAGCCATGCAAACCCAACAGCACCAAAGTTCCCAAACTGTTTCCCTGGACCAAAACGAGACGATCCATCTCTACGTCCAGTAAGATTAATAATATATTTATCGTTCCAACTGAAATTAAATCGTCCAAAGTATGCTTGGTAGTTGTACTGGCTATCTGCATCTTGTCTTACTTCTAGCGTCTTTGCTGCTGACAGGTTTTGTATTAATCCATTATTAGGAAAGCCCGTTCCTTTTTGAACTAATTGTTGGGTATTCTCTTGTTGAAATGTTGTTCCTAACAAAATATTAAGTTTCGCTTTACTCCAATTTTTATTCCAATTCAATTGAGGTTCTACAATCCACGATTGGCGTTTGGAATTATTGGTTGAAATAGACGAATAATTTTCTGGAGTAAAGCCAAACCGTGGATTTCTAGCAGAACTAGGTAATGTCCTATAGGATTCCAAGCTATACGTGTTATAACCCAAGCTAGTCTTGAACTCTAGATTTGGTAATACCATATAGGACATTCTAGCATTAGAAATTAGGGTATTAATTTTTACTTGATAAGCTTCTTCCAAAGCGGCTAAAGGATTCTTCCATGTATTGTTTTCCCAATTAATATTCCCTTCATCGTCATATAAGGCAGGCGCATTGGGTTCTAAGGTATATGCTGCAAGGGTAAAGTCTGTCCTAGGTAATTGGTTTTTCTCGTCTGTATAAATGGTAGATAGATTTACCTTAAACCGATTATCACTGGATTGATGATTTATATTACTGTGTACCGAAGCCTTTTTATAGTTTGAATCCCCTGGAAACACAGTTGTTTCTTTTTGGTAAGCCCCACTAATTAAAAACTGCGTCTGCGCACTACCTCCCGACACTGAGAGCTGCACATTGTTCCGATAGGCTGTTCCGCCTATTAACTCCTTTTGCCAGTCCGTATAACGGTTATTATCCCAAGATTTAATATCAGGCCAGAAAAAATCGAATCCCGGATTGTCCAGAAAAGGACCAAAACCATCATTTGTTACCCCCTCTCTTCTTAACTCCAAATACTGCTCGGTATTCATGAGTTCTAAAAAGTTAGATACGCGCCCTAGCGTACTGCTCATGTTGGCTTTGAATTGTGTTTTACCTGCTTTTCCTTTTTTTGTTGTTATTAGTATCACACCATTAGCACCGCGCGACCCATAAATAGCTGTGGCATCGGCATCCTTTAATACTTCAATACTTGCAATATTATTGGGGTTTATGGCATTTAACGGACTTATATTTCCGCCATTTATTTGCCCAGATACATCTATGGAACCTAAGGACTCTGGGCCAAAAGGCACACCATCCACAATATATAAAGGCTCCGTATTGCCATTTATAAAATTCTTGCCACGAATTTCAATGTTGTAGCCGCCACCTGGCACACCTGTAGTCTGTACAATGTTTACACCTGTTAAATGTCCTTGCATAGCGGCTAAGGGATTATTTACAGGCTGTTTTTCAATGGTTTTAGCACTTATTTTGGCAATACTACCAGTACGCTCTTTTTCTTTTACAGAATAGTAGCCAGCATTAAGGGTCACGGCATCTAATTGGGTGAAATCTACTTCTAATTGAATATTGATTTCTGATTGATTGTTAACAGAAATCGTCTCTGTTACAAAGCCAAGTGCTGAAACTATTAACACATCATTTGATTGGGCTTTAATGGTAAAAGAGCCATCGAAATCTGAAACCACGCCTTGTTTGGTGGTCTTTACCATAATATGTGCACCGGCTAATGGTACACCAGATGCATCCGAAATTGTTCCATGAATTTCAGACTGTTGAACATGTGCATGATTTAACACATGCGTAGGCAAAACATCAGTAGGATTTAAAGCATCGGTAAAAAATGGGGAAAGTATTAAGCAAAAAGTAAAGAATAGTACACGCCTACCCTGACTTATATAATTATTTTTCATAATTTTGAATTAGGTTGAACATTAATTTGTTTAATCGGTATAAGCCTCCTATTGACCGTTCGAAAGTTTGTTAGGAGGCTTTTTGTTTTTTAGTGTCTCATCATAGGCAATGTTGTGTTATGTTAGTATTCATTTGATATAGCCTTCATAAGTCCTTGGGGTCATTCTTTTACACACCTATTTGGTGTAAATGACTAACTCAAACGAATGCACAAAAGGGCATCTGAAAGCATATAAGCTTTAGGCTTTATGTAACGTGATTGGTCTGGATACCATTAAAATATGAATGTCGTGGCTATGGGATAAAAAGGAGTAAATAATAAAATCCAGAATAGATGTAGCGTACATCCCATAGCAAAATTGGCCTATATCGGGCCTTTAGGTTTTTTCTTAAAGAGAATGTCTAACACAGAAACTCCTAACTCGTAAAAGAGCTGGAGATAGACACTATGTTTTGGTATACAAAATATGTTTTGCATTCTAATTAAAATTTAAACCATGTTTACAATTCCAAAAATTATGAAAACAATGCTAAGAACTGTTGAGTATAAACCAAAATGTATAGATACAAAAAGGCGCGGAACTCAGCTTACTGCCCTAGAGGTACTGGTATACCATGCAACAATAAGTGAGCCCACGCCCTTAGACGTGAGCATCTTACTTATCATCTCGTTGCAAAAATTACCAGTTTTCTAAGGCGAGATTCAAAGCGAATGCTTCAAATATTTTATATGAAGAATCGCAAATTTAATAATTCTGAGGCTAAGATAAGAAAATATTTTATTTGTAGTATAATGATACTACAAAATTTATTTAGAATTCTTGGATATTACCTCAATATCTTAATCAAAATGGAGGAAGCATCAAAAAAATCATTATTAAAGTCATTTGGTATTAATTTGAAAAAGATAAGAAAAGGAAAAGGACTTAGTTATAGGGAGCTAGCTCAATTATGTGATGTAGACCACAGCCAAATTAGCAAAATTGAAAAAGGATTGATTAGTATTCAAATCACCACTTTGGCTGAATTATCTAGAGGTCTAGATATACATCCGAAAGAATTATTTGATTTTGAGGTAAAACATAGTTAGTTAATAGAATGGTATCTGGTTATTGACAGTTTTATTACTCAAGTCTATATATGATTTTTGCGATGTGAACTGTCGTCCTAAATATGCCCTCGATACATTTGAGATTTGCTTCTGAAAGAATGAAAAATGGATAAACCTCCCAATACATCTACAAACATTTTACAGGTATTGTTACTGACTTTTATATTGCTTGTTTTATTAAGCTCATAATATATTCTAAATCGTCAGTATTTTTTATTACTAGTTCATAATCACCATTTCCCCAGTGACCTATATTAGAAACGTCACGCATTAAATTTTTAGGATCGTCGAGTTCACCACTTTTTAAGTTTACCCATAGCTTTATACCGCTTTTTTGAATTAAAATATCGCAAATAATACGGTTACCTTTAAACGCAATTCTTTTCTTTCGTGGTATTATTTCTATGTCTTCTTTGAAATTTAAAATAGAGTCTCTAAAAGTCTCATACAACTCTACAGCACTATCAGACTTATTTAATGTATGATCTTCTTCTGAATAAACCTTTATTTCTTTAGTGATATTATTTAATTGCTCATTACTTGATGTAATTGGTTTTATACTTTCAGCCGACTTACTTTTCTTTATTTGATTAACACTAATTAGGTTATTTTCATATCGTTTTACTTCCCACAATTCAATAGCAATATCTTTAAAGTTTGTTGCAGTTTTTTGATTTTCAGTAAAGCCTGTTGAAACAAACACAACTCTTGTTTGACTCCAATCTACATCTGTACGCTGTAAATTTTGCTTTAGCGTTTCATTATACTCTACAATAAAATCTGCTTTGTTTTCGAGCATTAAACTCAAATAGGTAAAACCCTGGTCAACAACACTAATATTTTTACTACGCTTATATTCGATAATTATAAATGCATTTGATTGTGCATCATAAGCTAACGTATCTATACGTTTGTTTTTGATTGAGAACTCTGATTTTACTAATTGTAAATTCATTAACTCATTTAAATTACTTTCAAAAAGCGATTGTATTTCCTTTTCTAATTTAAAAGGTTTCTCCTTTAAGATAGCAATAGACTCTTTTGATTTTAAATTATATAAGTGCATAAAATATATTTCTATTATAAACGCCCACCAACACCCTTAAACTTCTCTACAAAAGAGGAAATCTTCTGAAAAACACTTTGTTTTTTAGTTAAGTACTGAGGGTTTAAAGGACTCATTTTAGGTAAAACTGAATTTAATTCAGTACCGTTTTCACTAGCGTATTCACGTTTTAATGATGTTGTTATGTAACGTTTCGCTTCTTCTTCATTTAAATTTTCATTTGTAATTAATTCAGAAGCTTCTTTTTTCTGTTTGGCTTGTGCATATCCAAAGAAAGCATCTATAATATTGGCTTTTTCTTTTATATCATCTAAATCAGTTTCATTGATGAAGTCTACTACCAAACTTTCTTTTGCTCTATTTCCAATGCTTGCACGTATTACACGTCTTATTTCTTCTACTAATTCTGATTTGTCTTTAGTTTTCTTATGACTATCAAAAATCAATTCAAGAATATAGTCTAAGTTTATTTCTTGTGATTTTAATAAATCTACTTCAAATACAACATCATCCCAATCAATATCTGATTCTTCAGCTTCATTACCTTTTTTCTCTCGTCGCAACCAATCACGTATATCATTATAAGTAGAGCGATAATCTTGAATTGTTCTTTCTGCTGGTACTACAATACCTTGCATATTAGCAATATCGTCGTCTGACAAAAAATTATCTTCTTTAAACTCTTCTATTGCAACTGTATCAGTTTTATCGATGCTTTGAAGTTCTTTTAAATAAACAAACTCGTCATAATTTTGAAGTATGTTTTCTACACGTAAATACTCTCCAAATAGTTTAGCAAATGCTTTTCTATCCTTTTCTGTTACAATTTTATCAGGGTTAGGAAATTTTTCATTTAACTCATTTATCACTTCTACATAACCTCTACTAGCTTTACCCGTTGCAATATCTGTAAACCCTTCTAAATATTCTTTATAGCTTTTTTCTAATACTACATTTTTAGTGCTACTATCACCAAAAAGAGTAATCGCATCTATGGTAGCTTTTTCTAAATCTCTAAACGTAATAATATTTCCAAAAGTCTTGGTAGCATCATAAATACGATTAGTACGTGAAAAAGCTTGCATTAAACCGTGATAACGTAAATTTTTATCTACAAATAAAGTATTTAAGGTAGGTGCATCAAAACCAGTTAAGAACATACCTACCACTATCAATAAATCAACTTCTTTACTTTTTACTCGTTTTGCAAGGTCTCGATAATAATCTTGAAAGCCTTTGCTATCAATACTATAATTCATCTTAAAGGCAGCATTATAATCATCAATAGCTTTAGACAAAAACTCCTTTGCGCTACTGTTCATTGCAGTAGGCTCAAACGTTTCATCTAGAATTTCACCAATTGCACTCTGTTCTTCATTGGCTGCAAAAGAAAAAATAGTCGCTATTTTTAAAGGCTTATCTCTATCTATTTGAAGCTTATTTAACGCCTCGTAGTAACATTTTGCTGCATCAACACTACTTACTGCAAACATCGCATTAAAACCGCTATTGCTCCCTTTTGTTCGGTGTGTTTTTTGTCTGAAATGTTGTAAAACATATTGAGAGATTTCGTTAATACGAACAGGATGTAATAAAGCTTTTTTGTTTTCTGCTGCTGACAATTTTTTTAAATCTTGCTCTGTCTCAATGCCTTTAAACTTTGGACGAACATCATTATAATCTACTTTAAACTTTAGTACTTTTTCATCTCTAATAGCATCTGTGATTACGTAAGAATGTAGTTCTCTACCGAATACGCTTGCTGTAGTTTCTGAACCTAATGCATTTTCAGGAAAAATAGGTGTTCCTGTAAAGCCAAACTGATAGTATTTTTTAAACTTCTTCTTTAAGTTCTTTTGTGCTTCCCCAAATTGCGAACGGTGTGCTTCATCAAAAATAAAGACTACTTGCTTTTGGTAAATATCTAAGTCATTTTCACTTTTTATTAAGTTATTCAGCTTCTGAATGGTGGTAACAATAATTTTATTATCTGTTTTATCTATATTTCTTTTTAAACCAGCTGTACTATCTGAACCGTTTACACTATCTGGTGAAAAGCGTTGATATTCTTTCATGGTTTGAAAATCTAAATCTTTTCTATCTACCACAAAAAATACTTTATCTATAAAGCTTAGGTCTTTTGCTAAACGTGCTGCCTTAAAACTTGTTAATGTTTTACCAGACCCTGTTGTATGCCAAATAAAACCTCCGCTTTCTGTTGTAGCCCAATTTTTAGAGTTATATGAACTTTCTATTTTCCATAAGATTCTTTCTGTTGCTGCAATTTGATACGGTCGCATTACTAATAGCGTATTACTAACGTCAAAAACAGAATAGGTAAGCAATACGTTTAAAAGTGTTCGTTTATCAAAAAATGTAGTTGTAAAGTCTTTTATATCTTTTATAAGTGAATTATCAGCCTTTGCCCAATTCATGGTAAAATCAAAGCTGTTTTTACTACGCTCTACTGTATTAGCAAAATAACGACTATCTGTACCATTAGATATTACAAATATTTGCAAGTATTTAAAAAGTGAGTTTGAAGTATTAAAACTTTCTTTGGTATAGCGATGCACCTGATTAAAAGCTTCACGAATAGCTACACCACGTTTTTTTAATTCTACTTGTACTAAAGGTAAACCGTTCACTAATATGGTAACATCATAACGATTGGCATTTGTACCTTTTTGCTCGAACTGAGAAATAACTTGTAATTTATTACGTACTATGTTTTTTTTATCTACTAAATAAATATTTTGAATATGACCATCATCAAAAACAAAATCATAGATATAATTATCGTGTAACTTTCTTGTTTTATCCACTAAGTTATCACTAGGCTTATCTAAATACTCTAATACAAAGCGTTCCCATTCTTTGTCTGTAAATTGCATATCATTCAATTGTTGCAATTGTACACGAACATTAGCTAACATTTCGGTAGGTGTGGTTAAGCTTTTTACATACTCATAGCCTTGATTTATTAAATCCTGTACGAGTTCTTTTTCTAAGTCTGCCTCTGTTTGATATCCCGCAGGTGCTTCATTAAGTTCTGAAAACTTTTTGTATTTATCTAAAACAATAAAATTGTTTGATTCTGCTATGGTTTTATAGTGTTTCATTTTCTGTTTCTATTGTTGAGGCTTCCTCTGTTGCAGGTTCAACTGCTATTTCTTCTTTCCAATAATTACTTTCAATTAAATGGTCTAGTAAAAACTTCACAATCTGTTTTTCCGGCTCCGTTGGTTCAGGAACAACTTCATTTGATAACGTTGAATGACTTGTAAATTGAATTACTCTATTATAATAGGTTTGTTTGTCATCTGGTAATAAATCTGACCATTTTGGATACCCTAAAAAATTAGCCGTTTTTTCGTATAAATTACGAAGTAACATAAAATGATACTTCTCAATAGAATTTGATTCTATTGCTTCTTCAATTGTCTCCTTTAGATATAAATGATATGAAAAGCTTTTATTTGAATCCCCATATTTGTTATCGAAATCATACGTGCCATCCTCATTTTTGCTTAACATAAAACAAGAATTTTTCTTGCTTTTAAGACCTAGCTCGTTATATAAAACATTGTAAAAAAGTGGGCTGTGTGTTGAAATTATAAATTTTATTCCATTTGATTTCTTAATCAATTCAGCTAAATTTACTGCTAATTCGATTAAATGATTTTCATCAAGTGAACTTATTGGGTCATCAATAAACACATACTCTACATCATTGAATTGATTGGTTGCTCTATCTTCAAGTTCTGGGGTATTTAAAAGCTCAACTACTTGTTCTATTAAACTATAGTATACACACCATATAAAATTACTTTCTTCTCCTTTTGAAATTTTAATATTTGGCAAACCTTGGTCATCACCGCTTGTTATTGAAAATGTTACTTCCGAATATGCTTTTACAACAATATCATTCCCATTGTTATCTTGAGTAGTAT
Organism: uncultured Flaviramulus sp.; assembly: GCA_947501105.1. Taxonomy (GTDB): domain Bacteria; phylum Bacteroidota; class Bacteroidia; order Flavobacteriales; family Flavobacteriaceae; genus Wocania_A. Next base: position 838,429 of record CANMUP010000002.1, on the reverse strand, counting down.
ACTCTTCATTAAAAAGAGGTGTTAAAGAATCGCTGGTAAAATGCTGAAAATTGGTAACGATATTATTATCTAATCCTTGGTCTTTCAAAAAACCTAAGGCCAAATCCGTAAAGTTATTAGGGCGTATGATTAATTTTCTATTGGTGTCTGCATCTAAATCATTATCCCAATAAAAAAGGTCTTCTGTAAAAGCATTGTAATACATTACTTTAATACCTGACGTTTCTTGTTCTTCCTGCTCCTCATCTGTATCTTTTGGGTCTACTAATAATCTAAATTTACGTGATAAGCGTGTTTTCCCTGTACCATTAAAAGCATATATTAATTGTACTTTTTTAGGGCTATCTTTTAGTGATTGTGCTATTTCTGTTAATGACTGACTCATATACTTATACTTCTACAGTATCTTTAGGAAATGTTAGTAGCTTATTTCTATAATACTCGTATTGTTTTTTACGCAGTTCTATTTCTTTAGGCAAACCTTCACTTACAGAATTGGTGAGAATATTAAATTTATCTAATATTTTCACTATACGTTTTTGTTCTTCAATAGGTGGAATAGGAATTAAGGTTTTACCTAAACCCTTAGCATTAATTGCAGAAATTTTTCCTGTACGAATATGTTTTCTAATTTGGTTATGAAATTGCCTTGTTTTAGTAAAATAAGCTACATATTTAGGGTTCAATGTACTCCTATAATAAAAGCAAGCATCGTGAATAACAACACCTTCTTGACCTAACCACGCCGTTCCTTGACCTATATCTTCAATTGTTTCTCCAGCAGCCACGATTATAACATCATTTTTTTCGGCAAGCCTAAGATTTTTATTTTCTACTAAATCTTTACTAACAAATGATTTGGTTTTGTCTGCCCATGTACCATAATGGGTATACATTTCACCATAGTGTATACATGGGACACCTTCATTAATCATATCGGTTTTTACAAATCGTTTACCTCTAATAAATTCACCCACATTATCATCATCCATAGGTAAATATTTTACTTCTTTTTCATCAAAAGTTAATAACTGCTCACGGTAATAATTATACTGTTTTTTACGTGCTGTAAGTTCTTTAGTAAGTTCTTTAGTAAGTTCTGTAAAAGTATCTAAAATACGAACTATTTCCTTTTGGATTTTTAGTGATTTTTCTGGATTATCCGGACATGGGATTGGGATTTCGAGTTTAGCTAAATCTTTAGGATATACATGCGGTACACCAACACCTTTTTGTAATTTATATATCCATGACTGTTTGTTTAACAATAAATGATAGATATACCTTATTTCTAATACAGAAGGTTCGGGTAATACTGAAAAAGCATCAGAGACGAAGATTGGTTGATTCCAATACATTACATAACCTGCGGATGCACCACTACCAGCAATAGTAATTGTTTCACCATCTCTGTTATAATCTCCATTGTAATATGCAGGTTTTTGCCCGCCACTAATTACAGGAATATCACCATCCTTTTTGTTTTTTTTTGTTATTGTCTTACCTCTTTTTAATTCAGCTACATCACCTAAACATTTCCATTCAATATAAATACCATCCAACGAACTCTCTAACTTACTCATACTTCAATTTCGTTTACAATCTTATCAATATCAGCACGAAGTTTAACTATCTTCTTAACTGTTACTTCTACTTCTTTATTAAGCTCTATAATATTTACTTTCTTACGCATGTCTTTAGGTTCAACATAAGAACTTACAGAGAGGTTATAATCGTTTTCGGCAATTTTAATATTGTCTACTGATTTTGCTATATATTTAACATCTTCCTTACTATCAAACATCTCCATTATTTGGACAATGTGTTCATCTTTAAGAATGTTAATATTTCCCTCTTTTTTAAAGAAATCTTCACCACTTACATTTATAAATTGAGTTGTATTAACAGTTTTGTTTTTTGAAAGCACTAGAATATCTACTGATATAGAAGTACCAAAAAAGAGATTTGGCGCTAAAGCAATAATCGTTTCTACGTAATTATTATCTACTAAATATTTTCTTATTTTTTGTTCTGCACCACCACGATAAAAAACGCCAGGAAAACAAACCAAAGCTGCTCTACCTTTGCTGGACAAGTAACTTAATGAATGTAGTACAAATGCAAAATCTGCTTTAGATTTTGGTGCTAATACACCTGCAGGTGCAAAACGGTCATCGTTAATCAATGTTGGGTCATCACTCCCTTTCCATTTTACTGAATACGGTGGATTAGATACAATAGCATCAAATGGTTTTTCATCGCCTAAATGCGGATTCTCAAGCGTATTACCCAATACTATATGAAACTTATCGTAGTTGATATTATGTAAGAACATATTCATACGTGCTAAGTTATAGGTGGTATGGTTTATTTCTTGCCCATAAAAACCTTCTTCTATAATATGGCTATCAAAGTGTTTTTTAGCTTGTAATAGTAAAGAACCTGAACCTGCAGCTGGGTCGTAAATTTTATTTACCTTTTCTTGCTTGTGCATTGCCAATTGTGCAATAAGCTTAGAAACCTTTTGAGGTGTGAAAAATTCACCACCAGACTTACCTGCATTTGCCGCATAATTAGAGATAAGAAACTCATAAGCATCACCAAACAAATCAATTTGGTTATCCTCAAAATTTCCAAAATTTAAGCCTTCAACACCTTTTAAAACTGATGCAAGACGACTGTTTTTATTTTCAACGGTATTTCCTAGTCGGTTACTTGTGGTATCAAAATCTGCAAATAACCCTTTTATATCTTGCTCTGATGGATAGCCATTTGCAGAACTTTCAATAGCTGAAAATATAGCTGCTAAATCGGTATTTAGGTTTTCGTTATCGTTAGCATTTTTAGCAATGTTAACAAACAATTGACTTGGATAAATAAAATATCCTTTAGTTTTTATGGCGTCATCTTTTATTTCAGGTGTAATTACATCATCTGGCAGGTTAGCATAATTTACACTCTCATCGCCAGCTTCAATATAATTGATGAAATTCTCGCTAATAAAACGATAGAAAAGTGTACCTAATACAAAGTGTTTGAAATCCCATCCATCTACAGACCCACGTACATCATTGGCTATTTTCCATATTTGAGCTTGTAATTCTGCTCTTTGGCTTGTGCTTGTCATTTATTGATTGGCTTTTACTTTAAAGTAGCTCCTAAAATATAAATCTTTTTTGACAAAATAGATGAACATGTGTTATAATATAATAAGTCATATTAGAACCACTTGCCCCAAAAACTTAGATAATTGATTATCAATACTTTTTTTAAAGAATCACTCTCTAATCAATAACTATTTAAGTATAAATTAAAGGTAGCATTTTAGGTTAAAAAAGTAAGCACCCAAAATTTCAAACAAAGATTATCATACAATTCATGATACGTAGCTTCATCTATATCAATATAGTCCTCCTATTCCTCTAATTCTTCAAAAACTTCACCCCTTTTAGAAAACCAATATTAGATTAAGAGTCATTGTATTTTCGGAGAAAGAGGGATTCTCCACCCTGGAACATTTCAGCACCTAGTTACATTATGTATAGGTAGGTAAGCCCTCATACATCGTGCTATCCAAAATAGACTCCACATTACTATCAACTTTAGGGCTAAACAAATCTTTACTAACCGTATAAGTTTCTAAGTTATCATCAATAAAGTTGGTATTGATAACGTCTTTGATATCGTCTGTATTCAAATCATGAGACAACCAATTTTCAGTCAGGTCATCATTTAAAATAATGGGTTGTCGCTTTTTTACATTATGTATTTTCTCAAATAAAGGAGAGGCTGCTTTAGTTAAAATGGTAAAGGTGATATAGGTATCAATAACGGTATACAGACCCGCTAAAGCTAAAGGTTCTTCATTTTTGTTTTTAATATAAAACGGATATTTCTTTTTATTATGCTCATGTGGTTCAAAAAAACCGGACACAGGAATAATACAGCGGCGCTCCATAACCGATTCTCGATATATAAAATGATTAAACAGTTTTTCGGATCGGGCATTTAGTCCACCACCATATTTCACAGCTTCTTTATAATAGTCCTTAATTTCGTTTGAAGATTTATTTGATGGCACGATGCCCCATACGCCTGGAGCAATAACGGTATTCTTTTCCTGTGGTATAACGAGCATATTAGGATGTGCAAAACCGTTTAAATGATAGTTTGGCTTATCAAAAATGGGGCGTAGATTTTCACTTGCCAAATCCACTTTAAAATGCGCTTCTAATTTTTTAGTTTTATGAGTTGTACTGGTATGAAAGCACATAATGAATCTTTTGTGTTATAAAGTTACTAAATAATTACTTTACATAAATCTATAAACTTCTAGGGTCTGGTTTAAAAGCCAGTTTTTTGGACCATATAATATCCAAGCTACAAAAATCAAATTCCTCGGTAACTTTCGCATAACAGGCATAAACCCCTATCCCTGTAATGGGATATCTATCAACCACTTTAGTAAAATGCACCGTATCAAAGTAAGCCCCTTCCCTATCGGTAAAGGTGCAAAATCGCATGAGTTTCCCTTGAGATGATTTATGAAAACGGGTATTTACCAAAGTCCCATAAAGCAGCACCTTTTGATTAATATGATTTTTCATGTCCTTTGCTAGGATATGTTTATGCAAGGGGTCATCAATTAAATCGAAGTAATTACAAAGTGGAAACCCCAATAATTCCAATTGATCGTATGCGTTTTCTACTAAGGAGGTCTTTAAACTAGGTAACTGAAACTGTTTATGCTTTGGTTTAAACAATTTGGCTTGTGTGGTTCGGACTTTGGTGGCCTGTAACTTAAAAATAGCCTGCCATAACAATTCTGTTTTGGATTGACGGGTAAATCTAAAGGCATCAATTCTAATAAGAATGGTAAGCTGTTCAATACTTATGATGACTCGATCGATAAAATCATCTAAGGATTTAAAGCTGCCATAAAGCTGCCTTTCACTTAATATGCGTTTAATGGTTAAGACCTCTAGGCTTTTTAAATACCCAAAACCTAAATAAATATGTTTCCCTTTTATAATATTAGCATGATCGCTGGTATTAATACATGGTGCATTAATAATTCCACCACACATGCGCGCCTCATGGATATAGTGGGCTGCACTATAAAATCCACCACCGTTATTTAAGACCGCCACCATAAACTCCAAGGGGAAATAACACTTAAGATACAAACTCTGGTAGCTCTCCACGGCATAGGATGCGGAATGTCCTTTGGCAAAAGCATAACCCGCAAAACTTTTAATTTGATTCCAAACTTCATTAGTCAATGTTTCTGGATAACCTTTGGCTTTACAATTGGCAATAAACTTTTCTTCTACGGCTATAAACTCGGTTCGGGATCTGAACTTACCACTCATCCCGCGACGGAGTACATCGGCTTCACCTAAGGTTAAACCCGCAAATTGATTGGCTACTTTAAGCACATCTTCCTGATAGACCATAATTCCATAGGTCTCAGGCATAATTTTGAGCAGCATGGGGTTGGCATCCTGTCGTTTTTCGGGAAAACGCTGTCTTATAATAAATTCCTTTTTCATGCCGGAGCTCGACACCCCAGGTCTAATGATGGAACTTGCAGCTACCAAACCCAAATAATCCTGAGTTTGTAGTTTTTGCATCAAACCGCGCATGGCAGGAGACTCGACATAATAAGCACCAATGGCTTTACCCCTTTTCAATAAATTATTAATCTTTGGATCTTGTTTAAAACGCTCTACTTGGTTAATATCTATGGGCGGTAATTCGGGTTGGTTGTATGCAATAATTTCAATAGCTTCTTTAATTTTCGCCAACCCCCGTTGCCCTAGAATATCAAACTTAAACACGCCGACGTCTTCGGCAATGATCATATCAAACTGTACCGTTGGAAACCCTTTTGGTGGTAGATCGGTAGCCGAATAATAATGAATGGGCTGGTCTAAAATTAAAATACCACAGGAATGCACGCTTAAATGATTCGGAAATCCCTGTATGAGTTTCCCATACTTTAAAACGAGTTTTGACATCTCATCCAACTCATCCGAGATAAAATGGCCTGAGCTTAATTTATCGATCTCTTCTTTAGGCAATCCGAACACTTTACCGAGTTCCCTAACCACTCCTTTATATTTAAAGGTGTTATAGGTTGCTAATAAGGCGGTATGCTTAAACCGTCTAAATATGTACTGGGTAATATCCTCGCGGTCCTTCCATGAAAAATCAATATCAAAATCTGGTGGGGAGGCTCTAAAAGGATTGATAAAACGTTCAAAATACAAATCCAATTCAATAGGGTCTACATCGGTAATGCCTATAATATAGGCTACAATACTGTTGGCACCACTGCCCCTGCCCACGTGGATATACCCCATACGTTTGGAATAAGACACAATATCATGATTGATTAAAAAGTAAGACACAAAGTCCATGGCTTTGATGGTCTTTAATTCGGTTTGCAATCGTGACCTTACCTTTTGGTTCGGATTGGCATAGCGACTGTTTAGATTCGAATGGCAGAGCTTGACTAATAATTGATAATCGGCCTCTTTTGAGTCTAAATACAAGCTTTGGTTTTGGGAGTTTCGATCTGCTCCGAAGCTGAAATCAATTTGACAGGCTTCTAATATTTTTTCTGTATTTGAAATGATATGCGGGTATTCGGCAAACGCTTTTTTGAGAGCATCCAGATCGAGCATCATATCTGTTTCTTTGCACTCGTCACTTTTTTGAAGCTTACTTAAGAGGATATTGTTACCTATAGCTCTCAGTAATCGATGGGCATTAAAATCACGCTTACTCCTGATAGTCACCTGTTGCTGAATGACTAATTTATTCTTAAACCGCTTATAGGTTGTAAAGGGTAATTTCCGGAGTTCTTCAATAGAAACCCCTATAAATTCATGGGATTTGAATGCTGTTCGTTCTTGTTGTAAAACCCGCTCAAAAGGATAAATCACATAGGCATGCTTAAAATGAGGCGCTGTATCAGGTATCGCTTTATGTTGATGACTATGCTCAGATAAAAAAGCGTTTAGCTCCTGAAACCCTTGATTGTTTTTGGCGAGTCCCACAAACTGTTGCGTATTTCCATTTCTAAAATCGATCCCCACAACGGGTTTGATATTAAATTCTTTAGATTTTCTGATAAAATTCAAACAGGCTGATGTATTATTAATATCGGTAAGTGCTAAGGTCTTCACCCCATATTCTTGAGCCAATTGCAATAGGTCCACTTCAGAAAATGTACCATAACGCAAGGAATAATAAGAGTGACAATTTAAATACATTATTGCTTTCTATGTGCTAAGATTATAGGAGGCTCCCCATTAAAAGGATTATGAGATCCACCTATAGTTTTGGCGCCCATCCCAGATGCTTTTTGAATGCTATGCTCTCCATACCGACTTCTAATGGTATCCATGGCTTTATACAAACTGAGCATCTCTTGGGTATCATCAAATAAATTAATCTGATAATTACCACTCACAATATGACTAAGCTTCACGCCTACTAATCGAATTAATAAACGTCGTTGATATAGACTATCAAAGAGGTCTAGCACTTTTGGAATAATCACATGATCGGCACTGGTATAGGCTATTTTTTGTTGCTTGCTATAGGTATTAAAATCGGAGTACCTAATCTTTACACTAATACAGGCAGCTAGTTTATCACCACTACGCAATTGGTAGGCTAAACTTTCAGCCATAGCAAAAATAGTGGTGCGCAGTTTCACCATATCAATGGTATCTTTAGTAAAAGTGCGTTCTATAGAAATTGATTTTCGTTCATGAAACGGAATTAATGGCGGATTATCAATCCCTTGGGCACGTTTCCAAATGGTCAATCCATTAACACCTAAAACACTGGTCATCATTTCCACAGGCATTTGCTGTATGACCTGAACTTTATCAATCCCCAGATTCCTAAGTATTTTATATGTTTTTTCACCTACTGAAGGGATCTTCCTAATGGATAAGGGGGCTAAAAAAGATTTTTCAAACCCATGATCTATCCGCAGCTGGTTATTAGGTTTTGCCTCACCAGTGGCAACTTTAGACACGATCTTATTTTGGGACAATCCAAAAGAAATAGGCAGTCCTGTTTCTTTTATGATGGTTGCTCGGAGTTCAGAGGCATATTTATAGCTCCCAAAAAACTTATCCATACCACTTAAATCGGCATAAAATTCATCAATACTTGCTTTTTCAAAAATGGGTACGCTTTCTTTAATAATATCGGTCACCAGATGGGAATATTTTGAATAGGTTGACGCGTTTCCACGAATGACTACGGCTTCAGGACATAAGCGTTTGGCTAGCTTCATGGACATCCCAGAATGCACTCCAAACTTACGGGTCTCATAGCTGCATGCGGATACAACGCCGCGGTCTCCAGTACCACCAACCAACAACGGTCGTTTCTGCAGTTTACTATCAATGAGTCGCTCACAGGACACAAAAAAGGTATCCAAATCCATATGCAATATGCTCTTTTTCATATCACAAAATTAGCTACAATTTTAAGTATTTATTGCTTATATTTGTAGTATTATGAAAATTATAGCAAAAAACATCAAACACTTACGATCGCTCAAAGGACTATCACAGGAAGGGCTTGCGGACGAGCTTGACGTGACGCGTTCAAGAATAGGATCTTATGAAGAAAACCGGTCGGCACCCACTATTGAGATGCTCATCAAACTATCTGATTATTTTAAAATCCCTGTAGATATTCTCATTAAAAAGGACTTGACCAAGTCCAAAGAATCCTCATTTATTGAAATCGGAAATCAGCGTGTGTTATTCCCTATCCTGGTAGATTCCGATAATGAAAACCTCATCGAGGTCGTTCCAACAAAAGCCTCAGCTGGGTATTTAAATGGATATGACGACCCAGAATATATTGAGCACTTAGATAAAATTAAACTGCCTTTTTTACCAACGGGTAAGCACCGTGCTTTTCCCATAAAAGGCGATTCTATGTTACCTATAAAAAGTGGTTCTTATGTGGTGGGTAAGTTTATTGAAGACCGGAATGATATTAAAACGGGGAAAACCTATGTGCTTGTCACGCTTAATGATGGGATGGTTTATAAACGGGTGATGAATAACATTGATTTAAATAATTCCTTGCTCTTGATCTCTGATAACAAAATGTATCATGATTATAGCGTACCTATAAACGAAGTTCTTGAAATATGGGAGTTTACTTGTAGCATTAATACCCAAGAATATGATGAAGAAGAATTAAAGATTAGTAGCATCATCAGTATGTTTAATAATTTGGGTGTGGAGTTGAAAGCCTTGCAAAAGCTATCATAACATGTACACCATTATAGATGTTGAAACGACGGGTCAAGGGAATAGAATTACTGAGATATCTATATTCAAGTATGATGGTAATCAGGTTATTGATGAGTTTACGTCCTTAGTCAATCCAGAAATTCCTATACCTCCCTACATTACAGCCTTAACAGGCATAGACGATGCCATGGTGGCTGATGCACCCACGTTTTCAGAAGTGGCAGATGCCGTTTTAGCCATTACTGAAGGGACTATTTTTGTAGCCCACAGTGTCAATTTTGATTATAACGTCATCCGAAATGAATTCAAAACCATAGGTATTGATTTTACAAGACGTAAATTATGTACCGTGCGTCTTTCTCGCAAATTACTTCCGGGTTACAAATCCTATAGTTTAGGAAAGCTTTGCAGCAATCTTTCTATAACTATTCAAGGAAGACATCGTGCACGTGGTGATGCGGAAGCCACGGTTATATTATTTGAACTTTTATTATCTCAAGAGGATTCAGAACAGGTATTTCGTGATTTTTTAAAAAAATCATCCAAAGAAGCGACGCTTCCGCCACATTTACCAAGTTCAGTCTTCAATAATATTCCTAATGCTCCAGGGATTTATTATTTTAAAAACAAAAAAGGAAAAGTCATTTATGTGGGCAAAGCCAAAGATTTAAAAAAGCGTGTGTTAGGTCATTTTTATAATAAAACGGAAAAAGAACTGAATTTATGTAGAGAAACGGCCGATATTGATTTTGAATTATCGGGCAGTGAACTTATCGCTCTACTCATGGAAGATGCTGCTATCAAACATTATTTCCCTGAATATAATCAAGCATCAAAACGCCAACCAAAGGCCTATGCTATTTTTAAATATGAAGACCGACATGGTATTGTTCATTTGGCTTATAATGCTCTTAAATTGACGCCAAATCCCTTACTAACCTTTTATAATATTACAGATTGCCGTCAATTTTTAGAGAAGCTATGTACACAATTTGAATTATGCCCAAAATATTGTCATTTACAGGAAGGGGTCTCACAGTGTTCCCATTTCAAGATAAAAACCTGCCATGGCGTATGTAGAGATTTAGAAGCTGTTTCATCCTATAACAACCGTGTTTCGAAAGCTTTACATTATATTACAGAAGCTTCTCAAGATGTGGTTCTAAAAGAAAAAGGGCGTCATTTAGATGAAGCCGGGTTTATTCTGATAAAAAATGGTGTGTATTTAGGTTATGGATTTATTGAAGGTTCGGAGCAAATCACCAACCAGGACGAATTGGAACCGTTTTTAATCCCTCAAAAGGATAATGTTGATATTCAGAAATTTTTACGTCGCCACATCATGCTTTAAGATGCAGTAAAAAATTGGATTAGTTCAGTAAAAAATAAAATCCAAAAGCCACCAGACAAATGATAATAAAAATAAGACCTGTCAAGTTGGGCAAGGGTATCCTATCTGCATAGTACTCATAATAATCCTTGTATTTTTTGGGCCATTTCATATTCTAAAGATACTAAAATAGTAATGAATAGCTTCACTATTTAACCCTAAGATCTACTTCCATATAACGTAGAAAAAACTATCAACATAGTCATCTCACACTATTAGAGATATTTAATAAGCCCTCTAAACTTGAGGCACAGGTTACTATATAGGGCATGATATGTCGCTTCATCAATATCAATATAGTCTTCCCAGTCTTCTAATTCTTCAAGAACTTCATCCCACTGAGAAAACCTATACACCATAAAATCATAGCTAGTAGAATGCATCAAGGTTTCTTTAGATGTTTTAAATAATGCCATAGCCGTTTTATTCGCAGATAGTATGTATGTTAGTTCAGGATGTCCCATATGATTCGTAACTCAAGTATTTAAATTTAGAAAGATTTGAGCTGCGCTTCAAACAAAACAAGTCCTTTTAATCAGGTTCATCCTATTTAATCCTTTACAGTCAACTTCCTATCCTTTAGAGATAAATTTTACCAAACCCTACTATTTAAACATAGATTTTACCTCGCTATAGATCCTGTTAAAGTTTAATTGTAAATCCTTCTCGGTATACCCTCTTGGAGGCTCTGGAAGTTCCTTAATAATATGTGGACGTTTAAACCGCACTTTTTTATCCTTGCCATCCGCAAACACTATAAACTCCCCTTGCTTCAATCTAAAAAAGATTTCTGCTCGTCGTTTAGGCACTTCTCGTTCGCCTTTAGTAATTCGGGCTTCCCAGGTCAGCCCGGTTCCTTTACTTATACTTTTGGTTGGATTCTTCACGATTTCGAAAAAACGCTCATAGTACTTGGCTGTATCTGGATCATTAACTTTCCCAAAGAACTGATAGGACAGATTACTGAGTATGGCTCTACTGGCCTTTTCACCATAGAGCATATCATTCTGAATTTTATCTTGCATCACATACACCGTTGCGATATCATAGCTTCTCAAAGTCGCTGGGATGCGGTGCATATGCAAAAGCCGGATGGTCGGCGCTTCCTCTAATAACATAAATGAAGGCAACCGCTTTCGCTCACTTATTTGTTTGGTTATGGTATGCAAAATGGTGGCTATGATTGGTGATAACGAGGCATCCTTTTTGGGGTTATTGACCACACAAATAACAGCAGGGTCTTCTGGGTTATTGATATCAAGTGGAATATCATCGGAGGACAAGGCCATGAATATTTTTTTAGTACTGATTTTTTTAAAGGCATTCGCTAAGGTACTTTTCACGCCAGCGGTTTGCCGTTCGGATCCTACCCCGCTAATAAAGGCATCTGCCATGGCTCTGGCGGTCAAATCAGCCTTTAAAAATTTCAGGAGTCCTTTGGTCCCCAATTGCTGATAAAGGGCTATTAAGTGTGGTATCGTACAATAGTCCTTATAATCTGTTCTTAAACGCCAAATCAGCCCACTGATAAGTCCTTCTACGGCATCTTTAAAAAAACGTGAGGTACTATTATTATCCGCTTCTTTGGTCTCCATTAGATTTTCCAGAAGCACTCTAGACACTTCATAAACGCTCTCTTCATCAGGCAAATATTTTGGAGCAATGGGGTTGACTCTGTAATGAATGGGATCAAAAGAAACAATATAAAATTTGTTTCCACTATTTAGGTATAAGGGATATGCCATTTCGGTGATTTCAAAATGCTTATAGTCATGGATAACACCACAAAATTTATGATCTTTAAAGTGCTTCATCAAGCCGTAGATAATACTTTCCGTTTTGCCACTGCCTGCTGCTGCAATGACTGAGATGCCGCGTCTAATATTTTCCAGAACGAGATTAGCTCCCCGAGTTTTGATCACCACTTTATATTCTTTTCGGATGATTTGGTCTTCGCTGTTCCCGCCATAAGCATAGCACACCAGGTTTATAAATTGCCAGGGTACAACCATAAGGAGTATGGCTTTTAATAAGGCTTGAAAGTCCATAATCACCCCGATAATAACCGAAGCCAGAATCAGGCACATGAATATCATAAAAGCCCCTTGACGCACATATTTGTTGACTATATAGGACATAAGCCCTCCTAAGATCAATGACGGAATTAGTAATTGTAAGTTTATCATAATACTTTATTTAAACGCCTATGGAACTCGAACTAATGGCGGTTTCCACACCTCTTTTGAGTTTCATAAGGGCTTTATAGGCTAGTTGTACTTTATTAGTTGGAATAGTTGGCACATGAACCCCAGCCTTAAATAACATTTTAAATGCCGCTTGCTTTTCTGTGGTCGGCAATCCTGCCAGCATAGCGAAAAACTGCTTAGGGTCCTTATCCAATACATTTCTTGCCTTATAAGTTTCGACAAAGTTTCGTTTATAACCAAAGGTCCTATCGAAGGTCTGTTCTGCCGCCTTATAAAATTGGTCCCGATTAAACCCTTGCTTTATTGTTTTTCCATTTAAAATGGTCTCAGCCGCTTTATGCTGAGATAAGGGCGATAACTTGAACGTGTTAGTTACATTTTTATGACTAAGGATAATATGGACATGATTCTGCATCCCTTCCTTTTTCATACCCCGAACAATGCGCTGCCCATCAATCTTATGAGGCGCATCGGTTTCCAAACGGTCGATTTCTTTTATAATACGTTTTATATCGCCTGTTGATTCCCCTTTTTCAATAGCCCGTATGTCCTTTTTGAGTTTTAATATTTTCGTGGCATATGGTTGGTTCTCCTGAATTTCCTTATCGGTACCTTTAAACGTTCTTTCCTTTTCAATTTTAGCATAGTATTTTATAGCATCAACCTCAACCTGCTCATTTCTATGGAAAGACCCCGCATAATCCTTCATAAGTGCTCTTACATATTGCCGCAGTTTCTCAGGATCATTATTGATGGCTTTCAATTCGCTTTGAGAGGGACTAACTACCATAGAGTAAAAATTGGGGTCTTTCTTATTAAGTTTGGCCGTGTTAGAATCTATTTGAGCTATGACTTCTTCTGAACTGATGTGATCATGGTACTGGTCAAAAAAAGATTCCTGAAGCTCTGGATGCTTTTCACCATTTTCTTTTTCCAGATATTGAACAAAATCCCGTACACTGCCGCTAAAATTTTCGCCTTGTTGTTGTTTACTAATGGCTATATACATCCTTATACATTTTTGATACTACGTTTATACTTTTCTATTTCTTCAGGTGAAAGCTCCAGTTTTAAATAATCTTTCCCAAAACTATGTTTGACTGCTTTTACTTTACCTAGCACATAACTAAAATCGGCTTTAAGCCCTTCCATTTTTTCCTCCAACCGATCATATCGTATTTTGGGAATGGTTGTTTCTTCTGTACATGCTTCCCCCCTCTCAACGTTCTCAAACTTGGTCTCTATAAATTCAAAATCGTCGTCAAGAAATTCGTTATCATGTTCTGACTCAAACTGTTGCTCAAACAAGGATTGCAACATAGCTACCGTTGGTAAGGTTTGATCTTTTTCGATACTTCTGACGATGGCTATTAGAGCATTAAATCGTGTTTTCATTTGATGCTTCAAACTGGATATGGTCTCACCCAAATCATCACCTGGAGACACACCATTGATTGAAAAAAAATCTATCATTTTAAGTAATGCCATTGATTGAGAGATCCCTTGTTTTCTAGAAAACTTTCTAAATTTTCTAGCTACAGATATTTTAATTCGCATTCCAGCGAATTTTTCATTTTCATATCCTATATCCATTTTTTCATAAAAAATTCATTGATTTTACTGAGCTGATAGCGATTTTTCATAAAAATCAAACAGTCCCTCTTTTACCCTAATCGCTTAAATCCCTTATAAACAGTAGCTTTACGAAGTAAATAAACTATGTAGCGGTGCGTGAGCACGCTACCCTCTTGCTTCTCCATTTCGTCACGCTTCAGCGTGACAAAATTCCAAACCACCTGATAAAAAATCAGTTGCTTTTTTCGGTCTCAACGCCCTATTTAAAGGTATGGATTTGAGAGATAGAATTAAAACGTGAGTTAGTCCCAAATGCTTCGATTTCGTATTAAAACCTATGATTTCACCAAAAACTTAAAAACGAAACGTCAGATTTTAAATAACTAGGATTTAGTTTTGCATCCATTAAAGTTTTACAAAAAAAAAGACTCTTGAATTTTTCAAAAGTCTCATTTATATTAAATAATTTTTCTTCATTTATCTATATATTAAATACATATTGATAACTGTACAAGTTGCGTATCGCTTCTTCTTCTAGTAGCGTATCATAATCCAAATGATGTTCTTTGGCATAAGCTTTTAAATCATTTCCAGATTGTTGTTCCACATCCAGCTTCGAGTTTTGAAGCAAACGGTTTTGGGTTTCAGCATCGAGATTATTATAATTCAAATAGACCATGAGCATTGATTTAAATTAAGGTCATTGACCCTTAAATTATAATAAGTCATTATCAGCAAAACTGTAATACTCGCCATTGGGTGTAATGATTAAATGGTCCAGCACATTGACATCAAACAATTTTGAAGCGTTTTGAATCTTGTTTGTTAATTGTTTATCCGCTTCACTGGGTTTTAATTTACCACTAGGATGATTGTGTACTAAAATGACACCTACAGATAAAGTCTTGATAATAACGGCAAATAAAATCCGCATATCTACAATGGTTCCTGTAATACTTCCCGTTGATACTTGATATATTCCTTTAATCTTATTAGCATTATTAAGAAGTAACACTTTAAAAGACTCTTGAAAACCAATCGTATCTCGATTCCATTGCTTAAAAATCAATTGCGCAGCATCGGCAGAACTTTTGATGACCAGGGCTTTTGACATATTTAGCTTTTCTCTATAGCTAATTTTTATTTCGTTAACTTTGTTCTTCATTGTTATTTCCTTAATTTGAGGTTAATAATAAAAAGAGGGTGTATGTCTCTCTCAAACATGAAACACCCTCTTTATTTTTTCAACTATTCACTTGCATTGTTTTCACTTTTCATTCCTAAAAGCAGGATCTCATTAGCTACCACTTCGGTTATATAGCGTTTCACACCATCTTTATCCTCATAGCTTCTAGAGGTCAATTTACCTTCTATGGCAACTTCTTTCCCTTTACCTACATATTTTTCTACGATTCCAGCAATCTTGCCCCAAGCCACAATATTGTGCCATTGCGTGTTCTGCTGTTTCTCACCATCAGAGTTTTTGTAAAACTCGTTAGTAGCGATTGAAAATTTAGCGATTGTCTTACCGCTGTCTAGGTTCGTGATTTCTGGTTCGTTTCCAACGTTACCAATTAACTGTACTTTGTTTTTAAGTGTACTCATAATTAAAAAATTTAAAGATTAATATGTACCTAACTGAACCCTTCAGAAAGGTTTTAAAATGGATTTACTTATTATATCCGGAGCGTTTTCCTTTTGTTGTTTTTTTAACTTTTGTTGCGCTTCCTTTTTATTGATGTTGTAAGATTTCATAAGTTTTATTTTAGATTTACTTCCCATAGTGCCACCGCTGTTACCTTTTTTTGTTGCTTGGTGCTATTCAATATTCAGATTTGTTAAGACATATAAAAAGTGCGAGGCACGAGCCTGGTTATGCTGTCGTACAAAACTGAATGTTGTTATTTTGCTGTCAAAAAAAGGTATAGCAGTGATGGCTTAGGATGTCAGTCTAAACCTCTTGTGAAGTATAAAAAGCATAGGAAGTGGGATACCATGATAAATATATTATTCCTATGAAGCGAACGCTATCTCAAAGTTTTATATTGGGAACGACGTGTTCCAGATCCTCATGATTATCGGGATCCGATAGCAATTAGTAAAGCGGAAAGCTAAAACTTTGGGATTGTGTTTAAGATCGTATTATTGAAGCTCTTTTTACGACATGGAGCGCAGCGTAATGCAGGAAAATGTGCTGAGTTCTGTATTTGCCATTTTGGAACGGACTTATCTGAACTTGCAAGAAAAAAAGGATAATTGGTTAAGAAACTAAGCTAAAATTAATGTTATTACATTCATTTTAAGCACATTAAATTTTAAAACTCAATAAGGTGCATTAATCGGTGACTATATTTGCAAATAACGTATTAACTTTTTGATTATCAACTGTTTAAAAAATAGGTTCGAACTCTGCCTATTCTAAATCTCGCAACCATATGTCCAGTCTAATATAGTAAGTCCAAAAAATAGGACAGTTAGTTAAGAGATTTTATTAATATTCTTTGAAATTCTATCATTTATGAATAATAACATATATTTTAAAATGTTTTTGATTATCCTCAAAAAATATAAATAATACTTAGTGTCAAGAGGGCATAAAGAATAAACATAAATACTTCTAATCTGATTTTTTTTATGAATTTCATTATTTTTTATCATATAATAGAGAAATGGAACTTCAGTACATCGTTTTAACTACTTTTGAGCCTAATAAATTGTTATCTCCTCTTTTTAACTAAAGGAAATTCTGGATTATCTGTTCTTGCTGTTATAAATAAATCTTTGAATTTAGATATTTTTGAAGGGTACTTAATTGCTATATTATTAGTCTCCTCTTTATCCTTTTTTAAATTGTATAATTCGATTGGTTTATTATAATATTTTAAGGCTTTCCACTTTCCACATCTAATTGCTTGAATAGGACCTTTTGACTCATTAAATTCCCAATATAAATATTCATGAGAATCTTGTTTCGACTTAGATCCTTTTAAAGAAGGTAAAAAAGAAATTCCGTCAGCTTTTGTTGTTGGCTTAATATCAGCAATTTCACAAAGTGTAGGCAATACATCCCAAAATGCTGAAATGTGATTACTTTGTTTACTTGGTTTTATTATATTAGGCCATTTAGCCACAAAAGGAACTTTTACACCGCCTTCATATAAGTCTCTTTTACGACCTCTATAAGGTCCATTACTATTAAAAAACTCTTTGTTTAAATTATCATATTCATGCCCATTATCGCTAGTAAAAATAACCAACGTATTTTTGTCGATATTTAAACGCTTTAATTGCACCATTAACTCTCCAACATGTTCATCCAATCTAGAAATCATAGCAGCATACGTAACATGGCCATTCTTATCGTGTAAATAATGCCTAGGCTTCATTTCTCTTAATGGCCATTCTTTATTTAAGTATTGTTTTTTTGAATCCTCAGGCACTGTTAATTCAAAATGTGGCGTAGTATAAGCTAAATAAAGAAAGAAAGGTTTTTCTTTATTGTTATCAACAAATTCTTTTGCTTTTTGAGTAAACAAATCTTGAACATAGTGTTTCTTTTTTAACTTCCAATTATTGCCATCAATTATAACTTTTTTATTGTTTTCCCATATTGAATCTGGATAGTAATGATGTGCTGGCAAATGCTTATTAAAGCCGTAGAAATAATCAAACCCCTGATTATTTGGTTTTCCTTTATCTAAGTTCTCTGCTAATCCCCATTTGCCAATAATACCGGTTCTATATCCTGCTTTTTTTAATTCTTCTGCAATGGTTATATCTTCATCCTTAATGTCTACAGGTTTTCCTGATGCTGTCCACCTAGGATTTCCTCGAACTGTAGAATGCCCTGTATGCATGCCGGTTAGCAAAGAGGCTCTTGAAGGCCCACAAACTGTGCTTCCTGCATAGAAATTATTAAAAACTATTCCTTCTTTTGCTAGTTTGTCTATGTTTGGTGTTTTTATTTTGGTTTGTCCATTAAAACCAACATCACCCCAGCCTAAATCATCTGCAAGGATAAATATAATGTTTGGCTTTTCTAATATTTGCTGTTGAGCATTCACTTTAAAAACACAAATTATTAAAATGGTAAAGCAGAATAGCTTACTCAAATGATTCATTCTTTTTATATTTATTTTAGAATTATTGATAATTATTTGCTCGATAATCGATTGATAAAAAAACTGAAAATCATAATATTAACAAGTTTTCACTATACATTGATAGGATCTAATTTATAGGATTTTTCTGCTTTATTTATATTTTAAAATTAGGTTCTAACTTTATTTTCTGCTGAATCTCATTTTTTTATACTAAACTTTGTTATTATACTTGAAGTTTTCTTTGCATTATTATTGCCCCAACTATTAGTGTTTGCGGATATACAATTCAAATTTAATTAATTTTACGGTGCTTTAATTTTGAACTCCTTTCTTTGAAGTTTATTACCCATAATTAAAACTAATTGTCCACTTTTTGTTGCAAGTTCAAAATCCGGTTTTTACAGTTATATGACAGATTATAGAGGCATTCGATTTAAATTCCCGTCTAGTGTTACTACTTCTTCAATATTCATTTTAATTTTTACTGTTTTATCTTTATAGCGTATTTTGCAAATACCCCCAATGTTTGATTTAATTTTAGCAGATAATAGTTTGCCTTCATCCCATTGTATATCAATAATATAATTTCCTCTAGTTTTTAGACCTTTGACAGATCCTTTATTCCAAATATTAGGAAGTGCTGGCAATAGATGAACTTCTCCATTTTGTGATTGTAATAACATTTCGGAAATACCAGCCGCAGCTCCAAAATTTCCATCAATTTGAAAGGGTGGGTGTAGACAAAATAAATTCTTTGCGGTTCTATATCGTAACATATTTTCTAATAGTTTATGTGCCCTATTTCCCTTTAAGAATCGTGCCCATAAGTTTATTTTCCAACCAATACTCCATCCCGTAGCCTTATCTCCTCTAAACTCAAGTGATTTAATAGCTGCATCTGCTAATTTAGGTGTTATTGTAGGGTTTATTTGTCTACCCGGATAAACTCCAAATAGATGGGAAACATGCCTATGTTGATTTTTAGGATCATCCCTATCTTCTTTCCATTCTTGTAACTGCCCATATTGCCCAATACGTTCTGGGCTAATTTTTTTAGAGATACTAACCCATTTTTTTGCTAGATCTGAATCCACTTCTAAGATAGTTGCTGCTTCAGAAGCAAAGCGCAATGCTCCTCTAGCCATTTGGTGATCCATTGTTGCACCTACAGAAACTTTACCATGTTCAGGAGACCAAGATGGATTTGAAACTAAAGTACCATCTTCAGGATCTTCTACCAAGTAATCTGTTAAAAATTGTGCTTGTCCTTTTAAAATGGGATACCCAATTTCTTTTAGATAACTTTTGTCCATTGTAAATTCATAATGATCCCATATGTGTTGCATTAACCAAGCTCCACTCAACGGGAAATAGGACCAGAACATATGTTTGCCACTATTGGGCGCTGTAAAACCATACGCATTTGTTGTAATATTAGAGTTCCAACCATCTGAATTAAAATATGCTTTTGCAGTACTTTTACCTTCTTTACTTAAGTTTTCAATGAATTTAAGCATTGGCATATTACATTCACTAAGGTTTGCTTGTTCTGCGTTCCAATAATTCATCTGGAGATTTATGTTCAAATGAAAATCTGCTTGCCATGCAGGAGCTATTTCATTGCTCCATATTCCTTGAAGATTTGCCGGTAAACTGCCTTCTCTAGATGAGCTAATAAGTAAATATCTTCCATAATTATAATATAATTCCTCTAATCCATTATCTATCGGATTTTTTTCATAGGCTTCTAACCTTTCATCTGTAGCAATAGTACTTTTATTTTCACCGTTTAAATTTAGTTTTACTCTGTTGTATAAACCTTGATAATCTGCTAAATGATTTTCAAGCAGTTCTTGATAAGGTTTTTTAGCAGCTTCTGTAATTATTTTTTTTGTGTTTTTAATTGGATTTTCACCAAAATAGGTAGGAGGGGACAATTTGTAATCTGTGTCTGAGCTTAATATAAAGATAACTTCGTTTGCTGCAGTTATTTGAATTTCATTGCCAACACTTTTTATCTTCCCTCCCTTTACTTTCACCTTTATTCTAGCTATTAAAGGCATATTATTATGTTCTAAGTTTCCTTCAAAAAAGACCTCATCATTTGAATAAGTTATTTTGTGTTTGTGCGGAGAATCCATACAAAAAACAATGTTTTGTTGCCCTGCTTTATTTGCTGAAAACTTCAGCACCATTACTTGGTCAGGGTAAGAAACAAAATATCGTCGTGAGAAAACGGCATCGTTATATTTAAAATCTACACCAGACATCCCTTTTTCCATATCAAGAAACCGCTTGTAGTCTGTTACTTTGCCTTCTTCGATTCCTGTTTTAAAATAAAATTCTCCAAAAGTTTGAAACTTTCCGTAAAATGGATTAGCCAGATCACTATTTTCATAGGTTCCTTTAAAATGTTTAGAAGCTAGAGCTTCTGCTTCATCGTATTTTTTTTCAAAAACCAATTTCCTTATTGCTGGTAATTGTTTCCAACCACCCTCTTTGTCAGAAGGATGATATCCTTTAACACGAGGGCCACCTTCCCAAACGGTTTTCTCATTAAATTGAATTCGTTCTTCTTCGATGCCTCCAAATATCATTGCTCCAATAAAACCATTTCCAATAGGTAGTGCATAGTTCTCCCAGGCTTTATCTGGATTTACTTTATGTCTTCTATTAAGGCTTTCTTTTAGCCAACTTGCTTTTCCATCATTACTAGCAGGTTTATTGTACCATAATAAATTCTCTTGAGCAGAACTAGAAATAAAAAAAAGAGAGACTAAGAATAATTGAAAGTATTTCATATTAGATGATGCTTTTGTTTTTTTTGATTTACTTTATTTTTTTAGGGATTATAAAAAGAAACTATAATGATACCCATACCTTTTGAATATGAATGATTTGGATGCTCAATAATCAATAGTATATTTGTACAAATTTATTATAAAAACATAGTTATAAGGTGGACTTTATATGCAAAAACCACCTATATTTTTGGTAATTAGCGAAAATATCCCTGATTAACGTAAATTTACTTACGTCAAACTCAAGTTAAAAACAATTTGTTGGATTTCTAACTCAAATGTAATCAGGACACAAATAGACTTCACTCGGATGGAAAACATCTATATTCCTATTCAATCAATTTGATTACAAAAGTAAACTCATAGTTCTCGTAGGGAATTCTATCAATATCTTTTTCTGTGGCCTTTCTAATTTCCATTTATGAATGGTACTATTTTAGTTATTCAATATTTCTTGTATAAGTAAACTATCTCTTAGCCGTTGCTTATTTAGCTTATATAATTTCTTAAATATTTATATTTCTACTAAAAACAACCTTATTTATATACTGAAATAGCAAATCGCTTGTTGAATATTTGTAAATTAAAATTATAATCTATTAGTATTCACTTTTATTTAGTAGATACTATAAAGGCGCTATTAATTCCATAGGCTTGCCTTCCTTTTCAGGATAGAGTGCTTTTTTGTTTATCATTTCGCCGGCTAAGATCTTCATCATTATTTTCAACTGTTCTGGGTTTTTATTAACTAAATTGTTTGTTTCAAACGGGTCTTCTTCCAAATTGAACAATTCATATCGAGGTTGATTCTCAATTTGATAGTGGTAAATTATTTTCCAATTTGATTTAACTAAGCTTGTAAAATAATTAGAGCGATGCTTGCCATGTGGAAAATGATTAAGAAACAATTCACTTCTTTTTACATTTGGTTGACCTTTAAATTGATCTTGAAGATTATAGCCATCTATAATATGGCTTTTAGGAAAAGGTATCTTAAGTATTTGACATAAGGTCGGAAAAACATCAAAAACTGTACCCTGTTGTTGCTGAACTAAATCACTAGATATTGGCAGTTTCTCTTGCCAGAATGCTTTCTGATTAGGAGCAACCCAAGATGCAATAAACGGAACTCGCATACCACCTTCCCAGTGATTCCCTTTTTTACCTCTTAAAGGTGAGGAACTGCTATATTCATCTACAATAGGCAAAGGAGCATCAGAACCATTATCCCCCATAAACAGGATTAATGTATTTTCACCCAACCCTAAATCTTTAACATGCTGAATAATATCTCCTAATGATTTATCAATGCCTTCAATTAAAGTAGCATAGGCCTGAGCTCTTTTAGTTTTACCAGACCCCTTGTAATGATCCACAAAACGAGGATCAGACTGAAAAGGTCCATGTACAGCATAATGAGCCATATATAGAAAAAATGGTTTTTTTTCTTCTTTAGCTTTAGATATTGCCAAATTGGCTTCTAGTGTCAATGCCTCTGTTAGAAATATATTTTTACCATGATACTTTTCTAAACCAGATACAGCCCTTTTTTTATTCCCTTTAATATGTCCGAAACCATCTTTACCGTAATAACTGCCCGGAGACCCAATAGAACTGCCTGCAATATTTACATCGAAACCCAAATTAAGTGGATCTTCTCCTTCACTGCCAAAGGGGCCAAAATGAGCTTTACCTACATGAATCGTTTTATATCCTGTCTGCTGTAATACTCTAGGAAGCGTCACAGATCTTTTGGTAAGCCCTTTCCAGTTCCAACTTAGAGGTCCAAATTCTGTAACATTATCACTCTCAGGTTTAATCCAATTTGTCGTTCCATGACGTGCAGAGTTTTGCCCCGTTAAAATTGAAGCACGTGTAGGAGAGCAAACCGAATGCGCATAAAAATTTGTAAATCTAACACCTTGTTTTGCTAATTTTTCCATATAGGGTGTCTGATAATAATCATTCAACGGATATTTGACTAGATTCCCTTTCATATCTGTCATAAATGGAACAGATGTATCCATTAACCCCATATCATCAACCAGAAAAACAATAATATTTGGAGGATTACCTTTTTTAATTGAATGAGTAGCACATGATGTTATACACAAAATTAATAGTGTTGTAAAAACTACCTGTGTATATTTTATCTTTAATCTAGCTTTCATATTCGTTTTTTTATTTGTTGTTAATCCAGCTTTTTTGTTTGAAGTATATAAAATATTAAAGTGTAGTTTAAATTTTAAAATGATTGTTATCTTTTATTTATTGTAAGCCAAGTTTTGTGTAAAACCTCATTTGTTTTTAATCTTTTAAAATTGTTTGCTCATTTCAATAAGTTCCGCTGTGGTGCTTTTTGAGAATGGTATCAAATAATATGTATAATTATAGGTAATATCTCCCTTAACTAGGTATTTCCCTTCTGGTTTTGCTCCCCAACTATTATTACCAGCCACTCCTCTTTGCTCCAAATCAATGTTTAATTGTACCAAGTCTTGTTCTTTTATATCAATGGTATGTTTGCTTTTATTAAATTCTGGAACTCCATCAATTCGATGTTCTATTTCTTTTTTAGCAGCACCTCCATAATCTAAGGTTTCAGACATATCAAAATCTTCATTTGGCATATGTAATGCAGTTATCCCTAAGCCTTTTTTTATGTCTTTAGCAACTACAAGTAACCCTTCTCCTTTTTTATTAGATAATGCCACCCATCTTACATCTGTTTTATTACCATTTTCTTGAGGACGTATATAAGGAACGTATTGATCTCTTACTTTTGACTCATAAAGGTCTACAAATGCGGAAACTTTTCTATCTCTATAATTTTCCCAAGGTCCCCTCCCAAAATAAGTCATTTTATCATATTCCTTAGGTAACTGCATACGCATTCCTATTCTTGGAATGTCTGCTTTGTAATCCGTTTTATCTAAAGCATTTTTAACTTCTACTATTCCATTTCCTCTAATAGTATAAATGCTATAAAATTTTGTGTTTACACCTGGTAATTGATACGTTACTTTTAGTTCTACTAAATTTTCGTTTACTTTATTAATTGTAAGTGTTTCAACTATAGAAAATAAAGATGCCTCTTTCCATTTAATATTAGACCTATACATCTTGTTCCCTGCATCATTATCGGTTACTGCTCTCCAAAAATTTGGCTTTGGTCCTTTTCCATTTTTTATAAGTTCATTTTTTTTATATTTATAAGACGTTAATCTCCCTTTACTTTTATTAAAAGTCAATTTAACTATGTCATTAAATACAGTTATTATTTCTCTATTATTTTCAATATTTAATTTTGCACCATTATCTGTTTTTACTTTTTTACTTTTATATAAATTATCTAATCTTAGTTGTTCATGAGCTACTTCAAAACCTTTTGGTAACATCCCCCAATCCTTTTTGGTTACAGCTGCTATTTCTATAAAGTACTCTGTGTTTTTTTGATAATTTACATCTTTTAATGGTAAGCGAATAAGCTTTCCTGTATGTGATTCTATATCTACATCTTGAATAACAACGGTTTTTAAAACTTTTCCATCGGCTTTTATTCTAGCTGTAATATCAAATTGATTTAAATTTGTGAAATCGTATAAATTTTCAACTAAGACTCTAAGTTCATTATGCTTATTAATTCCTTTGTCTTTAAAATTAATAAACTCATGTGCTTTTTTTACTTCGTACAACGCTGGCTGAGGCGTTCTATCTGGAAAAACAATACCATTATTTAAAAAAGTGTTATTTGTTGGCATGTTCTGTCCATAATCGCCACCATATGCATAAAATTTCTCGCCTTTTTCATTTGTTTTCCAGATAGATTGATCAACCCAATCCCAAATAAAGCCACCTTGTAGATTGTCGTATTGCTCTATAATATCCCAATAATCTTGAAAATTGCCTGTGCTATTTCCCATAGCATGTGCGTACTCACTTGGTATAAACGGCCTATCTGTTTTTGATTTTCCTACTTCTTCAAAACGTGCAGGTGAAGGATATTGAGGAACAATAATATCGGTATTCCAATCCATATCGTATAAGCTACCATCATGATTTTTATATGGTCTTTCATACTGTACAGGTCTTTTAGATTTATCGTTAGCTTTTATTGCTTTATAACCTGCGTAAAAATTGATTCCATTACCTGCTTCGTTACCCATAGACCAAATTATTACCGACGGATGATTTTTATCGCGTTCTACCATACGCACCATTCTATCAACATGCTGTACTTCCCAATTCTCCTTTTTGGCTAATGAATGTTTGCCATAATACATACCATGTGATTCTATATTAGCTTCATCTACTACATATATTCCATGTTCGTCACAAAGCTCATAAAAACGCCTTCCTCTTGGATAATGGCTTAGCCTAACAGCATTGATATTATTTTCTTTCCATAAGCGTATATCTTTTAAAATCATTTCTTCAGACATAACATGCCCAGTTTCAGGATCGGCTTCCTGAGCATTTACTCCTTTTAGAGTAATACGCTGGCCATTAACCAACAGTAATCCGTTTTTAATCTCAACACTTCTAAACCCTATTTTCCTTATGGTTGTTTCTAAAAGCTTTCCTTTTTTATCTTTTAATTCAATAAGTAAAGTATATAAATTAGGGCTTTCTGCACTCCATAATTTTACAGATGGCATTATAGCATCATAAGTTGTTAAAATTTCAGAACCTGCTTTTATAGATACTTTCTTAGTTGCTTCTTTCAGCAAAGTTTTATCATCTAAAATTTTAAATGTAAGAGTTGTTTTTTGGTCTTTAAGTAAATGATTTTTTAAATTTACATCTAAGTTAAAAAGTCCATTTTCATAAGATTTATCTAATGTCGAAACCACTTCAAAATCTTGTATTCTAACTTTTGGTTGCGCATAAATAAATACGCTACGCTCAATACCACTTATTCTCCAAAAATCTTGACATTCTAAATAGCTACCATCTGTCCATCTAAATATTTGAAACGCTATAGTATTTTTACCAGACTTAGCATGTTTGGTAATGTTAAACTCAGCTGGCAATTTACTACCTTGAGAATAACCAATATATTCTCCATTTACCCAAACAAAACCACCAGATTTCATAGCGCCTATATGCAAAAATATTTCTTTACCTCCCCAATCATCAGAAATGGTAAAATCTCTTCTATAACTACCAACGGGATTATAATCATGTGGTACTTTACCTGGGTTTTTAGGGAAAATTCTATCTGCAAATTCCATCTCTTTAGAGATGGGTGCTTTATAATCTGAGAATTCGTATTGATGATTTACGTATATAGGAACACCAAAACCTTCTACTTCCCAATTAGATGGTACTTTTATATTATTCCAATCATCTACAGACTGAGAAGGATTCATAAATGTTGTAGGTCTATTCTTTGGAGATTTAACCCAATTAAATTTCCATATTCCATCCAAAACTTGTTTGAATTTTGGAGTATTACGCGTGCGCTCGGTTACTGTTGAAAAAGAAGTAAAACTTGCATGTGCTTGCTCTTTGTTTTCACTTATAATTCCTATGTTCTCTATATATTTCCATAAATCTATACCTTGGGTAAACCCTTGTTTAGAAATGAATAGAACTATTGTTGCAATAAAAATTTTATATGGTTTCATTTATAATTTAGTTATGATTAATGTTAATTATTTAGATAACTTATCTATTAAATTTAAATCTATATCTGGGGCTGTTCCTATAGGTAGTCTATTAAAGTAATCGCCTATATCTGTCGAGTTGTTAAAGAATCCACAGTTTTTTAAATAAAAATTATGCCTTTCCACACCTCCTTTGTAATCTAATCTTGCTTGCTTTCTTGCTGTAGCATCAGCAGTAAACCTCGCTTTTACCAATTCATGCCAAACACCATTTGTATCATATACCCATTGATTAGTAAAAAATACTTTTCTACTTATAGCTCCCATGTCTGGTTTAAAATTTTCTAAAAAAGAATGTGGACGTTTTAAATATGTAGATGTTTTAGGGCGTTTAAAACTTGCTATTAATTCCCACCTCCCTATTTCTGGAGCAAAAATATAAGCTGTATAATTTGTAGTATTGTTTGTTGATGGTTTTATTTTTAATAAAAACTTATAGGTAGTGTCCGTTTTCCACATATACTTACGATAGCTTTGTCCTCCAGAGCCTTCATTACCAAATTTACCAGTAATCACATCTTTACCTTTTTTCAACAAAGTAATTCTCTGATCTTCTGGGATTTTTTTGGGGTTATTGGTTTTAAAAGGACTCCAAACAGAAAATAAAAACCTTCTTTCTGTTTCAGAGTTTACCTGCATACCAAAATAACCTTCTCCAAATCCATTTGCCATATAGTAAGATCCTAAAATATCATTACTTTTAGGTACTATAACTTCATTATAAAACCAAGTTACATCACTAGATACTTTAGGGACTTCATAGTTTAAATGAACAGAAGGCCCTCTTCTACCCCAATATATATCATCCTTTACGTAGTATAAACCATTATTTATTAACTCATCACTACCAATAATTAAATTGGTTATTGTGGAACACTCTGTACCTTTTTTATTTATATATTCTAATTCGACAACTTGATAGCCTGGGCTTTCTATTTTGAATCCACCAACAAGAGTATCTTTAAGATTAGTGCTATTAATTTCTACTACTTTTGATTCTTTATTTAAACTTAGCTTTAATAAAGATTTATCTTTACTTACTGATGCAGTTAAACCAATTTTTATAGCACCTGTATTTTTTGCCATAAAATAAATTTTAATTTTTTTAATGCTATCATTACAGTTAATCACTCCATCGTTCGATACGACTTGATTAGTAGCACTATAATCACCTTCCACCCAACTATTACCCGAAAGTGGTATGTATGAAAAAAACTCTTGCTCCTTTTTTCCATTATTTACACTCTGCTTCCCTTGAAAATAACGACAACCATAGCTACTATTTATCAACAATAAAAGTAAAAAGAGTCGAAGTAAATACTTTAGGTCTAAATTGTTTGCTTTCGTTTTATTTTCTATATAACTCCACATATCATTAACTTGATCGCTTACCGAAAAACGAGTTAGCACTATGAATGCCAGAATAGATTTTAGTTTTCTTAATATCACAAATTTATTTATTTACTAAATTCGAATATAATTGCATCTTCACTACCAACAACAACATTTGTTTTCTCTTTCCATAAGATTTTATCTGGCTCACCTACACGTATTTTATAACTACCATTCTTACTAAATACTTTTGGAATATATGATGGCTTATTTAAACGTAAGCTATACTCCAATTCTCCAGTTAATTCGTTAATTATTTGTATTACCGGCTTGTCTAAACCTATAATTTGCACTTCTGGCAAATGTGCAGTTGCCTGCCTGCCATAATTTTGATCTTGAGTAATGGTAATTGGCCAACCATTATACATTTCTGTAGCTCCTTTTTCTGGGCTTGCTCCTAATGGCCAACACTCAATCTTTATGCTTCTATTTTTCTTATTGAGTTTAACAATACCATATCCTGCCGCTCTATCGTAAACCTTAGAAGGTTTTTTTTCCGTAAAAATTGGATTTGAAACGGCATATACATCCATTTTATTTCCAAAACCATCTTTAAACTCTCCAGTATATTTTGGCTGACCTTTATGTGTGCTTCTCCCTTTATCTTTTGGAAACCAGCGCCTTGGCCAATGATTGATTATAGAAGGTACACAAAATGCAAAACCTGCATCATTCCACTGCTCTATTCCATATTGAATTGTGGATCCTAAATGCTGATCGCCAGCCATATGAAATGTAAATCCTTTTCTTAATATACTTAAAGCTTTGTTTCTCTTATTTTGTGGCCAAGCATTAGAATCGAAATCTGAAACAGGTATGTCGTTTAATGGGTAATCTCCTTTTTCTAAAACTCGTAATTTAGGTACTATCGCATCTGTTAATGCTTCCTCTGGCAACGTTGCTACATTATTAAAAATAGTTTGACTTAACAATACTTTCATCTCTGATTGATAGCTCCAGTCTGAAACCCATGACTCTAAAAATTGTAATTGTCTTTTTCCTAGTAAGTTGGCTTCTGGTAAGTCGGCATCTTTAATATCAAAAGTTTTATTTAAAGCCCAGCCATTTTTTATTTTAGCTTCTGGTAATAATCCTTTTGGAGCCGATTTAAACTTTCTGTCTTCTGTAATAGCAAAGCTTATCCCTCCATATGCCATATCTGTATAGTAAACACCTATACCTTGGTCTATAGGAGTAGAATCAAAGGCATCTGGTAAATGGCTAGTTTGGGTACGCTCAACCACATTTACAAATTCAACTGGCATTTTATAGCCCCCTGCATCTTGTGCTTTTGCTCCTTGTCCTAATTCTTTTGGGGTAGGTCTGCCTCCTGCTCCCCAAATATTACCATGATAAACATCATGATCATCTACGATGATAACAGATGGTCTATCTTTTAACAAATCGCCAAATGCCCAACCAAACAAATACCATTTACGCAAATAATCTAATTTTGCCTTTTCCAAAGGAAAACGTTGTGCCCCAAATCCTCCAGTAGGTTCGTAAATTTGATCTCCTGAGAAAAATAATACATCTGGATTATGATATTTTACTTGATTAACAATATCTGTGTTTGGAAACCCTTCATGATCATTCCCAGTAAAGCCTGCTATTACAAGCTCTTCTTTATTAATAGGTTCTTTTCTTATGATTCCTTCTTTGTAGTGGGTTTTGTTTTCTTCGTTTGTACCATTTAAGGTATAGACTATTCTGTAAGCTATATCTTTAGTTACTTCCCACTCAGGGATTTTAAACGTCGCAATTCTAGCATCTTTATCTATATCTGACTCTTTAATGGTTACCCAGTTGTTATTCTTATTAATTTGAAGTTTTACCGTCTCATCGTTTAAATTTACTGGTGCTAACTGAGCCGTAAGTTTTAAAACTTTTTTGCTTAAAGTGTATTGTGAAAACAATATGGGACCAAATGAACAGGTCTCACATGATTCTAGTTTATCTCCTAATAACTCCCAATCTCTAAAATGCACGCTTGTGGATTTTGAGTTTTTAGCTCCTATATAATTACTTACCAATACAACATCTCCAACTAATGCGTTTAACTTAACACCTTCTTCTTTTAATGTTGAAATAACTTTATTTTCTTCTAAATCTGTTAATGTTAAAGTGATTGTGTATAGGCCTTCTGAGTATACTTTAGCTTGTGCTTCTAACAATAACTCTGATTTTAAAAATGGTTTTACCGACAGGTTTTCTTTATCATCTACTAAGGTTTTTATAAATAAGTTACCATTGGTTGAAACTCCTAAGTTTAAACCCTTTCCAAAAACTGCATTATCGCGATAATCGTTAAATACCCCCTTGGATCCAAGGCTAAAACCTACCCAATTCTCATTGTTTTCACTTACACTAAAATTTAAAAATTGTAACTTAACTTTTGTTGAAAAATTACCAGTTGTTGAATCTACCCTATGGGTTAACAAATGAACGTTCCTGTTAGGCTTGCTCACTAAACATACCAACTCCCCATTCTCTACTTTCCAATCCTGAAGGGGATTTGCCCAATATGAACTCCCTATCCATTCCCGAGACGTGGTGCTGAAATTACTTTTAAAGCCTTCTGATTTTTTGCTATCTACACAGCTTGTTGTTTGTGAAACTAATAGTATTACTACTATAAAATGCCCTATTAATTTTAACTTACTTCTAAATCTCATTCTTGTTTTTTTAATATTATATATAATGCTAACGGAATCCCCCAATTTGCTCCCCGTTCAATAAAAGCCCATATAGGTTCTCCTGAAAGAGGTCTTATTAATGCTGTTGCAAAAGCCCATACAAAAGCCCATATAACTACATACTTTAATGGCTTTACTAGTATACTTGTTGCTACAATTATGTCTAAATAACCTATCAATACTATTACATGTTGTGATGTTTTTAAGGTGAAGCCTACAGTAGTTAAATAAACTAACCAACTAGGGTTACCTAATAAAGCAAAAACCCCATGCCCTAAAAAAGTTAGAAACGCTGCTATACGTAATATCCAAAAAATTCTTTCTAAGTCTGTTTTATTTATATTCTTATTCATTTTTTTAATAAAAATGGCCCCTACTGATTAAAAACATCCATAAAATAAACAATGGTGTCATTTTATCCTTATAAGTTAAATTATTAACTAATTATATAATAAACATTGGGTTATTTACTTAAAATTTTAGCGCTTTTCCAAAATAATATATAAAACTATTTTACATTCCCTTATCTCTTTACTATTTTACTTATGATGCGCTTTCTGTTTTCAAAATCAAGTCTTAATATATATTCCAGGGTTTATTTCATGAGTTAATATGTTCATTTTATACCGACTTCCAACCTCAATATTTTTAGGGTGATGCTTATAAATTTTTTGACCAGTTAATGAGTAAATTCTAATGGTCTTTAATTTTTAGAAAAAGCTTTCATCCCCTCAACATCTCTGAATAAATTATTCATTAGATTTTTATGTATTTCATGATTCCGCTGCTTCCAATATGAACCTTCCTCCCATAAAGGCTCTATCATTTCGATTTCCCAATTTTTATACTCTTGAAGTAGTCTGTTATAAGTTTGAAAATCTGTTTTAGATAAATCATTAGATTCACCTATATCTTCTTTTAAATCATATAATACATTACCATACCCCCTTAAACTAATTAGTTTATTATTTCCAATACGCACTGCAGAGTTACCTATTTTTCTCCAAAATAATTTCTCATGGGGTGCTGTTTGCTTTTCTCCACTAAAAAATGGTAATAAGTCTACACCATCTAATTGCCAACTTTCATCTTCTTTTATCCTTGCAGCTACTATAGAAGTTTTAAAAATATCTAGTGAGGATGTTAATCCATCATAAGTCCTTCCCCCTTTTATGCTTTTTGGCCAGTGGACTATAAAAGGTACTCTATGACCTCCTTCAAACTGATTTCCTTTAAACCCTTTTAAAGCTCCGTTGGTTGATTGATTTGTAGTAGCCCCTCCATTATCACTCAAAAAGAAAATAAGAGTATTATTTAACTTCCCTGAAGATTCCAACTTATTAATTAACCTACCAATATTTTCATCTAGTGACCACGTCATGGCAGCCAACTTTTGCCTAGGATGATTGCTATATTTTTCTAAATGCTCCTTTTTTGCATGCATTGGAGTATGAACTGCGTTATAAGCCAAATACATAAAAAATGGAGATTCATTGTTTTCTTCTACAAAGCTTAAAGCTCTATCTGTAAGAACATCTGTTAAATATCCTTTAAATTCTACTCGTTTACCATTTTGTTGAAGCATATTTTTAGCACTTACTTTTTCTAAAGGAAAGTAAGACCTGCTTCCTGTTAAAAATCCATAAAACTCATCAAAACCTCTATTGTTGGGATGGTCTTCTTTGTTATAACCTAAATGCCATTTTCCTAAAGCTATAGTTTTATAATCATGCTGCTTAAATACATTGGCTATAGTTATTACATTATTATCTAAGCCTAATTCTCCAGACTCTTTAGATCCAGTTCCATTTGCTTCAAAACCAAAACGCTGTTGGTATTTCCCCGTAATTAAACCTGCTCTAGAAGGCGCACAAACTGTAGAAGACACATGTGCATCAGTTAAAACTACTCCGCTTTTTGATAACCTATCTATATTTGGCGTTTCTAAATCTTTAGATCCCATAAAGCCAAAATCTACATAGCCTGCATCATCTATTAAAATAACAATAACATTGGGTCTAGTATCTTCATTTAATTCATGTTTTTTATAAGAGAAACATGAAATGAAAGTTACAAAAACTGATAAAAGTAAGATTTTTTTTATATTCATATTTTTAATTTCGAAATTCCGAATTTGTATTGATTATTTTAATCTATAAAATTTAATTTGTTTCCTTTTTCAAACGGAATCAAATAAAAAACATATTCATGCTTAACATTACCGTTTATCAAATATCTCTCTTGTAACTTTCCTACCAGCTATTATCTCCAGCTACATCTCTTTGGTCCATATCTATGTTAACTGTACTAAATCTTGTTTTTTTAACATCATTAGTGTGCTTATTATAATTCACCTCAGGGATTCCATCAATTCTATATTTCACATCTATTAATGCTTCCTTTCACTTTTGTTTAAATACGGCTCTTCAAAATTCAACATTTCCGAAGGATATTCAACAAGTTTCCCTGTCTCTTTATCAATTGGCATTTGAGCATTTACTACCTTTAAATAATTAGTTAAAATAGTTGCTAACTCTAACGCCTTTTCCGAATTATCATAATATTTATTATTTGTTTCACCTATATCATTTTTTAAATTAAACAGTTCAAAATTTCGAGATGCGTGATAATAAATAAGTTTCCAATCTCCAAGTCTAACCGTACTTGCAGAACCAATTCCTGGTCCATTGGGTCCCCATCTATTTGGGTAATGCCAAAAAAGAGGCCTGTTATAAGACGCTAATGTATTTGTATTATTTAAAAGATAAGGTAAAAAGCTTACCCCATCTATAGTTTGAATTGTATTATAATCTGTTATTCCTGCCATTTCTAAAATTGAAGGAAAAAAATCTTCAATCTGCACATATTCATTTGATATAGTATTTGCTTGAATTTTAGTTGGCCATTTAACAATCATAGGTTCTCTTATTCCTCCTTCATGGGAAGATCCTTTTCCACTACTTAATGGCTTATTATGGGTATGCTTTTTTCCTCCACGTCCATAGGCACTTAACCCTCCATTATCTGAAATAAAAAGAATAATGGTATTATTATCAATATTTTTGTTTTTTAAATAGTTCATAATATCTCCCAAACTTTTATCCATACCTTCTATCATAGAGGCATATTTTGACTCGGTAAGATTTAACCCTTGGTCAATATATTTTTGAACAAATCTATCATCAGCTTGAATAGGAGTATGTACTGCATAATGAGCCATTTGCAAAAAAAATGGTTGCTTTGCAGTAACTGCAACATCTATTGATTCAATAGCTTTTAACGTTAAAGCTTCTGTAAGAAAAATATCCTGTTCGTGATATTCTTCAAGTCCTGGAACATCATGATAAGCACTCCCTTTACTAAAAGATTCTGCTCCTAAATAGCTACCTGGTTGTCCAGCATGATGTCCGGCAATATTTATACTAAACCCTAAATTTAAAGGATTTGCTCCAGGGCTATCTTTTGGACCATAATGCGCTTTACCACAATGCACAGTATAGTACCCTAAATCTTTTAATAATTGTGGAAGTAGGGTAGCAACAACCGTTTTATTAACCCCTTCAACCGTATTAACACCATTGACGTTCCAATCTGGTTGTTGAAGTTTCTGACCATCTCCTACGGATTGACGGTCTTTAGTATGAGTCCAATTAGTAACCCTGTGTCGAGCTGGATTCATACCTGTCAATAGGCTAATTCTTGAAGGTGTACATACACTATGCGCATATGCCTGAGTAAACTTCATACCCTCTTGTGCCAAAGTTTCCATATTTGGAGTGTTATAGCGTAAATTAAAATCTGTAGTTTGTTCCCAGAAAGGAACAGAAGTATCTAGCCACCCCATATCATCAACAATAAATACTATAATATTTGGTTGTTGAGCTACAGTAAATTGAACTCCAAAAAACATGGCAAAAGTAATAAAATTTAATATGCCTTTTTTCATTTGTTATACCTTGTTCTTAATTTTTAATCACCTTTGCTCTATATACAGCTCCTGTTTCATCAATTAAATTAATAATATACATACCCGATTCAAAACTACCTAAATCAAATATATGAGATGAATGTGCTTCTTTAATAATTCCTTTTTTCACAACCTGCCCCAATAATGAGTGAATTTCATAATCAAAATTGCCTCTACCAGGAATAGAAATATTTATATGCCCACTAGTTGGAATTGGAAATGCTTTTAAATTTATAATATTATTATCGTTTATAGATAATGCTTCTGCATCACAACCAATAAGATTAATTTCATTTATAGTAGCAAACTTATCACCATCTGTAGAGTTAAGCCCTACAACTCTAAGGTATCTCCCCGATATAGGTTGAGAAAAAACTACAGGGTCTTGAGAGGCTTGATTTTGAAATGTAACTAAAACTGGCTGCCCCCAATTATTAACATCATCACTAATGTAAATTTCTGCATCTTTTATACGGCCATTCGGTTGTGTATGACTCGTCAATAAAAACTCTGAAATTTTATACCTATCTCCTAAATCTATTCGAATTTCATGAGGGTAATCTGGCTTTTCTGGTTCAAATCCAGAATTCCACTTTGAACTAGGGTTTCCATCAAATGCGAGTTCTCCTGGTTGACCATCATTAGATTCACTATCTACAAATAACAAACTCCAAAACAATTGATCTAATAAACCAGGTGTATCACAATTTGATGTTGCACAAGCTTCCACAGAAAACATATCTGTATGGGTTTTTGTATATGTAACTCCGCCTTGGGTAACTTCTTGTTGCACGGTATAATTTCCTGATGCTCCTACAACAATTTTTGGACTTTTAGATGTAGCGTCACTTATATACTCAGGAGCTGGAGTAACTATCCAATTCCAAGTAGCCCCTGAATGATTTAACATGGAATGATCTGCTATGCGAATAGTATCCTTAGCACATGCATAAATAGTCTTTTCTACCCATGCATTAACCTCTGGTGTGAATATAGGTTCTGCCAATGGAGATTCCCAAACACCATCACTCCCTGCAACACGAATCTTTCCATCTCTATAAAAAGGTTTTGCATAAATTAACCTTAATTCTTTTAAATAATTGTTATTAAAAGGCTCCCAATCGGTAGCATTCTCTTTTCTAAAAAACGATTCTCCTATTGCAGAAGCAACATTTCTAACTGCATTATTAAATATATACACTAAGTCTTCGCCAGAGCTTGTAGGTTGTATAGCTAAAACCTTTGTATATTGAGAAGTAGGCAAAGTTCCTGACCAATTAACCCATGTATCTCCACCATTAGTAGACTTTAATATTTTACCTTCCCAATCTGCATTGGTTTTTTGCGGACAAAGATAAATTGTGTTTTCATCGTAAGGAGATATTACAAAATGTAAATATCCAACCCAACTTGAAGTACCAAGTCCGCTACCTATAAAACTGTTTTTCATTACCCAATTTAATCCACCATCTTCCGTTTTATACAAACCAAAGCCTTCTACATCGGCATACATTACCTCTGGATTTTTATGGCTGATTTCTATGAACATGACATCTCCTGAAAAAT
Source organism: uncultured Flaviramulus sp. (assembly GCA_947501105.1). Lineage (GTDB taxonomy): Bacteria > Bacteroidota > Bacteroidia > Flavobacteriales > Flavobacteriaceae > Wocania_A. Next base: position 801,764 of record CANMUP010000002.1, on the reverse strand, counting down.
TGTTCAATAAATTCCATGTTGCTCCCATATCGGTACTCTTCCATACACCAGTACCTTCTCCTGTATATAATGTCTCACTATAATTAGGGTGGTGTAATAGATTCCCTCGGCGTTTACTACCTTTCATATTTGGAAGTTTTGTAAAAGCATATTTTTTATTGGCAACTACATGGTCTATAGTTTCTGGAATAGATGTGGTATAATTTTTATTGATATCTTTAAATGTTGCTTGACCAGGTTTACCATGAATAATCCAGCCCGTTGGAGACTCTCCTCCTCCCATTCTTAATGCTTTATCATTATAAATGTCCTTGAGAGCCACATTACCATTATGGTATCTTCCTCCAACTATGACATCTTCATTCCAACCTTGATCAAAGCCCCACATTTGCGAACCATGTAAACCTTGAATACTAACCCTCCAATTGTCTACATTTGTAAAATTATCGCTAGAAAAATTGATTCCCCCATCTGTTGCTAACCATATCTTTCCATTGCCTAACATTTTAATGGCTTGCATATCTGGATGAACATTAAAATTACCTCCATAACCTCCAAGCTTTGTCCAATCTAAACCACTATTAGTTGATTTAAAAAATGCCGTGGTTCCAAAAAACAATACATCTTCATCGTCTGGGTCTACACCCAAAATTAAATCATAAAACCCTTGTCCACTAGAAAAAAGACCAAACCCCCCTCCACCAGTTCTTATCGCACCTTTTATTTGCTCTGTCCATACACGACCTCCACTTAAAAGTGCTTGTGCTTTGTAAACTAAAGGGAAATTAGTGCCAGATGCAGCATCTCCAGACAACATTGCTAAATACACAACGTCAGGATTTGCCGGTGTTACTGCTAACACCGCTCCATTTTTTTCTTCTAAATTTACAGGAAAATTAACATCAGAGGTAAAACTTGCTCCTCCATCTGTAGATACAATTAAATCAAAATAAGTATTATTCTTAATTGATATGGCGTACACTACATTGCTATCATCTGGTTTAAACTTTACATCCCAAACTGAGGACGCATGTGTTTTGGTCCAATTAACTCCTGCATCATTGCTTAAATAAACACCTGTAAAAGAGGCTACTATAATTTTTTGTGGATTATTGGGGTCTATTTCTAAAGCATGCCCATCAAAACTACTCATTTTTTGCCAAGTTATGCCACCATTTATAGTTTTATGTACTCCAGCCGAGTTAGATACATAAACAATATCTGGGTTTGTTGGATGAATTACTATAGCTCCTATTGCTCCTCCAAACTTATAATCTTTCGCAATTAAATCCCATGTAAAACCATTATCAATAGATTTATTTAAAAACCCCGTTTCTGATCCAGCATACAAAATATCATTATTAGATGCGGAAACATCCATAGAATAGATGTTTACCTGCCATGGTGCATCGTCACCTGCATTAAGGTTTGCACCAGTATTTCTCCAGACAGTACATTTTGGCCCCCAAAATGTCCAATTAGAATTATCTACAATAGATGATTTTTGGACTATTCCAGACTTAGATGATTTATTATCTATCTTATTGTTTAATGCTTTAAAATCTGGCAACTCTATATTACCGTCTGTAGATACAAAAGGCGCTATAGCTGGTCTCCATAATTTAAAGTATCTAATTATGGCGCTTTTTGAACCTTTATTTTTAAGCATATATGAATCAAATTTATCACATATTGCATGATAATCAACAGGATATTGGTAAAGCATTTTTGCCCAATCTGGGTAGGTAGGAGTATATGCGGGCTTATACATTATTGGAACACCTGGCACCTTATCATAAGGCGTATAGCGCTCTTGACCAATCGTAAACATAGTACAAAAACAAAAAATAATCACAGTATAAATTTTTGATAAATTTGTAGATATCATTTTTCTTTTTTTTAGGTTAAATAAAAACACTTAAAATCATAAGTAATTTATAATTTTAAGTGTTTTTGCAATCCATTTTTTTTACAAAATAGAATAAACTATTTTTTAATCACTTTATAACTTCCAGTTATACTATTAGAGGAAACTTTTATAATATACAATCCAGAAGACAAAGATTGCATATCTACTTTTACTTCTGCTTCGTTAGATTTTAACACTCTTACAGGTTCACCTAATAGGTTAAATACTTGAACGTTTAATTCGTCATTTAAAGACGATTTTATATTTAAAAAATCTGAAATTACTGTTGAAGATAAAGACAACTCTGATTTACTAAAGCCAGATTCTTTAATACTTAAAGTTCCGCCACTCATTATCGTAGTAATTTGAGTAGCATCAAGAACACCAGAATACACTCTTACATCACTTAATTGCCCGATAAATTTACCCGCATCGTTACCCGTTACACCCAATTGTAATTTATCAAGCACCGTATCAACAGTAGTTGCATGTGCAGAATTAGTTTGCAAAACACCATCTATATAGAATCTTGTATTTCCTGTAGTTCCTGCAATCCCATTATGGTCATCAGTCGGATCAAAAGTAACAACAATATGATGCCATGAACCATCATTTATAGTTACATTGGGATCTACTCTTGTAAACCCACTTTCAACTTCTTGTCTTGCGGTATTAGTATTAGCTTCACAAAACAATTCCCATCGTGTTCCAGCACCACTCTTATCACCCCAACCTACCAAACAAAGCTTAGTACTGCCTGTCGTTTTCATCCATAACGCTGTTGAACGTGCTGCATTTCCTGCAATACCAAACCAATCATCACTTATGATAGCTGCATAACTATTTAAGCCATCAAAATCCCTAACCGTTCCTCTCGTGCCATCTGTTACATAATTAGCAACTTCGCCACCAACGATAGTATAATCGGAAAAAGCACGGTTATTACCACTTGTGTCAGTAATGTTTCCATCTAGTTGAAGCCGAAATTCTAATGTTTGTGCCGAAACATTATTATAAGCATAAAAACTCATAACTAATAAAGTAGTTTTTAAAAGAGTAATTTTTTTCATCTTATTATATTTTATATTTATTTTTTGATAAAATTATATAGAAAGCCTCGTTTAAAGGTGGTCCAAATTTGTTTACTTAGGTGCACAAACTAGTTTTTTAACCTTAAAACTCAATTGTTTTAAGAAATTACAAACAGAAACACAGCTACTTACCCCTCTTGTTGTAACTACTAGACTTGCTATGTTTGACAGGACATAAAGAAGATAGTTTATATGTTTATGAGACCATTGCAAAACGGCTAATCAATTAGATTTTAGTTTTCTCTTCACAATTTTTTAGTCTAAAAAAGGTGACTTTTGAATTTTCTTTTGATTTTAGGAAGTAGATGCTTGTTTTTGATGCTTGTTTTTTCTTAATTTTTACAATTAGACGCAATTATCCTTGGACTTCGATACAGATTATAGCATATGGTGAACTTGCAACAAAAAGTCGGACAAATTTTCTAAGACCTATGCAACATTTTTGATTTGATAAAATTCTAATTCCATTTCTTTAGGGGTTTTATATCCCAAAGAAGAGTGTAACCGTTTTCTATTATACCATCCTATATATTCAAAGACTGCTAATTTGGCTTCCTGAGTAGTTTTAAAGTTATGATGATATACTAGTTCAACCTTAAGTGTTTTAAAAAAACTTTCAGCTACAGCATTATCCCAACAATTCGCTTTTCTACTCATACTTTGAGTAATTAACCTATTTTTCTTAATCAATCTTCTAAATTCTATAGAAGCATATTGTATACCTCTATCTGAATGAAAAAGTAAAGACTCTGTTATTTCTCTTTTCGATACTGCCATTTTCCAAGTTGGAATAATGGTTTGATTGGTATATAGCCTAGTGCTTAATGACCATCCTATTACTTGTCTATCATATAAATCAATAATAGTAGTAAGATATAACCAACCAGTAGCTGTTTTTATATAGGTTATATCAGATACCCAAATTTCATTTAATGTTTTTGGTTTAAAGTTCCTATTTAAATGATTTCTGCAAACTGGATATGGATGATTAGAATCTATAGTAACTTTAAACTGCTTTTTAAGTTTACTTCTCCAACCATTGATACGCATTAATTTGGCTACTCTCTTTTTTGATATATGATAACCTTCTCTTTGAGCTGTTCTGTAATTCTAGGACTTCCATAAGTTTGATTACTGACATCAAAAATTTCTTTTATCAAATCTGTAAACAAACTGTTTTCTATAGCCCGATTCGAAGGTCCATGACTGAACCATCTATAATAACTACTTCGACTTACTTTTAATACTTTACACATCTTATCAATAGGATACATATGTTTATAGCTAACTATAAATTGATAGACTTCCCTTCGTTCCTGGAAAAGATGTGAACGGCTTTTTTTAATATATCAAGCTCTAGTTCTTTTTCTTTAAGTGTTTTGCGTAATTGTTTTACTTCCAAGGAATCTGGTGATGGTTTTATGCTAATCTGTGAAACTGGTCTTGATTTTTGACCCGCTCTCCATTTATAAATACGTTGCACCTGAATACCTAGTTCATCTGCTAATTCTTTAATGTTTTCTCGCTGATAACTTAATCGGACAGCTTCTGATTTAAATTCTGTACTGTAAACTCGTTTTTTCATAATTCTAAGATATTTGTTTTTAATTAAACAGTCTTAAAACTCTGTCCGAGTAAATGTATTAACTCCAAAAAAAAACTCTTATGTCTAGTATAGACATAAGAGTTTTTAAAAAATATCTTAAATTTATAATGAATACCCAGGGTTTTGCACCAAGACTGGATTATCTTCAATACTACTTAAAGGTATTGGAAAATAGTAATGTTCAGGTTTAAATAATCTAACCGATTTTTCATCCCTAAGAGTAGCTGTATAAGAATCATTTACCACATCCCATGTCCATCGAATATGCTTGAATTTTTCTGTAGGACTTAATTCAGTTTCAGCTATTCTCCAACGACGCAAATCCCAGAAACGATGATGTTCGAAAGCAAGTTCTATTTTACGCTCATGCATAATGTTTTCCATTGTAAAATTTGTTCTCAATGGCATACCTGCCCGTTCTCTGATAGCGTTTAAAGCCGCTAATCCTGTTGCATCTCCCAAAGCGTGTGCCGCTTCCGAATAATTTAAATAAGCCTCGGCTATTCTGTAAACTACCAAAGGAGCATCTCCAATATTATTAATAACCATAGGATTATTTTCATTGGCAGTTTTGATTACACATATGCCAGATGTTTGACGATTCTGTGGAGGACCTTTAAGAGGAACACCAGCAGCCTGTGCTTCAGTAGTATTTTTTACAGCAAAATGCATATAGGCAGGAAACCCTTGTACATCATATGGAGGTAACGCTATAGAAGCACGAAAACGAGGGTCTTTATTAGCAAAAAGGTCTGATAAATTATAATATATTCCTGATGCAAGTGTATTGCGTAAAGTTTCAGAGCCGTCTGGTAACATCTCGCCTGATGTGCCATCTTTATACTCATACCATTCTAAAGTTTCCATCCAAGCTGCTTGCCATGCTCCCCAATTAACATGTTCTGGTTTTGCTCTAGGAATAAGATAAACACCTTCGTTATTAAATCTTCCTCCTTCTCCATTAAAATGAATAGTTAAAATAGACTCTGTATCGTTAGCACTTTCTATATCATTAAATATTTTCCTATAATTAGTTACGGTTTGTCCAGATCTTAAAGCAAAATTTCCTGTGCCAAAAGGAGCTGGGAGTATTTTCTTTGTGGCGTCAAGAGATAATTTATAATAATTTTCTGCTTCAGAAGGATTAATACCAACTAGTTCTTTGTCGTCCTTCTCAGGTAGTAAATTATTATTTTTTGCGATACTACCTGCATATAGCATAGCTCTACTTTTTAGCAACCATACTGCGGGTTCTGAAATTCTACTTACAATTATAGCTTTGCCAGCCAATAAAGCAGCTGCTTTATCTAAATCACTAGCTATAAAATCATAAGTCTCTTTTTCGGTACTTCTTGGAATTCTTAATTCTTCAACTGGTAATGATGAATCTTGAGGGTAATCTATAATAGGAACTCCACCATATCTAATTACTTTTCTAAAATAAGCATGAGCTCTTAAAAAGTATGCTTCTCCCAACCTTTCTTCTCTAAAGCTGGAGCTCAATCCTGAGTTTTCATTAGACAACTCTTTTATAGCAACGTTTAAAGCTCTAATGAATGGCCAAGTACCACTACCAAAATAGCCCAATGTTGTGCCAGTATCTATTCCTGATAAATTCCCTGTTGTAGAATTATATGCTCCATTTTGTGGTCTCCCATAGGCTTCACCTCCTAGCGGTTGTGTACCATAACGCTGTGCCAGAGGGTTCTGAGCATTGTCATTATCTTCAATCAATTCTGATTGATCATACATGTTTGCCATATAAGCATTTACAAGTGATTCATCATTCCATAAAACATCATTCCCTATAACATCCAATCTAGTGGATTCTAAAGGATTATCACATGAGTATATCCCAGCGATTACTAATAAAATTATAATATTTTTAATTATTTTCATATCGAATATTTTTATTTTTATTTTATAAACTTATGTTAACCCCAAGTGTGTATACTTTCTGTATTGGGTAAGAATCTACACCACTAACTTCTGGGTCTACAGGATAGATGCCCAAATTATCAATTGTAATTAAGTTAGTTCCACTAAGATAAAGTCTAAGCTTATCAATGCCTACCTTATTTAAAACTTTAGTTGGTAGTGAATACCCTATTACTAAGTTTTTAAGACGCACATATTTAGAATCAATAAAGTATTTATCTAATTTTGCATCATTAAATCTTCCATCTAAATCTGCTGGGAATTGAGCGCTAGCTCCATTTTCTTCAGACCAAACTCTTTCAAAAAGATAGCTATATGGTGTTCTTGGGCCAGATGGATGTAATAACAATCCTCTTTCTGTATTACTCATATTTTGATAAAAATTAGCAGCTCCTTGCCAAAACATTGAAAAATCCCAGTTTTTGTATTGTAATTGTGTGTTTAAACCAAATAATATTTCTGGAGTATCACCACTTCCAATAAGTACTTGATCTCTATTATCAATTACACCATCGCCATTAAAATCTTTTACTCTAATATCCCCAGGTCTTATATTACTAGTGTTTTCGCCATAATCTATAAAAGCATCTGGGTTATTTGTTTGATTATCTATAAGAATATCTAATTCGCCTTGAGTCCAAAACCCATCAAACTCATAACCAAAAGTACGATTAACCCAATTGCCAGAAAGTCTTTGTATTCTTTCTAAGTCAGGATCTTCTTGAATTAATGTTTCAATGGTTGTTCTATATTTTTCACGAGCCCAAGAACCATTAGCTGATATGTTATATTTAAAATCTCCTGTATTACCTCTGTAAGCTAAAACAGCTTCAAAACCACGATTATCTCTGGACTCTAAATTCTCAAGCGGCAATTCCGCACCTACCGTTTGTGGTACTGTTATACCTTGAGTATCTGTAGCAAGAATATCTGACCGCAATCTATAAAATGCATCAACCTCTAAAGTTAATTTGTTTTTAAAAAAACTGGCATCTATTCCTACGTTATATAACTCTGAATTTTGCCATGTAATTAATGGGTTTGACACACCTAATGTACCTATGCCTGTTTGATATTCATTATTAAACACATAGCCATCACGTACATCTAAAACTTGAAATCCTTGAATGTAATCATATGCATTTGCTCCATCATTACCCAATTTACTATAGGATGCCCTTAATTTTAAATTGCTAATAGCGGTAGCTTTTTTCAAAAAGTTTTCTTTAGAAATTACCCAACCCGCAGAAATACCTGGAAAATACCCAGTACGTGTGGCTTTTGGAAATAACGACGACTTATCTATACGTAAAGATAGTTCTAACAAATATTTACTTGAAAAATCATAATTTAGCCTACTAACAAAACCTGTTCTTCCTAATTCGCTTGCAAAACCAGTTGTATTTCTATTATCTGGATTAGAGAAATCTAAAAATGGTGTAGATGCAGAAATAACATCATTACCTATGGCATTTACATTACTTGATTGCTGTTTCATTCTTTCAAATAAAGCCAAAGCAGATAAACCATGTTTTCCAAATTGCTTTGAATAATTTACTCTAAAATTAGTTGTTAAACGGTCAAACCTAGAATTAGACTCTCTTAAGTTTATTAATCCGCCGTTAGAAGTTTGTTGACCTACATAATTTGTACCGTCCCAAGCCCATAAATTAAAAGGCTTTTCTAATCTTTTTCCAAAATTAAAAGTTTGAATAAAAGCAACTTTTCCTTCTACAGATAACCCATCAACGCCAGGTATTTTATACTTTAAAGAAAAATCTCCATTTTGCGTATTGTTTGTTCTTAAATTATACCCCCCAACAGATTTTGTTGTTGATGCCACTGGTGATGTTGCATTACTACTATTAACAACAACCAATCTGTCTCCTGGAATAGAAGTAGGGAATGCGGGATGCCCAAACACAAGGTCTCCAATATCTCCATTACCATCTGCAGGCGATCCATCTCTTTGCTCTCTCCTTAAACCTAAGCCTAATGAAGCAGAAAGGTTATCTGTTATTTTTACATCTAAATTTGTTGTAAAATTTAACCTCTCAAATCCAAAATCTCCCGATTTCCATTGAGAATCCTGTTTTAAGTAACCTCCAGATAAAAAATACTTGATTGATTCAGTTCCTCCTCTTATATTTAAATTATGCTGCTCTTGTGGAGCAAAATTTCGAGAAACTTCTTTTATCCAATTTGTCCCTGGGTTAGTACCATTATTTAGAGCCTCTAATCGTTCTGGTGTAATAAAGCCATCAAAAACAAGCCATTCGTCACCCCTTCTATGAGAAGCCGCAATACTCTCGTACTGTTTAAAATTAGCTACTTCTGGATATCTTGTCGCTTCTGTTATAGAGTATGTACTATTATAAGTAATCTGCGGTTTACCTATAACTCCTCTTTTGGTTGTTACCAATATTACTCCAGCGCCTCCTAAAACACCATAAACAGCTGCAGAAGCATCCTTAAGCACTGTAATGCTTTCTATTTCGTTTGGATCTAATTGATTAAAACCACGTTGAACACCGTCGACAATTAAAAGAGGTCCTTCTCCTTTAGAGTTGAAGCCTCTAATACTTAAAGATGCATTATCTGAACCTGGTCTTCCTCCATTTTGGTCTACAATTAAACCAGGTAATCTACCTGCTAATACAGAAGTCATATTAGCAGCAGGTACTCGAGTAAGATCTTCAGATTTTACAGATACTACAGACCCCGTAATACTACTTTTTTTCTGAGTTCCATAACCTACTACCACCACTTCATCCAAAGTAGCAATATCCTCCTCTAAACTTGCATTAATAGTATTTTTTCCTAAAACAGGGATTTCTTTTGTAAGATATCCAAGATAAGAAAATGCTAATACATCATTTTCTTTAACAGAAATTGAGTAAGAGCCATCAAAATCTACTGTAGTCCCTATTGATGTTCCTTTTATCAATACAGTTGCACCTATTAAAGGTACCCCTTTCTGGTCTGTAACTTTACCATTTGTGGTTTTTTGTTGAGCATATAGTGTACAGGTCAATGCTAAAAGCAAAAAACATAATAAGCAATTTTTAATTTTTTTCATAAGTTAAATTTATTTGTTTTTGATGGTTAATAACTTTCCTTCAACCAATTATATGGTTTTCTTTTTATCCAATTTCCTCTTGTAAAATCTGGAAAATCTTGTGGCTCTCCATTATTCTCAATGGATAATTCTGATAGTGGTGTAACGGCACTCCAAGCTGCAGCATCATACGCATCCATTGGTGGAGCTATGTTTTCTTTTGCCGATTCTACAAAGGCATTCAAAACAAAAAAGTCTATACCTCCATGACCTGCTTTTGTTGCATTAGCTCCATACTTCTTCCATAATGGATGATCATATTTTTCAAACCAAGCATCCATAGCTTCCCAATTATGTCCTTTGGTTGTGCCTTCTATATGTATACGTTGAGTATGGTGATCAAAATCTGTAAGCCCTTGAACACCTTGCACTTTAAAGCCTAATGAATATGGATGTGGAGTATTTACATTATGTGTAACTATAATGGTTTCTCCATTTGAAGTTTCTATTGTTGAAGTGATTATATCTCCTTGTTTCCATTTCAACTTGGCATTCGGGTGATCCTTCCCCCCATTGTCAACTATGTATTTATTTAAGCCTATAGCCTTGGTTGCATGAGAGGTTAAAGAAACAAAACGGTTCCCTCTATTTACATCTGCCATAACAGCAACTGGACCTAAACCATGTGTTGGATATACATCGGCATTTCTTAGTAAAGAGTGTTGGGTTCTCCATGCTGATTCAGATATTCCTTTATCTCCAAACTCAACACCCTTACCATAAGCCGTTTTTCCGTCATTTAATTTTACTCCTCTTAAATCGTGTTGGTAACCACAGGTAAAATGCAATAACTCACCAAACACATTTTGTTTTACCATATTTAATACAGCTAACACATCTCTGCGGTAATTTACATTCTCTAAAATCATTAAATGAGACCCTGTTTCTTCATGGGTATTTACCAAATCCCAACATTCCTCTAAGGTGTTTGCTGCAGAAACTTCCAAGCCAGTATATTTGCCAGCTTTCATTGAATCTACGGCCATTTTTGTATGCCATAACCATGGCGTAGATATTATAACTGCATCTACTTCTTTTAACTCTAATAAGTTTCTGTAATCATATTCATTATCTCCAAAAATTTTAGGTTTCTTCTTTCCTGCTTTTTCAATTTTATTAAGAGCAATAGGTATTCTTCTAGAATCTATATCACATATAGCAACGACTTCTACATCTTTTCTCTTCAATGCATTATTTAAATGGTTGGAACCTCTTAGTCCAACACCTATAAAGCCAATTCTCAACTTATCTTCATTTAAACCGTTATTAACCCCAAAAGTTAAGTTTGGAGCTATAGTAACACCTGCTCCTAATATTGAGGCCTGTTTTATAAATATTCTTCTTTTATTCATTATATTTTAAAAGTTTTGTTACAAAAAACGAATTCATAGACAAAAGTAGGCTAGACAAATAAAAATAATGGTACTAAAATTGATTTATTGGGGTGTCTATTTTAATCAAAAAGCCACCTTAAAGCTGATATCTTCTATTAAAGAGATTTAAACTTTTTCTTTTTGAATTTGAATTACAAAAATGGGTGTCGGCTATAAAAGTAAACCAAATGTGAAAATCAAAGTAATGTCAAAAATCATTATTGGCGATATATAATTTAATTATCTTCTTATCATTAAACTGTATGCTTTTTTTTTAGGGTTTCACCTTTTTCTACTGAAATCCTAACTCGCTTTTATAAAAACAAAATTTACGATAGATAAGAAGTTCTATGTATTATTACTCATACAAAATGATACAACTAATAAATTCTTAATCATCGTTTCAGGGCAAAATCATACTTTAAGGTCTAAGACTTTGATTAAATAGTCTTGGTTCCAAGCAGCTTCAAGTCTTTTTGTTTTGACTGATGCTTTTTTTGTAGGTTCATTTTTTAAAAGGTTAAGAGCAATTTTAAGTAAAGTAGAATAATTTTGAGAGGCATTTCCTGCTCTTTTTCTAGAAGCGTCTTCAGAGAAAGCGACATCCAGTGTCCAATGTAGTTTGTTTTCTATGGCCCAATGGGAGCGTATTTTAGTTTGAAATTCTTTGGCGTTGTTCTGTAAACTAGAAATATAATAACGTGTTGCTCTTTCTATTGGTCTATCACTGTTTTTAAACTCACGGATACTTTCTATTTTGATTATGCCATGTAAATCCTTCCATCCATTATCCTTTTCAATAAACAGAAAATCTTTGATAACATGACATGTTCTGGTTTCAATTCTTCCATGTCCTATATCTTCACAGATATGGGTTTGTAGCGTTTTGGAAAATCTAAATTCGTCTTGAATATATTCTATATAATTGCGGTTGGTTGCCTTTAACAGCCAAAATATAATCTGCATTTGAATCGATGATCTTTGTGGCAATTTCTTTTTGAGTTCCCATAGCATCAATGGTAATGGTATTGCCTTCAAGACCAAGAGCCTTTAACAACTCCGCTATGGCCGTAATTTCATTTGACTTTTCATCTGTTTTCACCTGGCCTAGCACCATGTTGTTTTCACAGGCCCAAGCACTGACTATATGAACGGGAGATTTTTTGCCATTGGATTTTGCCCCTTTTATGGTTTTGCCGTCAATAGCGATGACCTGTCCTTTGCTCAGATCAGCTATAGAGCTGACCCACTCAATAAAACAGGTCTCAAATTGTGTGCTATCTATTGCAGAGAAAGTTCTATTGATGGTGTCTTTTGAAGGGATTCCATTGGGCAATTCAAGAATTGTTTTCAAAAAGGCTTCTTTAGATTTGGCAAACCGAACCATATGTTCCCAGGTTTCTGCTCCACAGATTACCGAAATCATTCCGATAAGAAGGATGTCCGCTAGGTTGTGAAGTTGGTTGATATGGCTTCTAGGATCGTCTATTTGACCGAAAATAGACATGAGATTGTTAGTTGTTTTTAAAACATGTAAATTATTGATTATCAATATAATATACAATATTTTGACATCAAAAACAACTATGAGATATTGATTTTTAACTAATTATGAGAATGTTTTTAAAAATAAAAAATCATCTGAGAAAGTATGATTTTGCCCTGATTATCGTTTACTCATATTAGTTCATATAGTTATATTTGCATTAATTAAGTATATTAATCGAAAAATCTATGGATATAATGAAGTATAAATCTTGTTTATTTATTTCAAACTTATTTATAGTTCTTTTCCCCATTTTTTGCTATAGTCAAGAAACCTTTGATTTTACCTTATTAGACAAAACTCCTAATGTAAGGCTCTATTCAGTAGAAGCAGACCATTTAGGTTATGTTTGGATGGCAAGTAATAATGGGATTTATAAGTTTACTGGCTATGATTATTTCTTTACTTCTTGCGAAGAAATATTTAATACCAGCACTACAATAAACACAAAAATTAATTTAAAGAAAGATAAATTTTCAAACTTATGGATTTCTGCAAATAGTGGTGAATTAACTAAAATTGATTCTTTAGGGGCCTATACCATTTATAAAGATGGTTATTTAAAAAAAACAAAAATAAGTACCATTACTAGCTATAAAGGTAATGTTTGGTTTGGTACTAACGATGGTTTCGTTTTAAGATATAATTATCAAAACTCTGTAATCGACAGTATAGCAAAACTTCCAAAAATAAAAGAAAAGAACCAAAACATAACATCTTTAGCTTTTACATCTGCAGATGATGCATGGATTAGCACCGATACTAATGATATTATACATTACGATTTAAAATTGAAAATTTTTACTCCTTTAAATTTATTAAAGTCTACATTCAATCAAAGAGTAAAATTAACTTCCGATAAAAAAGGAAAATTATGGATTAGTACAGAGCAATTGGGTTTAAAATCGTATAATCCCATTACAAAAACAACTCATACTTATGGAATAGTAAAAACCAAAAATAAAACAAACATCTATGCTCAATTTTCTTCATTATTTTGTGATAATAATGGTATAATATGGGCAGGAACAGATGGTGATGGTCTTTACAGAATAAATCCAGAAACTTATAAAATCAAAATCTATAAACATAAGAACGAAAATAAACACTCTATAAGCAGCAATACGATAATTTCGATTAATGAAGACTCTCAAGGAAATATTTGGTTAATAGATAAAAAGGGTTATATAAATATATTGCCAAATTCTAATCATAAAATTAAATATTATTCTGGATTAGAAAATAATAGAAATGTCGAAGTATTATCCATTTTAAAATCTTCAGATAATTCATTATGGCTTGGTACAGATGGAGATGGCTTATCTAAATTAGATTCTAAAAATAGATTAGTTACATATACAAAAGATAAAAAAGGAGAATATTATTTTGAAGGAGAGTATATTGAGGCATTGGTAGAAGATTCTGAAAATAATATTTGGATTGACACCTATAAAAATGGTTTATGGATTTATGATAAAAATAGAAATTCATTTAGTAAAATAGAAAACCCTAATGACTCTAGTACACCTAGTATGTCTAATGTAAACTTTATCTTTAAAGATTCTAAAGACAGATTATGGGTTGCTTTTCCTAATGCTCTTTCTGTATTTACAGCAAACAGAGAACTTTTAGCAACTTTTAATCATAATTCTAATGAATTAAATAATCATTTTACTTGTTTTAACATTTGTGAAGATGAAAATAACATAATCTGGGTAAGTAGTAAATCTGCTAATCTTCTTAAATTCAACGAAAGCAATGATTTTAAGTCTTCTTATTTTATTAATGTAGCTTCTTACAAAAAACATAATTACAACGGTATCCTTTCAATAAAATCAGATTTAAAGGGAAGTATATGGATACTTACTAATTCTGGATCATTAATCAAATATTCTATAAAAAAGAATAGCTCTCATTTTTTTTTAAATGAAAGCTTATTTAAGGGGCTTCTATTTTCTTCCATCTTAATAGAAAACAATGAAAACATTTGGTTAAGTGGAAGAAATGGTGACTTGCACCATTATAAAACAGATAATGAAACATTAAATTCTTATTATCATAGAGATGGTTTAAAAGTAAAAAAATTTAAAACTAAAAGCACTTTTAAAGATAAAAATGGTATGCTCTATTTTGGTGGAGAAGGTGGTGTAAACGCATTTTACCCTAATCAAATAAGCAGAAAAAAAAATAATGCCAAACTCTACATAAACAATATTAAAATTTTAAATAAGCCTATTAAATATATTTTAAAAGAGCAAAGTAAAACAAGTAATGAGCACATAAAAAACTTAATTCTTAAAGCTTCACAATCTTCTTTTTCTTTTAAATTCTCTGCTATTGACAATGTTTTAAACGCCAATTATCATTATTCATATAGGCTAAAAGGTTATGAAAACGACTGGATTGTGCCTAATAATGAATTATTAGCAAATTATACGAATATACCTCATGGTTCATATACTTTTGAGGTAAAAGCAGGATCAAAAGTAGGAGTATATGATATTAAACCTATACAATTACACTTAAAAATTAAACCTTTTTGGTGGAACACATATTGGGCTTACATAGTATACATCGTACTCTTTCTATATATAATTTATAGCATTATTAATAGAGTGAGATTAAAAAATAGATTATTAAAAGAAACTTTAATATACGATAAAGAGAAAGAAGTTTATGCTTTAAAAATGAACTTTTTTGCTAAAATGTCTCATGAAATTCAAACGCCGTTAACACTAATTCTGGCTCCTATTGAAGACATGTTGCTTAGTGCTAATTTTGTAGGAAATAAATTGTTAGAGAATCGTTTAGTAATGATTAAAAACAACGCGAAAAGACTTTCCAGATTAGCCATTGAACTGATGACCATTAGAAATAAAGAGATTAATAAATTACGTATATATGCCTCAAAAACTAATTTAATAACCGACTTAAAAAAAATTGCATCATCATTTAGTGAGCAAGCACGTTTTAAAGGAATAGATTTTTTTCAAGAATATGAATATGAGCAAATTAACATCTGGTATGATACCGATAAAATTGAACATGTTATATATAATTTATTATCTAATGCATTTAAATTTACACCAAGAGAAGGCAAAATAATCCTTAAAGCATCTATTGACAAAACAAATGAAACTGTAATAATTTCAATTATAGATTCTGGTCCAGGCATTCCAAATGATGAACTTAATGATATTTTTAAATTGTTTTATCAATCAAATCTAGGTAAAAACACAAAAGGCACAGGTATTGGACTGGCGTTAGCAAAAGAACTCATTTCGTTACATCACGGAGAGATTAAAGTTAGTTCTTCACCAGAAAATGGCACCAATTTTTCGGTTCTATTATCAACAAATAAAGCTGTTTTTTCTGAAGATGAAAAGATTCTTATTGAAGATACAAGTTTAGAAATAAAATCAACTAACGAAGATTTTAAATCTCTAAAAAAGCAATTAAATCAAGGAACAAATAATACCTCAAAAAAAACACATACACTACTTATTGTTGATGATAATATTGAAATGCAAATGTTTTTAAGAGATGTTTTACATAGCGATTATAATTTGCTAATCGCAGAAAATGGTAAAATAGGTGTTGACCTAGCCCAAAAGAATAATCCAGATGTTATTATAACTGATGTTATGATGCCAGAAATGAATGGTTTTGAAATGTGTAAAACTTTACAGAAAAAGAAGTCAACATCTCATATTCCAATTATTATTTTAACTGCTAAAAATGATAATATTGCCAAAATAAAAGGTTTAAAATTGGGGGCTATAGAATATATTAATAAACCGTTTCAGTTTCAAGAGCTGGCTTTAAAAATAAATAACATTATAGTCACAAAAGAAAAAGCATTATCAAGATATGAAACAAATAAAATTAGTTCTCCTAAAACTATTATAACCATTCCTTCTAGAGATGATATTTTTATGGAAAAGCTTATAAAAGAATTAAAATCTCAGATTGAAAACGATAATTTTAAGTTAGAAGAACTACCTAAATCTCTTAACATGAGTTATTCAGTAATTTACAAGAAATGTCAAGATATAACAGGTAAAAACTTGATTGATTTTTTCAGATCTTTTAAATTAAAAAGAGCCGCATTAATGATAGCAAAGGGCAACAATTCGATATCCGAAGTTTCATATATGGTAGGTTTTAATAATCCTAAATACTTTACAAAATGTTTTAAAAAAGAATTTGGAATAACACCATCATCTTTTAAAAATGAAACGCAGAAAATTGGAGAAAAAAAACTACTGAAGAAATATAAAATTATACAATAAACCAGCACTTGGTTTATTAAATTTGTTTGAACAATATATTGCGAAATTTAAACTCCAAAAATTTAACTTTACGTTATATAGTTAACGACAAGTTACAGATGCAATAAACCACTATGGACTAAAGTGCCATAGGTTTTTAAATCTGACTAAAGTCAGCAGGACGTGATTACTCAAGTATAAAAGAATCTTTAATCATTATCTGATTTGCGATGATGCTCTAAATATTCATTTACCATTTCATCTGTAATATTACCAGTACTCCAACAACCAAATCCTATCGCCCAAAAATGTCGACCCCAATATCTTTTGTGCAATTTTGGGAATTCTTGCTGCAATCGACGAGAACTTCTCCCTTTCATTTTCTTTACTATACTGCTTATATCTTGTCGTATTTTATAATAATCTAATAAGGGAAGAAGTTAAATTAACATGATTAATGGATAAAAATTATAAATCTATACAACTTTCATAATATCCAATATTAGGGTTATAGTTTAACTCTCCTTCCATAATCTCTTGTGAGGTATAAAAGCCTAACAAGCAATAATATCTAACCATAGTTAGGAATTTATATATCAAAAAATTTGATTTCTCATTTTTAGAAAATCCAAAAACATTTAACTTAAGCTGCTTTAAAACTAGTTCTTGCATCTCTTCAGGAATATTAAAATAGATATTTAAAACACTTTCATGCTTTTTTTTAAGCTTTTTTGTAGATTTTTTATAAATATAATTTAATTGACGCTCATACTCAATACTTCCTTCATTAAAAATTTTCTGCTCCTTTTCTTCTACAGTATGTGCGATCATTTCATCTATAAACTGAGTTAGATTTAATTCCGTTCCACCATCAATATCAGTTTTAGGAATTATAATATCTACTAAATAATTTATAGTCTGTTTTTGAGTTTCATTAAAAAACGCTGGTATCCATGCTTGATCCTTATTAGTACAAGAATTAATAATACTAAACAATGTTGGAGTTGCTATGCTATACCCAAGTGATAGGGAAAGACCTTTAAGAACATCTCTTCTATTCATGACTAGATGTTTTTTTGTTTAGCTGCTGTAAAGCATGGTTTACAGCTCTGGCTGTTAAAGCCATATAAGTAAGAGATGGATTTTGATTACCCGAAGATGTCATACATGCACCATCTGTTACATAAACATTTTTTACCGCATGAATTTGATTGTACTTATTCAATACTGATGTTTTTGGATTACGTCCCATGCGAGCAGTTCCCATTTCATGAATTGCATGTCCAGGGTAACAAGGTTCATCAAAGCCTTTTACATTTTTAAATCCAGCTGCAGTTAACATGCTTATAGCTTCTTGCTGCATATCTTTTCGCATTTGCATTTCATTCTCTTTAAACTCTGCATCAAACGTAATGGTAGGTAAGCCCCACTCATCTAAGTTATTATAGTTTAAAGTCATTTTGTTTTCATGATATGGTAAACACTCTCCAAAACCAGATATTCCAATACGCCATGGTCCTGGTTTTAATAAGCTTTCTTTTAATTTTTCCCCATAGCTTAACTCCTTTATTGCTCTTCTCCAATTAGTCCTACTGGCACTTCCTTGAAACGAATATCCTCTAATAAATTTTTTTTCAGGTTTCTCAGCATTCAGGTTTCTAAATCTGGGAATATGAAAACTAGCTGGACGATTTCCTATATAATGTTTATTTGAAAAATTAGTAGTGGTTGCCGATGCTCCAACTCTAAAATGATGATCCATTAAATTATGCCCTAGCTCTCCACTGTCATTCCCTAATCCATTAGGAAAACGTTTAGATTTTGATTGCAATAAAATGCTAGTTGTAGCAGCTGTTGAGGCACAGCAAAATATAACTTTCGCAGAAAACTCTATTTTTTCTTTAGTTAATGCATCTATTATTTTTACGCCAATGGCTTTCTTTTTAGTGCTATCATATAAAATTTTATAAGCTATGGAGTTTGCTCTTAAAGTCATATTTCCTGTTCTCTCTGCTGCTGGTAATGTTGCTGAGTTACTACTAAAATAACCCCCAATAGGACAACCACGCATACACCTATTTCTGTAAATGCAGTTTGATCTTCCCTCGTGGTGTACATCTCCTGTTTTATTAGCAAAACGGCCTATAGTTAAATATCTATTAGAATATTTTTGCTTGATTTGCTCTCTAAATTCGGTCTCAACACAATTTAATTCCATGGGTGGGGTAAAATGTCCGTCTGGTAAATGAGGTAATCCCAAATTTTCACCACAAACTCCAATAAATTTTTCAGCTTTGGTGTACCACGGTTCAATATCTTTATAACGAATTGGCCAATCTACAGCAATATTTTCTTTCTTATTAGCCTCAAAATCAAGATCACTCATTCTTAAGGCTTGTCTGCCCCAAGTTAATGAACGTCCTCCAACATGATAACCTCTTATCCAATCAAATCGTTTTATTTCGTTATAAGGGTGCTTTAAATCATTTACAAACCAATGCTTTGTACTTTCTGAAGTAACAAAGCCTGTTCTATTCTGTTTATATTGTTGTTTTAGCTCCTCAACAGGTAAACTTCCTCGATATTTAAAGTCCCATACATCCATATTAGCAGTCGTATAATCTTTTATATGTTCAACCATTCTACCTCTTTCTAAAACTAATGTTCTTAAACCATTTTCACACAATTCTTTTGCTGCCCAACCTCCAGATATTCCTGTCCCAATTACTATAGCATCATATTGTTTTGTGCTTTTCATAATATTATTTATCAATTTTTATATAATCATTTAGCATTTAAAAAAATGTCATTCCTCCGCTTGGAAAAAAAATTATCGATCTCTAATTGACAAATTTTCCTCTAAATGCACAACGGGTTTATTTATTAAGCTTTACTATGCTTTTAACATAGTTCTTAAAAAAAAAACAAATCGCCTAAAATTTAGATTAGGCGATCTGTTAATTTTATTTTTTCACAATACAATCAATGCTTAATAATTCTCTTCATAATTAATTTGTTGTTATTATTTAACTTAACAAAATAAACTCCTTCAGAAATATTACTAATATCTATTTCTATATGCTTATTACTAACTTTTTCATATTGTTTAAAATAGATTTGTTGTCCTGTTATTGAATAAATGGTAATAGATAAGTTATTTTCTTTTACATTTTGCAAAGGCAATGAAATATTTAAAATATCATTTACTGGATTTGGATAAATCACCACTTTTCCTAAATCAAACTCCTGATTAGCAAGTGTTTTTGAATTTTTAGATGCTGTCGCCAATGGATCAATACAACCAAAAAGGTTAATTTCATTTATAGTAGCAAACTTATCACCATCTGTAGAGTTAAGCCCTACAACTCTAAGGTATCTTCCCGTTATAGGTTGAGAAAAAACCACAGGATTTTGAGAGGCTTGATCTTGAAATGTTACCAAAACTGGCTGCCCCCAATTATTAGCATCATCACTAATATAAATTTCTGCATCTTTTATCCGTCCACTTGCAGATGTATGGCTCGTCATTAAAAATTCTGCGATTACATATCTATCTCCTAAATCTATTTGAATTTCATGAGGGTAATCTGGCTTTTCTGGTTCAAATCCAGAATTCCACTTTGAACTAGGGTCTCCATCAAATGCGAGTTCTCCTGGTTGATTATCATCAGATTCACTATCTACAAACAACAAACTCCATAATGACTGATCTAATGAACCAAGGCAACCAACAGTTATATAATTAACTACCGTTTTTTTACTTGAAGTACCATTATCATCTGTTGAAGTAAGCGACACCTGATATCTACCAGTGGTATTATAAGAGACTGTTGGATTTTGGAGTGTACTAGTTGCTGGTATTCCTCCTTCAAAAGACCAAGACCAAGCTGTTGCCGTACTTGAAGAAGCATCACTAAAATTTACCGAATCTCCTTCATCTATAGCAGTAGTATTTACTGTAAAATCTGCAACAGGTGGTAATGATATTGGATTATTACAGCCAATAAGATTAATTTCATTTATAGTAGTAAACTTATCACCATCTGTAGAGTTAAGCCCTACAACTCTAAGGTATCTACCCGATATAGGTTGAGAAAAAACTACAGGGTCTTGAGAGGCTTGATTTTGAAATGTTACCAAAACTGGCTGCCCCCAATTATTAACATCATCACTAATATAAATTTCCGCATCTTTTATCCGGCCATTCGGTTGTGTATGACTCGTCAATAAAAACTCTGAAATTTTATATCTAGCTCCTAAATCTATTTGAATTTCATGAGGGTAATCTGGCTTGGCTGGTTCAAATCCAGAATTCCACTTTGAACTAGGGTTTCCATCAAATGCGAGTTCTCCTAGTTGACCATCATTAGATTCACTATCTACAGATAACAAACTCCATACCGATTGATCTAATAAACCTGGTGTATTACATGCAGTAACAGCTATATAATTAACTTCTGTTTTTGTATCTGAACCAAAAGCATTTGTCGAGGTAAGCGATACTTGATATGTACCAGGAGTGTTATAAGTCACTGTTGGATTTTGAAGCGCACTACTTGCTTGAGCTACTCCTTCAAATGACCAATTCCAAGATGTTGGTGTGTTTGTAGAAGCATCACTAAAACTTACTGAATCCCCTACATTTACAGAAGTTGTATTTACTGCAAAATCTGCAACAGGTGGTAAATTTAGTGGTAATGATGGAGCATCACAACCAATAAGATTAATTTCATTTATAGTAGCAAACTTATCGCCATCTGTAGAATTAAGCCCTACAACTCTAAGGTATCTACCCGATATAGGTTGAGAAAAAACTACAGGATCTTGAGAGGCTTGATTTTGAAATGTAACCGAAACTGGCTGTCCCCAATTATTAACATCATCACTAATATAAATTTCTGCATCTTTTATACGACCATTCGGTTGTGTATGACTCGTCAATAAAAACTCTGAAATTTTATATCTATCTCCTAAATCTATTTGAATTTCATGAGGGTAATCTGGCTTTGCTGGTTCAAATCCAGAATTCCACTTTGAACTAGGGTCTCCATCAAATGCGAGTTCTCCTAGTTGATTATCATTAGATTCACTATCTACAAATAACAAACTCCAAAACGCTTGATCTAATAAACTCTCGCATGGTTCATCAACAGTTACTGTTATATAACCAACTACTGTTTTCGTATCTGAACCACCAGCATTTGTAGAAGTAAGCGATACTTGGTAGGTACCAATGGCATTATAAACTACCGTTGGATTTTGGAGCGTACTACTTGCAGGTGTCCCTCCTTCAAAAGACCAAGACCAAGCTGTTGGCATACTTGTAGAAGTATCACTAAAACTTACTGAATCCCCTACATTTACAAAAGTTGTATTAGCTGTGAAATCGGCAACAAGTGGTGGTGGTAATGGATCATTACAACCAATTAGATTAATTTCATTTATAGCAGCAAACTTATCACCATCTGTAGAGTTAAGCCCTACAACTCTAAGGTATCTCCCCGATATAGGTTGAGAAAAAACCACAGGATCTTGAGAGGTTTGATTTTGAAATGTTACCAAAACTGGCTGCCCCCAATTATTAACATCATCACTAATATAAATTTCTGCATCTTTTATACGACCATTCGGTTG
Organism: uncultured Flaviramulus sp.; assembly: GCA_947501105.1. Classification (GTDB taxonomy): domain Bacteria; phylum Bacteroidota; class Bacteroidia; order Flavobacteriales; family Flavobacteriaceae; genus Wocania_A. The sequence goes on along the minus strand of CANMUP010000002.1, from coordinate 779,278 downwards.
TGTATGACTCGTCAATAAAAACTCTGAAATTTTATATCTATCTCCTAAATCTATTTGAATTTCATGAGGGTAATCTGGCTTTGCTGGTTCAAATCCAGAATTCCATTTTGTACTAGCATTTCCATCAAATGCGAATTCTCCTGATTGACCATCATTAGATTCACTATCTACAGATAACAAACTCCATACCGATTGATCTAATAAACCTGGTGTATTACATGCTATTTGGCAAGCGTTAACAAAAAACATATCTGTATGGGTTTTTGTATATGTAACTCCGCCTTGGGTAACCTCTTGTTGCACGGTATAATTCCCTGGTGCTCCTACAACAATTTTTGGGCTTTTTGATGTAGCATCACTTATATAATCAGGAGTTGGAGTAACTATCCAATTCCAAGTAGCCCCAGAATGATTTAACATAGAATGATCTGCTATACGAATGGTATCATTACATGCATAAATAGGTTTTTCTGCCCATGCATTAACCTCTGGTGCAAATGTAGGTTCAGCTAATAGCGATTCCCAAACACCATCAGTCCCTGCTATACGAATCTTTCCATCTCGATAAAAAGGTTTTGCAAAAAGCAGGTTCATTTGTTTTGGGTAATTATTAATAAATGGCTCCCAATTAGTAGCATTTCCTTTTCTAAAAAACGATTCTCCTATTGAAGAAACATCACTCTGCTTGGAAGTGTTAAATACATACACTAAGTCTTCGCCAGAACTTGTAGGTTGTATAGCTAAAACCTTTGTATATTGAGAAGTAGGTAAAGTTCCTGACCAATTAACCCATGTATCTCCACCATTAGTAGATTTTAATACTTTACCTTCCCAACCTACTTTGGATTTTTGAGGACAAAGATAAATTGTGTTTTCATCGTAAGGAGATATTACAAAATGTAAATAACCCCTCCAACTTAAAGTACCAAGTCCGCTACCTATAAAATTGTTTTTTACTACCCAATTTAATCCACCATCTTCCGTTTTATACAAACCAACGCCTTGTACATCTGCATACATTACCTCTGGGTTTTTGTGGCTAATTTCTATGAACATGACATTTCCTGAAAAGTTGTGCAATATATTCCATGTTGCTCCCATATCGGTACTCTTCCATACACCAGTGCCTTGTCCCAGATATAATGTCTCACTGTAATTAGGGTGCTCTAATAGATTCCCTCGGCGAGCACCAAAATTTAGCATGTTAGGCTGTTTTGTAAAAGCATATTTTTTATTGGCAACTACATGGTCTATAGTTTCTGGAATAGATGTGGTATAATTTTTATTGATATCTTTAAATGTTGCTTGACCAGGTTTACTATTAATAATCCAGCCCGTTGGAGACTCTGCTCCTCCCATTCTTAAAGCTTTATCATTATAAATGTCCTTGAGAGCTACATTACCATTGTGGTATCTTCCTCCAACTATAACATCTTCATTCCACCCTTGATCAAAGCCCCACATTTGCGAACCATGCAAACCTACAATACTAACCCTCCAATTGGCTACTTCTGAAAAATTATCACTAGAAAAATTTATTCCACCATCTGTTGCTAACCATATCTTTCCATTACCCAACATTTTAATGGCTTGCATATCTGGATGAACATTAAAATTACCTCCATAACCACCAACCGTTGTCCAATCTAAACCACCATTAGTTGATTTAAAAAATGCCAGGGTTCCAAAAAACAATACATCTTCATCGTCTGGGTCTACACCCAATACTAAATCATAAAACCCTTGTCCATTAGCGAAACTAGTTGGAGATAATTCACCAAATCTTACAGTACCTTTTATTTGTTCTGTCCATACACGACCTCCACTTAAAAGTGCTTGTGCTTTGTAAACTAAAGGGAAATTAGTGCCAGATGCAGCATCTCCAGACAGCATTGCTAAATACACAACACCAGGATTTGCTGGTGTTACTGCTAACACTGCTCCACTTATTTCTTCTAGATTTGTAGGAAAATTAACATCAGAGATAAAGCTTGCTCCTCCATCTGTAGAGACAATTAAATCAAAATAAGCACCTTTTTTCGATATAGCATACACTATATTACTATCATCTGGTTTAAACTCTACATCCCAAGCTGAGAACGCATGTGTTTTAGCCCAATTAGCTCCTGCATCATTACTCACATAAACACCAGTAAAAGTAGCTGCTATAATATTTTGTGGGTTATTCGGATCAATTTTTATAGCAGGTCCACCAAAACTACTCATTTTTTGCCAAGTAATACCGCCATCTATAGTTTTATGTACTCCAGTCGAGTTAGATACATAAACAATATCTGGGTTTGTTGGATGAATTGCTACAGCTTCTATTCCTCCTCCAAACCTATAATCTTTCCCAATTAAATCCCATGTAAAACCATTATCAATAGATTTATTTAAAAACCCCGTTCCTGATCCGGCATACAAAATATTATTATTAGATGCAGCAACATCTATAGAAAAGATATTTGACTGCCATGGTGCATCGTCACCAGCATTAAGGTTTGCACCAGTATTTCTCCATACAGTACGTTTTGGACCCCAAAATGTCCAATTAGAATTATCTACAAGAGATGATTTTTGAGCTATTCCAGACTTAGATGATTTATTATCTATCTTACTGTTTAGTGCCTTCTTATTGTTTAATGCTTTAAAATCTGGCAACTCTATATTACCGTCTGTAGATACAAAAGGCGCTATAGCTGGTCTCCATAATTTAAAGTATCTAATTATGGCGCTTTTTGAACCTTTATTTTTAAGCATATATGAATCAAATTTATCACATATTGCATGATAATCAACAGGATATTGGTAAAGCATTTTTGCCCAATCTGGGTAGGTAGGAGTATATGCGGGCTTATACATTATTGGAACACCTGGCACCTTATCATAAGGCGTATAGCGCTCTTGACCAATCGTAAACATAGTACAAAAACAAAAAATAATCACAGTATAAATTTTTGATAGATTTGGAGATCTCATCTTTCTTTTAAAGTTTAAATTTTTCATTGAACATTTTAGTTTAGTTATTGCTAGGTTACCAATTTCTTAAATTATTAAATTATTAAGAGGGTGAATTTTAGTTTATAATAGGTAACATATTCTTTGAAATCATCAAATAACGTAAGCATTTACTTAATTGGCATGAAAATTTGGTAAAACGGATGCCAATTTGTGCCATTTTATCCAGATTAGGGGTACTTGTAAGCTTATTGCCATAACTGCTTAAATCACCATATCCCAAATCATCAGCCATAATGATAATAATATTAAAAGTGGACTTGCAATAAAAAAGTGGACTATTAATTGCGAGATTTATGCTGCTACATTTTCGGTTATACATTTCTAATTCATATTGAGTAATATTTTTATTGGACTTGCAACGAATCATAGACATGTTAGGCGTAATTTGCAATGTATCATTATTGAGTAGCGACAAGTTATAGATGCAATAAATTGATAGTATAATCGGAATAATTCCGATTATAGCCATTATTTTTAACATAAAGTAGTTGTGTTTACAACTGATAATCGGATAATACCCGATTATCAGATACAATAATGACAATATGAATTTTAGAACGAATATCTATAAGTTAAATCAGAAAGTCAATAAAAAAATAGAGGATATTAAATATGAAAGTTTAAATAAATAATGAAGAAATAAATATAAAGGAAAAACGTTTATCTTTTCCTTAATCTTTTACCAAAAAACCTTCAACGTAGATTATTCTTTTAGAGGAACATGGACTAATTATGTTGGTTAATCAGAAAATATTCATGCATTTGTTAATGTTTTTATCGTGTTCACGAATAATGAACGAATAAAAATAATGAACAGAAAAAGTTTACAATTGGATAGGGCGGTCAAAGTGAGCCACCTCGGCGAATTAAACTGAGCAGTGTAAATGAGGTACTAAAAGTCGATTCATTTGTGGTTTAAATTTAGTGAATTTGCAAGAAAAAAAAGGACATTAAATCACGAGATTTAAGTAGCCCTTTAATTATAATAAATAAACAATTATTTGCTTTTTACACATAAATATCTAATATTTACACAACACATATATCTAATTACATCACAACATTAAAATCTAACATTTGTACGACATAAAATTCTAATTAGCGTACAATAAAAAGGATAAATACAAAATAAGATGGCAACACCACAAGAAAAATTAGCCCAATCATTGGAAGTGCTAAAAGCTATACAAGATAAAGGTCATACAGCGATTAGGACTAAAGAGTTAAGTAGACTGCATAGGGAACGCTTGTTAGATCATGGTTTTATAAAAGAAGTCATACAGGGATGGTATATAATAGTACCACCAGATGAGCAAAAAGGTGATAGTACCTCATGGTACGCATCGTATTGGAATTTTTGTGCACGTTACTTAGAAACACGTTTTGGTGAAAATTATTGCATTTCTGCAGAACAATCTCTACAAATACATGCTGGTAATACAACAGTACCTCAGCAACTTATTATAAGAACTATTAAAGGTTCTAATGCAATAACACCTTTAGTACATGGAACTTCTCTTTTCAGTATGAAATCTACATTACCGAATAAAGCTGAAATAGAGACAAAAGACAATATTCGAATGCTAAAACTTGCGTCTTCACTTGTTAATTGCACACCGACAATGTTTATACAGAACTCGATTGATATGCGCACAGCCTTAGCCATGATACAAGATTCATCGGAGATATTAGGTGTTTTACTTGAAGGCGGACATACAAAAATTGCTGGAAGATTAGCTGGTGCTTTTAGGAATATTGGTAGAGAACGCATCGCGAATGATATTGTTAAAACTATGAAAACGGCTAGTTATGATATACGAGAAGAAGATCCATTTGAAGAAGCGCCTCCAATAGCTCTATCACTACGAGATAAATCACCTTATGTAAACCGGATTAGATTGATGTGGCATACCATGAGAAAAGAGGTGATTAAAGTATTTCCAAAAACTCCTGGATTAACTAAAGATCAAAATAGCTATATGAAAGCTGTGGAAGATATATATATTACTGATGCCTACCATTCATTATCTATAGAACGTTATAGAGTAACACCCGAATTGATTGAAAGAGTAAGAAGTGGCGCATGGGATCCGGAAGAAAACGAAGATGATAGGAAGCAACGTGATGCGATGGCAGCAAGAGGATACTGGCTAGCAACACAAAGTGTTAGAGAAAGTTTGAAGCGTATACTTAACAATGAGAATCCTGGCCTTGTTGTAGATGAAGATTATGGAGATTGGTATAGAGAATTATTTGCACCTAGCGTGACTACAGGAATCCTAAAGATATCAGATCTTGCGGGATATAGAAGTGACCAAGTATATATTGGCAAATCAAAACATGTACCATTAAATGTAGGAGCCGTAAGAGATACTATGCCTGAATTCTTTGACTTGTTGATAAAAGAAAAACATGCTGGAGTAAGAGCTGTTTTGGGGCATTTTATTTTTGTATACATCCATCCATATAAAGATGGCAATGGCAGAATGGGTCGGTTTTTACTGAATGCTATGTTAGCATCAGGCGGTTATCCTTGGACTGTAATACCTGTAGAAGAGCGTAATACATATATGAATGCTTTGGAAGAGGCCAGTGTAGGCGAAAATATTAAGCCTTTTGCAACATTTATTAGTTGGCTTGTAGAAGAAGGTATGAAAGGAACTCCAGTGGCTAAAGTTTAATATGGATTGAGGCTAAGTTCCGCAGATGGAAGTAATTATTAATGTTGAGTTGTTGCAAGTCCATAAATTAGGCCTGTCTCATAGCTATTTGCTCATTAATATTTTTATTTCAATTGAGTAAAAAGGTGAATATGCATTAAAAAAATATTTATAAGTACATCAGCATTAACTATCTTTGGATTTTGAATGCAATTGTATTCATTTAGGTTCATTTAAATTTTAAAATACAATAAGGTGCGTTAATCGGTGCCTATATTTGTTAAACATGCATTAACTTTTTGAATATCAGCTGTTTAAAATAGAGGTTCGAGCCCCAGCCCGTCACTTAAAATCAATCAAAAAGCCCCAAAACTTATGTTTATGGGCTTTTTTCATTTTAATTGCTTTCAATTGATATCAAATATTAGTATTAAAAGGTGAGTGATTCGGTGAGTACTTTTTAAAAATGAAAATTAGTCACCAGAACACACATAAACGACTAATAATCATACCGTTATAGCGATGTTTTTTCATGAATTTAAGTAGAATTTAAATACATTTGCATTCATTCTATTTTAAAACTCAATAAGGTGCGTTAATCGGTGCGTCTTTTTTTAAAATAAAAACACGCACCGATTAGCAGTTAAAGACCTAGCTTCTAATTATTTACAATTTCAAACTTAATATAAATTATTTCGCAGTATCTCAAAGATCAATCAATATATTTACACTAATTAATAATTACAAGTGTAATATTTACTCTTGACGCCTTAACGAGGGTAGTTTTTTAGTATATTTACCTTCGTTAAAGAGACATCTGTAAATTTTACACTTCTTAATCATGACTACTTTTAAAAAAAACAAACCTTATAATAGTTTACCTCTATTACCTCCAAAAATCACATTGGAAACCACAAAAGTTTTACGCAAAACTATTGAAGCAAGTAGAGCATTAGCTCAACTTAATGGTAGACTAACAAATTTACCCAATCCGACACTATTTTTAGATACCATTCATTTACAGGAGGCAAAAGCAAGTTCTGAAATTGAAAACATTATTACTACCAATGATGATTTATATAAGGCAATTGTGGCTGATAAAAAGTTTGATAATCCAGCTACCAAAGAAGTTATAAGTTACAAAGAGGCTCTATGGAATGGATTGAAAGCAATTGAAAATCGCCCTTTTATATCGACTAATTTGTGTATTGACATCGTACAAAGTATTAAGAAAAATACCGCTGGTATTAGAACGACTCCTGGAACTGCTCTTAAAAATGTCAAGGGTGAAACTATTTATACACCTCCTACTGGTGAGGCTATTATTAGGGATAAATTGGAAAACCTTGAGGCTTTTATTAATGGAGAAGGTACTATTGACCCTTTAATTAAAATGGCATTGATGCATTACCAATTTGAAGCGATACATCCTTTTAGTGATGGTAATGGTAGAACAGGCCGTATTTTATTATTGCTTTATTTAAAAACAGCAAACCTTTTAGATACGCCCGCATTATTTTTAAGCGAGTTCATCATTAAAAATAAAACGGATTACTATATGAAGCTACGAAATGTTACAGAACATCAAGATTGGGAAGCATGGATATTATATATGCTTGAAATGATTGTTTTCACTGCTAACAAAGCTCTGAAACGCTTAAACATGGTTACAGAGCTCATTCAAATGATGACTGAAGAAATAAAAATCTCATTACCAAAGGTATATTCAAAGGAATTGGTAGAAATATTATTTAGATTACCTTATACCAAACGTCAATTTTTAATAGATGCTAAATTAGGTACGCCAAAAACTATTGGCAATTACTTAATTGAATTAGAAAAAGCAGGGTTTTTAATTTCTGAAAAAATAGGTAAAGAAAAACTATATCTTAATTATAGATTAATGGCTATTTTGGAGAAAAATTGATATTGACTCAGTGATGTAACTGGAAGTGATCCCCTCCCAAAAAAATGTATCTTTAATTGAGAGATTTTTGTGTTCTAAAAGATGACAAAAAATTAAATTTTACGCTTGTTCTTAATAAATTATATAAACCAGTTCTGTCACACCTATAATATTATTATTAGGTAAAAACCTGAATATACATTAGAAAAATATTTATAAGTACATTAACTTTCTTTGAATTCTGAATGCAATTGTATTCATTTTAGGTTCATTTAATTTATAAAATACAAGAAGGTGTGTTAATCGGTGCCTATATTTATTAAACACATATTAACTTCATGAATATCAGTTGTTTAAAAAATTGGTTCGAACCCTGCCCATCTCGAAACTTTACGTCCAGTTTAAAATAGTAAGTCTACTACCACCAATTATACTAACTCAGTCGGGAAAAGATTAACATACTGATTTTTTGCTTCATCAGTTAAATACGGGAAAATACTTTGACTTATAAGTAATGAATACTCTTGAATAGAATCTTTCGACAAATCATTAGCTTGAATTAAAACTGAAGAAAACCAAAAATTACTAATAATCTCAATCCTTTTAAATAAACTTCGATATTCATTTTTTAGCAATTCTTCTCGAAATAAATTATTATTAATTAGAATAGCTATCATTTTTAACGCTTCAACCTCTCTTCGTTTCGAAAGTTCAGAATAATGATTTTTTATCTTCTGATTTTTTCTTGTTATCGTTACAAAATCCAATAAAAAGAAATTATACTCAAAAAATGTTGTGATAATTTCTTTAGAAATATTTAAAAATGATTTTAACAAGTCATCGCTAGGTATAAAAAAAATAGAGTCCATTTTTTCAACTAACTGAAAATAGAGTGCTTCAATTATATCTTCTCTTTTTTTAAAATGATATTGCAAATTCCCAACACTAATTCCAACTTCATCCGCAATGGTTCTTAAAGAAATCTTAGAAATCCCTCTATTATTAAAAAGCTCTAAAGATTTTATTAAAATTTTTTGTTTTGTAGCATTCATAATATTACAAAAATACAATTTATAGTACAATTGTACTAATTTTATTTATTTTTAGTACATTTGTCCTAAAATAATACTAATTGATTATGGTTATAGATATTATTGGAGCAGGAATAGGAGGATTAACTACTGCAATTGCACTTAAGCAAAAAGGGATTAAAACAAGAATTTTTGAGCAAGCGGAACAAATAAAACCGGTTGGAGCGGGATTAATTCTAGCCAATAATGCAATGCAAGTTTATGAAAAGTTAGGTTTACGAAAAATTATTGAAGAAAATGGAAATCGAATCTCTTCAATGAATATTACCAAATCCAATTTAAAGCCACTTTCTAAAATTGATTTGTCCCATTTTGAGCAAAAACACAATATTAAAAACATTGCAATCCATAGAGGGAAATTGCAACAAATTTTAATTGACAGCTTAAAGTCTACTAAAATTGAACTATATCATAAACTTACTTCAATAGAGAAAAATGCGAATGATTATTCCTTGAAATTTGAAAATGGAAAACAAATAAAATCCATAATCATTTTGGGAGCTGATGGGCTAAACTCTATTGTTAGACAAAATATACTACCGAATAATAGCATAAGGAATGCAAATCAAATATGCTGGAGAGGAATTACAGAATACAAATTACCAACAAAATTTAAAAACGAATTAAACGAAGCTTGGGGAAAATCGGAACGTTTTGGTTTTGTACAAATTGCAGAAAACAAAGTTTATTGGTATGCTTTAAAAGCTTTCAAAAAAAGTAATAATGAATTTTCCAGCAACGATTTAGAGCAATATTTTAACGATTATAATTCCGTAATTCAAGACATTATAAAATCAACGAGAAAAGAACAAATTAATACTGCCGAAATTTCAGATTTAAAACCAACAAATATTTGGCATAAAGAAAATGTATGCTTAATCGGAGATTCTGCACACGCAACAACCCCTAATATGGGACAAGGCGCTTGTCAAGCTATCGAGGATGCCTTTGTGCTTTCAGAGTGTATAGACAAATATGAAATTACCAAAGCATTTACAGAATATCAAAGATTAAGATTGCCTAAAGCTCATCAAGTAGCTAAAGCTAGTTGGATTGTTGGAAAAATGGCACATCTTAAAAATCCAATATTAATTGGTTTGCGAAATCAAATGTTACAATTAACGCCTTCTTCAGTTAATAGAAAACAGAATGAACAAATTTTTCAATTGGCAGAAATATGATAACGACAATATTATGCATAACCTTATTAATCATATTCACTTCGCTAGGTTTTATACATTTTTATTGGTTTTTTGGCGGAAAATGGGGATTAGAAAAGGTAATTCCGACAAAAGAAAATCAGACGAGTACTCTTTCAATTCCTAGATTTGCAACTTTAAAGGTAGCTCTGTTTTTACTTTTATTTGGGTTGATTTATCTTGTGAAATCTGGACTTATAAATGTTCACATTCCATATTTGATGACTAAATATGGATATAGAATAATTCCTTCTATTTTTATTTTAAGAGTAATTGGAGATCTTAAATATGTTGGATTTTTCAAAAAAATAAAGAATACCGAATTCGCTAAAGCTGATTCAAAATGGTTTGTCCCTTTCTTCATCAAATAGATATCCTAGGACATTGAATTGTAATTTTGCGCAGTACTATTACGGAGTCATTTTTATGATTTTCCCATTCATGGCATATATTTGATCTAACCATGGCTAATTCTTATCCTGGAGTTACCGTGGGTAAAAACCATTTTTAAAATCTCCATCACAAGCCTCTAAGAGTTTACTTTTAAGTTCTTCTAACTTATCAGGGAATCTTTTCGATAAATCCTTTTCTTCTCTAAAATCATCTGGTAGAAAGTAAAGTTCAAAAGCATCCTTTTTTAAATAGGTTCTTAATTTCCATCCATTTTCAGTAATAAGTGTAGGTCCCAAAAAGGAAGAATACACAACAAATTTGTGCACATCTTGATTATTTTCTCCAATCATTTCATTGTAGAATGAAATTCCATCAGTTTTATACTTCTTAGAATATCCTGTTATTTCTGCAAGGGTAGGTAAAATATCATAATTTGCTGTAAGACGATTACTTATTCTTCCTTTTTGGATTACCTTCGGCCATTTAATGATTAATGGTACATTAATCCCTCCCTCAAGGTTACTTCGTTTTAATCCAGATCTGCCTCCATTACCATCAAAAACATCACCAGCTAAGTCACTGTAGTATTTTCTTTTATAATCATCAAATCGTTCTCCTGTTTGCATGTTCGTGTAAGGCTTAAGAACCCTACCTGATTTACTATAATATATTTCATGCCCGTTATCAGCAGTAAATATAACAATAGTGTTTTCATCAAGGTTATGCGCTTTTAGTTTCAAAAGAATTTGTCCTACATTATCATCTAATAATTTTACCATAGAGGCATACTCTTTTTCGATTTGAGTTAATCGATCATCATTGATAAAATCTGGATGTACTTTTGGTATAGAGACAGGTCCATGTGGTAATTGAGTAGGGAAGTACAGAAAAAATGGATTGTCTTTGTTGGTGTCAATAAAGTTAAGAATGTTATCCATGAAAATATTTTCAGAATACACTTCTTTACCATCCATATTCCATCGTTCTTCAAAATGCTTAGGCGTTTCAGGCTCTTTAGATTTACCACAATTTAAGTTTGTGTTTCCTTCAAATTCTATTATTTCGCCATTTTCGAAAAGAAAAGGAGGATAGAATCCGTGCGCTCTTAAATGGTCCAGATATCCCAAATAATAATCCCAACCGTGTTGTTTCATTTGCTTATCTGTCGCAGAAAAACCCCATTCCAATTTGCCAAATTGTGCTGTTTTATAACCCATGTTTTGAGCGACTACCCCTAAAAAAGCTTGATCTTTAGTTGTTGGGCGTAACTTTTCATTTATTGTACTTTCAATTTCATTCAAAGTAGATTTTTTCGCATTAATATAAGCACCTCCTTTAGTTACCTGAAAAGCATTACTATGGCAATCATGAAGTCCAGTGATAAGTGAAGCTCTAGCTGGCGCACATAGCATATTAGAATATGCACGCTCGAAACGCATTCCTTCTTGAGCCAATTTATCTATATTAGGGGTTTTAATAATTTTTTGCCCTTCATGACCCAATAATCCAATCCCTAAATCATCTGCATAAATTAGGATGATATTAGGCTTTTCTAATTGTTTTAAATTATTGCTACAAGCAGTACACAGAATTAAAACAATAATCTGTAATAGAGTTTTTTTATTCAAAATTAATTTCTTGTTTTGCTGTTCTTTTCGTTAAAACGGTTGGTTAATTTTAGCTATTATAAAAGATAGGCCAATTGTGGAGGTCATTATATTAATTATCATATTTTATTATCTCTAGAGAATCATTTAACCTCATAGTGTTTATCAAAAAAGTTTTTAAAAACTCTACGGTTTTGTTTTCTTATTTCTTCTAGAATACGATTCATTTAGAATATTTGAATGTGTTAGGGTTTAAACAAATCTATTAAAAAGAAAATAATAACTGAAAGTCTTATGCTAAAAAGAGTTTGTTGAATGATGGGCTTGTAAAGAATAAAGAGGTAGATATTAAATAATAATCTCTCAAAAAAACTTTAAGAACGTGGGAAATTAGATCTATTTTGATAAATAAACATTTTAAATTAAAGCTAGTGATTGATTTAGATCATCAATAAGGTCTTGTGCATTTTCTAACCCTATGGATATTCTCATATCCCCTAAACTAATACCCATACCTTCAAACTGTTCTTTGTTTAGCTCTTTTAAGTAACTAATAGCTGGCGCATAAATTAAGCTTTCATGTCCACCCCAACTTACTCCGATTTGAAATAGATCTAGCTCGTTAAAAAACGCTTTTACTTTAACTAAATCATTTGTTTTTAGCCGAAAACTCATTAAGCCACCATAACCAGACATCTGTTTTTTTCCAAGTTCATATTGAGGAAAACTCTCTAAACCTGGGTAATTCACCTTTTCAATTTTTGGATGGTTTTCTAAAAAACAAGCAATAGTTAAAGCACTTTTTTGATGCTGATCCATTCTAATTTTTAAGGTTCGCAAACTTCGTAATAATAACCAAGCTTCAAAAGGTGCCATTTTAGCACCAATTAACTCAAATTCTTTAGTAAATAGGCTGCTAATATCTTTTTTTGAACCTATAACGACACCTGCAATAACATCACTATGACCACCAATATATTTAGAACAAGAATGTATCTCTAAATCCACACCCATAGCCAATGGTTTTTGAAAAATTGGAGAAGCCCACGTATTATCAATAATTGTTTTTATCCCTTTTGGCTTTGCAATATGTACTATAGCTTCAATATCTTGTAGGTTAAAAATAACTGAAGAAGGACTCTCTAAATAAATCAAAGTTGTGTTTTCTTGTATTGAATCTTTAAATTCTTGAATATTTGTACCAGAAACATAGGTAGTTTCTATATCAAACTTAGGTTTAATATAGCTTTCCAATAAGTTGTTTGTTGGTCCATATATATTTTTAATAGCAATGACATGGCATTCCTTTTTTATACAAGATAATATTGAAGCACTTATTGCTCCCATCCCAGAAGCAAATAATTTAGCACTTTCTCCACCTGAAACTTCGGCTAATTTATCTTCAACAATTCTTACTGAAGGATTGTTCCCTCTAGTATAGATATAATTATTTACTCTATCGTCAAAAGTTTTGTCTGCATCATCCCAACTTTCCATGGTGAATAAAGAGTTCTGATAAATTGGAGGTACTACTGCTCCTTTACTGTGTGCATTTTTTCCATCGTGCGATAATATCGTTTCTATACTCGTTTTTTTCATTAAAATTTAAATAAAATTATTTTTATTCTTTATTTTTCTCTTTTTTATAAAAACAACCAATACCTGTTATAGCAAGTAATGGTGCTACAAAAATATTCAAAATAGATAATAATTGCCAATGCCAATAATCAGCATAACTTACTCCTAAGGTAGCTACTACAAATAACGTAGAGGCTGTCCAAGGAATTAATGTTTCAATCATGGTTCCATAGTCTTCAATGGATCTAGATAGCACTTTTCTAGGAACTTTTAGTTTATCGTAAGCAGGTTTAAAAGCATCACCAATAATAAAACTGGTAGCACTTTGATTGGAGGTAAACGCATTTGTAAAAGCTGTTGCAATTAAAGAAGATAATATGATAGCCCATCTTTTTTTTACATTTTTAAATACAATATTTACCAGTGTGGGCATCGCTTTAACCATATCTAAAATCCCTATAAAAATAAATACCATAAAGGTAAAGAAGATCGCTTCGTTAAGTGCATATAGACCTCCTCTGTTAAAGAGAATAATCACATTTCTAGGCACTGATTTTTCCCAAGTAGCCATATTTACATCGTACCCTTTTAGGAGCGTTTGTATTATATCTGGCAACGAATAATCTTGTAAAAAAAAAGCCAAAATACTTGCGGATATGGCTGAAACTAGCATTACAGGAACCGTAGGTTTTCTAGTTAATGAACCATAGAGAACTATGGCAGGAGGAATAATTAATAAAGCATTAAAGTTGAATAATTTTTCAATTGAAGTTAATGTTTCTTGTGATGTTAATTTGCTATTTACTTCTGCTATTGGAGGATATACAACTGATAAACCAAAAAATATTATAGCTGCAATTATTGCTGAAGGAACCGTTGTATATGCCATAGAATGTATATGATCATATAAATTTACATCAGTAGCAGCAGACGCTAAATTAGTCGTATCTGAAAGTGGAGACATTTTATCACCAAAATAGGCTCCTCCAATAATAGCGCCAGCCGTAATTCCTAAATCTACTCCAGCAATTGTAGCAATGCCAATAATAACCACACCAATAGTTGCTATCGAACCCCAAGAAGTGCCGGTAAGAATAGAAAAAATAATAGGAACGATAAATGCTATTACATAAATATAATCAGGATTAATCAAATTAATGCCATAGTGTACTAGCATAGGGATAGTTCCAGAAATTATCCATGAGCCTATAAGTAAACCTATTGCAAAAAAAATAAGAATAACTGGAAATCCTTTTGCTATTTTCTTGACAATTGCTTTTTGTATTTCTTCCCATTTATAACCCAGTATCAATAATTCCGTTGCAGAAAACACAGCTGCTAACAAAAAGATGATTTCTAATGGGAATGGTTTGAACCCATAGTAATTTGGGCCAATTACTAAACCGAATACTATAATTAATAGTAAGAAGATTATGGGAAAAAATAATTGATAAGGTTTAGGAGGGGTACGAGTCAATTGAGTATGATTTTTTATCATATTTTGTAGTTTTTAAATATAGTTAATAATTATTTTAAAAAAGGAAAACTTTATAAAATAATTCTAAAATTTTTGAGACCTAAAATCAAAACAAAGAGGTGAAAAAAGTTAAAGAGTGATCAATTATAAAAAGACCACCCTTTAGCAAAAAACTAACTCAAAAGCTAGATGTTTAATAACCCTCCTATCTATAGATAAAAAGTATTATCAATTATTTTTAAAAATTATATTTCTTTTCCTTTTATTTGAAAAGCCCAAGCATAAGAATGTTCATTCCATGTAGCTAATACTTCTTTAGGAATAGATATCATTAAACCTTTATTTTTACTGAATTCCCATTTCAAATCATTTCTATACCCGAGTAAACGAATTGACGAATCAGTTTCGGGTTCTATATTATATAGAAACAAAAATGCATGAGGTTTTTTTAATGTGATTGCATAAAAATTATTGCTTTCTTTTTTCTTTGTAAATCTAATATGTTCACCTTGTTTGTAACCTTTTTGTAATCGTTCAGTCTTGTAAATAGCATCACCATTTGTTTTCAACCATTTCCCCATAGCTTTTAATCGTTCCACACTTGGTTCTGGAATAATACCTTCAGATGTAGGACCTACATTTAACAAGTAATTGCCCCCTTTTGCTGCAACATCTATTAAATTATGAATCAATACTTCTGTAGATTTCCAATTATGGTCGTTTTTCTTATAACCCCAAGTATCATTCATGGTCATACAAGATTCCCAATCAGTATCTGCCGCTTTTTCTAGTATTTCTTGCTCTGGAGTTCCAAAATCTCCGGCATAATCAGCATCACTCTTATTCATTCCTTGATAACCTTGACGGCCTTTGTCTACTCGATTATTAATAATAATATTTGGCTTTAACGTCCTAATATATTGATAAAGTGCTTGTCCTTGTTCATGAGTATACTCTTTTACCCATTCCCCGTCAAACCATAAAATGGCTGGGTCATAATTATCAATCAACTCCTTAATCTGAGGTTTCATGTAGTTTTCTAGATAATCTTTAAAATTGTTACTGTAATCTGTAGTGTCTTCTTTTGCTCTTAAAAAACCATCGTACTGAGCTTTTGGATGATGCCAGTCCATAATGGAATGATACAAGCCGAATTTTATGTCTTGCTTTTTACAAGCCTCAGAAAGCGCTTTTAGAATATCTTTATTGTAAGGAGCAAAATCTACGATATCATAATCAGATACTTTTGAGTCCCAAAGGCTAAAGCCATCGTGATGCTTAGATGTAATAACCACATATTTCATTCCTGCTTCTTTCATGGTTTTTGCCCATAGGTCTGCATCAAAATTTTTAGGATTGAATTGTTTTGCATAGTTTTCATACTCTGCCGATGGTATTTTGGCATTGTTTTGTATCCACTCACCAATCCCTTTTATTTCTTCACTTTTATGAACTCCAGCAGGTACAGAATATACTCCCCAATGAATAAACATTCCGAAACGCGCATCTCGCCACCATTCCATTCGCTGATTAAAATCAATTTTAGATTCTTTTAAATAATCAACCACTTTTTTTACTTCAACCTGATTTTTTTTATCATGGCCTTTGCATGATATAGCACCAATTAGAACAACAAAAAAAAGCATTATAACTTTAATTATCTTTCCCATTTATATAATATTATTTAAATTAATTTATTTAGTATTTTTTCAATTGTAATCATTTCCTGCATCACTATTTGCACATGAGGCTTCCCATTTAAGGAAATCAGATTTCATTTTAGTAAATAGTTCTGGCATTTGAGTACTCAAGTCGTTCTTTTCAGTCGGATTATCAATCAGATCGAATAATTTGAAAGTTTGCCCACTATCGTTAGAATAAATTTTGTAGCGCTCTGTAATCCAAGCTCTTTGAGATTGACTTTTAAAACCAATCGGAGAGTTTCTAGTTTTCATTTTACCCTCCATCATCTGCTTTAAACTAATCCCATCAATTGGGTTTTCATAATCCTTCTTATGCATGCCCATGATGTCCATAATAGAAGGAAAGTAATCTGAAGTTACTGCCGGAATATTAGTTGTAGTGCCTGATTGAATCTTTCCTTTCCAAGCTACAAAGGCAGGCACACGAATACCACCTTCCAATAAACTACGTTTTCTTCCAGAGAATATTCCAGCAGATCCTGGGTTGCTATTTGGGTTGACAGTTTCTCCTTCAGGGCCATTGTCTGAACAAAACAAAATAATTGTATTTTCTTCTATCTTTAATTGCTGAAGTTTCGAGCGTAAACGTCCAATTTGCTCATCCATAGCTGTGATACATCCATAGTAATTCTTTTCATACTCTGTATAACCAGGGTACATGTCACGATATTTCGGACCAGTGATTACTGGTTTATGAGGAGTGTGAAACCATACTACACTAAAAAAGGGCTGGTTCCTATTTGTGGCTCCTTCTATAAAAGGAATAACTCTATCCATAATAACACGAGAATCATCTCCTTCTAAGTTTTCTTCTGCTTTTTTTCCTGCCCCTTCCCAATAATCATTACGGTATCTAGGTGCGCCTTCTTGAATAGAACCATCAGATAATGTATATTTTTTATTGTACATCGGATTCCAAGTTGGCACTTTTGATTCGGTTACAAAACAAGCGTCATAGCCATTTTTCCATGGTGGCGAAAAATTACCTATTGGATCTTGATCCCAGCCTCCCCATCTATTTTGTGTCTCATCTGTAAGTGTTCCTAAATGCCACTTACCAAAGTGACCTGTAGTATATCCCTGTTCTTTTAATATTTCAGGAAGAAGAACTTCCTCTTGCTTTATATGTCCAGACATGGCAAAATATATTCCATATCGGAATGGATGTCTACCAGTTAATACGCTTCCCCTAGTAGGAGAACAAACAGGTGCTGCTGCATAAAAACGATTAAGTTTCATGCCATCAACCGCCCACTGATCCATGGATGGTGTTTTAATAACCAAGTTTCCATTAAACCCAACATCTCCATAGCCTAAATCATCAGCCATTATTAAAATAATATTTGGCTTACCTGAAATAGCCCCTACTTCCGTATCAGAAACGTTTCTTCCTTTCTGAACTGCATCACAACTAGATAAACATAGAAATAATACAAATAATAACGAAAGCATACTATGCATACGCTTATTTTTGGACTCTATTTTATTTGTCATTTAAAGGTGCGTTTTATAAGGATTGATATATACTTGTTAAATCTAAATTATCTGCCATCTTATTTTGAAGATCCATTAATGATGAAAAAAGCATTTTTACTCTTTCTTTTTGACTTGGATCTTTCGATAGATTATGCATTTCTTGAGGATCTTTTTTCATATCAAACAATAATACTTTATTTATTTTAGGATATACAAGCAGTTTATATCCGTCTTTTCTAATCATACGCTGAAAATCTACATAAGCACCATAGATACCTTCTTCGTAATTACCAGACTTAGTAGTTTCTTTTGCTAGATCTAAAAAACTATTAAAATCTACATAACTAGGTTTCTCTATATTTGCTAATTCTAAACTAGTAGCCATTATATCTTGTAAATACACATCTTTAGATACTTTTATATTTTTAGGAATATCTGGTCCAACTACCATTAATGGTACTCTTATACTATGATCGAATAGACTTTGTTTCCCTAATAATCCATGATGCCCTACAGAAAGCCCATGATCTCCTGTAAAGAAAATATAAGTATTGTCTGCTTTACCAGATGCTTCAATGGCTTCCAATATTTTCCCTACTTGTTCGTCGAGATGTGTTATAATGCTATAGTACTCTTTAATATGTGTTTTAATAGCATATGGTGTTCTTGGAAAAGGAGCCAATGCTTCGTCTCTTAATGTTGATGGGCTACCTATACTATCTTTATATGGATATTCGGGAAGCCAGTTTTCTGGTAAAGGAATTTTCTCAATGTCATACTTATCTAAAAAAGATTGTGGTGATTGTCTAGGGTCGTGAGGCGCATTAAAGGCTAGATACATAAAAAATGGATCTTCTTTTTTCTTAGCATCATTAATAAAATCTATGGCATCATCTTTAATAATTTCACTCCAGTGTTTACCACCTTTCCAAAAACCTCCTTGTGAGGTATCTGATGCTGACCATGAATTATCGTTCTCATCAATAGGTCGATTGTATCCTACTTTTCCTTTTTTATAGAAATTATCATCAGGCATTCCAGGTTTTACATTTCGTGCTGTATTAAACACATAATTAGCAGGCGCTTGTATATGCCATTTACCAGTCATGTATGTATTATAACCTTGAGTTTCCATGAGTTTTCCCCATGTGTTATTAAGTGCTATTGTATCTCCTTTAGACCATTTTTTAGCAATATTTTCAGCATTCCAAACAGAGCGTCCAGAAAGAATCATAGAGCGTGATGCCACACAAACTGCAGGTTGCCACCCACCCATATTATAAGCATGTGTAAAGGTTGTGCCTTCTGCAACAAGTTTATCAAGGCTAGGGGTTTCAATATACTTATTACCAAAAGCATGTATGGCTTCATAGGTATAATCATCTGCAAAAAGGAACACAATATTGGGTTTATTTAGTTCTTCTTTTTTTTGACTCTTGGTTGACTGTCTGCATGATATTACACATAGCATGCAACATAGTAATCGTAAATTGAGCATGGTTTTTTATTTAATTTTAGTAAACTATAATTTAATCTTTAAAATGATATTGTTTGCATCATTATTAGCAAACTCTTTTATTTGAGCAGTTTTAAAATAAATTATATATGAGTGTCTAGTTTTGCTAAATATATGATGTTAATACATCAAGGGCATTATATCCTTTTGTGTGTTATGAATGGAATAATAGTAAGTTGTATCAAAAAATCCCCAATAAATAATTATTGGGGATTTATTTGGTTTATTATTCCCAACCTGGATTTTGGGTTAAATTTGAATTTAATTTTATTTGAGCATCTGGAACTGGGAATAACACTTTATAATCTTCAATTGTTATGCCTTGTGCTCTTACTTTAATTAAAAACTCACCTCTTCGTTTTAAATCCCATGCACGAATTCCTTCAAAAGCTAATTCAAAACGTCTTTCCTCTAAAACAGCAGTTCTAAAGTCATCTTGATTTAATCCTGATAAATCTGGTAAATCTGTAGGAGTTTCTATCCCAGATGCATCAGTTCTAGCACGTTTTCTAACTTTGTTAATCCAAGTATATTTAACATCATCTCCTGGATTTACTTCATTGGAAGCCTCAGCAGCAATTAGCAACACGTCGGCATAACGAATAATGTTAAAATTCATGTCAGATTGTATTTGTTGTGGTCTATGATGATCATATTTATTAATATAATAAGGGAAATCAGCATAGTGATCAGTCATTAATATAGTACCTGAAACACCGTCTATATGATCATACCTATCAGATACTGTAACTGATTTTCTGTAAGATTCAGGGTTTTCAGATACGAAAGTTGCTGATGGAGCTAAACTAGCTATGGCAAAATTTGAAGACCAATAGGTTCTTCTATTTGATGCTATTTCTCTAATTCCAAATCGAGCAGGTACAGTGGTATGTCTTTCTCCTAAAACAAATTGCAATTGAAATATATGCTCTATACCATTGTTATTATCACTTTTAAAAACATCGGCATAATCTGAAAAAAGATCATAATTCCCAGAATCAATTACATTTTTAGCATGTGTAAGAGCATTTGCATAATCACCCCTGTATAAATAAATTCTTGCTAATAGCGCATTTGCTATATTCGAATTGATTCTTCCTGGTTCATTACTATCAGAAAGCTCATTAACGGCATCTGTTAAATCTCTAATTACTACAGCATAAACATCCTCAGCTGGCGTTCTAGGGGCTAACAATTCTTCATTAGTAAAACCTGCATTTTCATAAAGGGGTACATCTCCTATGAATCTTACTAAATTCCAATAATAAAGTGCTCTTAAAGCTTTAGCTTCGGCAATTAAATCTGCTTTACGATTAGCATCAAAAGCAATATTTTCAATACTTGAAATAACTACATTAACTCTATTTATAGCTGAATATGATGTTGCCCATATACTACCAAACTCATTTGTAAACGTTAATTCTTCTATACCCAATAAATCTGAAACAATAGGAGATATGGTTAAATCATCAGCTATCAAATCGCCCAAATAGATTGAGTTTACATCATAAATGCTATATATATTGGCATAAGCTCCATACAATCCTGCAATGGCATCTTCCTCTGATTGGTAAAAACTCTCGGCACTTAAAGCACTTGGGGGGTTTTCTATTAAAACATCCTCACAAGAAAAAAGGAGAAGAGCGATGATGCTTATTTTAAATAAGCTATATTTAATATTTCTCATAATCTTTTATTTTTTTAATTAAAATCCTAATTTAACTCCTAATCTAATACTTTTAGCTACTGGATATCCACCATTATCTACACCAGATTGTAAGTTACTTGTAGAATATAAATCTACTTCTGGATCGTAACCTGTATAATTTGTGATAGTAATTAAGTTATCCCCAGCTACAAATATTTGTGCGCTATCTAGCCAATCTATACTCTTGAACTTATCTAAAGGCAAATTATATGACAAATTAATAGTTTTAAACCGTAAATAAGAGCCGTCTTGTACATTTCTAGAGCTAAAATGTTTCCATTCACCGGCATTTGTTAAAGGGGCTTCAATAGTTGTACTAGTTCCTGGACCCGTCCATCGCTCATCAAAAACGCGTTTATAAACATTATGTTTTTGTGGTTGCGCTAGTAGTCCAATGCCATTTAAATCAGCTATATCATTCCCTTGACTTCCGTTTATAAAAATGGATAGATTAAAATTTTTATATGTAAAGTCGTTAGTGAAACCATAGATAAAATCAGGGTTTGGGTTTCCAACAACTTCTCTATCATCAAAACCTGGTCTAAAACCATCGCCGTTTAAATCGGCATGCTGTACCAATCCAACTCTATTTATACCTCCTATAGTTGATCCAGTATCTAGAATCTCTTGTTCAGAATCCCAAATACCGTCATGTCTAAATCCAAAAAACAACCCTATTTCATCTCCAACTCTAGTAATAGTCCTACCATGAGCAGATTCTCCTTGTCCAATACTATTTATAATATACTCTGTTCCTTCTTGAAGTTTTAAAACTTTGCTTTTATTAAATGAGATGTTAAAATTGGAATTCCATTGTAATTGCCCAAAGGATTTATTAAGCCCTAAAGAAAACTCGAACCCTTTATTTTCTACACTTCCAATATTATCGGTAATACTACTAAAACCTGATTGATTGGCTATGGGTCTAGCTAATAGTAAATCTGTAGTAGTTTTAACATAGTACTCAGCCGTTAAGTTTAATGTATTATCAAAAAAACCAAAATCTATACCTATATTTTTTTGTTCTGTACTTTCCCATTTTAAATTTGAATTAGGTAAAAAGCTAGGCACAAAACCAACAACTGGGACACCAGAAATATGAGTAGTAATAGGGGAAAATAAATTTATAGATCTATAATTTCCTATACCATTATTACCAGCAACTCCTATACTTCCTCTTAATTTAAGGTAACTAAATACACCTAAGTTTTTTATAAAATCTTCTTCAGATGCCGTCCAACCAAGACCTACAGATGGAAACCACCCCCATTTATTATTGGAACCAAATCTAGAAGATCCATCTCTCCTAATAGTACCTGTAAAACTATATTTATCTTTATAAACATAAGAAATCCTTCCTAAGTATGATAATAGCCCATTCTCTCTAACGCTACTTGTAGATGGCCTAGGATCTGAGCCTGCGCCTAAATTATTAAACAATAGAGCATCATTAATAAAATCCTCAGTTCTAGAGCCCACAAACTCATTTTTATTTGTTTGAATGGTGTGGCCTAAGGTTATACCTAATCTATGATTGTCTCCTAATTGCTTATTATAATTTAAGGTATATTCTGCAAGTATATTTGTATTGTCAGAATTATTAATTATTGCAATACCCTTATTAGGAAGTCCTTGTGTTTCTGCTGTTGTAGGTGTATACCTTTGGTTCTTAGAATGCACAAGGTCAATTCCATAATTAGCTTTAAGTTTCAAATCTTTTATTATCTCATATTCTAAAAAAGCTGATGCAAGTATACGTGTGGTACGTGTTATATTAGTCCTAGTCGTTGCAATAGAAACTGGGTTTTCTAATACTTTTACAGACTCATCATGATTGTGTAAAAAATTACCTTCTTCATCTCTTACAGGAATTACTGGAGTTGTAGTTTGCGCATTCCATAATGGTGTGTCTTCTTGAAAACCAGTACCATTTGTTGGTATTGCATCGTTAATAGATCTATTAACGTTCATATTAACACCTACCTTAAATTTATTACCTAATTTTTGATCAAAATTAAACTTAAGACCAGCCCGCTTATAATTAGATTCAATAATAATACCATCTTGATCTAAATAATCTCCTGCTACAAAATATGTCGCTTTTTCATTACCTCCACTTACAGACATATTATATCTTTGAGTTAAAGATGTTCTAAAAATTTCATCTTGCCAATCTGTTCCCTCTCCTAATTCTGAAGGTAATGGTCTGTTTACACCGTCATAAATTAGTGGGCGCCCATTATTGACGGCCCATTCATTTGTTAAAATAGCTAATTCTTCGGCATTAGCTAATTCTAACTTATTACGTAATGTTTGTACCGTTGTAGAATAGTTGAAATTTATCTTAGCTTTTCCTGATTTTCCTCTTTTTGTTGTAACAATAACAACCCCGTTAGCTCCTCGTGCACCATAAATAGCTGTTGCAGAGGCATCTTTAAGTATATCAATAGATTGAATATCACTATCACTAAGAGATAATAAAGGATTGCCGCTACCTACACCTTGTGGTAAAGGAAACCCATCTACAACATATAAAGGTTGGCTACTCGAACCTATGGAACTTGTACCTCTAATTCTAATTCTAATACCCCCACCTGGAGCATTATCTGAAGCTTTAATATCAACCCCTGCTGCTTTACCTTGTAAAGAATGGATAAAATTATTAGACGGTGTTTTTAAGGCGTCATCAGATTTTATTGATGCAATAGAACCCGTTAAATCTTTCCTTCTTGCTGTTCCATAACCTATAACTACAACTTCATCTAAAGCTGCAGAATCTTCTTTTAATACAATTGTAATTGTTGACTGGTCATTTACTAAAACTTCTTGTGTTGTAAAACCTAAGTAAGAGACAACAAGAATTGCACTTTGGTCAATTACTTCAATAGTAAACTCCCCATCAAAGTCAGTCTGTGTTCCATTTGTTGTACCTTTTTCTAAGATGTTTGCTCCAGGCAAAGGCTGATTATTTATATCTAGTACAACACCATTAATCGAGTGCTTTTGCTTATCTTTTATTGGTATTTTTTGCTCTACAAAAATGATATTATCTTCATTTAGAACAATACTGAAATTGCCTTTACTAAGGCTTTTTCGTAAAAGCTTGTTCACAAGAATAGATCCTTTTTTAAGATGAACCTCTGGCAATTCTTTAAACATACCAGGTTTATATACAAAAGAGTAATCGGTTTGTCTATCGATAATATCAAAGACTTCTTCAACAGTTATGGTTTTGTCTGCATCTATTAAAATTTTAATATTCTGTGACAAAATTGGCTCAGTAGAAAGACCGAAAACCGTGGTGCACAATAAGAAAATAAAGCTTCTCATAATTAGTATTGGTACACTTTTTCCTTTAGGAAAAAGTGTTTTTTTAAATTTAAATTCCATAAATTTGATTTGTGTTAGTTAATAAATTAATTAATACTTTTTTGAGGGGAAATGAAGGTTTGTTTGTTAGAGATCGAACCTGTTTTCCCTTTTTTTTAGTTTTTTTGTTATTTTTATGCCATAGATTTCTTTTTTAGTTATTAATTTTGTTTGAGCGCTATTTTAATAGTACTGTTTTATCATTTATCTCATAGTCAATATTATTACTGCTACAAATGGTTTCTAGAATATTGTTAACACTAAGTTTTTTCTTTAGGGTACCATTAAAAACAATGTTTTCTAAAGCTTTATTTTCAAAAGTTACATCTATTTCATACCAGCGTGAAAGTACTTTCATAATCTCTTTTAAAGGTTTGTTTTTAAAACTGAACACGCCATTTTTCCATGATATTTCTCTATAAGTATCTACTGTTGAAATAACAGTACTGCTATTTGTAAGGTTAAGTTTTAATTGTTCATTTGGCATTAAAGCATTGCTTCTGTTTAAAGCATTTACCATAACTTTTCCTTCTATTAAAGTTGTGTAAATGTTAAGTTCGTCTTTATATGCTTTAATATTGAATTCAGTTCCTAGTACTTCAACATCTTGCCCTTGATTTACTACCTTAAATTTCGCCCCTTTGTGCGCGGTACTAGGAGATACATCAAAGTAGGCTTCTCCATAAACCAGTTCTATTTCTCTAGTTTGATTATCTAAAAATGTTACTGGGTATTTTAATTGGCTTTCGGAATTTAGCCACACTTGTGTACCATCAGATAATTCTATAAAGAACTGCCCCCCCCTAGGAGTAGTAAGGTAATTATATACTATTTCTTTACTAGCTGCATTAGTATTATAAATTATCTCTTCACCATTACTGCTAGCATTTTGTGCATTGTATGTTTCTCCTTTAGTTAAAGCGATTTCTGAACCATCTGCTAATGTTAGTATTGCCTTATCTGTACCAGTTTTTATGTTGCTATTTATAATTTGAGGGCTAGAAATTTGTATAGCATCTTTATCAACATTAGCATTGTTTTTAAAAAAAAAGATACCAGATGAAATTAATAATACTACTGATGCTGCTATTCCTAGATACCATGATTTCCTAGAGTATTCAATTGGGCTTACTTTTGCCACATGAGTTTCCTTAATATTTTTCCAAACTTCATTGAATTCTTCTGGGGATGCTTTATGCTCCTTAAAATTCAATTTTTTCACTATTTCTATAGCCAAATCAGTATCGGACTTTTTTTGAGGATTATCTGCTAACCAATTTTCCCAAAATAAATTGGTCATATAATCGTTTTCCAAAATCCATTTTTGAAAATAAAAATCGGAAGCAAAATGTTCTGCAGAAAAATGTATATAATTTTTATTTAACATATTAAACAATGACTGTTTATATACAAGAGTAATATTTTTTGATTTTTACCCCATAAAAAAATAACTTTTTTGTTTTTATTTATAAAAGAGAAGGTAAATGGTGCTAACGAAGGTTAACTATGATAACTTTTAACGAAGATAAAGCTCTATAAATAAGCTTATAGGAGGCTTTAGTTTTTATATTTAAAACTTGAGCAATTTGCTCATATGAAAGGTTATTATAAAACCTTAAGTAGATAGCTTCTCTTTGCCTAACAGTTAAATCCTTTAATGCCTGATTTAAATCGTATTGTTTCTTTGAGAGCTGTTGGTTATGAATTAATTTTGCCTCTTGAGAAATTTCAAACTCAAAACTACCCGCAACAAACAAACGCTTACCTTTTTTTAATTCGCGCCTGATTTTTCTTTTATGGCATTTAAGTAAATAAGATTTTATAGATTTTACTTTAGTAAGTGTTTTTTTATTTTTCCATAACTCAGAGAAAAGTTCTTGAATACAATCTTTAACCAAATCTTTATTTCCACAAATTTGCATACCATAGCTAAAAAGATCTTGAAACAGTTGCTTATAAACTTCAGCATAGAAACTTTCGTAGTCTTGAAAATTCTCATATAATAAAAGTTTATCAACTTCTCTTTGAGGTTGATTTTCAATGGATAATCTGGTATGTATACTGCTTAATTTCAAATATATATAGAGCTAGTTTATCAGTAAATAAGATTTTATTTTGTTATAAAGCTATATAAAAAAAATTAAATCATGCGTTTAAGACAATTATAGCTTTATTCGTATTTTTTCATTTTTATTCACTCATTTGGTGTTTAAATTTAGTGCTAATTTACTTTTCCGAAGGTCCAATTACACCTTGGTTTGACTGGGTTTTAATCAAAAAAACAAGGTTACTTTTTTTAGAAAAGCATGCCTTTTTAGTAAGCCAGTTGAAGTTAAAGTATTGGAGTTCGTTTAAATGGGAAGTTATTGGAAAAATATTTTTTGAATTTGTGCAAATTATTATAAAAATTAAAAGGGGTAAATATCAGTTTAAATAATAAGGTGATGTTATTCGATTAGGACACAAACAAAGGTGTAGACAAGGGATTCTTCATTTTTTAAAACATTGCATCCTATATAAAAAGAACATGAAATTCAAGATAACTGTTAAGATTCGCTCTGTGCACAATATTATCAATTAATAGTACGATATTAGCTAATATTCAATTTTTTAATATTTATTAATTAACATTGTGCTATTATGAAACCTCAAAAGGAAATCTTATCTGCTAATATTATGCACTCTTTTAGAGTGAAACATACACAATTGCCGTTTATGGATAGTCCTTGGCATTTTCACCCTGATTATGAACTCATATACATTATAAAAGGCAGTGGTAAAAGGTTTGTTGGAGATAGTATAGAGAATTTTTATCCAAATGATCTTATTCTTTTAGGACCTAATGTCCCTCATATCTGGAAGAATGATGAAAAATATTATTTGGGAGATAAAAAATTATACGCAGAAGTAATTGTGATCCAGTTTAAGGAAGATGCATTGGGACACGATTTTTTCTCTTTACCAGAAATGAAAGAAGTAAAAAAAGTACTAAACCTATCAAAAAGAGGGGTTAAAATCTCGGGGGAAACTCAAAAAAATGTTAAAGCGGCAATGTGGGAAGCTGTTGAAACGACCGGAATTAAGCGTATTCGTATTCTGTTAAATATTCTGGATTTGTTAACTAACACAAATGATTTGTCACTACTCACTTCGCGATCCTTTGAGAAAATGAATAATGAATCAAGGTCTAAAAGAATAAGTAAAGTTTTTGAGCATATTGCATATAATTTTCAAAAGAAAATTGAACTAGGTCAGATTGCAGAATTGGCCAATATGAGTAAAACGGCATTTTGTAGATATTTTAAACTACATACAACAAAAACATTTCAGGAATACTTAAATGAGGTTCGTATAAGTTATGCTTGCAAATTATTAATTGAGGAAAAACTAAGTATTAGTCAAATTAGTTTAGAATGCGGATTCAACAGCCCTTCTTATTTTAATCGTCAATTTAAATCAATAAAAAAAGAAACACCTAAAAGTTACTACCTAAAATATAAACAGATTACATAACACATCAATTTTATGAAAAATTTACTTAACTCAACATTAGCAACTGGACTCATATACACCATGTTTTTTAGTTCGTGTGGTAGTGAAAAACCTAAAATAAGCACAGATTTATCAAATCTAAAATGGAAATTTCAAGAAAAAGATAGTGTTAAGACTTTTAAAGCCAAAGTACCAGGAAGTATACATATGGATTTATTGGCTAACGGAGAAATTCCTGATCCATATTACAGAAATAATGAAAAAGATTTACAGTGGATTGGAGAAAAAGACTGGGTGTATACATCCTCGTTTACACTGTCTGATGAGTTTCTTGAAAAGGATAATCTTGAATTAAATTTTAAGGGTCTAGATACCTATGCGGATGTTTATCTGAACGATTCTTTAATTTTAAAAGCAGATAATTTCTTTAAAGAATGGACTATTAATGCGAAATCGTTAATTCAAAAAGGGGAAAATAGTTTAAAAATCGTTTTTAATTCGGCAGTAGCCTATACTAAAGGAGAAAAAGAGAAAAATGATTTTCCAATTTATGATGATTACTCTTTTGCTCGAAAACCAGCTTACCATTTTGGCTGGGACTGGGGACCGATTTTTGTAACCGCCGGAATATGGAAACCAATAGAAGTTGTAGCATGGGACAATGCAAGAATATTAAATCTTCAGGTTGTTCAAGAAGAATTGTCTGATGAAAAAGCTGAATTGTCGTGTGTTTATGAAATTGAATCTGATAAAGAAATTGGGGTATCAATAGTAACTAGGTGTGCAAATACAGGAAAGGAAGTAAAAGAAAGCATTATGCTATCTAAAGGTATAAATAAAATTCATGTTCCTTTTATAATAGATAACCCTAAACGCTGGTGGTCTAATGGATTAGGCGAAGCATATCTTTATAACCTTGAAGGAAGTTTGCAAGCCGGTAATATACAAATAGATCAAGTAGATGAAAGAATAGGACTTAGAACTGTAAAATTAGTACAAAAACCAGACGCTATTGGTAAGAGTTTCTATTTTGAATTAAATGGTGTCCCTGTGTTTATGAAAGGTGCTAATTACATTCCGCAAGATATGTTTTTAAATCGCCCAACAGAGAAAGAGTACCAAACAGTTATAGATAATGCGCTTGCAGCGAATATGAACATGCTTCGAGTATGGGGAGGTGGTTTTTATGAGAATGATATTTTTTATGATTTATGCGATGAAAAAGGGCTTTTAGTTTGGCAGGATTTTATGTTTGCTTGTTCCATGTATCCTGGAGATAAAGATTATTTAAAAAGTGTTGAGGATGAAGCTGTTCAAAATGTAAAAAGGTTAAGAAATCACCCAAGTATTGCTTTATGGTGTGGTAATAACGAAAATTATATTGGATGGAAAGATTGGGGATGGTCTAAAAAGTTATCTAAAAAAGATTCGATAAAAGCATGGGACGATTATAAAAATCTCTTTGATAAACTATTGCCAAAAGTAATAGAAAAGTATGATGCCGATCGATTCTATTGGCCTTCATCGCCACTAAAAGGTTGGGGATATCCTGTAAATACGGAAGGAGATGTGCACTATTGGGGTATTTGGCATGCTCAAGAGCCTTTTGAAAACTTCCAAAGAGAAGAATCTATTGGACGTTTTATGAGTGAATATGGTTTTCAGGGTACCCCAGAAATGAGTACAATAAATAAATTTACACTTCCAGAAGATCATGATATTAATTCTGAAGTAATGCTAGCGCATCAAAAACATAGAATTGGTTACCCTGTAATTGATAAATATATGAAGTGGTATTACAATGATCCTAAAGATTTTGAAGCTTACTTGTATGTATCTCAAGTACAGCAAGCATTTGGAATGGGCATTGCATTTGAAGCTCATCGTCGTGCCATGCCTCATTGTATGGGTACTTTGTATTGGCAAATAAATGACTGTTATCCTGTTACTTCATGGGCAAGTGTTGATTATTATGGAAAATGGAAGGCTCTACACTACAAAACTCGTGATTTATACAAAGAGATGCTTGTTTCTCCTTTTGTTAAAGATGATAATTTAGATATTTATATTGTATCTGATAATTTAAAAGCAATAGACGCTAGTCTGGAAGTTACACTATATGACTTAGCAGGAAAGGTTTTAAATGAAGAGAAAATAGGTGTAAAAGTAAAACCCAACACTAGTGCTATTTATTATAGCAAAACGGTAAAAGAGTTGCTTAAAAATAATTCAAAACAAGAAACTGTTTTAGTAACGAAACTGTTTAAAGGAGATGAATTAATAGCTAGTAATAATTTTTTCTTTGTTGTTCCTAAAGATCTTAAATTGAGTAATGCAAACATTTCTATTACTAGTAGGGAAATAGACAAAGGATATGAGCTTACTTTCACAAGTGATGTTTTTGCGAAGGGTATATTTTTATCTACAGATAGCGGTGAAGGATCCTTTTCTGATAATTTCTTTGATATTATTCCTGGTAATGATGTTAAAACAATCTTTACTACTAATTCTGTCGATTTAAATATTGAAAAAGAGGTGAAAATATATTCTCTAATAGATTCGTATAAATAATTAAAAGAAGTTAAGTGATATTCTAGTCTGTATTAAAAAAGTAAAAGTGAGATAAAAATCGCTTTTACTTTTTAATTTATTTAGCCTTTTACAATAAATATATAATAAACTAACATTTTAAGAATGATGAAAAATATTTTTTTAACTTTTTGTTTTTGCTTTTTATCAAGTGTATTGTTTGCACAAACGTATAAAATAATGACTTACAATATTAGGAATGATAACCCTAATGATGGTGATAATCAATGGTCTAAAAGAAAAGCATTTTTAAGTAACCAAATTACATATAATGCCCCCGATGTTATAGGAATTCAAGAAGGCCTACATAATCAAGTTACCTATTTAGACAGTAGTTTAGTTAATTATAAATATGTAGGAATAGGAAGGGATGATGGGAAAACAAAAGGGGAATACAGCGCCATTTTTTATAATGCTGAAAAGCTTAAGGTAGTAAAGAATGCCACATTTTGGTTGTCTGAAACACCGAATAAAGTATCAATGGGTTGGGATGCCGCTTACGAACGGATTTGTACTTATGCTTTGCTTAAAAATACTAGCAATAATCAGCTTTTTTGGGTGCTCAATACACATTTCGACCATATTGGAGAAGAAGCTAGACTAGAAAGTACAAGGCTTATAGTAAAAAAAATAGAAGCACTTAACAAAAATGATCACCCGGTAATAGTAATAGGAGATTTAAATTTAAAGCCAGAAAGCGAACCTATTCAGTATCTATCTAGTATTTTAAACGATAGTAAAATTGTTAGTTTGTCTAAACCATTTGGACCGAATGGAACTTTTAACGGTTTTAAATTTAATAAACCAGTTGCAAATAGAATTGATTATATTTTTACAAGTAAAGAAAATATTGAAGTGCTTAAATATGCCGTATTAAGTGATAATAAAGATTGTAAATATCCATCTGATCATTTACCTGTTTTGGTAAATATAGAAATTGTAAAACATTAATATTGGTTTGTAAATATGAAACGATTCTTAATTTAAATAATCTTAACTATTTATAAACTATTTAATCAAGTTTCAATAAAGGGTCCTTAATGAAACTTGAATCTATCAATTTGGAAGCCTCCTTTTTCAAATAAACTAATGACCCTGGTAAATCTGGATATTTCTTTCTTAATTCATCATACTCTGGGTTTACAACATACTTACCCCAAATACCTAGCATCAATTTTAAATTATTTTCGTCTTCAGGATATTGACCCTTATCGTCTGTTTCAACAATCCAGTTTTCTAAAACTTCTGCGTATTCTTTCAATATATTACTGTATTCTGTGTTTTTTGCAAGATTATTTAATTCAAAAGGGTCGTTTTTTAAATCATATAATTCTTCTTTTGGACGTTCATCAGACATAAATTGGTCTTGTACAGCATTCAACTTTTTTTCTTCGTGTAATTGATGCATCACCTTAACAAATTCTATTTCATCAAAATCCATATAAGTAGGTTGTGTATAAGGTCTGTCTGTTTTAAAATTACGTATGTATTTATAGTCTTTTGATCTTACTGACCTAATTCTATCAATTGTAAAATCACAACGGTCTCTTGTGGAAATCACATATTCTCTGTTAAAATCATCACTAAATATATTTTTACCTTCCATGTATTCTGGAATTTTTATACCTGCTAATGACAAAGAACTAGTTCCTAAATCTAATCCACTAATTAAGTCTTTATTTATACTTCCAGATTTAAGTTTTTCAACATTTCCTGTAAAATCGGCAATAATTAGTGGCACTTGCAATCCACCGTCATATAAAAATTGTTTGTTTCTTGTCAGTCGCATGCCGTGATCTGAAAAGAAAAAAATAATGGTATTATCCAATAAATTATTATCTCTTAACTTTTTAATAATCTCACTAACTCGATTATCTGTAATTTGAATAGCATCTAAATGGTTAGCATATTCTTCAACGATTACAGGATGATTAGGCAAATAAGGTGGAAGCTCAATTTTTGATCTGTCTACAGGTGCTTTTACCCTTTCTTTAAAAGATGAAGAAAAGATTTCTTTCCCTCCGTATAATTGAATTTGTCCAAAAAACGGCTCTTTATCTTTTAAAGTTGCCAAATCGAGCTTTATCCCACTTTTACCATATAAAGGATGCATTCTAAAATCTTGGCTGTAAAGATCTCTTCTGTTATACACAAAATTATAGTCGTCTTTTCCATTATTGAATGTAAAATAACCTGATTCTTTAAATATCTCTGGAATAGTTTTTAGGCTATCTGGAAGGTAAATAGCTGATTCTTTTGTTCGTGAACTATGGTGATTATGCGTTCCTGTACTAGTAG
The DNA here is from genome assembly GCA_947501105.1 of uncultured Flaviramulus sp. GTDB lineage: Bacteria > Bacteroidota > Bacteroidia > Flavobacteriales > Flavobacteriaceae > Wocania_A. Next base: position 746,195 of record CANMUP010000002.1, on the reverse strand, counting down.
ACATAACTCCTGTTATAATACTTGATCGACTTGCTGAACATACTGGTGCTGGCATAAAGGTGTTTTTGAATGTAACACCTTTTTGAGCTAAACTATCGATATTTGGGGTTGCTATTATTGAAGTACCATAAGGTCCCATTAAAGGTGCTGTGTCCTCTAAAAACACCCATAAAATATTGGGTTTGGTTTGACCTTGAGCTTTTACTTTTTCTTTACACGAATAAAAGTTCAAACAAAGAGTTACTATAAATACAAATAGGATATGATTTTTTATATTAACAAATTTTACAATAAAATTATTTATTTCCATACTTAATCTATTATAGTATTATTCAACTTAATTATAGCACTCCAGCCACCTCCTTGAGCCAATGAAATGTCTATTTTATCTTTATTTGTTATTTGCCTTTTTTCTATTTTATAGTCACTTGCATATCTATCAGCATTAACACCATCTTTAAAGATTTCCATATGATAATTACCTGCTTCTAAAAACGAAAAGTCAATATTCAAGCTTCTTGCTTCTTGATTGTTCATAACTCCCACATACCATATTTCGTCATTTTTTCTTGCCATGGCTAAATACGCTCCTATTTTAGCATGTAATACTTTTGTTTGGTCCCAAACCGCAGGTATTTGACTAATAAATTGTGTGGTTTTATGCTCTCTCATATAATTACTTGGATTATCACATAACATTTGCAACGGGCTTTCAAAAAGAGTATACATTGCCACTTGATGGGCTCTTGTACCCATACTCATTGGTCTATTCCATGTAATAGCAAAGTTTTCTTTTTGAGCATTAACCATGGCTCCAGGTGTATAATCCATTGGTCCTGCTACCATTCTAATAAAAGGAATAGTAAGGTTATGTTCTGGGGTAATATAATCTGCCCACTTATTATTTTCTGCACCCTTTACACCTTCTCTAGTCAATACATTTGGGTAAGTTCTTCTTAAACCTGCTGGCTTATATGAGCCATGAAAATCAACTAATAATTTATGTTCTGCACATGCTTTAGCAATACGTTCATAATAATTTACCATCCACTGATCGTCTCGTTGCATAAAATCTACTTTGAGTCCTTTTACTCCCCATTTTTCATAGATATCTAGGGCTTCTTCTAGTTTTTGATCTAATGAACTCCATGTCACCCAAAGAATAACGCCTACATTTTTGGTTTTTCCATAATTTATTAACTCTTGAACATCTACTTCAGACACTAAATTTAATACATCACCTAAAACATACCAACCTTCGTCCAAGATTATGTATTCTAAACCATACTTTGATGCAAAATCGATATAGTATTTATAAGTATCTGTATTTACACCTGCCCTAAAATCTACTCCGTAAATATTATTGTAATTCCACCAGTCCCAAGCTACTTTTCCAGGTTTAATCCACGATGTATCTTCTATTCTGCAAGGTTCTGCCAACTGATAGCTTAATTGGTTTGTTAATAAATCGGCATCATTATTCGCTATACAAATTATACGCCAAGGGAATGTTCTATTCCCAGTTGTTTTTGCTATAAAATTAGCCAGTCTAGATACTCTTATATCTCTATCATCTTTCCATCGTCTATTGTCTACTTTTTGCTCTAATGCATATGGAGGAAACTTAGCTTTTAAAGTATTGCCTGCTTCTCCTGTTAACCACATTCCTGGATAATCCAAAAGAGCAGTCTCTGTGATAAGTAATTTAATTTTATCTATGGTTAGCAGCGTTGGTAAACTACATAAATCATTAACAGATAAGGTATCTAACTTTCCAAACTCATATAATCTTTCATTATGCGATTGAAATTCTTTCTCTCTAGGAAAATAAATATGATTGTCTCCCTGAAAATTAAAAAAAGCTGTTTCATTAACTACTGTTATTTCCTCTTTAAAACTAGTTTTAAACCTATACGCTACACCATTATCATAAGCTCTAAAAACTAAGCTATAATTCCCTTTAAAAGATAGTGTTAGTTCATTAAAATGATCTCTAATCTCTTTGCTTTTAACTCTTAATTCTGGATATAAAATTTCGTCAATTGATCTGATTTTTTTTCGTAACACTTTAGGATTATCTCCTAAAATAGAACCATTTTCAATAGTCATAGACATCAGTGAAGGATTCATAACTTTTATCCCATCAACAATCAATGTGTATGTGATTTTGTCGTTGACAGATATTATTAATACATTAGTTCCATCTGGAGACGCTAACTGATAATCCTTAGCATACAGGGTTTGAAAACCAATAAAAAAGATCAAACAAATTATGGTATTAATTTTCAAAGAAATCCGTTTCATAATTAAATTAATTTATAGGTGTTAATGAGATTAATCCTGATGGTGGCACATTAAATGCAAAAGGACTTTCTGTATCTAGTTCAATAACTTTACTATCAACTATATTTCCTTTACAGTCAAAAATCATATATCTGTATGATTGCTTTTCTCCAGTAACATCAAGTATGATTCTTTTTGAACTTTTAGCATTAATAATGTCTATTTTTTTATTTGAACTAGTTACAACTGGAATAAATAAATCATTATAAACTACAGTAATTTTTTTATCGTTGCTGTCTCCAGATATTATTGGATAATTCGCTTGAGGATTTGAGGGCCTGAATTCACCTTCTAAAAGTATTGCTCTATTTTTCAACCAATAGTCTGTATAAAATCGAATCATTTCAAAATGATCCTTAGGAATATCGGCTAATTTAACGGAAATTTGAGGGACAGAAAACATCACATTTAGTAATTGAAGTGCTGCTACTTCAACAGATTCACTATAATGCCACATAAGCATGTCTGCATGTACCGCAGTATTACCACTTAACAGTCTTAAATCAGTAGTCCCAACTCTATTAATTAGAGCTACATTTGGGCAGTCTGACGCTCGTAACATATTACCATATTTACGCATAGCTGGCCCTGTATATGGTTGTCTAAATTCAATCATAATATCAGGTTTTACTTCTCTTAAAGATGTCATTAAATCTGTCATTAAACGATCTGTAGCATCATTAATAGAGGCGTAATCGCGTCCTTCATCTGCTATCAATTTAGTGTCCTTTCCAGCTCTAAATCGTCCTAAAAAGTCTAATTTAAAACCATCTAAATCCCATTCATTTACAGCTTTTATATATGTGTTAATTATAAATTCACGTACTTCGGGAAATCTTGGATCTACAATATAAGTTCCTTGACTTTCCCAATAATCTAGAAATTTGCCTTTCATCTGCTCATAAGCTTGAGATTTTTCTCCTACAAATGGTACAGCATACCATAAGATAAATTTCATATCTAAATCATGTACAGCACTTACAAATGCCTTCATTTCTGGAATTCGTTCAGGATTCCAGTCTCCTGTATATGCATAACCCCTGTTACTATCTAAAGTTTGCCAACCATCATCTACTATAATAGATTCAAACCCCATAGATTTGGCTAGCTTACATTCTTTAACTAAGGCGTCTTTTGTTACATTTTGGTGATAACTATACCAACTAGAGTAAACTGGTAATTTTGCAGCCTCTGGTACTGCAGATGGGGTATATAAATCAAAAGCTGCCCACCAAGAAGCTACTTCTGTTAGAGATTTTGAAAAAGGTATAGATCTTGTATCTAACCTAAACTCTATTTGGTAAGTTTTTATTTTTTTATGTTTTTCTGTAAAAAGCTGTATTTCATTATACATCATACCGTTTTCTTCCTTGACAGAAGTACTTGTAATAACTGTACTTAGAGCTTCTGAAACCGCAAAAGTTTGCCTATTAACATCATCATGACCAAATAGGGAAATTACCGGTGCATGTCTAGAGAGCATTGATTTTACCTTTGCTGGCCCCCAATCTGGAGTTATGGTTTTATCTAAATACGCACTGCTACTCCAATATCCTGCAATATTATTTGAAGGTACTGCCCATTTTAAAGAAAGTTTTGGTGGTGTTGCCCCTTGAACATGGTTTAAAGTTATAGTTGCAATTTCTAAACCATCTTCTATTCTATTCGTTTTCCAATCGAGTAAAAATCCATTTAAATCACCCAGAACTTCTATATCAAATCCATTAATATTGTAGCTCTGATTTTGTGTTTGCGAAAATAGATTTTCATTTAAAACATTTATTAGCAAAAAGGTAATCAATACAATTTTTAATTTCATAGTAAAATAATATAAATGTTAATGGAAGAAATTGAAATTAGATAGTAATATTTTAAATAAAACTTGGAAAAGAAGAAACCTCACCTATTTATTAGGTGAGTGTTTCTTTATTCACTTTTCAATAATCTTGGATAAAGAATTAATACCCAGGATTTTGTTCAATATTTGGATTTGCATCAATCTCTGCTTGCGGAATAGGTATTAAAACTCTAAAATCTTCAGCAGAAGCAACTGGATGCACAGGATGGTTTCTTTTAGCACTCACAAATTTTCCGTGCCTAATTAAATCTTCTCTACGTTTTCCTTCAAAATAAAACTCCCAACCTCTTTCATCAAGTATGGCATCCTTCAATGCTTCTTTATCAGCAAAATCAGCTAAAGCTATTGGTGTAGCCTTTGCTCTATTTCTTACTTCATTAATTAAATCGATAGATATTTGCGTTGGCCCATTCAATTCATTTAAAGCTTCAGCTTTTGATAATAAAATGTCAGCATATCTTACTACTCTAAAATCATGTCCACTTCTCCATGCATCCATCTCAGGATCTGGCCAGTATTTAAACGCACTATTTTTATTAGCTTCTTGAGTAATAAGCTCATTATTTGTATTGATATACTGATTTATAATTTGCTTTTTACGATCATCGTTAGGATCGAAAGAATTAAAGAAATGGTCATATACTCTATTTTTAGTACCAGAAATTGATTGATTAGGCAGTTTTACATCATCACCATTAACAAAAGATTTATAATTACTTTCTGGATATGAGTGAGACATAATTGCATTTGCCGTGCTACTAATTAATGGCGTTACAGTATAAGAAAAAATTGTTTCCTTTTCGACTGTTTCAAATGCAGGCTTAAACAAATCTCGGTGTGGATTATCCCCATCTGTATAAAGGCTATACTGACCCAAACCATCTATTAAATCTGAATACTCGACAACTTTAGCCCAATTTTTGGTATTTAAATAATGTTTTGCTAAAACACCGTATGCTGCTCCTTTAGTAGCTCTACCAAATTCCTCGGCTTCTACTGGTAAATCTGTTGCAGCTGCTACTAATTCGGTTTCAATAAAGTTAAGTATTACATCATTTGTAGCTCTACCTAAATTAGGTTCATCACTACTAGAGGTTCTTAAAGGTACAGGGCCAAATAAATTATACATGAAAGAATACATAGTGGCTCTCATAAACCTAACTTCAGCAGTCCATTGCTTTTTTTGATCATCTGATAATTCAGAATTATCAACAACCTCTAAAAAGGCATTAGCGTTTCGAATTGCCTGATACGGTTGGCTCCAAAAGCCATTTCTAAACCAAGAAGGGTTTTGTGAATCCCAATTCCAATTTAAAACAAATGCAGTAACACGACTTAAGCCTCCACGTTCATTCCATAAATGATCTCCGCTAAAATCTGAAAAGTAAATAAAATCTCTTCCTGTTGCTCCATTTAGTTGAAACTCAGCATATACTCCATTTAAAAGTCCTTCCATGAAACCTTCTGATGCTGGCCCATTAGTTGGAGCAAATTCTCCAAAAATTTCTGTTTTTAACGGATCTTCACAATGAGTTAATGTTAACCCAAGAAAAACCATTAAACTTATTTTTATTATTTTATAAAATCGTTTCATTGTTTTATATTTTTTTACATTAAAAAGTTTCAATTAAAATCCAACATTAACTCCAAACAAAATTGTTCTAGTAGTAGGATAACTATTAAAGTCTTGTCTCGAATTTCCTGAACCAGCTAAGTCTGGATCATAGCCTAAATAATCTGTAGAAATCGCTAAATTTTGTCCAGAAACATAGGCATTCAAACTTCTAATAAATTTATTGTCTTTTAAATCGAAATTATATTTAAAAGTAATATTCTTAAGTCTTATAAAAGAAGCATCTTGAATTACAAATTCATTGGTAAGATCTCCTCCATAACTTGATGGATCAACAAAAGAAGGCCAGGCATTAGTTGGGTTACTAGTGGTCCATCTATTTAAAATAGGCTCTGAGAATCTATTTCTAGAATTATTAAACGGAAAATACGTGCTAGCCAGTTGGCTATTGAATAACTCTACTCCGTGTACACCTTCAACAAATACAGATAACTCAAATCCCTTATACTTAAATACATTATTAAAACCCCATGTAAAGTCAGGATATGGATTTCCTAAAATAACTCTATCATCACCATCAATAACGCCATCGCTATTTTGATCTATCCATTTAGGTTGTCCAGGAACAGCATCAGGTTGTGCAGATCCTGTTGGGTCTTCTCCTGTTTGCCAAATTCCAGAATTCGCTAAGCCATAATAAGAAAATGCTGCTTCTCCTTCTCTATTAATTACAGATGCTGCTGTATCAGAATTATTAATAATCTCACGTCCACCTAAATCTGTAATCTCATTTTTATTAGTTGTTAAATTCAAATCACTTTCCCAGCTAAAATCCTTTCCAGTTATATTTCTAGAATTCAACGATATCTCAAGTCCACTATTAGTAATCTCACTATTCGCTAGATTAACCCATCTTCCACTAAAACCTGTTTGTAGTGGTACTGGTTCAAAAAATAATAAATCTTTTGTCTTTTTATTATAAACATCAATAGAACCACTAATCCTATTATTAAATAAACCGAAATCTAAACCAAAATTAATCTGTTCTGTAGTTTCCCATGTTAAATCAGAATTTGCAATACGTGCAGGAGTTAAACCAGCGACAAGTTGATTGTTAAATACAGCAGGGTCACCAGTTACAAAAGTTGCTAAACTAGCAGACGAAGCTACATTTGAATTTCCTATTTGCCCCCAACCTAAACGAGCTTTTAGATTGTTTACAAAATCTAAAGATTCCATGAAGCTTTCTTCTGTAATACGGTATCCTAATGAAAAAGAAGGGAACGTACCGTATTTATTTCCTTCAGTAAATCTAGAAGAGCCATCAATTCTTACAGAAGCTGTTACTAAAAATTTGTCTTTATAAGAGTAATTGACTCTAGATAAATATGATAATAATGCGCTTTTGCTTCTAAAGCTTCCTAATCCATTAAACTCCTGATTACCAGCCCCTAAATCATCTGTACCAACTTCATCACCAATAAAACCTCTAGCATCTCCAGTAAATAGCTCATAATTAAACTTTTGATACGTGTATCCTGCTAATGCCGCTACAGTATGATCTCCAAAAGTGTTATTATAGTTTAAAAGAGCATCAACTACATAGTTCGTATTTTTTGACGTTAAAATATTGGCTACGCCTCCAGCTTGTGAACCAACAACTGTTTGTCTAGAACGATAAGAATCTTTCTTAGCATTAACAACATCAGTATTTAGTGATAGTGATGCTTTCAAGTTATTAGCTATTTCATAAGAGGTTTTTAAGTTAACCAGTGTACGGTGTGTTCTTCCTTGAATATCTATCCCGTTAATAAGGTTGTACGGGTTATCTAAATCTACAACATCTGGTTGAAAATAAGATCCATCACCGTTAAATACGGGTGCTGTACTTGGTAAAAAAACTGCTGTACTAATAACACCAGCATCAAAATTACCACCACTATCTCCATGAGCAGTAATATCATCCGCAGTAAAAGAAGTATTTATATTTACATCAGCTGTAAACTTATCTTTTTTATACCCCCAATTAAGTCGACCTCCATATCTTTCAAAACCTGAACCTTTAAGAACACCGTCTTGATTGGTATAATTAAATGATGCAAAATATTTAGTATCTGATGATCCTCCAGAAAATGAAATATTGTGTTGTTGCATGATAGCATCTTCAAATATTTCATCTTGCCAATCTGTATTTACTGATGCATTAGAAAGTTCCGTTAATAGAGTTCCTCCTTGTTGTTGTAATATATCCCCAACGTGCTGAATATATCCATTAGAATCTAATAAATCAAGACGATTAGCTACTTTTTGAAACCCTATACTTGTATTATAATCTATTTTTATAACACCTTCTTTACCAGTTTTAGTTGTAATTAATATCACACCATTTGCACCTCGAGAACCATATATAGCCGTTGCAGAAGCATCTTTTAAAACTTGAATAGACTCGATGTCTTGTGGGTTAATTGAATTTAATGGGTTTGGAGGTGATGTATTACCAGGTATATTAGCTCCACTGCTAGTTATTAATGAACTATTATCTATAGGCATTCCATCAATAACATATAAAGGGTCATTTCCTAAATTTAATGAAGAATTCCCTCTTATTCTAATAGAAACACCTCCACCTGGTTGTCCACTAGTTTGAGAAATACGTACACCTGCTACTTTCCCTTGCATCATTTGGTCTACAGATGTTTGCGTGCTATTCTCTAGATCATCTCCTCCTATAGAAGCCACAGCTCCAGTTAAATCTTTCTTTCTTTGAGTCCCATAACCTACAACAACAATCTCGTCTAAGCTTGCCGCATCTTCAAGTAATAATATGGTAATATCTGTTTGGCTACCAATAATAACCTCTGTAGTTGCAAAACCTATATATGAAACAACTAAAATAGCATTGTTGTCTGTAACATCAATTGTAAATTTTCCGTCGAAGTCAGATTGGGTTCCATTTGTTGTTCCTTTTTCAATAATATTAGCACCAGGTAATGGTTGTCCATTATTATCTGTTATAGTTCCAGTGAGCTGAACTTGCTGTTTCTCAACAACTATTTCCGGTTCTTTAACAACCACTATTTTATTATTATCAGTAAACGTAAAATTAAAATCGCCGTTAGAAAGACTTTGTTTTAACAACTTATTTGCTCTAATCTTTCCTTTTTTAAGATAAACTTTAGGAGTGTTTTTAAAAAGATCTTCTTGATAAATAAACGTGTAATCTGTTTGTTGTCTTAATAAATCAAAAATTTCATCAATAGTTACAATCTTATCTTCATCAATTACAATTTTAGTATTCTGCGAAAAAACATCATTCGAAGAAAAACTAAAAACTGTTGTGCAAAACAAGAGTATAAAGGTTCTCATAATAAATTGTAGAATTTTTTTCTTAAAAAAGAAAAAATTGTTAGTAAATTTAATTTCCATAAATTTGCGTGTTAATTAGTTAAACATTTTAGTTAATTAATAATCTAAAGGGGGATAAAGCGTGTTACTGTGGAGGTACTTAGACTTTGTTCCCTTTCTTTTTTATTTTATTGTGATTTTTTTATTTGTTACATCATAGGCTGTTATAAAATTAGTTTTCTTGATTAAATTTAAAATTTCTTCTATTTTTTCATTCTTGCTTATTACACCATTAAACTTAACGCCTTCAAGTTTCTTATCTTCAAAAATCACTTCAACATCATACCAGCGAGACAGAACTACCATTATATCTTTCAATGTTTTACTTTTAAAACTAAAGAACCCTGTTTTCCATGATGTTTCACCATATACATCAACTGTATTAACAGTTATTTGATTATTTACAAGACATATTTTTGATTGCTGATTTGGTGTTAAATTTTGTTTTGAAACGGAATTACTGACAGTTACTCTGCCTTCTACCAGTGTAGTATAGATATTACTTTCATCTTTATAAGCCTTAATATTAAATTCTGTACCCAGCACTTCTACTTCTTGGTTCTTATTTAATACTATAAATTTAGATCCATTATTTTCAAAACTAGACGTTACATCAAAATAGGCCTCTCCATATACTAATTCTACTTCACGTGTTTTACCGTCTATAAAGTTTACAGGATATTTTAATTGTGATTCTGAATTTAACCAAACTTCTGTCCCATCAGATAGTTTTATAGCATACTGACCTCCTCTTGGAATAGTTAAATAGTTGTATTTTATTTCTTCTTCGGAATTACTCTTTTTATTATAATTATTGTAAACTAATTTTTCTCCATTACTATTTATATTACCTGCAACATATGTTTCGCCTTTTTCGAGAACAATACTAGATCCGTCTTCTAACGTAAGGGTTGCTTTATCTGTTCCTATTAAAATAAGTTCATCATTATTTACAATAACTGGCTCACTAACTTGAATATCTTCTTTATTAAAAATAAAATTAAGAGAAATTAGTACAACTATTGAAGCAGCGGCTACTGCATATTTCCAATAATTATTCTTTTTAGCATTCTCTACTATATTTATATTTTTTTGAATAGATAACCATCCTTTTTCAATATCAATATGGTTTATATCTTTTTCGTAATTCTCTTTTACAGAAATAAAATAGTCCTTGTGAGAATCAGCTTCATTATACCATTTTGAAAAAATGATTTCTTCTTCTGGAGTAAGTGAATTATTAAGTTTTTTTATTATTAATTTAAATTCCATTTAAACATTTGTTTGTGACTTTTTATTATTAGACAATTAAAAATAAGTTTTGGGTGACAAAAAAAAGAAGAAATATTTAAGCAAAGCACAAGAAAAATGATAACCACCTAACAATAAGGCTCTTTTATTAATGAATTTGCAATAAAATTAAGATAGAAGTTACTAACTCTGTAATTCTTAATTTAGCCCTCTTAAGCTGGGTTTTAACTGTATTTATAGAAATCCCTAGTTCTTCGGCAATTTCTGAATATTTGTAGTTATGCAAAAATTTCAGTTTCACAATCTGTTGCATCTTATCAGGCAGTGTATCTACAATTTTTAAAATTTGATGATATACTATTTTTTTATCTTCATCAGTAACTGTATCAAAAACATGCTCGGTAATCAGGTTTATATTAAACTCTAAAAACCCGTAATCATCTGTGATTTTAACAGCCCTTAAAAAATTAAAACATCTATTACGAACCATTGCAAATAGATAGCCCTTTAATGACGATTTAATTTTTATTTTATCTGCGTTTTCCCAAATATAAATGAACACTTCTTGTACAATATCTTCACTTGAATCTAAATCAAAAAGATAACCATTAGCATAAACTACTAATTCCTTATAGTGTTTATCAAAAAAGTTTTTAAAAACTCTACGGTTTTGTTTTCTTATTTCTTCTAGAATAAGATTCATTTAAAATGTATAGATGTGTTAGGGTTCAAGCAAATCTATTAAAAAGAAAGTAATAATTGAAAGTTTTAAAGAAACTTATAGCTTCTGAAAAAAAAGGGTAATTGGAATAAGAGACTTGTTGTTATTTAATAACAACCTTCTCTAAAAAACTTTAAAACATATGAAGTCTCATCTTTTTTGATTAATTCTTTCTTTTCTTTTATAAAAGCAAAACATATGCTACAATAGTATTACTAATACTTATTTTAATAATATATTTTTGTAAACCTTTAATGATAAATTTATTTTCAGCTACTAATCTTAGTAGTATATCTCATTGCTAGTTATTAATCTTAACTCTGATAATTTCAAAATGAAAAAAGCACATATTTATTCTATAATATCTTTATTTTTAGTTTTCTTATTCCTTATATCATGCAAACAAGAAAACTCAAAAATCAAAAATACGGAACAGCCAAATATTTTATGGATTGTAAGCGAAGACAATAGCCCATATTTAGGGTGCTATGGAGATGAGTATGCTACAACACCAACTTTAGACAAACTCGCTTCAGAAGGTGTTTTATACAAAAATGCATTCGCAAATGCGCCTGTTTGTGCAGCTGCTAGGTCTACTATTATTTCAGGAATGTATCCCACAACTATGGGGACGCAAAATATGCGTAGTAAATATAATATCCCTGAGTTCATAAAGTTCTTTCCTGAATACCTTAAAAATGAAGGATATTATACTACTAATAATAGTAAAACAGATTACAATACGAGTATACCAAAAGGGGCTTGGGATGAATCGTCTAAACAAGCACATTACAAAAACAGAAAAGAAGGGCAGCCCTTTTTTGCCATATTTAATATTGGTGTAAGTCATGAAAGTTCCCTCCATAAAACCAAACCTGTAAACGAGTTAAGACACGATCCTGCTAAAGTAGTCTTGCCCCCTTATCATCCAGACACGCCAGAAACGAGGCATGATTGGGCTCAGTTTTATGATAAAATTGAAGATATGGATGGTCGAGTTGCTAAAGTCCTCCAAGAGCTTGAAGAAGCTGGATTAGCAGATAATACTATCGTTGCCTATTATAGTGATCATGGTGGGATTTTAGCCAGAAGTAAACGATTTGTTTATGAAACGGGTACACGTGTACCCATGATATGGCGATTTCCAGAAAAATATAAGCACCTCGCTCCTGCACAACCAAATTCAAAGTTAGATAGATTGGTCAGTTTTGTAGATTTAGCACCAACCATGCTAAGTTTAACAGGAATTAAAGTACCTGATTATATGCAAGGAAAAGCTTTTTTAGGTACGCAACAAACTTCACCTCGTGATTATGTTCATTTGTTTAGTGATAGAATGGATGAGCGATTTGATAAAGTAAGAGCTGTAAGAGATAAGCAGTTTCGCTATATTAAAAATTATATGCCTCATAAAATTTATGGTGATTTTTTAGAATACCTTTGGAGGGCACCATCTTGCAAATCATGGGAAGAAGCTTATAAACGAGGTGAATGTAATGAAGTACAAAGTATATTTTGGAATAAGAAACCCGCTGAAGAATTGTACGATGTTACTAAAGATCCTTGGGAAGTTAATAATTTAGCAAATAACCCTGAATACGCTAACGTACTTGAGGAAATGAGAAAGGAAACTTCTGATTGGATGTCTGACATTAATGATTCTGGATTAATTCCTGAAGGAGAACTATCTTCTATAAATGATAAAGAATTTATTTTTGATTACGTGCGTTCTGATGCATATGATTACGAAAAGATTAAACACGCAGCAGATGTATCTACCTCACGTAATAAAACCAAACTTGAAGAGATCATCGCCTTTACCCATGACGAAAATCCAGTTATAAGGTATTGGGGTGCTTTAGGATGTTTAATACTTGGAGAAGATGCTGTTTCTGCAAAACAAGATCTTATCGTATTATTGAAAGACTCTAGTCCTGACGTAAGAATTACAGCTGCTGAATCTTTGTATATACTGGGGGAATCTAAAATGATTTTACCAATTATAATTGAATCTTTAAAGAGCAAAAATGAAAAGATATCACTTCAGGCAATGAATAGTTTAAGAGTTATGGATAGTAATATGATAAAAGCTGCTACCCCAATAATAAAAGAGGTGATAAGAAATATGGAAACAAAGACAAACCTTTCTAAAGCAGGAAGAAATTTAATTGAAATATAATTAAGTTAACGGTAATTGCTCCGCCGTATTCTACTGCCTTTAGATAGAGTGGTAACGATAAAATTTGTCTATACCTATTGTTTTGTTTTCTTTTTGGATTATAATTCTTGTAATGAGAGGGTTTTACATTAAACACTCAAAATTTATATGAAAATGAATCAAATAGAAGATTAAGAAAAATTGTAGGCTCCCCCCTCTTTAGAACTGTTTAATTTTCCAAAACTTCTATAAAATTATCCTTTTTAAGTTTAATATTATTAGCCTTCCTGGAATTGATTTGTCAGTCACTTTTTTCAGAAGTCTTTTGATTGCAAGAAATCAGAATGGAAATGTCAAAAAAGCTAGAAATATGGTAATATACTTTGTCATTTTCAAATAGTTACTAACGGCTCGTATAAGAATAGTAGCCAACTGCGTGGCACTTTTCAATCAAGCTACAAAAAAAATTGAAGCGGGATACAGCCTATGAAACCACTACTCTTCCGGCTATTATTTTTACATATTACTAGGTTTTCGTGCTGTATTTTTTTTTTAATGTCTGTGCTCATCTCTGAATTTTAGTAATGTTGAAAATCTATCATAATTATCCCATTTCATATTACTAAATAAACAATTAAGTTAGAATTTATTTTGTATCCCAGAAAGAGCCTTCTTTTTTCATTTGTTTTTCAAATGTTTCTAAATCAACTTGTAGTTCTGAAACTTTCTCAGAGTATTTTGCAGATACATTAACTCTTTCTCCTAAATCTTTTTCGACTTGAAACAATAAAGGGGTTTCCTTGGATGCTGTAAAGCCATAATTATCTTTTTTTGTAGAACCGATGCGAATATGTAATTTATATGAGTCTTTCCGAATAGCCGAAGCCTGGTTATCGAAATAGGAATAGAAAAATTTAAATTCATCCGGTTTATTATCATACTTTTCTGGCATTAATAAGCCTCTAATATCGCGTCCATCAATGGTTCTGTCTTTAGGTAATTCTACTCCGGTTATTGCGAATATTGTAGGTAATATATCAAGCGTACTAATAGGTGTCTGTTCACTTCGCTTGCCCTTTATAGAGGCAGGCCAACTGATAATTCCCGGTACACGGTGTCCACCTTCCCATGTAGAACCTTTTCCATCGCGAAATGGTGTGGCATAACCAACTTGTAATCGTGTATCTCCATATTTAGTATCCGACCTGTCATGAAAAACAACCCACGGTCCATTGTCGGAAGAGAAAATAACAATCGTATTTTCACTTACTCCAACATCTTCCAGTGTTTCCCTAATCTCGCCAATAGCAGCATCAAGCTCTTCCATTACATCCCCAAGAACTCCGTTGCGCGATATTCCTTTAAATTTATCGCTAACAAAGAGCCCCAGATGCGGCATATTATAAGGTATATAAGCAAAAAATGGATTCTTTTTATTTCGTTTAATAAAATCAACAGCTGCTTTAGTACACACACCAGTTAAGGATTCCGATGCTAATATGTCGGAGGGTAAATCTTTAGCTATCAAACTATATCCGGGTATTGGGTTTTTATCGTTTGGGTTACTTTTTAAAAGCATTGCAGTATTGTAGTCGTGCGATACATTCGTTCCCACCCATTCGTCGAAACCGTGCGCCAGAGGCAATGTTATTTTAGAAAATTGATTGTTCTTGTTAGGAGAGCCCAGGTGCCATTTTCCAAATATTCCTGTTTTATATCCTACGGATTTAAGCCCCTCTGCAAGTGTTATCTCTTTCTCATGAATATGCTTCTTGGCATTGGGTCCAATTACCCACGAGCCAAGTCCCGAACGCCCAGGGTAACGTCCAGTTAAGAGAGAATAGCGCGATGCAGAACATGCAGGCGAGGTAACATAAAACTGCGTAAAATTAACACCACTCTCTTTTAACTTCGTAATATTCGGTGTTTTTATGGTTGGATTTCCATTATGTGCATAATCTCCATATCCACTATCATCAAGATAAAACAATATCACATTGGGTTTTGTATCTTTTTTCTTTTTGTGATTGTTACATGATACTCCAGCAATTAGAAGTATAACACCGAAAATTTTAAAATAATTTAATTTCATAATATGTTACTTCCCAATTTAAATTAATTTTTTGAGCAGTTTTTATCCTTGATATTTGCCAAATATTCATTGGCTCGTTTTCCATAAAACCTAACGGTTTGTAATGGGGGTGCTTAATTTTGATCCAATTTGAGTACTTTCATAATAATTTGATAATTCAATGACTTTTTCTGGTAATGAATCAGCTAAATTTACAAGTTCAGTGGGATCTTCTATAATATTGTATAATTCCCATTCTCCTCCATTTAGTCTAACAATTTTGTAATCACCACTTCTAAACATCCTGAAATTTTCCAATCCTGAAATGAAATAATCTGGTTCTTTTCGTTTTTCACCCATAAAAACTGGAAATAACGAACTTCCATGAAGCGGCAAAGTAGCGTGACCTTTTATTGAGTCTGGATATTGCATATCTAATAGGTCTAAAAAAGTAGGGGCCATATCTACAACATGCCCAGGTTGGTGGGTAATTGTATTTGGTGCTATTTTTTTTGGCCAATAGGCTACAAAAGGGGTATGGCTTCCTCCTTCATGACCACATTGTTTGTGCTGTCGGTATGGCGTATTTCCTAAGTTTGCCCAAGCTGTACGTAAGCTCCAGTATGAGTTGGCAGGACCTGGTTGAATATCTGTAACCTTGTTTGAGTAAAACGGACATGATCCATTATCATTTAAAAACATGATCAAGGTGTTTTCTAACTTACCTTCTTTCTCCAGTTTTTTCAAAACACGTCCAATATTTTGATCCATTCGGTCAATTATTGCAGCATACACTGCCATTTCAAGATCTAAAGAGTCTTTTTGAGATTCAGATAAACTATCCCATGGATAATAGTCCGTATAGTCAGGTATGAGCGGCCCTCGAAGTTTATTCAAGTTGTTTTCAGGTGGACTTAGCCTTGTAGCTTTTGGAAGCACACCTAATTTTTGCATTTTTGCAAAACGTTCCTGACGGATTTTATCCCAACCTTTTAGGTATTTCCCCCTGTATTTTTTAATATCTTCTGGTCTGGCCTGAAGTGGGTAGTGAGCCGCATGATAAGGTAGGTAGAGAAAGAAGGGATCTTTTTTCTGAAACGCTTCGTCTAACCATTTCAGGGCATAATCCGTAATGAAATCCGTCTTATACATAGGTGCTTTTTCAAACTCAATTTCAGTAGCATTTAATTCGTTTCCTTCAAGAAAAAACGGTCGTTCAAACTCTCCAGATGGAGGCAAGAAATATTCTGTTGTTGCCCAAAAATAAAACGAATGATCAAATGCATTTTCTGCCTTACAATATTCAGGTACCCAAGAATCAAAATGCTCCTTTCCACTCATGATATTAAAATAGCCTGCCTTCTTTGTCAAATTAGCAAGGTGTACAGCTCCATTTCCTCCTGTATACAAACCAGTAAGTAGTGATGATCTGGTAGGATTGCATTTAGCCATATTATAAAACGTTGTAAATCGTAAGCCTTCATTGGCTAATTGATCAATATTTGGAGTTTCAATTTCACCACCGTAAGCACCTATATCCGAAATCCCAATATCATCTCCCATTATCAAGATAATATTTGGTCTTTCCTCTTTCTTTTCAGCACAGGAATAGACAAATAAGGATAGAAGAAAAACTGACAATATTTTTTGCATAGTATTAGTAATTATATTTTATTTACCCAATTCACTTAATCCACCTTGTTTCATGAAAATGGCTCAGATTCCGTCATTCCACATCCATCAAGACATACCATCATTTTATATAAGTAATGCTAAAAAAATTCAAAATCTCAAGCTCAAACTTCATCACGGTTAAACAAAAACGCATCGTTCAACCACACTACTTATAACATAAACATCAATCTATTATATTATGAAATTCTTATTCTTTAATTCTAAAGGTTTCTTTCAATTGAAAATCTACTGATGAATTACCAATTGCGATATTAAAAACACCTTTCTCTACTACAAATTCTTTATTCAAATTAATAAGTTCTAGGTCTTTTGGATGAATACTATATGCTATTGTTTTCTTCTCATTAGGCTTTAAATGAACTCTTTTAAAGCCTCGTAATTGCCATTCGTAAACGGTAAGTGAACTTGTTTCATCATTTACATATAGTTGTGGTACTACATCTCCAGCCATGTCACCTGTGTTTTCTACTTCAAAGCTAACGGTTAATGTTCCTGAGGTTGTGGTTAGTTTATTGTCCATTTTTAAGCTGCTATACCTAAAAGAAGTATAACTTAATCCGTGACCAAAAGGATACAATTCTGTTACGATTCTACTTTTTCCAGTTCCGTTAGGGCCATCTTTCGCTTGACCTGCATGTGAATTTGGTTTAGCGGGAAAATTAAAAGGAATTTGACCAACCGTTTTTAGCATTGTAACCGGTAGATGTCCACCTGGATTGTAATCGCCAAAAATAATTTCTGCAATCGCCTGACCTCCATATTCTCCAGGAAACCACCCTTCTAAAATAGCATCAGCTTGTCTATCTGCATAATTAACAGATAAAGGGTGCCCGTTTATTAATACTACTATTAAAGGCTTTCCTGTTTTAGAAAGTGCCGTTAATAATGCACGTTGGTGTCCAGGAAGATCCAAACTTGTACGGCTTAAATTTTCACCTACCATTTCTTTTTCCTCTCCAACAAATAAAATTATAGCATCTGTATTCTCTGCCTTAGTCAAAGCATCAGCTATCATTGCATTTTCTTCATCAATTAAAGGCACATCAAACACTTCTGAATCTGGCCAGTTTTCATCTTTTATAGGAATACCTTCTGCAAAAGTTACTTCTGCTTTATCTTTTAGATGATTCACAATACCTTGATATCCGGAAATAACTTCTGTTCTTAAAGCTCCATAACGACTTACAGAACTTCTAGTTGCTTTAGCAGTTGGACCACAAACAAGAATATTTTTTAGTTTACTAGCATCTAAAGGCAATGTATTGTCATTATTTTTTAATAAGATAATTGATTCTCTAGAGGCTTGTAATGAAACTGCCTTATGTGCCTCTGTTTTCACAACTTGGTTTGCGATTTTTTCCTGTCTGTAAGGGGAATCAAAAAGACCTTCTATAAATTTTACATAGAGCACTTCTTTAACACGCTTGTCTAACAGTTCAGTAGAAATAGCACCTTCATTCACTAATTCTCGTAAAGGGTCAATGAATTTTTTAGGAGGATTAAAAGTTGTACGTACATTTAGTCCTGCTGTTATAGCTTTTAAAACGGCTTGTTTATATGAATCTACTACGTGATGTTGATAGTGTAAATAAGCCAAGGCTTCACTATCTGACACTACATAGCCTTTAAATCCATAGGTATCTCGTAATAATTCCGTTAAAAAATAATGACTTCCTGTAATCGGTTCTCCATCATAGTCATTATATGAGCTCATGATTCCCATGATGTTGGTTTCTTGAATAGCACGTTTGAAAGGGTATAAATACATCTGGTGCATATCACGCCAGGTAATATGTGGATCAACACGTACATAACCATCACGTCCTCCCTTTGGAGCTGAATACACCGCATAATGTTTTAGGGTATTCACAACACCTTGTTCTTGGATGCCTTTGCTAATTTGCACTCCGTATTCTGAAACTAAAAACGGATCTTCCCCAAAACTTTCAACAATACGTCCCCAACGTTGATCACGAGCAACATCTAAAACTGGAGAATAAATATTATTGTATCCTAAAGCGTATGCTTCTTTCCCTATCACCTGCCCTACTTTGTATAATAATTCAGGGTTCCATGTTGAGCCCATTCCTATTTGCGCAGGAAACGATGTTGATTTTACATGGTTGAGTCCGCGAATACCTTCATTGGTAAATTCTACTGGAATTCCTAGCCTAGTTTCTTCTATGAAAAAGGTTTGAATTTTGTTTAATGCCCAAACATGTTTGCTGTACGGAAAGGTGTATTTTGCTTTTTTTGAAACTCCATTAGAAGCTTCGTCAATATTTGCCAAACCGTCTTTCCATAATTCGTTTTTCCATGCATCAGTAGGCAGTTCATCTTTTGCCACTCTACCATAACCATACAAGGTAACTAATTGCATGGTTTTTTCTTCCATAGTCATTTGAGCTACTAAATCGTCTATTCGTTTTTCTACTGGTTGGATTTGATCTTCGTAAACGTCTTTCTTGCCGTTTTTGTTAAAATCAATCCAGTTTTTATGGTATATTTTTTTAGTTTGAGCGTTTAAAGAAACGCTAAATAGTACTAAACCGAAAAGGAAATTTTTATATAAAAAACTCATTATTAAAAGTCTGTTATTAGATTGTTTTTTTATGAAATTATTTCAATGTTACCTCAACATCCTGCTATTACTTCACTAACGTAAAGGTATCTTCTAAATATTCTTTAGAATTACCTCCTACCATCACTTTAAACTTACCAGGTTCTGTTACTTTTTTCATCTCCACATTCCACAGACTTAAATCATCCATAGACAATTCCATGGTTACGGTTTTGGTTTCGCCTTTCTTTAATTCTACTCTTTCAAAATCTCTCAATTGCATAACTGGTGTGGTTACGCTAGATACTAAATCTCTAATATACAATTGAACCACTTCTTCTCCAGACACATTTCCTGTATTGGTTACATCTACGGAAACAGTTACTTTTGTATTGTCCTTTAATTTTAGTGTATCTTCTTTAATTTTGAGATTAGAATAGGAAAATGTGGTATAACTTAATCCGAAACCAAAAGGAAATAAAGCAGTATTGTCTTCATCAATATACCTGTGCTTTAACATAGGTTGTTTGTTATAATACATAGGATATTGGCCTGCACTTCTAGCATAGGATACAGGTAATTTTCCTGACGGATTAGTAAGTCCTAAAATTATTTCTGCCATGGCTATTCCTCCTTTTTCTCCAGCATACCATGCTTCTATCAATGCATCACTATAATCTAATAATTCACCTAACGGGTACGGTCTACCATTTTGTAATACAATAATTACTGGCTTTCCTGTTTTAGAAAGGGCTTTTGCTAACTCCAATTGAATATCTGGTAATGCAGGTATTGCCATGTCTTTGTTTTCTCCTACTAATTCACCATCATCTCCTAATGCCAATACAACAACATCTGATTGATTGGCTAATGCTAAGGCATCTTTAAAATCATAGGTATCTGTTCCCATACGGAGTTGAATATTACCACTCCAATTATTGTTATAATATTCTAGTTTTATTTTATAAAACTTACCTGCTTCAAATGTTATGTTTTTTTTGGTTAGCGGTGTTTTTGTTCCCCATTTTTCTAAAAAAACTTGATCGTCAATAAACAATCTAAAACCATCATTGGCAACAGCACCAATCCATCCGTTAAAGGTTTCGTCTACTTTAATATATCCACTCCAACGGGCACTGAAACTACTAATAGAAATATTGGCAACTGCATTCCCCATTTGTTTCCATGTGAAATCAATCAATTCTTCTTTTTTTTCTTCTTTTGGGGCTCCTGATAAATTACTATTCTCAAAATACTGCCCTTGCAGTCCATGTGTTTTTTTATCGGATTGATATAAGTAAGTTGTAGGAACTATTTTTCCTTTCCCCATAATTTCAGATCCAGTTGTATGATTCACAACATCACCTTTTTTAGCGAATCCTTTCAGTGCTTTGTACAACGATTTGTATTCATGATCCTCAGCTCTTTTACCTGAATAATCACCAAATTCAAGGGTATCGCTCATGGGACCTATTACCGCTATTTTTTGAGAAGCATTGCTTGATAAAGGCAAGGTTTTATTTTTGTTTTTTAATAATACGATTCCTTTACGAGCAGCCTGTAAAGCCAAATCCTGATGCTCTTTAGTATAGACTACATTCTTGATTCTATCTTCATCTATATATGGATTTTCAAAAAGCCCTAACTTAAATTTTACATTTAGGATTCTTGCGACTGCTTTGTCGATGGTTTCTACAGGTATTCTTCCTTCTTCAACCAATTTTACCATAGTAGAAAGAAATTCTTTATTGGGTAAATCGCCCAACTGCATATCTACTCCTGCTTCAAATCCTTGCACGCAAGCGTCATCAATATTTGCAGCTACTCCATGACTCATTTGCATATTGATTGACCCCCAATCGGATAATACAAAACCATCAAAGCCTAATTCATCACGAAGTATGTCTGATAACAATTTTTTATTAGCTGAACATGGAACACCATCTATTTCTCCATAAGCACACATAAGTCCTAATATTCCAGCATCTTTAATAGCACGTTCGAATGGATACAAATGCTTGGTTCTTAATTCTCTTTCTCCAATCAATACAGGGCCTAAATGAAAGCCTCCGCTTGGAGCACCATGTCCTACAAAATGTTTGGGTTCTGCGACAATGGCATCGGGTTGATCGAATCCGTTCCCCTGTAATCCTTTAATTAAGGATACGCCCATTTCTGCAGTTAAATAGGGATCTTCTCCAAAGGTTTCTGAAAACCGACCATATCTAGGGTCGGTTACGATATCTAAATTAGGAGCCAATCCAAAATGTACTCCATGGGCACGTGTTTCTGTAGCTATTGCTCGCCCAACAGCTTTTAGTAGGTCTCGGTCAAAAGTTGATCCTAATATATTATAAGACGGAAAAATGGTAGATCCTGCATAATTACAACCGTGGTGCATTTCATCTATAAAAAGTACTGGGATTCCCCATCTATTTTGGGTGATTACTCTTCGTTGCATTTCATTGGATAATGCTGGAGTCGCTAAATAATCTCTACTAAAAATTGAGCCTACCCCAAAATTACCAATCTTTTTGGCTATTTCATCCATTGTTATGCCTTTATTGGCATACAACATATAAATGAACATATCCATTTGTCTGACCTTCTCTTCTAAAGACAGACGTGAAACTAAATCATTAACGCGTTCTTGATCGGTTAATTTGGCGTTTTGATAAGGGTATTTCTTTTTCTGAGCATTTGCAGTAAGAACTACAAAAAGACTAATTAAAAGGAGTATATTTTTCATTTTATTTATTATTCATTAGACTTTTCATCATTTTCGAGGTTTCGCTTACACTCTTCTTTTTAGTCACAGGTTTAAAAATAAACGTGTACTGATATTTCTTATCGGTTAATCTATATTCTGGATGTGTAAAAGCCCCCCAGCTATCATCTCCACCAACTCCCATTTGTTTATAATCAATATTTACTGAGGTTAAATTGCGTGGTTTCACATCTGTTGTATGTCGATTATTAGGTATTACTCCTGCTCTTCCATCTGTTCTTTCTAATGATTCAAAATCTTCCATAATGTTATGATGAGCACTTATCGATAATAATTCTTGTCCAACAAATAACAATCCATTTCCATCATTATCTGTTATGGTTAGCCAATCAATATCTGTTTTATTTCCATTCTCTTGCGGACGTAGATACGCCCAATATTGGTCGGCAACGCTTCCTTCATAAAGACCAACAAAAGCACTAGTTTTTCTGTCCCAATAAGATTCGTGCGGCCCTCGTCCTAGCCATGACATTTGGTCAAATTTTCTAGGCATTTGCAGATTCATTCCCATTCTAACTATTTCCGGTAAGTTTCCTTCATTTATTTTGAAATCATTTTCAACCTTTATTGCACCAGAACCATAAATAGTATATACCGAAGTATATTTACCTATGTTTACATCTGTGGTTTCATTAACTAAATCAAATTTATAAGTAAGTTGAACTATATTCGCTGTTTTTTGTATCACCTCAGCACTTATTACTCTTCTATTTTCGCCTGCCTTACGCCAAATTTTAGATCGTTTATGTAAGTTATTACCAAAATCATTATCTATAGGTGCTCTCCAGAAATTAGGTATTAAACCTTTTTTCAAAAATTCTATTTTATTCTTCTTTAAACTTTTCATACTACCCCCTTTTAAATCAAAAACAATGGTAAATCCGTTTCCATTTATAGTCGCTTCTGTTTCATTTTTTGTAAAGGAAACCGATGGAAATGAGTCGATATTCACTTTAGGAATAGGTTTATAAAAAGGTAATTTAAATTGCTCTTTAGCAACTTCATGTCCTTTACTAATTAAACCTTTACCAATTTTCGTCTTTGCTGAAAAATTTAAAAAATAGTGTGTACCTGGAATAGTATTAATGGTATAATCTAAGTGAATAGTTGTTGTTTCTTCTGGAGCTAAATTTAGTTGTTCCACATCTCCACTAGCTATTACTTTTCCATCGCCAATAACAGTCCAACTAATATCGAATTCCGATAGATTAGTAAATGCATATTTATTTTGAATAGCCACATCACCTTTTTCCAAATTTATCGGAGTAAACCCAATGTATTGATATACTTTTTTGGCCTCCAGTAAATGCGGCTTTACAGTTCTATCTGGATTTACAAGTCCATTATTACAAAAATTACCATTTGAGGGTACATCCTCAGGTCCAAAATCACCACCATAAGCCCAATATGATTCTCCTTCTTTATTTTTAGTTAATAATCCTTGATCTGCCCAATCCCATATAAATCCACCTTGCAAGGCTCTGTATTCTTCTATAACGTCCCAATAATCCTGAAAATTACCTAAACTATTACCCATGGCATGGGCATATTCACATAATATTAATGGTTTATCATAATTAGATTTAGCATATTTAATCATTCTATCGGTATGCAAATACATACTACTGTAAATATCTGTATTCCAATCGGTATTTTCTGCTCTTTCTTGTTGAACAAACCGAGTACTGTCTTCTTTTTTTAAGTAATTGTATGTTGCGTAAAAATTAACTCCATTGCCTGCTTCATTACCTAATGACCAACTAATAATTGATGGATGGTTTTTATCGCGTTCAAACATATTTTTTGTTCTATAAAGATGTGCATCCGTCCAAGTAGAATCCTTTGCTAAAGATGCTTCTCCATATCCCATACCATGAGATTCAATATTAGCTTCATCAACTACATAAATTCCATATTTATTACATAATGTATACCAATATTCGGGTTGTGGATAATGAGAAGTTCTCACAGCATTAAAATTATATTCCTTCATAATCTTAATATCTTTTAACATGGTTTCTCTATTAACATAATGCCCTGTTACATCATGATGCTCATGTAAGTTTGTTCCTTTAAGATAAATGTATTTGCCATTTACTAAAAGTACACCATCTTTAATCTCTACAGTACGAAAACCTACTTCCTGTTTTATTACTTCAATAACATTTTTTGATGCATCTTTTAATGTAATACTTAACTCATAAAGATTTGGTTGTTCGGCAGACCATTTTTTTACTTCTGGAAATGTTTCACTAAAACTTAAGATTGATTTATCTTCAGATGTTTTTATATCTTTTTCAAATTTTTTAAGCAAACGATCTCCATCAAATAATTGAGCTTCAATGGTTAGTTCCTTTGATACTTTTTCTGCATTAACTATTTCAATATCTAAATAAAATAGTCCGTTCTCATAATTTTTATCTAAGCCAGATTTTATTCTAAAATCACGAATATATTGTTTGTTTCTAGCCATTAAAAACACATCTCGTGTGATGCCAGCCATTCTCCAAAAATCTTGATCTTCAAGATATGATGCATCACTCCATTTATAAACCTCAACAGCTAATGTGTTCTCACCGCGCTTAAAATACTTGGTGATATTAAATTCGGCAGGTGTTTTACTGTCTTCACTATATCCTACAGATTGTTCATTTACCCAAACATTTATAGCTGAGCCCGCTGCTCCAAAGTGAAGAAAAATTTCTTTATCACTCCAGTTGGCTGGTATGGTAAATGTCCGCTTATAAGAGCCAACAGGATTATAATGCGCTTGTATGGTTGGCGGCGTTTTTTCATGAGGATATTTAGCATTTGTATATATTGGATAATCAAATCCTTCTAATTCCCAGTTGGCGGGTACGTTTATGGTTTTCCAATCACTAATATCATAATCATCCTTAAAAAACCAAGCAGGTCTTTCTGAAGGGTTTTGCGCTAAATGAAAGTCCCAAACACCGTTTAATGTTTTAATATATGATGAAGCCCACATATCTTCAGTATTAGCATCACTAAATGTGGCAAATGGTATATAGTATGCACGTGCTTCTTCTTTATTTATTTGAAATATTGCTGGGTTCTCCCAATCATGAGGTGTTTTTTCTACGAACTCTACACCTTCATATTTACTTGTACAAGAGAAAATTAAAAATAGTAAGACAAATGTGTAACTACTGAAGTATTTCATTTTAAATGAATTATTTTTTATGTATTGATTATAATCTTCTTTTCCTGATTCTTTTTATGGATAAACCTTATAAAAATGATACAAACCAAAATTGTGATTAACAATCCGCCCCAGTATGAAACATCTTTGCTTAATTGAAATCCTTCTTTAGCAATTAAAATATAAGTACTACAAACCATGGTCATAAACACAGCTGGCACTAAAGCTACCCAGTAATTTTTATTTTTACCATATAAATAAACTGTAATTGTCCACAAAACTACTGTTGCCAACGTTTGATTGCTCCAAGCAAAATATCGCCAAATAATGGCAAAATCAAGTTGAGTTAAAATAAAAGCACATATAAAAAGAGGAACACTTAAGTAAATACGGTTCAATAGTTTTTTTTGATTAAAATTAAAACTATCAGAAAGGATTAATCTAGCCGATCTAAATGCCGTATCTCCCGATGTTATAGGTGCTGCTACTATACCCAAAAGCGCTAAAACCCCTCCAATTTTGCCTAACATAATTAGAGAAATTTCATTAGCTGCCCAAGCGGCGTTATTATTGTTTGATGCCATCATACTATTTAATCCTTCTACATCATTAAATACAACACTAGCGGCTGCAGCCCAAATAAGAGCTACAATACCTTCTGTTATCATGGTGCCATAAAACACTTTTCTTCCGTTGCTTTCATTTTTAATACAGCGTGCCATTAAAGGTGATTGAGTCGCATGAAATCCTGATATTGCGCCACAAGCAATTGTAATAAAAAGTATAGGGAAAATAGGATTTTCTTCTGGGTTACTTTTCATATTAGTTAAATTATTGAAAGTAACTTCTGGAATGTTATAATCTCCAAAGAACAAAGCAATTCCCAAACCTAGAGCCATGATTAGCATAACTAAACCAAAAAGTGGATATAACTTACTAATAAGCTTATCAATTGGTAATACTGTAGATAAAATGTAATAGGCTAAAATAATTAAAACCCATATCCAAACGCCCCACATTTCTCCCGTCATTCCATCAATAATCTTAGCGGGACCTACTAAAAATACGGTTCCGACAAAAATCAACAAAACAACAGTAAACAGTCTCATAAAGACTTTAAACTTATCACCTAAGTACACACCTACTATTTCACTAATACTTAATCCGTTGTGCCTTACTGAAAGCATTCCTGAGAAATAATCATGTGTAGCACCCGCGAAAATACTACCAAATACAATCCACAAAAAGGCTGAAGGACCAAACATAGCTCCAGATATAGCACCAAAAATAGGTCCTAAACCTGCTATATTTAAAAACTGAATTAAAAATACTTTCCATGTTGGTAAGGGAATAAAATCTACATTATCATTTAATCTTATTGCTGGTGTTTCACTTTTAGAGTCAATGTCAAACACTTTTTCTACAAATCTTCCATAAATAAAGTATCCCATTATTAATACGATAATAGATACTATAAATGAAATCATATTTTAAAAGATTTAATTTTATACAAGTTTAGGTGAGTCTTCAAAAAGTAAATTACTATTCCTTATTCGTCCTGAGTTTCTCCTCGCTTTATAGCTAATTCTACATTTACTTTTTTCATGAATTTATCATCTAATTTGTAGAAATACATAAAAACAGCAGACAGTAGCGCTCCAATTGCGGGAAAAACACTAAGCATTAAGCGAATACCAGAAATTGATTCTGTTGACTGCTCTACATTTGCTTCGAATCCATAGGCAGAAAGTATCCATCCTGCAATCGCTCCACCAACAGTCCAACCCATTTTTTGAGACATTGATGACGATGAAAAAATAAGCCCTGTAGCTCTTCTTCCATTTTTCCATTCTGAGTAATCAGAAATATCTGCATACATAGACCAAATTAAAGGCAATACAATACCAGCAGATATTCCAATAAAAATATTTAATCCGTAAAGTAATAATACTTGATCTGGGCTTACCCAAAACAAAATAATACTCATTGCTGCAGCCAAAAACATAGCACCAATAAATGTTTGTTTTTTACCAATTTTATTAGCCACAGGCGTTGCCAATAAAACACCTATAATATTAGACACCAACCACATAGTCATATATGTTGCTGCTAATTTTTCCCAACCAACTTCTCCAAAACCAGATATTTCTTGATTCTTTACATAATATTTAAAATAATACATCATAGAACCATCTCTTAATGAGTTGAATACTAGAGTTGCTACTCCTGCTCCAATCATGATAAACCAAGATGCATTTTTAGAAAGATCTTTTAAATCATCTTTAAGTGATGATTGTTCTTTTTTAGTTGGTTTTACAAGCTCTTTTGTCCATTTGTAGGTAACTATAAATAAAATAGCAGCTAAAATAGCGTAAATAGACACTGTATATTGATATCCTTGTGCATCGTTTGCTCCAGCTTCTTTAAACAATCCGATAAAATAAGCGGCTGTAGAGGTTACAAAAATACCTCCTGCAAACGCACCAATAAAACGGAATGTCGCTAGAGAATTTCGCTCTTTTGGCTCTGATGACATCACTCCTAACAAAGAAGAGTAGGGTACATTTACAGCCGTATAGACCATCATCATTAAGGTGTAGGTAATATAGGCATATATTAGTTTTCCTGTCACACCAAAGTCTGGTCCTAAGAATGTTAAAATCCCTATGGCTCCAAATGGAATGGCCATCCAAAGTAAATAGGGTCTGAATTTCCCATGCTTAGTATTTGTACGGTCACATAGAATTCCCATTAGCGGATCGTTAATACTATCCCAAATTCGGGTTAACAAAAACATTAAACCAACTGATGCTGGTGTTAAACCAAAAACATCAGTATAGTAAATCATTAAAAACATTGAAAATAGCTTCCAAAACATGGATGAAGCAAAATCTCCAAATCCGTAACCAATCTTCTCTTTTAACGTAATAGCCATATCACTGTTTTAATGTTCGTTTATATTAATTATCGTAGTAAAGTTCTATTCTACTCATTTGTGTTTCGCTTTTAAAATTAATTTTTAAATAGCTTGCTTTTTCGTTTACTTCAAAATCGTGTAGAATAGGAATCCAATACCCATAATCTCCTTTTCCTGTATTAAAACTCTCTGGTTTTATATTCTGCTCTGTGTATGAAATATTATCTTTTGAAAATGATAGTTGTAAATTTTCTATATCTTCTTTACAGAAAGAATAAATCTTAATTCTTTTTAAATTTCCTGGAACATAATACACAACTTCCTCTTTCTTATCTCCTTTAAAACGATGCATATCTTCTTTAAAAATGCGATCATTTTCGGTTTCTAATGTTACACCTTCCGTGGAATAAAACATTTTTCCATAATTATTCATATTATCAATTAGAGCATGTGTTGATGTATTAATTGGTCCAATTGTATTTGAGAATTTTGATTCACCAAACTGATTTATAGCTTTTATACGATAGTAATAAGATTTTCCTAGTTCTATTGTAGTATCTTCAAATAAAGGAACATATTGATTTTTAGCGTCAGATATATTGTGCCCAATTATTTTAAAGCGTCTATTCTTTTTTTCTGAACGATACACATTATATCCTGAAGCTCCCGTTGAACCTTTCCAAGAAATTGCAGAAGTGTGAGATATTGGTAACAATTCAGGTTTGTCTGGTGCTTCTAATTTTGGTGGTGCTTCTCCCGATATTTTAGCTGCGCTTTCACGCATTAAACTAAATAGGTTTTTTTCATCATATTGTGATCCGCTTTCGAAACCTGGCCAATGATAGGCTTTATAGCGCCCATATCCCAATGGTTCTGAATGCCAATAGAATCCGCCTTCAGAACGATGCCCACGTAAACCCCATATAAGTATACCAACAACATCAGAAGCAATGACATCATCAATACACTTTTCCATAGCCGTAGTACTCACAAAACCATATTCACCAATGACATATGGCTTTTGTCCGTTTACAATTGCTATATTTTTTTGAACATGTTTATTAAAATCTTTCGCATTTAATTCATAATGATGAGAACTAATAATGTCTACATTAGGATCTTCTACAGAACTTTTCCTTACTGGCACATCATCAAAAGCAAAAAAACCATCCATAACTAAATGATTCATATCCAGTTTTTTTATATACTTTGATATTTTAGCTGTCCACTCTGGTGTGCTCGATAGTTCATTTCCAGTTTCCCAGCACAGTATAGATTTATCATCTTTATAAACAACGCCTGTAATTGTATTTACCCGAGTAATAACATGCTTTAATGTTTTTTTATAATCTTCAATAAGCTGTTTATCGGTATAAAATTCTTCAGGTGTTTTTCCTCTAAAAGCGGCGTATTGGGGTCTTCCTCCCATCCAACGAAAGTTATTTAATGTGGAAAATATAATGCGAATATTATACTCGTTTGCTAGTTTTAAAACCAAATCCATGGTCTTAAAAGACTCTTCTACAAACTTTCCAGGGCCTTCTACATAAGTTGGAGCATCTGGCGATTCATTTTCCAATCGAACAGGAATGGTATACATTCTAATAACCTTTCCTCCAACTTGTTTTACCGTTTCAAAAACATCTCTTATTTCATATTCTGTAGGTAATGAATACGGATACATTCTATCGAAATCAAAAACATCTTCGTTATAATTTAATGTTGGTACGTTAAATGAAACAAATCTGAATTCTTGATTACCATCCATTAACCGATGACCATCTGCTGTAATAAAGTTTTGGAATCCACTTTGAGCATTAGCATAATGTAATGACAAAGAGATTATAAGAATTATTTGTGCTATTCTTCTCATTCTTTTAAGTAATTATTTTTTATTTACTATTTTATTTATAGAAACGTCTATTGTGTTTATTCTATTAATCATTTCAAAACAAGCTCTTGAGTTATGGTAAGGACATTTCCAAAAACCAATTTTTTCTTGGCTCTTATCTGGTACGCCTTCTTTGTTTACTTTCCAGAACCATTCTCCGTTTTTGTGATCAATTAGATTTTTTTTAATGAATTCCCATATTGTAAATATTGGAGCGATAAATTTTTCGTCGTTAGAAATTGTATAAGCATTCATTAAACCGACAAGAGCTTCTGCATGTTGCCACCAATGTTTTTCATAATCTACTTGACCATTTACAGAATTTCGCTCATTAATAATACCTCCATCAGTATCTAACGCTTCAGAAATAAACTTTTTTGAAATTCGAATTGAAGCTTCTCTTGTTTTTAATATTAATTCATCATTCTCTATTACTTCAGCAGCTTCAGTTAATAACCATGCACATTCAATATCATGCCCAAAAGAAATGACTCTACTCCTATTTTCCCATGCATTGGTAAAGAAAAGATTAAGATGATTATCTGAACTAATAAACTTATCCAAAAATAATATTATTAATGATTCTTGTTGTTGTTTCAAAGCTTTATCAGGCCATACCCTATATAGGTTTGTATATGCTTCTAAAATATGAAGATGCGTATTCATTGTTTTTTCTTGATTTGCATCTTTATCGCTTAATCGCATATCTTCTAATACAGACCAATCTTCTGCAAACGCCTCTATATAGCCTTGATTTTCTTCATCATAACTATGCTTCTCTATTAAAACAAAAAGTTCTATAGCCCAATCTAAAGCCTCTTTATCCTTAGATATTTTATAATATTCTGTTAAGGCATAAATAGTAAATGCTTGGGCATATATTTGTTTCTTTTTTTGAACTGGATTGCCTAAACTGTCTAGCTCCCAATAAACACCTCCGTTTTTTTCGTCTAAAAAGAATTCTTTAATATAACTATAAGCTCTATTTGCTAATAACTGAAAAACGTCATTGTTTAACTCTCTATAAGCTATAGAGAATGTCCAAAGAATGCGTGAGTTTAATACAATGCCTTTGTTTGCGTTTATATCTTTTATATTGTCATGGCTAACATGACCTATAAAACCTCCATTATTAACATCAACTGCATTATTAACCCAATAGTCTAATATATTCTTTTGAACGGTAGAATCTAACTCCTCCCTTAATGATTTAAAATTATATGTCACTGGTTGTTTTTGAGTTTTTAAATATTAATGCATTAATTGCTTTGACAGATTCTTCAGATCTAAAATTATCGGCAGGTGTGTTTTTTACATAATCTATCAAACGATCTATATTAGAAGTCGCAACATGCATTCGAGTATCTGAAGACGCATAATAAATATATACTGTGCCGTCACTATCTTGAATCCAACCGTTTGAAAATAACACATTAGATACATCTCCTATTCTTTCTTCATTTTCCGGTGCCATAAAATAGCCCCCTGGCAAATATGTAATTTTAGAAATTTCTTCTAAACTAGTCATGAACATATACAATGTATAGCGCAAACCAGCAGCTGTATTACGCACACCATGTGCCAAGTGCAGCCAACCATCTTCTGTTTTTATGGGAGCAGGTCCTAAACCATTTTTCATTTCGTAAATGGTATGGTACTCCTTATTGTTAATGATTGTTTCATTTTGAACAATAGGATTTTCCATAAAATTTACAAATCCAAGGCCTATGCCACCTCCACCACCAACTTCAATAAATCCGTCTTGAGGTCTTGTGTAAAATGCATATTTACCATTTACAAATTCAGGATGCAATACCACATTACGTTGTTGACCTGCTTTGGATATTAAATCTGGAAGGCGTTCCCAATTAATCAAATCTTTTGTTCTCACAATACCAGCTCCTGCAATGGCAGAACTAGTATCTCCAGCTGGTGCGTTTGGATCTTTTCTTTCTGTACAAAAAACACCATAAACCCAGCCATCTTCATGCTGTGTTAAACGCATATCGTACACATTAATATCTGGATTTTCGGTTTGTGGTAAAACTATTGGGTTTTTCCAAAACTTAAAATTATCAATTCCGTTTGGGCTTTCTGCAATTGCGAAATATGATTTTCTATCCCACCCTTCAACACGAGCAACCAACACGTATTTATCATTCCATTTTATGGCACCAGAATTAAACACAGCGTTAACACCTATACGTTGCATCATATATTTATTTGACTCTAAATTCAAGTCATATCTCCAATCTAAGGGAATATGCTCTGTGGTTAGAATTGGGGAAGTATATTTATCATAAATGCCATTTGACAATGTCTCTTTTGTGTTTACTCTATTAATATGTTTATCATGTGCATTTTTTAATGCATCCAATCTTTCTTTACTCATTAGTTTATTTACTTTCTGTATTTAAATTAACTGTTAAAGTTTCTATTTCTTTTTCTGATAAAGCTCTATTGAAAACTGCAAGTTGGGCAATACCTCCAACAAAAAAGTTTCCTATTTCTCCAAGTCTATCTACTGCGCCTACTGTAAAGTCTGCACCTTCATTTCCTCCATCGAACAACTCGTGATTAAATTCATATGGGTTTAATCCTTCTCTTGAATCTAATTTTCCATTTAAATATGATTTAGCAAGCTGACCATCAAAAGTAAAAGCCACTGTTACCCATTGTCCATACTCTACTGGTGTTTTACCAATAGAAGCATCTCTTGCCCATTTATGTCCTGGAGTTGGCCCTCCAACATCAGATACATGACCACATACTTGGTCTCCACTTTCTTTTTGTAATAAATTTAGAAAAAGGTAATATTGTCTTTTTTTTTGTGTTTCATTCCACATACCAGCAATAGCCTCGCACTGTTCGTATGATTTTTCTTTTCGATTTACTTTTGCAATAATTGTAAATTTTGAGTTTTTACCATGAAAATCTAATGCTGGACAATCTTTTCTTGGGATAAATAAATATCCTCCCTCTTTAATATCAATACATTTAACACCTTTTATTTCATCAACGATCACAAGATCATTCCCTTTTTTAAGCGTATATTTCCACTTTCCACTAGCTGTAAATGGAGTTTCTGTTCCGAAATCCCAAAAGGATACTATATTTGACATAGTAGCTATATCACTACTGTTTTGTTGTTCCTTTTTTGCTTCCTTGCAATTAAAAAAGAAAAGGATAATAGGTATTATGTATAATTTGTTCATTCTATTTAATATTTTATCATTCCCTTTCTTGTAGCCTCTCTCATTTCTTCAAGAGAGATATCATCTCCATATTCTTTTTGAAGTTTAAATAGCTTTCTTTTTAACTTCTTAATCAATCCTTTTTTATCTTCATTCCCATACAAATTAGTTAATTCATTAGGGTCTTCCTTTAAATCATATAACTCCCAAACATCAATATCATAATAAAAGTGGATGAGTTTATATCTGTCTGTTCTAATACCATAATGCGGTTGTACGTTATGCCATTTTGGGTATTCGTAATAATGATAATACATGGCATCTCTCCAACATTTTTCTTTTTCCCCCATTAGGTTAGAAGCAAAACTTTTACCCTGCATTTCCTTAGGGGTTTCAACTCCTGCCATATCTAAAATGGTGGGCGCAAAATCAATATTTAAATTGATATCATCATTTTTTTGATTCGCTTCAATTTTTCCAGGATATCTAATAATAAAAGGCATTCTTAAAGATTGTTCATACATAAATCGTTTGTCATACCAACCATGATCTCCTAAATAAAACCCTTGGTCTGCAGTATAGACAACAATCGTGCTTTCTGATAAACCTGCTTCATCTAAATATTTAAGTAACCTTCCAATATTATCATCTACAGATCTAATACAGGCCAGATAATCTTTAATGTACTTTTGATACTTCCACTTCTTTAAAGCTTTACCTTTTAAGGTATCAGATGGTGATACATGTTCTCCTTTATCTCCAATTCTTAACCATTTTTGATATTCTTCTGGAGACAACCCTTCTGGTGGTGTAATTTTTAAGTCTTTATTTGCTAGATGATTTTCAATAGTCATCATGGTTTTACCCGCTGTTAACTCTCTTGTTTTATAATCATCATTAAATGTTTCTGGATAAGGCATTTCTATACCTTCAAACAATTCTTTATATTTTTCATCAGGATACCAAGGTCTGTGCGGTGCCTTAAATTGAAACATAAGCATAAATGGCTTGGTCTTATCTCGTTTGTTTTCTAACCAATCTAAAGCAAAATCACCTGTTAAATTGGTAGCATACCCTTTTTCTTGAACTTTTTCTCCGTTATCATTATAAACAGGGTTCCAATAGCTACCCTGCTCACCATTAAGTGTATGGTACTTAAAATAATCGAAACCTGTTGGTTCACTCCACAAATGCCACTTACCTATAACTGCTGTTGCATAACCTTCTTTTTGAAGTATTTTTGGAAATGTTTCTTGGCTTCCATCGAAAGGATCTCCACCTTCATTTTTATAAAAACTATTTTGATGACTATACTTACCTGTTAAAATAGCAGCTCTACTAGGTCCACAAATGCTGTTAGTGCAAAATGTATTTGAAAGTAGCATTCCCTCATTTGCCAATCTATCGATATTTGGCGTTGGTGCTACATCTTTATAAATACCATTGTAAGCACTTATAGCATGTGATGCATGATCATCAGACATTATATAAATTATATTTGGTTTTTTATTTTCTTGACCAAACACAAAATTAAATACCGTTACAAAAGCAATTATGGTGACTAATATTCTATATTTTTTCATTTCTTTTAAAAGTTAATTCAATTCTAAATTACTTTATTTTCATGAATAATAAGGAGGTGGTTTCAAATTCTTATTTTAAAACAAATCATATAAAGTTCTAGTAAAAACAACCCAGCTTTATACTGGGTTGCCTTAAAAAAAACTAAACTAATTCAAACTAAATATGAACTTTTATTAATATCCCGGATTTTGATCGGCATTAGTCATTTCATCATTATTATCAATTTCTTGCTGCGGTATAGGGTATAACCAATCTGTATCTGTAAAGTCTGCACCTAGATTTGCATCATTTATAATTCCAACAGCCTTATCTCTAGGCATCAATTTTAAATCATACCAGCGCTTTGCTTCCATAACAAACTCCCAAGCTCTTTCATTCCAAACCGCATCCATAAACTCGTCTTGAGTTAACCCAGAATAATCTATACCTGCATCTGGAGTAGTAATATCTACACCATAACCTCTACGACGTACTTGATTTAATGATTCATAAGCAGCTGCAGTTGGCCCACCATTAGCCATAGCATCTGCCCAAGCATGCATTGTTAATACATCTGCATACCTGTAAATAGACTGATTATTTCCATGAGCATTTTGACCTGCTCCATCTCTATCTATATATTTCTTAAACAACATTGGTACATCTGCCGATAATACCGCTAATTCTTCTGGTGTATTATAAAGCGTAAAGTTCTTTCTTAAATCAGTGTCATCCCATTGAGAAGTAATTATAGGAGCATCTAGGTTACCAAGTAAAACTCTCCATCCTGCAGATGAATACCCAAGACTTGAATTATGCATAAAACTAAGCAATCTCATTCCACTAGAGCCATCTCTTACCCATACGACTGATAATAGTTCGCCTGAATGTGTAGCATTAGCTTCTGGAGAAAACACCGTCGCCAAATCTGATTCTAATTGAAACGCACCCGAATCAATAATCTCTTTTGTAAGAGTGGCACTTTCACTGTAATTCCCAAGTGTTAAATGCACATGTGCCAAAATAGCTTTTGCAGCATGCAAACCTAACCTTCCTTGATCACCTCCTGTAAACTTCGCAGGTAAAGCATTAGAGCCAATTGCATCAGATAAGTCTTTAATGACTTGGTTATAAATTTCAGTTTCACTGGATTTAGCTAACCCAATATCATCTAAATTTGATAGTGGCACAAGGCGCAAAGGTACTCCTCCCCATGAACGCACTATATTAAAGTAATGCAGTCCTCGTAAAGCCTTAGCTTCAGCTACGTATAATGTTTTTAATTCATCACTTATTGAAAAGGTAGGAACAGTTTCAATAACTGAATTTGCTCTATTCACTGCATTAAACATATCATCCCAAGCATCATTAATTCTGCTTCGACTTCTTGCAACAAGGTCATAACGTCCTACGTCTGCCCAACTACCTCTAGCCATCATATACTCACTACGTACTTCAGCTTGCATTAAAAAATCTTGCTGATAGTAGCTACGTAATTGCAAACCTCCATAAGCACCTTTAAGCAATGCAAGGGCTCCTTTTTCAGAATTTAAACTTTCTGGCGATAAAACTGCTACTGCATCTTCAGTATAAGCATCTTCACAAGATGTAAATACTAAAGACAATCCTA
Source organism: uncultured Flaviramulus sp. (assembly GCA_947501105.1). Classification (GTDB taxonomy): domain Bacteria; phylum Bacteroidota; class Bacteroidia; order Flavobacteriales; family Flavobacteriaceae; genus Wocania_A. The sequence continues at coordinate 709,414 of CANMUP010000002.1, read as the reverse complement.
TAAGGATTAAAATAAACTTTGTTTTCATTTTTCTATTTTTTTAAATACCTATTCTTACTCCCATAGAAACCACTTTTGTACTAGGGTATACATTATTATCTACTCCCAATCGTAAATCACCACCTCCAAATGCCTGCACTTCTGGATCATAACCAGAATACTTAGTGAAAGTGAACATGTTTTGTGCATTTATATATACTTGAGCACTATTTAGCCATGAAATTTTATCAGTTGGAATACTATAAGCTAAATTTATAGTTCTTATTTTAATATAAGATCCATCTTCAATAAACTCAGATGAGCCTCTAAAATCTCCATTACTTTTTATTATTGGACTTGAAGCATTAGTTGTATTTGTAGGTGTCCAATGATTTAAAACATCTGTTAATTGATTTGCTCCTCTAGAAAATGAATTTTTTAAGATAAATTTTCTACCCCAAACAATATCAAACCCTTGAGCACCCTCAATAAATATATTTAACGATAAGTTTTTATACTTAAACGTATTACCAAAACCAAAGGTAAAATCAGGATGTGGACTTCCCAAAACTCTTCGGTCTGCTTCAGTAACCTGACCATCAGGCTGCATCACTATATCTCCATTAGCATCTGTACCTGCAAAATCTAAATATTGGTTATTTCCGTCACTATCATAGCCATCGTTTACAAAACCGTAAAATGATGATATAGGCAAGCCTTCTCTTACAATATGAAATCCTGAAATCAAGTTAGTAACTCTACCAGGAAAAATATCGGCACCTCTGCTAAGTTTTAAAACTTTATTCTTGTTTTTTGACAATTGAAAAGTCGAATTCCAACTTAAATCATCATTATTTACAATATTTGCATCAATACTAAACTCCATACCTTTATTCTCCATCTCTCCAATATTTTGTGTAATATCTGTGAATCCAGTTGAAGAAGGCAGGTTGACAAAAGCCAATAAATCTGATGTTTTCTTATAATAATAATCAAAAGTAAAACGTACGCGATTATTTAAAATTCCAAAATCTACTCCAAAATCAAATTGCTCTGTAGTTTCCCATTTTAAATCTTTATTTGCTGGTGTTCCAGGTACAAACCCAACATCTTTTACTCCTATATTTACACTCTCAGAAAACACTCTAGACAAGGTTCCGTAAGAATCAATACCTTGTTCTCCAGTTAAACCCCAACTTGCTCTAAGTTTTACATTAGAAATCCAGTCTATCTCATTCATAAAATCTTCATTTGTAAGCTTCCAAGCTACAGCAGCAGAAGGAAACCCACTTCTTTTATTCCCATCAGCAAATCTAGAAGACCAATCATTACGATATGTGAATTGAAGTAAATATTTATCTTTAAAAGAATAATTAACTCTACCTAATATAGAAGCTATTCCAGAGTCCCAACTACCAGATACTGGTGTTCCTGGTAAGGACCCATCTTGCAATCTTTCCGCACCAGTTCCCTCTGAAGCAAACCCAGTTGAGGACGCTGCTAAAAAAGTACCTCTAAATTTCTGCCAAGTATAACCTAGTAAGGCATCTACCTTATGATTACCAAAAGTATTATTATAGTTAAACGTATTTTCATTAAGTAAAGAGTATCTTTCTTCTGCCCCTCTAAAAGCTCGAGCCGCAGGAGCTCCATCTATTAATTGACTTCCAATAAACCTTTTAGAATGCTCACTAGTATAATCTACACCAATGGTCGATTTAAATGTTAAATTTGGCGTTAAAGTAAATAAACCATAAAAGTTATTAAAGATACGTGTTTGCAGAATTTCGTCTTGATATTCGTTAATCCACTTCATAGGATTATCTAAAGCACTAGGTGCATATTGAAAACTAGAATAATCATTTTCAACAATATCATTATAAGTTCCATCTGCGTTATACACAGGCTCTGTAGGAGATGCTATATGCGCCTCACTAACCGCTCTATTACCTCCATCATTACTAAACTCTCTATCTGATCTTGACAAAATCAAACTATTACCTACCGTAAGCCAATCATTTAATTTAGCTTCAGTATTATTTCTAAAAGAAGCCCTTTCAAAACCACTATTCTTTAAAATACCATCTTGATTAAAGTAGTTGAATGATTGTGATGTTTTGATACGCTCGTTACCAGCTACCAGTGTTAAAGTATGACTTTGAACAGGAGAAGGGTCAAACAACTCATCTATCCAATCTGTATTCGAAACTTCTGAAGCATTAGGAAAATACAAACCAGACAATCCATCATTAACAGCTCTTATATTTGCAATTTGAACAAATTGTTGCGCATTTAATAAATCTAACTTTTTAGATTGTTCTTGAATACCATAATAACTATCATAAGTTATTTCAAATTTTCCTTCTTTTCCTTTTTTTGTTGATACTATAATAACACCATTTGTTCCTCTAGCACCATATATTGCTGTAGAAGAAGCATCTTTTAATATTTCAATACGCTCAACATCAGCAGGGTTTAAGCCTTCTAAGCCTCCTTCTACTGGAAATCCATCAATAATCACTAATGGTGAATTAGAACCTTGCACAGAGTTTATCCCTCTAATACGAATGGTAGTAGGAGCTCCAGGAACCCCACTATTTTGCACCACACTTACACCACTAGCTCTTCCTTGTAGAGCTTGGTCAAGTGAACTTACAGGAACTGCATTAATATCTTCTGCCTTTACAGAGGACACAGAACCAGTTAAATCACTCTTTTTCACAGTACCGTAACCGACAACAACGATTTCATCTAAACGAGAAACATCTTCCTTTAATGTTATTGTAATTTGGTCTTGACCATTAACCGAAACTTCTTTAGATACAAAACCTAAGTAAGAAACAACCAATATAGCATTAGAGTTTGCCACTATTGAGAAGTTTCCATCAAAATCTGTTTGCGCGCCATTTGATGTTCCTTTTACTAGAACATTGGCACCTGGTAGTGGTTGCTGCGATTCATCGAGAACCTTACCATTTATTGTCTTGTTCTGTCCATAGGTTGTCCAACAGGAGACAAGAAACAAAATCATTAAAATAGATCGAAGATTTTTTTTCATAATTAATACATGATTTAGATTTTACAAGATTTATTTAAGAGTCATATTAAATAAACCTTTGGATTAAAATTTTTTGAGTTTACAATTTATTTACAATTTTTTCACAAATAAATATTATCCAAAACTAGATTAACACCTAACTACACACAAGTATTTTTACATCAATTAACGATACTTTTACAACAATTTAATTTTAATTTATATATAATTATGATTTAATAATTACTTGTACAACGTAAAATAAAATTATAATGATTTGATTCATAATATTTTATGTAATTCTATATTAAAGCAGTCATGTGTATAAAAAAGATTACAAACATATACTATTATATCAGAAAATATTATATTTTTACATATAATTAAAACAAAACCAATGGATGTGCATAGAGAAATTACACCGCTTAAAGAGAATGATTGCTTTTTAGTGTTTGATAGAGAACGAAATGATTTTGATTTTCCAATTCATTTTCACCCCGAATATGAGATCAATTTTATACGAAATGCGAAAGGAGCAAAAAGGGTTATCGGTGACCATATTGGAGAGATAGAAGGATATGAATTAGTTATGGTTGGACCCAATGTATACCATGGATGGGAAAACCATAAAAATGACACCAAAAAAGTACTACATGAAATAACTATTCAATTTCCAAGATATCTATTTGATGAAGAAATACTAAATAAAAATATATTTAAACCTATTAGAGAATTGTTTAGAGCAGCTAACCATGGCATTTTATTCTCTGAAGAGACAGCGAAGAATGTTGAAGACAAACTTATTTTAATAAGTAAGAAAAGTGGGTTTGATAATTTTCTAGATTTTCAATCACTCTTATATGATTTAGCTATTTCTAGAAATAAAAAAATGCTAACTAATATCTCCTTTGAAGATCAAAACGATTTTCATAATAGTAAACGCATTGAAAAAGTCTACAATTACATTAAAGAGAATTATGCTCAAAAAATTAAAGTTGAAGAGGCAGCTTCTATAATAAATATGACGGTAATTTCTTTTAGCAGATTAATTAAGCAACGTACTGGTAAGACTTTTATCGAATTTGTAAATGATCTTCGTTTAGGCTTTGCAACAAGACAACTTATTGAAACTAATGATAGTGTCTCTGAAATCTGTTTCAAATGCGGTTTCAATAACATTTCCAATTTCAACCGAGTATTTAAGAAAAGGCAAAATTGTACACCATCAGAGTTTAGACAGAATTTTACTGGGACTAGAAATATATTTTAATATTTACTTTTGTTTTAAAGGTTTGATTTGGCTTGTTATCAACTACTTATAAAATCAAAAAAAGCTCCTTTTGACTAAAAAACCCTTTGATGAATTCCAATTATAACAATAAATAAATTATCTCCTAAAAAAACACTAAAAATGCACAAATTATGTTAAAAATGTCAAAGCTTTAATCAAAGAGGGCTAATTTGGAATCAGTAGATTTTTGATAACTTCGCAGCACTTATAAACACTGTCTTTATCTATTTAAGGATAGTCTCTCCTACTCTAACACTGCGAGGCACTCTAGGTCCCAAGACATTCAATTAAAATTTTTATAATATTGATTTAATAGATAATATATTACCTTTACATATTGAATGCAATTATAATTATTTGCATTCAATTAAGTTCATTTAATTTTTAGAATACAATAAGGTGCGTTAATCGGTGCCTATATTTGTTAAACACACGTTAACTTTTTGAATATCAACTATTTAAAACAGTGGTTCGAGCCCCAGCCCGGTCACTAAAATCACTTCAAAAAGCCTGAAAACATTAAGTTTCAGGCTTTTTTTATTTTATTTACTTTCCAATAGATATCAATTTTCGTATTTAAAAGATGCTTGTTTTTAGTGAGTTTTCATTAAAAAGTTAGATAAATTTTCTAAGACATATGCTACGTTTTTAATTTGATAAAATTTTAATTCCTTTTTAACTAACTGATTTTGTAGTATCTATAAATTAAAAGGTTTCAATTTGTAGTCTTTTTTTTATGTCGTAATTTTTGATTATCTTGTTAATTCTTAGTTCCCTCTAAGATTACTTCTTCATAGCAAGCATAAGTTTTATCTAACTGATACCGCATTTATTCGAATGCTATAAGACAACATGGAAAATTCAAAAAAAAGACTACACTCGTTCCAGAATGTCGTGGTCTTAATGCTAGAAAACCGTTCTTTCGATAATTTATTAGGCTATTTATATGATCCAGACAATGGTGGTTATAAGCTACCATCTAATAAATCATTCGAAGGGCTTCAAGGCACAGATATTAAAATGCCTATTCATCCAGATTCTAAAAACCTTAATGAAGATGATTATTTATCGCCACGTCCAGTTAAAGATGGTGATTATCATCAACCTTACCCCGATCCTGGTGAAGTATATGAACATGTTAATACGCAACTCTTTAATCATATTAATAGTGACAACAAAAATGTTGAAGCTTGCAAAATGAAATCACCATACAACTTACCTCATCCTTCACCTCCAGCAGTTCCAAACATGGAAGGTTTTATCAGTGATTATGTTAACACACTCAAAGCTATTAAATGCAAGTCTTGTAGATGGTGTTTAAAATGCATCTTTTTTGGGAAGTGTAAATCGTGTAAAGCTTGTGAAAGCTATCATAAAGCGGCATATGATCAGTATAGCAAAATTATGGAATGCTATACGCCTAAACAGATTCCTGTTTTAACCACCTTGGCGAAAGAGTTTGCTGTTTTTGATCATTGGTATTGTTCAGTGCCAAGTCAAACGTGGTGTAATCGTTCATTTTGGCATGCTGCCACTTCTGGTGGGAAAGTAGTTAACCCAACTGATGCTTGCGGTATTATTGATAAAATTGAAGCCATGGATTCCTGGATTGATATGGTCTGGTCTCGCGACACACTTTTTGAACGTATGAAATCTAAACATGTAACGCATCGTGTGTACACACAAGAATGGGTTGCTCTTACAACATTAGTTAATGGCCCATTTAAAGATGAGAATACAATTGTAATGGATCGCCATCTAAATAAGTTTAAAGAGGATATTAAAAATAAGACCTTACCTCAGTACTCTTTTGTTGAACCTCGTTTTTTGGGCCAGCATAATGATCAACATCCTTCATCTGCAGAGCCAAACTTTGACGATGGTCCAACACGTGTTGGAACCGTATTATTAGGCGAACATTTAATTTGGGATGTTTATACAAGTCTTTTTGCTGATGATAGCCCTTATAAGGACAATACTCTTTTAATCATCACTTATGATGAGCATGGTGGTTGTTTTGATCATGTGCCACCTCCGCCACCAAAAAATCCAAGTGAGAAGGAGAAAGTATATCCTCCAGATCCAAATATGGGTCTTGAAGATCTTGAAAAAGGCTTTGCCTTTAATCGCTTAGGTATTCGTGTACCAATGGTTATGGTATCTGCATTCATCAATGAAAATACAATTATAAATGATCGTTTTGATCATACTTCATTCATTAAAACAGTGAGTGACAAATGGCACTTGGGTGGTTTGACAGATCGGGATGCACACGCCAATACATTTGAACAGGTATTTAATCGAGAAACTGCGCGTACAAAATTTCCACCAATTGATGAACCAAATATTCCTCCAACGGACGAATCCATATACGACAACGATTATCTAAACGACCTGCAACTATCTATTGTTAAAGGTGCTCATCATTTAGCAAAACACTGTCAAAAAGCTAAAGGTACTAACAAGCGTATACCAAAGCCACATCGTATAAAAAAGGTAAAACATGCTAAAAAGTATTTGAAACACCTAAGTGATCATTTTATAAGCTAACTATTATGGAAACAAATTCAACACTATTTAATAGAATTTCTAAATTCAAAGGCCACAATTTAAACTTAAGCTTGGATGAGAATTTTGAATTTGATTTGAATTCTTTTAGAAATCTTACTTCTCGAATTCGCACTTTAAATAGCATTAATTATCCTGTGGTGTATTTAAATGCTAATGATTATGGTGGTTTAACCATAAACTATGGGGACAGTCAACTTCGACTTATTGTTAATCTTCAATTTTATTATGTCTTTGGCTTTTATCTTGATGATGACAAAGTATATGCTTTTAATGGTCCCAGTGAAACTGCGCTTACTAACTTTGGCTTTGATTGCATTACTATACCTTATGCTGATGGTTATCAAGACATAAAAGCCGTACTAGGCGAAACAGCTTTTAACAAGCTATTGGGCACTGAGGTTTCTCTTGCTCAACTTATTCCAGCTTTAGATCAATTGACAAATATTTATATCCCCTTTTCGGAAAAAGCAAGATCAATTCTTGTTGTTTTTTGGAGTTTGGTTGAAGGCATTCGATTTGCCGGTATATCAAATGTCATTCTAGGTTTAATACAGAATTACCCTAACGCAACAATCTATCAATCGTTTTATAACCTTGCAGAAGTTTGGACTGAACTCTGTATTAAAGCGGTAGATGAAAAAAAATTAAATCCAGATATAGCCGTATATCATATAGATCATATTTAATAGAAGAACGAGAACAAAAACCAACCTAAAATGAAAAACAAATTCAAATTCAATCTTGCCTTATCTATTCTGGCAATCGCATTGCTTTCAATTCTGAGTTCATGCAAAAAAGAAACAAATGCAAAAACAGACATTGAAACAGACCTATACGCGTCTGTAGATGAAACAACATGTAATTGTGGAACCGATTGGTTTCCGCATAGTCAAACGCCAGCACCAGAAGAAGGTAAAGGCAGTCCATTTGATGTCAAGAGCACCAATGATTCTATTTTTCATCAATGGTCTTGGCAAAAATTTCTTTGGCTAACCAAACCAATGGGAAACAGCACCTTGTTTGAACAAGAGCTCACTTTAGTCACAAATCAACTAGAGCCTGTTGCTCCTGTCGACAACATCAAACTAGTTTTATCTGATATAGGGCAAGCTGGATCAGATGGAATTTTATTATCAAATGTAAATTTTAACAAAGAAAGAGATACAGTGTACTATGGAATTTATGCTAATGACATTTTATTATTAAATTCTGAAATCGCCAAAGCAGCAATACTTAGAGATACGACACGATTAGATAACTCTGAAGCCTTCCCTGTTGGGTCCTTGGAAGTAAAAACGTCGTGGGTAAAAGCCAGTAGCATTCCTACTGCTGAATTAGCAACCTATTACACTACTGAAGCTTATATTAAATCAGAAGGTCTAGTGACACCAGTTGCTTTGTTGGGCATGCATGTGGTTGGTGTTGTAGAAAACCATCCAGAGTTTATTTGGGCTACTTTTGAGCATAATGATATGGCAGCATTTTATGATTGGGCGGCAACTACAGATAGTGATATTCCTGTTACTTCAAATCAAGAATTATTGTTCTTTACAAAAGGAGCCGAAGCCACGATTGCCGATATTACTTATCCTAGTAGTGGTCCTCCTCCTGCTATTGAAAATGTGTTTACAGTATTTCAATATGGTATACCACGAACAGCTGGTAATAAGTTTATGCCAAATACAAGTCAAAATGATGCCAGTACATCTAGCAATTTAAATAATATTGAAGCGCTTAATAAATGTGTGTCAGACAATTTACAAGACGTGTTTAAATATTATTTTTATAACGGTTCAGTTTGGGCAAATACAGATGGTTTAAGTTCTGAGGAACAAATTGCTATGCTAAAAAATGCTGGTGGTTCGATTGGCAGCGCGAAAACAGGTTCTCATGCACGTGGTGCGTTGGGTGCTTTTAACATTACTATGGAAACTTTCGCACAAACTTTTATGAATTCTGAAATACATAATATGAATTCTTCAGATGTTATTAATTGTATGTTCTGTCATACTGCTTCAGCATCTATAAAAATAAATGGTGTTAAGCATAAGGGAAAAAGTTCAGCTTTATATTTCAGTCATATATTTAGAAGTTATTTAAGTGTTGATCCTGAAACATCAATTAATGAAATTGAGCAATTACGTTTGGAAGAGTTTATGGAGCTTGTTAATGCAAAAACAAAAAATAAATAGCATCTATATTTAATAATCACAAAAAAACAAAGCGTCATGTACGATCCAAAAATTTCTATTTTACTTGCCCAAATGAGTGAACTTACATACATCCAATACAAAAACGGACCACCGCCAGGAAATAATGGAAAGGTAACTATGCCTTCTGGTTATACTCAGATTGCTTCTTTTACAGCTCCAGAAATTGATTTGAACAAAGATTTGCCTAAACTTGAACATCTTGATTGGGAAAAAATGGAAGACGATTCTGCCATAAAAAGTTTAGCTCTTAAAGTCCAAGACGTCTATTTTGGCTTTGCTGCAACCAGTGCCACACATAATATCATTGCTATTCGTGGTACGCAGTCTAATTTTGAATGGCTTATGGATGCAACCGTTCCACAAGTAAAAGTGCCATTTTTTTGGTTTAATGACGGAAAATTTAAAGCAGCAAAAGTGCATGTTGGGTTTCTCTACTTCTTTGTTATGCTTATTAAACAAATTAAAAATGCTGCCAATCAATTTAATAATGGCTTACCTTGTTATGTTTGCGGTCACAGTTTAGGTGCCGCATTGTCAACACTTGTTGCGCCAGCAATTAGGCTTATCACAAAAAACAGTAACGTACAGATGTATAATTATGCAAGCCCAAGAGTTGGTGATCAAACATTTGTTAGCGCATATAATTTTTGGATACCAGAAAGCTATCGTGTAGTTAATCTGTCTGATTTAGTGCCTATGATACCACCTTCAAAAATTGCACATTGGGTGTATGAACATGTGAATGCCGAATGGTCTTTTTTAAATCAATCTGGAAATGTAGGTGGTAATCATGCACTTATTGGACCAAATAATTATACAGATGCCGTAAACCAGAAAATACCAACTGATGCGACAAGAACCTATCCTGTAACTGGTTTATAAGGCGCAACAATACTCTTGATCGTCTTTACTTTAGTATTTTTATAATTTGAAAGAGATAATACCTATTTAAAAGCAAAGAGTCTAGCTACATAGTTAGGCTCTTTGCTTTTAATAAACTACACTTTTTTTCTTATTTTGTAAATTGTAAGATCCTCACAATCTAAGTTTTACTAAGGAACGAGTCGTCTATGAAACAAGAACTAAATAAACTAGCTCTCTTAAATAAATTATCTAGTATTCTAAATTTCTATTTAATTATTATTACTGTACTCATATTAATTACAAGCTGCAACTTGAAAAACGAACGTTTAGATAATCCTTCAATTACGCAAGAGACAAATATTTTATATCCTACTAATTTTATTGATGTTCCGAAACCTACTATTATTCCATTTCATTTAGATTCGGCAAAAAGCAAAAAAATAAGCCCCAAACATATACCCCTTAAAGTTCAGAAGACTTTTAAAGACCCACATGCTCCTGAATTGTTGAAATTCAGTAATGTTAGAGTACTCGATACCACAAAGTTTATTAAAAATAAGATTGGTCAAAATGGGATTCCAAATCCATATATTTATTTCCTTCTCCGAGATATTGATAAAGTAGATGCAAAAGACTCCATTATTACTTATAGGGAAGTAGTTGCAAAGCAGCCTAGACTCAAAAATACGTTACCGTTTGTTTCTATGATTTCTAAAAAAAAGTATGACCACCAATATTTAACTTCTGAGCAAGGGTTACCTAGCACAATTGTAAGAGCTATTGGCGAAGATTCTAAAGGTGCTCTTTGGATGACGACGCCTAAAAATTCTCTCATTAAATATGATGGAATCTCTATATTAGAATATAATAAAGAAGAAGGTTTTGATGTGCCATCTATTATTAAAAATTTGATTGTAGATCAAGAGGATAACATTTGGGTTGGAACTAGAAATGGCATGGTACGTTTTGATGGTTTTACCTTTAAATATTATGATAAAAGCGTCTTTGATGATATTATTATGGATATTAAAGTAGATCCACAAAAAAATGTCTGGATTGGAACAAGAAAAAATGGTTTACTTAAAATGTCATCTTATGATAACACTAACCAAACAGAAATTGAACAATATATAGCACCTCATGGCTTATGTTCAAATATGGTTGCCGATATTAGTATAGGTAAATCGGGTGAGATTTGGTTTGGCTCTGGAAAAAATTGCGTTTTTCTATTAGATAAAAAAACGCTTACTAGTATAATTCCAAGAAACAAAGATTACAATGAGGATCTTATTTTAGACAATCATAATAACCTCTGGATAGTGCAAGAATCTAAATTATTTAAATATAATATTGATTCTAATACTTTAATGCAAGTGATAACTCCAAATCGATTATTTAGCACATTGAGCGAACTTAATATAGATTCCAAAAATAGGCTTTGGGTGAACACAACAAATAAAGGAGCATTTGTAATGCAAGACTCAAGTTTTATTTGGTTTGATTCTGCCAAATCTGTAGATGAAATCACTCCAAGCATTTATGATCATATTTGGTTTAGCGCTGGTACAGGTTTACATAAACTAAAATTAGAATCTTTTAAGTTTATACCTTATGACAAACTCGTTTTTAATGATCCCAGATTTTTAACTCCTGAAATTATAATGGAAGAAGATAATGAGAATAATCTATGGATGGCTTTTTATAAAAAACTTATAAAATATGATGGAAATAATTTTAATGTTTATCATTTAAATCCAAATGAAGACATATTTAGCATTAAAAAAAATAATAAAGGCGAACTCTGGATTGGAGGAAAAAATGGTATATACAAGAATAAAAAAGATACGTTAGAATTTTTCGAAATAGAAAACTTATTAATAAACACTCATGGTATTGACATCATAATTGATTATGGTATAAATGGTTTAATAGTATCCGCACATGGGGATTTATACAGATTAAAAGATAATCAATTTTGGTCCTATAATTTACTTAAAAAGCTTGGAGTTAATTCCATAAAAATTTTCTCTTATGTAAAGGATAAATGGGGTAGAATTTGGATTGGGTCTGATAGAGGTTTAATGATGCTTAATAATAACCTTTTATATTGGGTAAATAATATAGAAGAAATGCAAAACATAGTAATACGAAGTCTTTTAGTTGATAAAGACGAAAATTTAGTAATTTATTCTACAAGAAGCTCGTTTAAGTTAATATTTGATACCGAAGGTAACTTTGAAGGCCCAGAAAAATTAATCTCTTACACAAGTATAGAAAACCTAGTATCTCCTTATGCTACCAGCAGCATATTGGATCACCATGGAAATATTTGGTTAGCCACAGAGAAAGGAACAAATAAACTAACACCAATCCGCGACAATAAACATCTATATAAAGTAAAGCACTTTTCAAAAGAAAATGGCTTTACAACTGGAATTGTCGATAACCTTAAATTCTCCAATCTTAATAATGAAAACACTTTATGGTGGACCAATGAAAAAAATATAGCAAAATTAAATCTTGATGACCTTCAAGAAGAAGAAAAGGAAGCAAATATTCCTACTGTGTTATTAAAGGATATAAATATCAATCAGCAATTTGTAGATTTTAAGCAACTAAACAATACTAGCTATACTACTAATTTAAAGCATCATGATAAGTTAGCTAATTATTCTAGTCCCGTAGGGGCTTTCAATAATTATCCAGAATTTTTATCTGTTCCTTATACTATGAATCACCTTACATTTCATTTTTCAGCAATAGACTGGAATGGCCCCCAAACCATACAATACCAATATAAAGTTGAAGGTATGGATGAAGCATGGAGTGAATTATCAAATACTACTTTTGCAGATTACCGGAATATTCCTTACGGTAATCACGCTCTTAAAGTAAAAGCAGTGAACCAATCCGGTAACTGGAGTAATATTTTGGAATATCCCTTTACAATAAACCCACCATGGTGGCTCGCACCGTGGGCTAAGATTATGTGGGGGATAATGGCAATTGGGATTATTTTAGGACTAGCACAATTACGAATTAAAACCATTAGAAAAAAAATTAGGAAGGAAGAAAGTTATAATAGTAAAATATTTTTGCTTGAGTCTAAGGCATTGAGAGCTCAGATGAATCCTCATTTTATATTCAATGTAATAAACAGCATACAAAGCTATGTTTTTTTACATAGTGAACTGGAAGCTAACAAGTATATTAATACATTTTCGAAACTATTACGAATGACACTTGAAATGAGTAATTCTGATACTATTTCGCTTGATGAGGAAATAAAATATATAGAATCTTATCTTGCTCTTGAAAGCATCCGTATAGGTAACGACTTTAAAAGCTCTGTAACTATTGATGACAATATCGATAAAAATAACATTAGAATACCATGTATGCTTTTCCAACCCATAATTGAAAATGCTATATTACATGGACTTATGCCCAAAACTGGAGAGAAAAAACTAACTATAACTATGATGTTAGATGGAAATTATTTAAAAGGCATAATAACAGATAACGGTATTGGTAGGTTAAAAGCTTCAAAAATAAAAGAAAATCAGACCATCACTCATAAATCAATGGCTACAAGAATCATGAAAGAGCGTTTTGATATATCTAATACAATAAACGAGTTAAAGCTTTCAATGAAAACAATTGATCTCATTGAGAATAAAAAACCTATGGGCACTAAAGTTATTTTGAGTATTCCTATAAGTAACATAGGTACTACAAGAAGTCATTTACATGTAGATGCATAAACAACTAAGACTAATTAAAAATTAGTACCATTTGTATTAATAAATACAGGTTAAGATTATATATTTGCAAGCCTAAACATTTTACAAAAAGCGCACGTGGCGGAATTGGTAGACGCGCTGGCTTGAGGGGCCAGTATCCGTTTTAGGATGTGGAAGTTCGAATCTTCTCGTGCGCACATAAAAAATTACTCTTTTAATAAATCATCAATAGTATTCCTAACAGATTCACTATTCCAATTAGCAGCACCAGTTTTATCTATTACTATCTTACCTTGTTTATCTATTAAAAAAGTCCTTGGAATGCTTTTTACATTAAAGAAATCTGATTTTGGAGCTTCTTTATAAACTTTAAAAGCAAAATTGTTTTTCTCTAAAAACGAGTGAATTGTTTCAAAGGGTTCATCCGAAATAAACACAAATTCAACTCTATTATTATAATCACTGTAAAGTTTTTGAAGACTTGGCATTTCTGCAATACAAGGCGGACACCAAGTTGCCCAAAAATTAACTAATACTACCTTTCCTTTTGTTTCTTCAAAATTAAAAATTGTTTCGTTTTCATCTTTTAATTTCCAATTATAGCTTGTTATGCTAGATTGTTTATTCTCATTTATTGCAGACGGACTAATTAATGCTAATCCTTTTTGTATAAATACTTGTATAGGTTTTCTCGTTTGCGGAATTATCAAAATCGCTATTACGATTAAAAAAAAAATATTATTTCTTTTAGACTTATTAATTTTCATTTGTTCATTCTTATTTTATAAACCAAAAAAAGCATAGTTTCTAAGTCGAAACTATGCTTCAAATCTAACAAAAACAAAGTATTTCTAAAATACTTTTATCTAGATACTGTTCCTGATAAAGATACAACTGGACCTGCACCCATATCAATAACAGTATGGTTTGCTGCATTGCTCGGTACCACATGTGCTAAAGGTTTTAGCGTAAATGGTGCTGCGCTATTATCTGGGCTTGGTTCAACAGATATTACTATTGTTGCTCCTTTTAAATCTGTTGGGAATGTAATTCCTGCTGGTGCCCCTTGTAAAAAATCTTCTCCTGGAAAGAAGCCATCCGCTCCATTTGGTGCAGGTAAAGCCACTGTTCCACTAAACGGTGCTGCATCGTCGGTAGCTGCAACCTTTGTAAATGTTCCTGTGCTAATTGGAGTTCCTCCAATAACAGCCCATCCTTCATATTTCCAACCATCTGGAAGTAACGGCAAAGTCAATCCTGCAACTGGGGGTGGTGCGTTTGTATTATCTAAAAACCAAACTCCACTAGCTTCATTTGTATCATCTGTATCAGTAGGCGTTGCCAAAATATATTTTCCAGCGGCTCCACTGAAGTCAGCTACGATTCCATTTGAATTTACTGTTGCAGAACTACCTGAAAAATCTCCTACTAAAATTTTTGTTGGAGCTGGGTCTGGATTTGGATCAACTGCTGGTTCAATTGAAAGTACAAACCTAGTAGCATTTGCTAATTGAGTAGCATCTACATTAAAAATTTGTGGAAATGTAACAGACGAAAAAGTTCCTGTAGAAACTGGAGCGCCATTTACAATAATCCAACCTTCATAAACGTAATCACTTCCTAATTCTTCTAAACCTGTTAAGTCTAAAGTTAAACCCGCTGTTGTTGGTCCATCATCATCATTACTACAAGATGTAGTAATAATTCCTATTGCTAATATTGCAAAAAACATTTTTTTTATCATCACTATTTTTTTTAAATTATTTATACTTCAAAAGTATAGCGTGATAATTTTATAAAATGTTAGCCATCTAACATTAGGCGGTTTTTTTATGAATTCTTATTTCTTTTCTGCTAAATTCTATAACTTTTTCTTCTTTTAATTCATTTAAAAGAATATTTAATGTAGGACGAGATGTACCTATTAAAGAAGCTATGTCTTTTTGTGTGTATGGGTGTTTAATAACATGATCTCCTGTTTTTGGGCAGTCATAACCATAATCATCACATAATTCATCTAAAAACTCAACAAGTCGTGTTTTTGCATCTTTAAATAGTAATAACTGAAGTCGGCGTTCTAATTTCTTTAATTTAAAGCCAATAACCTTATAAATTTTAAAACTAAAAGTTTGGTTATTTCTCATTAAATCGTGCATAGTATCAACACTTATAGGACAAATACTAGTAGTATTATCAATAGATTGCGCAAACTCCTCTCTTATAGATTCTCCTAAAATTGCAGTTTCTCCAAACAATTCTCCTCGAGTTAAAATAGCTTTAACCACTTCATCTCCTTCTTCACTATAATACCCGATTTTTACTTTTCCTTGTTCTATAAGGTATACCTTATTTGCAGAGTCTTCTTCAAAATATATATAGTCCTTTTTCTTATATGCATCAAAATCATGGTCTGCTTTGTAGGCTTTAAACTTATGGGGACACAATACTTTGAAAAGATTGACATCGTCAAAAAACCAAAGTGTTTTCATTTTTAAATTGTTTTTGTTAGTGGTCTTAAGGTCGGTTTTAATGTTAACTCCTTACAAAAAGGGCATAAAAAAACCTCTATAGTTAGAGGTTAGTTATTGAGTGAAAAATTAAGTTATTCTTCTTCATCATGGGTTTCTACACCTTCTTTTTCATCGTCTAGAAGATTTAACATATTGTGTTTTTGCAATAAGTTATACCATTGTAAAACCTTCTTAATATCACTAGCATATACTCTATCTTCATCATAATCTGGTAAAACATCAAAGAAATACTCTTCTAATTTATCTTTACTGTCTTTTGGTTTTACGCTTGTTTGCTCACCATTTTCCTTTTCTTTAATATTAGAAAGAACCTGGTTTAAAGGAATTTCTTCAGTTAGAGTATAAATAGCAATTTCGCTTAAAACACTAACGTTTTGCTGTATGTTTACAGATATACGTTTGCTATCTATTAACGACTCTGCAACAAAACCCCCTCTTGTTTGTGCTATTAGTTTATATAAACCTGGCTTTCCAGAAATGGCTAATACTTTATCTAATCCCATAAATTATTTTTTAAAAGTGGCAAATATCAATTGTTTAATTATATAGTGCAACTATTATCGTTTCTTTTTTTGGTCTGGGAAACGCATTCTATAATCAACATTAATTTTTCCTTTTGAAATATTATTAAGTTTTCCTTTAATTAAACGTTTTTTTAAACTCGATAATTTATCGGTAAATAATATCCCTTCAATATGATCATATTCATGCTGAATAACTCTAGCTATTAAGCCTTCAAAAACCTCTGTGTGTTTTTCAAAATGCTCATTAACATATTCAACAGTAATTTTTGGTTGCCTAAACACATCTTCTCTTACGTCTGGAATACTCAAACATCCTTCATTAAACGCCCACTCATCACCTTCTTCTTTAATTATTCTTGCATTAATAAAAACACGCTTAAAATCTTTTAAAGCTGTTTGTTCCTCTTCCGAAAGCATTTCGTCATCAGCAAATGGGCTTGTATCAACTAAAAATAAACGTATAGGCAAACCAATTTGAGGTGCAGCTAAGCCAACACCAAATGCATTATACATAGTTTCGAACATATTATCTAAAAGACCATCTAAATTTGGATATTCTTTAGTAATATCCTTTCCTACTTTCTTTAAAACAGTATCGCCATAGGCTACAATTGGTAAAATCATTGTGGTTACATTATTAATTTGTGCAAAAATAAATACTTAATACTTAAAAATACCTGTTTTACAAAAACTATTTAGAATACAGATAGCTTTGGAGTATAAGTGTAGCACTAATTTCATCAATTAAGGCTTTATTTTTTCGTTGTTGTTTTTTTAAACCACTATCAATCATGGTTTGGAAAGCCATTTTTGAAGTAAAACGTTCGTCAACCCTTACTATGGGAATATTAGGAAATTGTTCGCTAAGTTTGGTTAAAAATGGTTTAATTAGTATTTCACTTTCAGATGCCGTATTATCCATTTGCTTAGGCTCTCCAACTAAAAAAAGTTCTACCTTTTCTTTACTTATATAATCTTTTAAAAACGGAATGAGCTCTTTAGTATAAACAGTAGTAAGTCCAGAAGCAATAATTTGTAACTCATCAGTTACAGCTATTCCTGTTCGTTTCATACCAAAATCTATTGCTAAAATGCGTGACATAAATTGTTTTGCGCAAAAATAGTGTATTAAAACAAAAAAGACCGTCTTTACAGACAGTCTTCTTAAATAATTTAACCTTAATTATTAATATTTGAACTTTATTTTTATGCTACTTTAGCTTTATTTATTTTAGGAAATAACCATTTAATATTTTCAACCTTTCTTACACGGTTTAAATAAACTCTGATATCGCTATTAGTACGTGCTACATTTTCTTTAACCTCAACTGTATCAGCTTTAACTTCTTTTTTATTTACAGTATTAGATGCACTATCAATAGTAACAATTATATCTTCATTATTATCAGAAACAGAAATAGTATTTTCAGTTTCAATTTTTACTACAGCATCTTGTGCGCTTGCATAAGAGAAAGAAAGTAATAAAATTAATAATATGTAAAAATTTGTTTTCATCAGATTCGGGTTGTTTGATGGTTCAAATATAGAATGACATTAAAGCTAAGCCCAATAAATTAGTTGTAACACATTGAATTTTCGATTATTAGAAAACGGTAGGATTTCTATCGATGAATAGTTGAACGGTTTGTTTTTATAGATTAAATACATCAAAAGTGCATTTCATCGATTTATTCAATTCCTTAAAAGTGAAAATCGTCTTTAATCTTTTAAAAAATTCGCTTAAAAAGGCTTGAATTTTTATCAAATATTCAATCCATATAATGAGTATTTCTCTCATTTTTTTAAATGATAGACATTATATTTGCTCAAAATATAAATACCAATGACAGAATTACAACAAACCATTGAAAATGCTTGGAATGATAGAGCACTTTTAAAAGAAGAGACTACTACTTCTGCAATTAGAAAAGTTATAGATTTATTAGATAAGGGTGAATTACGAGTTGCTGAGCCTATCTCAAATGGTTGGCAAGTAAACGAATGGGTGAAAAAGGCAGTTGTTTTATACTTCCCAATTCAAAAAATGGAAACTCTAGAGGCTGGTATTTTTGAATATCATGACAAAATTCCTTTAAAGAAAAATTTTGCTGAAAGAGGAATACGAGTTGTACCAAATGCTGTAGCCCGCCATGGCGCCTATATTTCTAGCGGCACGATATTAATGCCTAGTTATGTAAATATTGGAGCTTATGTTGATAAAGGTACTATGGTTGATACATGGGCAACTGTTGGTAGTTGTGCACAAATTGGTAAAAATGTACATTTATCTGGAGGTGTTGGTATAGGCGGTGTTTTAGAACCTTTACAAGCAGCTCCTGTAATTATAGAAGATAATGCCTTTATTGGAAGTCGTTGTATTGTTGTAGAAGGTGTTCGTGTTGAGACAGAAGCGGTTTTAGGAGCTGGCGTTGTTTTAACTATGAGTACGAAAATAATTGATGTTACTGGAAATGAACCTATCGAATATAAAGGTAGAGTTCCTGCACGTTCTGTTGTTATTCCAGGTAGTTATGCAAAAGAGTTCCCGTCAGGAAGCTACAATGTGCCTTGTGCCTTAATTATTGGCAAACGCAAAGAAAGTACTAACAAAAAAACATCGCTCAATGATGCGCTTCGTGAGCATGATGTAGCAGTTTAAAGCTATTTACTTATACATTTTGAATCCTGAATTCCATTATTTTATAATATCTTAATTGGAATTTGGGATTTTTTATTTGTAATTTGATTTTTGAATGAAGATTTTAGTAATACAACAAAAAATGATTGGTGATGTACTTACAAGCAGTATTCTGTTTGAGGCACTTCGCGCTAAATACCCAAACGCTCAACTAGATTATTTAATTAACGAGCATACTTTTCCTGTTGTAGAACATAATCCTTTTATTGATAATTATATATTTTTCACAAAAGAAGCAGAATCAAGCAAACGAATCCTTTTAAAACTTGCAAAAGCTGTTAAAAAAAGTAACTACGATATTATTATTGACGTATATTCAAAGCTTTCCAGTAATTTAATTACAGTATTTTCTAATGCTAAAACTAAAATTTCATATCATAAACACTATAGTACCCTACTTTACCACCATAATATAAAAAGGCAACAAAATACTAACGAAAAAGATGGTTTAGCTATTTTTAACAGATTGCAATTATTACAACCTCTAGGAATAGAAATAAATTCTATTAAACCAAAAATATACTTGTCTGAAAGTGAAATTATAAATAGTAAGTTGTTTTTAGAAAAACATAATGTAGACTTAAGCAAACCCCTGTTTATGATTAGTGTTTTGGGTAGTGGTGATAATAAAACTTATCCATTTCCTTATATGGCTAAAGTTATTGATGCTATTGTTGAGAAAACTCAAGGGCAAATTCTATTTAATTATATACCAAAACAAGAAGAACAAGCTAAAGCTATTTTAAATTTATGCAATTCCGAAACTAAAAAACACATAAAATTTAATGTTTTTGGAAAAAGTCTAAGAGAATTTTTAGCAATAACGCATTATTGCAATGCTTTAATTGGTAATGAAGGTGGTGCTATAAACATGGCGAAAGCGCTAGGGATTAGAACATTTGCAATATATTCTCCTTGGATTGACAAAGCTTCGTGGAATCTTTTTGAAGATGAAAACAATGTTAGTGTACATTTAAAAGATTATAAACCTGAGCTTTATACTAAACATGAAAAGAAGTATAAAAAAGAAGCTTCAACATTATATGATCAGTTTAAGCCTAGTTTATATATTGATAAACTAGAAGGTTTTTTAAGCCATTAGTTATCCAAAATTTTTAAAGCTTTCTTTACGGCTATTTCAACAAATTGCCCTTTCATTACTTTTTCTTGTACTTTTAAAACATTAGATTTCATTGCTTTATAAGCATCTTCAGATAGTTTTTCTAAAATATTGTTTAAATCTTTTAGATTAGAAACCGTAATTCCTAGATTGTTTTCAACAATAAAAGTAGCAATGGCAGCTTGGTCCCAAACAATAACCGGAAGTCCACATAATAGGTATAATGAAGTTTTATGTGGATTGTTATATTTTAAATACAACCCTAAATCACCACTGCAAGATTCGGTAGAAATACCATCCCAAACCAATCCAAAATCTGCTTCTATTTTATATGCAATCTGATCAGAGGGGAAAGCACCTTGGTAAAAAATAGCAGAATCCTTTTCATTTATCTTTCGCTTACTGGCATCAAAACCAATACCATAAAGTTTTAAGTTATACTTGCTGTGCTCCAAAATATCAAAATCGAAAATGTAAGCATTTTTCCCTTCTCCAAAACCACCAGCATAAGCAATACTATAAATTTCTTTTTTAGCTATTTCTTTATTTTGAGTAGGTTTCTCTTCAGAAACATAATCAAAAATACCTAAAACGACTATGGGTATTTTAGTGTTTTGCTCTAAAAACCATTGTTTCATAGATTCGTTATGCACAATAATAACATCTGAGCATACAATTTTAGATAACTCCTTTTCAACATCTTTAGTTCTTCCTTTTAAGCTTCTAACATCATGAACTATTGTTATAATTTTACAGCGCTTTAATTTTGCAAAAAACAGTATTAATTTTCTGAATTTATTGTTTGGATATTGCGTGCATATAACAGACTTAAATGGCAATCTTAACAAAGCCATCGTAATTCCAAAAAAATTCTTTATAGTTCCAATAGCCGAACTTGGGATAGACGATTGCTTAAATCCTAAATTTTTAAATCCTAAATTTTGTAATGTGATTTCACAATCAGTTTTTGCTTTTCCTGCGGCATTAAATAAAGACTTGTAATTTCTAGAAATGTAATACATATAGGCTGAAAAATTTTTTTAAGGAAATTAATATTCTAGTTTTGTTAAAAATATAAAAGTATGCAAAAGTATGATTATTTAATTGTTGGAGCAGGATTATTTGGATGCGTATTTGCACACGAAGCCACCAAGGCTGGAAAAAAGTGCCTTGTAATAGACAAAAGAGCGCATGTTGGAGGTAATGTTTACTGCGAAAATATTGATGGTATTAATGTGCATAAATATGGTGCGCATATATTTCATACTAACGATAAGCAGATTTGGGATTATGTAAATCAGTTTGCAGAATTTAATAATTATATAAATTCTCCTGTTTCTATTTCAAAAGGGAAATTATACAATTTGCCTTTTAATATGAATACGTTTTATCAATTATGGGGTACAAAAACACCAGATGAAGCTAAAACCATTATAGAAAATCAGATAAAAGAATACGGTTACGAGAAGCCTAAAAACTTAGAAGAACAGGCCTTGTCATTAATTGGTAAAGATGTTTACGAAACCTTAATTAAAGAATATACCGAAAAACAATGGGGCAAAAAAGCAACAGATCTTCCTGCTTTTATTATTAAGCGGTTACCCGTTCGTTATACGTTTAACAACAATTATTTTAACGATAAATATCAAGGCATACCTGTTGGCGGTTACAACAAAATAATTGATGGTTTACTTGATGGCATTGAAACAAAAACCAATATTGATTTTTTTGAAAATAAAGATGAATTAACTGCTTTAGTATCAAAAATAGTCTACACTGGAAAAATTGATGAATTCTTTGATTATAAGTATGGAAATTTAGAATATAGATCGCTACGATTTGAAAACACTAGATTAGAAAAAGAAAATCATCAAGGAAACGCAGTAGTAAATTATAATGATGGTGATATTCCTTATACCCGAATTATTGAACACAAACACTTTGAATTTGGCAAACAAAACCATACTGTTATAACTAAAGAGTTTTCGGAAGAATGGACTAAAGAAAAAGAAGCCTACTACCCTATTAATAATGAAGAGAACCAAAATAAGTATCAGCAATATAAAGCATTGTCATTACAAGAGTCTAATATTATTTTTGGTGGCAGACTAGCTGAATATAAATATTACGATATGCACCAAATAATAGCATCAGCATTACAAAAAGTCAAAAAAGAACTTAATCAATAAAACTTTAAAAATCTACTCTTTAAAATTGAAGGATTCTAAAAAAATATCTGTTTTAATAATTACCTACAACGAGGTAAATCATATTGAGGAAGTTATTAATAATATAAGTTTTGCTGATGAAATTATAGTTGTAGATTCTTTTAGTACCGATGGGACAGTTGAAATATTATCTAAGTTTAAACAAGTTACTACATTTCAACGTGAGTTTATAAATTTTGCAGATCAGAGAAACTTTGCAATACAACAAGCTACGCATGATTGGATTTTGTTTATAGATGCTGATGAACGTATAACCGATAAATTAAAGGACGAAATTATTACAACAATCGATAAGCCAACAACCACAGTTGCTTTTATGGTTAGACGATTATATTACTTTAAGAAAAAAAGAATACGTTTTAGTGGCTTTCAAACCGATACTACTTATCGCCTATTTAAAAAGGATAATGTGAAATATATTAAAGATAAAATAGTACATGAAATGCCACAAATAGATGGCGAAAATGGCATCTTAAAAAACAATATGCTGCACTATTGCTTTAATAGTGCTAAGCATTATAAGACTAAAATGGAGCATTATGCTAGCCTTAAAGCTCAAGAGTTATATCAAAAAGGTAAAAAAGCAAATGCTTTGCATTTTATTTTTAGACCCATTTATAAGTTTATTGTAAACTATATTTTTAGATTTGGTTTTTTAGACGGGAAAGAAGGCTTACAGATTTGCTACTTAAGTGCTTATGGTGTATATTATAGATACAAAGAACTAAAAAAACTAGCTGGTTGATTTCCAAAATTTTAGTTTCTTTTTTAAGCGTATTTTACGATGGTATTTTTCTTGAAAAGCTTCAGTTTCTTTCCACATTAAATTAAAAATAGTGGTGTAATTTTTTCCAGAGCATTTTGCATATTCATCACTCATAACCTCAACCATAGATTTATGAATAGTTAATTTTGAAAAATTTTTTATTCGGGTTTCAAAATCTAAAGTTTTAAATTCCATTCGGTTTAAATCAACCAAATAAAAATCATATCCATTACCAGATTTTTTTATTAATGTATTTCCTGGTGAGTGGTCTAAAAAATGAATACCCTTTTCGTGTAAGTCAAAAGTGAATTTTGTAAAAGCTCTTAAAACAGAATCGTAGTTAGGAATATTAAAATCTGTTGTTAACTCCCTATAAGTATAATCGCAATCAATCTGTTCGCTTATATAATAGCTTTTTTTGAATAAGAACGGGGTTTTAAACTCATAATACGCTATGGGTTGTGGAGTTCTAACATTTAAACTAATAAGCCTATTTGCATACTCAAAAGATCGTTGCGCTTTACTTTTTCTTAAAAAACGATAAGCTATTTGATTAACGAGGTTAGGAACTCTAAACGATTTAACATTAATCGTTTTATTATCTAATTGAAATAATTTTAAAGAATTTCTATCTTGATTACCAAAGTTTTCGCCTTTTGAATCAAAATTGATAATAATATCATCAAAAAAGGCATTATTATCTTCAAACTTTTTATGTATTACTTTTTTCATAAAAACAACAACATCAATTAAATGCAAATAAACATAAAAAAATAAAGACTCAGTTTAATAGTTTCAGCTATTTCGTTTTTATATTTTTACGATACAAAAATAGAAGTATGCATAACATTTTTTTAGAATCTCACAATATAAAAAACCAACATTTTGGTTTTGGTCAGTTTAATTATCATTTAATAAAAGGGCTATACAATGCTAATATAGAAGGTTTTAAAATAACTCTACATGCTAAAGATACTGATGCTTTAAAGTCAGAATTTAACACCTATTTCAACTACAAAAAATACTTTTCGTTAAGACGCTATAATGCCTTTAAAATTAGGAAAAAGTATGATTTATGGCATTGTTTAAATCAGAATATTAAAATTGAACCTTACCATAATATTCCGTACTTACTTACTGTGCACGATGTAAATTTTATTGATGAAGTATCGAATGATTTAAATCATGAAATTAATATCAGGTTTCAAAATAAGCTTAACAGAAGCGATGCTATTACTTATATTTCAGAATATGCTAAGCAATCAACACATCAGCATTTTAAAGTGCCAAATGTTCCTGAATATGTAATTTATAATGGAAACCCGATTGTTGACATACAAATTCCTAAAAACTACACACCTAAGCAAACTTCAAAAAAACCGTATTTATTTAGTATTGGCGAATTTACCGAACGTAAAAATTTCCATGCTTTAGTTAAAATGTTAGCAGTTTTACCCGAATATAATTTAGTGCTTTCTGGTAACAATAATACCGCTTATGCAAATAGTATTTTACAAGACACAATTAAAGAACAAAAACTAGAAAACCGTGTGATAATTACGGGTAAAATATCTGAGTTAGACAAGCAGTATTATTTACAAAATTGTGAAGCGTTTGTGTTTCCGTCATTGCGCGAAGGTTTCGGAATTCCGCCAATTGAAGCTATGCGTTTTGGGAAGCCTGTTTTTTTGTCAAACAACACGTCGCTGCCAGAAATTGGAGGAGAACATGCTTTTTATTGGAATCATTACGACCCTAACTATATGGCAGATATTTTAAAAAATGGTTTACAGGTTTTTAATAAAAATAAAGCTGTTTTATCTCAAAACTATATTGACCACGCTAAAAGTTTTAGCTGGAATGAAGCTGCAAAACAATATGTAGAAGTTTATAAAAGCATTCTATTTGGTAAATAGTAAATTATCAGATTTTCCAGTTTCTTTTAATACATTAACATAAGACAAGAAGCTTTCTTTATCTGTGTTAACATTAAAAACTTTCGATTTATCATCCATAAATTTCACTGTATTAAAATACGGAGTTATCAAATCAAAAAAGACTTCATTGCTTGTGTTTGACACATTTTCTAAATGGTGTGGCACATACTCAATATATAGAAAGGCACTAGCTTTTAATGTTTCTGTCATCCCTTTCAAAGCATAATATTCTGCACCTTCAATATCCATAATTATCCCTTGAGCTTCAGGCAAATTATTTGCATTAACATGCTCATCTACACTTACCATATCTACTTCTATAACATCGGGGTTATCAAATGTATACATGAGTTTATCAATTTCAGGTTTTATTTTACTTCCACCAGAATTAATATTACTTGTATAAAACTTTACCTTTCTTGAAGAATCTCCTGCCGCATTATTAAACAGTTTAACATTCTTTATTTTATTAATTAGCACATTAGTTTCTAAAAAATAAAATGTCTTAGGATTAGCTTCATAACCAACAACATTTTTACAGTATTTAGAAAGCGGGATAAGTAACGTTCCCCAATGCACACCAACAACATATAGTGTATCTGAAGGCTTTATAAAATCTTTAATGGTATTTACTTCAGACATATCGTACTCACCTTTATGTCCAAGTTTTTTTCCAACTGCAAGATCATCAATTGGAGCTGTTATCTTTCCGTTTTTTGTTTCATAAATAACACCAATAGCATATTTTCCTAAAAGTTTTTTTCTTAACGAAGATTTAAACTTTAAAAACGAATACTTAATTTTCTTGCTCATTCTACCTCTTAAAATTATTTAAACAAATGTATTAATTAAACTTTATTTAAAAAGTAATCTGTTTCATTTAAAAAGTAAATCCTAAATTTGCCTGTAACCATTAAAATATTACATAATGTTTTTAAAAATAATTATTGCTGTTATTTTATTAGCAGTGTTAATACACTATTCCATAAAATTCGCAAAGCATAAATCATTATATCCATTTATGCCTTTTAAGTATAATTTTAGAAGGCGAAGAATTACTTTTTCAAAAACATTAAAATTACTTGAACAAAGAAATGCAAAAGTTATTATTGAAACAGGAACCTCAAGAGAAGGCTTAAAAGCCACTAAAGGAGATGGTGCTGCAACAATTGTTTTTGGCAAGTGGGCAAAACAAAATGGAGCACAAATGCACTCTGTTGATATTAGCGAAGACTCTGTAAAAGGGTCGCAAAGCGAAGTTGATAATCAAAACTTAAATGATGTGGTTACAGTGCATTTAAATGATTCATTGGTGTTTCTTAAAACGTTTAATCAATCCGTAGATTTCTTATATTTAGATAGCTACGATTACTCCAAAACAGATAAAGAAATTCAAACCAAAAGTCAGGAACATCATTTAAAGGAGTTTAAAATCATTGAAGATAAGCTACATAAAAACTCTATAGTTCTTATAGATGATTGTGGTTTACCAGGAGGAGGCAAAGGCAAAACTGTTATAGAATATATGCTTAAAAAAAATTGGAAAGTTTTAATTGATGCGTATCAAGTTTTATTAGTAAAAGAAGAAAGCATTTCATAGAAATTTTTATGTACTCTGAAATTAATAATGCACTACAAGTACTTAAAAAAGGAGGACTAATACTTTACCCAACCGATACCGTTTGGGGTATTGGTTGTGATGCATCAAACCCTGAAGCTGTAAAAAAAGTTTACAAACTAAAACAGCGAGAAGACAGTAAAGCATTAATCTGTTTGGTAACCGATGACAGAATGCTTAAAAAATATGTAAAAACAATACCTAAAGCTGCATATAGTATTATTGAAATCTCAGAAAAACCAATAACAATAATTTATGATGAGGCTCAAAATTTAGCTTCAAATTTAATTGCAGAAGATAACACCATTGCCATTAGAATTCCTGATAATGAATTTTGCTACCAACTATCAAGAAAACTCAATGGTGCTCTTGTTTCAACTTCAGCAAATATTAGTGGACAACCAACACCAAAATCGTTTAAAGAAATTGCTCCAGCTATTTTAAAAGGTGTAGACTATGTTGTAAATTTGCATCACGAAAAAATCTGCGACAACCCATCTTCAATAATTAAATTGAGCAATAGTGGTATTGTTAAAGTGATTCGTTAATAGCTACAATTTCATTAATGAATTACAAAGAAGCTTTACAGCATTCAATATTTAAAATAATATCTCAATCTGCAAAAGAATTACAACTTGATGCATATGTTATTGGTGGCTTTGTACGCGATTTTATTTTAAACCGAGGTGATGCCAAAGATATTGATATTGTTGCCATTGGTAGTGGCATCGACCTCGCAAAACAAGTAGCAAAAAATCTTCCTACTAAACCAAAAGTTCAAATATTTAAAACCTATGGGACAGCAATGCTTCGTTATGATGATGTTGAAATAGAGTTTGTTGGAGCTAGAAAAGAATCTTATAACGAAAATAGCAGAAACCCTGTTGTTGAAAATGGAACTCTACAAGATGATCAAAATCGTAGAGATTTAACTATAAATGCA
Source organism: uncultured Flaviramulus sp. (assembly GCA_947501105.1). GTDB lineage: Bacteria > Bacteroidota > Bacteroidia > Flavobacteriales > Flavobacteriaceae > Wocania_A. The sequence continues at coordinate 681,351 of CANMUP010000002.1, read as the reverse complement.
TTAGCTTTAGATTTAAGCGAAAATAAATTTGGTGATTTACTCGACCCGTTTAATGGTATTAAAGATTTAAAAAATCAAATTATAAAAACACCTTTAAATTCTGATATTACATATAGCGACGATCCTTTACGAATGATGCGAGCCATACGCTTTGCAACACAACTTAATTTTAAAATTGAAGAAGCTTCACTAAAATCTATCTCAAAAAATAATCATAGAATTAAAATTATAACCAACGAACGCATAGTAGTTGAGCTTAATAAAGTTTTAGAAAGCAAAACACCATCAGTTGGGTTTTTATTATTAGAGCAAACTGGATTATTACCATATATTTTACCAGAACTTACTGCCTTAAAAGGTATTGATGAAGTTGAAGGACAGCGCCACAAAGATAATTTTTACCACACTTTAGAGGTCGTAGATAATATTGCTAAACATACAGACAACTTATGGTTACGTTGGGCAGCTTTATTGCATGATATTGGTAAAGCTCCAACAAAAAAGTTTAGCAAAAAGGTAGGTTGGACATTTCATGGGCACGAATTTGAAGGGTCAAAAATGGTATTTCATTTATTCAAAAGGTTAAAAATGCCATTAAATGATAAGATGAAATTTGTACAAAAAATGGTTTTTATGAGTTCTCGTCCTATTGTACTTGCTCAAAATATTGTAACCGATTCTGCAGTACGCCGTTTGGTTTTTGATGCTGGTGATTATGTTGAAGATTTAATGACCCTTTGTGAAGCAGACATTACAACAAAAAATTCTAAAAAATTCAACAAATATCATAACAACTTTAAAATAGTTCGAGAAAAAATTATTGAAGTTGAAGCACGCGATCATGTCCGCAATTTCCAACCACCAATCTCTGGTAGCGACATTATGAAAGCGTTCAATATAAAACCATCTCGTGAAATAGGTATTATTAAAGAAACTATAAAAGAAGCTATTTTAGAAGGAGACATTCCTAATAATCATGAAGCGGCATATCAATTAATGCTAAGCGAAGGTGTGCGTTTAGGGCTAAAAGTATCAAGTTAAATATGCTAAAATTAGTTAGAACAAATTCCGGAAATACAGACTTTATCAATTTAGTAAAAAAACTAGATTCTTATTTAACAATTGTTGATGGAGATGACCACGATTTCTACAATCAATACAATAATATTGATGTTTTAAAGCATGTGGTTGTAGCATATTTAAATCATATTCCTGTTGGTTGTGGCGCATTTAAAGAGTTTGACAAAACTAGTGTGGAGATTAAGCGTATGTATACAAACCCTGAAAGCAGAAGTGGTGGTATTGCATCTAAAATTTTAAAAGAATTGGAAGTTTGGAGTAATGAATTAGGTTATAATTCGTGTATTTTAGAAACTGGTATACGTCAAGTTGAAGCTGTTCAGTTTTATAAAAAAAATGATTATACTATAATTCCAAATTTCGGACCCTACGAAAATGTAGAAAACAGCTTATGTTTTAAAAAAGAGCTTATCTAACATGAAAAAAGACAACAAAAAAGTTATTTACTGGCTACTTACTGGGTGCTTTCTAATTTTTATAATGGTAATTGTTGGAGGCATAACTAGACTTACAGATTCTGGTTTATCGATTTCAAATTACAAACTGATAACTGGCACTATCCCTCCACTTAACGAAACCGAATGGCAAGAAGCTTTCGAGTTATATCAACAATACCCTGAGTATCAAAAATTACATTCTCATTTTACAATTAATGACTTTAAAAGCATTTATTTTTGGGAGTGGCTGCATAGATTAATAGGTAGAATTATTGGTATGGTATTTATTATACCATTTATATATTTTCTTATATCCAAACAACTCACAAAAAAAACGATTAAAAAATGTTTAGTTCTACTAGTTCTAGGTGGGTTTCAAGGCTTTTTGGGCTGGTATATGGTTAAAAGTGGTTTAGTTGACATGCCAGATGTAAGTCATTACCGTTTAGCTGCACATTTAACCACTGCTTTTCTCACTTTTGCAGCTACACTTTGGGTGGCATTAGATTTATTTTATCCAAGAAAAAAACCAGCAAATATTAAGTTTAGAAACCTTATAGTAGTTAGTTACATAATTCTTGTTATTCAAATTATTTATGGAGCCTTTGTTGCTGGTTTAAAAGCTGGTTTAATGCATAATCATTGGCCTTTAATGAACGAAGGCAAACTTATTCACCACACTGTTTATGCGCTTGATCCATTTTATAAAAATCTTATTGAAAACCCAAGTGCTATTCAATTTGTTCACAGGACTTTAGCTTACCTTGTTGTTATTTCTATTTTAATACTATGGTTTAAAGCTCGTAAATTGGAGAATACAAGCCTGCAAAGAAAAGGCATAAATATGTTATTAGTATTGGTTGGGTTCCAATTTTTATTAGGTGTTTTTACTATACTTTATGCCGTTCCATTATGGCTAGGAATTGCACATCAAATAGGAGCTTTTTTCTTATTAAGCGCTATGACTTTTACTTTGCATCGTTTTAGTAAATAATACAAAAAGACTTATCTTTGCACCAATAATTTTTTAGAATGATTTACAGATTTAGAGTTATCCTTGATAATGATACCGAAGATGATATTTTTCGTGATTTAGAAATACGAGAAACAGATACGCTTGAAGATTTACACAATATTGTTACACAATCTTTTGGCTTTGATGGTTCTGAAATGGCATCGTTTTATTTAAGTAATGACACTTGGGAACAAGGTGAAGAAATTTCGCTGTTCGATTTAAGCGAAAATGATTCTGCGCGTTTAATGAACGAAACTTCTCTGGATAGTGTTGTACATGAAGCTCAAACCAAATTAATATATGTTTACGATTTTTTAAGCATGTGGACTTTTTATGTTGAACTTGCTGAAATTGTTGAGGAAACTGAAGGACATGATTACCCAAACTTAATGTTTGTTCAAGGTCAAGTTCCAGATACCGCTCCTGAAAAGTTATTTGAAGCTGATGACGATGATGATATAGAAGAGTTTGAAGATGGTCTAGATGTTGATGACTACGATGGGTTAGATTTTGATGAAAACTGGAATTAAACTTAAAGCTTATTTAGGGTTTACATCTTCATAATTTCTAATTAAATACTCTAAAGCACTTTTTAGTATTTGCCCCATATTTTTACAACGCTTAAATTTTACATCCTGCGTATATTCAAAAATTTTCATCTTAAGTAAATCTATATTTTCATCTTTAGAAATCGTGTCTTTCAGCATACAAGCCATTAATTCATCAGCTCTGTCATGAAAACTTTTTAAACGCTTTACCAAAATAGAGCGCTCTTCAACCTTATATTGATCTATTGAGAATTTCTGAAAACTTTCAGCAACCAATTCTACCATTTTTAAATTTTCTTTAAAAAACTGGGGTCTATATATATTAAACTTTCCTTCGTAACATTGCTGGTCAAAATCAATCGCTCTAATTTTATAAACAACATGATCAAAATCGTGCGTTGGCACAATAACATAATTGTACGATCGCATATCACCTAAAAGCCTTATCATACAACGTTCGTTAAATTTAACAAACTCTTTTGCAATTTGCGATTTTTCAGATTTATTACAATCTGGTAACATATTTTTTATAAACTCGTCACCAGGAATTCCTGCAATATGCTCTTCTATTAAAGTGTTTTTATATACTAAAAAATTCAAGTTATAAGGCGACAACATGTGCTCTAACTCCAATCCATAAACACGTGATGCATCTGCTGTTTTCACATAAAAATGCGTGTAATTATCGTTTAAAATATTTCTGATTTTTATTCTGAATGGTTTAGAATTTCCAAACGTACAATAATCAATAGCATCAACATTTAAAAATGGAATAGTACTTTCATTACCATCAGAATGCAAAATAGTGTATACCTTTTTTAAAGACAGATCTATCTCTTCTCTTTCATAATCATTGTAATAAACACGTATCCATAAGGTATCATTATCTTCTTTATCATAAACAACAACAGAGCCTTGAAAACGTAATAAGTCGTCATAAAAAATAGGAATTTTTATATCTCTATTATACTGAGAAAGATAATCGTGTAGCCTATCAGTTATTGGAAACGATGGTTTCTTTTTAGATATTTTTAAATCTTGCATACATTATAAAGTTAATCAAATTTAAAGCTTTTATTGATAATCATGTAACAAAATATACTAAGCATCGTCATACTTTAATAACTAACCTTGTTGATATTTTTTTCAGCATAAAAACCACATGTCATTGGAACCAATACTTACAATTAATAATCTTACCAAAAAATTTGGTTACTTAACAGCCGTTAAAGATTTATCATTTACCATTAACAAAGGTAATGTTTATGGGATTTTAGGACCAAACGGAAGCGGAAAATCTACAACACTAGGCATTGTTTTAAATGTTGTTAATAAAACACATGGTGATTTTAAATGGTTTGATGGACAAACAACAACACATGATGCATTAAAAAAAGTTGGAGCTATAATCGAGCGTCCTAACTTTTATCCATATATGACGGCAACGCAGAACTTAAAGTTGGTTTGCAAAATAAAAGGTGTGGATTATAGTAAAGTTGAAGAAAAACTGGAGCTTGTTGGCTTATTAGAACGAAAAGATAGTAAGTTTAGAACTTACTCCCTCGGTATGAAACAGCGTTTAGCAATTGCTTCTGCATTATTAAACGATCCAGAAATTTTAATTTTAGACGAACCTACAAACGGGTTAGATCCACAAGGTATTCATCAAATTAGAGAAATCATAAAACAAATTGCTACTAAAGGGACGACTATTTTACTGGCATCGCATTTATTAGATGAAGTTGAAAAAGTATGTTCGCATGTAGTTGTTTTACGCAAAGGAGCAAAATTATATTCTGGTCGCGTAGATGAAATGATTTCCAGTCATGGTTTTTTTGAATTAAAGAGTAATAAGCAAAATGACTTAATTAAACTATTAGAAAACAATCCTTTATTCAAATCTATTAAAGAGAAAGATGGCTTAATAACTGCTTTTTTAAACGAGCCAATGAAATCTGAAGATTTCAACAAATATCTTTTTGAAAAAGGCATCATACTTACTCATTTAGTGCAACGTAAAGAGAGTTTAGAAGAACAATTTTTACAATTAACAGACAACAAATAAAAACTAAACCCAACCAAAATATACTAACTATATGTTACGCCTTTTAAGTATCGAATATCACAAACTTATCAATAATAAAGCTAGTAAAGTTTTAATAATAATATACTTTGCCTTGTTAAGCTTAATCTCCTTATTAGCAACAATTAAGTTTGATATTGGCCCTATAAAATTTCATCTAGCTGAACTTGGCATCTTTAACTTTCCATACATATGGCATTTTAATACTTTTGTTGCTGCTTTATTAAAGTTTTTTCTTTTGTTAGTTATTGTATCAATGGTAGCAAATGAATACAGTAATAAAACCATCAAACAAAACTTAATTGATGGTTTAAGCAAAAAGGAATTTATTCTATCTAAATTTTACACAGTGGTGGCTTTATCTTTTATTTCTACTGTTTTTGTCTTTTTGGTTTCACTTATTTTAGGGTTAATATATTCTAGTTATACTGAAATATCAATTATTTTTTCTGATTTAGAATTTTTGATTGCTTTCTTTGTAAAGCTCCTTGGTTTTTTCTCTTTTGGTTTATTTCTTGGAATGTTAATTAAACGTTCTGCATTTGCTGTTGCAACAATGATAGTTTTATTTTTAATAGAGTTTTTTAGCTATTTATTTGTATCAGGTTATAACAGAGGTACAGATATGGCTGATAATATTTATCAATTCTTACCTTTCAAATCAATGTGGAATTTAATTGACGAACCAGGTTCGAGGCTATCAGCAGTTAAAGAAGTTGCTGCTCAAGTAGGCGAAGATTTGTCATACGATTATTCAGTGCATTGGTACGAAATTGCTATAGTCCTTAGTTGGACAGCTCTATTTATCTTTTTATCGTACAGATTATTAAAAAAGAGAGATTTGTAATATCTTTGGTAGCATTTGCTACTGAAAGATGAAAAGAATTGCCATATTCGTAATAAGCTGTTTAGTCAGCCTAAACGCCTTTGCCCAAAGTGAAGCTGCAAATTGGTATTTTGGCTTTGGTGGCGGTATAAAATTCAATCAAAACAATAATACGGTTTCCTCAGTAAGTGATGGACAATTATTTACTAACGAAGGTTGCGCATCAATATCAGACAGCTCTGGTAATTTACTCTTTTACACTGATGGTTCTCGTGTATGGAATAAAAACCATACAACCATGGTAAATGGTTTAGGGCTGTACGGTGATTCCTCTAGCACACAGTCTGCAATTATTGTCCCAAAACCAAATGATGATGACATTTATTATATTTTTACTGTAGATAATAATCTCGATGGTAATAATTTTGGTTTAAATTATTCTGAAGTAGATATAACTCTAGATGGTGGTTTAGGTGCTGTTACTACTAAAAACACAAATTTACTTCAGCGCTGCTCTGAAAAAATTACGGCTGTATTAAAAGATTGTATAACAAAATCTATTTGGGTACTAACCTTTGCTCCTCAAAACGGCAGTACTGGTAATTATGATACATTCTATGCTTTTGAGGTTAATGATTTAGGCGTTAACAACTCTCCAACAACCTCTCCTTTTACTTTAAACATATCAGATGCAAGAGGTTATTTAAAATTATCTCCTGATGGTACAAAGGTTGCAAATGCAAATGTAAGTGATGGGTTATATATATATGATTTTGATGTGTCTACTGGAATTATAAGTAATCAAAATGAATTATTTATTAGTGGAACTAATGGTTTTACTTATGGTGTAGAATTTTCCCCTAATAGCCAACTATTATACGCACACGCATCAAATGACTTCTTTGATCAAGGAAATCCGGCAAGTAACAATGACCCTACTAATCATACCTCATCATTACTTCAATATAACCTTTTAGCAGCAGACATTCAATCTTCTGCTGTTGTGATAGATGATCGTCAATTATATAGAGGAGGACTACAATTGGGACCAAACGGGAAAATATATAGAGCCTTGAGTGCCACCTATAGCATTGGCTTACCCAATTTAGGGGTTATTAACAATCCAAATAATTTAGGAGTTTCTTGTAATTATCAACATAATGCAATAAGTCTTTCCCCAAATAATTCTTCTCAAGGACTTCCTCCATTTATAGCTTCATTTTTTAATGAACAAATTGATATCATAAAAGATGGAAAAAGTACAACAAACCTATCGCTTTGCGTTAACGGTTCCTATACATTAACAGCCGATCAAATTACTGGTGCAACATATACTTGGATGGTAGACAAAGCACCATTATCTGAAAATGATTTTGACTTAGTGGTTACCCAAAGCGGTCATTACGAAGTGCTTATAGACCCTAACAATGGAGATTGTGCACTAGAAGGAGAAGCTTATGTGATTTTTAACGAAAACCCTGAAGCCTTTAACGAAACGATATTGCAATGTGATGAAGATGGTACTATTGATGGATTGACTCTTTTTAATCTTAACCAAGCCAATGATGCTTTAACTAATGGTGTTGCCAATTTATCTACTAAGTTTTATACCGATGCAGCTAGAACCATTGAAGTTAATGGAGACTCCTTTACCAATACTGTAAACCCACAAACCATTTATGTCGAGGTTATCGATAATCGTACAAACTGTTCCTCGCCTGCTGAATTAACACTTGATGTTAGTATTACAGATTCTGGTGATACAGAACTTATTGCTTGTGATGATGATGGAACTGAAGATGGTTTCTTTAATTTTAATTTAAATGATGCCGATAGTGATATTGTTATGGGGCTTCCTGCTGGGTTAACCATTTCTTATTATCAAACTTATGATGATGCTTTACTTGAAGTAAACAATTTAGGAACAACATTTACTAATAATATCCCCTATTCTCAAATTATTTTTGCGCGTGTAGAAAACGCTAATAATTGCTACGGAATAAGCGAAGTGCTTTTAACTGTTAACCAATTACCTAATATTGAAACTGAAGCTTTAGCTTATTACTGCCTCAACACTTTTCCTATTACTGTTCCTTTAAATGCAGCAATTATAAATGATAGCCCATCTAATTACACCTATAATTGGTCTTCTGGAGAAAACACCTATATAATTGATATTAACCAAGCAGGGACTTACACCGTAACCGTTACCAACGCTAATGGTTGCACTAAAGATAGAACCATTACTGTTGAACCTTCTAATATTGCAACTTTTGAAAACATTGAAGTTGTTGATGCTACTCAAAATAATGTCATTTCTGTTTTTGTTTCTGGAGAAGGTATTTATCAGTATCGATTACTCGACGAAAATAATGTAGTATATGCGCCTTACCAAGATAGTAATGTTTTTGAAAATGTATTCCCTGGTATTTATTCTATAACCGTTAGAGATACTAAAAACGATTGTGGTACAGTGCAAACACCTGTTTCTGTAATTGGCTTTCCTAAATTTTTTACACCTAATAATGATGGCATGCACGATACTTGGCAAGTGCTAGGTATTTCTAGTATGTTTCAACCTAATACAAACATTGTTATTTTTAATAGGTTTGGAAAACTAATCAAACAATTAAATCCTCTTGGCGAAGGTTGGGATGGATTATTTAATGGGCAAAAACTACCTGCTGATGATTATTGGTTTGCTATAACACTGCAAGATGGCAGAATTTTTAAAAATCATTTTACTCTAAAATATTAAGCTGAAAATTAAGTTATTTATACAGTGAAAAAACTGCTTCAAATATTATTCATTTTTATAATTACTAACTCATTGTTTGCACAAAGAGAGGAAGCTTCAATTTGGTATTTTGGAGAAAGAGCTGGAATGCATTTTAACTTAATTACAAACTCTGCAACTGTTTTAAAAAATGGAAAGCTTGATACAAGGGAAGGCTCTACATCTATTTCTGATAGTTCAGGTCGTTTATTATTCTATACAGATGGGCACACCGTTTGGAATAGGAATCATTTTAGAATGAGTGGAGGCTGGTTTTTGTCTGGAAAGACATCTAATACACAGCCTGCATTAATAGTTCCAAAACCAGATGATGTTAACATTTATTACATTTTTACTACGAGTTTATCAAATGGGTTAGATTATGCCATAGTAGATATGACTAGAGATAATGGTTTAGGTGCTGTTATAAATCAGGACATAAATCTTTTACCTTTTGGAACTCAAATGATAACAGCAGTAGCAAAGGATTGTGCAGATAAATCTATTTGGGTTACAGCATTTTCATATGGAACGCTTTATACTTTTGAAGTAAACAACCTAGGGGTAAGTTCTACATTTTCGACGTTTCCAATGAATTATAGTACACTTTTAGACTTTGATCCTAATTTTGGCTATTTAAAATTTTCTCCTGACGGAACTAAACTTGCTTGCTCAACTAGGGCTCAAGGAGTTTTTCTTTATGACTTTGATGCAGATTCTGGTATTATTTCAAATGAAAGAAAATTAAAGTATAATGCTCCTGGTTCTTCGTATTCTACCCATGGATTAGAGTTTTCATCAAACAGCCAAATTCTATACGTAAGTATGTTTAATGATTATGTTTCGCAAAATGAAGATAACAATAATAATCCTTCAAATCACTTATCATCATTATTACAATTTGACTTATCATCCGCAACAATATTAGCGTCTAATCCTTCATCACCACTTGTATTACCTCCAAAAGTAGTAGCCCCTCAATATGTAGTTGAAAACGATAAGCAATTATATAGAAATGGACTACAACTTGCAACAAATGGCAAAATTTATAGAGCTTCAAGTAGTATTTATGGGAAAGGCACGACTTTTCTTAGTGTTATAAATAACCCAAATGAATTTGGTCCTGGATGTAATTATCAAAATAATGCGGTAAATCTTTCTCCTAAAATTTCTGGTATCGCAACTCCTACATTTATACAAACATTCTTTAGAACTCATTTTGATATTATAAAAAATGATTTAAGTACGCTTTATTTATCGCTCTGTAGTGGTGAAACCTATACTTTAACTGCAGATGATGTTCCTGGAGCTACCTATACTTGGACCTTAGATGGAAATTTGCTTCCAGAATCTGATTACGATTTGGTTGTTTCTCAACCTGGGCATTATGAAGTTCTTATGGATATGAACAATGGGTATTGCCCAGTAAAAGGACAAGCGTATATAACATATTACCAAACACCAATTGCAAATACACCAAGTAATCTAACCGCTTGTAGCAAAAAAAACGGTATAGCTTCTTTCGATTTTAGTTTACAAACTAATGATGTTTATGGTGGGCAAGATCCAACACAGTTTAGTGTAACTTATCACAGATCTCAATTTGATGCTGATAATAATGCAAATGAAATAATTGGGCTTTTTGAAAATACTGAAAGCCCGCAAGAAATATTTATTAGAATAGAGAATAATGATTTTACTGATTGTTATGACACAACTTCATTTTTTATAGAAGTATTTAATGCTCAAATTCAAAATACTCTAAAAGATTTATATGTATGTGATAATGATGATGATGGAGATAATATGAATGGTCAAGTTACTATAGACCTTCAATTATTTAATTCTAACGTTTCTGTTTTAGGTAATCAAAACGTTTCGGACTTTATTATATCCTATTATTCTACTGAGGCAGATGCAATATCTGGAGCAAATCCATTACCAAATCTTTATTACAACCAAACGCCATATAGTGAAGAAATTTTTGTGCGCGTTGTAAACAAACAAGACACTAGATGCTTTGATACTGGGTCATTTACATTTAATGTTACAATGCCTGATGCGTTTAATACCACGTTAGTGCAATGCGAAGATAATACCCCAGATGGTTTAAGCGTATTTAACTTAAATGAAGCATTTTCATCATTAACGGGAAATGTTCCTAATCGTTCAACAAAGTTTTTCTCATCTTTCTCTGATGCTCAAGGTAGCTTAAATGAAATTCAAGATAATATATTTTATAATTCTACTAATCCTCAAATAGTTTATGCTCAAGTTATAGATGAAATATCTGGGTGTTTTAATATATCAGAATTAACGCTACTAGTAGGTTTAACTGACTCAAATGATGTAGAGTTTATTGTTTGTGATGATGATAATATTGAAGATGGAATTTATAATTTTAATTTAAACGAAATACAAGGCAGCATTTTAAATGGATTACCTGTTGGACTTGATGTTTCATTTTATGAAACCTTTAATGAAGCTCTTCTTGAAGAAAATACAATTTTAAGAACCTATAGAAATACTACACCTTATAACCAAATCATCTATGCTCGTGTTGAAAATGGTAACGATTGTTATGGTATAAGCGAGGTGTTCTTAATAGTTAACAAATTACCAAATTTAGAAACAGAAGAAACAGTTTATTATTGCTTAAATAAATTTCCAGAAACAATAACGGTAAATGCTGGTATTAAAGAAGGGCTACCAACAGATTATGATTATAGTTGGTCAACTGGTGATAGCGCTTATGAAGTAGAAATTAATGAAGTTGGAGTATACACTGTTATCGTTACTAATGAGAATGGTTGTGAAAAACAACGAAAAGTTATAATTGAGCCTTCAAACACAGCAACTTTTGAAAATATTGAAGTTATTGATGCTTCAAAAAACAATATCATTACTATTTTAGTTTCTGGTGAAGGTATTTATGAATATCAATTAGTTAATGAAGATAACGGTAATATTATTTCATATCAAGAAAGTAATTCTTTTCAAAATATATTTCCTGGAATTTATTCAGTAAATGTAAGAGATATAAAAAACAACTGTGGTTTAGTAACCAATCAAGTTTCTGTAATTGGCTTTCCTAAATTTTTTACACCTAATAACGATGGTGTTAATGATACTTGGCACATATATGGCGTTACTGCCTCTTTACAACCCAATTCTAAAGTTCTTATTTTTGACCGTTATGGCAACTTTTTAAAAGAGTTAAAATCCTCTGAAAAAGGTTGGGATGGCATAATTAATGGGCAAAAATTACCAACCGATGATTATTGGTTTGTAGCAACTTTAGGTGATGGAAGAATTTTTAAAAATCATTTTACTTTAAAATATTAAACATTTGAAATTAACCTCAAAAATATCTGCTTTATTTATTTTTCTATTATGTTACAATAATGTAATAAGTCAGCAACCTACTGATTGCATTGATGCCGTAATTATATGCGGAAACTCTAATGTTAATCTAAATGTAAGTGGTGTTGGAACTCAAGAATTAAGTGGGTCTAATACATGCTCGAGTCAAGAAAACAATAGTGTTTGGTTAAAAGTTACTTTGGTAACTAGCGGAACATTAGGTTTTACATTAACCCCTAATAGCACCGCTATAACAGAAGATTATGATTTTTTTATTTTTGGTCCAAACGCAACCTGTGGAAATATAGGTCAAGCTATTCGTTGTTCCACAACCAATCCTCAAGCCGCTAACCAAGGAAATAACTTAACAGGAATGAATAGTTCTTCAACTGATGTTTCAGAAGGTCCTGGAGCAGATGGTGACAGTTTTGTAAGGTGGCTAGATGTGCTAGCAGGAGAAACTTACTATATAGTAATAGATAGACCTATTGGTAATAGTCCTTTTAGCTTACAATGGACAGGAACTGCGCAATTTTCTGACCCTCCTTCAGATCAATCAAATATTAATGGTACACCTTTAAATTTAGAAAGCTGCGATGTAATTGCTCCTTTTGATGATGCTCTAACAGCCTTTAGCCTAACAGATAACACAAGTTTAATTGCTGGAACACAAAGCGACATTACCATAACTTATCACGAAAATGCAAGTGATGCCAACATTGGAATAAACGAACTAACTATTCCATATACAAACATTAGTAACCCCCAAACTATTCATGCAAGAATTACAAACAATACCACTGGTTGTTTTGAATTAACTAATTTTCAATTGAATGTTAATTTAGGTCCTAATTTTGCTCAACCAGCAGATTACGAACTTTGTGATGATTCAGTTGATGGAAATAACACTAATGGGCAAGTAGTTTTTAATTTATCATCTAGAAATACAGAAATTTTAAATGGTCAAAATCCAGCAGATATTAATATTACATACCATACCTCTTCATTAGATGCAGAAACAAGAACAAATCCATTACCTAACCCATATTATAATACAACACCGTTTAATCAGCAAATTTTTGTTAGAGTTGAAGATGTTTTAAATCCAGATTGTAAAAGCGTAACGACATTAAATTTGGTAGTTTACCTTAACCCCGAGGCCTTTAATGAAACCTTATTACAATGCGACGAAGATGGCACTATTGATGGCCTTACTCTTTTTAATCTTAATGAGGCCAATGCTGTTTTAACTAATGGTGTTGCCAATTTATCTACTAAGTTTTATACTGATGCTGCCAGAACTCTTGAAGTTAACGGAGATTCCTTTACCAACACTATTAATCCGCAAACTATTTATGTGGAAGTTATTAATGATATTACAGGTTGTTCATCTCCCTCAGAGTTAACCCTTGATGTTAGCGTTACAGATTCTGGAGATACAGAACTTATTACTTGTGATGTCGATGGAATTGAAGATGGCTTCTTTAATTTTAATTTAAATGATGCTGATAGTGATATTGTTATGGGGCTTCCTGCTGGGTTAACCATTTCTTATTATCAAACTTATGATGATGCCTTGCTTGAAGTAAACAATTTAGGAACAACATTTACTAATAATATCCCCTATTCTCAAATTATTTTTGCACGTGTAGAAAACGCTAATAATTGCTACGGAATAAGCGAAGTGCTTTTAACTGTTAACCAATTACCTAGTATTGAAACTGAAGCTCTAGCTTATTACTGCCTCAACACTTTTCCACAAACTATTCCTTTAGATGCAGCTGTTATAAATGATAATCCCACAAATTACACCTATAATTGGTCTTCTGGAGAAAACACCTATATAATTGATATTAACCAAGCAGGGACTTACACCGTAACCGTTACCAACGCTAATGGTTGCTCTAAAGATAGAACCATTACTGTTGAACCTTCTAATATTGCCACTTTTGAAAACATTGAAGTTGTTGATGCTACTCAAAATAATATCATTTCTGTTTTTGTTTCTGGAGAAGGTATTTATCAGTATCGATTACTCGACGAAAATAATGTAGTATATGCACCTTACCAAGATAGTAATGTTTTTGAAAATGTATTCCCTGGTATTTATTCTATAACCGTTAGAGATACTAAAAACGATTGTGGTACAGTGCAAACACCTGTTTCTGTAATTGGCTTTCCTAAATTTTTTACACCTAATAATGATGGCATGCACGATACTTGGCAAGTTATAGGCATATCAAATATGTTTCAACCTAATACAAATATTCGTATTTTCAATAGGTTTGGAAAACTAATCAAACAATTAAATCCTCTTGGTGAAGGTTGGGATGGATTATTTAATGGACAAAAACTACCTGCTGATGATTATTGGTTTGCAATAAAACTCCAAGATGGCAGAATTTTTAAGAATCATTTTACTTTAAAATACTAATAAACAAATCATAAAAACCAATTAAAAGTGCATTTTATCGGATATATTTTGCGTTTCGTCTGAAAAAGGCCTATTTTTCACAAATAAACTCAGTTTGCAAATTAATTGAGTTTTCCAAATAAAAAGAAACCTACTGCTATGAAATTTGTTAACTACTTAATGGGAATACTTTTACTATGGGGTAGTTATGCATTTTCACAACAAATTTCTGTTGATGATTCTGTTGCCTTACAGCCACTTATTGAAAATAATTTAGTACAGAATAGTTGTGTAGAAATCACAAACATTACATCGTCTGTAAATGGTAGCTCCAGTGGTTTTTCAAGCTACGCTCAATTTAGTCGGGCAAGTTCAAATTTTCCCTTTCAAAATGGTATTATGCTTTCTACTGGAAATGCTACATCAGGCGGGAATGGTGTTACTACGCCAACATTAAGCGAAGGGTCAACAATTTGGGGAACAGATCCAGATTTAGAAACTGCATTAGGTATAACTAATACACTAAACGCTACTTCCATTGAGTTTGATATTGTTTCTATTTCTAGCCAACTTCAATTCAATTACTTATTAGCATCTGAAGAATACTTTGGAATTAATCCATGCCAACTTTCAGATGGTTTTGCGTTTTTAATTAAAGAAACAGGTAGTGCGCTACCCTATCAAAATATAGCTTTGGTTCCAGGCACCTCAACGCCTGTTAACACAAATACCATTCACGATGAAATTTTTGGTGTTTGTCCTGCACAAAACAGTCAGTATTTTGATGGTTATAATATTGGTGATACTAATTATAATGGTAGAACCAATGTATTAACAGCTTCAACTACAATTACGCCTTATGTGCAATATCATATAAAATTGGTTATTGCAGATCAAACGGATGGTACCTTCGATTCGGCAGTATTTATTGAAGGTAATAGTTTTAAAATTTTAGATTTAGGTGATGATGTTTCTACATGTGCACCTTCGGTAACTTTAGATGCAGATATACAAAACCCATTAGCTACTTATGCTTGGTTTTTAGATAACAATCCGTTAGCAACAACGCTCTCAACAATAAGTGCAACTCAAGATGGAACATACAGAGTTGAAGTTACTGTAGATTTGAATGGCAATGCTTGTGTTGAAACAGATGAAATTGTAGTTATTTTAAATACTGAAGAGCCTATTAACCCAATAACAGACTATATTTTATGTGATGATATTAGTAGTGATGGAACAGAAATATTTGATTTAACTTCCAAAAATGTAGAGGTAATAAACAATATTCCTTTTACAAATTACTCTTTTTCTTATCATCTATCTGATGCAGACGCAAGAAATAATGTAAATAGTGTTTCAGGTAACTTTTCAAATACTGTAAACCCACAAACCATTTATGTTCGTATTCAAGATTTAGATTCGGGTTGCTATGGTTTTACTACATTTAATTTAATAGTAAACCCAGTACCAAATATAATAGATCCAACAGATTTAGAAGTTTGTGATAGTGATACCGTACCAGATGGTTATACAGTTATAGATTTAACACAAAAAGACAACGAAATAACAGGAGGGCAAAGCAATTTGGTTGTAAGTTACCATTATAGCGCAGTTGATGCAAATAATGGCGTAAATCCTATTCCTATACCATATGTAAACACAAATACACCTATTGAAGTCGTATATGTAAGAGTTATAGATACACAAACAGGCTGTGTAAACACATCATCTTTAACAATTAATATTACAACAAGTCCAATAGTTAATAGGGATACGCAATATATAGATGCTTGTGATGCTGATCATGATGGTAGTGCTAATTTTGATTTAACGCAGGTAATTAACGATATTTTAATGGGGTTAACTGGAGTAACATTCACATTTCATGAAACATTACCTGATGCCCAAACTGGAAACAATCCTATTGCAGACGAAACTAATTATCAATACCAAAACGTTTTAATAGAGCCTGGTAATGCGAGACTCTATGTAAGAATTGTGGATGATGTTACTGGTTGTGCTTCTATAGTACCGCTAGAGGTTCATACCAATTTACTGCTCACTGGAACAGATACTGGAGATTTTGCATTATGTGATACTAACGATGACGAGAACGATACTTTAGAATTTAACTTAAATACTGTAGCCCAATTCATTGCTAACGAATTACCTAACATTGTTATTACTTTTTATGTAACAGAAATAGATAGAGATACTAATACAAATCCTATAGATACTAGTGTATTATTTGCTGCCACAAGTCCAACTACTGTATATATCAAAATAGATGATGTTGCTAGCGGTTGTTCCGATTTCTCCGAAATTACATTATTGGTAAATCCTGTTTTATTATTTAACCCAGCAAACCCATTACCATATTGCGATACCGATGATGATGGCTTTGTAAGTATTGACCTTGCTTCGTTAGATGTTACCGTAACCGGAGGAAACCCCAATTTTGAAGTTAGATACTTCCCTACAGATATCGATGCTCAAAATAACACAAATCAATTACCTCCATTCTATACAAATACAACTATGGTCGAAACCATTTATGCTCGTATAGAAAACATAGATACTGGTTGTAGTACCATAAATCCTTTTGAGATTCAAATAAACCTCGCGCCAGCAGCAACATCTCCAAGCCCAATAATTATTTGTGATAATGATCAAGACGGATTTTCAATTATAAATCTTGAAGATAAAATTCCTGAAACCGTTACAAGTACAACTGGCATTAATATAGATTTTTTCACATCTTTTGATGACGCTGATAATAACATAAATCCTATAACAACTAGAACTAGTTATAACGCTAACACTCAAACCATTTATATTCGTGTAGAAAATGATGATAGCCTGAGTTGTTATAATATAGTAACACTAGATGTAACGGTAAATACCTTACCAGTAATTCCAAGCATAACACCTTTTCTAATATGCAAAGATGATGGCACTTTTACAGCAGATTTTTTACTTGTAGATAAAGATGCTGAAATTTTAAACGGCCAAACTGGAAAAGAAGTTTATTATTTTGAAGATGCAGGCTTTACAATTCCTATAGACAAAAATACTATTTATCAAAACACTACTACACCACAAACTATTTATGTTCGTGTAGAAAATATTACTGACGCAGCGTGTTCTGCCACATCGTCTTTTACATTACAAGTATCATCTGACCCCATTTATAATGCTTTTACTCCTTATTTAATTTGTGACGATATTACGAACGACCAAATTCATCTTTTCGATTTAAACGAAAAAGTTACTGAAATATCTCAAGGTTCACCTGATAATCTTAATGTAACATTTCATTTAACGCGACAGGATGCTGAAGATAATGCTAACGCACAACCACTACAATACACTAACATTTCAAATCCACAAACACTTTATGTAAGAATAGAAAGTAGTGCTTCGTTTTGTTATGTTGTAGAAGAATTAGGTATTAATATTATCGCATCACCAGATATTACTCAAGCTAACCCATTTGAAAGCTGTGATACAGATTATGATGGATTTGTTACATTCAATTTAGAAAATGCCGATTTTGAGATTAATGATAGGTTACAAAATAATCTCATTACCAATTACTTCGAAAATTTCACAGACATTAATCAAAATGATGGTTTAGATAATAGCAATCAAATTGCAGACCCTGTAAATTATATCTCAAATACAAGAACTGTATATATTAAAGTTGCTAATACTCTAACAGGGTGTTTTAGTGTGATTCCATTAGATTTAGTTGTAATTCCTCCACCAGTTACAAACAATATAAACACTATAGAAATTTGTGATAATGATACAGACACTTTTGATTTAACAACTGTAGATGCTCAAATTGTTAACGACCCAAATATTGTAAACATATCGTATCATAATTCTCAAAATGATGCCGATAATAATCAAAACCCCTTTGGAAACATATTCAATTATACAGCAAGTAATCATACCATATATATACGAGTTAATGACCCCTTGATTAATTGTCCAATAACTATATCTTTTAACTTGCAAATAAACCCAAATCCTATAGCAAATACAGCACCAGATTTAATAAGCTGTGATGATGATTTTGATGGCCTTTTTGAATTCGATTTATCAACAAATACCAATATAGTAATAGGATCTCAAAACCCATCAATACACTCAGTTACTTATTATAATGATGTAACAAATGCTGAATCAGCAAGTAATGTGTTACCCAATTTACACACCGCTTTTGATGGTGAAATTATTTATGCCCGTCTTCAAAATAATAATACAGGATGTTTTGCTATATCTCAATTTGCAACTCGAATAAATCCTTTACCAATAATTCCTATTGATGACTTTGTACCACTTTGCATAAACGATTTGCCTTTAATTATTAACGCAGATACAGGTAATCCCAATGACACATATTTATGGTCTACAGGTGAAACTTCTACTGAAATTCTTTTAGATGATGTTGGAGATATTGGTGATTACTGGGTAACCGTTACAATACCTCATGTTGTTGGCCCCGATTGTTCGTATACCAAAAATTTTACTGTTATAGAATCTGAAGATGCTACTATTAATTTTACAACAAAAGTTGATTTTGCTGATCCTAATAGTATAACAGTAGATGTTAGCGGTATTGGCGATTATGTCTTTATTTTAGATGATGGTGAACCACAAACATCAAACGTTTTTGAGAACGTAACTTTTGGATTACATGTAGTAACTATAAGAGATTTAAACGGTTGTAAAGATGTAACTACCGAGGTTGTTGTTATAGATATTCCAAAATTTGTAACACCAAATAATGATGGCACATTTGATACCTGGCACATCGTTGGCGTACAAGAAATACCAGGAACAGTAGTATATATTTATAATAGGCATGGTAAGTTGTTAAAAACTCTTCCACACACATCTAGAGGTTGGGACGGTACATTTAATGGAAGTAATATGCCCTCGGATGATTATTGGTTTGTAGCAAAAATCATTCAAAATGGAGCAGCTTTTGATATAAAGGGGCATTTTGCTTTAAAGCGTTAAAGCTTCATTTGCAAAGTATTAACATAATTATTACTCATTTCATCTTAAATAATTAAACCTTTAAGGGTTTTATAAGTCAAATTTAATTAAATACTATATTTTAGTTGTGCGCTTAATTTACGCGAGTAAAATATATCAATTTTAATTTAAATGAGCAGTTGTTCTTGTACCAAAGGGTTATTACTTTTTCTACTATTATTAATAAGTAATCTTGGGTTCTCTCAATTGAGTAAAACACATTATATTCCTCCATTAACGACTTCAGGAAGTGGCTCATCTAATGTTGAAGAACAATACATTTACATATCAACACCAAATATTACTGACATTTCTTATACTATTAAACCTGTTGGGCAACCAACTTCAAGTTATATAACAGGTAGTGTTTCAAAAACAAGTCCTCAAGAAGTTTTTATAGACAATGGAGACGGACAGTTATTTGTTTCTACATCACAAACAAGTACAATACTTAACAAAGGATATGTTATAGAAGCTGAAGGCACTATTTATATATCTCTAAGAGTGAATACAAGAACTCGATCACAAGCCGGAGCTTTAGTTAGCAAAGGGCTTTCTGCTTTAGGTACAACTTTTAGAGTAGGTGCTTTTACAAATGAAGCGGGAAGAACAGTTAATAGTCAAGGTGTTCCTAGTGAAAATTTAATGAGTTTTGTTTCTGTTATGGCTACAGAGGATATGACTAACATTAATTTTTCTAACATTTCAAATAACACTGAGGTTGAAAATTTTAATGGTAGTTTTCCTTTAAGTATTAGTTTAAACAAAGGAGAGTCTTATATCATAGCAATGAACAGCTATTCGGCCACGTATCCAATTGAAAATAAAGATGGTCTTATAGGTGCTCTTGTTCAATCAGATAAAAATATTGTTGTCAATTGTGGTTCTACAAATGGGAGTTTTGATAATGGAAATGGTAGGGATTATGGGATTGATCAAATTGTAGATATATCAAAAGTTGGAACCGAATATATCTTTGTTAAAGGGGATGGTACTAATGCTTGGGAAAATGTTTTAATAGTAGCCCATAACAATAATACCTCTATTAGTATTAACGGCAATACTCCAATAACAACTATTAATGCTGGAGAATATTATTTAATTGAAGGTAACCAATATAACGCAAATGACAACATGTATGTAGAAACATCTCAGCCTGTTTTCACATATCAAGGTATTGGCGGGTTAGATAATAATGGTTTTCCAAGCGAAGCCAATCAAGGAATGTTTTTTGTGCCACCATTAAGCTGTGAAGCACGTGGAAATTTAGATAATATAGCACAAATAGAAAAAATTGGAAACATAACCTTTAAAGGTGGTATATCTATAGTTACAAAAACTGGAGCAACGGTTACTATTAACAACACAGCCATTTCTAGCTTTAACACCATAGGTCCTAGTGCTATTACTGGTAACCCAGACTATGTAACTTATAAGGTAAACGATCTCGTAGGTAATGTTTCTGTTCAAAGCTCTGACGAATTATACTGTGCTTATTTTAATTATAATGGTAATGCAACATCAGGAAGTTTTTATTCTGGATTTCCTTCTGCTCCAGAAATTAATTTTAATGCTCAATTTCAAACCCTAGGAAACTGTATTCCTAATATAACTTTAGAAGCTGCCAATACTCAAAGTTTTGATAGTTTTGAATGGTGGTTTGATGATGGTTCTGGGTTTGTTAACACTAATATAAGCCTACCCAATTTAATTCCAACCTTACCTGGAAGGTATAAACTTATAGGAATAATTACCTGTACTGGAGAACGATTAGAATCTACAGAAGTTCCAGTAAGTATTTGTCCTGATGATATAGATAACGACGGCATTATTGATAATATTGATATTGACAATGATAATGATGGAATATTAAATTGCATAGAATCAAAAGGAGATGCAGCTTTAAATTTAAGTGTTTTAAGCATTCCTGAATTAATTTTTCAAGACAATACAAGAAATAATACAATTGCAAGCGGCAACTATACTCAATCCAATAATTTAGGAAATATTAATTTGTTTAGCGGAAATAGTTCTGGTGGCTTCAGCAGTATTTTAAGTAATGCCACTAGTGCAGAAAATATTTACTCTCTTGCATTTGCAGAACCTCTGAATGTTAAATTTGAAGAAACTATTTCGCTTCCAAGCACCAATATAGATGATGAATTTTTCATAGCTAAAATCCTCCCTTTAAACAAGAATATAACCTTAGTAGACCCTGACGACCACTTATTAGTAGATTCAAATTTTGATGGTGTTTTTGAAGCTGGTATTACTCAAATTTCGGGTTCTGAAATTCATTTTAAAATCAATCCATCTCCAACTGGAACCATACCTTATCAATTTTTAGCAAATCAAATAGATGGGTTTACTTTTGTTCACAAATTAGAAAACGGAACTAATTCCTCAATTTTTACTGGTGGCTTAACCATAACATGTTTTAAAAATGATAATGATTTTGATGGCATTAAAGATGAGCTAGATCTAGATAGCGATAACGATGGCATACCAGATTTTATTGAAAACACAGGAGTCTTATTATCATTGTCTGGTATTGATAATGATTTAGATGGGTTAGACGATATTTTTAACACCACTACAACGCTTTTAGATTCAGATGCTGATACAGTTTATGATTTTTATGATTTAGATAGTGATAATGATGGTATTTCCGATTTAATAGAAACTGGACAATTGGGTCTTTTCTCTGATACAGATTTAAACGGAATAATTGATGGAAATTCTTTTGGAATAAATGGATGGATAGATAATGCAGAAACAACTCCAGATAGCAATTTAATTGGTTACAATCTGAATGATTTTGATTCAGACAATATTTTTAGCTATATCGATTTTGATAGCGACGGTGATGGGTGCAGCGATGTTATTGAGGCAGGTTTTTCTGATGCAAATAACGATAATTATTTAGGAAACAATAACGTGGTTGTCGATTTAGTCGCAGATTCCGTTACTGGTCAAGGGTTAGTAACCAATGCAAGTGATGGTTATACTATACCTAATTCTGATTATTTAGATTTCTCCCCATTATCAATTACAACCCAACCAACAAATACTGAAATTTGCATGTTATCCTCAAATTCTATTTCTGTAATATCTCCAGAGGCCGAAAGCTACCAATGGGAAGTTAGTATAGATGGTGTTAATTGGAATATAATCACTGATAACACCAACTATAACGGATCTTTAACAGCAAACCTTACGCTTACTAATACACCTTTATCTTTTCACAATTATCAATATAGAGTAAACTTAAATAGAAATGGTAATAGTTGCGGGCTTTATTCAAATATAAGCATGCTAACAGTACATCCATTACCAATTTTAAATACGCCCAGTATCTATGAGCAATGTGATGATCAAACCAATGATGGCATTGCATCATTTAATTTAACTTTAGATGCTATAAAAGAAGAGATAGATCCTAACTATCTTACCAAAAATCTTATATTTTCTTATTATTTAGATAACAATGCAAACACAGCCATTACTAATCCTCAAAATTATCAGAACCTAGCACCATTTATTTCAGAAACAGTTTGGATAGGAGTTGAAGACTCTTATGGGTGTTTCAATGTGATACCAATTACTTTAGAGGTAAACCCATCTAGTGCTGCTCTAAACTTGTACACGCCAACATCAATTTACCAATGTGATGATGGCTTAGATAATAGAGATGGTATTTCCTCTTTTGATATGTCTGATATTAAAGATCATATTTCGACGACTATTTTTTCAACATTTAATGTGACAGTCCATTTTTATGAAAACCAAACAGATGCTGAATTAGAAACTAATGAAATATTAGATGTTACTAATCATCAAAATACAAATAGTATTAATTCACAAGATATTTGGGTGCGTGTAAAAAGTAATTTAGGTAATAATTGTCTTGGGTTAGAGGAATTCCCTAACCTATTAAATGTAGAATCACTACCAACAGCTAACCCTGTTAGTATAGAAAGACAATGCGATTTTGATACTAGTGACAACATACAATCTTACCCTTTTGATACATCACAAATAGAAACAAATTTACTTAACGGACAATCACTAACTGATGTTTCAGTAAGTTATACTTATTTAGATATTAATGGTACCCAAGTTAATTCATCTAGCTTACCAAGCCCTTTTTTAACATCAAGTCAAATAGTTAATATTAGAGTAACTAATAATATTACTAATGATTCAGATGGTGCATGTTACGATGAAACTACTCTTGAATTTATTGTAGATGAGCAGCCAATAATTGTTAATCCTATCTTCCCGCAAATAGTATGCGATGGTGATGCTGGAGATATTGATGACGATGGTTTATATCCATTTGATACATCTACATTTAAAAGTACAATCTTAGGTTCTCAAAACATGAATATTTTCTTCACCTATACGGATGTAGGTGGCATAGTTCAAACTGAAACATCATTACCCAACCCTCTTATTTCACAAAATCAAACCATATCAGTAGAGGTTATAAACCCCATAAACATTAGTTGTATGGCATCAACTACTATCAATCTTATTGTAAACCCTTTACCCAACTTTACTGTTGAATCACCAAGAATTGTATGCTCTTCTGATCCTACATTTAATATCCTTTTAGATCCTTTTGAGGCAAGTGTAATAGAAGATTTTGACTATGATTGGTATTGGACAAGCTTAGATGGATCTATAACAAATCAATACATTTCAAACGATAATGAAATTACAGTTTCAAATCCTGGAACTTACTCAATAACTCTAACTAAAACAGATGGTACAAGTTGTTCTAGAACAAGAGAGATTTTTGTTGATGCATCAGAATTAGCTACTATTACGCAAGAAGATATCTCTATTGTTGATCTTTCTGAAAATAATTCGGTTTCAATAGATCCAACCAATTTAGGCATGGGTGATTACGAATATGCTTTGAGAGAAAAGAATTCCCCATTTAGAGTATATCAAAGCGAACCATTTTTTGATAATGTAAAACCTGGTTTTTATACAATTTATGTTAGAGATGCCATTTGTGGCGAATCTACTCTAGATATTTCTGTTATAGGCCATGCTAAGTACTTTACGCCTAACGGTGATGGCACAAACGATGTATGGCAAATAAAAGGAATAGGCAATACTTTTCAACCCAATAGCACAATTTTTATATATGATAGATATGGAAAGTTAGTCAAACAATTATCAGCTCAATCAAATGGATGGGATGGTACTTTTAATGGTTCTTTATTACCAACAAATGATTATTGGTTTAAAGTTTTTCTTGAAGATGGACGACAATTTATGGGGCATTTTACTTTAAAACGCTAGACTAAAATTTCACATTACTTCAAAGTCATTTATATTTGTTATAAATGAAACGCTTATTATACATATTTTGCTTTTTATTGAGCACTAATCTAATTGCTCAAAATATACAAGTGGATAGCCAATCCTATACACCCCAAGAGCTCATTGAAGACATATTAATAGATAGTGATTGCATTACAAATGTAGTGGTTACAAATGTTGTTGGAGGCAATTTTGGTGGAACAGAACAAAGTTATGGCTACTTTGATGCTAATGGTTCAACATTTCCTTTTCAAAATGGAATAGTTTTAAGCACTGGGCGTTTAAGCAATGTTGAAGGACCAAATACAACTTTAAGTGATGATGATGCTAGTAATTGGGGTGGAGATATTGATTTAGAAACTGTTTTAAATGAAAGTAATACGCACAATGCAACTATTATAGAATTTGAATTTACATCGATAGCAAATCTAGTTAGTTTTAAATATCTTTTTGCTTCAGAAGAATATCAACAAGGAGATCCAAATACTTGTCAATTTTCAGATTTATTTGGCTTTTTAATCCGAGAAGCATCTGATCAAGTTTATACAAATATTGCATTAATTCCTGATACGCAAACACCTGTAAAAGTAACTACTGTACATCCCGATATTCCAAATGGTTGCCCAGCACAAAACGAAAGTTATTTTGGAAATTGGAATAATGCTACTGCTCCTATCAATTTCAATGGCCAAACCGTTGTTCTCACAGCAACTGCAAATGTTTTACCAGGTCAAACTTATCATGTAAAATTAGTAATTGCTGACCAACAAAATTTCAGGTATGACTCAGCAGTTTTTCTTGAAGCTGGTAGTTTTAAGTTAAATACAGATTTAGGTCCAAATAGATTAATATCGACAAATAGTGCATTATGTGAAAATGAAACTTTTGACCTAAATGCATCACAAATTGGAGCAGCTTCTTATAAATGGTTTTTTAATGATGTAGAGCAAATAGGAAGTAATAATGAAACATTTAATGTTACTCAAGCCGGAAAATATAATGTTGAAGTTACCTTAAATAACAACTGTATCTCTTACGGAGAAATACTAGTTGAATATGTTCAAAACCCAATAGTTTCTAATACAAATATTATTGAATGTGATAGTAATCAAGATGGATTAACAACCTATAACTTATTTAATGCTGTTCAAAATATTACAAACGGAGATCCATCATGGTCAGTTCAAAACTTCTTTTTAACAACACTAGATGCTCAACAAAACTCTAATGAAATACCTAATCCGTCAACATTCCAAAATAACATACCACAACAAATTGTTTATGTTAGGCTAGAATATGCTTTCAAATGTTTTTCTATTGCAGAAATAGTTTTAGACACTTCAAACAATACCATAAATATTCCTCCTTATGATATATGTGATGATGATATCATCGATGGTTTCTCAGTATTTAACACCAATGATTTAATATTTTATATAGAGCCTTTGGTTCCAAACGGGTCAACAATAACTTTTTATATAAACGAACAAGATGCATTAAGTGAATCGAATGCAATAAGTGGAGATTACACTAACGCTACACCTAATAATGATACCCTTTTTGTGAAAGTAGAAAACAACGGGAGCTGTTATGCAATAAGTACTATTGATTTAAATGTGGTTTTTACGCCTTTGTTATTAGCAAACCAGTCTCAATTTTATTGCCTCAATACATACCCAATAGCCATTGAGTTATATGCAGGTATTTTAAATGATAATCCAAACAACTACACGTATCAATGGTTTTTAAATAATCAACAAATTAGTAACACAACTGCTATTATTAATGTAAATGAAATTGGTACTTATACAGTAATGGTAACCCATCAAAACGGATGTACCTCATCTCGAGAAATAGTTGTTATTCCATCTAACGCAGCCACTATAAATGATATTACAATTCTAGAAGTATCATCAAACAATTCCATTACAGTAAATGTTTCTGGAGAAGGCCAATACCAATTTGCATTAGACTCTCAAATATATAACGATAATAATGTGTTTACTAATGTTAAAGCAGGGTTTCATACCGTGTATGTATTTGATAAGAATGGTTGTGGAATAGTGTCGCAATTAGTATCAGTTTTAGGATTTCCGAAATACTTTACGCCTAATAATGATGGTTATAACGACACTTGGAAACCTTTTGGTGTAGACGCTCAATTTAATTCAGATATTAAAATAATCGTATTTAATCGGTATGGAAAACTATTAAAAAGCATTAGCCCCTTAGAAGCTGGTTGGGATGGAACTTTTAATGGATTTAAGCTTCCAAATGATGATTATTGGTATAAAGTTATTTTTCCTGATGGAAAAGAATATCGTGGACATTTTGCTCTAGTTAGGTAATTGCTTTAGATTTGTAAAATGCAATTCAAAATTGATTCAGAATTTAAACCTACTGGTGATCAACCACAAGCTATAAAGCAATTAGTTAATGGTATAAATACTGAAGAAAAACATCAAACTTTACTTGGTGTAACTGGTTCAGGAAAAACCTTTACCGTTGCTAACGTTATTGAAGAAGTACAGCGTCCTACTTTAGTTTTGGCACATAACAAAACACTAGCCGCTCAATTATATTCAGAGTTTAAACAGTTTTTTCCTGATAATGCTGTAGAATATTTTGTATCATATTACGATTATTATCAACCAGAAGCCTACATTCCTGTTTCTGGTGTATACATAGAAAAGGATTTATCTATAAATGAAGAAATTGAGAAGATGCGTTTAAGTGCGACATCTTCCTTACTTTCTGGTCGTCGTGATGTTTTAGTAATTGCATCGGTTTCATGTATTTACGGTATAGGAAATCCTATTGAGTTCCAAAAAAATGTGGTTGCCTTAAAACGAGACCAAGTGATTTCGAGAACGAAATTATTGCACCAATTAGTACAAAGTTTATATTCTAGAACTGAAGCAGATTTTAAACATGGAAATTTTAGAATAAAAGGAGATACCGTCGATATTTTTCCAAGTTATGCAGATGATGCTTTTAGAATTCATTTTTTTGGAGATGAAATTGAAGACATCGAGTCTTTTAATATTCAAACCAATGAAGTTATTGAAAAATACGATCAACTTACCATATATCCTGCAAATATGTTTGTTACTTCTCCTGAAGTTTTACAAGGAGCCATAAAAAACATTCAAGATGATTTAGTAAAACAACATGACTATTTTAAAGAGATTGGTAAGCATTTAGAAGCAAAACGTTTAAAAGAACGTACGGAATTTGATTTAGAAATGATACGCGAATTAGGTTATTGCTCAGGTATTGAAAACTATTCGCGTTATCTTGATGGTAGATTACCAGGTACCCGACCTTTCTGTTTATTAGATTATTTTCCAGATGATTATTTAATGGTTGTTGATGAGAGTCATGTAACTATTTCTCAAGTACACGCAATGTATGGTGGAGATAGAAGTAGAAAAGAAAACTTAGTTGAATATGGTTTTAGGCTTCCGGCAGCCATGGACAATCGTCCATTAAAATTTGAAGAATTTGAAGCCATTCAAAATCAAGTAATATATGTAAGTGCTACTCCTGCAGATTATGAATTGCAAAAAACAGATGGCATCTATGTGGAGCAGGTAATTCGCCCTACCGGTTTATTAGACCCTATTATAGAAGTAAGACCAAGTTTAAATCAGATTGATGATTTAATTGAAGAAATCCAGCAACGTGTAGAAAGAGACGAACGTACCTTGGTAACAACGCTTACCAAACGAATGGCAGAAGAGTTAACAAAATACTTAGATAGAATCCAAATACGCTGCCGTTACATTCATAGTGATGTAGATACACTAGAGCGTGTTGAAATTATGCAAGATTTACGTAAAGGGTTGTTTGATGTTTTAGTTGGTGTAAACTTACTTCGTGAAGGTTTAGATTTACCCGAAGTATCACTTGTTGCAATTTTAGATGCTGATAAAGAAGGTTTTTTGCGTTCTGCTCGTTCACTTACCCAAACCGTTGGTAGAGCAGCTAGAAACTTAAACGGAAAAGCTATTATGTATGCTGATAAGATTACTAAAAGTATGCAAAGAACGATTGACGAAACAGAATACAGGCGCGAAAAACAAATTGCATATAATACAGAGCATGATATTACCCCTAAGGCATTAAACAAAAGCTTAGATAATGCCTTATCAAAAAACTCGGTAAGTACTTATAGTTACGAACTCGAAGCTGCTAAAGCAGCCGAACCAGAAAGCGAGTATTTAAGCAAATCAGAACTTGAAAAGAAAATTAGAGAAAAACGTAAACTTATGGAAGCAGCAGCAAAAGCATTAGACTTTATTATAGCTGCTAAATTACGAGACGAGATTAAAAATTACCAAAATAAACTAGAAAAGCTAAAAGTTTAAACTTTTAGCTTTTCCATAACCCAAAACAAGGGCTTAACAACACAGGTAATTAAACTTAGCAGATAAATTTTAATTATACTGTGTTTTAAAAATATCTATTAATACATCAGGTGGTACAATCTTGTTTGGAAAACTTTCCATTAGGTATAAAACTTTGGTTATAGATTCGTGGCTCAATCCCATACGAAGTCCAAAATTATAAAGCTTTATAACACCCGCAGAATTATTTTCTCCACCGTATTCTTGTTCAATATTCATTAGTAAAACTAATCTATGAAACTGAACAATACGTTCACTATGAGATTTTAAATGAGTATATGAAACAGGGTGTTCAATTAAATAATCAAAATCTTCACGCGAGATATCAAGCTGTTTAGCTACGCCCAACAAAAAATTATATTCTATATTTTTTATGTCTTTATCATATTTTGCAAACGCAATCATTTCAGATAAAAGACTCAATTTTTCTACTCTATTAACCATGTCACTAAAGGGATAAATTAATTACATTATAAAGGTACGTATAAGAGTACTTTAATAATCGTGGATATAATGTATCTTATCGAAAAGTTAGACGTTTTTAATCGAAGATTTTAATTATTTCATCACTGCCGTTTTTTTTTAATCCGATTTTTAAGTATCACATAGAGACAAAAAACATATAAACTCAGTATATTATTAAAATTAAAATGCTTATAATCAATAAATTACATAAACAATTTTCATTTCCGTTATCTAATATTGAAATCAATATTTAAAGTATCTTTATCAAAAATTAAAAAACGCTAGAGAATAGTAACTATAAAAGTGAAATCGACGAAAGGCATCAATAGAATTGACAAATAAAAACATATGACAAATAACGATATTTTAAAAAAACTACGAGTAGCATTAAAATTAAGAGATGATGATATAGTGAAAATTTTAAGTCTAGTAGATTTTAGAATTTCAAAAAGCGAACTTGGAGCTTTTTTTAGAAAAGAAGACCATCCCAAATACATGGAATGTGGTGACCAAATTTTAAGAAATTTTTTAAATGGTTTAGTTATTCACTTACGAGGACCAATGCCTAAAAAAAACGCCCATAAAAAACCTCCTAATAATTAATCAGGAGGTTTTTTTAAACATTGTTCAAAATCATATCAGACCGTTGGTGTTATTCTTATTGGAACGATAAATGTTTTTAAGCAATCTTTTACCTCTACTTTCAGTTTAACATAGTTCAACCTCTTCTTAATATATTTCTCAATCTCACAATTTTCAGAACCAACAGATAGGACAACCATTTCATGCTTGTCGTTCAATGTTATTTTTACATAAGCCAAAACCTCTTTTTTTAATACAAACTTGGGTTTCTTCAAAAGTTCCTTAATTTCTTTAACTACCATACTAGATTCAGTTGGAGCCTTTTCTGTACTCGCATAAAGTACACTACTAAATGCAATAGATACAACTAGTAGCAGTGTTTTCATTTTTCTCATAATTATTCGTTTTAATGATTATTGATATAATAAAGAAAGAAAGAATTCTTCCTTAAGCGACCTCAAAAGGTTACTTTAACCTCATTTTAACGCGTTTTTCACAAGGTATTAACACCTTGTTAATCAATTATTAAGAAAAAAAAAGCTCCTATCTTAAGATAAGAGCTTTTTATATTTTGTTAAAAAAAACTTTAAGCTAAAACTTGCTGTACTTTATCTGCAGCTTCTTGGAATTCTGTAGCACTCATTACATCTAAACCAGAACTATCAATTAATTCTTTTGCAATGTCTGCATTTGTACCTTGTAAACGTACAATAATTGGTACGCTAATATTACCCATGTTCTTGTATGCATCAATAACCCCTTGTGCCACACGGTCACAACGAACAATACCTCCAAAAATATTGATTAAAATAGCTTTTACAGCTGGATCTTTTAATATAATTTTAAAAGCAGCTTCAACACGAGCAGCATCAGCAGTACCTCCAACATCTAGAAAGTTAGCTGGTTCTCCACCGGCTTGCTTTATTAAATCCATAGTAGCCATAGCAAGACCAGCACCGTTTACCATACAACCTACGTTCCCATCTAAATCAACATAATTTAAACCTAGTTCTCCTGCCTCAACTTCAATAGCGCTTTCTTCACGTATATCTCGCAAATCAACATAGTTTTTATGTCTGTATAATGCATTATCGTCAATAGTAACTTTTGCATCAACAGCCATTATTTTATTATCACTAGTCTTTAAAACTGGATTAATTTCAAATAAAGATGAATCAGATTTTACATAAGCCGTATAAAGATTAGTAACAAATTTTGTCATTTCTTTAAAGGCTAATCCAGATAATCCTAAATTAAAAGCAACACGTCTTGCTTGAAACGGCATTAAACCAACAGTAGGATCAACTTCTTCTGTAAAAATTAAATGTGGTGTTTCTTCGGCAACAGTTTCAATATCCATCCCTCCTTCAGTAGAATACATAATCATATTACGTCCTGTACCACGATTTAATAATACCGACATGTAAAACTCATTAGTTTCACTTTCTCCCGGATAATACACATCTTCAGCAATTAAAACTTGGTGTACTTTTTTACCCTCAGCAGAAGTTTGAGGTGTAATTAAATTCATCCCAATAATTTGTCCAGCGATAGTTTCTACCTCTTTCAAATTTTTAGCAAGCTTAACACCTCCACCTTTACCACGTCCACCAGCATGAACTTGAGCTTTAATAACATGCCAACTTGTACCTGTTTCTTGTGTTAATTGTTTTGCTGCTGCAACAGCTTCTTGTGCGTTTTGAGCAACAATTCCGCGTTGGATACGCACTCCAAAAGTGCTTAATATTTCTTTACCTTGATATTCGTGTAAATTCATAACTTGCTTAATAGTTTAAGATGCGCAAATGTAAATAATAGCTCTTAATTACGCTAATATTTTATTTAAGAATGAAAGAAATTAAAATTGAAATAATTTAATTGTTAAATAATTAACAATTTGTTTAATTTGATTAATTTTGAAATTATAAATTTTATTTTGAAAAGTAAAGGAATACATTTGAAAAAAATATAGTTGTATAATGACAAATGATCGCTTACAAAAAATTGCAAAAGACTACGGAAGCCCTGTATATGTTTATGATGCTGAAAAAATCACATCGCAATACAAACGTTTAACTAATGCGTTTAAAAGTGTAAAAACTTTAAAAATAAATTATGCTGTAAAAGCTTTATCAAATATTTCAATATTAAAGTTATTTAAAACATTAGGTTCTGGGATAGACACCGTTTCTATTCAAGAAGTACAGCTTGGTTTAACTGCTGGTTTTTTACCTGAGCAAATCATTTTCACGCCAAATGGTGTCTCGTTAGTCGAAATTGAGGAAGCTGCAAAGTTAGGTGTTCAAATAAATATTGATAATCTAGCTATTTTAGAGCAGTTTGGAACAAAGCATCCTAATGTTCCGGTTTGTATCCGTATTAATCCACATGTAATGGCTGGTGGAAACAGTAATATTTCTGTAGGACATATTGACTCAAAATTTGGTATTTCAATTCATCAAATTCCACATTTGTTACGCATAGTAGAAAACACAAAAATGACTATTAATGGTATACATATGCATACTGGTAGTGATATTTTAGATATTGATGTTTTTCTATACGCCAGCGAAATACTTTTTGAAACTGCAAAACAGTTTAAAAACTTAGATTTTATAGATTTTGGCTCTGGTTTTAAAGTACCATATAAAATTGGTGATATTGAAACTAATATTGAAGAGTTGGGGAAAAAATTATCATCTAAATTTAACCAGTTTTGTAAAGATTATGGCAAAGAATTAACCTTAGCATTTGAACCTGGTAAGTTTTTAGTGAGTGAGTCTGGAACCTTTTTAGCTACTGTAAATGCAGTAAAACAAACTACATCTACTGTATTTGCTCAAATAGATTCTGGTTTTAATCATTTAATAAGACCTATGTTTTATGGGTCTCACCATGATATTATAAATATTTCAAATCCAAGTGGTCGAGAACGTTTTTATACCGTTGTTGGGTATATTTGTGAAACGGATACTTTTGGAAACAATAGACGTATTAATGAAATTAACGAAGGAGATATTTTATGCTTTAAAAATGCAGGAGCTTATTGTTTTTCAATGGCAAGCAATTACAATTCGCGTTATAGACCAGCAGAAGTTTTATGGTATAATAAAAAAGCACATTTAATTAGAAAGAGAGAAACGTTTGAAGATATTTTAAAAAATCAAGTAGAAGTTGATTTTACTAAAATAAAAGAAAAAGAAGTAGTCACAGCAAAATAAGAGATTTAAAATAAAACAATTCCTGTATTAACTCGTTAGAGCTGATACAGGATTTTTATTTTTAAAGAATTCTGAGGAATACTGATAAAGAACAAAAAAATCGTTCTATTTTTGGGTAACAAATTTTCTTAAATGACTTTTACAAATCCATTAGTATATGGAGTCCCTTGTTTTCTTGGTTTTATTTTACTTGAACTATCATATAGTAAACACCATAAAAAAAGAAAAAAATTATATAACCAGAAAGATTTAGTTGCAAGTATAACAATGGGAGTTGGCTCTACTATTCTAGCCCCACTTACAAAAACAATAGCAGCCATTGTTCTTTTTAATTATGTTTATGAAATTTTTAACCCAGAAATAGATGGAATTCGCACCAACATTATGGGATGGAAATCTTTCGGGTATGCTTGGTATGTATGGTTAATTTGTCAATTATTAGATGATTTTAGTTATTATTGGTTTCATAGACAAAATCATAATGTGAGATTCCTTTGGGCTGCTCATATAGTCCATCATTCTTCAGACCATTTTAATTTAGGCACTGCAGTACGAAATGGTTGGTTTACCATTTTTTACAAACCCTTTTTTTATATGTGGATTCCTGCTCTTGGCTTTCCCCCAGAAATGCTTGTAGTTTGCTTAGGTATTGAAGCGCTATGGCAGTTTCAATTACATACAGTATACATCCCTAAAATGGGTATTATAGAGAAAATATTTAATACACATACTATGCATCAAGTACACCATGCACAAAATTTAGAATATATGGACAAAAATCATGGCGGGTTTTTAAATATTTTTGATAAAATTTTTGGAACTTGGAAAGAGCTAGATGACTCGATAGATATAAAATATGGTGTTTCACACCCGCCTAATTCATATAATCCATTAGTTATTTTAACTCATGAGTATAAAGATATTTGGAATGATATGAAAAAGTCTAAAAATTGGTATCATAAATTCATGTACGCTTTTGCTGCTCCTGGGTGGAGTCATGATGGTAGCACACTCACTATTAAACAACAACAAAGATTGTTTAACAAAAAATAAAAACTTTACTATCTTGCTTATTTAAAAGCGATTATATATTTTTAAAAATCCCCTAAGTCTTTAACAGCAAACAATACCTGATTTAATTAAGACTTATGCAAATAAAATCAACAAGAATAGAATCCATTGACATTTTAAGAGGTGTGGTTATGGTTATTATGGCTTTAGACCATGTTAGAGACTATTTTCATTATGGAGCTTTTTTTAGTGACCCAACCAATATAGAAACCACAACACCATTTTTATTTTTCACTCGTTTTATAACTCACTATTGTGCTCCAGTATTTATTTTTTTAGCTGGTACTTCAGCATTTTTATATGGTAATAAGAAAACAAAGCCTAAGCTTTTTAAATTTTTGTTTACAAGAGGTTTATGGCTAATTTTTCTTGAAGTAGTTTTAAACAATCTTATTTGGTGGTTCGATTTGTCTTATGGCTTTATTGCTTTACAGGTTATTTGGGCTATAGGGTTAAGCATGGTAGTACTATCATTGCTAATTTATTTACCAAAAAAATTACTATTAGTTATTGGCCTTACTTTAGTGGCTGGACATAACTTATTAGATAAAGTAATAGCACAAGGAGATAGTCTTGATTCTATTATTTGGTATATATTACATCAATTTAAGTTTTTACCAGTTGGAGATGGTCAAATGATAGCGTTTGCATACCCTGTAATTCCATGGGTTGGTTTAATAGTTTTAGGCTATTGCTTTGGAAGTTTTTACACTAAAGATTTTAATATTAAAGTTAGAAAAAAATGGCTATTAGCTCTAGGGCTAAGTTCTATTGCTTTGTTTTTTATTTTAAGAGGGATTAATATTTATGGAGATTTAGTGCCTTGGGCTATTCAAGATACTTCTACTAAAACTATTATCTCATTTTTTAATGTAACTAAATATCCACCATCTCTTTCATATTTATTAATAACAATTGGTCCAGCTCTATTGTTTTTATATGGTATTGAAAAAGTAAAAAATAAGATAACCAACTTCTTTTTAGTATATGGAAGAGTGCCTTTATTTTATTATTTCCTTCATATTTTAGTAATTCACGTAATAGCTATAATTGGACTTTTAATTTCTGGCGACGATTGGCATAAAATGATTTTAGATTCTAATGCGTGGAAAACTGGAAGTTTAGCAACTGGCTATGGCTATTCACTCTTTGTAGTGTACATGGTTTGGTTTGGTGTTATAGCGCTACTCTATTTCCCGTGTAAAAAATATATGATTTACAAAGCTAACAATAAAGGCAAATGGTGGTTGAGTTACTTATAATCAAATTATCATTACTTATTCATAATCAGTAACTTATATTTATTATATTTATAAGCAACTAACCAAGCTTCTTAAAAAGAAGTTTATAAACTAAGTATTATGAAAAACAAAGTTCTTGCCATTCTAGGTGGTACAATTGCCCTTTTTGGATTAGGTTACCTAATCTATGTAGTTTTAGGTTTTAACGCTCAAAATGGAGCAGGTGTTGATGCCGTTTTTACAAAATTAGATTTGCCACCAATAATTATTATGGAAGTGCTATATGCCACTTTAATAACTATCATTTTTAGCAGATGGGCTCAAATTAAAACATTTGCTACAGGAGCTCAAGCAGGCCTTATTATAGGTGCTTTAATAGGTTGTTGTTCAACGCTAGAATTATTTGCCACCACTACAGGTTTAACAGATTTAACTGGTGTAATAACTGCTGCTATAACTTTTGGAGTTAGGTTCGCGGTTGCTGGTGGAGTTATAGGCTGGCTTCTTGGAAGAGAATAATTTATAACGGATGCTTTCTAACTATTATCATTGTTTGAAAGCATCCTTTTTTTGGATTTTCTAAACTACACTAATTATAAATAGAGTACTACTCTCTTAATTTACCATTGAAAACACTAACTTTAGAATTAAAAGGGTTCCCTGAAGCTCGACGAAGCATAACAACTTGTCCGCAATGCCAGATTGCATCAGCTATTGGTCCATTAATATTATTCCAAAATGGATACTCTTTCTCCCCAAAAACTATTTTATATTGAGACATATCGTCAGTCTTTCTCAGAATATCTGCTGCAGTTTTTATATTATTCAAGGTTAATCTACGTTTCTCTTCAAAAGTCATTTCAATATTTTCTCCTCTTTTATTTGGCTTATTTAAAGTAGCATTTACAATAACTTTAGATAATCCAAAAATATGATCAATAGTTTCTGCACTTGTACGCCCAGATTCACTTGGTTTATAATTTAAATCTTTGTCTGTTAGCCCTTGAGTTGCCCAATAATAACGAAATCCTAAACCATCAATCATTCTAGCTGCAACTGATCCTGCAGTATAGGTTTCTGGATAATCAGGAATTTCATAATATGGTAATTTTTCTTCATTTTGTGCCATAGCAAATGATGCAAACATTAAGGTTAATAATACAGTAAACTTTTTCATTTTATTTTGGTTCTAGTGACATTACATAATCGTAACTTTCGTTTAAATACTTAGCAACATAATCTAAATCTTCAAGCATATGGTTTGGTATTAACACATATCCTTTCATTACTGCTCCGTAAGATTTGTAAATTGAAGATTTAAACTCTTTTATATATTTTTCTTGATTCTCTTGAGAAAATCTAATTCCTATTTCACAATCTTTATTAAACAAAGAGAACATATAACCATTAGCCGATGTATAGGGCATTGTTTTTCCTTTTCTTTCAAATCGATCACATTTGCTAACTAAGGCATCGTATGTTTTTAGTTTCTCTTCCCACATACACAAAATTAATTTTTTATATTTTTTTGATTAGGAATAGGATTTACTCCATATTTATCAAACAAGTACACCAAAGCAGTCATTGTAGCTGCTCCTAATTCTAATTCTCTTTTGTTAACATGTTCAAACGTGTCATTACTTGCATGGTGGTGATCAAAATAACGCTGAGAATCTGGAACCAAACCTGCTAGTACCACAGCATCCGTTTTTAGAGGCCCAATATCTGCGCCCCCATAACCCTTTTCAAAATAATGAATTAAATAAGGTTTAAATAAAGGTTTCCAATTTAATACTTGATTAAAATTGGCATCACTACAATCAAAACTAAATCCACGAGGTGTAAATCCTCCAGCATCACTCTCAAGAGCAAAAACATGGTTTTCATTTTTTTGTTTTGCAACTTTTGCGTACTTATTTCCACCTCTTAAACCATTTTCTTCATTCATAAATAACACAACTCTAATGCTGCGTTTTGGCTTTACTCCAGATGCTTTCAACAATCTTAAAACATCCATTGATTGCACAACACCCGCACCATCATCATGCGATCCATCTCCTAAATCCCACGAGTCTAAATGGCCTCCTACTAACATATACTCATTTGGGAATTCACTACCTGTAATTTCGCCAATTACATTATAAGACAATACATCTTTGAGTTGTTTACAATTTTGTTTAAAATAAAATTTTATAGATTTATCTAACTGCAACATTGTGCTTAACAATTCTGCATCGTTAGTACTTATCGCTGCTGACGGAATGCGTTTTTCAACAGGGATATTATCATAAGTCATGCTCCCTGTATGTGGAAAATCATCCAATCTTAAGTTCATAGACCTCACAATAACACCAACTGCACCATACTTTGTTGCTTCAACAGCACCTGAATAACGTTGGTCCACACAACCACCATAAGCTTCAAATGTGGTAATTAAATCAGCTTGCATTGGTCTGTTATAAAAAACTATTTTTCCTTCAACATTTTCCTTTCCAAGTTTTTTTAATTCGTCAAAACTTTTAACTTCAATAATATTAGCTTTTAAACCCAACGCTTGTGTAGCAATAGAACCGCCTAAAGCGCAAATATTAACAGTTGTAGTTTTTCCTGGCTTAGTTTCTATATAAGCATATTCTTTAACTCCGCGCACCCATTTTGGTACCATAACGGGCTGTAGCCAAACTTTATCTAACCCTAATTTTTCTAGTTCCTCTTTTGTATATGCTACTGCTTTTTCGGCATTTAAAGAACCAGATAATCTGCCTCCAATTTGGTTTGATAAATAGTTTAACCAATCGTAACTTTTACCTTTTGTTAAAGACTGGGTATAAATTTCTCTTATTACCTGTTCGTCTGTTTGCGAGTTAGATTGAACTGATAATAAAATGGCTAAAAGAAAAATTAAAGGCCTTAGGTGAATCATAAATATCTTTTTGGTTTTAAATATACTTCATAATATATCCATAACATCTAAAAGAAATCATAAAAGTATTATTCGTTATTTAATTGTTGCTTGTACGACTCTATATTGGCCTTAATGCCATCATCCAACTCTGGCTCTTGTATATCGGTATATTCTTTTAATGTATCATACATTATCTTAGCAACGATGTAACGCGCTGCAGGTTTATTATCGGCTGGAATATTATACCAAGGTGCGTGCGGTTTTGATGTTCTATTTATAGCATCTTCGTAACATTCTTGATATTTGTCCCAAAGTTTACGTTCTTTTAAATCACCTGCAGAAAATTTCCAGTTTTTCTCCTTTTTGTTTAAGCGTCGAAGTAATCTGTTTTTTTGTTCTTCTTTTGAAAGATTCATAAAAAACTTAAAAATGATGGTTCCGTTATCGGTAATATGCTTTTCAAAATTATTTATTTGCTCGAAACGTGAATCCCAAAATGCTTCATCAATATCCTCTACAGTATTTACCGTTGGTATATTTTCGCCTAAAATATAACCTGGATGCACTCTAGTTACCAATACATTTTCGTAATGCGTTCTATTAAAAACACCAAACTTACCACGTGCTGGAAGTGCAATATAATGCCTCCAAATATAATCGTGCTTTAGTTCTAATTCAGTAGGTACTTTAAAGCTATGTACCACGACACCACGAGCATTAAAATCTTTGAAAACCTCTCGTATTAAACTGTCTTTACCTGATGTATCCATACCTTGTAAACACACCAATACAGAATATTTGCTATGAGCGTACATTGTATCTTGAAGCTTTCCTAGCTTTCTTCTAACGGAACGTAATTCGTCTTTTATTAGGTCTTCAGGAACTTCTAAATCATACCGAGTAGGTTGCTTTGAAATATTAATTTTTGAAGTGATTTTAAAATCGTTGATATGAATAGTTTTCAAAATATATGATATTTATTATTGCTTTTAAATATATAAAAATGAAATCGATTTTTTCTTTGTTATCATTATTTGTTTC
The DNA here is from genome assembly GCA_947501105.1 of uncultured Flaviramulus sp. GTDB lineage: Bacteria > Bacteroidota > Bacteroidia > Flavobacteriales > Flavobacteriaceae > Wocania_A. Next base: position 641,486 of record CANMUP010000002.1, on the reverse strand, counting down.
TATTATGTTTTCCTTTTTATACCCAAACAATTACGTTAATTCGTATAATAAAAAGAAAATAAAATGAATAAAACTATTATTATACAAGGAAGCGCAAGACCAAAAGGAGACACAAATACTATAGTAAATTATATGGCATTGAAAAATGGATACGATGTTATTGATTTATATTCAAAAAATATTGGGCATTACGATTATGATTACAAGAATGAAGGAGATGATTTTTTGCCATTAATCTCAAACATTATAAAAAACTACAATACCATAATTTTCGCAACACCAGTATATTGGTATACTATGAGTGGACATATGAAAGTGTTTTTTGATAGAATTTCAGATTTAATAAGAATTCATAAAGATTTAGGTAGACAATTGCGTGGTAAAAACATGGCTATGGTAAGCTGTAGTAATAGTAATGACGTCATCTCTGGGTTTAATAGACCTTTCGTAGAATCTGCAAACTATTTAGGTATGAATTACTTAGGAGATATTCATACTTGGGTTGAGAATGATAACATTCCAGTTGAAGTAAAAGGCATTATAGATGGTTTTATTGAAAAGAAATAAACATATAATTTCGATAAACTACACAGTAATGCTATAGTTTTTAATATATTCGTTGCACCTACTTAAAATTAACCCAAATCCAATGAAGAATTATTACTTACTATTTTTTCTAATTATTACATTAAATTTTAATGCGCAAACTACCAACTGCGACGAAGCCAATTCTTATTTAGTAAATGCCTATTCGCATGTTAAAGATGCTTATGATGCAAACAACATAAGCCATTTAAAGTATTATGCTAATAGATCGTTAGAGGCTTTTAAACTTTCTAAAAAAACATTAAAAGATTGTGGTTGCAAAACCGCATTAAACTTAGCTGACAAAAGCATAGATTTATTAGCCAAAGTTGAAAATACTGAAACTTATGAAGATGGTCGTTTTTTTGTAAAACGAGCTAGAGACACAGCTAAAGTAAGTGTTATTGAGATTGATAAATGTTCATATTCTAATACTGTTGAAACTAATGAAAATACCGAGCTTTCAGATTTGCAAAATGAACAATTAGCATTAAAAAAGCAGCAGGAAGCTTTAAAACTTAAGGAAGAACAAATAAAAAACAAATTGGCTCAGCAAAAAGAAAAAGAATTAACTAATAAAAAAGCACAATTAATTCTTTCTTATAAAAAAGTAATTGCATCAAATATAAAAGCATATAATGATGCTCTAAAAATTTGCGATTATAATCATAGTTCGCTAAAAGAAATGGACTCTCCTAAGGATCTGTCTACAAAAAGTATGGAAGCTATTAAAAGCTATTATGTAAAAAGCCTTAAAGCATTAGCGTCAAAATACATAGAAGAACTAAATTTATGTAACAAATAAGATATTAAAAACAAACCCATAAAATGATTGTATAGGTTTGTTTTTTTATTTACTTGCAAACATCTTTACATCTGTCTCGCTTACATCTTTTCCTCCAAGAATGATTAATCGTTCTATAACATTACGAAGCTCTCGAATATTACCCGTCCAATCATAATCTTGCAATAGTTTTACAGCTTTATCAGAAAATGTTTTTTTAACAGTGCCTTGTTCACTAGCAATTTTATTAGAAAAATAATTGATAAGTAAAGGAATATCATCACGTCTATCATTTAAAGCAGGAACTTGTATTAAAATAACGGCTAACCTATGATATAAATCTTCACGGAAGTTTCCTTCTTTAATCTCCTTTTTTAAATCCTTATTGGTTGCTGCAACTACACGTACATTTACCTTAATATCTTTATCGCTACCTACGCGTTGAATACGGCTTTCTTGTAATGCGCGTAATACCTTTGCCTGTGCAGAAAGACTCATGTCTCCAATTTCATCTAAAAAAATAGTTCCGCTGTTAGCAGCTTCAAATTTTCCTGCTCTGTCTTTATTAGCACTTGTAAAAGCACCTTTAACATGACCAAATAACTCGCTTTCAATAAGCTCGCTTGGTATTGCAGCACAATTTACTTCTATCATTGGACCTTTAGAGCGATCACTTTTTTGATGTAGCCAATGCGCAACTAGTTCTTTTCCGGTTCCGTTTGGACCTGTTATAAGCACACGTGCATCAGTTGGTGCTACTTTTTCAATAATATCTTTAATATGGCTTATAGCCTTACTTTCTCCAATCATTTGAAAATTCTTGCTTACCTTCTTTTTAAGCAATTTATTTTCAACTACCAGTTCTTTCCTATCTAAAGCATTTCTAACGGTATTTAGTAATCTGTTTAAATCTGGTGGTTTCGATATATAATCAAAAGCTCCTAAACGCATTGTATTAACTGCTGTATCTAAATCGCCATGGCCAGAAATCATAACCATTGGTATTTCTGGTTTAATTTTTTTGGTAGCTTCCAGTACTTCAACACCATCCATTTTTGGCATCTTAATATCGCAAAGCACTAAATCGAAATCATCATTTTTTATTTTTTCAACGCCAACTAGTCCGTCTTCGGCTTCTTCAACCTGATAAGTATCATTTTCTTCAGAAAGAATTTTCACTAAAACTCTTCTAATGGCTGCTTCATCTTCTATTATTAATATTTTAGGCATATATTTTACATTTTAGAACATAGAAATCAAACTCTATACCCTTTTTTAAATTTAATTCTTTTATCCGCTTATTCTTTTGAAACAATATGAACATCTCTTTGCGGAAATGGAATACTAATATTGTTTTCTTTAAATAATCTATCTATCTCAAATCGCATATCACTTTGAGGTATGAGTGCTTGAAAACTATCATTTAACGTGAAAATTAATTTAAACATTAAAGCACTATCTCCAAAATTAGTAAAAACAACTAATGGTTCCGGTTTCTTTACAACCAATGGGTGATTATTTGCTACTTGCAACAGAATTTTTTTTACTAGCTGTATATCACTACCGTATGCTACACCTACTTCGACACTTTCTCTAGTGGTTGTTCCATTTTCTGTCCAATTATATAAACTGTTTGTTAAATATAAGTGATTAGGGATTACCAATACTTTATTATCTATTGTTACAGCACGTGTTGTCCTTAACTTAATCTCTTCTACTCTTCCAATTTTACCATCTAATTCAATAATATCGCCTACATGTACAGATTGGTCTATAAGTATAAAAACTCCAGATATTATATCCATAAATAGTGTTTGGAGCGCTAAACCAACACCTACTAATAATGCTGCAGAAGCTGCAAAAATAGCAGTTACTTGCACTCCAGAATTATGTAGTGTCATTAATAGAATAATAACATAAATAAACCATTTACTATAAGAAAAAAGCGAGACAAACTTCACTTTATCTTGCTGAGGTAGCTTTCTAGTAACAACCTTTCGTATTAACTTTAATATAAACGCTGTTAGTATTAAAGCCAATATTACAACCAGTATTGTTTTTACATCAATATGAATGTTTTTACTAAAACTAAATGTGTGATTTAATATGTCTTTTAGTTCTTCCATTTTAATACTTAATCCACTTTATTAACTCTTTATAACTTGGTTTTTTTCCGTACATTAAAATACCAACTCTGTAAATTTTTGCTGCAAACCAAACGGTTAGCATAAAGGTACCAATTAATAACAACAAAGATAAAACCTGTTGCCATAAAGGCACTCCAAAAGGTATGCGCATTAGCATCACTACTGGCGAAGTAAAAGGTATAAAAGAGAATACTGTTGAGACCGTACCGTGTGGATCTTCAATAACCGTAAAAATTCCAATATAAACTGCAAGTATTAGAGGCATTAAAATTGGCAACATAAATTGCTGAGTATCAGTTTCATTATCTACTGCTGCTCCAATAGCTGCATAAAGTGAACTATATAATAGGTAACCACTTATAAAAAATAATATAAACGCAACAATTAAATTAGCAATTGGCAAATGATAAAATGCAGTAATAACATCTTGAACTTGCATGTTTACTTCTGGATTTTCCATAGCTTGTTGCATCATATCTTGCTGTGGAGATTGTGCCATATCTATTCCAAAAATAGCTGATATTATTGTCATTAAAACACTTCCTAAAATTAACCAAATAACAAACTGTGTAATACCTGCCAACGATGTACCTATAATTTTGCCGAGCATGAGTTGAATTGGTTTTACAGACGATATAATTACCTCAATAATTCTACTCGTCTTTTCTTCAATAACACTACGCATAATCATATTACCATAAATAATAATAAACATGAATAATAAATATCCTGCCAGCCCACCAAAAATGAGCTTAACAACACTGTCAATTTTAGATGTTTTTTCGCCTTCAAAACTTTCTTGAGCAAGGTTTATATTAATTTTTGAAGCCTTAATCATTTCAACATCTACTCCTTTTTGTTGAAGCTTTATATTTGTAAGTTTTTTTTCGATTTTTGATTCTAAGCTAGAAATTAACGTAAGTGATGGAGATTCCTCAGAATAAAACTTAATATGCTTTGATAGCGCATCAATATCATCAAATTTTTCAATATGGAGCAAGCCATAATTGGATGTTTCCTTAACAATAGCTTTTGCATCATCTAAATTCATATTCTCTAAAATATGATAAGTAGTGTTGTCAGAATCTTTAAAAATCTCTTTTACAATTCCAGATTCATCTAATACAGAAATAACTCGTGTTTTATTGTTGTTTAACTGCGATAAATAGGCAACGACAGAGATAAGCGCTATCATAATAATAGGACTTAAAATAGTCATAATTATGAATGATTTATTCTTAACTTTTGTTAAATATTCGCGCTTTATTATAAGTGGTAAATGATTCATAAATTAATTATTCTTTACTGTTTGAATAAAAATATCGTTAACGCTAGGTATTAATTCAACAAAGTGAGACACTTCTCCTTTTGTTGTTAAATACGATAAAAATTCATTGGGTTTATCACTATCATTAAGCTTTATATTCAATTTCAATTCATTATCTAAGGTTTTAAAATTAGCATTTGAAACACTAAACTTCTCAGATAATTCTTGATGCAAAACTGTATTGTTATCTGTTTTTATACCAACCTCATATGTGTTGGTTTTATATTGGCGCTTTACATCAACTAATTTACCGTCTAAAATTTTATTTGATTGATGGATTAACGCAATATCATCACACAATTCTTCAACAGATTCCATACGATGTGTTGAAAAAATGATAGTAGCACCGTTATCTCGCAAACGTAAAATTTCATCTTTAATTAAATTGGCATTTATTGGGTCGAAGCCCGAAAAAGGTTCATCAAAAATTAACAGCTTAGGCTCGTGTAACACCGTTACTACAAACTGTATTTTTTGAGCCATTCCTTTAGATAACTCTTGAATTTTTTTATTCCACCAATCGCCTATTTCTAAACGCTCAAACCAGTATTTTAATCGTGTTTTAGCTTCGGATTTACTGAGCCCTTTTAATTGCGCTAAATACAAAGCCTGCTCACCTACTTTCATAGATTTATACAACCCGCGTTCCTCTGGCAAATAACCAATATCTTTTATATGATTTTCGTTAAGCAATTCACCATCTAAATGCACCGTACCTGTATCTGGCATAGTTATTTGGTTAATGATACGTATAAGTGTTGTTTTGCCAGCACCATTAGGCCCTAGCAATCCAAAAATACTGCCTTTAGGAACTTCGATAGAAACGTTGTTTAATGCTTTAAAATTGCCAAAATTTTTAGAGACTGAATGAGCCACTAATAGATTATTCATTTAAAAATTTTTAGTGTTTAAAAATAAGTGTGGTAAATATATTAAATGTTACAACCAACATGTAGAATTAATTAATAAAACATACAGGAATTAGCTTTCAATTTAAAAAACAAAACCCACCCTTAATAAAATTAAGGATGGGAAAAAAATTGCTATGAAAAAGAAAAATTACCACTAAAATAAATTAGTGATAAATCAAATATAGTTTTTTTTTTGCAAATAGAGCAAAAACTATAAGAGAACTTCATAATTTTCTATCACTAAGAAAACATGTCTTTTACTTTTTCAAAAAATGATTTATCCGAACTTTCTGGTTTAGGGGAAAAGTGTTCATCATCCCTCATAGCCTCAAAAAATTCCTTTTGTTGTTTATTTAATGTCTTTGGAGTCCATACATTTACATGTACTAAAAGGTCTCCTTTGCCATAGCCATTAATGCTTGGTATTCCTTTTCCGCGTAAGCGTAAAATTTTCCCCGATTGTACACCAGCTTCTACCTTTATTCGTACTTTTCCTGTAACGGTATCAATCTCTTTTGAAGTGCCTAAAACTGCATCTGGATAACTTACATACAAATCGTAATGCAAATTATCTCCTTCACGTTGTAATGTATCGTGATCTTCTTCTTCGATAGCGACTAATAAATCGCCCGAAATACCATTTCCTGGTGCATCGTTTCCTTTTCCAGACACTTTAAGCTGCATACCATCTACAACACCAGCAGGTATTTTAATAGATACAGTTTCTTCTGCTACTTTTAACCCTTGTGCATCAGCATCAGCAGGTTTTTTATCAATAGTTTGTCCTGCGCCACCACAAGCATTACATGGTGCAGAGGTTTGCATTCTTCCTAAAATGGTGTTTGTAATACGTGTAACTTGCCCATTACCATTACATGTCGAACAGGTTTTATAAGTTGTTCCTGGGGCCTGAATTTTACGTTTTACTTTTATCTTTTTCTCAACACCATTAGCTATTTCTTCAAGTGTTAGTTTAACTCTAATACGAAGATTACTGCCTTTTACTCTGCGTTGACCTCCGCCGCCGCCAAAACCAGAAAATCCGCCACCAAAGCCACCTCCAAAAATATCTCCAAACTGACTGAATATATCATCCATATTCATGCCGCCGCCGCCAAAACCACCGCCGCCATTTTCAAAAGCTTGATGACCAAACTGATCGTAACGTGCTTTTTTATCGCCATCACTCAACACCTCATAAGCTTCAGCAGCTTCTTTAAATTTTGCTTCAGCTCCTTTATCATCTGGGTTTTTATCAGGATGAAATTCAATAGCCTTTTTACGGTATGCTTTTTTAATTTCAGCAGCACTAGCACCTTTGCTTACTCCTAATATCTCGTAATAATCTCTTTTAGCCATAGTTTTGTTTTATTGCCCAATAACAACTTTAGGGAAACGTATAATTTTTTCTCCTAGCTTATATCCTTTTTCAACAACATCAATAATTTTTCCTTTTAAATCGTCTGATGGCGCTGGTATTTGTGTAATAGCCTCGTGGTTATCTGCATTAAAATCATCTCCTTTTTTAATTGAAATTGCAGTTAAGCCTTTTTGCTCTAATGTTTTTACTAATTTTTGATAAATTAATAACACACCTTTACGTAATTCTTCAGCTTCCTTGTCTTCTTCAATATGCGCTAAAGCACGCTCAAAATCATCAAGAACTGGTAATAAGGTTTTCATTACATCTTCGCTAGCTGTTGCAAATAATTCGATGCGCTCTTTAGAGGTACGTCGCTTATAATTTTCAAACTCTGCAAACAATCGTAAAAATTTATCTTTTTCTTGTTTTAATTCACCTTGAAGTTTTTCTTCTATGGTTTGCTCTTCTACTACATCGACAGCTTCAGCTTGTGAGTCTTCAGTCTGTTCTTTTTCTATATCTTTTATATTCTTTTTGCTCATCACTAAATTTAATTTATGCAAATACTAAAATGAGTTGGCAAAAGTACTGCCATTATTATGAAAATGTCAAAATGTCACGAAAAATTTTAATATTTTTTTTGTCGAAAAAAACAATCAATTAACTAATTTTACAGCTTAAACATTAAAAACAGAAAAGATGAAAAAAAGTATTGCCACAATATTTACTATTACTGCCTTAGTAATAAGTGCAAACGGATGTAAGGACAAAGCTAAAGAAGCAAGCACTAAAGAAGCTGAAACAGTTGCAACAGCTGAAGCTTCATCAGAAAAATATATAGCTAATGCAGCTGAATCTACTATTGAATGGAAAGGTTTTAAGCCAACTGGAACGCATAATGGAACTATTAATATAGAAAATGGTGTATTTAATGTTACAGATGGTAAAATTAATAGCGGTACGTTTTTAATTGATATGAAATCTATTGAAGTTGCAGATATTCCGAAAGAAGATGAATATAACGGAAAACTTACTGGACACTTAAAAAGTGCAGATTTTTTTGATGTTGAAAAACATCCAAGCTCAGCTTTTGAAATTACTGGAATAAGTGAAGCAGATGGAAAAACTATGTTATCTGGAAACTTAACACTTAAAGACGCTAAAAATAATGTAACTTTTCCTGTAACAGTTTCAAATACTGATGGCGCATTAATTTTAACTAGCGAAACATTTACTATAGATCGTTCTAAATGGAATGTAAAATATGGCTCTAAATCATTTTTTGATGATTTAGGTGATAAATTTATTAATGACGATATTGAATTAAAAATTACAGTTAAGGCTACAAAGTCTTAAACTAAAATTTTATTTTATTTAAAGCCGCTTTGCATATGTAAAGTGGCTTTTTCTGTTTTAGATGAATACTTGACTTTGTCAGAAAAAATGTCGAAATTCGTTTAACGTTGTATATCAATCATTAAAACAGACTGATATACTCAAAAAGCACTAGTTATAATTTGATAAATGACACCAGGAGAAATTTACGATACCAAACGAAAAAACTTTAAAGAAAAAACTAAAAGATATTTTGAATTCCTCATTTCGAAATTTGACTTTAACGAACCTAATCATCTGTTTAATGAACAACCAAATGGAACTATTACATCAGATAGGTTTGAATACGAAAATCAAAACAGGAAAATAGTTATATCAAATGCTTATCATCCAAATGATTACGGATTTGAAGTGAATTTGACGGATAAACAAACTGGACAAACAGAAATGATTCATTTTGTCTTGAAAGAGAAACAGGATATGGAACAAAACTATTTGGAAAATGTAGCAGAAATCCTGAAAACAGAATTGAAAAATTAAAAAACTGTAGTTAACATTGGCTATAATTCATTGCGGCGGAATTTCCTGCCGGAAATTCTTATCTTGCAATGATCGCTTGGTTATTACGGAATGATCCTCGCGGACAATTCTACAACGAAACCATAGCCCAACCGTTAAACGAACCTTCAAAAAATCACCAATGAAAAAAATATACTCCGTTGAAGAATATATTGAAGAAAACGCTCATTTTAGTGAGGCTTTAAGTATTTTAAGAGATATTATTAACACTACCGAGCTTGAAGAAACCGTAAAATGGAGCGCACCTGTTTATACTTTAAACGATAAAAATGTAATTGGTTTAGGCGCATTTAAAAAGCATTTTGGTATTTGGTTTTTTAATGGCGTGTTTTTAAAGGACAAACAAAATCTGCTAGTAAACGCACAAGAAGAAAAAACAAAAGCACTGCGACAAATGCGTTTTGAATCGGTTAATGAAATTGATAAAAACATTGTTTTAGCATATGTGAAAGAAGCCATTGAAAACCAAAAATTAGGTAAAGAAATTAAACCAGACCGAAGCAAAAAAGAAACTATTATACCGCAAGAATTAAAATCGATTTTAGTGAGCGATTTAAAAACTAGTTTTGAAAATTTATCGGCTTACAAACAACGTGAATACTGCGAATATATTAGTTCGGCCAAAAGAGAAGCTACAAAACAAACACGTTTAGAAAAAATTAAACCCATGATTTTACAGGGTGTTGGTTTAAACGATAAATACAAGAATTGTTAAATAAAAAAAGCTTCCTAAATAGGAAGCTTTTTTTATATCTTAAAAGTAGTATTTACTTAGCTTTTGCTGGTGCATTTTGTTTACTACTCATTTCCATAGAAATGGCAGAACGTTCAAACTTTACTTTACCAGACATAGTTTCAATAACACAACTACCATCTTTATCGTTAAGCTCTAAAACTTTACCGTGCATACCGCTTTTAGTAATTACTTTATCGCCTCGTTTTAATTCGGCTGCAAACTTTTTTTCTTTTTTGGCACGTTTCATTTGTGGTGCAATCATAAAAAAATATATGACTACAAACATTAATACAAAAGGCATAAATTGGCCTAAATCTCCCATTATAGTTATTTTTTAGTTGTGGTTATGTCCTTCGTGACCTGGTTGTGTACTGGTTTTTTTAACAGCTGAATTTACTGTTGGTATAGCCGCAGGTTTATTGACTGTAGCAGGTGCATTAGGGTCTGGCTTTACAAATGCCGTAATCTTTACAATTTCTGAACCTTTTTCTGTATTTGCCGTTACTGTTATTGTTTTTGTGATTTTGTTTTGTCCGGTACCGTTAAATTTAACAGTAAACTGTCCAGAATCTCCAGCTACCAATGGTTCTCTACTCCAATCTTTAGGAACGGTACAACCGCAAGAACTTTTAATATCTGTAATAACTAAAGGTGCTTCGCCAATATTTTTATACTTAAAAACGGTTTCAACTTGTGTTTTGGCTTCAATTTCACCAAAATCGTGCTCTTTTTTATCAAACTCTAATTTTGGAAACTTTGAAGATACTGCATCTCTTTTTGCTGCAGCAGCCAAATTACTTTCTTCTATTTTTTTTGCCGCATTCTCTTCTTTACAAGATGTAAATGCAATTAAGCACAATGCACTTAATCCTAATATTACTTTTTTCATTTTTAATGTTTTTATCATTCGGGATGTAAAAATAACAATTATTTAATCGATTAAAAACTTTTATTATTCTCTTAACAGATTATTGCACTAAGCCACGCCCAATTTTGTTGAATTTTCCATCGGCGATATATTCTTTTACTAGCTTATCTAAAATACCGTTTATAAAAATGCTACTTTTTGGAGTTGAGTACTCTTTAGCTATTTCTAAATATTCGTTAATGGTAACTTTTACAGGGATTGAAGAAAAATGTTGTAGCTCGCAAATTGCCATTTGAAGCAACACATAATCTATACTTGCTATACGGTCTGCATCCCAATTCTGTGTTTTAAGTTCTATTTCTTTATTTATTACCGTTTTATTCAAAAGTGTTTTTTTAAACAAATCAATAGCAAATTGTTTATCCTCAATATCTTTATACAAATTAGGTGTAAAATAGTTTTCACTAGATGTTAACTTAACCTTTCTCAACAGCTTTAAAATAGTAGTATTAACAGTTGGAAGATCATCTAACCACGTCAGGTTTTTATCTTCCATATAATCATAAAGCTTTTCGTTTGGTGCAATAATTTCTTTAAAAATATCGACTATAAATTCTTTATCTTCTTTAAAGTCTGATACTTTTGTTTGCATATAATCTTTATACAAATCACTAGAAATAATGGCTTTAAAAATAATATCAACGTATTCGTTATCTAACTCCCAATTGCTGATTTTGTAGGTTTCAAACTGGTTTTTTAATTGCAGATTGTTTTTAAGGATTTGCAACACTTGATTATTAACAAACTTCCTGTTAGGGTCTTTGTCTTCTTTTGTCGCTAAATGTTTATTTTGTTTTTTTTGTAAATTGCTTTCGGCTCTTTTTTGCACTTCAAGAAGTAAAGCCATTAATAAAAGGTATAGGTTGTACATATTATCTATACTAAACATTAAAAACTTCTGATCTTTACTAAAATCATCACTTTCCCCTCCTTTAAACGCATACATAGTTTGCATTACTTTTATACGAATATGTCTTCTGTTTAGCATCATTACAAAGAACTTTAGATTAAAACGAAAATTATTGATTTGTTTCGTGCTGCAAAAATAATACTATTTTAAAATAAATGCTTCATATTATAAACTAATTATTGCAATAATATTTAGGCAATATTTAACAATTGGAAGCTTAAAGTAAACCTTACTAATAGTTTTAATCTATTATCTTTGCTTCTTCAAATTATATTTGCATTTTCATACATTAAAGCAACGATAAAATTCTAAATGAAGGAACTTCAGCATTTAAATAAATATTTTTTAAAATATAAAGCACATCTTATTATTGGTACAATAATTACTATTGTAGCCAGAGTTTTTTTGCTTTATACGCCACGATATGTAAAAAAAATATTTGTTGTTGTTGAAAATGCTTTAGAAGGAAAAATTACTGAAGACGTTTTTAAAGCAGAGTTAGCCGAAGCCATTCTTTACATAATTGGTGCTGCATTAATTGGAGCCATACTTACTTTTTTTATGCGTCAAACCATAATAAATGTATCACGCTATATAGAATTCGATTTAAAAAATGAAATATACAGTCAGTACCAAAAGCTTTCATTAAACTTCTATAAAAAAAATAGAACAGGCGATTTAATGAATAGAATAAGTGAAGACGTTGGTCGTGTACGTATGTATGCTGGTCCTGCGTTAATGTATAGCATTAACACTATTACACTATTTGTTATTGTTTTAATTTATATGTTTAACGCTGCACCAAAACTAGCCTTTTTTACTATTGCTCCGCTGCCTATACTCTCTGTTGCTATATATAAATTAAGTAGAGAGATACACAAACGTAGTACAATAGTGCAACAATATTTATCGAAGCTCTCGACATATACTCAGGAATCTTTTAGTGGTATTTCGGTTATAAAAGCCTATGGAATTGAGCCTTTGACTGCTACAAATTTCAAATTGCTTTCGGCAAGTAGTAAAGAGAAACAAATTAACTTAACTAAAGTACAGGCTCTATTCTTTCCTATGATGATTTTGCTTATTGGTACCAGTAACTTGTTAGTAATTTATATAGGTGGAATGCAATATATAAATGGCGAAATCGAAAGTTTAGGTACAATTGCAGAGTTTATTATTTACGTAAATATGCTTACATGGCCAGTAGCAACCGTTGGCTGGGTAACTTCTATTGTGCAACAAGCTGAAGCATCTCAAAAACGAATTAACGAGTTTTTAAAGATTGAACCCGAAATAAAAAATACAAATAACAATCATACTGAAATTACTGGAGATATTGCTTTCGATAATGTGTCTTTTGTTTATGACGACACTAATATTCAAGCTTTAAAAAATGTAAGTTTTAATATTAAGGAAGGCGAAACACTCGCTATTTTAGGTAAAACTGGGTCTGGAAAATCAACTATTCTAGATTTAATTGGAAGACTTTATGATATTGATTCTGGCTCAATAATTATAAACAACTCTGAAATAAACCAACTCAATCTTAATGATTTAAGAGATAGTATTGGTTATGTCCCACAAGATGCCTTTTTGTTTTCAGATTCAATTAAAAACAATATAAAGTTTGGTAAAGAAGATGCTACAGAAGATGATGTTATTCAAGCTGCTAAAAATGCGCAAGTACACAAAAATATTATAAAATTTAATGAGGGTTATAATACCGTTTTAGGCGAACGTGGAATTACACTTTCTGGCGGACAGAAGCAACGTGTTTCAATAGCGCGAGCTATTATTAAGTCTCCAAAAATTTTATTGTTTGATGATTGTCTATCGGCTGTTGACACTGAAACTGAAGAGAAAATTCTTAAAAGCCTAAATAAATTATCAAAAGGTAAAACAACAGTTATCGTAAGCCATAGAGTATCTTCTGTTAAAAATGCTGATAAAATTATTGTATTAGAAGATGGTGAAATTGTACAAAAAGGGAATCATGAAACTCTAATTAATATCGAAGGCTATTACAAAGATTTGTATTTGAAACAATTAAGTGAATCAGATTCTAAACAAGACTAAACTGCCTGAATTTTAAATAGATACACCTTTTTATTATTCAATTAAACGCAACAAATATTTACTTATTAAAAAGAAAACTCAATATTTGTTGGTTAATATGCTATTTTTTTAGATTTTTGATACAAATAATATACAATCCAACAAATTTCTAAATAACTATGAATAACAATGATATGATGGAGAAAGAGGAGATTTTTTCAAAAGTACTAAGGGCTGGAAGAAGAACATATTTTTTTGATGTAAGGGCTACAAAAGCAGAAGACTACTATCTTACTATTACCGAGAGTAAAAAGTTTACTAATGATGATGGATCTTATCATTATAAAAAACATAAAATATACATTTACAAAGAAGACTTTGCTGAATTTAAAGATATTCTAGCTGAAATGACTGATTATATTATCAAAGAAAAAGGTGACGAAGTTATTAGTGAGCGTCATCAAAAAGATTTCAAGAAAGAATATAATAATCAACCACGAGTTACTGAAGACGAGTTAAAAACTCCTGAAAGTTTTACAGATATAGACTTTGAAGATATATAAAGAGTCTTTTTAAAATTAACAAAAACCGTTATACCTAAGTGTAACGGTTTTTTTATATTTATAACCTAACTAACTCATAATGAACAAACTTTTTATAATTTGTTTTTTGGCATCTCTATTTGCCACATCTCAAAGTAAAATAGACTTATCCTATTATCTCCCAAAAGACATAAGTTATAACCAAAATATTCCAACTCCAGAAAGTATTATAGGTCACCAAGTTGGTGATTGGCATATTACGCACGATAAGCTAGTGCAATATATGTATGCTCTTGCCAAATCATCAGATAGAGTAACAATTGAAAATAGAGGCAAAACTTTTGAAGACAGACCTCTATTATTACTAACTATTACTTCTCCCAAAAATCATCAAAATATTGATGCTATACGTAAAAAACATATTGATGCCACTAATTACAACTCTGTAGACACCAAAGATATGCCAATAGTGGTTTATCAAGGGTTTTCAATTCATGGTAACGAGCCTAGTGGTTCAAATGCAAGTTTATTGGCAGCATACTATTTAGCCGCCGCAGATAGTAATTATATAAATGAATTATTAGACAATACTATTATCTTATTTGATCCTTCTTTAAATCCTGATGGATTACAACGCTTTGCTTATTGGGCAAATACTAATAAAAATATAAACTTAAATCCAGATCCAAACGATAGAGAATATAGTGAGGTTTGGCCTGGTGGAAGAACTAATCATTATTGGTTTGATATGAATCGTGATTGGTTACCTGTACAATTACCAGAATCTAGAGCAAGAATTGAAACATTTCATAAATGGCTACCAAATATTTTAACCGATCATCATGAAATGGGAACCAATTCTACCTTTTTCTTTCAACCCGGAATTCCTTCAAGAACACATCCTTTAACACCAAAGATGAATCAAGAATTAACAAAAAGTATTGGCAAATTCCATGCTGAAGCTTTAAACAAAATTGGTTCATTATATTATACCGAAGAAAGTTATGACGATTTTTACTATGGCAAAGGATCAACATTTCCAGATATAAACGGTGGTATTGGTATTTTATTCGAGCAAGCTAGTTCTAGAGGGCACATGCAAGAAAGTGACAATGGTATTTTAACTTTTCCGTTTACCATCAGGAATCAATTTACTACGATATTATCTACTTTAAATGCTGCAAAAAGCATGCGAGAAGACATTTTAAAGTATCAGCATGATTTCTACAAAAATGCTAGACAAGAAGCTGCAAAACAATCAACTAAAGCTATTGTTTTTGGTGATGAAAAGGATGCATCAAAAACTTATCATTTAGCCGAAATACTTAATAGACATAAAATTAAATTTCATAAAATAAAACAGGATTTTACCGTAAACGGAAAACATTTCAAAAAAGAATATAGTTACATTGTCCCAAAAAATCAAAAGAATACGCGCTTAATAAATGCTATGTTCGAAAAGCGCACATCGTTTCAAGATAGTTTATTTTATGATATTTCTGCATGGTCTTTTCAACTTGCTTTTAATGTTGATTACGCCGAAAATGTCTCGACAAATAATTTAGGTGAACAAATAGTCAATTTACAACCAAAAGAAGGAAATGTTTCGGGGTCGAGTAATTATGCATATTTGATGGAATGGCACGAATATTATTCGCCAAAACTCCTTAATCAATTATTAAATAAAGGCATTCACACTAAAGTAGCTCTAAAACGCTTTAGCATGAATAATAAAGATTATGACTATGGTACGCTTTTGATTCCTGTACACAATCAAGAATTAAATAGCGCAGATTTGTATAACTATTTAAATAAGTTAGCCAAAGAAAGTCATGTACAAATTGATGCTATAAATACGGGCTTAACAGAAGGTATAGATTTAGGTAGCAGGAATTTTAAAACTTTAGAAAAGCCAGAAATAGCTCTATTAGTTGGTGATGGTATATCATCGTACGATGCAGGAGAAATTTGGCATTTATTTGATACACGCTTTAATATTGCAGTAACAAAGTTAGATACTAAAACTATTGGGAAAGCGGATTTGGACCGATACAATACAATTGTTATCCCAAGTTTGAGATCCTTAAGTGAACCAAACACTAAGAAACTTAAATCATGGATAAAAAACGGAGGCACCATTATTGGGTACAGAAATACCACAAAATGGCTTAAAGAGAAAGAGTTTATTAAATTAGATCTTGAAAAAACTGATGTTCCTGCAAAACATATAAGTTTCGAAGAAAAAAGTGATTTTAAAGGTGCGCAAGTGATTGGTGGTGCTATTTTTGAAGCAAGACAGGACCGATCACACCCAATAAATTTTGGCTATAAAAATGATAAAATTGCATTGTTTAGAAATACTACTATTTTTATTAAAGCAGATTCGTTAAGCTATAATAACCCAATTCAATACACTAAAGCTCCTCTTTTAAGTGGATATATTTCTAAACCAAATTTGAAAGTTTTAGCTGAAACTGTTCCTGTCCAAATAAAAAAATTAGGTAAAGGTAAAGTTGTTACGTTTACAGACAACACAAATTTTAGAGCCTTTTGGTATGGCACAAATAAGCTTTTGATGAATGCTATTTTCTTTAGAAAAGAACTATAATTTAACTGCCAAAAGGGAGATTATTAAAATCGAAATTAAATAGATTACTGCTATTTTAAAACTGAATAAAGAAACTGTTATAAAAACAATAGCTAAAAGATAAAACGGAACTAAAGTAATGGCTATAGCAAACCTAAAAGTAGATGTAAACTCAATCTCATCTATTTTTGGTTGTACATTGAATTTCCAAATTAAATAAGGGAACAAAATATTTAAAATTAATAAGCCTTTAAAAAATAATTTTATTCCTTTTATTTTAGGTTTTCGAGTAATCTCACAGTTTTTAAAATCACTGGCTATACACCTATTTACAGCTTTAGGATTCAAAAAATCAACATGTAAGTTATTTAATATCCCTAAGGTTTCATCATAATTATCTGATGGTATATGCGTTGTTAACTTAGAAATTTCTGATTGAATTTTTGCTTTCAATTTTACTACATCATCATTTCTATTTTCCGAAATAAACCCTTTGGCAACTATTGGTTCTCCAAAAAATATTGAAGCACTATCCGGGCATTTTTCAGCTTTTTCAAAATTTAATCCTACAGGGATTAATTGCAAATCTGTTTTTGGATATTTTTTTAAAGTATCAAAAACAATTCTTGTAAAGCCTTTACTCAAAGGTCTTACTGTTCGCCTTAAATTATGGCTCCCTTCTGGAAAAATCACGATTACCTCTTCTTTATTTAAAAGTTCAGAACAGGTTTCAAAAATGGCATTGTTATTAGATAATTTACTCCAACCGTCACGAATTCTATAAATTGGTAACATTTGCAGACTATTTAAAATTTTGCTTACTAAAGACTTTTTAAAAACTGCAGATCTTGTTAAAAAATAAGAAAACCTACCAGACTTAGTAGCAATTAATAGCGCGTCTAATAAAGCATTTTGGTGATTACACAGTAATAAAACGGGTTTGTTTTTTGGTACATTTTTAATACCATGGATTTTTATTTTTTTGAAATAGAAAAACATGCCAATACTTAAATACAATCTTACGCTATATAACCAGATATATTTCAATATGCTAAACGTCTTTTTTTATTAGACCAATACCAAGCTAATAATAAGCCAGAAATAATATGCCAAATGCCCCAAAATGCGGCTAAAATTGCCATACCTCCTATTCCATCAAAAAATGTAAAAATGAGCAACAATCCCAAACCAGAATTTTGAATACCTGTTTCTATGGCTAATGTTTTTTGATTTTTAAACGATAATTTAAAGGCTCTAGCGACTAAAAGACCAATAGTGATTGCTAATATATTGTGACTGACGCCTATTAATAATACATGATGGATATAGTTATTAAATACCTCTAAATTTTTAGAAAATGCAATAATTACAATGGCGATAAAAACAACAATAGATAAAGGCTTTAAAACTTTAGAGAATTTGTTCGCTAGTTTTTCATCTTTAAATCTTAATAGCATCCCTAAAACTAGTGGAATTCCAAGTATAAGAACAACTAACTTTATTAACTCAAAAGGTTCTAATTGTATGGTTTTTAAAATTTCTGCAGTTGGTTGATATAAATTTCCGTAAAGCTGAAAATTTAAAGGAGTCATAAACACTGCCAAAAAAGTAGCAAATGCAGTTAAACTCACCGATAACGCAGTGTTTCCTTTTGCTAAGCTTGTCATGAAATTCGAAACATTTCCACCAGGGCAAGCGGCAACCATCATCATTCCTAAAGCAATACTTGGCTGTGGCTTTATTAAAAGTATGAACAGAAATGTAACAAAGGGTAATAAAATGAATTGAGATAAAATACCGATTAAAACTAATTTTGGTTGTTTTATTAAGTTTTTAAAATCATTTATCGAAATACCTAATGCTACACCAAACATAACCAGTGCAAGTGCTACATTTAAAACCCAAAGTGCGTTAGTATCAAAATTTATTTGAACATTGTCTAGTTGTTGCATAGACTAAGAAACTGGCGTACCATTTTTTACGCTATTTTCTGGATTTAAAAGAATAACATCTTTACCGTCAACAGCGCCTACAACTAAACATTCGCTCATAAATTTTGCGATTTGTTTCTTAGGAAAATTTACAACGGCCACAATTTGTCTGCTCAACAAATCTTCTTTGGTGTACAAGGTCGTTATTTGTGCCGAAGACTTTTTAATTCCCAAATCTCCAAAATCTATAACAAGTTGATAAGCAGGATTTCTAGCTTCAGGAAAATCATTTACTTCTATAATGGTTCCTATTCGTAAATCTACTTTCGTAAAATCTTCAAAAGTTATTGCATCGTTCATTTTTTAAAAATACAAATTATTACGAACTTTGAATAAATAAAAAATAATGGCAAGAACACCTTCAAATATGATTCCTTTAGGAACCACTGCTCCAAATTTTAATTTATTGGATACGGTTTCTAATAAGGTATTATCACTCCAAAATTTAAAAGGAAACAAAGCAACGGTAATTATGTTTATTTGCAATCATTGCCCGTTTGTAATTCATATAAACCCGGAAATTGTTTCTATAGCAAACGCTTACGCGGAAAAGGACATTTCTTTTATTGCTATTTCTAGTAACGATGTTATTAATTATCCGCAAGATTCTCCAGATAAGATGAAGGTTCATGCTAAAGTTGAAAGCTATCCTTTCCCTTATTTATATGATGAAACTCAAAATATAGCAAAAGCTTATGATGCTGCTTGCACACCTGATATTTATGTTTTTGATACTGATTTAAAATTGAATTACAGAGGGCAGTTAGACGATTCTCGCCCCGGAAACGGATTACCTGTTACTGGAAAAGATTTAAGACATGCATTAGATTGTTTATTAGAAAACAAGGGAAATATGCATACACAAAAACCTAGTATCGGTTGTAATATTAAGTGGAAATAATAATTAAAAATTTAATTGCCAAAAGCCCACATCAAGCCATTTATCAAACTTTTTCCCTACTTCTTTAAAATGTGCTACTTGCTTAAAGCCAAATTTCTCATGAAGCTTAACGCTGGCTTCGTTTGGTAAAGTTAATCCGCCTAAAACCACATGATAATTTTCCTTTTTTAATAAGCTAAGTAACTCAGTGTAAAGTTTTGAACCAATTTGTTTACCATGTTCTCCATGTTTTACATATACTGTAGACTCAACGGTATGTTTATAAGCTGGTTTTGGTCGCCATTTGCTTCCGTAGGCATAACCTAAAATATCGCCATTTTCTTCAAAAACAATAAAAGGATATTCAGTATTAATATGATTTACTTTTTCGGTAAAGGTTTCCAGTGATAAAGGTTCTATATCAAAAGTCACAATAGTATTTAGCACATAATAATTATAAATATCTAAAAGTGATTTGATATCTTTTATGTGAAATAGTCTAATCATAAAAAAATCAAATCCAATTATTTCTTTTTAATAAATTTTCAATGTGTGCATAATGGTGGTTACTATGCCACGCATAAATACCTATGTTTTCTTTTAATAAAACCTCATTTTTTGTTTCTGGGTGAATAAAACTTTTATTCAATTCGTCATCAGATAGCTTTTTTAAGAGGTAAACTAATTTATAATGAATGGCTTTAATGTGCTCAATAGACATTTGAATTGGTGCCAGTTTGGTATCTATAAGTTCTGCCCAACGATCTTCGTGATATGCCTTAATCATTGGTTTATCCTCAGTTAATGCCCATTTAAAACGTGTGTAGCTATGATGATGACTGTCAGAAATATGATGAACAACTTGCCTAATTGTCCAGCCATTGGGTCTATACTGCGTGTCTAATTCTTCTTTATTAAGATGTTTAACCAATCCTTCCAAACGAATTGGAAATTGTTCTAAAATTGAAATCCAGCTTTCAATATGTTCTTTTGAAATATTATTTGGACAATCAAATTTACCTATTGGATATTTTAGGTTTTGTAGTTCTAAATTTGTCATGTATAAATATAAAAAAAGCACTCCAAAAGGAGTGCTTATAATATTAAAAAGAATGTTTTTTTATTTTACATCCATCAACTCTACATCAAAAATTAAAGTAGCATCTGGTGGAATTACACCTCCAGCTCCGCTACTTCCGTATCCTAAATCGCTAGGTATTACTAAACGTGCTTTATCACCTACGTTTAATAAACAAATACCTTCGTCCCAACCAGGAATAACTTGCCCTACTCCTACTGGGAATTCTAGAGGTTGATTTCGCTTGTATGAAGAATCGAAAACCGTTCCATCAGCTAATTGTCCTTTATAATGTACAGATACTGTTTTACCCTTTTCTGCTTTTATCCCGTTACCTTCTTGAATTATTTGGTAACGCAAACCGCTATCAGTTTTATTAAAACCTGCAGCTATTTTATCTAACTCAACATCAGCTAAGGCTTTAGCTTCTGCTAATCTTTTTTCACGCGAACCTTCAAATGTTCTAAACGCTTCAACAGCATTATAAGATTCGGCATCAGCACCAACTCTAACAATTTCTAAACTTTCAATTTGATCACCTTGAGCAATGGCATCAACTACTTCCTGACCTTGTTCTACTTTGCCAAAAACAGTATGCTTATTATCTAACCAAGAAGTCTCTATATGAGTTATAAAAAACTGGCTTCCGTTAGTTCCTGGGCCAGCGTTTGCCATAGATAACACTCCTGGACTATCATGCTTTAAATCAGGATGAAACTCATCATCAAACTGATAACCTGGGTTTCCAGAGCCAGATCCTTGTGGGCAACCACCTTGAATCATGAAATCTGGAATAACTCTATGAAATTTTAAACCGTTATAATATGGTGTCCCTTGAGGCTTTACCGAATTTTCTAAGTTCCCTTCTGCTAAAGCAACAAAGTTACCTACAGTTCCTGGAGTTTTTTTGTATTCTAAAGCAACAAGAATCTCTCCTTTTGTTGTATTAAATTTTGCGTATAGTCCGTCTTGCATTATTCTATTTTTTTATTTGAAGCTGCAAATATATGAAATGATTTATGATTATAGTTTTGTCATTTATATTTATAACTCTAGTTTTGCCAAAATCATTTTTATGAAGTTTTCTATAGATAACATTTTAGCTGCATTTGGAAATGTTCGTGCTATGGAACGAACACATGTAGATAATTATACTGAAGATATTATTAATTCTATTGAAGATGAAGCATTTGCAGTATCTGAAGAAAATGTACTTTACGCAAGCACTAAAGAACTTGGAGGGTACTATTATGTAATAACAATAATTGTTGGCGCTTTTAAAATTAAAACAAAGAAAGGCGCGATGCTTAGCATTGAAGGTGAAAATTTTAATTTAGATTTAAAGTCGGATATGGAAGAATTTGAATCAGATCATTCAAATGTATCAAATAGGTTTATAACAAGAATAGATTTTCAAATTGAAAAAGAAGACACAGAAAAATTTAATAAAGTACATATTAAATCTTTACAATTAATGGCTAAAAAGCAAACTATTCTTTTTAATACGTTAAAAAATCAGAAAACTAATTAGCTACTTCGCTAATAAACTTAATGCGGTATAGGCGTAATTCCTCATCATCATAATCACCATCAAACTCTTCAATAGCATCATCAATGCTATCTGAT
Source organism: uncultured Flaviramulus sp. (assembly GCA_947501105.1). GTDB lineage: Bacteria > Bacteroidota > Bacteroidia > Flavobacteriales > Flavobacteriaceae > Wocania_A. Next base: position 619,122 of record CANMUP010000002.1, on the reverse strand, counting down.
TCAGACTCCATAAAATATTCATGAATTTCTTCTTGTTGGTCTTCGTCTAAAATCTCATCAATCCAATAGTTAATATTTAATTTAGTACCAGAATATACAATAGCCTCCATCTCTTTTATAAAATCTTGCATAGACATCCCTTTTGATGACGAAATATCATCTAAAGGCAATTTTCTATCGACATTTTGAATAATATATAACTTATTGGCAGAATTAGTTCCTGTAGATTTTACAACTAAATCGTCTGGACGAGTAATATCGTTTTCTTCAACATATCTTGAAATAAGGGCGACAAAATCTTTGCCATACTTTTTTGCTTTCCCATCACCCACTCCATGAACATTACTAAGTTCAGTCATAGAAATAGGATATTTTAAAGCCATATCCTCTAACGAGGGGTCTTGAAAAATCACAAATGGAGGAACACCTAATTTTTTAGCATTTTTTTTACGCAAGTCTTTAAGCATGCCCATTAAAACATCATCAGCTACAGCTCCACCGCCTTTTTCAGCAGTAATTATTGTGCCATCTTCTTGCTCACCTTCAAAAATATGATCCTCAGTCATCATAAACGATACTGGGTTATTTAAAAATTCTCTGCCAGAGTCTAATAATTTTATAACACCATAGGTTTCAATATCTTTTTTAAGGTATCCAGCAACTAATACTTGCCTTAACAAGGCCATCCAATATTTATTATCATGGTCTTTACCTTTGCCAAAAAAATCTTGCTCGTTGGTTTTATGCGAGTTTATTAATGCATTTTCTTTCCCCGTAATTACATTTACTAAATCTTTAGATTTATATTTTTCGTTTGTTCTTCTAATAGTATCTAAAAGTAATGCAACATTATCTTGAGCTTCAACTTGTTTTTTAGGATTACGAACATTATCGTCCATCTCACCACCCTCACCAGTCTCATTATCAAATTCTTCACCAAAATAATGCAAAATGAATTTTCTACGAGATATTGATGTTTCTGCAAAAGCAACAACTTCTTGTAATAAAGCTTGTCCTATTTCTTGTTCGGCAACAGGCTTACCAGACATGAATTTTTCTAGTTTCTCAATGTCTTTATAAGCATAATACGCTAAACAGTGGCCTTCACCTCCATCGCGACCAGCACGACCAGTTTCCTGGTAATAACTTTCTATACTTTTGGGAATATCATGATGAATCACAAAACGCACATCGGGTTTATCTATACCCATTCCGAAAGCTATAGTTGCTACTACAACATCTACATCTTCCATAAGAAATTTATCTTGATGACTCGATCTGGTTTTGGCATCCAAACCTGCATGATATGGCACTGCTTTAACTCCATTTACTTGTAATACCTGTGCTAATTCTTCTACACGCTTTCTGCTTAAACAATAAACAATACCAGATTTCCCATCATTATGTTTAATAAACCGAATAATATCGGCATCAACATTTTTGGTTTTTGGCCTAACTTCATAATATAAATTAGGTCTATTAAATGATGCTTTAAAAGTTGTTGCACCAGTAATTCCTAAATTCTTTATAATATCCTCTTGTACTTTTGGAGTCGCCGTAGCAGTTAATCCAATAATAGGAATATCATCACCAATTCTTTTAATTATATGTCTTAAATTTCTATACTCTGGTCTAAAATCGTGCCCCCACTCACTTATACAATGTGCCTCATCAATCGCCATAAAAGAGATTTTTACAGTTCGAAGAAAATCAACGTTTTCTTCTTTTGTTAATGATTCTGGAGCCACATAAAGCAACTTAGTAACACCATTAACGATATCTTCTTTTACGCGTTTAACCTCGGTTTTATTTAATGAAGAATTTAATACGTGTGCTACACCCTCCTCTTGAGACACACCTCTAATGGCATCTACCTGATTTTTCATTAGTGCTATTAAAGGAGATACCACAATGGCAGTACCTTCTTGCATTAACGCAGGCAACTGGTAACAGAGAGACTTTCCTCCTCCTGTTGGCATAATTACAAACGTATGTTTTTTTGATAAAATACTTTCAACTACATCTTCTTGCAATCCTTTGAATTTGTTAAATCCAAAATATTTTTTTAGTGCGGAATGAATGCCACTTTTTGTTGTTAACATTGATTAAATAAAAATTAATTTACACTATTAAAATACACTAAACTCAAAAGTATATTATTCTTTAATTTAGCAGTGTATTTAGAGAACCCTCATGTTTTTTTCGTTAGTTTTGTAACGTAATTCGAATTTACAATAAAATTCAATATTGATTTACATTTAAAGATAACAAATTCTTTAAAGCTTCAACAAAAAAAAATAATAAATTTTGAAAGACGAAATTTCTATTATTAATACAGCAAAGCATACCATTGAAATGGAAAGTGAAGCCATTTCTAACTTAGCTAATCTTATCACTAATGATTTTGCAAAAGCAGTGAAACTTATTTACGACTCCAAAGGACGTGTAATTATTACTGGGATAGGAAAAAGTGCCATTATAGCAAATAAGATTGTGGCAACATTAAATTCTACTGGAACACCAGCTGTTTTTATGCATGCTGCCGATGCAATTCATGGCGATTTAGGATTAATTCTTAAAGATGATGTGGTTGTTTGTATTTCGAAAAGTGGAAACACCCCAGAAATTAAAGTTTTAGTGCCATTAATAAAAAGCGCAAAAAACAAGATGATTGCAATTACAGGTAATACAGCTTCGTTTTTAGGGCAACAAGCAGATTATGTTTTAAATGCTTTTGTAGAGCAGGAAGCTTGCCCAAATAACTTAGCCCCAACTACAAGTACTACAGCACAATTAGTTATTGGTGATGCGTTAGCAGTTTGTTTATTAGATTTGCGAGGCTTTTCGAGTAACGATTTCGCAAAATATCACCCAGGTGGTGCTTTAGGTAAAAAGTTGTATTTAAGAGTTCATGATATCTCATCGGTAAATGAAAAGCCAAAAGTACATTTAGATACAAGCATTAAGAGCATTATTATTGAGATAACAGAAAAAATGCTAGGTGTTGCAGCAGTTGTTGAAAACGAAAAAATTGTTGGCATTATTACAGATGGCGATTTACGTAGAATGTTAACCAAAGTTGATGATTTTTCTGCTTTAACTGCAAAAGATATTATGAGTCCAAACCCTAAACACATAAATGTAGATGCTATGGCTGTTGATGCATTAGAAACCATGGAAACCAACGGTATTTCTCAGTTACTTGTAGAAGATAATGGTAATTACGCAGGAGTTGTACATTTACATGATTTAATTAAAGAAGGTATTATATAATGGCAAAGAAAGATATTAATGAGATGTCTTTTTTAGATCATCTAGAAGAATTACGCTGGCACTTAATAAGAATAGTTTTGGCAGTTATTATTGTTGCAACTTTGGTTTTTATTTTTAGCCGATTTGTTTTTGACGAAATTATTTTTGCTCCGTTGGAAATGACCTTTCCAACATATCATTTTTTGTGTAATGGAGCAACTTTCTTAGGCGTTGACACCACATTTTGTGCTGAAGAAATGCCAATGATAATACAAAACCGTACTGTGGGTGGTCAGTTTTCGGCAGATATTTGGACAGCTATTTTAGGAGGTTTTATTATATCATTCCCTTATGTAATATACCAATTATGGAAATTTATTAGCCCAGGACTACATTCAAACGAGCGTAAACATTCGCGTGGTTTTATTATAATTTCATCACTCTTATTTTTTATTGGTATATTATTCGGTTATTATATTGTAGCCCCTTTGTCGCTTAATTTTCTAGCAAATTATAGTATTTCTAAAGTTGTAGACAATCAAATCGATATAAGCTCATATATAGCTTTAGTGCGAAATTCTGCTTTAGCAGCAGGGTTAATTTTTGAGCTACCCATTATCATCTATTTTTTTACTAAAATAGGTTTGGTTACACCAGAAATATTAAAAAAATACAGAAAATATGCGCTAGTTATTGTATTAATTTTAGCGGCAGTTATTACGCCTCCAGATGTTGTAAGTCAAGTTATTGTTGCTATTCCAATTATAGTATTATATCAAGTAAGTATTTATATTTCTAAAGTTGTTATACGAAATCAAAAAAGAAAAGAAAAACAGCATGTCTGATATTGTTACCGAGTTTAATGAGTATCGGGAAAGAATGAATGATAAAATTCTTGCCGATAATAATAAAATTATAAAACGTATTTTTAATTTAGATACTAACGCTTTCGCGGAAGGTGCTTTAGATGTTAAAACTAAAGAGCTTTTAGGTTTAGTAGCATCTATGGTTTTAAGGTGCGACGATTGTGTAAAATATCATCTTGAAGCATGTTATAAAGAAGGTATTTCTAAAACACAAGTTGTTGAAACTTTGAGTATAGCTAATTTAATTGGAGGCACCATAGTAATTCCACATTTGCGCCGTGCTTACGAGTTTTGGGATGCCTTAGAAGAACAAGCGTTAAACTAATTATAAATTCAAAATCAAGTATTAATAGTATATATGATTTTACTATTTTTAACGTTCAGTATAAAGTAATATGATTTTAAGAGCCGAAAATTTAATGAAGTCCTATAGTGGACGAAAAGTAGTAAAAGATGTTTCCCTTGAAGTAAATCAAGGTGAAATAGTTGGCCTTTTAGGACCAAATGGTGCTGGAAAAACGACATCTTTTTATATGATTGTTGGTTTAATAAAACCTAATGGTGGGCATATTTTTTTAGATAATACTGAAATCACTAAATATCCTATGTACAAACGTGCGCAAAATGGTATTGGGTATTTAGCACAAGAAGCTTCAGTGTTTAGGAAGCTAAGTATTGAAGATAATATTTTAAGCGTATTACAACTTACAAAACTAAGTAAGAAAGAGCAGCACGATAAAATGGAATCGCTTATTGAAGAGTTCGGATTAGGGCATATTCGCAAAAACCGTGGCGATTTATTATCTGGTGGCGAGCGTCGCCGTACCGAGATTGCCCGTGCTTTAGCAACCGACCCTAGTTTTATTTTATTAGATGAACCTTTTGCAGGTGTAGACCCAGTTGCTGTTGAGGATATACAGCGTATTGTAGCACAGCTTACCAAAAAGAATATTGGTATTTTAATTACCGACCATAACGTACAAGAAACTTTAGCTATTACTGATAGAACTTATTTAATGTTTGAAGGAGGTATTTTAAAACATGGAATCCCTGAAGATCTTGCTAATGATGAAATGGTCCGTAAAGTATATTTAGGGCAAAACTTCGAGCTTCGTAAAAAGAAAATTCGAGATTAAGCCTTCTTATATAATTTTCAATTAATTATCATTAACCTCTTGCTCCTGCTCCTTCATCAATTTCTTTTGATAACGCCCTTGTACAATATCTGTTATTACTAAAATGGCTATCACAAAATAAAAAGTGGTTTTACTCATAGATTCTATTGGGTTTCCAAATAGTTTTAAATGTGCTAAATGTCCACCTTCAGTTACTAACATAATACCAACTATAAACAAAATAAACAATCCTAGCACTTCGTACATTCTGTTTTTTGCTAAAAATGTTGAAATTCTATCTGCTAAAAACAACATTAGCAAACCACTTATTACTATAGCTATTGCCATAACAATAAAAGCAGTAGTAGAGTTTGCTATTTCATTAGTTAAGCCTATTGCAGCCAATATAGAATCAAAAGAAAACACTAAGTTCATTAACACAATACTAGTAATTACAGCACTAGACGATTTACTCCCTTTACCATCCTCACCAACAGCATCATTTAAATCATGTTTGGATATCATATGCCAAATCTCTTTAAGAGCCGTGTAAATAATAAATCCGCCACCGGCTAATACAATTATGCTATGCCCGTTAAAAGCAAAGCTTGCTACATCTCCAATTTCTGCAGTCAAAAAAGAAAAAGGGTCTTGAAAAAAATCAATAATAGACACTAATACAAATAACAATACAATCCGTAAAGCAATAGCAATAAGTATTCCTACTTTACGTACTCGTTTTTGATCAGACTGTGGTGCTTTTTTTGATTCTAAAGAAATGTATAATAGGTTATCAAATCCTAAAACTGCCTGAAGTAAAACAAGCATTAAAAGTGTGAAAATAATTTCTAGCATGGTATTATTTTGATGTTATATTGTCTAAAATAGACATAATTATATATAGTAATATTATTAAAGGAATTGCCGCAAATTTTAATACAATTAAAAGCACAATACACAGAAGTATAAAAATATAACGTGTCGCATTGTCTTTAAAACTCCAATTTTTGAATTTTAAAGCAAATAATTTAATTTTTGAATTTAATATCCAGCAACTAAAAACGGTTAAGCCAATTAAAAACCATTGATTTAAAATAATTGAATTGATTAAGTCGCTATTCTGAAATTCCATAATTAACGGAAGTGATACTATTAATAAGGTATTTGCAGGTGTTGGTAAGCCTTTAAAGTAGTTTTGTTGCTCTGTGTCAATATTAAATTTTGCTAATCGGTATGCTGATGATAGTGTAATTGCTAAACCTAAAAGGGGAATCACAAAATAAAACTCAGGATTACTAAATTCAAAACCAATTGTTCTGTTATATCCAATACCATCAATAGTTTCTTGCCATGATGGTCCGGCTAATTGTAATAATTTATAAATAAAAATTCCTGGAACCAATCCGCTAGTTACCATATCAGCTAGAGAATCTAATTGTACCCCTAATTCACTTTGAACGTTCAATTTTCTTGCAGCAAATCCATCAAAAAAATCAAAGAATATACCAAGAAAAACAAATAAAGCAGCAGTAACAAAATTATTATTAACTGCAAAAATTACAGCAATACACCCACAAAATAAGTTTAAAAGAGTTAATGCATTAGGAATATATCGCTTCATGTTTTAGTATTTAATTCCGTAAAAATAGCAAACATTTTTAGTCTAAAACAAGTATTGAACAATATCTATTACTATTTCAAGTTTTAAAGAATGTAAATTATGTGCATCTTTGTAAAAAAATTGCGATTGAAAGCTTACGTAACCGCATTATTTTGCGCTGTTTCTTTATCTATTTTTAGTCAAACCGTTAGAAAATACTCCAACGAGTTTATGAATATTGGTGTTGATGCTGCAGCTTTGGGCATGAGTAGTGCTGTAACATCTCATACTTCAGATGTAAACTCTGGTTATTGGAATCCTGCTGGTATATTAAATCTTGAAGATAATCAACTTGCCTTAATGCACTCCAGTTACTTCGCTAATATTGCAAATTACGATTATGCAGCTTTTGCAATGCCAATTGATAATAGAAGTGCTATAGGTATATCATTAATTCGCTTTGCGGTTGATGATATTTTAAACACAACCCAATTAATTGACGCGCAAGGAAACATTAATTACGATAGGATTAGTTTATTCTCGACTGCCGATTATGGGCTAACCTTTTCATATGCCCGAAAGTTACCTGTTCAAGGACTTAATTATGGAATAAATGCCAAAGTAATTCGTAGAATTATTGGCGATTTTGCTTCGTCTTGGGGTTTTGGTTTTGATGTTGGTGTTCAATTTGAAACCAAAAACAATTGGAAATTTGGTATTATGGCACGCGATATTACAACTACTTTTAATGCTTGGGCTATTGATGAAGAGGAGTTTGCAAAAATACAAAATGCGGTCGCAGGACAAAATCAGGAGCTACCAGAAACTACAGAAATAACAATTCCGAAGTTACAAATTGGGGTATCTAAATTAGTTGATTTTAATGTTGATTATACACTTTTAACGGCAGTAAATTTGAATGTACGCTTTGAAGAAAACAACGATATCGTATCATCATCATTTGCTAGTATAAATCCAGCTTTAGGATTTGAATTTGGGTATATCGATATGGTTTATTTACGAGCTGGTGTTGGTAATTTTCAAAATGAATTGCAAATTGATAATACCGAGCAGTTAAGTTTTCAACCCAGTTTTGGTGTTGGTTTTAAATACAATGGAGTTCAAATAGATTATGCATTTACAGATATTGGCGATCAAAGTGTAGCATTGTATTCAAATGTATTTTCTTTAAAACTCGATTTAAGTATTTTTAGGTAATCTATAATTCATGAAAAAATCACTACTCCTTTTACTTCTTTTTTTATTTACTGATACTATAATTGGGCAACAAATAGAATTATCTAATGATGCTAAAATTAGCGTTCTTACTATTGGCCCTGGGTCATCTTTAAATGATGCCTTTGGACATAGTGCTTTTAGAATTCGTGACATTAATAAAGGAATAGATTGGGTTTATGGCTATGGTGAATATGATTTTGGCACTCCAAATTTTTATTTAAAATTCGCTCAAGGAAAGCTTAATTATTTAATTAGCAAAGACGATTTTCAAAAATTTTACAGAGTTTACTCCTATTATGATAGGACAATAAAAGAGCAAGTTTTAGATCTTTCGCTATCAGAAAAACAAAAACTTTTTAATTTTTTAATTAATAACTACAAACCCGAAAATAGAGCATATTTATATGAATTCTTCTTTGATAATTGTGCCACTAAAATTAAAGATGTTGCAAATATTGCGTTAAAAAACAATATTGCTTTTAACGAACCAAAGGGTTTTAAACAAGAAACATTTAGAACCTTAATTCATAATAATCTTAATAAAAACTCTTGGGGAAGTTTAGGTATAGATATAGCTTTAGGCTCAGTTATAGATAAAAAAGCAACACCAGAACAGCATATGTTTTTACCAGAGAATATTTATAAATTCTTTGAAAGCGCTACCATAAAAAACAGTAAAAATCATTTAGTTAAAGAAAGCAAAACGCTATATATTCAAAAAAACACTTATAAAGTAAGTACGTTTTTATCAAGTCCATTATTCATTTTTGGTATTATTGGTTTTCTTATACTTTTTATTACTTATAAAGACAGTAAAAAACGAAAACGAAGCAAATGGTTGGATGTTTCTTTATTTAGCATTACTGGCATTGTAGGTGTTTTTATTTTATTGCTTTGGTTTGCAACAGATCATACAGGAACGCATCAAAATTACAATTTACTTTGGGCATTTGCACTTAATTTATTTATGATACCACAATTACTAGAAAAGAAAACAAGTAACTGGTTTATTAAATATTTAAAGCTATTAATTATTTTACTTTGTTTAATGACTCTACATTGGTTAATTGGTGTGCAAGTATTTGCTATTGGATTAATTCCTTTTTTTATTGCTCTTTTTATAAGATATATTTATTTGGTAAAGTTCTTTAACAAACAAGCTGCATAACAGTAAAAAAGCATAGCTATTGTCCTCTAAAAAATATCATAGTGCTTAACGTTTTTACAAGAATATTTACATCCAGAAAAAAGCTTCGGTGTTTGATATAATACAAATCGTATTGTAATTTAAGAAGACTTTCATCAACAGAGGAACCATATTTGGTTTTTACTTGTGCCCAGCCTGTTAACCCTGGCTTTACGATATGTCGAGTTTCATAAAACGGAAGTAATTGAGACAGTTCTCTAACAAAAAAAGGACGCTCAGGCCTTGGTCCAATTAAACTCATATCTCCCATTAAAATGTTCCAAAATTGCGGGATTTCATCTAATCTAGAATGTCGTAAAAACTTACCGAATTTAGTAACTCTTATATCGTTCTTTTTTGCCCAAACTGCGCCTTCTTTTTCAGCATTCTCAATCATGGTTCTGAATTTAATAATTCTAAAAAGGTTTCCATTTTTTCCAATACGCTCTTGAGAATAAAAAAGCTTACCCTTATTTCCTATAATATTTCCTAAAAGAATTAATGGTAATAAAATAATTCCTATTAAAATCCCAAATGCAGAAATGATCAAATCAAAAAATCGATGAAAAAATAAATATAATTTATTCTGATTACTTCTACTAAATGGAAAATATTTATAAAAATCTTTCCCAACGAATTGAACGGGAATTCTTTGTGTTAAATCTTCGTAAACCTGCGTATATTCTTTTATTGGAAACCCTCCTTCTAAAAGTGTAATTAAGTCTTTATAAATTGCTGGTGTTATGGTTTCTGAATTATAGCTGGCTATTACAACTTCGGATATCTTTTCATCTTTGATAACTTGATAAATTTGTTTAGGACTATACTCAATAATGCCCTTGAACTTTATTTTATCAGTTTTATTTATTTCACAATTAATAAAACCTACAATTTTATAATTTGGGTCTGCAACATTAAAAGCCTCTACAATAGATTCGATGTTAGATGTCTCACCTACAATAATTACTTTTTTATAAAATCTAGGAGATACTACAAAAGTAATATAAGCTAGTCTCCATAGAAAAAGCGCTAATAGTATAGCAAAATAAAAGTATAATATTTGTAATCGATTATCTGGTAAAATAGGTGTGAAAAATGGTGTTAAAAAGTAAAATAATACAGTAATAGATACAGTAAGTACAATATTAGCAGAAACTGTTTCTATCTTGCTAGACTTTTGTAAATCGTATAATTCGAAAATAGTTCCAAAAACTGAGAGATAAAGAATTAACACAAAAATCCATCTCCAATTTTCTTTTGTAATAGTAAAATAATCAAAATCGAATGTATTACTTACAAAATACAATATAAAAAGCACCGAAATAATATCGAATATGCGTAGTAAAACTTTACGTTCAGAAATATTAAAATGAATACTGCTATTAGACATTTTTATAGGGTAAATTGAAAGATTATAAAGATACTAAGTAAATTTAATTCAGTGCTAAATTACTGCAATAGTTTAATCCATTGATTTTTGACTATACTCCAATCAAATTGCTCTGCATTTTTTCTAGCAGAAGAAATCATACTACTTGTTCTATCTTGTTGACTCTTAATCTTTTTGATAGCTTTCACAAAATCTTCAGCATTATTTGGTGCTACTAAAATACCATCAACTTCGTTAGTTATTAAAAATGGCACACCACCAATATCTGTAGAAATAATGGACAATCCTAATGCCATAGCTTCAATAACACTTACAGGCATATTATCAAAATTAGTCGTATTTATAAAAATATTGAAGCTTTCAGATAAACTTATCCATTCTTCTTTTTCAAGTTTTCCTGTAAAAGTAACATCAACGTTAAGCTTTTTAGCATATTTTTTAGCCTCTTCTAAACTTCCGTCGTTTTCTGGACCTACCATACAGAGCTCTGCTTCAATGTTTTCACTTTTTAAAATTTTTAAAATTTGTATTGCCAATAAAGGGTTATAAATTTTTGAAAATGAACGTACCCATAATAATTTTATTTTGTCAAAATTTCGTGCTTTAAATGGATAATTTCTAATTTCAATAAAATTTGGAATACAAACTAAATTTGAATACCCAAATTCTTCAAAATTAGATTGCATATATAATGATGGTGCCACATTTTTATATGCATTAGTAAATATAGCTTTTGATAATTTAGGGTAGGATTTTAATCGATAAGGCAAGTTTCCTCCTCTTAAAATAGGAATGTATTTTAAACTTAAAAGTCTACATAGTTTGCTAACAAAAAAGGCATAATAAAAATTTGAAGTACTGTATGTATCAATCAGTACAAAATCGGTTAACTTTCTATACTTCACAACACAATATAACATATCAACAAGCCTAAAAACCTTGTTAACTTTACTTGAAGCTGTTTTAATTGCAAAACCTTCAGCTTTAAGTAGTCTTCCTAAAGTTTCAATAGAAGTAACGGTTTTACCCTTGCTTGATAATTTGTTTCCTATGTATAATAGGTTTGTCATATTGTATATTTAACAGGCATAACCCATAAATAAAAGCTGGTGCCGCGATACGCATGGATGAATGATTAATGGTTAAAAACCAAAACAAATAAAAAGAATAAAAATAGATGTTTTTTTTGTTTTGATACCTTAAAAAAAGAGGTGTTAATAATAATATAAAAAAAGCAGCAACTCCAAATAAGCCATGTTCAGCAATTATTCTACTCATTTCATTATGAGATGCAGCTTTAACCCCTTCTTTTTCAAATCTTAACTCTTTAAGTTTACCTACACCAACTCCTATAAAAGGGTTTTCAAAAAATTCATTCAGCTCATTTGCTAATAAGCCTGTTCTTCCTGTACTTATATCATCCTTTGTTCTACCAATTGCATCTTGGTTATTATAACGTTTATCAATTAATCCTCCAGTATTTCTAGAGCTTACAACCCAGGTTATAGTAATCCCAATACTTAAAATAATTATGGAACCAAGAACCTTTATTTTGCTCTTTGTAGGCGCCTTAAAATAGTATGCTATAATAAATACTAGTAAAATTAAAACTGCTACAAATACGCCTCCCCTACTAAAAGTTACAATAGCTCTGTATGCAATAAATATTAAAATACTAATATTTATAATCTTAACAAATAGTGTTTTAGATTGTAAAAATAATCTGCCTGCCAATAAAAAAGCTCCTAAGCCTAAAACAGTCGCTACCTGGTTTGGTCCAAAGCCTCCCGAAGTGGCAAAATTAGATCCAGTTCCAGACAAAACATCTTTTATACTTGGTGTATATAAAAACAAATATGTAGTAATACTAATAATTGGCAATAAGGCAAACATCAAAACATTTTGTAAATCCTTTAAAGTGATTTTTCTTTTGTAACAATATAACGCAGCAATTCCTAAACAAACTGGACCGCTTAAATTAAATGCAATCGCAGTTCGTATATTTGTATTATAATCTAACGAAAAAGAGGCGACTACTATTCCAGGAAATAAGAGCATTAAATATACTATATATGGATAAGATTTTTTTCCTATACCATCACCTAATAACATTCCAATAATTAAAAATAGTATTACAAAATATTTAGATGCTTCATACAAAAAATTACCGCCAGTCATTCTAAAAAACACCTCAGAACCAATTATATAGGCGCAGGCACTTAAAACATATATATGTCTTTTTTTAGGTACAGAGTTTATAATACTTACAATAGATAAAATTAAAATTGCTAAAAAATAAGCTTTTGATATAGGCTTGAAAAGATATACACTCACACCTATTAAGATATGTAGTAGAATTAAATTTATATAACTAAATCCTTTCACTACTTTAATTTGAATAAATTTTTATTAGCTGATCCTTTATTTTATTCTCTCCAAAGTTAGTAATTACATTAGCATGCAATGCTTTACCGCATTGAATTTTTAATTGAGCATTATTAATATAGCTTATAATTGCTTTTGAAAATTGCTCTGAATCTCCTGAATTAACCAAAAACCCTTCTGATGATTTTGTAATCACCTTATTGCAATCGCCTACATTTGTTACAACAACAGGTAGTTTTGCTAATCCGTATTCTAGTAATGCTAATGGTAGGCCTTCTGATTTTGAAGACAAAACACCTATGTCACTTTGATTTAAAATATAATGAATATCACTTCTGCTTCCATAAACAAAAACATTATCGTTTAATTTTAAAGTGTTAATTTTCTCTTTCAATTTTGATGAATAACTATCAGATTGATCTTTTCCGACTAAATGCAAAGTCCAATCCTTATCATATGCATAAACTACTTTAAAAGCATCAAGCAACATAAAATGGTTTTTCTGTGGTCTTAAGTTGGCTAAACAGACAATACGTTTTTCTTCTAGACCCTTTAAAATTGTTTCTTTAATCTCATTAGTATTAGTTGCTACAAAATTATTTAAAAATATAGTGTTATTACATTTTAAATTGTTTTCAGACCATTTTTTAAGTGCTTTATTTACACTAATAATAGTATTAAATTTACTAGAACAAAGTTTTAAAGCCGCATGCTTCCTTTCATTCAAAAACTCACTATTTCCGTAATGGTCATGCCATATTAATTTAATTTTTCTATTAAATATTTTAATTAAAGTAGCAATAAAAAAGGATGTTGAGTGTGCATGAATAATTTCTATACTATGTTCTTTAATATAATCATGTAATCGCTTTATTGCAATTAAATCTAAAGTACTTTTCTTATTTAAAAACAAAAAATTAACCTCTGCACTAATAGATTGTTTTAATAATCCTTCTGATCTTGTTGCGCAAATAAAAGATGTACAATCTTTAGATAATAAATTAGCATAATTAATTGCCATGCGCTCTGCACCACCTGAGTCTAAAGTATCTATTAATTGCAATATTCTCATTAACCATTTATTAATTTGGAAATCTCGGTTTCAAAAGTATCTAAAGTATAATTTTGAGACCAATTACTTGCCAATTTAGACATAACTTTTAAATCATTACTTTTTAAATGTTCTATAATGCTATTAGTTGCTGATGTTACATTTGACTCAATTAGAATACCTCGTCTTCCATGATTTAACATAGTTGGTACACAAGATACCTTCGTTGCTATAGGAATGGTTCCAAAAAACATAGCTTCTGCAACTGCTTTTGGCCAACCTTCTGATTTTGATGGTAGTAATAAAAAGTGAGTTTTTTTTAACACCCTTTTTATCACATCTTTTTTCTGATTACCTTTTAATATAACTATGTCTTCTAGCTTTTTTCTTGTTATATATTCTTGTAATTCTTCTTTTAAAATACCATCACCATATAGTTCTAAAAAAATGGATTTACCTTCCTTTTTCAATTGCTCAACAATTTTGATAGCTAAAAGAGGGCGTTTCCCTTTTACTAAACTGCCAATAAAAACAAAACTTAATGCTTTATCATAATCACGTACTTCATCATTAATTATATCTTTTTTAGAAAAAGAAGCAGTGAAAAACGATTTGATATTTTTTGTTTGATTTTCCCACTCTCCATAAACTAATACTTGCATATTTTTAGTTAGAAAAGTGTTACTTAAAACCCATTTTTGAAACTTATAACTTAAAGGTTGTTTGCTTTTGGGGTTCCAATTACCAGCATATTTTGCTGTTTTTACTTTTCTTGGAAAAAAAATTTGAACTAGGCACCCTAATAAACCTATATTACCAGGATTCCTTAAATGAATATGATCGGCTCTTTTACAAGCTTTAAAAATGACATAAAATATAATAGGTAATTTTAACAAAGAGTTAATTGCTTTTTTTAACGATGTAAATGCAATTGAAGCTGTTTCATTAAAATAGATTTTGTCATGCTGATACGCTATTTCAATATTAGAAACAGTTTCATCTATTTTTGGAGCTACAATTTCAACGGAATCAACATATTTTAACCATATATTCATTTCGCGAACATAAGGAGCATAAGCAAATAACAAGTTATCTTGCTGTTTATGCTTAGTATGCGAAATAATTAAAAATCTCATCTGTTTACTTTGGGTTTGTTGAAAATTAACATCCACCACCCTACTACTCTTCCTAAACATTCAGTAAATGCTTCTCTTTTTTTGCTAGTATTTGCGATATTCATAAATCTAACACATGTTAATAAAAAAGCCGTAGCATTCCATTTTATTCGTGCCTTTAAGTTTGGGTTAAGATATTTTACTCGCCAAACATACCAACCGTTTCTAATAACCATTTTTCCGTATTTGTACTTATTTGGTCTACCAGAATCGTCATGATAATGATATAATTGAGCAGACGTATTAATGTATAACTTTCCTAGTTTTGAGAGCCTTAATGAGAAATCTGCATCTTCATATAAACCATATCCTTCAAAATACGTTGAAAAATTCAAGGTCTCAAAAACTTCTTTTTTATAAGAAGATACACCTCCCATAACTTGCTCAACTTCATAAATTTTTCCTGAAGGTGGTAAGAATCCAATACTACGGCCGTGTGCAAAAGTTGGTAAAAAACCAGGAGCTTTATCTGGAAGTAATCCAAATTTTCGTCTTAATTTAAAGCGAGAAGGCTCATTTCTCCTCCAACCATCAAAATAGAATTTATTTTTATTATTCTCATTATATGATTTTTTCCATAAATCATCATTTAAAATATACCCTCCAACTGCTAATGCCTCTTCCTTTCCGGTATAAGTTTTTATAAGGTTAGCAAAATAATCTGGTTTTAAAATAATGTCATCATCTAAAAAACAAATAACCTCTGAGGTTTTATTAACTAAATTAACACCAAAATTGCGTTGTTTTGTTAAACCTCTATCCTTTTCTTCAACTTTATAATAGTTTATGTTTTTAAATATATTGTTTTCAAGTATTTGCTTTGTTTTATCATCAATAGAACCATCAATAATTAAAATTTCATTAGGATATAAAGTTTGCTCCTGTATTGAAAAAAGTAGCTTCAATAAAGGCTCATTTCGCATGTAAGTACATATAATCAACGAAAATTTCATTATTTATCTTGTTCTTTTAAAATATTAGCCCAATATATACTTTGTTCCCATTGTTTTTTAAACAGTTTATAGTATGCAATTGGGTTTTTAATTCTTTGTACTTTATAATATTTAAAAAACAACTTGGTTCTATAGCCTAATAATTGTTTTGGTGTTGAGTTATTTAATCGGTTTAGCATTACCGTAGGAGAAGGTTTAGGTTGTATCCCTTCTTCTTTTTGCCACGGATTAATATATGGTACACGAAACCCTCCAACTGGAGCTTTTAAATGAGTTATTTTCTCTTTTTGAAAGTAAACTACATCAATCCCTGAATTTCTTAATTGCATTCCAAAATCTGCATCTTCACTAAAACCGTGCTCGTAAGCTAAATTAAACGCTACTTTATTTAAAACTTTTCTTTTCACTATACTACAACCAGAACCAAACGATGACCATTGAAAAGCGGTTTTAAAAACTTCAACTTCATTTTTTCTTAAACAGCTTAAGGTAATTGCGCTTAAGTTATTTTTGTGCATGAAATTAATACTATGTGATAGTAGATTAGCTTCAAACCTTATATCATCGTCTGCAAAAAAAACAAAATCTGATGTTACTTCTTTTAAGGCCAAATTACGCGCATTGCAAGCTCCTGTTTTATTTATAAGCTTATGTTCTATAATAAACGGCCATGCTTTGTTTTTTATATAATCTAATTCCGTTCTACCATTAACTATTTTATTTTGCTCAACAACTATCACCTTTTTTGGTAGCATTGTTTGATTTGACAAATCTATTAGCACATCATGCAAATATTTTTTTCTTCCAATAGTTGGTATAATAATATCTATTGTTGAACTCTTATTACTTGTATTTTCAATAAATGGTTCTAAACTAAATTTTAGTTTTGTTTTTTTGTGTCTCTTAAATAGATTTCGAATAAATGACCATATTGGAACACTACCTTCATTTATAATGATATTAAGTAGTAAAAGACTGCTCCAAACGCCTTTATAATGTAGTTTTACAAACTTAAATAATTGAAAATTTGAAGCTGATTTAGAATGAGCTAATGGCGCATTGTTTTTTAAAAGATTAGGTTCGGAATAACAAAATAACCCTTTGGGCATACCTTGCTTTGCGATAGCGTTTAAAACAAAATCAAAAGTTTCATTCAATTTTATTTCATCTTGAAATATTAAAAACTGGGATGCATAAATAGCTCCAACCTGACTACTCATTAACCATGTGGGGTATTTTACACTTTTATTTACTTTTAAAAATGGAGAGTCTTCAATATAACCTATTCTATCAGAAAAATATTGATTATGACCATAAGAAATCATCATATTTTTAAGATGAAATGATGTTTTTAGACCTTCAATATTCAAATATTCTCTTAAAGATTCATGACACCAAACAAGTACTCTCTCTACATTAACTAACGCTACATTAAATAACTCATTAATAATTTTACTAGTTGTAATGGGTATTGATTTGTTTGTATCTAAATCAATAACTTCAACAACAGCGTCATCTTTATGTATTAAAAGAATCATGTATTTAAGATTGAATTATAATATGCTAGATTAATATCTGCATTTTTTTCAATATCAAAAAGCATTTCTACTTTTTTTCTTGCAGCTTTTCCTATTTCTAAGCACAAATCTTCATCTTTAAACAGCTGAATAATTCGAACAGCATAAGCATCTATTTTTGAAGGATGGACTAAATACCCATTGATACCATCATCAATCAACTCTTGAGCCCAACCTATACTAGTATTTACTACGGGTTTTTGTAAAGCCATAGATTCTATAGTTACCATTCCTAAAGTTTCTGCAAATGAAGGAAAAACACAAACATGAGCTTTCTTAATGTGATTTTGTACTTCACCGTATGGGATTTTGCCTAAATAAGTGTTTTTTTTCTTTGCTTTCTCAGTAAAAATGGCCTCCACAATCTTGTATGTAGAAGAACTATTTGTTTTAATATCTGGAGCATCACTTCCTATTAAAATTAGTTGTGCGTCTGGATTTGCCTCAACAACCTTATTAAATATTTGAGCAAGTTCTATAACTCCTTTTTTCCTTATGATAGTTCCAATGTAGAGTATAGTTTTTTTGTTATACAAATTGGGTGATTCGTTTACAAAGTCTTTTAACTTTAACCCGTAATGTATTGTTTTTATTTTGCTTTTATCTAATCCAAATATTTTTCTAGTTTCAACACCAGCATAAGTTGTCGGTGCGACATATGCTTTAGCCTTTCTTAAAGCCAGCTTTTCAAACATAAAATTCTTGAACTTTTGCTTTCTGTTTTCTAACTTACAAAAATACGCATCACTACCATGAAATCTAATCACTAGAGGAACATTAAACTTCATAAAAGCTGTAATACCTGTCCAATCGGGTGCTTCTAAAAGCTGTATGTTTTTCTTTTTTACAATAGTTTTTACATAGTTTTGAATATGTTTTCTATAAAAATACCAGGTAAACAACTTGTATTTTTCTTTTTTTATGAGATGAATTTCAACACCTTCATCAATAAATACTTCATTACTGTTTTGATGATACACAAAAACTGTAACATTAACATCTTTTTTAACTAGTGTAATTGCGAGGTTTTTTATACTCGTCCCTATTCCCGCTGCATGCTTTATTTTTGCATGAGGATATTCGGATGTAATGAAACCAACCTTCATTTTAAAATTGAGTTTATAGTTTCCCAAATATTCTCTGAAGCTTTTGTTGGTGTTTTGCCTACAATTATTTCAAACCATTTTTTACCTTCGCTAACGTTAGTAAGCTTTCCTTCTAAAATCTGTTTCACCAAACCTTCTAAATCCTTTTTGTCTGTACAAAAGATTGCTGCATTTTTACTTGGCATGCTTCTAAAATGTACATATTTATAGTTTTGACCAATGTCGCGAATACCTTTTTTAAGTTGTGGTTGCTCGTAATTATAATAAATACAAGGTTTGTTATGTACTACAAAATCGAACACCGTAGACGAGCATACATTAGTTACAAACTCACTATGTTCACAAACGTTATATAACATTTTAAAATCTTCTGGAGTTGGTAATATTTGATTCCACTGGTTTCCAACTTGTTTCCAAATAGGGTCTAAAACTTCAATAATATCTTTATTGGCTTCAATTACAGCATCATATCTTGGTGTAAAATCTACTGGACATTTTCTATAAATGATTCCTAAATTTTCACCTTTACTATTTAAATCTCTAACAGCATTAGCTAAATCTTCTAAATAATATTGGTCTAATGGAGATGTGGTTGCATCATCACCAGAATAGCATATATATTTTTTGTTTACATCTAGTTTATATTCTTTAAAAAAATCTGCTCTCGACTGTTTTAAATTAATATTGTAATGGGGTTCAAATTGTGGTGTTCCAGTAACAAATATTTGTTTGTTTTTTACAAAAGGATAGTATTGCAATACCTGAGCCTTCATGTGTTCGCTCCAAACAAAATAATAGTCGGTTTCTACAACTTGCATAGCCTTTGGCACATTATCCCATGAGTAAATAAAAGCCGCAGTAGGAATCCCTAAATCTTTAGCTGCTAAAAGTGCACTGATTGATTGTGTTGCACGCTGTGTTGTACAAAACACCAAATCTGGCTTGTGAGTTTTTAATTGTGTTTTACAATAATGATATTTGGACGTTGAACGTTCTAACTTATTAATTTTTTCTCTAAGTTTAACAACTCCCTTTTCCGAAGAGTACAAACCAATCAACCATTTTGTGTAAAGGCTTTTTAAACTATTTTTTAAACCTTTATAATTAAAAGGAAACTTGTAAGTTGGGTATACATCATCATTAAACTTATTACGTGAAACATTTAATTCTGCACGTTTTCTTGCTCTTGAATAAACTGGTAAAAGCGGATGTACCGCATGGTCTTCAATCTTAACTTCGCTAAAACCTAAACTGTCTTTTAACGAAAAAACAGTGTTGTTCCAATACGTAATATCAAACCCTTTTTGCTCCCCAATATTTTTAAAATCTGTAAAAGCAAAATTTCTTAAACCAACACCATCTGGAAAGAAAACGAATACCTTCTTTTTTTTCAAAATAAAATTATCCTTTTTGATTTTTCAATTTATTACGCTGTATTTCTTCTATTGGTAAAATATCTTTACTCTTATAACTTAATGCTTTATGCACCGCATTTAAGTCTCTAGATAGTTTACGCAAACCCATAGGTTCTAAGGATGCTGCATGATCTGTTCCTTTCCAAGTTCTATCGATAGTATAATGTCTTTCAATAATATTTGCTCCTAAAGTATAAGCAGCAACATCAACCGAAATTCCTAGATGATGTCCAGAAAAACCAATGTGCTTTACCTCATTTTTATACTTATCTAATAATAAATTAATATCTAAAAGACATACATCTTCAAAAGGCACTGGGTAACCAGATGTACAATTATAAAGCACTAAATCTTTATTTTTATTATATTTTTTAAAGCTTTGTACAATACCTTCAATCTCTTTCTTTGTAGTCATTCCTGTAGAAATATGAATTTCGCCATCATAATTTTCACACAACCACTCAAGCATTGCTGCATTATTGTTGCAAGCCGATGGGATTTTAATGAATTCTGGATTTAATGATGCTATTTCTTTTGCCGAAGTTAAATCCCAAACTGATGTAGAATAAGTAATATTTATATCTTCACAGTAAGCTTTAAGTGTTTTATGTTGCTCTAAATCAAATTCTAAAAATTCGCGATGTGCACCATAAGTTTTTCCATAAGAATTAGACGGATTTGGGTGTGGCTGATTGTACTGCTCTTCAGTTAGTAATTCTTTATTGTTTCGTTTTTGAAACTTTACAGCATTAACATTGCAAAATATTTTTGCAACTTTTATAAGCTCTTTAGCTATCTCAATATCTCCTTTATGATTACAGCCTATTTCTGCAATAATATATGGTTTTTTATATGTGTCCATAATTTTTGGGGCAATTAAAATCTTTTATTATAATTTATTATAAACTCGCAAGCTTCTCTAATAGCTCCATCTCCTGATTTTTTAGAAAGCACAACATCCGCATGTTGCATTACAATATTAGTAGCGTTATTAGGTGCAAAAGACCATCCAACACTGCAAATATTGGTTAAATCGTTAACATCATCGCCAATATATGCAATATTGCTAATAGATAATTTTTGAGTTTTTAAAATATGCTGTAATAAACTGTATTTATCTTTAACACCTAAGTATACATTATCAATTTTTAACTTTTGCATGCGTTTAGCTACCAAATCAGATTGTTCTGAAGTCATTACCATGACACCAACATTAAATTGCTTTAATATTTCTAGTCCCATACCATCACGCATATCAAAGTTTTTGGTATGCTCACCGTCTTTAGTATAAGTAATTGTGCCATTAGTAAATACGCCATCAACATCTAATACTACATGTGTTATTTTATTAGGTGTTCTTTCTTTTTTTTGTCGTTCAATAAGTAACTGTTCAACTATAGTCCAATCGCTTTCAGAATCTATCTCGTGCAAAGATTCTTCTGGCATTTTTACTAGAGCAATATTATTACTAATTCTATTTTTGCTTTCTCGTAGAGCATCTATTGTTGTTGTATAGACAGCACCGTTTTCAATCAATAAACCCTCAAAATCTTGTCGCCTAGGGCGGTTATTAATATTGTAATTAGCTGGTGTTCCATCTCCATACCATGTAAATCTATGCGTATTTACTACTGTTAATGCTGAATCATAATCTTCTTCATTCAATTTGTTTAAGCAAGCATTAATATCTTCCTTTTTGGTAAATGGAGATGTAGCTTGAAGCAAACAAAATATGCCAAAATCGTAATTTATAGCATCAGCAAACTCTAGCATAGCAAACTCAGTTGAAGCCATATCACTAGCACTTTCATCACTTCTTAGGAGTGCTTTCACTTTAGCAGTCCAATGGTATTCTTTATTTATAAAATCGATAATATCTTGATCGTCTGTATACACATACACTTCATCTAAATCAGAAAAAATGGCTTCTCCCAAAACCCAAGTAAATAATGGTCGACCAACCATTTTTCGCTTATTCTTGCCAAGAATGCCTTTTGAATTTTTTCTAAGAGGAATAAATCCTACTTTTTTTGCTTGCATACTAATCAAATTTTTCAGGTTTATTAAACACAAATTTTATGCTAAACACAAACCGTTTTACAATGTACCAAAAATCAACAACAAAGTTCTTTATTAATTTAAAAGAGCCAATTATTAAGCCGTTAAAAGCATTACTTAAACTTAAATCTTGATGCCATAATTGATAATTTCCTACTACATCACTTTTAAATCTAAAGAATTTTTGGGATTTAGTTCTATTTATTTCATAACTAAAAATAGATTCTACAAACTCTATCTTGTAACCTTCTTTTATAACTCTTTTAGACCATTCTTTATCTTCAAAAGTAGCTACACCTTCATTAAAAGGATACTTTTCCCATACTTTTCTGTTAAACGCAGAACCCGAGAAAATTAACCCTGATCTGTTAGGATCAGTTTCCGATGATACTTTATTTATAAAATTCCTGTAATCATTTGGGCTATGCAAACAACGTAAACCAGCCAAGTCTTTTCGTTCTTTAAACTTTTCAATAATAAGTTTAAAAAAATCATGACTCACAGGATAAGAGTGTGCGCTAAAAATAACTACAATATCATTTTTTGCTTCCTTAGCCGCAAAATTGGCGCTTCCTCCATAACTAAAGTTCTTTATGCTTACAAACCTAGCGCCAAATTGTTTAGTAATTTCTTCACTTCTATCTGTCGATAAATTATCAATAACTATGATTTCAGAAATATCGCTTTGATACCTTTCGGTTAAGTTTTTCAATAAAAACGTAAGTGCTTTATCTTGGTTTTTATTTCTAATTACAACTGATATCATTATTTATCCTATAATTTATTGATGACAAATTTAATACTTTTTAAATCCTTTGAAACACTATAGTTATAAGGGCTGTTTTTATAAAAACTAATAATATGGAGTAATAGTTTGTCATTAATCGTTTTAAGTGAGTAATATAATTTTCTATTAGTATTTATAGAGTTTTTTAGAGTTTTTAATGTTGGTTTTTTTTCTTTCTCACGTATTTCAAAAATATGTATCCCAGGTTTTAAATTTGGTAATTCTTGAAAAAGAAAATAATCTATTTCTGTACAACTGCTCGTAATTAATTTAGCATTTGAAAAGCTAACTAATTCTTCATACTGTTCCTTTGTTTGCGTTTTCCCCCAATCATTGCTATTCACTTTTATTTTTTTATTTAGAATAGTTTGCTTTAAATAGTGATGATTAAGTTGAACTATACCTGATATTTGCAAAGAGTAAGTTAAACTTTTAGTTTCTTTATTTCTG
This sequence comes from uncultured Flaviramulus sp., assembly GCA_947501105.1. Taxonomy (GTDB): domain Bacteria; phylum Bacteroidota; class Bacteroidia; order Flavobacteriales; family Flavobacteriaceae; genus Wocania_A. The sequence continues at coordinate 595,517 of CANMUP010000002.1, read as the reverse complement.
TATATTTCATGCCATTGGTGTAGCATTAATATATTCTCATCATAAAAATTAACTTTATAGCCTGCATGCTTAAGTCTTTCATGAAAATCGGTATCTTCAGAACCCCAAAAATGATAAAACTCATCAAAACCTTGAATTGATTTTGCAGATTCTACAGAGCACATAGTTAAACCTGTCGCCTCACTATTACTCTTGAATTTTATATTATAATCTTCAAATTTCTTTTGTGTTTTAGATTCATTTTCGCTTAAAAAGCCAACTTGAAAATACCATGCTTCGTTATTCTTTGCGTGCGCTATAGCTTTCTCAATAAAAGTTGAATGAAAAATCATATCAATGTCTGCAACAAAAAAGTAGCCATCTTCTAAGTTTTTTAATATACTATTTATAGCTTTAGATTTATTCCAAGGCTGTAACTCAGTATATAAGTAACTATAATTTACAAAACTGAAGTTTTGAAGTAAGCTTTTTATTTGATGAGTATAATCTTTATTCGATCCATAATTAACTAAATACACATCAAACTCATTATTAGTTTGACGACTCAAAGACTCCAATGAGTTTTTAACTCTTTGAATATCTCTATTTCTATATGGATAAATTATTGAAAACATTAGTTTTTAATCTTGTCAAAAATGTAAATGGTTTGCTTTCTCCAAGTGTCCGTTTCTATCAATTTGAAATTATTATTTTTAAAAATAACTAAAATTTCATCGTTTGTATGCGCATTTACCCAACCGTTTATTTTACGATTTTCCAAGCTATTAAATGCATCAAAAGTTCCATAAGAAATAATAAACCTATTAGTTTTATTGGACAAACTGGTTACTAGCTTTGGTAAATCGTAAATATATTCTAATACACCACTAAAAAAGATAATATCCTGAAATTTAAAATCTGGAATGTTTTTATTTAAATCGCACACCATAGTGCCTTCTCCTCTATCAACAATATCAGATGGTGTATAGGTAACTCCTTGGGGTAAGAATTGTTTTAATGCTAACTTTGCTGCGCCAAACTCTAATACACTTGTGTTAGGAGAAATCCATTGTGCCATAATTTTAGTACGTTCATTCCAATCATCAAAAAGCCATTTTTTTTGTTTCCATCTGTCTACGTCCGATTTATTTTGCTTTGTGTTTATATTTGTTATAAACCTGCGTTTAAAATGGATAATTTTATTATAAAAATAGTTGTAGATATTCATCGGTCTTGCGTTTTTAAACAAAATCATTGGCTTTAATTTTACTTAATCCTTTTCTTAAATAGTACCATTTTCTTATTCTTTTTTGGGATAGTATTTTTTTAAAAATTACATTTTTTAAAATATGCTTAAGCTTTGATTTTTTTAAAATAGGGGCACTAAATGTGAATTCTTTTTTATCGGTTTCTTTTAAATTATTGAAAACATCTATCATCCAATTTTCAATTTTATTTCCTAAATGATAAGCATAATTATTGTATGTAGCTAGCCGATAACCATCATAAAACATTGATGGTTGATCCAAATACACACCTTCGCTATCTCCTCCTAGTTTATATTTAGAATTATGATTAGGAATACTTTTAAAAATTTCTCTTTTGTATGTAACCGTACAATGATTACAACCAATTACTGCTTTTGTATTATTATTTGAAGCATCAATAGTCATAATAACATCTTTCCATTTTTCATCTAACCATTCCCAACCTATACTTTTTGCAAACTTTGTTAATGCATCTGGGTTTTTAACTTTAGAAAACTTTATTTTTTTTGAAAAAAAATAATCAAAAATAATATTCGATGTATAATGATTTTGTGTTCTAAAAACTGGAATTGGGCTTACAGCTGATGCCTTAGGAAAGGCTTCAAAAATCATCATAACTTCATCTTCCCAATCATTCAAAAATAATACATCGGCGTCGGTAATGGTAAAAAATCGTTCTTCAGAAGTTCTTAAAACTTTTAAAATACAATTTAATTTTCCTATTTGCTCTTTTTCAATAATGAGCTCATTTATTAACCCTTTTTCGTAAAACTTTAATAATTCTTTATTTACATCATCACTACTTCCGTTACTTACCACAGAAATAGCAATACTTGAGCTTGCCGTTTTGTTTACAGATTTTAAAGACATCTCAAAAATTGACAGTGAATCTTTATAATAATCAAGGCTATGAGGTATGAACAAGGGCATGATAACTCTATGATTATAAAGTGCTTTATCAATCAGTTTATCTCTCGATATGTTTTCTCCTTCCCTCATATTTAGGCCTTAAAGGTCTTCTTTATTTTTGCATACACCTTAAAAAGAATATTCTTTTTTACCTTTTCGTTAAAAGCTTTTAATTTTAAATAATCTTTATAAACAAATATAAAATTTGGAAATGCTTCTAAATACGAATCGATGTGTTTCTTATAAACATAATCGTATAACGCATAATAAAAATCGCCATCTGTATAAAATCTGTTGGAGAGCGAATTGGCTTCGTGTTTTCTATAGTAATACAAAACCTCATCAATAACATAGGCTTTCCCACCACCTTTTAAAACAGATATCCAGAAATCCCAATCCTCAAAAGATTTAAGGTTTTCATCATAACCTCCAACTTTTAAGTAGGATTTCCTTTTAAAAATAGAACAAGCAATAAAACAGTTTTTAAGTAATAAGGTTTCAAAAGTATAATCTGGTAGTTGATATACATTATCTTTTACTCCAAAAAACTGAATTTTTGAGGTTAGCACTTCAATATCATCATCATTTTCTAAAATAGGGATTGCTTTTTCTAAATAAGATGGGTGCAATTTATCGTCTGCATCAAAAGGTAAAATATATTTTGAATTACTAAGTTCAATACCTATATTTCTAGCACTGGATAAACCCCCGTTTGGTTTTGAAACATATTTAAATCGTTCGTCTTTTTGTAACCAAACGGACGCTGTTTCTTCAGTATTATCTGTACTACCATCATTCACAATAGTACATTCCCAATTTTTAAACGATTGATTATAAACCGATTTTAATGCCTCTGACAAGAAAGATGCTTGATTATAACAAGGCACAATAATAGAAATCGTGGGTTCTTTACTCATACCTTAAACCTTTCATTATAAACTTATTAAATCTGTTTACTCCCAAGCCTTTTTTATTTGCTAAATCTTTAATTACTATCTCTTTTTTAAGTTTCAACAGATACAATTCTTTTGAAGAAAATATTTTTGAATCTTTTACAATATTTTCAATTTTATTAACCTCAAATTTAAAATTTCTATAATTTGGATATAGGTAATTTATTAAAAAAAATATGATAAAATTTTTAAAACTGTTAGAATATTTAATTTGAACATATTCTTGCTTGATATGTTTTTTAAGAAAATAATTTAAACTACTTATTACGGTATCAATATAGTTTTCACTTAATACCTTATCATCTTCAACTCGATAATATGTATCTATTTCATTTAACCGGGTAATAGTATATTCTTTCTTTGACAAAATAGAAATATGATAATCAATGTCTTGGAGTCTACTCAAGTTTTCATCAAATACAAAATCTTGGATTGTTTCTTTTTTCCATAGTACACTCATTACTGTCCATGGCAATTTATAGCTTAAAAACAATTTAAGATAATCTTCTGAACTATAATCACTAGGAAACTTACAAATGGGTTTATCATAAAAAACATGGTCTTTTATATAAGATGAATTAGCTATGACAAAATCTATATTTTTTGATGTTTTAAAAGCTTTCAGACGAGTTTTTAAACACGAGTTTTTTAAAATATCATCAGAATCTAAAAACATGACATAATCTCCTTTGCTTAATTTAAAACCGTAATTTCGGCAGGCATTGGCTCCTTTTGGTTTGTCGGAAGGTCTGTCTTTAACTAAAAATCTTGAATCCTTAATGGAGTAGTCTTTTACAATATCTGTAGTATTATCTGTAGAACCATCATCAATAATTATACATTCCCAATTGGTATAAATTTGGTTTAAAACGCTATTTAAAGTTTCGCTTATTAAATGCGCTCGGTTATAAGTGGGAATGATTATAGATACTAATGAATCCATTAATTCAAACAAGTTTAGGGTATTTTGCTAATATAGTAAATGATTAAGCAATAGCTTTAGTTGAGTTAAGCAGATTCAATAGTACTTTGCAAAATTTTTAAATGATTTTTTAAATTAAATTGTGTACTAATTTTTGTTTTTCCTGATGCTCCTAATGTTTTTGCAAATGTTAAATCATCAATAAGCTTCAACATGTTTTCACTCATGGCATTTACATCATGCTCATTTGATAACAACCCAGTTTTAGCATGCTCGATAACATCAGGAATACCAGCATGAATTGTTGAAACTACAGGTAAACCTGCTGCACTAGCCTCCAAAATCGCAACTGGTGTACCTTCCATGTCTCCATCATCTGCAGTTATTGAGTGTTGTACAAAAGCCAATGATTCCTCTAACAAATTCATATATTCTTGCTTATCAATAACACCCAGAAACTCAACATGATTTCCCAGTTTATGGATGGATACCAAATTTTTACAAGTATTTAGTAAAGCTCCATTTCCTGCCATAACTAATCGAGCGTCTGGGTGTAATTCTATTATTCTTTTAAAGGTCAAAATAAGATAATATGGTGCTTTTTTATTAGTAAATCTTCCTATAGAAACAAATTGCTTTTTTAAAAATTTTGGTTCTATTTTCAAAAAATCATCATGAGGTGCGCAAGGGTTATAAACAATTTTTTCTGTGCTACAACCCAAAGCAATTAGCTTCTTTTCCATTTGTTTAGAAACCACAATAACTTTTGATGCATATGCAAATGCCTCTGTATAATTATTATGTTGCTTAATAATATCTCTAACACTGGCGTCGTATCCATGAAAATGGATCACCAATGGGATATTTAAAAGTTTACAAATTTCAAGAATTCTATGCCCTGTTGGACCATATTGTGCTAAAATTACTTGTATCTTATTTTTTTTTAACGACTTAATAAAAGCCATTTCATAAGCAGAGAATTGAGATAGTTTTAATAAACGCTTTAATTTATTTACAAACGATATATAAGGTGTAATTAATAATCCGTCGTTTTCTAAATATTTTGGCAATGCACCATCATAATAATAAAACACGCGACCCTCAAGTCCATTTTTTTGCTGTTGAATGAAGGTTTCAGAATACGAATTCTTTGAAGGCGATATAATTGCTATTCTATTTTTTTGCAAATCCATATAAACCAGTTATCATTTGTCCTTCTTTAAAAACTGCTTTTTCAGCATGAGCTTTATTAATTAAAGCCTTAATAAAAGGTTTTAAAATAAAAATAAACCATTTTCTCTTTCCGCTTGACATAGGGCTTCTTTTAACCCATAATGCAAGCATTTGTGCCATTGATGCATGCCATCCTCCTGTTGCTTTAATTTGAATATCTTTAAATCCGCTATTTTTTAAATGACGTTCCAAAGAAAAAGGAGTGTATCGATAAGCATCATTAGGAACTTCATGCAAATTCCATAAAAAAGGGACTGTAAAAAAGAAAACTCCATTTCTTCTTAAAACACGATAGGTTTCTTTTAAAACCACTTCTGGTTCTGGACAATGCTCTAAAACCTCAGTACCAAAGGCACAATTAAACGAATCATCTTCAAAAGGCATTTTAATACCATTCCATGTGTAATCTGGTTTTACAGCATTATCATATAACAAGGCAGATTCAATATCTAACCCTATATATTTTTTAGTTTTTGAATGCTCTAAAATATATTCTTTATAAGGCATTTTTCCACAACCAATGTCTATTAAATCTCCTTCAAATAAATGAATACTTTCTTTTATCGCATTAAAAATAGCAGTACGAATGGTATATCGATCTAAATTAGAACTTGTAAATGGAATATTTATAAACTCATTCATAATTATACCTTTTTAAATACAGCTAAAACATTTCTACCTTTTATAAACTTACAAAGTATATATTTAAGTAAGCGAGGAGACACTTTATTGAATCCCTTCAATACAAATTTTAAAAACTTACTATTAGCATCATTGTTTATTTGAAAATTAATAAAATATGAATAATTTACATTCAAAGGTTCAAATTCTAGTTTTTCTAATTTTATTGAAAAAACTGACTCTAAAGCCTTTAAAGACTTTTTATCCCATAACCCTGCATGGTGTGGCGGCAAATTTAATGTGTGATACTTATCGCTAACAAACAAATAAGGATTGTTATTTGGCACACCTATAATTAGTTTACCATTCTTTTTAAGTGTATCTATCGAAGCTTTTATAAAACTATGCACATGGGTTATATGTTCTAATACTTGAAATGAACAAACCACATCATAAGTTTCATTATTTGTTTGTGCTTCATTTTCAATAAGTATATTTTTTACTAATAGATTATTTTTTTTGCAAACTTCAACAGCATGAGGGTTTAGTTCTAATCCTACAGATTGGACACTAGATGCTTTAAGCATATTTAAAAAAGCTCCAAAACCTGAACCAATTTCTAACACTGATTCCTTTTTTCCAATATAACTTAAAGCCCTTTCGTGTTCCCATCTTTTAGAATAATAATTTGATTTATTTTTTGATAAATCTTCATAAAACTTTGCATCACCAACAGTATTATACGGATAATAAAACCTATACCCTGTCTTTTGGCATTTATAAAGGTAAACCTGTGGTTCTTTAAAAAAACGCTCAACTTCTATATTTAAGGCACTATATTTAGATATTATAGTTTCTGAACTAAATGTTTCAATTAATTGCGCATTTTCTCCATCTAAAGACAAAGGGCTTTTTATATTATTCATCATCTAAAACCACCTCCCATTTTGTTTTATCTTCTTTATAAATAGCTGAACCAATAGCCCAATAATAAGGCCTTTTATTTTCATTTATTACCTCAAAGGGGCAAATTTCTAGTAAAGTATCGAATTTAGATTTAGTGAAATTATCAGCAAAAAATACATTTAATTTATAACGCCCTTGATATAGTTTAATTTTTTTAATTGTTGATATTAATTTGAAACTTCCTTTTTTATTACAAAACTCAATTTCAGTACTCAAAAGGAGTTCGTGGATTAAAGGAATGTTTTCGTTGTTTAATATTTGATATGAAACAGCTGGTTCTTTAATATTATCATTACTGTTTAATTCTATTTCAATTTTTAAATCTTTATTAAACTCATGCAATCTATTATTACTACTTGTTTTAACTTTTACAGATTTTATATGTGTACTATTTTCATTACCGCTTCTTTCATAGTTACAAAAGTTTTTATCATTTGACGATAAATAAGTATCAATTACATCACTAATATTTCCTGTATAGGCTATTTTACCATTTTCTAATAAAACACCGCGTGTGCACAAGCGCTTAACTGCTGCCATATTATGACTTACAAATAAAACTGTTCTTCCTTCGCCTTTACTAATATCTTGCATTTTACCAATAGCCTTTTTCTGAAACTCGGCATCACCAACTGCTAATACTTCATCTATTACCAAAATTTCGGGTTCTAAAAAAGCAGCAACAGCAAAAGCTAAACGCACAGTCATCCCAGAAGAGTATCTTTTTACTGGTGTATCAATATAACGCTGGCATCCTGAAAAGTCGATAATCTCATCAATTTTAGATCTTATTTCGGCTTTTGTCATTCCTAAAATAGCACCGTTAAGGTATATGTTTTCTCGCCCAGTCATTTCTGGGTGAAAACCTGTACCGACTTCTAACAACGAGGCTATGCGTCCTTTAGTTTTTATTTCTCCCGTTGTTGGCCCAGTAACTTTTGATAATATTTTTAAAAGTGTAGATTTTCCCGCTCCATTTTTTCCTATAATACCAAGTACTTCGCCACGCTTAACTTCAAAGTTTATGTCTTGTAAAGCCCAAACATATTCTGAGCTCCCTTTGGTACTTCTATCATTAACATCTCCAACTTTTAAATACGGATCTTCTTTCCCTCTAACCTTACTCCACCAACGATTCAAATCGTGACTAATAGTTCCCGTACCCACTAGACCTAAACGGTATTGTTTAGAAATGTTATCTGCTTTTAAAATAATATCATTGCTCATAATTTTAGCTTAAAAAGGACAGGATTTAATTAGATCATTCTTTCGGCTTTTCAACAACATGGTATCGGCCAATAAAACATCTTCATTATCATCTAATATTTTATTTATTAAAACTTCATTTAAGTCATTAGGGTTTACAAAAATCTCATCTTTAAACGGTACTCCAATCGATTCATAATAATCGTAAAACTTAATATTATCACCTGATAGCTTATTTGAAAACTTAGTCCATAATGCTGGTATGCTATAACTTTGAGCCACAATAACTCCATGCAATGACGATGAAATGATACGTTCGCATTCCAAAACTTCGTCCGTTGTTTTTTCTACATTATAGGTTAACAAATCAATCACTTTAACTGAATCATTATTTTTAAACTTACCTTTTACTTCTTTATAATCAACATAATGTGGTATAATGCCAATTTTATATTTCTTATTTACTTGAGGGTTATAGTAATCTGACATTAATAATGCTGGATCTCCATAAACTTCTGGACAATTAAAGCCTTTTTCTAAAATTCGTGCTCTAGTTTTTGGACCTCTAACTGCTAAAAATTTGGCATCTCTAATATTATCTTCCTTTTTAATAATACCGCTTCCCCAAACAATGGAGTTTTTATTAGCTGATGATATAATACTTCCTATAGAAATATAGTGCTTAAACAAATGTTTATATAAACGTTTTGATGGGTGATTTACAGTTATTATTTTTTTGTTTGAAATTTTCTCAACCAGATACTTAGACATTAAATCGCCATAATTTTCTCTTCCGTCTTCACGCTTTTCTTGCCACCAATAGAGTCTAATATTCATCTGTTTTAACTAAATAGTATCAATAAAAGTTTTTTCAGTCTTGTTAAAAACTATTAATCCAATTAAAAAAATAATTAAACATACTACACCTGTATAAATAAGGTCGCTTATGTTAAAAGTTCCTGTCCCTAAACTCATATACCTAAACATTTCTATTATTGTTGCCATAGGGTTATATTCTATAAACACACCTGCGAATTTTGGAATTACCCCAGCTTCAACCTTTTGCTTTATAAGCTCTATGGGATACATTACTGCCGAAGCATACATCAATAGTTGCACACCAAAACCAACCAAAAATGTTAAGTCTCTATATTTGGTAGTCATTGAAGAAATAATCATTCCTAAACCTAAACCTAAAAAACCCATTAAAAGAATTAAAAAAGGTAAAAGAATTAATTCAATTTGCGGATTACTATTGCCAGCTTTATCGGTAAAAAAAACAAAATATATATAAAAACATATAAATACTAAAAGTTGAATACCTAGTTTTATTAAATTAGAAACTACTGTAGACATAGGCATAATTACTCTGGGAAAATACACTTTACCAAAAATATTTTGGTTTTTTTTAAAGGTATCACTTGTGCCTTTAATACACTCGCTAAAATAATTCCAAGATGTGATTCCTGCCAAATTAAAAAGAAATGCAGGGATTCCTTTCCCTACTTCAATCTCTGCTATATTATTAAATATTAAAGTAAAAATAACTGAGGTGAATAATGGCTGAATAAAATACCATAAAGGTCCTAAAATGGTCTGTTTGTATAAGGTAACTACATCTCTTTTTACAAACAAAAAAAGTAGATCTCTATACTGCCAAATCTCCTTAAAATTTAAGTGAATTAAACTTTTTTTAGGAGATATAGTATATAGCCAATTGTCCTCTTTAGTAGTATTCAATTTTTGATTTTGTTTTTTGATAGAATTTTAATCCTAACCTATTTTAAACCAGTTTTTAACTTTATCAATAACAGTTTGCTTCTTAGCGTTTTCATGATAAGCATTACCATAAACACCATATCCGTAACTATAACCGTAACCATAGCCATAACCGTAGCCATGACTTTTATTATGCTTATAGAAATTTAGAACATAGCTTATATTTTTTAACTCGCCAGTTTTGTGTTTTGCATTAATAAGTTCAAGCATGCCTTTTTTGGTATAATTTAATCGTATTACAAATAAGGAAGCGTCTGCATATTGCGATAATTCTAAAGCATCAGTAACTAAACCTAATGGAGGTGAGTCAAGAACTATCATGTCGTAAGTTTTTCTTAGTGTTTCAATAAGTTCACTCATCGCATTACTCATTAATAACTCAGACGGGTTAGGAGGAATAGGACCTGAAGTAATAATATCTAAATTCTCAACATGGCTTTTAAAAGTAACTTCTTTTAAACTTTTATCTCCTATAAAATAGTTAACAACTCCTATATTGTTATCAATACTAAAATCTCCAAAAATTTTAGGTTTACGCAAATCTAAACCTAAAAGTATAGTTTTCTTACCCGATAAAGCGTAGGCACTTGCTATATTAATAGAGCAAAATGTTTTTCCTTCACCACTAACCGAAGAAGTTATCATAATAGTTCGTCCGCCTTTTTTATCTGTTTTTTTATAGAAAAATTGTAAACTAGAACGAATCGCCCTAAAAGATTCAGCTACAGCCGATTTTGGTTTTTCATAAACCACTAGATTATTATCGTACTTATATTCCCCTACTAAACCAAGAATAGGGATTTTTGATAATCGCTTTACTTCATCTGCACCATGAATTGTGTTGTCCAATAAGAAAAGAATAAAAATGAGTGAAAAAGGCCCAAAAAAACCAATCAATAAAGCTATCATATAATTTAAGCTTTTATTTGGCCCTATTAAACCACCACCAATATCTTTGGCTGCTTCAATTACGGATATATCTGAAATATTAGCCGCCTTAACTATTGCCGCTTCACTACGCTTAGCCATATAAACATTGTATGCTTCTTGGCTTATATTTAAGTTTCTTTGAATTTTTAAGTATTGCTGCTGGTCTTCAGGCAAATCATTTAATCTACTTTCTAAATTAGCTTTACTTCTTCTAACTCTATTAAGCTGAATATTTATTGTTCTTTTTGTTGAAGCAATAGTTTCTATCAACACATTCTTTTCTGCATCAATACTTCCGTCTAACTCTTGCAACGATGAAGAACCTTCTTGAACTAATTGTTCAAGTTCTTGCCGTTGTATAGCTAATGCTGTAATTTTACTAACACTTGCAGTTATATTTTCTTCTTCAATCCCAACAGATGTTGGTGCTGCAATTTTTGTGTAATCTGTTTTTGTTTTTAAATAATCTGAAAGAATATCTAAGTACTGTAATTTTGATTGATTGTCTTCTTCTCTTAATTCTAAATCACTTATTTTTTCTGACACCTGTAAAAGCTCTTCATCTACATTAAACATCTTTGTTTGCTTTCTAAAAGCATTCATCGTATCTGTAATGGCCTTTAATTCGGTATTAACAATGCTTAAGCTACTGTCTATAAATTTGATAGTATTTGTTGCATATTGATTTTTTCGCTCTAAATCAGTTCTACTCAAAATGGCAGTAGTAGCATTCAAATAATCAACAATTTTTTGCTTATTATTTCCTGTTTGCGATAGTGTTAATATAGAAGATGATGTTTTATTATATGGAGTAACTGAAACTCTGCCTCTAAAACCATTAACAACGGCATCAAAATTTAAAAATTGAATAAAAAATTCTGATTCTGGAGTTATAGTTACATTATCTCTTGTGTTTAATGTGAATTTTGCAAATGGCAAATCAACAAGTTCGCCAATATTAAAAGTTTTAACAAACCTGCCTTTTGGCACAGCTATACTTTCTATTGATTTATCGCTATATTTTTGTGTGCTAGCTTCATCGTTTTCAAAATCTATAAAAAGTTCATATTGCGTATTGTTAAGAAACTTTACACCTATTGGTTTTCTTAACAGCTGGCCTTTAGACTTATCTATTTCAATATAGAAAGGTGCTTTTTTATAAATGTCTTCTTTTCTGTACTTTCCTTCTTTTAAATATTGAATATAAAATTGCAAAGAATCAACAACTCTTTCATTATGGTTTCTTGTTTTTAAAGCAATAATAGTTTTACCCACTTTACCAGAAACGCCTCCCCAATTAAACGAAATACTTGTATTGGCAGTAAAAAACGGGTTTTGATCATTCTCTAAAGACACCAAAGAGCTTAACCTATAAATATTCTGCTTTCTAACATTGAGAGAGTGTGCTATAAACAAACCTATAGCAATACAAATCAAAAATAATTTCCAGAACTTTAATAATTTAAAAAGAAAGCCTCTTAAATCAAAATTAAAGCCTTTTTGCTCTGAATAATCAATATCTTCTAAGTCGTCGTAAGCCATGGCTATATTCTATCTAAAAGCAAAATAGTTGTAGTAATTAATGATAAAACCGTAGCTATAGCCCCAATGTTTTGAATAGCGGTAGTTCCTGTTCCCCAAGATTTTTGTTTCAAGGGTTTAACATAAATCATATCGTTGGGTTGAATATAATAATATGGAGAATTCATAACGTTTGCATCAGTTAAATCGACATGAAATATTTTTTGCCCTTGCGGAAATTGTCTAACAATTAACACATCTTTTTTATCTCCTGTATCAGGTATATCACCAGAATTAGCAATCGCTTCAAAAATATTAACACGCTCTTTAAAAATGGTTTTAGTACCTGTGCTACCTATCTCGCCTGTTGTGGTATATTGCAGCCCTGTAAGTTTTACAGTTACAAAAATATCATTAGCAGCTTTATACTCGGTTTCTAATAATTTTTTTTCAATAGTTTGTTTTATCTCATCTGTAGTAAAACCTAGCACGTTAATTTCTCCTAATTTTGGCATAAGTATATTACCATGTAAATCAACAGTAAAGCCATCAAAATATGCCCGTTCTTCACTACTTGCATTTAAATCGCCCTCTCCAATAGGATTAAAAATCTTTACTGTTTCTTGTTTTGCAGCCTTAATTCTAATATTTAGAATATCATTAATTTGAACACGATAAGGTTTTTGCTTTTCAACTATAACTTGAGTAGAGTCGGTAGCGGTGCTTTTATTTTGAAGATAAATCGTGTCTTTATAAGGAATGCAAGATACCATTGCGGCATTTATAATTATTAAAGCTACTAAAAAACATCTCTTCATATTGAGGCACATTGATTTATCACAAATATAAGTTTTCGTCTTGAACAATAAAACTTATAACGGCTTTTTTGGTTTTTTATCCGTTATTTGTAGAAAAAATATCAGTTGAATTATTTAACAGTTGAAAACATATCGAAGTCTTACGGAGAATTAACGCTTTTTCAAGACATTTCTTTCAGTATACATAAAGACCAAAAAATAGCATTCGTTGCAAAAAACGGAACAGGTAAAACTTCAATTTTAAATATCCTTTCTGGAGATGATCAATCAGATTCTGGAAATGTTATTTACAGAAAAGACATAAAGGTTTCATTCCTTTCACAAGACCCGAAATTTGATGAAGCCTTAACTATTGAAGAAACTATTTTTGCAAGCGATAGTCCTATTTTAAAAATTATTTCTAACTACGAAAAGGCGCTTTTAAACCCAAATGATTCTGAAGCATATCAAACCGCCTTTGATGCCATGGAACAGCATGAAGCTTGGGATTTCGAAACACTATACAAACAAATTCTTTTCAAATTAAAACTTGAAGATTTAGATCAAAAAGTAAACATACTTTCTGGAGGACAAAAAAAGCGTCTCGCATTAGCCAACGCATTAATTAATAAACCAGATTTATTGATTTTAGATGAACCTACCAACCATTTAGATTTAGAAATGATTGAATGGTTAGAAGCCTTTTTTGCAAAAGAAAACATAACACTATTTATGGTAACACATGATCGTTATTTTTTAGAGCGTGTTTGCAATGAAATTATAGAATTAGACGAAGGTAAATTACACAGCTATAAAGGTAATTACTCTTATTATCTTGAAAAGCGCGATGCAAGAATAGAACAACAAGCTGTTGAAACAGGCAAAGCTAAACAACTCTTTAAAAAAGAATTAGCTTGGATGCGTAGGCAACCAAAAGCTAGAACTACAAAATCGAAATCTCGTATTGATGATTTTGCAGATATAAAACATAAAGCACATCAACGACGAAACGACCACGAAGTCCAGTTAGAACTTAATATGGAACGCCTTGGAAGTAAAATTTTAGAGTTTCATAAAGTATCAAAAGCGTTTAAAGACAAAACCATACTTAATAAATTTGAATATACTTTTCAAAAAGGAGAACGCGCTGGTATTATTGGAAAAAATGGTACAGGAAAAACTACTTTTTTGAATATTTTAACTCAAACTGCACAACCCGATTCTGGTAAAGTTATAAAAGGTGATACAGTTAAGTTTGGTTATTATACTCAAGACGGAATACGTATTAAGCCAGAACAAAAAGTTATTGACGTTATTCGAGAATTTGGTGATTATATTCCTCTAAAAAAAGGACGTCAAATTAGTGCGCAACAACTTTTAGAGCGCTTTTTATTTAGTAGAAAAAAACAATACGATTTTGTTGAAAAACTAAGTGGTGGCGAACGTAAGCGTTTATATTTGTGTACAGTTTTAATTCAGAATCCAAACTTTTTAATTCTAGATGAACCAACGAATGATTTAGATATTGTTACACTAAATGTGCTAGAAAGCTTTCTTTTAGATTTCCCTGGGTGTGTCATTGTTGTGTCTCATGATCGCTATTTTATGGATAAAGTTGTCGATCATCTTTTTGTTTTTAAAGGTGATGGCGTAATTGAAGATTTTCCTGGTAATTATACAGACTATCGCATTTATGAAGATAGTCAACCTGTAATTTCAAATGCAACAGAAGTTAAAAAAGATAATACCTCACGAAAACAAAACGAAACCTCCAAATTATCATTTAACGAAGAAAAAGAACTTAAAAACGTTGAAAGCAAATTAAAATCATTGGCTTTTGATAAAAAAGAATTAGAAAATAAATTTAATAATCCAGATTTGTCTCAAGACGTAATTAACAAACTGTCTGAAGAACTACAAGTGATTATAGAAACTATTGAAGCAAAAGAAGAACGTTGGTTTGAGTTATCGGCTAAGTTAGAAGAATAATAAGTGTATCAAATTATCCAATACATAAAATTTCTATTAAAATCTACCAACCAACACGGTGTACACTCCCCTTTTGTATATAATTTGGTTACTAAGTGCTTTTATGATAAAACAAATTATGATGGTTATAAAAGTATTTTAAACTACAAAAAAGCACTTTTAAAAAACAAAACTAAAGTTTCGGTTACCGATTTGGGTGTTGGCTCTCATGTTTTAAAACAAAACCAAAGAAGCATTTCTCAAATGGCAAAAAATGCTGGTACAACTTACAAGAGAGCAAAGCTTTTATATAGACTTGTTAGCTATTTTGAGTTTAAAAATATTTTAGAATTAGGCACATCATTAGGTATTGCAACACAAGCGATGCATATAGCAAACCCAAAAACGAACATTACAACTGTTGAAGGTTGCCCTAATATTTCTGAATTTTCAAAAGAGACTTTTAAAAAACATAAGCTGCAAAATATCAATGTAGTTACTGGTAATTTTGATGTTGCTACTAAAGAGTTAACATCAAATAATTACGATTTTATTTTCTTTGATGGTAATCATCAAAAAGAAGCCACTTTAAATTATTTCGAAACTTTACTCGAAACCACACATAACAATTCTGTTTTTATTTTTGACGATATATATTGGTCAAAAGGTATGACAGAAGCTTGGGAAGCTATTAAACAACACCCAAAAGTAACCGTAACTATTGATACTTTTTTCTGGGGGTTTGTTTTTTTTAGGAAAGAACAAGTGAAAGAGCATTTTATTATTAGAATATAAAAACATGTTACCATTAGGATGGGTTATTATAGGGTTGATTATTGGTTACTTGTTTGTTTATTTAAACAATAGAAAGCAAAATTAATTTCTTTTCAAACTCTTTTGCTCTTTGCATATTTACTTTTAACTTCGTGATATGAAGATTTACACAAAAACAGGAGACAAAGGCACCACAGCATTATTTGGTGGCACACGTGTACCAAAACATCATATTCGTATTGAAAGCTATGGAACGGTTGATGAATTAAACTCGCATTTAGGTTTAATTCGAGATCAAGATATTAATCAGCATTATAAAGATATATTGATTCATATTCAAGATAGATTATTTACCGTTGGAGCTATTTTAGCAACCGATCCTGAAAAAGCGGTTTTAAAAAATGGTAAAGAGCGTTTAAACATTGAAAAGATTTCTTCTGAAAATATTGAACGTTTAGAACAAGAAATGGACACTATGAACGACGCTTTGCCTCCAATGACTCATTTTGTACTACCTGGTGGTCATCAAACCGTGTCATTCTGTCACATAGCCCGTTGTGTATGCCGTAGAGCTGAACGTTTAGCATCTGCACTTAACGATTTAGAACCTTTTGAAGCCAATGCTTTAACGTACTTAAACCGCCTTTCTGACTATCTTTTTGTATTGGCACGAAAGTTGTCTTACGATTTACAAGCAAATGAAATTAAGTGGATTCCTGAAAAACATTAAGTTTTGAAGAAATTTTTATAATGACTGAGAAACACTAATGTGTTTTATGGAATTGTAGTTTTGCGTTAGGGATTGCAGCGGCATCCTTTTTAAAACTTAAATGAAATAAAAAATTGTGATTACTTTGATTTGGCTGATTGCCTTATGCTTAGTTTTAACAATAACGTTTTAAAAAGATATAGCGGAAAGCCCGACCTTTATTAAGGTAACGCCCAAAATATGATCCACAAAAAGTTGCTAATATTATTAACACAGCAACAATAAATTTGCAAGTGTTTAGAGTACAAAAGAATACGTTCTTAAAATTAATGATTAAATAATTCATTTTTTTCTTGTCTGTTTAAACTAAAAATTTATTTTTGCAAAAAATTAAACGCATAAAAAATGTATTGGACTTTAGAATTAGCATCATATTTAAGTGATGCACCTTGGCCAGCAACCAAAGACGAATTAATAGATTACGCTATTAGAACTGGCGCACCGTTAGAAGTTGTTGAGAATTTACAATCGATTGAGGACGAAGGCGATTCGTATGATTCGATTGAAGAAATTTGGTCAGATTATCCAACAGACGAAGATTACCTCTGGAATGAGGATGAATATTAATAAAGCATAAAGAATAGTTAAAAAGTCTCGATTTGAGGCTTTTTTTTTGTCCTAATCTTTAAACAAAATGTATCTTTGAATGCTTTTCTGAAAGCTTAAAATTAAATAAAAACAACTAGGAAAACCCTAGACAAACATAAAATATACACACATGAGTTTTTTAAATTCTGTACTAAAAGTATTTGTTGGAGACAAATCGAAACAAGACGTAAAAGCTTTAATGCCCATAGTAGATAAAGTTAAAACCTTTGAAGCTGCTATAGAAGCTTTGTCGCATGACGAATTAAGAGGTAAAACTATTGAGTTTAAAGCTAAGATTGCCGAAACGCGTAAACCATTTAATGAAAGAAAAGATACGCTTTTAGAAGAAGCTGAAGCCACTGAAGACATTGACAGACGCGAAGATATTTATCAAGAAGTTGATAAAATTGAAGATGAATCTTATGAGGCAGTTGAAGAAACATTAAACGACATCTTACCCGAAGCTTTTGCTGTGGTTAAAGAAACTGCAAAGCGTTTTGTAAACAATACAAATATTACTGTTACAGCTAATGAG
The DNA here is from genome assembly GCA_947501105.1 of uncultured Flaviramulus sp. Classification (GTDB taxonomy): domain Bacteria; phylum Bacteroidota; class Bacteroidia; order Flavobacteriales; family Flavobacteriaceae; genus Wocania_A. Next base: position 577,799 of record CANMUP010000002.1, on the reverse strand, counting down.
TTTGACAGAAGTTTATCTGGAGACAAAACGTATATAACACTTGATGGTGACAATGCCACTTGGGCAAACTCTTGGGATGCTGCTGGAAAACCAATTACGTGGGATATGGTGCATTACGATGTGCAACTTATTGGTGGTGTTGCTATGCACCAAGGTAAAATTGCAGAAATGCAAACAGGAGAAGGTAAAACACTGGTTGCTACGCTTCCTGTTTATTTAAATGCGCTAACTGGTCGCGGTGTTCACTTAGTTACAGTAAACGATTACTTAGCGAAACGTGATAGTGCGTGGATGGCTCCTATTTTTGAATTTCATGGCTTGAGTGTAGATTGTATTGATTATCATCAACCAAACTCTGAAGCGCGTATAAAAGCTTATAACGCTGATATTACCTACGGTACAAATAACGAATTTGGTTTTGATTATTTACGTGATAATATGGCGCATTCACCAGATGATTTGGTACAACGCCCGCATCATTATGCAATTGTAGATGAGGTCGATTCTGTTTTAGTTGATGATGCACGTACACCATTGATTATTTCTGGACCAATTCCTAAAGGAGATCACCATGAATTTAACGAACTGAAACCAAAAGTTGATGATATTGTTTCGGTACAACGCAAATACTTGACTGGTGTTTTAGCAGAGGCAAAAAAACTTATCAAGGAAGGAGAAACAAAAGAAGGTGGTTTTCAATTGCTACGCGTATATCGCGGTATTCCTAAAAATAAAGCGCTTATTAAGTTTTTATCTGAAGAAGGTGTAAAACTACTGCTTCAAAAAACGGAGAACTTTTACATGCAAGACAATAACCGTGAAATGCCAAAGGTTGATGCAGAATTGTACTATGTTATTGAAGAAAAAAACAATCAAATAGAACTTACCGATAAAGGTATAGAATACATATCTGGAAAAGATAACCCTGATTTCTTTATACTTCCAGAAATTGGACTTGAAGTTGCTAAAATTGAAAATCAAGAACTTCCAGTTGAAGAAGAGGCAAATCTTAAAGAAGAATTATTTAAAGATTTTGGTGTAAAATCTGAGCGTATTCATACTTTAAATCAATTATTAAAAGCATATGCTTTATTTGAAAAAGACACACAATATGTGGTGATGGAAAATAAAGTAATGATTGTTGATGAGCAAACAGGTCGTATTATGGATGGTCGTCGTTACTCTGACGGATTACACCAAGCGATTGAGGCTAAAGAAAATGTGAAAATTGAGGATGCCACCCAAACTTTTGCTACAGTAACCCTTCAAAATTACTTTAGAATGTATCGTAAACTTTCGGGTATGACGGGTACTGCAGTAACAGAAGCTGGTGAATTTTGGGAAATTTACAAATTAGATGTTGTTGAAATACCAACAAACAGACCTATTGCAAGAGATGACAGAGAAGATTTAGTTTATAAAACCAAGCGAGAAAAATACAATGCGGTTATTGATGATGTTACACAACTATCAGAAGCTGGTCGTCCGGTTTTAATTGGTACAACATCTGTTGAAATATCTGAATTACTTGGTAAAATGTTGAGTATTCGTAAAATACCTCACAACGTATTAAATGCAAAACAACACAAAAAAGAAGCAGAAATAGTTGACGAGGCCGGTAGAACTGGTCAAGTAACCATTGCAACAAATATGGCTGGTCGTGGTACCGATATTAAACTATCAGACGAAGTTAAAGCTGCAGGTGGTTTAGCCATTGTTGGTACAGAGCGTCATGATTCGCGTCGTGTAGACAGGCAATTACGTGGTCGTGCTGGTCGTCAAGGAGATGTTGGTAGTTCTCAGTTTTACGTATCGTTAGACGATAACTTAATGCGTTTATTTGGTAGTGAGCGTATTGCGAAGATGATGGATAAAATGGGATTAAAAGAAGGCGAAGTTATTCAGCATTCTATGATTTCAAAATCTATTGAACGTGCTCAGAAAAAAGTTGAAGAAAACAACTTTGGTGTACGTAAGCGATTATTAGAATATGATGATGTAATGAATGCGCAACGTGAAGTTGTTTACAAGCGTCGTCACCATGCTTTATTTGGTGAGCGTTTACGTGTTGATTTAGCTAATATGATTTTTGATACTTCGGAAGGTATTGCTGAAACTAATAAAGGAGCAAATGATTATAAGAACTTCGAATTTGAATTGATTCGTTATTTCTCAATGGGTTCTCCAATTACTGAAGATGAATTTGGAAAACTTTCTGCACAAGAAATCACCTCTAAAATATACAATGCTGCATTTGATAATTACAAAGAAAAAATGTCTCGTAATGCAGATATTGCTTTTCCTGTTATTAAAAATGTATATGAAACCCAACGTGATAAATTTAAACGTATTGTTGTACCATTTACTGATGGTGTAAAAAGTTTAAATGTAGTTACCGATCTTGAAAAGGCATACGAATCTGGCGGAAAACAATTAATCACCGATTTTGAAAAAAATATTACACTTGCCATTATTGATGATGCTTGGAAAACCCATTTACGTAAAATGGATGAGCTAAAACAATCGGTACAACTAGCTGTACACGAGCAAAAGGATCCGTTATTGATTTATAAATTCGAAGCTTTTGAGTTGTTTAAAGCTATGATTGATCAAGTGAATAAAGATGTAATTTCATTCTTATTTAAAGGTGAATTACCTCAAGAAACACAAAATACCATTCAAGAAGCTAGAGCTCGTAAGAAGGAAAAATTAAACATTCAGAAAGACGAGATTCCTAATTTAGATGAGCGTTCTGCACAAAACAGAGCTGCAGGAAATACACAACGCCAACAAGAAGTGGTTGAAACCATTGTACGCGACAGACCAAAAATTGGGCGTAACGATCGTGTTACTATCAAACATGTTATGAATGGCGAAAACAAAACTTTAAAATATAAACAAGCTGAACCTTTAATTGCCAAAGGCGAATGGGTTTTGGTAGAAGATTAAATTTTGAAACGTTTTATATTTATGTTCCTGACTATGCTTTCTTTTTTTGAAGGGTATAGTCAGGACATTACGTTTTCTAAAACAAAGAGTGATACAGCAACTACTTATAATTTTGTTAACAAAACGTATGCGCCTCTCTTCTTAAAGATTAAAAAAATAAAACATCTTGAGTTTTTTATAAAAGAAGGGGAGACATTTTGTAATCCGCAAGATTCTTTAGTTAATGTTATAAATATTCCAAAACACCTTTTCGAAAATGATACCACATTTAAAACTAGAGATTATATTGATGTATCATATACTTTTGGAAAAAAATTAAACAAAGATTCTATTAAAGACCATTTATATGAATTACCGTTTCAAAAAAAGAAACGCTATAAAATCATGCAAGGGTTTAATGGTAAATTTACTCACAGTTCTGGTCAATCACGTTACGCAGTAGATTTTAAAATGCCCATTGGCGATACAATTGTTGCTGCTAGAAGTGGTTATGTGGTACTAGCAGTATCTCATTTTATGAAACATGGAGGTAAAAGTTTTAAATCTAAAGCAAATCAAATCATCATAATGCACGATGATGGCACTTTTGCATATTATGTACATTTAGATAAGGATGGAACTCTTGTGAAAGTAAACGATTATGTTGAAGCTGGTCAACCCATTGGAATTTCTGGTTTTACAGGCTACACCACTAAACCTCACTTGCATTTCGTAGTTAGGAATTATGATATGGCAATCCCAATTCAGTTTAAAAAAAAGAAAAATATTGGAGAAAAGTCTGGAATTTGGGTTAAGAATTAAATTTCTTTTAAATATTTTATCTTAACCTTTTTACATAAATAAAAAAATTATACACTCAAAAGATAAGATTCCAAATTTTTTTATTTATTGAGTTTGGCAAAATCAGTTTCAAACAAAAAAACTGATAACCACTAAGTGAAGAAAAAAAACTACTGCATAACCACATTGCTGTACTTTGCATTTACAACAATATTTTTTATAACATCTGGATTATTAGTAGTAAATGAAGAAATGTTATCTTCTGTAGGTTTATCTGGGTGTTTAAAACGTGTACGTGTACCTTTGTACTGTAAATTATAATCAACTTTTGGAAGCGTTATAACAGCATCACTATTTTGAAGAATAACATTTAGATTATTAAAAGCATCATCAATTTTTAAAATTTTAAGATCGCCGATACTTCCGTCAATAATAGCACTACCAATTAGGTTTTTTATCTCGATATTTGATGAATTAGAGTTTAAAACCATCTGTTTTACATTATTTAATTCAGCAACCTCAACATATCTTAAGTTTAATTCTCCTAAATTCCAATGGGTAACATAAACTGGCGAATAAGAAGCATTAATGGAAGTAGAACTCCCATTAATGCTATGTGCTGTAAATTTAGTATACGATAAGTCTGCTTTTAAGTTATCAATATTAGCAGCAAATTCTATTTCACCATGTCTTACATTAACCTTTAATTTAGCACCTTTTGGCATTTTAATTTTAATCGTTTTTTTAACCTTAGAATGCGATTTTTTATGAACCAATTTTTCAATTAAAACACGTCGTTCGTTTGATAATTTCTTGCGTTCTTTAGCATGCTTTTTAAGTGCCTCTGCACGTTCCTTGATAGCTTCTTTACGCTCTTTAGCATGTTCTTTATGTGCTTTTGCTTGGGCTTCTAGGCGTTCCTTATGTGCTTCCATTCGTTCAGCTTGCGCTTCTATTCGTTCAGCTTGTGCTTCCTTTCGTTCAGATTGCGCTTCCATTCGTTCTGCAAAACGTTTGCCCCAAGCTTCCATTTTTTTGGCGTACTCTTCATTATTCCATTTTCCTTCAAATTTTTTAGCCCATTCTTCCATTTGCTTGCCGTATTTCTCTCCCCATTCTTTACCAAATTTCTCGCCCCAAGCTTCCATTTTTTTTGCGTAATCCTTACCGTAAAGTGATTCAAATTTCTTAGAATATTCTTCTAAATATTTTTCTCCATCTTTTTTATACGCTTTATAATCAAAATGGACATTGTTAATGCCTTCGGGTAATTCTGGTAACTCTGGCATCTCTGGCATTTCAGGCATCTCTGGCATGTCGGGCATCTCAAAATTAAAATTCATCTCTTGCAAATCTGCTAATTCAAACTTTAATTCTTTTAATACAGCATGTACAGCCTCGTTATCTCCATGAGTACTGTAAGCCCAAACTGATTGCGAATTTCCGCTTGTAGATATTGAAACCACGTCTTTCGAACCCTCAACATTTACATCCCAATCTTTTAGGGCTTCTTGTAGTTCTTCTTTGTTTAACTCTTCGCCTTCAATGTAAGCTTCAATCTCTATTGTTCCCTTATTCCAGGTGTCGATTACAATATTACAATGGCTTGTATTTAAATCGATTGTAACATCTTTGTCTACTTTAATAGACTGTGATACTTTAGTAAGTTTTTGTTGAGCAAATAAACTGCCCGATATTAAAAACCCTAAAACCACTAGTTTTAATTTTATAATTGTCTTGTTCATTTTTTGATTTTTAGATGGATTGTTTTACTTCCTCTAGATTATCTTCAGAAGTATTTAAATCTTTTAATTGCGATCGCAAGCGATACAAAAGATTTAAACGAAATTTTAAATTGTCAATTAATGCATTTACTGTTAATTCACTTGGTCCAGATTCAGTTAGTTCTAACGATAAGCGTTTATATTCTTTATCCAGTTCATTTAGCTGTAATAAATACCCATCAAAAACATCTTTGGTTTCTGGCGTATATTCCATTTTAGATAACTCTGAATTTATACTTGCCAAATAATAATCTTCAACCTTTTTTAAACCAGGCGATACATCACCCAACGTTTTAGTTTCAACAGGATTGGTTGTTGCAACTACAACAGGTTTTTCTGGCTGAAAATAATGGTAAGCTCCAAAACTCATCCCCAAAAGCATCACTACACTAGCTGCAATTTGCATCCAATGGAATTTAGTTTTTCGCTTTTCAGGAAATGCTTTTTCCAGTTTTTCAAGAAATCTATCTTGATGATTTTTTGGCATCTTTTCGTTTGATACTTTATCATCCTTAAATAACTCTCTAATATCTCGTGCCATTTCTTTTAAGTGTTAACTGTTCTTGCAATTTTGCTTTACCTCTCGATAATTGTGTACGCGATGCGACTTCAGAAATACTTAAAATCTCTGAAATTTCTTGATGGTCGTAACCTTCAATTAAATATAACATCACCACATATTGATATTTATCTGGTAAATTATTAATGGCGCTTTTTACATCATTTAATGTAATAGCATCTTCTACCAACCATTTGTCATCATTTTCAGTATCAATAACCTTTAGGTGCACCTCTTCCAATTCAACAAGTCTTTGTTTTTTAGATTTTAAGAAATCGATACTTTTATTAATAACAATACGTTTTAACCATGCTCCAAAAGTAACTTCAGCTTTATATTGATGCAGTTTAGAAAAGGCCTTTATAAAGGCTTCCTGCACCACATCTTCGGCATCACTAGCATCTTTTAAAAATCGGTTGGCAACAATATACATCCCGTCGCAGTACTGGTTGTATAACTGCAATTGTGCTTTGCGATTGTTTTGTTTACATTGTTCAATAATGTCAACTTGAAACATGCTTGGTCTACTTTTGGTTTAAGTTAGTTCTTTTTAAAAGACGACAAAAAAAGTGTAGTGTTGCAAAAAAATAAATTATTTTTTCAAAACAATAAATATTTGGGCGTTCCCTTACGGTCGGGCTATCCGCTATATCTTTTTCTCGTACCTCAAAAAAGGATGCCGCTACTATCCCTAACGCGGGGTTATCTGTCAATATAGAGTGCATTCAATCGTCCTTTCTGTCCTCATTAGTTAATTATTAATTGTTTTCTTTCACTCAAAAAAAACAACTACACAACAAAGCTAAATAAATGTACGTTTCAATTTTATTAATTATTACTTTTTAAAGTATCTTTATCTCCTAATAAATACCACTTTATGAACACTTTTTTAAAACGCGTTTTATTCCTACTATCATTTGTAGCGTTAGGCTTATTTTTATATTCTTTTTTTGTCGAGAACATTTTTGCTCCTCGATTGAGTCCTAAAGATACCGTAGAATTTAAATTAAATGATTTAAAACTTGAAGTGTTTTATAACAGGCCATCTAAAAAAGATCGTGAAGTTTTTGGAGCTTTAGTACCTTTTAATCAAGTATGGCGAACTGGAGCAAACGAAGCTACCACATTTGAAACAAATCAAACACTTGATGTAAATGGAATGCCTTTACCAAAAGGAAAATACACCCTTTGGACCGTACCAAAGGATAGTGTTTGGACAGTAATATTTAACTCTAAGCAATACCCTTGGGGGGTCACCAATGAAATGATACCATATTGGGATCCAAATTATGATGTTCTAAATGTTGATATTCCAATTGAAAAATTAAACACAACCGTAGAACAGTTTACTATAGCTTTTGATAACTCAACAGATAAGCTATTTTTAACTATGGCTTGGGATAACACAAAAGTTGCAGTTCCACTTAAATAGATTATTAAAATAGTAGTAATTACGTGGCAAAAGAAAAAAAATCAGCTTTAAAAGAAAATGAAGGTGTTTCTCAATCAGAAATCACTAACAGTCTTTCTATTAAAAACATAAAAAAGAAACGTAACGCTAAAATTAACCCTAAAACTTTGGTTGCTTCTATCTTAAAAAAAGATATTACAGCTTTAAGTAGAGCTATCACTTTAGTAGAAAGCAAAAATGCAGACCATTTAGATATTGCAAATAGTATTATAAAACAATGTTTACCATATGCTAACAAATCTATTAGAATAGGTATTACTGGCGTCCCTGGAGTTGGAAAAAGCACCTTTATAGAAACTTTTGGCAAACATTTAACTAGTGTAGGGAAACGCGTTGCTGTTTTAGCTATAGACCCAAGTAGTTCACTTACAAAGGGCAGTATTCTAGGAGATAAAACCCGAATGGAGGAACTCGTAAAAGATGAGAACGCATATATACGTCCGTCAGCTTCTGGTAAATCTCTTGGTGGCGTCGCAAGAAAAACAAGAGAGAGTATTATTTTATGCGAGGCTGCAGGTTTTGATGTTATTATTATTGAAACTGTTGGTGTTGGACAAAGCGAAACCACTGTACATAGTATGGTAGATTTCTTTTTATTATTAAAGTTAGCTGGAGCAGGAGACGAACTACAAGGCATTAAACGTGGTATAATTGAAATGGCAGATGCTATTGCAATTAATAAAGCAGATGGTGATAATTTAAAACGTGCTAAACTTGCAAAGGTTGAATTTAATAGAGCGCTTCATCTCTACCCAGCTAAAGATTCTAATTGGCAACCAAAAGTAACCCTGTGTAGCGCTTTACAAAATGAAGGTATTGATACTATATGGAATATTGTACTAGAGTATATTGAAACCACTACTCAAAATAATTATTTTAGCAATAAAAGAAAAGAGCAAAATAAGTTTTGGCTCATTCAAACTATTGAAGAGCAATTAAAATCTGATTTTTTTAACAGGCCAGATATTAAAAAAGAATTGGCGACACAATTGCATTTAATAGAAAACGACAAAACCACTCCTTTTGCAGCCGCTTACTACTTGTTAAATCTTGTTCACTAAGATTTTATATATCTATTTAAAAGATAGTTTGCTAGTTTATAAAATATAAATCCGGAAAAAGCCCCAAAAGTTAATCCGCAAACAAGGTCTAATGGATAATGCACACCAACATAAATACGGCTATATGCAACAATTAAACTTATTAATATTAAAACATAAATAAGTCTTCTATAGTATGATTTTAATAATAAGCCTCCAAAAATAGCTACCGCCATAGAATTAGAAGAATGCCCAGAAAAGAAACCATACTTACCACAACGTACGGCAATGAAACGCATTTGATTTATTAAGTCATCCTCTCCACAAGGTCTTGGCCTTTCGAAACCTCGCTTAAAAACATTAGTTATTTGATCGGTGAATGTTATCATTAAAGCAGCAACTAACATTAAAAGAAGTACTGCCTTAAGTCCAAATTTTTTATAAAACATAAATAATAAAAACACTCCCAGTAAACTGCCAAATATCCATTTATTAGTAATCATTAACCATAAAGTATCCCATGTTGGCGAACCTAAATTGTTTAAAAATAAAAACAGTTCGGTATCATATTCTAAAAGCTGATCTATCATTTATAACTATCTATTTTAATCTTCATATTTAGCAACTTCACTATCATAAAACTCGGTAGCAAATTTTATAGCATTTTCAGTTTCAGTTTCTAATTCTTTTTGATCTTCTACATCAAAATCCTCAAACCATTCCACTTCATCATCTTCAAGATTAATTATAAATCTTGGGAATTCAGTATGAATTACAAAAATAGCATTAGGGTAGTCTGTGTTATCGCCAAGTATAAATTTTGGAAGTGTCATAATTTTAATTGTGCTTTTAAGTCCAAATAATTCTATTTACAAATATAATGATGAGATTTCTCTCTTACGTTCGAAATGTCAAATTATTCATTAGTCATTATTAGTTTTTTAGTCAAATAATTAAATCTAATATATAATAAAATAGCGGCAGTAGTTAATCCTGCTAACAAACCTAACCAAATACCAAAACTTCCGTAAGCTTCTTCTTTACCCAAAAACCAACTTATCGGAAAACCTATCAACCAATAGGATACAAACGTAATAATAGTTGGTATTTTAACATCTTGCAATCCGCGTAAAGCACCTAAAACTACTACTTGAATACTATCGCTTATTTGAAAAATCGCTGCAGCTATAAGTAATTTAGAAGCAATTGAAACAACTTCGGTATTATCAATTAGATTTTTTGCATCGTCAAAATCCACATATAGTTTTGGTAAATGATTATGAAAAGCAAAGAAAATAATAGCAAATCCAACAGCGAGTATGGTTCCCATTAAAAATAAAGAAAATGCAATACGACGTAGCTCAAAATACTTTTTCAACCCTTTTTGATTACCAACTCTTATCATGGAAGCTACACTTAAGCCCATAGCTACCATAAACGTCATAGAAGACAAGTTTAATGCAATTTGATTTGCAGCTTGCGGGTTTTTACCTAATAAACCGCTTAGCCATATTGCAGCTGTAAAAATGGCAACTTCAAAAAACATTTGCATCGCACTTGGTGCTCCAAGGTTTATAATTTTTTTAAGCATTAGTTTATTAAGAACAAAAAACTTTATGTTGGTTACAAAATCTTTAGATTTTTCTTTACCTCTTAATAAAAACCATAAATACCAAACCATTATAAATCGAGATATTAATGTTCCATAGGCAGCTCCAACAATACCTAGTTCAGGAAATCCAAATTTTCCAAAAATTAAAATATAATTTAAAAATACATTTATAATATTTGCTAAAACAGTAGCATACATAGGGTATTTAGTCATAGATAACCCATCACTAAATTGTTTAAATGCTTGAAAAACAATTAATGGAATTAACGAAAATGCTACTAAATCTAAATAAGGAATAGCTAACTCTACAACCTCAACAGGCTGTTTCATTAAATACATAAGTGGTTTAGCAAAAAATACTACTAAAAATAACAATACACCTAAAACAGTACACAAAAACAAGCCATGTTTAAAAGACGATTTGCCATTAGCAAAATTTTTTTCAGCATCAGCTTCGGCTACTAAAGGTGTTATAGCTGTAGAAAAACCAATACCCAAAGACATTGCAATAAACATAAAGCTATTTCCTAAAGAAACTGCTGCAAGTTCGGCAGTTCCTAACTGGCCAACCATAATATTATCTACAAAACTCACAAAGGTATGCCCTAACATACCTAACATTACTGGAGCAGCTAGTTGCCAATTGTATTTAAACTCTTTAGTATAATCTTTAAATTGCATTGTGCAAAAGTAAACTTATGCATCTTGTTTACCAATTTTGTTATTATTATTTAAATGTTAATAACTCAATATAATTTTTCATCGTTTTATTGTAGCATTTTCATACATTCGCCATGCTTAAAAAGCGTTCTCACTAAGAAATAGCATTTTAGAAACATTTAGCTTTTTATTTTATAGGGATTAAAAATTATTACAGCTTACAAGTTTCAATATTTAAGGAGGAAATTTATTTCCTCCTTTTATTTTTATCCAAAGTTTTACAAGAATATCGATATCTTTTTTAAACAAATTCTTTTAACATTACATTTAGAATTTTGAATAATTGCATTTAGTACCTTGTGATAAATACTAATTTTCATGAAGCATTTATTATTATTCCTTTTTTTGCTCAATACTTTTTTTAGCTTTTCTCAACAAACCGTTACTCCTTTTTTAGAAGATATCGCAAAACAATTTCCTAATGTAAGAGATATTGCAATTGCTCCTAATGGAGATGAAATTATGTTCTCTGCGCAAAGTGTTATAGGAAATGTTTCGGCCATTATTACTGTGACTAAAGAAAATGATAAATGGAGTCGTCCAAAAATTGCATCATTCTCTGGCAGATTTTTCGATCTAGAGCCTTTCTTTTCTCATGATGGTTTAAAGCTTTATTTCGTATCAACAAGACCTTTAGATAATTCAACTAATAAGCCTAAGGATTTTGATATTTGGTTTGTTAAACGAAATGATTTAAAAAGCGATTGGTCTGAGCCAATAAATATGGGAAGCCCAATAAATACAGAACACGGTGAATTTTACCCTTCTATTTCTACAAACGGAAATTTTTATTTTACACGAGATAATCCTGAGTTAAAACGAAAAGATGATATTTATATGAGCAAAAATATTAATGGTAGTTTAACTGAACCTATAGTATTACCAAATGCTATTAACTCTGAAGGATATGAATACAATGCCTTTATTGCACCCGATGAATCTTACTTAATTTATGGTTGTTACAACAGGAAAGACGGTTTTGGTAGTGGTGATTTATATATTAGTTATAATACTGAAGAAGGTTGGACGAAAGCAAAAAATTTAGGTAACAAAATAAATTCAACTAAAATGGATTATTGTCCATATGTGGATGTAAAAACAAATACTCTATATTTTACTAGTAAATTAGATAACACAAAAACAAGTCTTGAAAAACCTTTATCAATTAATGAACTCATAAATGAATTTAATAAATATGATAATGGATTAAGCAGACTTTATAAAGTTAGCTATTTGGGGCAAAACTAGTTCTCAAACAATATTTATGGTATCGCCATACAAAAAACATATTTATGTTATTTATGACAAACTTTTTAAAGTATAAAGGTTTTATAATTTAGACACTTTAAGTTTAGCTACTTCAAACTCTTTTACCATATCTTCAACAATTTGAGCTACTGGTTTAATATCGTGAATTAATCCTGCAATTTGACCAATCTCTAACTCTCCTTCATCTAAATCGCCCTCAAACATACCACGTTTTGCTCGAGCTCTTCCTAATAACGTTTTTAATTGCTCTGGTGTTGGTGCCATTTTATATAACTCTTGAAGTTCGTTATAAAACTTATTCTTAATTAATCGTACTGGTGCTAATTCTTTTAACGTTAATTGCGTATCGCCTTCTTTAGCATCAACAACCACTTGTTTAAAATCTTTATGTGCCGAGCTTTCTTCACTAGCTACAAACCGACTCCCAACTTGCACACCATCTGCTCCTAAAACCATCGTTGCTAACATTGCTTTTCCTGTGGCTATACCGCCTGCTGCTATTAATGGTATTTTTATCTGCTCTTTCACCATAGGAATGAGCGTAAGCGTTGTAGTTTCGTCCCTTCCGTTATGTCCACCAGCTTCAAATCCTTCAGCAACAATAGCATCTACTCCAGCGTCTTGCGCTTTTAATGCAAACTTTACACTACTCACAACATGTACAACCGTAATACCTTTATCTTGTAACCAAGAGGTCCAAGTTTTTGGATTACCCGCCGATGTAAATACAATATTCACCCCTTCTTCAACAATAATATCCATAATTTCTTGAATATTGGGGTATAGCATGGGTACATTAACCCCAAAAGGTTTACTAGTTGCTTTTTTGCATTTTTGAATATGCTCTCTCAATACTTCAGGATACATACTACCTGCACCTATAAGTCCTAAAACTCCTGCGTTACTTGAGGCTGAAGCTAATTTCCATCCACTATTCCAAATCATTCCTGCTTGAATAATGGGATGTTTTATGTTGAATAATTCCGTAATTCTGTTTGGCATCTAATTCTTTATAAATTTAAAAGATTTCGCTTTGCTTTTGGATTTAACATTGATAATATAAATACCTTTTGATAATGAAGAAACATCAATTTGGTTATTAGTGGCACTAATTGAACGTTGTAAAACCCGTTTTCCTAAAACATTGAAAAAGGTTATTGTTAATTTATTTTTATTTAAAGGCACTTTAACATAAACAAAGGCTTTAGCAGGATTAGGATAAATTGATATAGTATTAGTTTTTTCAAAATCATCAATAGATAATGCAGTGCTAAGTGCACTCATTAAATTAGGAATGCCGTAACCTAGTTGATAATCGGGAGTACTAAATTGAGAGCCCGATTCGCGAACAAGTTGCATAATTTCAGCATTAGTTTTATTTGGTAATGCCTGCATTAAACACGCAATACCACCTGCTAAAATAGGAGAGCTAAATGATGTACCATTATTACTACCGATAGTGTTACTAGGGTCTATTACAGAAGCTGACTGTCCTTGTGCTACAACATCTGGTTTCTGAGAAGGCTGAAAAGCACTACCTACAGAGCTAAATGATGCGTAATTACCTAACGAATTTACTGCACCAATAGATAATACAAATTGAGAATCAGCTGGAGCACTAACCCCAGAATTCCCCTCATTGCCAGCAGAATTAACCAATAACAATCCTTTTTCAAAAGCCATATTTGCTCCTTTAGTAATAAAAGCAGTGTTCCCGTCCATATCTGCTGAAGCATAACTATAACTTGGATAATTTGGTGTATAATCTTTATACCCTAAAGAAGTATTTACTAAATCTACACCTAAACTATCAGCTCGCTCTACAGCTTCAACCCAATAACTTTCTTCAATAGGGTTTTCATCGTTACTATCTTCGGTTATAAACAAATAATACGATGCATCTGGTGCTGTACCTACATAATTATTTAAAACATAACCTGCCATAGTACTTAAAACTTGAGTGCCGTGTGAACTGGAAGTATTAGCATAAACATTTGGATTTCGGTTTACAAAATCATAACCTCCTAGCAAATCTCCTGCATCTCTAATTCGCTGGAAAGCTCCCATTGTATTCACATTTATAAATCCTGCATCGAGTACTGCAATCGTAACGCCATCACCTGTATAATCTGCAACATGCAAATCATCAGCATTAATCATATCAACTTGGTTTTGTGTATTACCATAAGTAAAATCTACAAATGTTTTTTCAACTTCAAATTTATCTTTTATTATAAATACTGCTTTTTCTTTAGTAGTTTTAGTAGTGTTTAAACTTTTATCAGCAAAATCAATATGATCTATAAATGTTATTGATGGATTTGTAAGTAAGTTATTAATATTAGTTTCTGTTCCTCTAACATGTACTGCATTAAACCATTTAGACTTAGCCATTACTGTAATGCCCGTTGCGCTTTTTAACAGAGTAATATAAGATTCATTAACAGGAACATCTCTAGAATCAATTACTACACTGTGTTTAGCTTTTCTATCTATGGCTTTTTGAGTAAGAATATTTATTGGGTTAGCAATAGAACTTGCTACATTTTGTTTGTCTGTTAAATATACCCAAGCATCTTCTTGTTGAGCAAATGAAAAAAAATAGAAACTTAGGAAACTAAAGATTAATAATTTCTTTACCATAATTAAGTTTTATTGGCAAGTTACGAAATTACACCAGAACCTATTAACTCATCATTTATATACCAAGCTACAAATTGTCCTTCAGTTATTGCAGATTGGAACTCTTCAAACTCTACATACAATCCACTGTCTACTTTATGCAAAGTTGCTTTTTGAAGCGATTGACGATAACGTATTCTAGCATTAACTTGCATAGTTTCGTCAACTTTTAAAGCTAAATCTTCACGAATCCAATGTAACTCTTCATTTGTAACAAACAATGCTTTTTTATATAAACCAGGATGCTCTTTACCTTGCCCTGTGTAAATTACATTCTCATCAACATCAGTATCAATTACAAATAAAGGCTCAATAGTGCCACCTACAGCAAGCCCTTTACGTTGCCCTTTGGTAAAATAATGCGCTCCTTGATGTTTACCAACAATTTTACCATCATCAATTTTATAATCGATTTTTCTAGATAAGTATTTTAATTTGTCTTCTTCAGATTGAAATTCTGGAATCGATTCATTAAAAACTTCCTGTTCTTTAGGAACCTCAACGATAACACCTTCTTTAGGTTTTAATTGCTGTTGAAGAAAATCAGGTAGCTTTACTTTACCTATAAAACACAACCCTTGAGAATCTTTTTTCTCGGCCGTAACTAAATCTAATTGAGTGGCTATATCTCTAACTTCTGGTTTTGTTAATTCACCAATAGGAAATAACGATTTTGCCAATTGTTCTTGCGATAATTGACATAAAAAATATGACTGATCTTTATTATTATCAGCTCCAGAAAGTAATTGATAGATTTCTTTATCTCCTTTTTTAATAGTTTCTTTTCTGCAATAGTGCCCAGTAGCAACATAATCTGCTCCCAGTTCTAAAGCTATTTTCATAAAAACATCAAACTTAATCTCTCTATTACAAAGTACATCTGGATTAGGTGTTCTACCCTTTTCATATTCGTTGAACATATAATCTACAATACGCTCTTTGTATTGCTCACTTAAATCAACCGTTTGAAACGGAATTCCTAATTTTTCAGCAACCAACATAGCATCATTACTATCATCTAACCAAGGACATTCATTAGAGATAGTCACAGAGTCGTCATGCCAGTTTTTCATAAACAGCCCTATTACCTCGTAACCTTGCTTTTTTAATAAATAAGCTGCGACGCTAGAATCTACACCTCCAGAAAGCCCTATTATTACTCTTTTCATTTGGCAAATTTACAAATAAAAAAAGGCAACATAAATAGTTACCATTCTTTATATCTATCCTTAAAATAAATTTTTCTATTGTTTCTTTTTTATATACTTAGGTTTATAAGTAAAATCTTTTTCATTAATTAATTCTCCATTTTCGTAGTACTTCCAAATACCATGTTTCTTCCCTTTTTTATATTGCCCTTCTGTAATTAACTCTCCTTTTGGGTTATAATATTTTGAAGCTCCATGCAATTCCCCGTTCTCATAAATAAATTCTTTTAAAACAACATTCTTCTCCGAATACCAAACGGAAACACCATCTAACTTGCCATTTTTATAAAATTGTTTTTCAGCTATCTGACCATTTTCATAATACACAAAACGCTCTCCTTCTAATATGCCTTTGGTGTTATAATTTTCTAAAGTCAATAAATTATCATTTCTCTTCTGGTAATACTTCCATTCACCTATATACTTTTTTCTATCCATTTTACCTTCGCTAATAAGCTTTCCTCTAGAGGATAAAAAAGTAACATAAGCTATATTATCGGTTTTATTAAACTGTTTAGTCGCAGTTAAAACGGCTTTCTTTTTTATGTTTTTATAAAACTTAAATAAGCCTGTTTCTTTACCGTGTAAAAATTCGCCTTCGTATCTTAAAACTTTGGTGCCATCAAATGTTTTTTTCCAAATACCATGGCGCTTGCCATTAGCATCAAATTGATTGATGTTTTGGGCAAAAGTTAGTGAGGTTAATAATGGTAACAAGAAAATAAAAATGTGCTTCATTTTGAAAAATTTATATTATACTAACGAAAAATAATTTCAAATTGTATATTACAAAAAAGCTGCCAAACATAATTGACAGCTTTTTATTTTGAAAACTAATATCATTCGACTGCACTCAGGGAGGCAGAATTTTTACTATTTACGTTTTTGCTGTGCCTGTTTTTGTTTTTCAGCTTGCTCCATCATTTCAGCCATTTTTTTCT
Source organism: uncultured Flaviramulus sp. (assembly GCA_947501105.1). GTDB lineage: Bacteria > Bacteroidota > Bacteroidia > Flavobacteriales > Flavobacteriaceae > Wocania_A. The sequence continues at coordinate 560,784 of CANMUP010000002.1, read as the reverse complement.
GAAAACGCCCTTGTTTTTTAGGTTTCTTTTTATTCTCTTGAATTTGTGCATGAATTTTATCTTCATCAAGAATATAATTCTTAATCACCAATATAATTCCAATACTAATCAAGTTAGAAATAAAATAATATAAACTTAATCCAGATGCATAATTATTAAAGAAAAACAACATCATGATTGGAGAAAAGTACATCATATACTTCATCATTTTACTCATGTCTGGCATCCCTTCTTGTGTTGGTTGCGATGCTACTTGCTGTCCTGTTGTTAAACGCATGTAAAAGAAAATAGCGATTGATGCCAATATTGGAAATAAGCTTACATGATTTCCATAAAAAGGAATGCTCCAACCAGCTGGAAACTCATAAATAGTATCATATGATGATAAATCTTTTACCCAAAGGAAACTTTTTTGGCGTAAATCGAATGCTGAGGGGAAAAACTGGAACAACGCATAAAACACTGGCAACTGTATTAATGCTGGCATACAACCAGCCATTGGGCTTGCACCTGCTTTAGTTTGCAATGCCATAGTTTCTTGTTGTGCTTTTGCTTTATTGTTTTTATGCTTTTCACGAATAGCATCTAATTCTGGTTTTAGAATTTTCAATTTAGCTTGCGATAAAAACTGTTTGTATTGCACAAATGACATGGCTAATTTTATCAACACCGTCATAACAATAATAGCTATTCCGTAAGGTAAAAAGCCGCTTAAAAAACCAAATAACGGAATAAAAAGATAACGATTTATCCATCCAAAAATACCCCAACCCAATGGTACAATCTCATCTAAATTTCTATCGTAACTATTTAATATTTTATAATCAGTTGGTCCATAATACCAATCCATAGAGCTATTAAACTCTCCGCTTTGTAGCTCTAAAGGCATCTTTGTTGCAAAATCTTTGGTAAAAACCGTATCAATTGTTTCGTCTTCTACTAAATTTTTGACTTTAAAATTAACGGTTTTAAAAGGTTTATCTGCTAATAATATAGACGTAAAAAAGTGTTGTTTATAGCCTATCCAAGATACATCTTCTTCGTCTTCATCAGAATCAGACATTCCTGTATAATCGTCTTTATCTCCCTCATATTCATAGTGAATATCTGTATATCTGTTTGAATACGATATACTTTTTGCGTGACGATATGTTTTTAAATTCCAATCTAAATTTACAGCTTGAGAGCTATTAATCACGTCGCTTAATCCCTGAGAACGAATGGTGAAATCCATCATATAATCACCTTCCTTTAGTTCGTAACGGTATTCTAAAAATTCACTTTCTGACACCTTCAGTTTCATTGAAATAACTGTAACATCACCATTTTCAGTTACAGATGGTTCAAAATATAAATCTTTGGTATTAAGAATTCTGCTATCTGTTGTTCCAAAATTAATATTGAAAGCTGCGTTATTATCTTTTATTATATAGATAGGAACCGAATCGAAATCTACAAATTTCTTTAATTTAACTTCAGAAAGATAACCTCCTTTATTATTGAATTTTAAGGCTAGCAAATCGCTTTCCACAAGAGTTTCTTTATCTGATGTATTAGCAGCAGAGTAAGCAAAAGCGCCTAACTTATTTTGTAGATCGATTTGTTTAAGAGAATCTGAAACTACTGGTGCGTTATAATCTTCAGCAGTAGTTACTTTAGTTTGTTCTGATGCTTCAGCCTTTTTTTCCGCTTCAACTTGTTCTTGTTTTGCTTTTTCTTGAGCTTCTATTTCTTCTGGTGTTGGTCCATTTTGCCATAGCCAAAACATCATTATTCCAAAAATAAGTACAAAACCTATAATTGAATTTATGTCTAATTTCTTTTCTTCCATATTTTAGTTGGTGTCATTTTGATTGTAATGAAAAATCTCTTTCTTGAGATATTTCGCCTTCGATCAATATGACAAAGTATTGATTTTATATAGTTTACTGAATTAACAAAAAGCTATCCAATTTTAATTTTGTGCCATACTGACACCTTTTTTTCTTTTATGATTATTCAATGCAGCTTTAACAAATGCAACGAATAAAGGGTGCGGATTTGCAACAGTGCTTTTATATTCTGGGTGATATTGCACGCCAACAAACCATGGGTGTTCTGGTATTTCAACAATTTCTACCAAACCAGTATCAGGATTTAAACCTGTAGCAAGCATACCAGCAGCTTCTATTTGCGTTTTATAATTACTATTAAATTCGTAACGATGTCTGTGACGTTCACTAATAGTTTCTGTCTTATAAATATCTCTAACGGCACTACCTATTTTTAAATCACAAGCCCAAGCACCTAAACGCATTGTACCACCTTTATCAGTAATACTTTTTTGTTCCTCCATTAAATCTATAACAGGGTTTTTGGTAGTGGCATTCATTTCGGTAGAATCTGCATCAGTTATATTTAAAACATTGCGCGCAAACTCTATTACTGCCATTTGCATACCTAAACAAATACCAAAAAATGGCACATTATTTTCGCGCACATATCTAACTGCATCAATTTTCCCTTCAATACCACGTTCGCCAAAACCTGGAGCTACCAAAACACCATCTAAATGCGATAGTTTTAATTTAGCATTGTCATTATTTATATATTCTGAATGTATAGACTCAATCTTTACTTTTACTTCGTTTGCTGCACCAGCATGTATAAAGGCTTCTAAAATAGATTTATACGAATCTTGTAACTCAACATACTTACCTATTAAACCAATGGTTATTTCTGACTTTGGATTTTTATGCCGTGTTAAAAACTCATTCCACTTATTTATATTTGGAGTGGTACTTTTTAATGCTAGTTTTTTAAGTACAACTTTATCTAAACCCTGTTCTAGCATTAAATTAGGTACATCATAAATGGTTGATGCATCAATAGATTGAATCACAGCTTCCTCATGAACATTACAAAATAATGCTAATTTACGACGTAAATCTTCTGGTAAATCGCGTTCTGTTCTACAAACTAAAATATCAGCTTGTACACCACTTTCCATTAATGTTTTTACACTATGTTGGGTTGGTTTTGTTTTTAATTCACCAGCTGCAGATAAATATGGCACTAATGTTAAGTGAATTACAATACCATTATTGTCGCCTAAATCCCATCGTAATTGACGTACAGCTTCAATATATGGTAACGATTCAATATCACCTACTGTTCCACCAATTTCGGTAATTACAATATCATAATCGCCAGATTTCCCTAAAAGCTGAACACGATGTTTTATTTCGTCAGTAATATGAGGAACTACTTGTACAGTTTTACCTAAAAATTCGCCTCTACGCTCTTTTTGAATGACACTTTGATAAATACGGCCAGTAGTAACATTATTAGCTTGACTTGTTGGTACGTTTAAAAAACGCTCGTAATGTCCTAAATCTAAATCTGTTTCTGCACCATCTTCAGTTACATAGCATTCTCCATGCTCATAAGGATTTAATGTTCCCGGGTCTACGTTAATGTATGGGTCTAGCTTTTGAATAGTTACTCTATAGCCTTGAGCCTGTAGCAGTTTAGCCAAAGATGCAGCTATAATCCCTTTTCCAAGAGATGATGTAACACCGCCTGTTACGAATATGTATTTTGTTGTAGTTGTCATGTTGCGCTTATAAACGCAGGCAAATTTACAAAATTAAAATAGTTATTAATGAACTCTTCTTGAATTTTATAATTAAAGATTTTGATACAATTTTCTCTTTCACTCGTCTCCTTTTTAAAATAACTTAAAAAAAACGCAATAGATTCGAAAAAACTCGTCTTTCTAATTGTAAAGCTATTCAAAAAGGCTTTTAAATGAACTCAGAATCAGAAAACAATAAAAAGCTCAAAGATTTTTTTGGTACAGAATACCATTCGCTTAAGGCTTATGTTAATTCTAAAATAAGAGCAAATGCAGACCGAGATGCTGAAGATATTATACAAGATGTAGCATTAAAATTGTTTTCTGGAGCTGATAGATATTCACCAATTAATAACGTAGCGGGCTTTGTGTATTACGCCATTAAAAATAAAATTATTGATGTGATGAGAACGAATAACAAGAAAGCGATTAATCATGAAAGCCAAAGTGAAGCTAAATTGATTGAGTTTGCTAGCTTATTATATGACACATCTGATAATTATTATGTAGAACAGATGAAAGATGAATTAAAGAAAGCCATATTGAATCTTAAACCAGATTATCGTGATATTATAATAGCTGTAGATTTTGAAAATTACACTTATAAGGAAATCGCTTTAGAAACTGGAGTTCCTGTTGGGACACTAATGTCAAGAAGGCATAGAGCCATTTCGCTTTTGTACAAAAATTTAAAACATAAAAAAGAAATTATTAATTAAAAAAAAAACACATGTCAAATTATTTTAAACATAAATTTCGCGGAAAATCTCTAGGAGAAATTATAGGAATGATAATTTTTGGAGGCATTTTTATAACTGGTTTAGCTATACTATTTGGCTTTATAATAATGTGGTTATGGAATTGGCTAATGCCTATGATATTCGGGCTTACCACACTTACATTTTGGGAAGCTGTTGGAGTTTTTATACTCTTTAAAATATTGCTTGGTGGTTGTAGTGGTTTTGGAGACAAAAGCTCATCTAAAAAATCGAAATGTAAAAAAGAGCCTAAAGGCGAGTTTTCTAAATGGAAGCATTATGACAATTTTTGGAAAGAAGAAGGTAATGTAGCTTATGAAAAATATATTGAACGTATGACCAATGATGCCGAATCAAATGATTAATTTTTTTTATCATAATTATAAATCGTCTTCAAAATTGTTGATATTTAAAACAGACATTAAGACCAAGAAAAAGGTTAAAAATATAAAACCCTTTTTTGATAGTCATTCTAGCATTATAAAATGGTCTATTGATATTGAAGATATAGATAATGTACTAAAGATTGAAGCTACTACTAATATAAATGAAAGTGATTTTATTAATCAAATAAAAGCGTTGGGTTTTTTCTGTGATGTTTTAGCAGATTAATTATTATTTACTTAGGGTACTGTTTTTTAATATTTCGTATTAAATCTTCAAGTCCGTTTAATTTAAGCTCGTAAACCTGTTTAAGCATGTCTCCTAATTTCCCTTTAGGAAAACCTTTATTGTTATACCAAACCACATAATATTCTGGTAAATCAATTAAATAACGGTCTTTATATTTGCCAAAAGGCATTTTAGTATGTGCTAATTTTATTAGAAAATTTTTATCGGGAATCATGCAATTACTCTACTGATTTATATTTTGAAAACTTTTTAAGTTCAGCTGCTATATAAGTTTTCCATTTAGCTTGATTTTCAAAATTTCTAGAATAATTGCTTTCGGCATCATATTTATTTTGCAGAAGAGACAATTCTTTATTTATCGCTTTATTAAGCTCTCGCAATTCCCTTTTAATGTTGTCTGATACTTTAAGTTGACTTATTCGTTGCCTAAATTTACGTGCATGCAGTTCAGTAATATCAAAGTGTAATTGCTCGTGTCCTAAAACATGAGCATCGGCAACATCTGGCTTATACCACGATTGTTCTGGATAAAAATGACAAAACACTTCCGCAGTAAAACTAATAACTTTAGAATCTGTTTCTCTTACCGAAAACCCAAACGAAATACCAGAAGCAGTAATAGCTACTGCACTGACTCCATGATTTGGTTTTCCATTAAAATCTGCCCATGATAGCTTGTAAGATTCGCTCCAAGACATTACTGGTTCGTCTTGAACACAAAAAAAGCAACACAAAATTAAGAGTACTTTTGCCACAGATAAACAATTATTATAATGATTATAAAACGCTCAGCTTGTAAGCTTATTGTTTTACCTCAACAATAGTTAAATCTTGATACTTTACTAAATATACGGTATCATTATAATAGCCACCAAAAAGTTTCTTTTTGTAGGCAAACTTGTTTTCTACATATTCTGTTAGTGGTGCATTGTTAACAGACATAAACAAATCTTCTGAAGTTACTATACGCAATACAACATCCATAGTTAAATCGAAGCCTTTAACTGCTGCACTATTGGGTGTAGTATTATAAAGATTTTTATAACGTTTTACAAAAGCATTATCATCGGTTTCATTATACGATTTTGATGTAGCTGCATAATGAAATTGTAATTTTGACAGGTGATCGTTAGATACTTCGTCACTAGTAAAAGCATTATTCATATTGGTTGTAACTAAAGTGATTTCTACAGCTTCAATTTTTGTGCTTTTATCTTCTTGTTTAATTAATGATGCCAAAATACTTGTAACATTAGATGCAAAACCTTCGTTTTTCGTTTCTAAAAACACAATATTCTTTCCTGGTTTTAAAACATCTTCTATATCTTGTTTTGTAACAAAAAATTCATCTTCTCCACTTTTTTTGTTTTTTCTGGAACGCACCTGTGTAGAATGATTGAATTCACGCTTTAAATCATTTGAGACATTGGTGTGTTTAGAATCTGATATAATGATAACATTATTTAACAAAGTATCAACTTTCACATAATTAACTAAAGTACTTTTTAATCTATCATTTGATGGTTTTGATTGAAATACATTGTCGTACAATTTTATATCAGTACCAATTGGAGACACAACAGGGACATTATAACGTCTTAATTTTGATGCAGCTTTCTCAAAAGTATTTGAGGTTAGCGGACCTATTACAACATCTACTGTTTCAAAATCATTATCATCTATTATTTTTGATACTTCTGCAACTTCATTCTTAGTATCATAAACATCTACTTTAAGAGAAATACCTAAATTTTTCAAAGAATCTATTGCCAACAAAACACCAGAATGGAAATCTAAAGATGCATTTAAATAACGGTCTTTTATTATACTCTTCTTAGTATCATCAACAGCATTAAAATCTACTCTATTTAATCTAAAAGGTAGCATAATGGCAATACGCTTGGTATTAAAATCAACAATACTATCAGCTAAATTAATTTTGTTTGATTCTTCAATTGAAAAGGCTTCTGAAAATGGTATTTTTAAAATCATACCTACTTTTAATCCGCTTTCTGCTAATCCTGGATTTAATGCTTCTATTTCGGTTTGTTCTAGCCCTAATTTAAGTTTTAAGCGGTAAAACCCTTCTTTTGGTAATACTTTATAATAGCTATATTTTTCGTCAACTATTTGCTCTTTATCATTATCAATATTTGGCACTAAAATTTCTTGACCGTCTTGTAAAACATCGCCCATTTCTGGGTTAAGTTCTTCAAGCTCTTTAACTGATATTCCAAATCTATATGCAATACGCCATTTACCTTCTTTGGGCTGAACAGTGTAAGTTTTGGTAAGCTCTACTTCCTCAATTTCTTCAGTTATTTTAAATATTGGAATTTGTAGTCTGTCTCCTTTTCTAAGCGGATTTGCATATAAAAATTTATTGTACTTTTTTATATCCTCTTCAGATATATTATATTTTTTAGCTAAGCTATATAAGGTTTCTTTTCTTCTTGTTTTATGCTTTTTAAATCCTTGTAACTCTTTAACTATAGTAATTATAGGCTTTTTAGCTTTAGAGACTGGAATAATTAAAACCGTATTAGGTTTTAACTCTTCTTTTGCATCTGGGTTTAATGCATAAATATCTGAAACACTAATATAATAGCGTTTTGCTATCTCCTCAATAGTTTCTCCTTTTTTAACTTGATGTGTGCTGAAATTTTGAGCATTAACTGTGTTAAAGCTAAAAAGTAGTATTAAACATAAAACGAAAAGAAGTTTATTCATGTAATCTATTTTTTTAATTACGTTAAAGATATCATCCTTAGACATCGCTCAGGGTAAATTTTATCCTTTTATTTTTTTCTATTTGCATATAGTATGCCAAAAATAAAAGATATAATGTAAAGCCTGACAATATTTTTATAACATACTTAATTATATACGAGCATTTAATAAAAACCAGATAACTTATTTCAATAAATATAGTTTATAAATATTTGAACATCCAAATATAATCTATGACACACTATTAATTAACGAGTCACTAAAATTATTCCCACTCGATTGTAGCAGGTGGTTTTGAACTAATATCGTACACTACTCTATTAACGCCTTTTACTTTATTTATTATGTCATTGGATGTTTTTTGAAGGAACTCATAAGGTAAATTAACCCAGTCGGCAGTCATACCATCTGTACTTTCTACTGCTCTAAGTGCTACACATTTTTCGTATGTACGTTCGTCTCCCATAACACCTACGCTATTTACTGGTAATAACATGGCTCCTGCTTGCCATACTTTATCATATAAACCCCATTCTTTTAATCCGTTTATAAAAATAGCATCAACCTCTTGAAGAATACGTACTTTTTCAGCAGTGATATCTCCCAAAATTCTAATTCCTAATCCAGGACCCGGAAATGGATGACGCCCCAAAAGCTCTGGATCAATACCTAAAGTAGCGCCAACACGTCTTACTTCATCTTTAAAAATAGCACGTAGTGGCTCAACAATTTTAAGTTTCATAAAATCTGGTAAACCACCTACATTATGATGAGATTTAATGGTTGCTGAAGGACCGCCAGTAGCAGAAACACTTTCTATAACATCTGGGTAAATAGTGCCTTGTGCTAACCATTTAACATCTTCAAGCTTATGAGCTTCATCATCAAAAACTTCAATAAAAGCATTACCAATGGCTTTACGTTTTTTCTCAGGGTCTTCAATTCCTTTTAAGGCATCTAAAAATCGTTGAGAAGCATCTACACCTTTTACATTAAGCCCCATACCCTCGTATTGGTTGAGGACATTTTCGAATTCATTTTTTCGAAGCAAGCCATTATTAACGAAAATACAGTATAGATTTTCGCCAATAGCTTTGTTTAATAATACTGCAGCTACGGTAGAATCTACACCACCTGAAAGACCAAGGACCACCTTATCATTTCCAACTTTTTCTTGAATTGCTTCAACTGTTTCTTCAACAAAAGAATCTGGTGTCCAATCTTGAGTAAGACCTGCAATATCAACTAAAAAGTTTTCTAAAAGTTGTTTTCCATCAGTTGAATGGTAAACCTCTGGATGAAATTGAATAGCATAGGTTTGCTCACCATCAATTTTATAAGCTGCGTTTTCAACATCATTTGTACTAGCTAATAAAATAGCATTTGTTGGTAATTGTTTAATAGTATCGCTATGACTCATCCAAACTTGACTTCCTACAGATACATTATCAAAAAATCCTTCACCCTCTTTTATAAAAGATAAATTTGCCCGACCGTACTCTCTAGTATTTGATGGTGCTACTTCTCCTCCAGAAAAATGAGCTAAGTATTGTGCACCATAGCAAACACCTAGAAGTGGTTTTTTAGCTCTTATCTCAGATAAATCTGGATGTAAAGCGGCTTCTCCTCTTACAGAAAATGGGCTACCAGATAAAATCACAGCCTTGTAATCATCTATAGTTGATGGAATTTTGTTAAATGGGTGTATTTCGGAATATATGTTAAGTTCTCTAACTCTACGCGCAATAAGTTGTGTGTATTGCGATCCGAAGTCTAAAATTAATACCTTGTCGTGTTGCATGCGCAAAAGTAAGAATTGATTTTATATTGACGAATATAGGATTAACAATTTTTCAAACTTTTTTATACCATGGAATTCAAAATTAATTTGATGTCTTTTTCTGTGGTATCTGGATTAATAAAACAGAAACGTGAAACTGTTTCAAAAGTATCGCCTTTTTTCCATTTGGTTGGTGTTACTAAAGCAAATCCTTTTTTATGATTTTCATAAGTCCAATGTGTATAATCTTCAGGCTTCCATCCTATTCTTCTATAAAGCACACATGATAAACTAGGCTCTCGTACTAATTCAACATTAGGATTTTCTTTAATCAATCTACCTGCAATTTGGGCTAATTCAATACCACGCTCAACGGCTTCTTTATATCTATCTGTTCCATGCGTTGCTAACGAAAACCACAAAGGTAACCCTCTAACTCTACGGGTTAACTGAATTTGATAATCTGTTGGATTAAAACCGTGTGCGCCATCATCCTTAAAAATGTCTAAATATGAGCCTTGTTGCGAATGGGCATTTTTAGCAAGTTCTGGTTTTTTATAAATTACAGCACCGCAATCGTAAGGTGAAAACATCCATTTATGCGGATCGACAGTAATGCTATCTGCTCTCTCAATGCCATTAAACAAATGTCTTACAGAATCTGCTGCCAAAGCGCCACCACCATAAGCAGCATCAACATGAAACCATAGGTTTTCTTTTTTACAAATTGAAGCAATGCCTTCTAAATCATCAATAATTCCTGCATTGGTAGTACCTCCTGTACCCACTACCGCAAATAAACGTTTACGTTGGTGCTCGGATAACTTATCAATTGCTTTTTTTAATTCTTCACCATGCATAACATCTTCAGTGTCTACTAAAAGAATATCTACATCAGCAACTTTTGCCATAGCCTTTATTGAAGAATGCGCTCCTATAGAAGTAATGATTAACCCTTTTTCACCTTTAAAAGCATCATTTTCTCGCCAATGCTCGCGAGCAGTCACTATAGCAGATAGGTTTGCTGCTGTACCTCCGCTAGTAAAAACACCAAAAGCACCTTTTGGTAGTCCAGTTAAAGATACTATCCATTTCATAGCTTCGTTTTCACAAAAAATGCCACCGGCACCTTCCATCCAATAGGCCCCATGAATACTAGACGCAGACGTAACCAAATCAAACATAATCGCGGCTCTTGTTGGGGCGGCAGGTACAAACGCTAAATGCCTTGGATGATCTATAGGCACATTGGTTTTCATTAAATGCCTCTTCCATTTTTTGAAAGCAACTTCACCACCAATACCTTCTTTAGTAATAGTTTCTCCTACTAATGCTTTTAATTCTTCGGCTTTTTTTGGTTTTCCAATTTTTGGGTTTGTAGACGAGATTCTATCAATAGTATACTTCATGACATCCATAGTCATTTCTACTAATTCAATATCTATTTTATGCATTTTGTGTTACGTTTTTAATATTAAAGAGCCTCCTTTTTAGGGATTGTAAATTTAATACTAACTGATGAATAAATCGGTTTTTTAATACTATTCATTACTACTATTTATTAACCTATTTAACTTGCAATTAATAAATTAAGTACTTTTATAAAAACCAAGTAGTAAGGATTATGAAGCGTTTCATTTTAAAAACCAATAAAAAAAATTTAAAATTGAGAATGTTTATTTTATTTTTAATTGTCTATTCTTCACAAATTTCCAATGCACAAAGTGATAAAGCTATTGATAGTATACAAAAAGTAATTCCGACATTACACGATAGCCTAAAGTTTGACTCTTATATTTTAATTTTTAAAAAAACTTTAAGGAAGAGCCCTGATTTATCAAAAACGTATTTAGATTCAGCAACTTATATTTCTAACAATTTAAAAGAAATCAAAACTAAAGAATCTAAAACTTTAAAGCTATACGACAACCTAGGAGATTATTATTATCGGATATCTGATTTTAAAAAACTTGAAGAGCTTGATAAAAAAATAGTATCAATTTATCTTAAAAAAGAGAACAAAAAAAAACTTGCTGTAGCTTATAATAATATTAGTAGAACTCAAGAAAGGCTTGGCAAATTTGAGAAATCTATTGAGAGCGTCATGAAATCTTTGAAACTACAAGATGAACTTGGTTATGCAGAAAACAAAAAAGCTTTTAGCTATCGATCTTTAGTAACTTTATATGGAAAAATATTGAACTACGAGAAATCAAACTTTTACAACAAAAAGCTAGAAGATATATATATTAAAAGCAACGATTCTGCAAGTTTAGCATCAGTTTGGGGTAGTTTTGGATTAAGTTATAAAAAAGCAAAAGATTATGATAATGCTCTTAAGTATTATAAAAAAAGTTCTAAAATATATGAAGTATTAAAAAATAAGAATTCATTAGCACATAACTATAATTATCTAGGTAGCCTATATATATCTTTAGATAGTCTTGAATTAGCAAAGCGCTATTTAAAAGAGGCATTAAATTTAGGGAAAGCTGTTAAGGATAAGCCAAAAATTGCTGTTTCATTAAATAATCTGGGTGTAATAAGTAATCGTCAAAAAAAATTCAATGATGCTATAGGATATCTAGAAGACTCTAAAAAAATTGGTCGAGAAATAGGACATAGACACTTATTAATAGATGTTTACTTTAATTTATCTAGGGCATATTTTGGAAAGAGAGATTATAGAAAAGCATATATAAATAGGTCATACCAAGCTAAATTAAAAGATAGTATTTTTAAGAGACAAAGTATTGATAAAATAAATGAGCTTGAAATAAAGTATCAAACAGAAATAAAAGACCAACAAATTACTTTACAAGAAAATGAAATTGATCTTTTAGAGCAAAAAGCTAAGGTAAGCAAGTTGCAAAAAACATTACTAGGCGGTGGTTTATTATTAAGTTTAGGTATTGTATGCTTTGGTTTTTACGGTTTTAGACAAAAAATAAAACGCAATAAACTAGAAAAGGAAAAAGTTGATGCAGAATTAGCATTTAAAAAGAAAGAGCTCACAACCCATGCTTTACATCTTGCTAAAAAGAATGAAGTATTAGAAGGTTTAAAACAAAAAGCCAAAGAATTTAATAGTTCAGAAAATAATAAGAATGGTTATCAGCAACTTATTAGAACTATTAATTTTGATTTAAAAGATGATAATAACTGGAAAAGCTTCAGTAAATATTTTCAAGAAGTACATAAAGATTTTAATAGCAATGTGAAACAGAAATTCCCGGAAGTCACTTCAAATGAATTACGATTAATGTCTTTATTAAAAATGAATTTATCTTCAAAAGAAATCGCGAATATTCTCAATATCTCATCAGAAGGTATAAAAAAAGCGCGTTACAGATTACGTAAAAAATTAAATATAACAACTGAAGAATCTTTACAAGATTTAGTACTAAACCTATAAAATATTAACCATTTCAAGGCTTGTCTACCTTTTGTCCTTTTCAAAATTTAAGATTGTCCCCCCTTTGTCCACCCATTAAATTTTCATTTTAAAAACTCATGAAATAAGTTTGTTTTGTCATAAAAAATGACATACCGTTTTGTGGTGTCTTGCGCTCCCGGGCTGCAGACCTTTTTTAGCGCAAGGTCACACAAAACTAATTTTTAATCACAAAACAATTAGTCATGAAAACAACACACACATTTACTAAGTTTTACATCTTGCTATTTTTATTTACTATAATTATTTCTTGTAGTAAAGACGACTCTATTGATTCTAATAATGGCAACAATAATAACGAGCTAAATAAATCTGATGGAATATCAGAAGACGACCTAGAAAGATATCTTGGTAGCTTGGGTATAAGTATAAGCGCAAGAGATATTGCAAAAAAAGATTATAAACCAAAAACAGCAGAAATTACAGTTACTGCAAATACTGGGGATTATAGTTCAATTGTAGATATAGATCCAGATACTAATATTGCTCAATTATCTTTTGATATTAACGATTTATCAGAAGATGCTCAATCAGAGTTATCCTCTGGAGTGCCAATTTCTGTTGAAATCAAAGACGAAAACAATGCTTTATTAAAAAAAGAAGAGATTTCCGTTATTTCATTTAAAAATAATCCTTCAAATTATGAAATAGAAGCTGAAGGACTAGAAAACCTTCGAGACAAAGATTTTAGTTTCAAAAAAGATCAAGAGTACTACATGCAAATAGTTAAAGAAGGCGACTTAACAAGCAATAATGCATGTTGGGTAGATTATAATGGTTCTGGAACTTATGGTAGAGAAGTAAATGTAGATGACAAAACCGGTTGGGGAACAAAAGATTGGGATTTTAAATACAGATATACTTTTTTAGAAATACCAGGTAGTGATGGTGCTTTTGCAATAGTTACTGGCATTGTTACATCTGCAGGAGAAAACCTGTTTTTAGAAATAAATTCTGCTGGTTATTTGTTTCAAGATAATGGCAAACATGTATCAAGTACAGATTTAGCTACAATTTCAAGTAGAAATAGATTTAGAATTAAAAAAGACGATAATGGCTTGCATAGAATGTATTGTGATAATAATCCAGACGCACCATTAAGAATAGTAAATGCAAGTGATGGCAAAAGAATAAGTAATAATAACACTAATGATGAATTAGCTTATTTTAGAATTTTAAGTCTAAATATAGATTGGAACATAGAAGTATTAACAACTAAAAACCTACAACCCATTTTACCAGCAGCAGACAATGCAGATAGTTTTGAAAGCAATGCAAAATTAACGAACTGTACAAACGGATTATTGAAAGAAAGTTTTGAAATTAACATCAATGAGAGTAAAACATCTAGTGTTTCGTTTGAAGAGTCCTTTAGTATGACATCATCAGAAAGTTCATCAGGATCTTTAACTTTAGGTGTAGAAGCAGAAGCTAGCTTTTTTGGTTCTGGTGCAACTGTTTCAGCAGAAGCTACTGCAACATACTCACAAGAGACTACTATAACCAATGTAAGTACACAATTTACTGGTCAAGATAAAACAGAACAGCAAACCGTAATTAGAACAAGAATTATAGAAGTTCCACCAGGAGATGCTGTTTTAGTATATGACACTTTCCAAAGGTACAGTAACATTTTAATTCCTTTCATTCAACGTTATCGCATAAAAGGCGATTTTAAAGATGGTGAAGGTGATTTAGAACTAAATGGTAATGAAATAATGACACAATTCTCATTTACTAATGCTAATAATGGCGTTATTACAAAAGTAGAAAGCAATTATATAGAATTAACTGTTAGGGGTGTAAATACAGTTAAAAATGTAATTAAAACAATTAGCAAAGCAGAATCAATCGAACCAAATTGTAACTAAAATGATTCTTCAATATTAATTTTTAAAAAGCAAGTCTAAACACTATAGTTTAGACTTGCTTTTTTACAAAGTTAAAACAGTAAACTCTCCTTTTAAAGGTTCTAGATTTTTAATTAATTTTGGCACTAACTGCTCTCCATACTCCAAATAAAACTCAGAAAAATTAGCTTGTCGTTCCTGCAAACTCTGATTTGGAAATAAGGCTCTTTGAATATCTGTCATTCTAGAAACTTGGTCTGCTAATTTTACTTTTTGAGATTTTAATAGGCGTTTTTCAAGATTACTCAATCCTTTTAATTGTTTAACTTCTTGGGCTTTTACAGCTCCTAAAAATGATTCATCAGTAAGCTTAGCTAATTTATATAAATCTTCAAATTGTTTTTTAAGATGCTCTCTTTGCGAAGAAAAATCGATTTCAACATCAGAGATCTGTCTTACTTTTTTATTTATAAAAGCATCACTTTTTAAAAAGATATCTTCTCTTGAAACATTTAATTTTTCAAGTTTTTTATGCTGATTTTCTGTTTGAATTAAAACCGAATTACGCAATAATAATACTGGAAATGGCACATTCACTTTTTCAAAAAAGTGCTTTAATTGAAACCAATAGGCTAATTCTCCGCCTCCACCAATATAGCAGAGATTAGGCAGAATAACTTCTTGATATAAAGGGCGCATAATTACATTTGGCGAAAATCGTTCAGCATGCTTTTTTACTTCATTTAAAATTTCATCTTTAGTAAAAGCAATATCTGTATTATTAACTTTATAAACATCTTCTTCTAAAACAATACGTTCTCGTAAATTTTCTTTTAAATAAAAAAGGTTTATTTCTCTAGGATTAACTTGAATATTATATGATTTTGAAAGTGCTTTATTAGTCTCAGAAACTGATTCAAATGATGTTTGATTCAATAATTCGTCTTCAATAAATGGGACAAACTGTTTTTTTAAATCAGCATCATTAGCATCAATAATTACTAAACCATAAGCTGCAAATAACTCATTCGCTAAAAAACGTGTGGCATCAGCTAAATTGTTATGTTTTATATAAGCTTTATCAAATAAACTCTTTAAATATTTTGAATTTTTGCTGTTGCCCAATTCTTTTGAAAACAACTCAAAAACATCTTCTAAACCTTCGGTTGATAATTCACCAACAGCGCCACTAGAATCTTTATTCCATTGTAGTTTCTTCCCTTTAAAATTGAAAAAATTTATTTCTTCAAAATCATGATCCTCAGTAGCCATCCAATAAATTGGAACAAAATTATATTTCGGGTAGGTTTCTTTTAATTTTTTTGAAAGGTTAATTGCGGATACTATTTTATATAAAAAATATAATGGCCCTGTAAATAAATTTAACTGGTGGCCTGTAGTTATTGTAAACGTGTTATTCTTTTTTAGCAATTCAATATTTTGAAGTGTAAGTTCTGATGCTTCAATATTTTGATATTGCTTACTTAAAATAGAAGCTAAAACTAAACGATGAGTTTCAGAGGTAAGTTTAGAATGACTTTTCTCTTCTATTTGAGATTTAAAATTTTGAAGATTTGGAAAACGATCATAAAATGGATTAAGCTCGTTTTTTTCGTCTAAATAATCACAAATCAGTGATGAAAAATAACCAGTATTACGAAAGGGAATATGATTTTGTTGCATATTTAATTGAAAAATTATGTAAATATACAGCTATTCCATTTTTAAAAATCTAAAAAATAAGTTAAGCTTTAACATACTAAAAAATCAGTATTAAGGTCTTTTTATAAAATCTTTCTTTTTTCTTCCATTGTGTATTTACAAAAACATTGACAGGTGGCAATTAGCTTAGAATCCTTAATGTTATAAGTATTTTTATGATTCTTTAATTAAAATGTCAGTTTTATCGATTTTTAACAAAAAAAGCGATTGATTTATGTAATTTTTATTAATTTCACACATCGTCGTCAAAGTAAATCAATCATGAAGAATCAAAAAATTATTTTAATCTATTCATTTTTACTCCTTATTTTATTGAGTTGCAATAAATCTGGTGTTTTTGAAGAACTTGATATTGCAGAGCCAGGACCAAGAACTTATGAAGATCTCCAAAAAGATTTTGAAGGGTTTGATTTTACCCCTGGACACAATGATGTAGAGCTAGAAAATCTTAAAAATGAACTTTGGAAGTTTAGAGTAGTGATGCCCGATGTAGATTTTACAAATAATAAAAGACCTTTAATCATTTCTCTACACGGATGTGCCTCATGTGGTATATCTCCAGATTCACATAAATTCACGGAATGTTTAGCAGAAACTGGATTTAGAGCTCTTGATGCCATCATTTTAAGCCCAAATAGCAATGGCAAATTATGGCCTACACTAGAAAACAATGAGCAAGTTATAACTTTAGTAGATTTGGCTTCTACTTACCTTCCTGTAGATACAGACAAAATTGTAATACATGGTTATAGCGACGGAGGCAATGGAAGTTGGTTTTTTTCAGAGACACAGTCTAGTTTATTTTCAGCATCTATTCCTATGGCTAGCCAATACAATACTACAAACAGTGGTGTAGGTAGGCTAATCCCTATACCCGTATATGTTATTCATGGGCAAGAAGATGCACTATTCCCAGTGGGCAATGTCGAAAATTGGGTTAACGCTAGCATTGACTCTGGTAGTGACATTACAATGGTTATTGCTCCAGATTTGACTCACAACGAGCCTTGTGAATACGCCTCTTATTTAGAAGATGCTGCAGATTGGTTGGTAAATGACGTCTGGAATTGATTAAATAATATTTTAAAAACATAAACTCTTTTTAATCCCGATAAATTTATCGGGATTTTTTATAATTTATGAACCTATAAATTGAGTAAATTAGTACTCTACATTATTTTCTTTTTATGAAATATCATAGCCAGTATATAGGTACTAATCAGAATAACAATTACGGTTTTACATCTAGCCTTAAAAAACAATAAATATTAACAAATGAAACATTATTTAAATAGTCTTCTTTTTTTTGCTTTTACAGTATTTACGCTTAATATTAACTCTCAAAACCTTAAAGATCCTTCTGAATTTTTAGGCTATAAATTGGGTACTCAATTTTCAAGACATCACCAAGTAGTCGATTACTTTAAGTATGCTGCCAATCAACAACCAAATCAAATAAAACTTGAAGAGTATGGCGAAACTTACGAACGTAGGCCGTTAATGGTAGCTTATGTTTCATCTGAAGAAAATATACGCAACCTTGAAACTATTCGGAAAAATAACTTAAATAATGCCGGTGTTAACAATAACGTTTCATCAAATGCAGATGTCGCTATTGTGTGGTTAAGTTATAATGTACATGGTAACGAAGCATCGAGCACTGAGGCAGCGATGAAAACACTTTATAAGCTTTTAACCGAAAAACAAGACTGGTTAAAAAACACCATAGTTATTATAGATCCATGTATAAACCCTGACGGGCGCGACAGATATGCTAATTGGTTTAACGAAACGGCTAGTGTACCATACGATATTAATCAACAAGCTAGCGAACATAATGAACCATGGCCAGGTGGAAGGCCAAATCATTATCTATTTGATTTAAATAGAGATTGGGCTTGGGTTACACAAATTGAGTCTGCTTCAAGACTAAAAATATATAACAAATGGTTACCGCATATTCATGTCGATTTTCATGAACAGGGTATTAATGAGCCTTATTATTTTGCACCTGCAGCTGAGCCTTTTCATGAAATAATTACCAATTGGCAGCGCGATTTTCAAACACAAATTGGTAAAAATCACGCTAAATATTTCGATACAGCTGGCTGGCTTTATTTCACAAAAGAGAGATTCGATCTACTATACCCTAGTTATGGTGACACCTACCCAACATATATGGGCGCTATTGGTATGACTTATGAGCAAGCTGGTCATGGTCGTGCTGGATTGGGTATTTTAAACGACGAAGGAGACGTTTTAACGCTTATTGATAGAATAGCACATCACACAACCACAGGTTTATCAACTGTTGAAATAGCATCAAAAAATGCTGAAAAATTGAATACTGAGTTTAAAAAGTTCTTTAACAATTCAAACTTAAAATATAAAAGCTATGTAATGCAAGGTGATGATGACAAAATTGAATCATTAAAAAATCTGCTTGATAAACACGAGATTAAATATGGTTTCGCTCAAGGCGGAAGAGTGAGTGGATATAATTACATGACGTCTTCGCAAGGACAAATGAATACATCATCAAAAGATTTGGTGGTTAACACCAATCAACCAAAAGGGAAAATGATAAAAGTGCTTTTTGAGCCTAATACCAAATTAAGTGATTCTATAACTTATGATATTACTGCGTGGAGCGTTCCCTATGCCTATGGTTTAAATGCTATTGCAAGTAAAAGCTTAGTGCAATCAAATAATACATTAAAACTAAATGCTATAAACAACACGATTAGCAAAATTGCTACAGGTTATATAATAGATTGGGATCATTTAAAAGATGCTGAGTTTTTAGCTGATTTATTAAAACAAAATATTAAAATCAGGTTTACCGAAAAGCCTTTAAAAACTGAGGGAGAATCTTTTAATAGGGGCTCCTTAATTATTGTTAGAGGAGATAATAAGAAGATTGATGATTTTGATGACGTCATTTTAAAATCTGCTAACAAATACAACCGGGTATTACATGCTGTACAATCAGGATTTTCTACTAACGGGCCAGATTTTGGGTCACCAGAAATTAAATTAGTTAACAAGCAAAAAATTGCAATCCTTTCGGGTAAAGGTACATCGTCTTTAAATTATGGAGCGCTTTGGCACTTTTTCGAGAGGCAATTGCATTACCCTGTTACATCTGTAAATACTGAAAATTTTGGTGGTTTAGATTTAAACAAATTTGATGTGCTTATAGTACCTAGCGGGAATTACAAGAGTGTTTTAAATGATAAAGGCCTTGAAAAAGTAAAATCTTGGGTTGCAAAAGGCGGAAAAGTAATTGCAATACGTAATGCATTAAATGCTTTTGCAGGTAAAAAAGGGTTTAAATTAAAAAAGAGTGAAACTAATAAAAAAAATAAAGATACAAGTAACTTAATTGCGTATGCCAACAGAGAACGTGAGAGTATTAAAAACTTGATTTCTGGCGCAATTTTTAAAACAAAGGTGGATAATACACATCCAATGGCTTTTGGTTATAACAACATATACTTTTCACTCAAGTTGGGAAGTAGTTCTTATAAATTATTGGGTGGCAATAATTTTAATGTGGCATATTTGGGAAATAAACCAGTACAAGTTTCTGGGTTTGCAGGAAGCAATACTTTAAAAAAACTAAACAACTCTTTAGTTTTTGGAGAAGAACGTATTGGAAAAGGGAGTATGATTTATATGGTAGACGATGTTATGTTTAGAAGCTTTTGGGAAAACGGAAAACTATTTTTAGTAAATGCTATTTTCTTCGTAAACAACAATGCAGTTGAACTATAAATTTGATGCTTGATTCTGTAAAAATTTTCATCTACTTTCGTTTAACGTTGTATATAAATCATTGTACCCAATTAAAATGAACTTCAATCTAGCATTATTATGAATCTATTTAACTCTATTATAGTATTTTTTATTTGTACTCATTTAACAGCACAAATAAACCATGAATATGGTTTTGCTGATAAATCTATCCCAGAGCTTGCTCAATTTGAGTATTACCGTGGTAAATGGAAGTCAGAAATGGAGATGAAGCTGAAAGATGGAACTTTTAAAAAATTGAAATTTAACGCAATCATTCAAGGCAAATATTTAGAAGACCACAAAACCTTTCAGTCTCAATTCACAACTAACAAAGGGTTCTTTTCAACAGATATTCGAACATACAATTCAACTACTAAAGAATGGCATGCACTTTTTCTTAATGCAAAAGCTCAACGTTGGCATGAATTCACTTCTAAAATAGTGGATGGAAAAATGACGACAATTGTTAAAGGAGGGTATAGCGGGAAAGAAGAATTTGATGTGAAAATTGTTGACATTGTAATAACAGACAGTCATTATTTGAAAAATGTATATCATTTTACCAACCAAAATAAAACATGGGAACTTGTTTATAAAGTGAATGTAAAAAAGATTAAGTAATAACAAATATTTGAATAACTGACTACAACAATGACTATAATTCATTGTGGTTTTGTGCCACACCAAAATAAAAACAGGAATCAATAGCTGGTTTCACAGCGGTACAAGTATGTGGATGATTCCACAAAGAAATCATAGCCGAGGCCGTTAAACGAATTTCCTAATTCACAACTTCAGCATACAAATCAAAATCCTCTGCTTCAATAATTTTAACGGTAGCAAACTCTCCAGTCTTTAAATAGGTTTTAGTAGCATCAATAAGTACTTCATTATCTACATCGGGCGAATCAAATTCGGTACGACCAATAAAATAATTACCTTCTTTTCTATCAACAACTATTTTAAACTCCTGCCCTATTTTTTGTTGATTCAATTCCCAAGAAATCTGTGATTGAATTTCCATAATTTGGTTAGCTCTATCGATTTTCACTTCCTCTGGTACATCATCTTCTAAATTATAAGCATGTGTATTCTCTTCATGCGAATATGTAAAGCAACCTAAACGCTCAAAGCGCATCTCTTGAACCCAATTTTTCAAAGTTTGAAAATCTTCTTCAGTTTCTCCTGGATATCCAACAATAAGTGTGGTACGTATTGTCATATCTGGAACAGCTGTTCTAAACTCTTTAAGTAATGTTGTCGTTTTTTCTTTTGTAGTACCACGACGCATACTTTTTAAAATAGCATCAGAAATATGTTGTAACGGAATATCTAAATAATTACAAACTTTAGGTTCGCGATTCATTACATCCAGCACATCCATTGGGAATCCTGTTGGGAACGCATAATGCAAACGAATCCATTCTACACTTTCTACTTTTACTAAAGCCTCAAGTAATTCGGCTAAATTTCGTTTTTTGTATAAGTCTAACCCATAATAAGTTAAGTCTTGAGCAATTAAAATTAACTCTTTAACACCGTTAGCTGCTAATTTTTCAGCTTCAATAACAATCTCTTCAATTGGTGTACTTTTATGTTTTCCTCGCATTAAAGGAATAGCGCAAAAACTACATGGTCTGTCGCAACCTTCAGCAATTTTTAAATAGGCATAATTTTTAGGAGTAGTCGTTAAACGCTCACCAATAAGTTCGTGTTTATAGTCTGCTCCTAAAGCTTTTAACAAACCTGGTAATTCGGTCGTACCAAAATACTCATCCACATTAGGTATTTCTTCTTGTAAATCTGGTTTGTAACGTTCACTTAAGCATCCAGTAACAAATACTTTATCAACGTCTCCTTCTTCTTTCTTTTTAACGTACTCTAAAATAGTATTAACGCTTTCTTCTTTTGCATTATTAATAAATCCACAGGTATTAATAACAACAATGTTACCTTCTTCCTCGTGTACAACATCTTTATTATTAGCTTTAAGCTGTCCCATTAACACTTCGCTGTCGTAAACATTTTTACTACAGCCTAAGGTTACTACGTTTATCTTATTTTTTTTAAGAGTTTTTGTTCGCATACGTTCTATAAATCTGGGCGCAAAGATACGCAATACTTAATGATTTAAGATATTCGATCTCCGAATTACGATTTGAATTTTCGTATACTAATTAAACCTTTATTATATTTATATGTCTTAAATTAAAACCTACCACTATGAAAAGTATAATCTACTTCTCGTTAATTGTTGTTATTTCATGTTTTAGTTGCTCTTCAAATGATAATCCAATTGATGAAAACCCTACAGATAATGAACTCTATTTTCCACCTATAAATTCAGGTATTTGGGAAACAAAATCTATAAGTGATTTAGATTGGAATGAAAATGCATTACAACCGCTTTTAAATTATGTTGAAAACAAGGACACTAAAGCTTTTCTTATATTAAAAAATGGTCGTATTGTAGTAGAATGGTATGGAAATGGTGAGGACGAAACTTCAAACTTAGCATGGAATTCTGCTGCTAAAACACTGGTAGCTTATACAACTGGTATAGCTCAACAAGAAGGCTACTTAAATATAAATGATGCTTCAAAAGATTATTTAGGCAACGGATGGTCTAACTTAACACAAAAACAAGAAGATGCTATAAGCATTTGGAACCATTTAACCATGACTACTGGTTTAGACTATACCGTATCTAATAATAATTGTACAGATCCTGAATGTTTTATTTATAAAAATGAGCCTGATAGTTTTTGGTATTACCATAATGGTGCATATACTATTTTGCATGACATTGTTGCCAAAGCTGTAAATACTGATTTTAATAGTTATTTTAATGATAAGCTGAGGAATAAAATTGGCATGCAAGGTACATGGATACCTTTCGGGTATTATAAATTATACTATAGTAATGCTAGAAGTATGGCTAGGTTTGGGTTATTAAGTTTAAATAAAGGGAAATGGGATGGAACAGATATTTTAAATGACAGCAGTTATTTTGAAGCTATGACAAACACCTCACAAAACCTAAATAAAGCCTATGGGTATTTATGGTGGTTAAACGGAAAAGGCAATTATAGAAGTCCAGGATTAACTATAGAGTTTCAAGGGAAATTGATTCCTAATGCTCCGAACGATTTAATTGCTGGTTTAGGAAAAAATGATCAAAAATTATACATTGTCCCTAGTCAAAATCTTGTTATTATTAGAATGGGAGATGATGCTGGCGAATTATTATTAGGGCCATCAAGTTTTGACAACGACCTATGGAGAGAAATTAATAAGTTGATTAACTAGTTATAATTTTTTGGTGCAACACGCATTTTTGAAGCCTGTTCATAAGCAAATGCCCATTGCAGTAAAAACTTTTCTTGAAGACGCCTCCCAATAAAAGTTAATCCTTTTGGAGCACCATTTTCGGCATATCCCATTGGCACAGTTATAGCTGGGTATTCTGCTACAGCAGCAAAACCAGCATGATAATTATTAATAGATAAAAAGCCGTCTAATTGGTTTGCATCCATTGGTAAATCGAAATACTTTTTTCCGTTATTGTGCAAAGTGTCTTTAATCTTTAATAGAAAATCATCTGTTCCTTCGTCAGCCATAATACCGTTAAATAGCTTCTGCCCGTAAGGCATCATTTTTAACGAATCCTTTTTATTAAATTCAATGACATCTGCAACAGATTTTACTTTCACTAAATCATTTTTATGTTTAGATAGATACTGCGGTAAATCTTTTTTCATATCTAAATTAAGTAGCCTTAAAAAATTTGGAAGCCCAATTTCAGTTTCTTCAATTTCAACAACTTCAGCACCTTGTTCTTTTAAAACTTTAATTGCATTAACATACAAAGTATCTTCCATTAATCTTTTCGCAGCTCCAAAACGCTTCCCTTTTAAATCGTTTTCGACTATCTCTTTAATGTAAAACCCTGTTTCCCAAATGGCATAAATAGACTTGGTATCTTCAATATCTTGTCCAAACATTGCATCCAGCATTATGGCGTTATCAATAACATTTTTGGTTATTGGCCCTGGTGTATCTAAAGTAGTTGAGATTGGAACAATACCACTTCTACTTAATAAACCAATAGTTGGCTTTAAACCAACAGTTGAGTTTTGACTAGATGGTGATAAAATAGAACCTGAAGTTTCGCTGCCAACTGCAGCTGCACAAAAATTAGCAGCAACCGAAACACTACTACCTGAGCTTGAACCACCTGTATCTATAACTCTCCTACCATAAGGGTTTAATGTTTGTCCGCCAATAGCACTATATCCGCTTGGGCAATCGCCACAAAAGAAGTAAGCCCATTCGCTAAGGTTTGCTTTTCCCAAAATTAGCGCGCCTTTACTTTTTAATTGCCTAACAATAAAAGCATCTTCAGTGTAATTTTTTTGCAATGCGACAGCACCAGCTGTTGTGAGCATTCCTGAAGTATTAATGTTATCCTTTAACAAAATTGGCATTCCAAAAATTGGATGTGGTTCAACCTCAAAATCCGTATTATCTGCCTTTATAGCCTCTTTAATTGCATTTGGGTTTAATGAAATTACTGAATTGAGTGACAAATCATTTTCTCTATCAAATTTTCTAATACGATACAAATAGAACTTCGTTAAAAGTTCATAAGATAATTTCTCTTCTGATATAAGTTTTTGAAGTTTTGGAATATTTGTCTCTAAAATTAACGGCTTTAAATCATTATATGCCTCTTCAGTAAAATCTTCTAATTGACTATTGAAAGGTTTCCAGAGTTCTGACACATTGATATATTTAGAATCCAAAATCTTGAACTCTCTAAAATCTTTAGCAGAAATATCAGCAACTGTAACAGTATCCTCTTTAGTAGAAGTTTCTGTTTTTGGAGATTCTGTTTTTGGATTTTTACAAGAAAAAACAAAAACTAGTAATAAAAAAAAGATGGAAAACCGCATAATTAGTATTTTGAATAAAAATACATAATTAATTCGATGGCTTAGTTTCTTTCTTCAAAAGGAATGATTATTCCTTTTTCTAAATAATTTTTTAATCCATTTAAAAGCATTGCCCAACAAAATGAAGAATGCCTAAAATGATGATTATCTTCTTGCCAATTTATATGGCTAAATTTAACTAATGTTTCGCCACCTTTAGTTTCTAAATCGAATCCAAAAGTGGTTGATTTCCAATCCTTATCAGATTTTGTCATTTTTAAGTAAAACGTCTCGTTATCTTTTACTTTTGACACTTTGCAAAACCAGTTATAATCATCAGTAAAATTTAAATTATATTCTGAATTTAATTCTGGTTTTCCAGAAGATTTTAAAGTCCACCAATTATCAAGGTGCTCTGATTGAGTTACAGTATCAAATACTTCTTTAACTGAAGCTTTGATTACTAAATTATGAAAGATAGAGTAACTCATAATCCTAAAATTACGAAAAAATTATTGATTATGAGATTCCTGCCTTCGCAGGAATTTTACTTAAAAAACGAATCTACAAACTCAAATTTGTTAAACACTTGCAAATCCTCTATACCTTCTCCAACGCCAATATACTTTACAGGTATTTGAAATTGATCTGAGATACCAATTACAACACCCCCTTTTGCTGTTCCGTCCAATTTTGTAACAGCTAGTGAAGTCACTTCGGTTGCTGCAGTAAATTGCTTGGCTTGCTCAAATGCATTTTGTCCTGTTGAGCCATCTAATACTAAAAGTACGTCGTGTGGGGCATCTCCAACAACTTTTTGCATAACTCGTTTCACTTTAGTAAGCTCATTCATTAAATTTACTTTATTATGAAGTCTTCCTGCAGTATCTATAATAATAACATCGGCATCTTGATTAACTCCAGATTCTAAAGCATCAAAAGCAACTGATGCTGGGTCACTTCCCATGTCTTGACGTACCATAGGTACATCTACGCGATCTGCCCATACTTGTAACTGATCTATTGCAGCAGCTCTAAACGTATCAGCAGCTCCTAAAACCACTTTTAAACCTTGTTTTTTAAATTGATAAGCTAGCTTCCCAATTGTTGTTGTTTTTCCAACTCCATTTACACCAACCACCATTAATACATATGGGGTTTTTGATCCATTTTCTTGTTTTGGTAAATTAGGAATAGTATACTCAGTCTCTTCGCCAGAGTTTGTTTCGCTTAATAAACCAGCAATCTCTTCGCGAAGAATTTTGTTGAGCTCGTCAGTACCTAAATACTTATCTTTAGATACACGCTCCTCTATACGATCAATTACTTTTAATGTTGTATTTACACCAACGTCAGAAGAGACTAAAACTTCCTCTAAATTATCTAAAACTTCATCATCAACTTTTGATTTTCCAGCTACTGCTTTACTCAATTTACCTAAAAAACTAGATTTAGATTTTTCTAACCCTTTGTCTAGTGTTTCTTTTTTTTCAGATGAAAATATTTTTTTAAAAAAACTCATGTTTTACTAATTGTTTATTGTTGAGTTGCTATACTCAAACTAATTCTGCTTTTGCGTTAGGGATTGAAGCGGCATCCTTTTTAAATTAATAAAATTATCATGGCAAGAACTGAAATTTGGCAGATTGCCACGTCCTTTGTCCTCGCAATGGCATATTAAAAAGATACAGCGAAAAGCCCGACCCTTGTGGTAACGCCCAAATTATTATTGTCAATTTTCGCACCACGTTTTTTTACTGTAATTATGGCAGTAAATTTACTAAAATATAAGCATAAAAAAACTGCTTCCCTAAGGAAAGCAGTTTATAATATTTTGTGTATTTAGTTTTACTTCTTGTTTAAAAAGTCGCTTACTAAATCTGGACTCATAATTGATTCAACAAACATGTAAGCTCCTGTTTTAGGTGATTTCACCATTTTTATAGCTTTTGTTAATCTTTTTGATCCTGTTTGTAACGATGCTACTGCTTTTTTTGCCATGACCTATCTATATGCTTTATTTGAAATTTTTATTACTTAAAATTTCTAATTATTTAATTTCTTTATGAACTGTCATACGCTTAAGGATAGGGTTGAATTTTTTAATTTCCATTCTATCTGGCGTATTTTTTTTGTTTTTTGTAGTAATGTAACGAGAAGTTCCTGGTTGTCCAGACTCTTTATGCTCTGTACATTCTAATATTACTTGTATTCTATTGCCTTTCTTTGCCATGTCTTTTTACTTATTAAATACAGCTATTATTTATAAAATCCTTTAGATTTTGCTTCTTTAATTGCTGCAGAAATACCAATTTTATTAATAGTTTTTAAAGCAGATGTAGAAACCTTTAAAGTTACCCAGCTTTCATCTTCTGGAATGTAAAAACGTTTCTTAACTAAATTCGCGTTAAACTTGCGTTTAGTTCTGTTCATTGCATGAGACACGTTGTTTCCAACCATTGCCTTCTTTCCTGTAAGTTCACAAACTCTTGACATTATTTATAACTTTAAATTTTTTGTTGCTTAAAATCGAGGTGCAAATATACAAATTCTTTATATTATGACAACCTAATTTTTATCTATTTTTTAAAATTTCTTTTTGAAGCATTTCGAATGCTTTATTTACCGCTTTATTTACAACTTTTACACGATGATTTCCCATATTAAATACTTCTGAAAAAACATTTGTTTTTGTAGCTATGGCAATAAAAACTGTACCAACTTCGGCATTAGAATCTCCTTTTTCTGGACCAGCATTTCCCGTAGTTGCAATAGCATAATCTGTATTAAATAATTGTAATGCATTTTTTGCCATAGACTCTGCCACTTGGGCACTTACAACAGAATGTGCATCAATAACGTTTTTTGTAACGCCTAAAACATCTATTTTTGATTGCGTAGCATAGGTTACTAACCCGCCTTTAAAATATGCTGATGAACCCGCGTTTGATGTAATTTGTTGCGCAATTTTTCCGCCAGTACAACTTTCGGCTACTGCCAATGTTTGCTTCAATTTAACTAATTGCCTTCCTATAATTACTTCAATAGAATCATCGTCATCCTCAAAACCAAAAAATTCGTCTTTAATTAAAGGCAATAACTTTTCAATTTGTTGATTTACCTCGTTTTCTATAATTTCTTTGTCAAATCCTTTTGCAGACAATCGCAATCTTACTTTTCCTAAATTTGGTAAATATGCTAGTTTAACATAATCGGGTAATGCATCTTCCCAAGATTCAATTCTAGCGGCAAGCGAACTTTCGCCAACACCATAAACTAATAAGGTTTTATGTAATATAAATGGACAATTAAATGTGTCTTTTAACTTTGGAATTACTTCATTTTCTATTAAACCCTTCATTTCAAAAGGCACACCAGGAAGCGAAACAAATACTTTATTGTTTTCTTCAATCCACATCCCAGGAGCGCTACCCAATTTGTTCATTAATACCGTAGATTTTGATGGCACTAATGCTTGATCTTTATTTACTTGAGTAAGTGGTTGTTTAATATATTGCTCCCATAAATGCTCAATGTTTTTTATAACTGAAGCATCACGTACTAATGTATCATCAAAATATTCGGCAATAGTTTTTTTGGTAATATCATCTTTTGTTGGCCCCAATCCACCAGTTAAAATAATAATATCTGCGTTTTCTTGAGCTTCTTTTAAAGCTTTAAGAATATGGGATTTATCATCTTGTATAGAAGTAATTTGATAAACTGAAACTCCAATTTTATTAAGTGCTTTGGCTATAAATACCGAATTAGTATCTGTTACTTGCCCAATAAGCAATTCATCGCCAATGGTAATTATTTCAGCTTGCATTATAAATTAAAATCAGACTTAATTTCAGCTAATGCGTTATCAACTGCAGTTATAACAGCATCTAATTGAGGTTTAATATCTAAATCTGTTTTAGTGAATTTACCCCAATCCTGAACTTCAATTAAGATATCAAGTATTCCTAATTCAAACAAATCTACTGTAGGTTTCATTTTATGAGCCGCCTGATATGCTTCTTGATAGTCTTTTTCTGCTACCGCTTTTTTTAATCGATCTGCATCAACCGAAACTTCTTCTAAAAAAGTTTCAGCCAATGTTGTAACAAAATCTTCGTCGTTATCAGCTAATTCACGTACTCTAAATAATTTGTAATGTTGTTCCATTTATTTTACTATTATTGAAAACATTTCTTTGTCTTCTATAAATCCTTTTAGTTTGTCATTTGCAATAACTTTGCCAACTCCTGCTGGCGTGCCTGTAAATATAATATCTCCAATCTTTAAAGTAAAATATTTTGAGACATATTCTATTAATTCATCAATTTTCCACAACATATGGCTTGTATTACCTTGCTGAATAATTACATCATTTTTTTGCAAAGTAAAATTTATATCATCAACATTTTTAAGCTCCTCAGTAGAGAGCCAATTACCTATAACCGCTGATCCATCAAACGCTTTAGATTTTTCCCAAGGCAATCCTTTTGTTTTTAATTGGCTTTGTAAATCGCGAGCTGTAAAATCTATTCCTAATCCAATTTCTTTATAATATTTATGCGCAAATTTTTTATCGATATACTTACCTACCCTGTTTATTTTAACCAGAATCTCAACTTCGTGATGCACATCATTTGAAAAATCTGGAATAAAAAAAGGTTGCTTTTTAAGAAGAATAGCTGTGTCTGGCTTTAGAAAAACAACTGGATCTGAAGGCCTTTCGTTTTCTAATTCTTTGATATGTTCGGTGTAATTTCTTCCGATGCAGATTAACTTCATAACTTTTATTAATGAGATTCCTGTCTTCGCAGGAATGACAAGATTATCCCAATTTATTATTAAAGTTTTTTAATTTTATTGCCGTTAGTACTTTTTTGGTGTATAAAGGAAAATCAGCATTAAGTAACCATCCAAAATACCCTGGTTCTTTTTCTAAAACCTCGGTTACCAACTTACCTTTATGCTTGCCAAAAGAAAAACACTCTACACCTTCTTTATTATATGTAATAAATCCCGCAAAATCGGCAAACTTTTTACGTGAACTAAATTCCGCTAAAAACTTGGTGTTATTTTCTACTTCATCATATTTAGCAATTTGAGCTTTTAAAACCTCGTAAGTCGCATTGGTATCAGCCTCTGCACTATGAGCTCCATCTAAGTTTTTATCACAATAAAATTTATATGCAGCGCTTAATGTACGTTGTTCCATTTTATGAAAAATAGTTTGCACATCAATTGATAAACAATTTTTCATATCGAAATCAATCTCAGCACGTAGCATTTCTTCTGCTAAAAGCGGAATATCAAATCTGTTAGAATTAAAACCTCCTAAATCAGAATCCTTTATCATATTATACACTTCTTTAGCCAATTTTTTAAACGTAGGTTTGTCGGCAACATCGGCATCAGAAATACCGTGAATTTCTATTACTTCTTTAGGAATTGGCATTTCTGGGTTTACCAACCACGTTTTGCTTTCTTCTTTTCCGTTAGGGTGCACTTTAAGTATTGAAATTTCTACAATACGGTCTTTTGTAATGTTTATTCCTGTAGTTTCTAAATCGAAAAAACAGATAGGTTTTGTTAAGCTTAATTGCATTTAATTTATTTAATTGAAGTGTAAAGATACTAAATTACAAACCTGTAAAAAACAAAAAACCAACCTTTAAAATGGTTGGTTTTTATATTATAAATTCGTAATAATTATATTTCTCTATTACTATCCCAAGCTTCTAAATAATCTTTAACTGCTTTTACAAACTGTCCGCCAAGAGCGCCATTTACAACACGGTGATCATAAGAATGCGACAAGAACATTTTGTAACGAATGCCAATAAAATCTCCTTCTGGGGTTTCAATAACTGCTGGCACTTTACGTATAGCTCCTAAAGCTAAAATACCGACTTGTGGTTGATTAATAATTGGCGTTCCCATAATACTTCCAAATGTTCCCACATTTGTAACCGTATAAGTCCCACCTTGTATATCGTCTGGCTTTAACTGATTAGCTCGTGCACGATTAGCTAAATCGTTAACTTGCTTTGTTATTCCTACTAAATTAAGTTGATCGGCATTTTTTATAACTGGCACAATTAAATTACCATCTGCCAACGAAGCTGCCATACCTAAGTTAATATTCTTCTTCTTTACAATAGTATCACCTTGGATAGAAATATTCATCATTGGAAAATCGCGCAACGCTTTTGCAATAGCTTCCATAAAGATTGGTGTAAAGGTTAAATTCTCACCTTCACGCTTCATAAAACCATCTTTCACTTTCTTTCTCCAATTCCATATTTTAGTAACATCGGCTTCAATAAAACTTTGAACATGTGCAGATGTTTGTACCGATTCCACCATATGATGCGCAATGAGCTTGCCCATTCTTGTCATTTCTATAATCTCATCTTCTCCATTTGAAACTACCGGTGCCGGTGCTGCTTTAGCTTGAGCATCAGTTTTTGCAACAGGTTTTACAGTTTCTGCAACATGTACTACATCTTTTTTAGCAGAGCCTCTATTTTCTATATAATTTAGAATATCGTTTTTAGTAACACGCCCGTCTTTACCAGAGCCAACAATAGCATCTAACTCGTTTTGAGAAACACCTTCTTGCTTAGCAATATTTTTAACTAATGGTGAATAAAAACGATCATCGCTTGAACTAACTGGAGCAACAGTTTCTTTCGCCACCGCTATAGTTTGTGTTACTTGTTCTACCGCTACTGTTTCAGATTTTTCGATTTCAACATTAGAAGATTGAACATCAGGAACATCTTCACCTTCTATTTCTATTACTGCAATGACTTGTCCAACTTGTACAACATCATCTACATTGAAACGTTTTTCAACTAAAACACCATCAACTTCACTTGGCACCTCACTATCTACTTTATCTGTGGCAATCTCTAAAATTGCCTCATCTAGCTCAATAGTATCTCCAACTTCTTTTAACCAAGAGGTTATAGTTGCCTCAGCAACACTTTCTCCCATTTTCGGTAATTTAAGTTCAAACTTTGCCATATCAATAATGTAATCCTTGTTTTTTAATTTTAGTTTGCAAAATTAATAAAAAATCATTGATTTTTTTAAATTATTCCCATTAAAATGAAATTTATTAATACTACAGAATACCTTTGCAAAGTTAAGGTCTTTGCGGTATTACTTCAAAAGAAATTGATTTTTGTTTTAATAGTTTCACAAAACTTTCCCTAGGGTTAACTATTATGTTTTGAGTTGCTAGTTCTACTAAAGGAAAATCATCAATACTATCCGTTACTAAGACATCTATATGATTAATATTCAGATTAGACAAATAACTCATAACATTATTCTTTTTAATAATTTTACTATTCTCGAAAGATGGTTTATAGTTTGAGTCTGAAAAATCGGTTCCCAAACACTTATGAAAATAGTTGTTCCTTGCTATAATGTTCGCATAACAAGATGGAGCTGCAGTAGCTAATATTTTAATATCAAAACTTGAGTCTTGCAATACAGCTAATTCTCTTTTTTTGGTAGAAATAGTATTTACAAATTCATTAAAATCTATATCTGTTCTATGCTTTATTATGTTTAAAACATAAAACTTCATTTTTGCATGTGTTAGAAATAATCGAGAAGAAACCGCTAAAATTAACTTAAACAACAACAGCATATTAAACCCTCTAATAGATTTAAAAATAAGGTATTTAATAAAGTGATGAAACGTATTTATACTAAACAATGTTCCATCCAAATCAACTACTAAAACTTTTTTCTTCAAAATCTTTACCTTTATAATCTTTAGACCACGGAAATCTTACTAAAATATTATTATAAATGTAAAAATCGGGTTTAATAATTGAATTTTCAAGTGTCCAAGATATAATAGCCGTTTTTATGTTTGCTTTTGGAAATTGTTTTTGTAAGCTATTTTTTATAATAAGCATTGTTTTTCCTGTATCAATAGCATCATCTATAATTAGAATATTTTTAACGGCTTTTTGAGGTAAAAACTCTAAATGATCAAGACTTATATTCTCTTTTTGTAATTCATCTAAATTTAACCTACCAATAGAGTCCTTTGCTTTTTTAGATTCATAAAGCCTTAATTTGTTAAGAATACTATAAGGCAATATTTTAAGTAAAATCTTAAAAATAAAACTTTGCTTTATGTATTCTCCACTTCTTTGAATTTTTACTTGTTTATACTGAGCTTTATTAAATTTTTTATCAGACTTAATTGCTTTCCCAAGATAACCACCAGCACTTAACACTTCGACAACAATATCTGGAACAATATCTATTTTGTTAGATAGCTCATCAAGTTTTTCAAAAAAATCAATAGCATTTAGTGTTATTACTTTCATATAATTAAATAAAGGGCAATTTTAAACTCTTTTCATCTTTATACCCTTAGACTTATAGATTATCAATTATATTTTCTCTACTTGAAATATAACTATTATTATCTTCTAAGTCGTCATTTAATACTGCTTTATCTACATGAAGAATCATTTCTTATTTTTTAAGCGTACCTTAAATAATATAGAAGTTACAATTTTAGAGAGGTTTCAAACGGAATTCTATTTACAATACTTCTACCTAAAGTAATCTCGTCGGCATACTCCAATTCATCTCCAACCGAAATACCTCGTGCAATAGTTGATGTTATAACTTTATATTCTTGAATTTGTTTGTAAATATAAAAGTTGGTTGTATCGCCTTCCATTGTAGAACTTAACGCAAAAATAAGTTCCTTTACAATCCCTTGTTTTACTTTTACCACTAACGATTCTATATTTAAATCGTGTGGCCCTATACCATCCATTGGTGATATTTTTCCACCCAAAACATGATACAAACCTTTAAAAGAGCTTGTGTTTTCAATAGCCATAACATCTCTAATATCTTCAACTACACAAATAATAGTTTCATTCCTGCTTGGGTTTGAGCAAATTTCACAAAGTTCAACATCACTAATATTATGACAAGATTTACAAAACTTCACATTGCTTCGCATTGATTGTAAAGCTTCGGAAAGAGCTGTAGTTTGTTCTTTAGGCTGCCTTAGCATATGCAACACTAAACGCAACGCTGTACGCTTACCTATACCAGGCAATTGAGACATTTCGTTAACGGCACGTTCTAGCAATTTTGAAGAAAACTCCATGGTTGCGAATTTACTATTTAGACATGAATTTCGCTAATTTTAAATAACACTTTTAAATAACGCTCTCTACATTTGGAAATTGAAGTTTAATATTTGTAATTTGAAAGCTTGAAAAATAGATATCTATGACTGCTACACAAATTCTTCTACTTATTGCTGCATATTTTGGAGTACTTATTTTAATATCTTATTTAACAGGAAAGGATGATAGCAACGAAGTCTTTTTTAAGGCTAAAAAACAATCACCATGGTATTTAGTGGCTTTTGGAATGATTGGCGCCTCACTTTCTGGTGTTACTTTTATATCAGTCCCAGGAATGATAGGCGGTCAACAATTTGCCTACATGCAAGGTGTTTTTGGTTTTTTTGTAGGGTATATATTCATAATATTAATATTACTTCCACTGTATTATAAGCTAAACGTAACTTCAATTTACCAGTATTTAGAGCAGCGTTTTGGTAAAGTAAGCTATAAAACTGGTGCGTTTTTCTTCTTACTTTCAAGAGTCACTGGTGCTTCATTTAGATTATATTTAGTGGCTTTATCTATGCAATATATAGTCTTTGAAAAACTTGGTGTTCCGTTTTGGCTAACTGTTGTAGTTTCCATTTTATTAATCTGGTTATACACTAATAGAGGTGGTATAAAAACTATTATTTGGACAGATACTTTACAGACTCTAGCAATGTTAGTGTCTGTTGGCGTTGGTATTTATTTAATTAATCAAAAATTAGATTTCTCTTTAATTAGTATGCTGAAATCCGAATCATTCTCTGCAAAAAGTCAAATCTTCTTTTTTGATAATCCTAATGCCACAACTTACTTTTGGAAATATTTTATTGGGGGTATTTTTATTGCTATTGCCATGACTGGATTAGATCAAGATATGATGCAAAAAAACTTAACCTGTAAGAATAAAAAAGAAGCTCAAAAAAACATGTTTACAATGGCTACTTTAGTTATTATTGTAAATTTTGCTTTCTTATCTCTTGGTGCTTTATTATTTATTTATGCCGATAAGTTTAACCTACAAATACCTGTTGTAAACGATATAACAAGAACCGATTTACTGTTCCCTGAAATTGCCATGAACCAAGATTTAGGCGGTGCTTTATCTATAACCTTTCTTATAGGTTTAATTGCAGCAGCTTACAGTAGCGCAGATAGCGCTTTAACATCATTAACCACTTCTTTTTCTGTAGATTTTTTAAACATAGAAAAAAAACCCAAAGAAGAGCAAAAACCGCTTCGTAAAAAAGTGCATATTGGTGTTTCTGTTTTATTAATACTTGTTGTTATACTATTTAATAACCTTGAAGGCAATGTGGTAAGTAACTTATTTAAATTTGCTACATATACTTACGGTCCGTTGTTAGGTTTGTTTGCCTTTGGTATTTTAACAAAGCGTCAAATAAAAGACCAATATGCATGGATTGTTGCTTTGCTCTCAATTGCATTAAGCTTTATAATAACCTCTTTACCAGAAAGTATTTTGGGTGCCTATAAATTTCATTGGGAAATTTTACCTCTTAATGGTATAATTACTTTTATAGGTTTAATATTGATTAGTAGAAAGCAAAACTAAAGAGCAAGCTTCTTCAAAGTAAATATTGTTTTCTTTTAAAATGCTATAGAATTCTGGGTTTTCTGTCCCAGGGTTAAAAATAACTCGCTTTGGGTTTAAAGAAACTATATAATCATAATAATCTTTCTGTCTTTTAGAATTAAGATATAAAGTTATTGTGTCTATATTTTTGTATTGTATTAATTTTGTATCAATATTAACACCTGCAACCTCGCCCTCTTTTAAGCCAAAGGCCATAACCTCAAATCCTTGACTAACAAGCTTTTGAATAACAAAGTTCGAGTATCTATTTGGCTTTAATGAAGCTCCTAGGACTAATGTTTTTTTGCTCATATGTTAAAAAGATGTTAATTCATGTCAAATATAGTAACAGAAATTAAATTTAGGCGTCTACTTAATATTACAATTAATCAATCAAATCAATCAAAATGAAAAACTTATTTTTCGTGTGCTTATTATTATTTTCAATAACTACACAAGCACACACCACAGATCCTGAAAATAATGCTGACAAGACTGGTACAATTTCAGGAAAAGTATTAGACGCAAAGTTAAAACAACCCTTACCTTATGTAAATGTTATTATAAAAAATAGTGCTGACGAAACTTTAACAGGCGGTATTACTTTAGATGACGGTACATTTGAAATTGAAAAGGTAGCAGAAGGCAACATTA
Source organism: uncultured Flaviramulus sp. (assembly GCA_947501105.1). GTDB lineage: Bacteria > Bacteroidota > Bacteroidia > Flavobacteriales > Flavobacteriaceae > Wocania_A. Next base: position 524,091 of record CANMUP010000002.1, on the reverse strand, counting down.
AGGTAAGCATTCAATACATAGGATACAAAACAATTACAAAAGATGTTACTATTGGTAAAGGCAGTTATAAAGTAAATCTTGGTAATATTCTGTTAGAGGAAGAAGCCGAAGGTTTAGATGCTGTTACTGTTATTGCCGAAACATCAACAATACAGCAAAAAGTAGATAGGAAAGTTATTACCATTGGTAAAGATTTAGCAGCTTCTGGCAGTGCTTCTGAGCTTATGATTGGCATACCTTCAGTAAGTGTTGATGCTCAAACAGGTGATATTAGCTTGCGTGGTAACCAAAATGTTCGTGTTATGGTAGATGGGAAACTATCAAATATTCCAACAGCTCAATTGCTTAAACAAATTCCTTCAACTGCTATCAAATCTGTTGAGCTAATCACTAATCCATCAGCAAAATATAATCCAGAAGGAATGAGCGGGATTATAAATATAGTACTTCATAAAAATACTATGATAGGTTTTAATGGTAATGTAAGCATTGGTTTGTCTCATGAAAAAGAAGCTAAATTCAATAGTGCCTTAAATATGAATTACCGTAACGGAAAGTTTAATTTATACGGTAGTTACAGTAATAATATTTCAAAAAATAGAAACCGTGGAAATGTTGCTAGACCAGAAAACAACTCTGAACAGTTCTTTAAATTTTTAGATAAAAGACAATCTCATTTATATAAAATTGGATTAGATTTTTATTTAGACGATAAAAATACTATGTCGTTTTTCACAACACAAAACACTTCTGATAGCAGCACAGAAGGAGCAACCGAGGCCTTGTTTTACAGTAATTCTTCATTTAATCAAAGTCAAATTTTTATAAATGAAAGTGATAACATGTCATCTCAATATAATTTTGATTATAAACATGATTTTTCTGATGATGGCCATAACATAGAATTAGAAGTTGACTACAATACCTTTGAAGATGATACGCCTGCAGATTTTAAGTTTTTACTAGGCTCAAATGAAAATTATAAAGATTTTAATAATACTGATAGAGAAAGTACTACTGTAAATTTAGACTATGTAAACCCATTATCTGAAACCACAAAACTAGAATTAGGTTTGCAAGCACGACTATTCAATTCGGATATAGCATACTCATCAACAGGACAAACATTGAATGCGCTAGGTGTTTTAAGACCAACACCAAGCAATGATTTTGATTACACCAGAGATATTTATTCTGCTTACGCTACATATAGTAAAAAATTTGAAAAATGGACCTATCAAATAGGTGTTCGTGGAGAAAGCGTAAAAGAAGATGCATTAGCGCTATCTTCTGAAGCCGCAAGCACTGAAGCTTTTAAAAATGATTATTTTGAGTTATATCCTTCAGCATTTATAACATATTCGCCTTCAGAAAAAAACTCATATCAATTTAGTTATAGCCGAAGAGTTGATCGTCCAGGAATAGGGCAAGTAAATCCTATTAAAGAATGGAGTACGCCTTTAATTTCTTCTTTCGGAAATATTGACTTAAGACCTCAATTCACAAACTCAGTTGAAGCAAATTATACAAGAACTCTAAACAACAGAAAAGGAAGTATAACTGGAGGAGTCTTTTACAGAATAATTTCGGACGAAATTAACAGAGCATTATTTATAGACAGAACAGATGTAAATTCTGGTCGTATTATATTAACTCATGATAATTTTGATGACACGTCAGCATATGGTGTAGAATTATCCTCAAATTACAGACCAACAAAATGGTGGAGTATTAACGGAAGTTTCGATTTGTATTCACAAACTCAAAAAGGTATAGCCGAAAACTTAACTGCTCCTATAGAAACTGCAACTATTAATGATATTGAAACTAATATAGACGAAGTAGATAATGTCGCTTGGAATTTTAGAATGTTTAATAATTTTAAAGTTACAAAAACGCTTAGTTTAACTGCTTTTGGTTTTTATAGAGGAAAAAACAAAACACTTCAATTTGATATGAAACCTATGTATTTTATTAATCTAGGTTCTCGCATAAGTTTTGCTAAAGGTAAAGGCTCATTTAGTTTAAACTTTAATGATATTTTGAATACCATGAGGTTTGCATTTGAGGGTACTAAACCTTTTGTACAGGAAGGCCAGTTTAATTGGGAAAGCCACACCGTGCAAGCAAGTCTATCATACCGTTTTGGTGGCGGAAAATACCGTGCTAAGTCTCGTAAACGTAGAGATGACAATGAAAAATCTGGAGGCGGAGGTTTCCTATAAATACAATTTAATTGCCTGCATAATAGTTGATGGTTAGTGTTATTGCACGGTTATTAAATTAAGAAAACCCAAAAGATATGTCTTTTGGGTTTTTGTTTGCTAAATTGTTAACTCATTTAAAAAAAAATGTTAAAATTGTTAAAAAAACAATATTTAATGCAACAAAAACTAAAACCATTCGTTATATAAGCATACAATCATACGAAAAAGTAATTATTTTAAGAGTTAGTCACCTTCATTTAACAAAATTTCGTCAATCAAAGATTCGTATAACTGTAAAACTCGAAATTAAAATTTCGAGTTTTTTTATGTTAAAAATTTAAAATATCTACAAGAAATGTAATGAAACAAAAAAATATTCGTCAAAATATTAACACGAGCCATAAAAAATATTTTTTATTTGAATTAGTCATCAAAAAAACATATAAATATGCTGAGTGTATAAAAATAGAAACTCGAAATTTTTAATTTCGAGTTTCTTATGTTAAAGATGTTAAAATATATAATAATATTAACTTTTTAACGTCTAAATAAATATAGTTTGTATAGTTAATACAAATTAAGGTGGTTAATAGCTAAAGAACCCAAAACTTATTGTTTTGGGTTCTTTTTTATTCTTAAAATAATTACCATTTTATAATAGCACTTCCCCAAGTAAAACCACTTCCAAAAGCTGCTAATACAACATTATCTCCTGATTTTATTTTTCCTTCTTCCCACGCTTCAGTTAGCGCAATAATAACTGAAGCTGCAGTAGTATTACCATATTTTTGAATATTGTTAAACACCTGATCATCTCTTAGTGCAAACTTTTTCTGAATAAATTGAGCAATACGTAAATTAGCTTGATGTGGAATAAGCATATCAATATCATCTTTAGATATATTATTTTTAGCTAAACCTTCTATAATAACTTCGCTAAAACGTACTACTGCATGTTTAAAAACAAAAGTGCCATCCATATATGGGAAATATGACAAATCCTCTTCTTTCGATTCTAATATTTGCGGCACCCAATGCCTAATACTAGGCGATTCAACTATAAGTTTATCTGCGTATTTACCTTCACTGTGTAAATGTGTAGACAAGATTCCTTTTGTAGTATCTTCTTCTCTGGTTAACACGCAAGCACCTGCTCCATCTCCAAAAATAACGGTTACACCTCGTCCCCTTGTTGTTTTATCTAATCCATTAGAATGATATTCGGCACCTACTACCAAAACGTTTTTATACATTCCTGTTTTTATAAATTGATCGGCAACAGAAATGGCATAAACAAAGCCTGAGCATTGATTCCTAATATCAATCGCTCCAACATTTTTTAGTTCCAACAGATCTTGAATTTGCACGCCACAACCAGGAAAATAATAGTCAGGTGTCATCGTAGCAAATACAACAAAATCAATATCATCTTTAGTTAACCCAGAGCGTTCAATAGCCATCTTAGATGCTTTTGCGCCCATAACTGCCGATGTATCATCGGTTCCTTCTTTAATCCATCTTCGCTCTTTTATACCAGTGCGTTCTTGAATCCAAGCATCATTAGTATCCATCATTTTGGATAAATCATCGTTGGTTACCACATGGTCAGGAACATACTTACCTAAACCTATTATTTTTGAATTATACATATTATGTTATTATCAATTAATAATGACTAAATTTAATGAATTAATAAAATCAAGCTCAAAATATAACCATATTTAACTATTTTCAAAAATTTATCATTCATAATTAACAAATGAATTTTTATCTTTATAACGCTTTAATACAACTATCTATTTTTAGTTAAATTTTAATATTATCTAAATTAAACATCAATCAAATGAAAAAAAATCTATTATTATTCATTTTGTTTTCTAGCGCAATGCTATTTGCCCAAGAAAATGCTACTTATCAAAAACCATCAAACGAAATTTTAGAATTAGCTGAAGCTCCAATAGCACCATCGATTAGGATGGATAGTCAAGGAGAGAACATAGTTTTTTTATACAGGAGTAACTTTAAAAATATTGAGACTCTTTCTGAAAAAGAAATGCGCTTAGGTGGGTTAAGAATCAATCCCAAAACTAATATAAACAGTAGGCAAACTTATTTTAATAATATAAAAGTTAGAAATGGTAGAAATGGCAATGAAACTGGTGTAACTGGTTTACCAGAAAAAGGTCGATATGCTAATTTTTCTTGGTCTCCAAACCAAAAAATGATGGCTTTTACAAATACGGTTAGCAACGGTGTCGAACTTTGGGTTTTAGATATAAATTCTAAATCTGTTAAAAAAATAACTCAAGCTAATCTTAATGCTAATACTGGTCGCCCATTTTCTTGGTTTAAGGACAATAATTCGTTATTAATAAAAACCTTAGCTAAAAACAAAAAAACGTTAATTGACACTAAAACTGCTGTTCCAACTGGACCAACAATTTCTGTAAGCGAAGCTGGTAAAAAAGCACAAAACAGAACTTATCAAGATTTATTAAAGAACAAAACAGATGAGCATAATTTTGAGCAATTAGCTTTATCTGAATTGCATAAAGTAGATTTAAGTGGTAATGCAAGTCAATGGATGAAAAGTGACATGTATAGGGGTATTTCATTTTCTCCTGATGGTAATTATGTTATGATAACTACTATTGAAAAACCTTTTTCATATCTAGTACCATATTATCGATTTCCCGCAAAAACAAACATCTACAACACCAAAGCAGGTTTGATTACAACTGCTTTAAAAGTACCCTTAATAGAAGATTTACCTAAAGGCTTTATGGCCGTTAGGAAAGGTAAAAGAAGTCTTTCTTGGAGAGGCGATAAACCAGCTACATTATTTTGGGCAGAAGCTCTTGATGATGGGGATCCAGAAAAAGAAGTTCCATATAGAGACCAAGTATTTCAATTAGATGCGCCCTTTAAAGAAAATGCAAAACCCTTATTAAAAACCATTGGACGATTTTATGATATAGAATGGGGAAATGATAATACTGCCATTGCACATGATTACTGGTGGAATACAAGAAATACAAAATCTTATGTATTTAATCCATCAGATAATAGCGCTGAACCTTTATTATTTTCAGATAGAAACTATCAAGATCGTTATAATGACCCGGGTAACTTTGTAACAAAACGAAATGATTATGGTCGCTACACTTTAGATCTGGTTGGTGATAATGCTTATTTAATTGGGGATGGTTTTAGTAAAGAAGGGAAATTTCCTTTTATAGATGAAATGAATCTAAAAACTAAAAAAACATCTCGATTATATCAATCAAAACTAACAGATAAGGTAGAAGACATTTCTTCTGCTTTAGACATGAAAAAAGGGGAAATATTAGTAAGAATTGAATCTAAAAATGAATATCCTAATTACTATATCAGGAATATTAAAAAGAACAAGGCTCCCACTCCATTAACACAATTTGCAAATCCTTTTAGTAGTATTCAAAATGTACATAAAGAGGTTATTAAATACAATCGCGAAGATGGATTAGAACTATCTGGTACTCTATATTTACCAACCAATTACCAAGAAGGTAAAAAATACCCAATGATAATGTGGGCATATCCTAGAGAGTTTAAAGATAAAAGTAGTGCAGGGCAAAGTACTTCTAATTCTAACGAGTTTACATACCCTTGGTATGGTTCTCCTATTTATTGGGTAACCAAAGGTTACGTTGTTCTAGATGATGCTTCGTTTCCAATTGTTGGTGAAGGTGATGAAGAGCCTAATGATACTTTTATAAAACAATTAGTATCTAATGCTAAAGCAGCTATTGATGCCGTTGATGATTTAGGTTATATAAACAGAGAAAAAGTCGCCGTTGGCGGACACTCATACGGTGCATTTATGACAGCTAATTTACTGTCTCATTCTAATTTATTTGCTGCAGGGATTGCTAGAAGTGGCGCTTATAATCGAACTCTTACGCCTTTTGGCTTTCAAAGTGAAGAACGTAATTATTGGGAAGCTCCAGAAATTTATTATAACATGTCTCCCTTTATGCACGCAGACACAATGAAAACACCTTTATTACTAATACATGGAGAAGCAGATAACAACTCAGGAACTTATCCACTACAAAGTGAGCGCTACTTTAATGCACTTAAAGGTCTTGGCGCTCCAGTACGCTTGGTTATGTTGCCTAAAGAAAGTCATGGATACAGAGCAAAAGAATCTATATTACATATGCTTTGGGAACAAGACCAATGGTTAGAAAAACATTTAAAAGACAAGCAAGAAATTGATGTTCCTAAAGAAACCATTAAAGATTAATACCTCTAATATAATATTAAAGCCATTCTCTTTGAATGGCTTTTTTTATTGTGTCAGTTTGTCACTTTTATAGAATTGGCATTTTTGTTGTCTAATAAAGTTCAATCAAGATAAAATTAATTAATAAGATTCCTTCCTTCGAGGGAATGACAAAACAATTTATATTATGACAAAAGGAAATATTAATGTTTCGGTAGAGAATATCTTTCCTCTCATTAAAAAATTCTTATACAGCGATCACGAAATATTTTTACGTGAGTTAATTAGTAATGCCACAGATGCCACCTTAAAATTAAAACATTTAACTAATGTTGGCGATGCTAAAATAGAATATGGCAATCCACAAATTGAAGTTAAGGTTGATAAAGAGGGTAAAAAACTTCATATTACAGATCAAGGTTTAGGAATGACAGCTGATGAAGTTGAAAAGTATATTAATCAAGTAGCATTTTCTGGAGCTGAAGAGTTTTTAGATAAATATAAAGATTCAGCTAAAGATTCTGGAATTATCGGGCATTTTGGTTTAGGTTTTTATTCAGCCTTTATGGTTGCTGAAAAAGTAGAGATTATTACAAAATCTCATAAAGACGAGCCAGCTGCACATTGGACTTGTGATGGCTCACCAGAATTTACTTTAGAACCATCTGAAAAAACAGATAGAGGTACAGAAATCATACTTCATATTGCAGAAGATTCTACTGAGTTTTTAGAAGAAAGCAGAATTAGTGAGCTATTATTGAAGTATAACAAGTTTATGCCTATTCCAATTAAGTTTGGAACTAAGGAAATAAACGATCCAGAGCACGAGCCAAAAACAACTACAGATAAAGAAGGTAAAGAAACCACTGAGCCTCACAATCAAATTACAGTAGATAACATTATAAACAATCCAAATCCTGCATGGACAAAACAACCAGCAGAATTAAAGAATGAAGATTATAGTGGTTTTTATAGAGAATTGTATCCAATGCAATTTGAAGAGCCATTATTTAATATCCATTTGAATGTAGATTATCCGTTTAATTTAACTGGGATTTTATATTTCCCAAAAATGACAAACGATTTAAACATTCAAAAAGATAAAATTCAACTGTATCAAAATCAAGTTTTTGTAACTGATAATGTTGAAGGTATTGTGCCAGAATTTTTAACCATGTTACGTGGTGTTATTGATTCTCCAGATATTCCTTTAAATGTATCACGTAGTTATTTACAAGCTGATGGTGCCGTTAAAAAAATATCATCTTATATTACTAGAAAAGTTGCCGATAAATTAAAATCATTATTCAATAATAACCGCGAAGATTTTGAAGCAAAATGGAACGATATTAAAATTGTTATTGAATACGGGATGCTTTCAGAAGAAAAATTCTTCGAAAAAGCTGATGCGTTTGCACTATACCCAACGGTAGATGGTACTTACTATACGTACGAGGAATTAGTAAATAAAATAAAAGCGAATCAAACTGATAAGGATGATAAAATGGTTATCCTTTATGCGTCAAATAAAGATGAGCAACACAGTTACATTGAAGCTGCAAAAGCTAAAGGCTATGAAGTGCTTTTATTAGACTCGCCAATAGTTTCGCATTTAATGCAAAAACTAGAAACTACAAAAGAAAAAATATCTTTTGCTCGTGTTGATGCTGACCATATTGATAAAATAATTCAGAAAGACGAAACTAAAATTTCTAAGTTAGATGAAGATCAAACTAAAGTTTTAGATGAGTTGTTAAAGGAAGTTATTCCTTCTGAAAAATTTATTGTGCAATTAGAACCTATGGATAGTGATGCAGCTCCATTTATGATTACACAACCAGAATTTATGCGTAGAATGAAAGAAATGCAAGCTACTGGAGGCGGAGGCGGAATGAACATGTTTGGGAGTATGCCAGAAATGTACAACCTAGTTGTGAATACCAACTCTGAATTAGTAGGCGAAATTTTAGGAACAAAAACTAAAAAGAAGCAAGAGCGTTTAATCAATCAAAGTTTAGATTTGGCTAGATTATCTCAAGGTTTACTTAAAGGTGAAGAGTTAACAAACTTTATTAAGCGTAGCTACAATATGATAAAATAGTTGACATGCTGTATTGTTTTCAGCACTTTATATAAATCAAAACCACCTTGCTTTTCAAGGTGGTTTTTTGTTTTTATTAGTCACTTGACTTTGTCAGAAAAAATCGATAGCTTCGTTTAACATTGTATATAAATCATTAAAACGGATTCATATACTTGAAAAGCATTGTACGCAATGATGAAAAACCTACTTGCAATATTCATTTTAACTTTTACAATTATAGCTTGTAAACAAAATTCGACTGAATTAAAGCGGAACGAAACGATTGAGTATTATCCAAACAATCCAAAAGTAATTTTCAAGAAAACAGTTCATTTGATGAACTTTGATAGTGTTTACTATTTCTATGATAATGGAATTCTATTTAAAAAAGGAAAACAATATAATGAAAATCAAAAATTCGGAAATTGGGAATTATATGACCGAGATTCTGACTTACGAGAAATTCGAGAATGGTTCACATTAAACGGAAAATCAAGAGCAAATCGAGCTTGGAACCTAAATAAAAATGGAGATACAATTGCATGGAGAACTCAAGATTCAATTTATAAACAAGCTGAATTTATAAATGACACTATACCTTTTAGAAATACAATTTATGACATTGTTTTTTTTAATAGAGATACAATAAAATTAAACGAACCAATCAGAGGATATGTCGAAGTTTTTTCGTCAGTAATCAGAGACCAACCTTCTCATGTAAGAGCATTTATTGCAAAAGACAGCGCAAATTATAATTACGATTTCTCAAACGAAAAAGAAGTTAAATTTGCCGAATTTAATGATTTATCAATTGATTCAATCAATCAAAAATGGTTCAAAGGTGCTGATTTTAATAAACTAGCAGTCATTGGACTTTACTTTGATACAGTAGGAGAAAAATATTTGAGAGGCTATTATCAACAATATTCTTTCGGACCTTTTTCAAAAGACGAAAGCGGACAAAAAATTGATAGCATTATTGGGCATAAAATTTACTTTGAGAAGAAAATATATGTTATTGACAGTATTGAACAAAATCACAGCGTACAACATAGTATATAAAAAATTGCTATTTTGTGCTTAACCAATGGGAGTTGCTTTGTTTGCTAGCTTCTGATTTTCCTTCGGAAAATCCTCGCACACAAACACGCAACTTTCCATATACGTAACCGTTAAACGAACCTTAAAAATTACCTCGAATAATTAGGAGATTCTTTGGTAATAGTTACATCATGTGGATGGCTTTCGTTAATACCGCTAGCAGTAATTTTAACAAATTGTCCAGTTTCTTTTAAAGTATCAATGTCTTTAGCACCACAGTATCCCATACCTGCACGTAAACCGCCAATAAATTGATGAATACTTTCGTATAAATCGCCTTTATAAGGTACACGACCTACAATACCTTCGGGTACTAATTTTTTAATATCGTCTTCTACATCTTGAAAATAACGGTCTTTACTACCTTGTTTCATAGCTTCAACTGATCCCATACCTCGATACGACTTAAATTTTCTTCCTTCGTAAATAATAGTTTCTCCAGGCGATTCTTTAGTTCCTGCTAAAAGCGATCCTAACATAACCGTATCTGCACCAGCAGCAATAGCCTTTGGTATATCTCCTGTATAACGAATACCACCGTCTGCAATTACCGGAACACCAGTGCCTTTTATAGCTTCAGCAACTTCTAAAACTGCTGAAAATTGAGGAAAACCAACACCTGCAACCACACGCGTTGTACAAATAGACCCAGGACCAATACCAACTTTTACGGCATCTGCACCAGCTTCAACTAAATATTTAGCAGCTGCTCCAGTTGCGATGTTACCAACAATAACATCTAATCCTGAGAATTTAGCTTTTATCTCTTTTAAGACAGATACCACACCTCTTGTATGTCCATGTGCTGTATCAATAACCACCGCATCTACACCTGCATTTACTAAAGCCTCTGCTCTATCTACAGCATCACCTGTAACTCCAATAGCAGCAGCTACACGCAAACGACCATATTGATCTTTATTTGCTATAGGTTTTTGAGTGACTTTTGTAATATCTCTAAAGGTTATTAACCCAGATAATTTAAAATTATCGTCTACAATAAGTAATTTTTCTATTTTATGTTGCTGAAGAATTTTTTCCGCATCTTGTAATGAAGTTCCAACTGAAGATGTTACCAAGTTTTCACTTGTCATGACTTCAGTAATCGGTCTTTTATTTTCATGCTCAAAACGTAAATCACGATTGGTAACAATACCTTTTAAAATCCCATTTCCATCAACAATAGGAATCCCGCCAATACCGTTTTCAGCCATGGATTGTTTAGCATCTGCAACTGAAGCCGTTAATGGTAAAGTAACAGGGTCGATAATCATACCACTTTCTGCACGTTTCACTTTTCTAACTTTCATTGCTTGCGCCTCAATAGTCATGTTTTTGTGCAACACACCAATACCTCCTTCTTGCGCCATAGCTATTGCCATTTTGCTTTCTGTAACGGTATCCATTGCTGCCGAAATAATAGGCACATTAATAGTAATGTTACGAGTAAATTTTGTTTGAATGCTAACTTCGCGAGGAAGTACTTCTGAAAATGCTGGAACTAAAAGGACGTCGTCGTAGGTTAAACCTTCTCCTACTAATTTGTTTTGATGTGAAGTCATTGTGCAATTACGTTATAATTGCGTGCAAATATACGACTTAAATATATAATAAGTGTTAATTATTTATATCTGTTTATACAATACACTCTAAGGGTATTAAAAGCGTAATTATACCGTGCTTCCGCACTTAAGAGATCACTATCAAATCGAATTGCTTTAGGCACAACCAATCCATATAAAAACTTGCCTTTAGCAATACGATGCAATTTTTTTAAACTTCGTTTATCCATCGTTTTATAAATACTATCAATCCATAAAAACTGCTCTTTGTGCAAAATATCTTTATCCCAGTTTACTGCTCTATTTCCTTTATAAATTTTATTAGATTTATATATTAAACTTAGCTCTAAGAAAGCGTTATTAAAAACCATTTCGCTACCTGTATTGGCATATTTTAAAACCTTTTTACTAGAAAATATTGAATATGGAAGGGATTCCATTTTACGCAATTTGGTAGAAATATAATGTGCCATTTTTACCCAAACAACTTCGTGCCCTAGTTTATTAAGCTGGTTATACATCCATTTGTAAAAATCTCTTCGCTCTTTTATTTTAATATATTCTTGAGGAAAATTATTAATTAGGTTGTAGTTGTTAGCATTTTGCCAAACCAAAGTGTTTTTTAGTCGATCTGACTTTAACCAATCGGATGGAGAGAGGTTTTGCTTTTGTGTAACTTTTTGATACGTTTTTATGTTTCGCCATTCTTTAGCAGAAACCGAATTATTAAAAAGAAAAAAGATTAATATTAAAATCCATCTCATAACGTTATAAAAGTACGAGAAAATATATTTTAAGTTATCTCTTTTGAAATAATTGTTTTAATACAATTAATACCGAAAGCGAAAAAGTAAGTGTCATTAAAATACCAGAAAACACAACTATATACTTCATCCATAAGATGCCAGTCCAAAGCAAATAAAGACCTCCAAAAGTGAGTATTACAGATACAAATGGCTCAATGATTAGAAATAGCTTAAACTTATTATTTAGCTTTGTAACAGAAACTAAAAGCCCTACCAAAAAGAAAATAATGGCCATTGATAAGATATGATTATGTACCAATGTGAGCATTTCTTTATCGCTTTTTTTAAAGCGCATTATTGTTGCATTTTCATCATCTTCATTCCCTAAATATTGTTCTTCAATACCGTTTGGATTAGCAGATGATGTTTCGCCAACAAATAATAAACCTGTATAAAAACCAATACTTAGTACAATTATAAAAGCCCCGATTAATAATTTAATCTCTTTAGGAAGTGTAAATATTAATCCGTTTAACTGCATTTACAAGATGTTTTTGCTTTGAAGTATTCTTAAAGACTCAAGAAAGTCATTCATCGCATTTGTCATAGAACGTACAGAAATAGTAGCTCCAGAAATGGCCATAATATTATTGCCATGTTTCAATTGATCTCCACCTTTTTTACCTATAAATTGTTTTAACCAACGCTTACTACCAATTTCGCCACCGTATTCTTCTCTGTAGATTAAAACTTTAGATTTTAAAACAATTAAGTCTTTATCTAATAATACTAAATAATCAAAAAGTGCTGTTTTACTTGGTGCCTTAGATAAGTAGGCATAACCTAAAAGGTTGCCATTAGCTTCAATTTTAAATAAATTATTGGCTTCAAACTTAGATGGTAACCCTTTTGCAACATCTGAAGCAATAATAACTTCGGTAAAATCGAAAGCTTCAATACCGTAAGTTTTTACGATTTCTTTATTTACTTTTTTCTGAATGTTTTTTGGTAGACCAAAAGACATCATAATTAAAGCTAAAATTAATAATGAAACCTGTTTTAAATTCATATTGTAAAAGTATTGTTTTTTATTCTTTTAACAATTAAAATGTCAAATAGCTTATTGGTAATAATATTATTTACGAATAAGCTACTTGGTACTTGTGCGTTAGGGATTGAGGCATTTGTTGAAGCTCTCCCGATTTTTTATCGGGAAGCGACTGCCGAAAGCCCGACCCTAAAAGGGTAACGCCTTAAACTATTTTTTTAGAACCAAACGCCAATACCAAAGTTAAGCCTGTTTGGTACATCTCCGCCAGATACTGCATTGTCTCTAAACTGGTAGTCTCCTTTTAGTACTACTCCTGGCGCAATATGATAACTTAATCCTGTAGTAACATCGGTACGATTGTAAGCATCGTTCTGTACTAAAGCACCATCAGTATCTGCATGTGTATCATATTGTTCATATCTTAAAAAGGCAAACAATCGTTGTTGCTTTTCTTGAGAAAGTAAATTGTAAGCCCCTTCTAGATACCATCCTTGAAGTGCACTACCTAAATCTCGCCCTGTTAAATTATTATAAGCTTCTGTATCGCTTAAAGTTGCATGAATAAACTGCCCACGTGCTGTAAAACGTTGGAATGCATAACGCGCATCTAGACCTATCATTGAAATACCAATATTAGCGCCATCAATCTCTTCTACATCATCTTCTGCTTGAGTTTTACCAAAATATCCTGCAAGCCCTAGACGTAATCCTGGGATACCATAATAATCAAATTTTGTTGAAAGTGTTGGACTATCAACTGTTGATTTGATTGCCTTTTGTCGTCCACCACGTAATCCGTTAGATCCTTTTAAAAAACCACTTACTCCACCATCTCCATCAAAAGCAGTAGATTTAAAGCCATTAAATACATAAGCTTGATATCCTAAAGATATTTCGTTAAATCTACCTGTAACACCAATACCAATTTCTCGCCAAGTTGTTGGTACAATGGCATTGTCTATTGCTGGTCGTTCTACTCCATTAAATGTAGTTGGTTCGTGAAACTCGTTAACTATACCCATAGGCACTAACATTAAACCACCACGTAAGCTTACATTTGGTGCAATAGCATAGTTTATAAAGGCCTGTTCTATAAAAACTTCTTCCACGTGTTCAAACTCAACTTCTGTAATAAACTGAGTTTTATCGTTAAACTTATAACCAAAAAGCAATACTAAGCGCTGAACATCCAATTCTCCATTGTTAGCCTCTGGCTGATTATACGTTAATTCGCCATACGCACCAACTGTAACTGCTTTACCATAGTTACCAGAAAGCAAACGTTGTGCTGCATTTAATTGTTTTTGAGGATCAAAAGTGATTGAATCTTGCTGTGTTTGGGCACTTGCCAATGATACTAATAAGATTGAAAAAAGTAAGGTTAGTCTTTTCATTTCGTGTCTTGTTTTTATTTAGACTGATTATAAATAATTGTTTATTTGAAGCTGCAAATATAAAACAGATTATTATTTACACAAAGCTTATTTAGAATAAATTAAAATAATTTTTTACAAAAAAATATTACTTATTGAATATCAGAATTATAAGTGTAAAAATTTTAATGGTAAGTATTAAATATTTTAGAAGCTTCGTTATAAGCACTCTCAAAACTGAGTGCATTTAAACTATTATTTTTTTGAGAAGTGAAGTATGATAATAATTTTTCGGTTGGCATGTTACCAGTAAGTTCATCTTTTGCCATAGGGCAACCTCCAAAGCCTTGTATGGCTCCATCAAAACGCATACACCCTGCTTTATAAGCTGCATCTACTTTTTCGAACCAAGTGGTTGGTGTGGTGTGCAAGTGCGCTCCAAATTCTATATTTGAGTATTCTGGTATTAGATTAGAAAATAAATAATCTATACTTTCGGGATTTGATGTGCCAACAGTATCGCTTAACGATAGTATTTTAACTCCCATTTTATTTAAACGTTCGGTCCACTCACCTACTATATTTACATTCCAAGGGTCTCCATAAGGATTGCCAAATCCCATAGATATATAAACCACAACTTCTTTGTTAGTTTTATCTGCAATATTTAAAATATCTTCTAAAATTAAAACCGACTGCGCAATAGTTTTATGAGTATTACGCATTTGAAAATTTTCGGAAATAGAAAATGGATAACCTAAATAATCTATTTCTTTATGAATTGAAGCATTTTCGGCTCCTCTTTGGTTTGCAACAATAGCTAATAATTTGCTAGTTGTTTTACTTAAATCTAGTTGTGATAAAACCTGGGCAGTATCAACCATTTGCGGTATAGCTTTTGGCGATACAAAGCTCCCAAAATCTATAGTATCAAACCCAACACGTAGCAACGATTGAATATATTGAACTTTACTCACAGTTGGAATAAAATCTTTTATACCCTGCATAGCATCACGTGGGCATTCAATTATTTTTACTTTACTAGGCATTTAACGAATAGAAATTTAACGATAAAAATACTATTATTTTGTAAGGGATAGTAATTTAATTAGACTTAAATATTTATTAAACCACTAAGCTATTAAACTCATGAAAAAAATTACTTCTTCATTATTTTTATTATTTACATTTTTCTCTTTATATACAGTATTTGGACAAAGTACAGCTACATATAATATTGAATTTGAAAGTGTATGGGAATCGGTTGCAGATAACCCAACAACAGGGCAAAGTACAATTGCTTTACCAGGAAGTGCGCATTGGTCGGGTTTAGTTATTACAACTCATAAAACCGCTGGTACATTTTTAATGATGGGAGCCGCTGCCTCTCCAGGAATTGAATCGGTTGCAGAAACTGGAGCTACAGCTACTTTTCAAACAGAAGTAAACAATAATGCTGATGCTGATCAGTATATTAATGCTGGGGGATTAGGTTCAGCTAAGGGTACTATAACTAGAAATGGAGTGCAAGTAAGTGAAGATTTTCCATTAGTAAGTTTAGCTTCTATGATTGCTCCAAGTCCAGATTGGTTTATAGGTATTGATGGTTTAACCTTAAGGTCGGGAAATAATGGAGTAAACAACGGCTGGAAAGATACTTTTACTGTAGACGTATTTCCTTATGACGCTGGGACTGAGGACGGAACTGGTTATTCGGGAAGTAATCCAGACACTAACCCAATAGGTGTGATAACAAATCGCACAAATACTACGCCTTTTAATGCAAATAAAATTGGCACTGTGACTTTTACTTACGTTAGTTCAACTTTAAGTAGTAATGATATTGAAACTTTAGAAAATGCTAAAATTTATCCAAACCCTACTAAAGGAAAAATTACAATTTCAAATATTCAAAATATCGATTTAACATCAGTAAAGGTTTATAATGTTTTAGGTAAACTAGTAAAAGATATTTCTATTGAAAAAGGCTTATCCAAATTAGAGGTTGATTTGTTTGATTTAAATAAAGGAGTTTATCTTTTAAGTTTAAAATCTGCAGATAAAAACACTACTAAAAAACTAGTAATTAACTGATTTTAAGTCGATTTTTCAATCTAACCGATAAAATATAACGCTTAAACGTTTTTATTATTCATAATATTCAATTAAGCATACATTTAAACAAATGTTTGCCCCAAATGAATATTTTTACCTCAAGATTCAAATTTCTTTTTTTCTTAGTATGTTTTACTATCACAAATATTCTGTATAGTCAAAATCTAGCATCAGATTGTGGCACCATAACTTCTCCAGAATCTATAAAATATATTCAAGCTATAAAACCTCAACTTAAAACCTATGAACAGGAGTTTTTAAATGCTAAATTTGGTAAAGGGGATATTCCTGTAAAAACCATAAACTCAATACCCATAAAAGCACATATTATAAGAAATTCAAATGGAACTGGAGGACTTAGCATTTCTGAGCTTAATAGTGCTATTTCTAGCTTAAACGAAATTTATCGAGATGCCTTAATGGAGTTTTTCTTGTGTGATGGTATAAATTATATTGATGATGATAAGTTATGTCATTTTAATAAAAGTGATGAAAGTATACTAACTGAAAAAAATAATGTTGCAGGGTTAATAAATATTTATTTTACAGATTTTATTAAAAACACTTCAAACGAAAGTATCTGTGGTTATAGCAATAATGCTGGAAGGCAAGATGTTATTGTTATGAAAAATGATTGTGCTACAAACGATTCTTCATTAGCACACGAAATGGGGCATTTTTTCTCTTTGATGCATACACATGGGCCAAAAAATGACTCCTTAACTACTGAGTTAGTTGATGGAAGTAATTGCGATACCGATGGTGACGGCATTTGCGATACACCAGCAGATCCGAAGCTTACAGATAAAAACGTAAATAATTTTTGTGAATATATTGGTACAGAAACTGATGCACATGGGAATGCATTTAATCCAGACTCACAAAACATGATGTCGTATTCTAAAAAAGGATGCAGAACTCATTTTACACAACAGCAATTGGCACGCATGTATGCCTTTTTCATGACAACAAAAAACTATTTATCTTGTCCTTCGTTTAATGCTGATTTTAGTGCAGACATAAGTCAAACTTGTGAAGAGAATTTGACAGTACAGTTCAAAAGCAATTGTAAAAACATAACTCAATGGGAATGGGATATAGACTCCGATGGGGTTATTGATTATACATCTCCAAACCCAATACATACATATAACTCTGGAGTTTTTGATGTGACACTTAAGGTTTCGAATAAATCAAAATCTATAAGTAAAACCTATTCTAAATATATTAAAGTTGGCACTCAGTCAGAAATGCTAAATGAAAATTTTAATAATTTTGAAATAGCAGGGGATAAAGGTTGGACAGCCAACGATGTATCAAAAAACGGATACAATTGGTATTCAAATTTCGGAAAAACATATACAGAAAATACTGGTCCTAATAAGGATAATTCAGATGAAACTTTAGGCAAGTATATTTATGTTGAAGCTTCTGGCGCCGAACCTGGTGATATTGCTGAATTTGTTTCACCTTGTTTCATTATTAGCAAAGAAAACTCAGAACTTGAATTTGCATACCATATGTTTGGAAATGGTATAGGTGAGTTGCATATTGATTTAAAAACAGACACAGGCTATATTAACGATGTTATTCCAGCGCTTATTGGTAGCCAACAAAACAATCAGGATGATGCTTTTTTAACAGCATCGATTGATTTATCTTCTTACACTTATCAAACTATAAAAGTTAGGTTTAGAGCTATTAGAGGTTCTAGTTGGGAAGGTGATATCGCAATTGATGATATTTTTATTAAAACGATTCATACACCTATATCTGATGACTCTTATAAAGTATACCCTAACCCTGTTAAAAGTGATTTGCTTTATGTAAAAGCTAATGATTCAAAATTAGTTTCCAACTATGTAATCTCTAATTTAGTTGGTCAAACATTTTTAACTGGCACAGTGTCTAATCGACCAATTAATGTGAGTAGTTTACCCTCAGGAACTTATTTACTTATTTTAAATGATGGTAATTCCAGAGTTTTAAAAAAAATAATCAAATAAAAACTAGCTTTCTTTTAAAATTGCTTTGTTTATAGACTTAATTAAACTTGGTCCTTCGTAAATAAAGCCTGTATAAATTTGTATTAAGTCTGCTCCTGCATTAATTTTTTCGAGAGCATCTTTTGCAGAATGTACACCTCCAACACCAATAATGGGAAATGATTTATTACTATTCTCAGAAAGATATTTAATGACTTGTGTGCTTTTTTCTTTTATAGGTTGTCCACTTAAACCACCATTTCCAATAGATTCCAACTGTTTTTTAGTGGCTTTTAAATCACTCCTATCCATCGAAGTATTACTTGCAATTACACCATCTAATTTGGTATCAGTAACAAGTTGAATAATTTCATCTAGTTGATTTGTGTTTAAATCTGGTGCTATTTTTAAAAGAATTGGTTTCTGTTTTTCAAACGTTTTGTTGGCATTTTGAACGGCATTTATCAGTTCTTCTAAATAGTCTTTATCATTTAGCTTTGCATGACTACCTACATTTGGGCAACTTACATTTAGCACAAAATAATCAACATAAGGATGCAAAGCATCAAAACACTCCAAATAATCATTTGTATAATCTTCTGGCTTTGTTTGAGTGTTCTTTCCAATATTACCGCCAATAATCAGCTTGCCTTTATTCTTCTTTAATTGCGAAATAGCACCTTCTAAACCTTCGTTGTTAAACCCCATTCGGTTAATAATCCCTTGGTCATCTTTCAACCTAAACAATCGTTTTTTAGGATTTCCAGCTTGAGCCTTTGGCGTTACTGTGCCAATTTCAATAAAACCAAATCCGAAGTTTGCTAGTTCGTTATACAACACCGCGTTTTTATCAAAACCTGCAGCTAAACCAACTGGGTTTTTAAAAGTTAAACCGAATAAATTGCGCTCTAGTCGTTTATCATTTACAACATATAAACTTCTAAATATTGAATTAAATCCAGGTATTTTAGAAATAAATTTTATTAACGAGAAAGTAAAATAATGAATCTTTTCTGGGTCGAATAAAAAAAATAAAGGACGAAGTAATAATTTGTACATCAGTATTATTTATGCAAAAATACTTCTAAATAAAAAATTGAGCAATTCAAAAGCTAAAAAACTTATAAATTGTAACTTTAAGCCCATAATGAGTTATTAATTTTCTCACCCAAAATATTTAAAATGATTTCAAAAGAACACATTATAAAACGTTTTATAGGCTACGTTACTATTGATACAGAATCTGATCCAAATTCAAACACCACCCCAAGCACAAAAAAGCAGTGGGATTTAGCCAATAAATTATCTGAAGAGTTAAAAGCTATTGGCATGCAAGATGTTACTATTGATGACAACGCATACATTATGGCTACTTTACCAAGCAATGTAGAACACGACACACCTACCATTGGTTTTATTTCTCATTTTGATACCTCACCAGATTTTACTGGCGCTAATGTAAATCCGCAAATTTTCGAAAATTATCATGGTGGAGACATTTTGTTAAATAAAGAAGAAAACATTGTTTTATCTCCAGATTATTTTGATGATTTACGCCAATATATCGGGCAAACATTAATTACTACTGATGGCACAACACTTTTAGGAGCAGATGATAAAGCTGGTATTTGCGAAATTGTTTCAGCAATGGAATACTTAATTAATCACCCAGAAATTAAACACGGAAAAATACGTGTGGGTTTTACACCAGATGAAGAAATTGGTCGTGGAGCACATAAATTTGATGTTGAAAAATTTGGAGCAGATTGGGCTTACACTATGGATGGTAGCCAAATTGGAGAATTAGAATACGAAAATTTTAATGCCGCAGGTGCGAAAGTAAAAATAAAAGGGAAAATTGTGCATCCAGGATATGCCAAAGGGAAAATGGTAAACTCTATGTATATAGCTACGGAGTTTATAAACTCGTTACCAAGGTTAGAAACGCCTGAACATACTGAAGGTTATCAAGGTTTTTTTCACTTGCATAATATCAATGGAGATGTTGATGAAACTATTTTAGAATACATTATTCGCGATCACGACAAAGGCCATTTTGAAGCTAGAAAAGAGGTCATGTCTAAATTAGCAAACGAGCTTAACTCACAATACGGAACAGAAGCCATAGTTGTAGAAATAAAAGATCAGTATTACAACATGAAAGAAAAGGTTGAGCCCTTAATGCATATTGTTGATATTGCAGAAGAAGCTATGAAACAATTAAATATTGAGCCTTTAATTAAGGCTATTCGTGGTGGTACAGATGGCTCTCAATTAAGCTATATGGGATTACCGTGTCCTAATATTTTTGCTGGCGGGCATAACTTTCACGGGCGTTATGAATATGTCCCAGTAGAAAGCATGATAAAAGCCACCGAAGTTATTTGTAAAATTGCTGAGATAACGGCTCTTGAAAAGTAGAGTGGTTTAAAAAATTTGTTTTATTAATTTTAGTAGTACTATATAATGTTAGTTGAATCATTACATAATACGTTACAAATTAAAAAGGGAGATCTATTTGTTAAATATAGACAGAATAACATAAAAATTGGTCGGGTAGTCTCTGGTGTTTTAAGAGGTTTTGTAATTGATGAAGATGGCAATGAAATTACAACCCATTTTTATCAAGAAAAAGATATTGTTTCTGGAAATTATATTCCTAATGTACCGTCATCTATAAATATTGAAGCTTTAGAAGATTGTACAATTACTACAGCAAATTATGCTGAAGTCATGTCTTACGTGAATGTAAATCAAGAAATAACTGATATTATTAATACTGCTTTTCATAAACTTAATATGCAACTGCAATCACGATTAATAGCTTTAACCAATTTAAGTTCTGTTGAAAAATACAAGCTTTTCTTAAACGAATATCCAAGTTTAATTAATCGAATTCCACATTATTACATTGCCAATTTTCTTGGAATTACGCCTACACAATTAAGTAGAGCGAGAAAACAATTTATCAACAAATGTAAATGAGAATGTTGTTGATGTAGAATAGTTTTGCATATGAACACAAAATAAAAGATATGCAAAATCATTTTCAATTAACCGACCTTGAATTTGAAGCTCAATTTAAGAGTTCTAATTTAGACCCAGAGCTATTTACTCATGAAGCACATTTACGATTAGCTTGGATTCATATTAACAAATATGGCATAAAACAAGCTTGTAATAATATAGAGAATCAACTTAAAAGTTTTGTTGCTCATGTTGGAGCTAAAGACAAATACCATCAAACTATAACTATTGTAGCTATTAAAGCAGTTAATTATTTTATTGAAAAATCTAAATCCAATAATTTTAAGGATTTCATAAATGAAAATCCTAAGCTTATGAATAGTTTTAAAGAACTTGTAAATTCACATTACACCTTCGATGTATTCACTTCTCAAATTGCAAGAAAGGAATTTATAGAACCTGATTTAACGCCTTTTAATTAAAAATATGACATGAAAATCTCAGCTAAAATTGATTCCAAAAAGATAATCATATAGCAAGAATAGATTCTAACGGAATTATAAAACAATTAATGATAGATAGTGGAACAAATGGATATGGTTCTTTTGTTAATGGCGGCGAATTTTTACTTCTTTCTATAGCTACCTGCTTTTGCAATAATATTTATAGAGAGGCTAAAAAAAGAATATTATAATTAAAAGGGAAATTAATTATTTCAACAACCTCTCCAAAGCAGGTTGCAAATGATACTCTATAAATTGAAACCCTTTATCTTCAATTTTTTTAGAACTTACACGTTGGCTACCAAACAGTAAGGTATGCATTTCTCCTAAAACAAGTTTCATAAAAAACTTTGGAATGCTAGGTAAAAACAAGGGCTTTTCCAATACTTTAGCAATGCTTTTTGTTAATTCTAAATTGGTAACTGGGTTTGGTGCTACACCATTATAAACGCCAATTAATTTATATTCCAAAACATATAAAAACAGGTGCGCTAAATCTTTAACATGTATCCACGATTGCCATTGCTTTCCATTACCGAAAGCAGAGCCTAAACCAAGTTTCATAGGTTTAGCCATTTCTATTAGTGCACCACCTTTGTTTGATAACACTAAGCCAATTCTTATTTTAGATACAGCTATGTTTAATTTTGAAAAGCCATCTACAACTTGTTCCCATTTTTGTACTACGTCACTTAAAAAAGAATCATCAAAATCGGTGAAAGTTTCGTCATAATAATTAATTAAAGAATCTGGGTAAATACCAATAGCACTTGCTGACACCACTTGTTTAATGGTGTGCGTTTCACCTTTTAGAGCATTTATTAATAATTGAGTGCCTTCAATTCTACTAGAAAGAATTTCTTTTTTATAATCTATTGTCCAGCGCTTTGAAACTGATGCGCCAGCTAAATGAATAATAGCATCAACCTCATTAAAACAAGCTTTATCTATATCTTGTGTTTTAGGGTTCCAATAAAATCCTTGGTAGTTTTTTTGTTCTTTAATTTTAGATTTGCTAGTTGTTAGGTAGTTTACAGCAATATCCTTGTTATGGCAAAGTTTAACAATCTCCTGCCCTACTAATCCTGTCGCCCCTGTTATTAAAACTCGCATAGTTCCTTTTTATATAAAATTACAAAATACAAGTTTTAATAGCTAAATATTTATATTTGGTTTAACAGATTTAACTGGTTTTTAACTTTTAGTAGCGCGTAACATTTAACTCAATAATTTATTTTCTAAAATCGCTGAATGTTACGCTTCTTTACTAGCGCGTAACATTTCACGTTTCCCAGGTGGTCCAGGTAATCGCTCTACTTTAAACCCAACAGTTTCCATAGCTCTTCTAACACTACCTTTTGCAGAATACGTAACTAAAACACCTTTAGTTTTTAATGCGCCGTACATTTTTTTAAATATACTTTCTGTCCATAATTCTGGTTGTACGCGTGCACCAAAAGCATCAAAATAGATGATATTATAGCTATCCTCTTCCTCTATTTCTGAGAAGAATTTGTTTTGTTTAGTTAAAGAAAAGTGAGAAGTTATTTCATGAGATATCTCCCATGAAACTTCATGTAATTCATTAAAAAGTGATGTTTTCACTTTAGCATTTAGCTCTTTTGAATAGTTTAATTGAGTTATTTCATCCATTAAAACTGGATACCCTTCAACACCAAAATAATTGACTAGAATTTTTAATTTTTCAGCTTCTAATAAAGTAATAAACGCATTTAAGCCAGTGCCAAATCCAATTTCTAGTATTGAAATATTATGAGTCTTTTCAACGAGGTTCGAAGTAATATCGTTTGTTTTTTGTTGAGATTCTTCATTTCCTTCTGGATCACAAAAGTAGTGTAACCCATGTTTGATAAAGACGTGATAAGCTTCTTGTATAGCACCATGTTTCGAATGATATTGTTCATCCCAATCTGGTAAATGAATAGTTGATGAACCATCAGCAGTTATTACAATTTCTCTCTTCAAACTATTGTTTTAACAATACACCATCAGCTTCAAACGAATATGTTCTTTTAGGTTCAGTTATACTTGCAATTTCTTCAGCTGTTTTACCTTCATCTTCAGCATAATGACGTTGTTCATCAACCGAAACTTCTTTTACATAAGCTTTACCGTTTATAATAACTTCTTTTCCTCCAATATCTTTAGGCATAAAAAAGCCATAATCTTTAAACTTAACCATAACTTCTTTTTCGTCACCCAAATTTAAAGTCATCCAACATCCTTTTGCCTGACAAACTTTGTTTACTGTTGCAATCATTTTAGAATTAATGCTATCTCCAACATTCATAGTTTTATAATGCGTCGCCATAGAAGTAGCTTTAATTGCGTCATCAGCAATTATAACGTTTCCAAAAGAAGCATACTCTACTTTTTCTACTTTTACTGCTTTTTCTTGTTGTTTCTCATCTTTGTTTTTGCAAGAATTTAACATGAATACACAGATAATTATTAAGGTTATTGACTTCATAATATGAATTTTTCAATTTTAAACGATTTGTTACAAATATATCATTTTTAATAACGTTTTTAATTAAATTTGTACCATAAACAACTTGAATTATGGATACTTTAATCAACGCTATAGAGGTTATAAAAACAAAAAATACAAAAATTAATGATGTAGATTTTGATAATTTAAGCTTTGGGAAAACATTTTCTGATCATATGTTAGAATGTGATTATAAAGATGGAAAATGGCAAGCACCAAAGGTTGTACCTTATGCTCCTATTTCTTTAGATCCTTCTGCAAAGATTTTTCATTACGGACAATCTGTTTTTGAAGGAATGAAAGCTTACAAAGATGAAAATGATAATGTGTTATTGTTTCGTCCTATAGATAATTTTAAGCGATTAAATATTTCATCAAAACGTCTTGCAATGCCAGAATTGCCAGAAACATATTTTATGGAAGGCTTAAAAGCGCTATTAAAAGTTGATAGCAATTGGATTCCTAAAAAAGATGGTAGTTCGTTATATATAAGACCTTTTGTTTTTGCAACAGGAAGAGGGTTTCATGCTTCTCCAGCTGACGAATATAAATTTATAATTGCTACTGCGCCATCAGGATCATATTTTGCTGGGAAGTTAAAAGTTTTAATTGAAGAGAAATATTCTCGTTCTGCTAATGGTGGTGTTGGTTTTGCAAAAGCTGGTGGTAATTATGCCGGACAGTTTTACCCAACGCAATTAGCTATTGAAAAAGGCTACCAACAAGTTATTTGGACAGATGATAATACGCATGAGTATATTGAAGAAGCTGGAGCGATGAACATTTTTATTCGTATAAATGACACATTAATAACTGGACCAACTAGCGATAGAATTTTAGATGGTATTACTCGTAAAAGTATTATAGAATTAGCTGAAGCTGAAGGCATTCCTGTTGAAGTTAGAAAAATCTCTGTTAGCGAAGTTGTTGCTGCTGCTAAAAATGGGGCTTTAAAAGAAATGTTTGGAGCTGGAACTGCTGCGGTAATTTCTCCTATAGCAGGATTTGGTTATAAAGACGAAGATTTTGATTTACCAGAATTAGAAAACACTTATGCGAATTCTTTAAAGAAACGCATTACAGATATTCAAACTAACAAATCTGAGGATCCTTTTGGATGGAGATTTAATGTTTAAACCATCAAAAAAATCATAATAAAAAAAGGAAGCCAAATGGCTTCCTTTTTTTATTTGTCTAATATAGCTTCAATATTAGGTTTAAAATAATTAGGTCCCTTTAATACTTTACCATCTTCACGATAAATAGGTTGTCCATCTTCACCTAATTTACTCATATTACTCCTTTGAATTTCATTAAAGACTTCCTCTATTTTATATTGCATACCATGCTCAATAATGGTTCCACATAAAATATAAAGCATGTCTCCTAGCGCATCTGCAACTTCAACCAAGTCATTATCGTTAGCCGCCTCAAGGTATTCTTCATTCTCTTCTCGCATTAGTTTATAACGTAACATGTTTTTGGCTAAACCTAAATCTGCTTTGGGAGTTTCTCTATGTCCTATTTTAAATGCCGTGTGAAATGCTTTTACTGCTTCAATTTTATTTTTCATCTACTAAGTTTTCATTAAATTTGCATAAAAATAACCATATGTTTAGTAAAGGTCAAATCATTTTCGGAGTTTTATTTTTTATTGTCTTTGCAATCATTATTGGTTTTACTTATCGAAAAGATTTAAAACTGCACAAACGTTTTTATGCTGGTAGTGTATGGGTTTTGATTGCTTTTATTTCATTTATATTATTTATTGTTGCGATTAAGTTTTTTTTAAAGTAGTCTTTACATAGCTTTTTAAGACTTCAAATTAAATTTCAAAAAAATGTGTTAGGGAAAAACGGTTTTTAACTGTTATATAAATAGATGTAAGATTTGACGCAACCAAATGTTAAAATCTGCATCTAGATAATAACTAGAGAAACCTGAATCATGAAAATCCTTTTAATTATTGCAGCCCTTATCGTTGTTAATCTAATTCTTTTAGTTTTTAGTGTAAATAAAAAAACAGAGCCTTAATTAAAAAGCTCTGTCTTAAAAACGGAATTATATAACACTTAATTTACTTCCGGTAAAAAGTTATAATTTTTACTATAGTCTAGCATTTGACCAGGAAATGTTTCTGGTTGTACCACTTTAATTTCTGTAATTTCTCCAGCTTCATTTTTTTCAGCAACTAAAACAGGGTTTACAAAACCACTGTATGGAGCAGCTGTAAACTGTTTGTTTCTTTCTAAAACCTCAGCATGAACTGCTTGATCCACTTTTACACCATAGTCTTCTACTAAAGCTTCAACTGCAGCATAATCTCCTTCAGATTTTATACGCTGTGTTTCGCGTAATAATTGTCCGAATAAATCATGCAACTTATCATAATCTTTAATATTGAAATAGGTTTTTCCTTCTCGAGTTACTTTTTCAATAACATTATCAGCTTTTCCTTTTTCAAAAGCCCAAGCCGAAACCCATTGTCTGTTACGCATGTGTGCTTCCTCAACATCATCGCCTAAATTTAAACGAATTAACTGTGTCATTAATCCATTTCTAATATAACCATCATAAGCAGCTTTCCCAACGGCTTTCCAATCTTTAACTAATTCTAATTCTTGCAATTTAGGATTGTATAAATAGTATAATCCAACTAAATCTGCACGGCCCTCTTCAAGTGTTGATGCATAGTTTTTAAGTGTTTCTTTAGTTTCTCCAACACCTGGATTTAATTGACCCGAAGCATGTCCAATAACTTCATGCAAAGCTGTATGCAATTTATCAGCTATTTGTCCGTATTCTTCTTCTAATTTTAATTCTTCTTCATCATTTACAAACTCCTTTAAACGTCCTGAACTTCCTGCGTTATTATAAGCATTAATGACATTACCTAAAGATACCGATTTACTTCCTACGGCAGCACGAATCCAGTTAGCGTTTGGCAAGTTTACACCAATTGGTGTGCTTGGTGACGCATCTCCAGCTTCACCCGCTATATTAACCACTTTGTAAGTGACACCAACAACGTTCTTCTTTTTATGGGCATCCATTAAAGGTGAATTATCTTCAAACCATTGTGCGTTATCCGATAAAACTTTCATTTTTTGAGACATATCAAAATCATTAATCTGAATAATACTCTCATAAGAACCTCTATAGCCTAACGGATCGTTATATACTTCAATAAAACTATTAATATAGTCTACATTTCCTGTAGTAGCAGCAGTCCATGCCACATTATAATCATCCCAAGTTTGTAAATCTCCTGTTTTATAATATTCAATTAATAATCCAAGTGCATTACCTTGAGCTTCATTTTCGGCAACCCCTTTAGCCAATTCAAGCCATTTAGTAATTTCATCTATGGCAGAACCGTATAATCCACCAGATTTATAAACACGCTCTTTTAACTCACCATTTTCTTTTACCAATTGGGAGTTTAATCCATATGATAAAGGTTTTTCTGGATTAGGAGATACTTTTGCTTTATAAAAACTTTCTACATCGGCATTGGTAACATTTGGTCCGTAAAAATTAACTGCAGAAAGCGCCACATTATCAGCCCCTTTTGCTTGATTTACTTTTTTAGAATCTGCATCATTAAAAACAACGTCGAAAGCTTCTCCTTCTAGAATTGCGTTAGTTTTAGCTAATAATTCTTTTAAATAATCTGAAGAAAACTCAGGTTTTAGCTTATCATTTGAATAATGATGATGAATCCCATTACTAAACCAAACACGTTTTAAATAGGTTTCAAAAGCGTTCCAACTATCAGTAGTCTTATCACCTTTATAGTTTGTATAAACATGTTCTAACGCTTTTCTAATTTTAAGATTATGTCGGTAATTTTGATCCCACATAATATCTCTTCCAGCTAAGCCAGCTTGTGTTAAATAATATACAAGTTTTTGCTCTTTTAAAGTTAATTTTTCCCAGCCTGGAATTTGATAACGCAATATTTTAATGTCTGCAAATTGCTCAACGTTATAATTAAATGCAGTCGATTCTTTTTCTTTTATATTATCGCTTTGCTTTTCAGATTTATCATTACCGCAGGATAACAAAAAGGTTGCTACTAAAGCAAAACTTAATACTGTTTTTAATTTCATTTATTTTAATTTTAGTTTTTCTATAAAAACTGGACTCATTATACCTGAAAAATTAGTGATTATTCAAAATAAATAAGCTCAATTATTAAATATTTAATTTTAGAGTAGCAAATGTAATAATTTATTAATCAAAGATTAAAATGATTATATTTGATTTTCAATATTTACTATAATTTTTTTAAGATGAAAACACTAAAATATATTCTGTTTTTATTACTGATAGGTATTATTGGCGCTGCAATTTATATTGCCGTACAACCCAATGAATTTGAAGTTACCAGAACGCGAACTATAAAAGCACCAGCTGCAATTATTTACGATAATGTTATCGATTTTAAAAATTGGGAATCATGGTCCTCTTGGGTAGAATCCGATCCTGATATGACAATTACATTAGCCGATCAAACAAAAGGTGTAAATGGATCATATTCTTGGGAGGATAAAGATGGTATTGGTACTATGAAAACTACTGAAGCTTCTCCAAACACATCTATACAACAACATATGCAATTTGCTGAATTTCCTCCATCAGATGTAAATTGGAAATTTAAATCTAACGATGATGGCTCTACTGATGCTACATGGACCATTTCTGGGAAAAATTTACCATTTGTTTTTAAAATGTTTTCTGTTTTAATGGGTGGCATGGAAAAACAAATTGGACCACATTACGAGCGAAGCCTTGAAAAACTAGACAGCATTGTTGTTGCTAGTATGCAAAAATACAATGTTACCGTTAACGGACCTACTAACCATAGCGGAGGGTATTATTTATACAATACAACGTCTTGTAAAATAAGTGATTTAAAAAGCAAAATGATTGAAATGCTACCTAAAGTTGGTGAGTACGCTATGAAAAACAATATAACCATGGCTGGGGCACCTTTTGTTGCTTATCATAAATGGGATGAAGAAAATAATGCTGTCATGTTTTCTTATTGTGTGCCTACTACTGAAAAAATAATTACTACAGATAGTGATATTTTAACAGGACAATTACAGCCCTTTAAAGCAATTAAAACAACTTTAAATGGAGATTATACTAATTTAAAAGAAGCTTGGGAAACTGCTACAAAATATATTGGTGATAATGATTTAGAAGAGGTGCACGATTTACCTGCTCTTGAGGTATATTTAACAGACCCTATGAGCAAACCGAATCCAGCAGATTGGATTACCGAAATTTATATTCCAATAAAAGAATAACTCCATAAATGAAGCAAATTTTATTGGTTTTTGTTGGCGGTGGTTTTGGTAGCGTACTACGCTTTTTAATTGGTAAATACTTAAACTCCACAGCTACTGGAATACCTTACGGCACTTTTGCTGCAAACATTATAGGTAGTTTACTTATTGGAATTATTTTAGGGTTTGCTGCTAAAAATGATTCACTAACTCAAAGCCAAACTTTATTATTAGCAACTGGATTTTGTGGTGGTTTTACAACCTTCTCTACTTTTGCTTATGAAAACCATGTGTTTTTAAAATCTGGTGATTTTACAAGTTTTGCTTTATACACTATTGCGAGTTTTGTGATTGGTTTTTTAGCTGTGTTTTTAGGGATGTTTTTGGTGAAGTAAAGCCAGGTTTATCGGAAAAAAAAGATAGTTTCATTTAACGTTATATATAAATAATTGAAACTGGCATACGTTGACAACAATAGGTGCAATTAAAACAATGAAGAAAAAGAATAAAAAGAAGAATCGTAGAAAGAACAAAATCAATATTTCTTTATTATTATCAATTATTGCTATAATGGTGAGTGTTGGTCAGCTGGTTTTTGATAATCCATATTTTCTTAAGCATTTTAATAAAGTAGAATTAGTTTCAACTGAGATTGGTATAAATAAAGCGCCTAATAGTAATAGATTAGAATCAGAGTTTTTAATAGAAAACATAGGGAACAATGTTGCAAAAAATGTTGAAATTCAATTGCGCGTTTTACGAGATAGTAAAGTATTATTCATGCCGAATACTTTTAACTTAGTAAACCCAGAAGTACCAAAAACACCTGTTAGGAATTTAATATTCAAATGTGATTTAATGGTCCCTGGTGAAAAAGTAAAGATCTATATATGGTCAGATTTTGAACACTATTTGGAGGTTAATAATATTGATACTCTATTATACAACACAAGAACTTCTCGTCCAAAACATGACTATGGACCTTACATAACTAGAGCAAAGCATGCTTCTGGAAAAGTAGAAAATTCAGTATTAGCTTTTCTTAATTTAAATAAAAAAGAAATAAACAATCTAAAATAAACTGTACCTAACAAAATACTTGGAAAACCTATAGGATTTTCCTTTAGTTCGTTTTCTTTTAGTAGCTTAGTTTTAGATAAAGCAACGAAATCACACACAAACACATTAAACAAACTTCACATATTTCAATACTTATCAAAAGCTTTAACTCCTGCTTCTATTCTTGTTTTTAAATAGTTTTTTCTTGGTACAATGGGGCAAGAATATTTGTCGTTATAAGCACAATAAGGGTTATAGGCTTTATTAAAATCTATTACCATAATATCTCCTTCTTGAATTCTAGTATCAATATAGCGTCCGCCACCATAACTTTCTAATCCGTTGGTTTCATCTAAAAAGGGTAAAAACAAATAATCTTTATAACCTTCTTTTTCTATTAATCCTTGATTTTGATATATATTCAATGTGAAGTTCTTTCCTTTTAAATCAAAATTCAATTCGCCATACTTAACATATTCTGGGGTTCTATCTGTAGTGGTTTTCATTTTAAAAACTTTCTCGTTTGGAGTTCTTTTAAAACTTGCAGTTACTACGTAAGTAGAATCGAACTTAAAAAAATCTAGTCCTTCAAACTTTTTTCTGTCCTTATCTTTTAATGGAGATGTTGTAGCATCTTTATATTCGGCATTCATTTCACGTTGAAACTCGGTTTCTCCTTTTATTGGTTGCTTTTTTTGAGCACAGCTTGTAAAACAGATAACACAAAAACTTAGAGCAAATAATAATTTCATTTTTATATAGAATTAGTTTTTAGACTTAATATTTATAAATTCAACTAAAAGATTTTTAGGATACATCGTAAACTCAAACTGCTCAACAATATCTTCTGGCTTAACTGCTAATTTGAAATTGAAATGTTTGCAAAGTGTGGAAACTAGTGTAACCATTTCGTTTATAGCCAAAAACATTCCAGGGCAATAACGTGGTCCGCCACCAAAAGCTTTTATAACTTGTGGTGAATGGTTTTTATGCATTGGGCATTCATTAACCATCCATCGTTCTGGTTCAAATGAATTAGCGTTTGTAAAATACGCTTCGTTTGTTTGAGCCACTTTATTTTGTAAAATTACTTTACCTTTTTTGGGTATAAGCAATCCTTCTATTTCAACATCTTCATTTGCTTCAAAATACAACTGTGGCGTAGTTGGTTTTAATCTTATTGCTTCTTGTACTACCGCATTTGTATATTTTAATTCTGAAAGCATTTCAAAAGTAGTTGGTGCATCATCATTAAAATATACTGTATTAGCTTCTTCTCTAATTTTATTTACTACTTCGGGGTGCTGAGACAGATAAAACAGGGTCCAAGATATAGAGTTCGACGTTGTATCTTCTCCCGCCAAAAGCATGGTAAAAATATTTCCATATACCTCTTCATCATTAAAAACATTATTTTCATTTGCCAACAAAAGAGCCTCCAAAAAATTTGATGGCTGCGTTTTTAACTCTGGATTATTCTTTATTTTACTTTTTGATTCATCTATAAACTCGTAAATTATTTTTTCAATAGCCGACATTGATTTTTTTAAAACTTTATCTTTTTTTCGTTTTATGAATCGCCAAATAGGTATTGGTGCAGTAATGCGCTCGTTTATCATAGGAAAAATAACTTCCAAGTGCTTTTGAAAACTATTATCTGTATTATTTATAGTGTCTAATTTATGTCCAAATGCTATTTCGGTTGTTATATCTATAGTAAATAGCATAAGCTCTTTTTGAATATCTATAGCATTATTTTCTTTTGAACATGTTCTAAATTTCTCAAGTAAGTTGATCGTTTTATCTAAAATAATAGGATAATACGCCTTTACATGTTGCATATTTAAAGCTTCTGCAATTGGCTTTCTATGTCGTTTCCAATGCGCTCCTTCAGCATTAAAAACCCCAGAAACACCCATCTCTTTTAAAATTTCGTCTATTTTCGAAAAACGCTTAAACTTCTCTGGTCGTAATCTTAAAATCGTATTATTTAAAGATGGTTTAGCCGAAACAATAAACTCCTTACCCACAAAATTTATTTTAAACAAATCACCACATTCATCAACCCAACGCTCTAAAACTTGATGTTTATTGTGTGTGTTAAATTGAGGTAAATGCCCTAATAAGAAATGCCCTTTAGGTGATGATAAATCTTTTATTGTAATTGATTCTTTATGATGCATAAATATTTTAACTCAATAATATAAATCACTATTAAAATGATTTTTTTTTAAATATTTTCTATTTCAAAAATACAACTTAAGAATATTTTATATAGCTTTGTGGCTTACAAAAAAGAAAAGATGCGTAATAACGTCACAATTTATAGAAAGCAATGGACCTCTTGTTTAAAGACAAGGAGTTGGGCTTATTATATATTGTGGTGATATCATTATAAAATATTACAATATTAAAAAGCCCGACTTCACAGTCGGGCTTTTTATTTTTAGTCTATTAACGACTTTTAACTAAAACCGAAAATTTGAAAACAGAAACTTGAACAATCAGTACTAATGAAAACACTATTTAACAACTATCTAAACACATTTAGAGGCCTTTCTCGAGAAGTTTGGTGGCTCGCTTTAATAACACTAATCAATAGAGCCGGTACTATGGTTATTCCGTTCTTATCCTTATATCTAACCGAGAATTTAAATTTCTCTAAGAGTGGTGAGGTAGCGTGGATAATGAGTGCTTTTGGTTTAGGTTCGGTTGTGGGATCATGGTTAGGTGGTAAATTAACTGATAGAATTGGTTTTTATAAAGTAATGGCGTATAGCTTAGTAAGCACAGGTGTTCTTTTTATTGCACTCCAGTTCTTAGATACTTTTGTTGCATTTTGCTTAGGTATTTTTTTGGTAATGTTAGTAGCAGACACATTTAGACCCGCCATGTTTGTTGCTTTAAGTGCCTATAGTAAACCAGAAAACAAAACGCGTTCTGTGACCCTAATACGTTTAGCTATTAACCTTGGGTTTTCTGCTGGACCTGCTATCGGCGGTCTTATTATAACTACATTAGGCTATGGTGGGTTATTTTGGGTTGACGGAATTACATGTATTGTTGCTACATTGGTATTAATTTATGTACTAAACCCAAAGGCTACAAAGCAGTTAGATAATATTAAGGTAGAAAATCCAAAATCGGCTTATAAAGATAAAGCATTTTTGATTTTCTTAGTTGCTATGACTTTATTTGGAGTTGTTTTTTTACAATTTTTATCAACAATACCTCTCTATTATAGAGAAGCACATTTTTTAAGCGAATTAGAAATAGGCCTTCTTTTAGGAATGAATGGTATAATAATAGCAGTCTTTGAAATGCCCCTAATAAAATGGTTAGAAAACACAACATTTACTAAAACTGGGTTGATGCTTTTTGGAGGCATTTTAACAGGGCTAAGTTTTATTATTTTAAACTTTACGTCTTGGACTGGAGTATTGATAATTGGTATGCTTTTAATGACGTTTGGAGAAATGATAGCATTTCCTTTTTCTAATGCTTTTGCTATGGATAGAGCTAAAAAAGGAAATCAAGGCGAGTATATGGCATTATACTCTATCTCGTTTTCAATTGCTCATATTTTTGGGCATAATGCTGGTTTACAGATGACAGACAAATTAGGCTTTGAAAACACATGGTATATAATTACTGGTCTTGCTGCACTTTGTGTTTTCCTTTTGTTCTTTTTAAGACAATATTTGAATGTAAAAAAGAGAATAAAAGAAAAAGAAAGAAAAGAAGAAAAAGAAATTTTATGGATTTAAATCAAATTACAATACCATCGTTAGATGTTTTAAACGCAACTAAATTCTATCAAACTTTGGGGTTGCATCTAATTGTTGATGCACTCCCAAGGTATGTTAGATTTGAATGCCCTAATGGCAATAGTACATTTTCAATTCATCAGGTAGATGAATTACCAAAAGGACATGGTATTACTATTTATTTTGAAGATGATAATCTTGATGAATTAGTAAAACAACTAAAAGGAAAAGGCATTATATTTACAAGTGAGCCAGAAGATAAAATGTGGTTGTGGCGAGAAGCACATTTAAACGATTTGGACGGAAATCATATTATTATATATAAAGCTGGTAGCAACAGAAAGAGCCCACCTTGGAGGATACAATAAACATGAAAAAAATACTATATATTTTAATTGCAATACTTTTTGTGAGTTGTAATTTTTCAGAAGAAAAAAAAGAAAAGAGTAGTACAGGGTCTTCAATTGAAAAACAATTCCCCAAATTAGAACCTAATCGATACAATGTTGGGTTTTTAATAATGGAAGGCGTTTATAACACTGAACTTACAGCGCCTTTCGATATTTTTCAGCACACCATTTTTAGAGATAGTATTAAGGCTATGAATGTGTTTACAGTAGCCAATACAGATAAATCGATTACTACTTTTGAAGGTATGCGAATTATTCCAGATTATAATTATTTAAAAGACATATTACCAAAAATAGACATCCTAGTTGTGCCAAGTGCCGAACATCATTTAGACACAGACTTAGAAGACGAAGCAATGATAAGTTTTGTAAAACAAGTTGATAAAGAAGCTCAATTTATCACTTCGCATTGTGATGGTGCCTTTGTGCTTGCTAAAGCTGGTCTGTTGGATAATAGTGTATCTACAACCTTCCCTAGCGATATTGATACTATGCGTAAAATGTTCCCAAAACTAGATGTTAGAAAAGACGTGCTTTTTGTTCACGACGGAAAATATATAACCTCTGCTGGTGGTGCAAAAAGTTTTGAAGCTTCTTTATATTTATGTGAATATTTATATGGAAAAAAAATAGCACAATCGTTAGCTGGCGGATTAGTTATTGATTGGGATTTAGACACTGTACCTCATATAGTTATTCAAAAAAAGTAATTTATTCAATAGGTTTAATTTCTTTTTGCTTTACCACACGAGACAAAACAATTTGTGTTTTTGTTTCTCCATAACTAATAAGTTGATCTATAAATACTTCTAAGTGTTTTTGATTTTTTAAAATCACTTCCATAACTATGTTCTCATCACCAGTAATACGATAACAATTTATAACCTCATCATAGGTTTTTACTTTTTCCAAAAACGGTTTTAGTTTTCCCATAAAAGCTCGTAAAGTAATTATGGCTTTAAATTGATATCCCAAATCGAAAGGAGAAACCATAGCTTTATAATCTTCAATAACCCCAATGTCTTCCATTTTTTTTATACGCTCAGAAACTGCTGGAGAACTAATACCAACTTGCCTTCCAATTTCTGCATTAGATTGCCTTGCGTTTTGCTGTAAACACTTTAAAATCTTCTTATTTAGGTTATCAATACTCATTTAAAGAAATTAAACTATAGAACATTAATATTTAAAGCAAATATACATATTTACTTTAAAATCAAAAGACTAATTTGAATTCTTGTGAGTAATTTTGATAAAATTGCATTAGAAAAAAGAAACATGTTATCCAATACCCCACAAAACCTATCGGAATTACCGGTTTATAAAAAAGCACTAGAGATTTTCGCTCTATCGCAAGACATATCTACGTATTTAAATTATGATTTATCTGTCTTAAAAAATGACGGATCTGAAGATGTTAATATTTATTTTTCGGGTGATATTGTTCAGCAATCGGTCTCTTTAGTTCCCGAAATTGTAAATGCAGAATTAGAACGCTATTCAGAAAGAAGACATAAGCACATTGCATCGCTAAAACGTATTACTAATATGCTTTATAAAAATTCTTATCGTTTAGAACGCTCTAACAGTAATGGGAAAGATTTTTTGCCAATTTTACGTAAGGAGTTAAAGAAATTTAAAAAACTTCAACGTACTTGGTTGTTAACTTTGTAAGTTTCTACTAAATTTTTACAAACTTTTCGGCACAACCTTCAATACAAGGATACCAAAGTATCAGTTCATTGTTAGAGGTAATATCAAAATAAACTCTAGCTTCACTAAACCCGCAATCATTTGGTTTTATTTCTCCATCATGATTAATATCTGTTTCATTAGTACTAATTAACTTAAACGTTCCAGTACTTGGATTACTTTCTGAACCCATAAAACACAAAGTTCCACTTGCTGTTACTATTGCATTACTAAAAAACTCAACTGTTCTGCTGTATGTAGCTGGTTGAAAAGTACCACTTCCATCTCCTGGATCTACTAGCACTTCAATAACTTTCCATTTCCCTAATAACGCTTCGTTTTCAATTAAGACCTTATTATCATCAGATGAGCAACTAATTAAAATTAAAGCAAATAGAAATAATATAGAATTTTTCATTTTTAAATATACTAATGGGTTTATTATTTAGATGCAAAAAAGAAAAATGGTTGCTTCAAAATGAACTAATAGTCATAATTATTCTAAATCATTTAATTTTGATAACGCTGATTAGGGATAACTATACTAGCTTCTATAAGATAATACTTTTCAGATTTAATAATGTTAATCAACCAATCTAAATGATTTTCAGACTTCCTTCTAAATTTGTAGTTTAAAGTAGTTTTCATATCTAATATATTTGGGTTATTTAATATGAATTTACTTTTAGAATTTAAAATCGCACTATTTCTTAAAATATTTTAGTTCAACGGTTTACATACGTCCATAACTCGATTATTTTTGCAAAAAAACACGCTAAAACAGTCATAAATTTATTACCATTCATCTGATTTTTAAGCAATTAAAAATAATTCGAAAAAAGATCTTCTAATTACATGTTTCTTCTATACTGCCCACCTACTTCAAATAAAGCTGAAGTAATCTCTCCAAGGGTACATACTTTACAAACATCCATTAAAGCTTCAAAAATGTTTTCATTATTAACGGCTTTCTTCTGTAAATCCCCTAACAATTCTATTGTATCGTTGACTTTATGAATATTCTCTAACGTTTTAATCTGGAATTGCTTCTCTTCTTCTGTGGCTCGAATAACTTCCGCAGGAATAACCGTTGGGGAACCTTTAGAGCTCAAAAATGTATTTACACCAATAATTGGAAATTTGCCGTTGTGTTTCAAGGTTTCATAATATAAACTTTCTTCTTGAATTTTTGATCGCTGATACATAGTCTCCATGGCTCCAAGAACACCACCTCGCTCAGTAATTCTATCAAATTCTAATAATACAGCTTCTTCAACTAAATCTGTTAACTCTTCAATGATGAAAGACCCTTGAATTGGGTTTTCATTTTTAGCTAAGCCTAACTCTTTGTTGATGATTAACTGAATTGCCATGGCACGTCTAACTGATTCTTCAGTTGGAGTTGTAATCGCCTCATCATATGCATTGGTATGTAATGAATTACAGTTATCATAAATTGCATATAAGGCTTGAAGTGTTGTACGAATATCATTAAAGTCTATTTCTTGTGCATGTAAACTACGGCCAGAAGTTTGAATATGATATTTCAACATTTGAGCTCTTGCATTTGCTCCGTATTTATGCTTCATAGCTTTCGACCAAATTTTACGAGCTACACGACCAATAACTGCATACTCTGGGTCGATACCATTTGAGAAAAAGAACGATAAGTTTGGGCCAAATTTATTGATATCCATTCCACGGCTTAAATAATACTCAACATAAGTAAATCCGTTAGATAAAGTTAATGCCAATTGTGTAATTGGGTTTGCTCCAGCTTCAGCAATATGATATCCAGATATAGAGACCGAATAGAAATTCCGAACATTATTTTCAATAAAGTATTCTTGCACATCTCCCATTAAACGCAATGCAAATTCAGTAGAAAAAATACAAGTGTTTTGTGCTTGGTCTTCTTTTAAAATATCTGCTTGAACGGTCCCGCGTACTTGTGCTATAGTTTTTATTTTAATATCTTGATAAACGTCTTTTGGTAAAACCTGATCTCCTGTAACACCTAAAAGCATTAAACCTAAACCATCGTTTCCTTCTGGTAATTCTCCATTATATATAGGGCGCTCTTTACCTTTATAAATTTTAGAAATTTTACTTTCAACGTCGTCTTCTAATCCATTTTCTTTAATATAAACCTCACATTGTTGATCAATAGCTGCATTCATAAAGAAACCTAATAGCATTGGAGCTGGACCATTAATAGTCATACTCACAGAGGTCATAACATTTGCTAAATCGAAGCCAGAATATAATTTCTTGGCATCGTCTAAACAACAAATAGAAACACCAGCATTTCCAATCTTTCCGTAAATATCTGGACGATGGTCTGGGTCGCTACCGTATAATGTTACACTATCAAAGGCAGTAGATAAACGTTTTGCTGGCAACCCCGCACTAACATAATGAAAACGTCTGTTAGTACGTTCTGGACCTCCTTCGCCTGCAAACATTCTTGCTGGATCTTCGCCCGTTCTTTTAAAAGGATATAGGCCCGAAGTATAAGGGAACTCCCCAGGAACATTTTCCTGTAAATTCCATTTTAAAATATCTCCCCAAGCTTCATACTTTGGTAAAGCAACTTTAGGGATTTGTAAGTGAGATAATGACTCTGTATGGGTTTCAATTTTAATTTCTTTATCTCTAACTTTAAAAGAATATATTGGATTTTTGTATTTATTAACTTTTTCACCCCAGCCAATAATCATTTCCCAATTGTAAGGGTCGAGGTTTAGTTTTACACGATCAAATTCTCCAACCAAAAGTTTAATAAAATCTTTATCTCCTGATGAGTTTAAAGAATTATTATCAATTCCTGCTTTATCTAATTTAGGAGTTTCTCCAACAACAGATTCTAAAGTTTTATAAACTCCGTAAAGCTTTTGTGCCACTTCAACTTGCTCATTCGCTTTTTTATCATAAGCACGATTGCTTTCTGCTATTTCAGATAGATAACGTGTTCTATTAGGAGGGATAACAAAAATCTTTTCGCTCATTTCTTTAGAAATCTCGAAAGTCGATTTTAAATCTGCATGTGCTTTTTCTACCAATTTATCCATAATCGCTTTGTAAAGCGTATTCATTCCTGGATCGTTAAATTGAGAGGCAATAGTACCAAAAACTGGTAATTCATCTTGAGGTATATCCCAAAGATTATTGTTGCGCATGTATTGTTTTTTTACATCACGCAAAGCATCAAGCGAACCTCGTTTATCAAATTTGTTAATTGCAACCAAATCAGCAAAATCGAGCATATCAATTTTCTCTAATTGTGTAGCTGCTCCAAATTCTGGCGTCATCACATATAATGATACATCACTATGTTCAATAATTTCAGTATCAGATTGACCAATACCAGAGGTTTCTAAAATAATTAAGTCGTATTCAGCTGCTTTTAATACTTCTACAGCTTCGTTAACATATTTTGACAAGGCCAAATTAGATTGACGTGTTGCCAAACTACGCATATACACTCTAGGTGAGTTAATAGCATTCATACGAATACGGTCTCCTAGCAGTGCGCCTCCTGTCTTCCGTTTTGAAGGATCAACTGAAACAATACCAACTGTTTTTTTAGGAAAATCTATTAAAAAACGACGCACCAACTCATCTACTAAAGACGATTTCCCTGCACCTCCTGTACCAGTAATACCTAATACTGGAGTTTTTGATGCTTTGTTTTTTGCATGAATTTTATCTAAAGTCTCTCTTGCAACTTCTGGAAAGTTTTCAGCTGAAGAAATAACGCGTGCTATCGCTTTTGGGTTTTTCTTTGATAACTCTTTAACATTAGCGTTTAAGGCATCTCCTATTGCAAAATCTGATTGTTCAACCAAGTCGTTAATCATCCCTTGTAATCCCATTTCGCGACCATCATCTGGAGAATAAATACGAGCAATTCCATAATCCATCAAGTCTTTGATTTCAGAAGGCAAAATAACGCCGCCTCCGCCACCAAAAATTTTAATGTGCTCTGCTCCGCGTTCTTTAAGTAAATCATACATAAATTTAAAATACTCATTATGACCGCCTTGATAAGACGTTAAACAAATGGCATTTACATCTTCTTGAATCGCTGTATTCACAACTTCTTCAACACTTCTATCATGACCTAAATGAATGACCTCTACTCCTGTTGCTTGAATAATTCGGCGCATAATGTTTATTGAGGCATCATGACCATCAAACAATGATGCTGCAGTAACTATTCTTACTTTATACTTTGGACTATATGGTGTTGCTTGTATCATTCTTAAAGAAACTTGAATTTTGTGATGCAAATTTACGGAATATTCAAAAAAACACGCTATTTATATTGAATTATCTAAAACTTTAAAAGCCACAGTGTTTGTATAGTTCTTACGGTTATGAAACTAAAAATGTGACTTTATTTTTTTTCTCGTGTCACAAAATCAGTGGAAAAATATAACCATTAACTAAACTTTAATTTTTTATGAAAACAAATTTATTTTTTTGCCTAACTTTTATTTTAGGCATCGGATTTACTCAAGCTCAAAACTTACCTGATAATCCAGAACCCGGAAAATGCTACGTTAAATGTATTACTAAAGACGAATTTAAGGATGTAGAAGAAACCATCGAGGTTTATCCAGCATACAACAAACTAAATGTTGTTCCTGCAACTTACAAAACTGTTGAGGAAACTGTTTTAGTGAAAGAAGCTACTAAAAAGTATGTTTACGTTCCTGCTGTTTATGAAACTGTTGATGTTTCTTATATTAAAAAAGAAGGAAGAACAGATTTAAGTATTAACCCTGCTACTTTTGGGTCTAACTCAAAAACTTTTGAAATTTATCCAAAAACTTCTGGATGGGAGTATAAAGAAACTGCATGTGATTCTCCTAATAAAGAAGATTGTGTTGTAGCCTGTTTTGTTGAATACCCAGCTCAATTTAGAGATGTAAGCTATACAACTTTAGCTAATGATGCGAACACAAATAATGTTCCAGTTTCTGAAGTTCCAACAACATATAAAAAACGTGTTGTTAAAACACCTGCTAGAATGGATCAAATAGATATTCCTGCAGAATACCAAACCATTAAACGTCAAGTAGTAGCAACTCCAGCTTCAACAAGAAGTGTTACAGTGCCAGCAAAAATGCAAACAGTAACTAGAACAGTTTTAGCTAAAAAAGGTGGTATTACAACATGGGAAGAAGTTGATTGCGGCTTATTAGATGCTAACGTTTTACCAATATTTTACGAATTAGCTAGCGCACGTATCACACCAGCTTCAAAGAAAATCATTGATGAAACTTTATTACCATTACTTAAAAGTAAACCTGTAAGCATTGAATTAATGTCTCATACAGATGCTAGAGGTAATGATGATTATAACATGTCTTTATCTCAACAACGTGCTAACTCTGTTGTTAACTATTTAGTATCAAGAGGGATTTCAAGAAGTCGCTTAACTGCTAGAGGTTACGGAGAAACAAGATTAGTTAACCGTTGTTCTAATGGTGTTGAATGTGCTGAATCTGAGCACCAAAAAAATAGACGTACAGAATTTAGAGTACTAGGAAACTAAAAGAGAACCTGAATTAGTTTATAGTTTGTGATTGTAAAAAGGCACCTTTCTCTCAAGGTGTCTTTTTTGTTATTATATATTCAGGGTAGTTAACAATCTTCTTTTCAATTTGAATTCCATAATTATCTTTAAAGCTAGATGCCATCAAATCGAAATATTTATAGTGTATTTGCCAATCGTGGAGCTTACCATCTAAATACTTATCATTAATTACAATAGGTGTTCCTAAAAGTGTTGCCAATTGATATTTTACTTGGTTAAGCGTAACATTATCTGCCTGAATATCAGAATCTCCTATTAAAAAAGCTTGAGAATCTGTTCCCCAATCTATTTGTCTAGTATCCCAAAACGTTGGCTTTTTTAAATTAAAAACTAAGGCTTCTCCCTCTATTTCAGAGTTAAACTGATTTAATTTTAGAGCTTCTAAAATAGTTTTAGACATATTTAAATAGGCATCAGTTTTAAACTTAAAACTCATTTTATAGGATTTATTTAAAGCTGAAGGTATTTTTATCTGATCTTTAAAAACATTAAATGAATAAGCTAAAATATCTTGCAGTTTTCCTTGTAATTCTAAATGTGTTCGCTTTTTAATGGCTTGAATTTCTGTAACCTCGTCTACTCTTATTTTTGAGTACTCAAAATCCTTTTTAGGTATCTCAATTTTAGAAACTGCAGTTTTTTTATAAGATTGAGATTTAAACATTCTATCTATAGCAATCTTCTTTTTATTTTCTCTTAAAAACTTTTTAATATGATATGCCTTAAACTCTGCTGGGTGCCCTTCCCACAGTTTTTCGCCTTTGGCATTGTATAAAATACCATATGGTAAACTCTGTATGTTGTTTTTTTGAAACGTCTCTCCTTGATAATCAATAGCTACTCCTAAATCTATTTTATGTTTTTTCATAAAACGCTTAACTACTTCAGGGTTTTCTTGTGATAACGAGAGAATATAAAAGTTATCTGGATATTGCTTTTGTAGAGATTCTAAATATTTAGATACATGAATACATGGCATGCACCAAGTAGCCCAAAAATCGACAAAATAAAGTGCGTTTTCGTCTTGGGTTGCTATATAGGAATCTTGGATTTTTTCAGAAACCTTTATTTGTCCTAAAAAAATCATAGGACATAAAAAACACAATAAATAAATCGAGAGCTTTTTAATTTGCATCTATCTAATTCTTAATCATTTATTAAACTTATAACAATTATTATGCTAAAATAGTGTTTAATTAAAAATACTTTGGGTTTTAATTAGCTAAAGCCCATAAATAGCACCTTCTTTGGCAAAATGAAAGCCTAAATCTTGAATACTATCTTTTAATCTGTGGCTATCTTTTAATGTAGGGTTGGTATGATTAAAATGAATAAAGTGAATTTTATTTTTTGTTTCCTTTGATTCGTTTTCAAACAGCGTTGTCGTTTCGGTAGTAAACGGATGTGGAATTTTACTCATATCTCTATCCAATTCTCCATCCCTAAAAAAGGAAGCATCTAAAAAAGCATAATCTACTTTTTTAACTTCTTCAATAATGTTTCGCTTCCAAACATGCCACTTATCAATATCAGGAATAAATAAAGCTGATTTGTGTTGTCCTTCAATTTTATAACCAACCGTTTCGGAATATTCATCGCGATGTGGCACTAAAAAAGGGGTCACTATTAATTTTGAATTTAACACCAAAGTAGAATCGCTTTTAAGAGGTTTCAAATCAATATTATTTAAACCTACTAACTGGCTCCATGGTCCATTGTTCTCTAAAAAGGTTTTCATTTTTGGCATGGCATATACTGGAATGTTATTTCCACCTAAAGCTTCTCTTCCAAAATACATCAGCCCTGTATAATGCCCAATATGAGCATGTGTTAAAAATACACCATCAATAACTTTATTATCATCTAAATGATTTTCTTTAAGTAACTGGGTTTGTTCAGCAATATCAGGCGTAGCATCAAACAGCCATTTTTTACGGTCTTGTAAATCAACCAAACCTAAACATGAAATTAATTTCTTTTGTTCTTTCTCATTATAAAAGGCTTCACAGCAAACTTTATTACAATTAATTTGGGGAAAACCAGCATCTTGAGCAATACCCAAAACCGTTATATATTGTTTTGGTTTTTCTGATAATTCCGCTTTCCTTTCCTTTTTATTATCTTGACAATTAAACAGTGTAACACAAAATATTAGGCACAGTATTTGAAATAACTTCATTTGTAAAAATATATCTTTGTTAAATATATAAAACATAAATTATGATTCGTAAATTTTTAGCAGTCTTCTTAATATTTAATCTTACTGCTTGTGCAGAATTACAAGAAATAGCAAAACAATTACCGCAAAGCGGAGGCATTGGAAATGCCGAAATAGCATCTGGATTACGACAAGCTTTAGATTTTGGTATAGACAAACAAGTAACGAAATTGACGCAAACCGATGGTTTTTTTAGGAATGAATTGGTTAAAATATTATTACCAGAAGAACTACATAAAGTTGATAAAGCCCTTAGAGATATTGGTTTA
Organism: uncultured Flaviramulus sp.; assembly: GCA_947501105.1. GTDB lineage: Bacteria > Bacteroidota > Bacteroidia > Flavobacteriales > Flavobacteriaceae > Wocania_A. The sequence continues at coordinate 479,302 of CANMUP010000002.1, read as the reverse complement.
AGTAAATTAGCCGATGAAGGTTTAAAAGTGCTTAATAGAGCTGCTGAAGATGCTGTAAAAGAAGCTACGCCTATTTTTGTTGACGCTGTTAAAGGCATTACGTTTGCCGATGCTAAAAACATTTTACTAGGAAACAATGATGCAGCAACGCAATACTTGACGAGTAAAACTCAAACCGCTTTATACGACAAATTTAATCCTGTTATAAAAAATTCATTTAGTAAAGTTGGTGCAGATGAGATTTGGAATAACTTAATAAACAAATATAATAGCATTCCTTTTACAAATAATGTAAACCCAGATTTAACCGATTATGTTACTGGTGAAGCTTTAAAAGGAGTTTACACTATGATTGCTGTTGAAGAAAAAGAAATACGCACAAAACTATCGTCTAGAACTACAGATTTGCTAAAGAAAGTTTTTGCGTTGCAGGATTAAACAAATATTTATATACTCAAATTGTGTCCAATATGAAAAATATATAATAGTGAAATTTATAATAGGAGCTATATTAGGTTTAATAATAGTTTACGGAATTTTTACTAAAATTCAGAAAAGAACAATTGAAAAAACCAAAGTGTACAAATGGAAAGCTGAAAAAGAAAAGCTCAAAAATGATTTTATTGAAATAATATCAAAAAACCAGAGCTTAGAATATCTAATAGTAGAATTTGACTCATATTATATTCAATATATAGGATTAGAAAGAAACAAAGAATATTATTGTGAAATAGTAAGTGATAAATACCTAAGTGAGTCTAAAAAATACTCAAAAATTCAAAAAAACAAAATATTAGAGTTTGATTTTTCTAAACCGAACACTAAAGACAAGGAAGGTAATATTTCATCAAATTATTCAAAATGGTATAAATCTGAATCAGAAAATGAAATAAATTTAGTTTTTGAAGAATTACTAAATATTATTGAATCTATTTACCATTTAAAAGATGGGAGTGAAATTATAATCAAATATTAAAAAGTGTAATACTCTTCTTCTCGTTGTAATAATTTACCCTTCAACCTTTTTATACAACCCATCAAAAGCCACGGTAATATCTTTATCATTGGTAATAGTTTCCCAATATTGTCGTACAGAACCATCATCGTTTAAAGTCCATGTTACGCGATGGTAAAAAGAATTTCCATCTTTATTTGTCGCTACATCTGTTTTTAAAATCATTTGATTATCCTGTCTATTACCTTTTAAATGTAAACTTCCGCCTTTATTATCAATCCAAACTTGTTCCCATTGCTTGGACTTTGCATTATAAAAAGTATTGCTTGTTCCTGTAAAGTTTCCTTTGGCACTCGTCCAGTTTTCACGAAGAATACAGTTATCTTGAATTTTATCAATTTTATTTGTTCCAGCAGCTGTCCCGTCTGGGTTAGTTACATTCCAATTGCCAATCCAAAAATCAAATTCAGCATGTGTTTCGGTACAACAACCGCAATTGTTATTTTGTGCAAAACCAGAAGTCACAAAAAATAAAATCAATACTGTACTTATTAAAGTTTTCATGTTAAATAGTTTAGTTAGTGTCTTAAAGTTATTAAATACACATGAAACATAATCTATATTAACAAAACATTACAATAATTACATTTGTATTGATTCATTTAAAAAATAGTTGCTAGCTTCTTTTTTATTTTTAAATAAAAAATGTATATTTAATAGCTTGATTTTCAAATAGTAAAATGAACAGAATTGATATTATAAAAAGCAATCAAACAAAACTTAGCGAGCGCTATAAGGAACTTGTTGAACAGGCTTATAATTTTCGTCAAACTGATTCTGCTTTAAGTGATATTTCTGAATATAGAGCCATAAAACTTCTAAACAAACTTAACAGGCTAAAATATTTATCTAGAGAGTTAAGCCAACCATCCGTATAAGTTTAGCAATTTTTTAACTTTTTCTTTACATCTAAAAGGCTGAAATACACGTACTTTATATATAAAAAAGAACGTTATGAGTCCGCATTTTTGTAGAGTTGGAAAAATTAAGCCCAACTTAAGTAAATTAATTAGTTTAAAAGAGTTAGAAAGTAAAATCGCAAATTTTGTAGATGATGCTACTAAAGTGCATTATTCTGAAGATTTAAACGGAGCGTTTTAAAATACGTAAAAGCTTTTGTAAGCCTTGATCCGTACCAAGAAAACATTTCTCCATCAACCAACTCAATGGTTGCGTTGGGGTAAAACGGTTGCAACTCTTTTTTATGAGAATTGTTAAAAGGAAATGGTTCGCTTGATAATAAAACCACATCTACACTTTTATTAATTGGCACATTAATAAGTTCAATTTCTGGATAACGTCTTTTGTTTTCATAGACATTTTCTAACTTATTTAAACCTAGTATATAATTAATAAATGTATTATTTCCTGCAACCATCCAAGGGTTTTTCCAAATAAAATAAGCGACTTTTAAAGCCTGTTTATTTAAAATGAAGGCTTTAAAAGCATCAACCTCTTTTTTAATTTCAGTTACAATTTTTAAAGCTTCTCCTTTTTTGCCAAAAAGTGTTCCGTATTGATTAATTAACTCAAGGCTATCTTCTATAGTAAAAACATCAGATACATGAACATTACAAACTTGCTCACAAGCTTCAACAATTTCTTTAGTGTTTTCTTCTTTATTACAAAGAATAACATCTGGTTTTAAGCTTACAATTTTATCTATATTAATTTGCTTTGTTCCACCAACTATCAGCTTTTCCTTTTTTAAATGAATAGGATGCACACAAAACTTAGTAATGCCAACAATATTATCCTCTAAACCCAAATCAATTAGTAATTCGGTTTGACTTGGCACTAAAGATATTATGCGTTTAGGAGTTTCTTTTAAAAGAAGTATTCTATTTAATTGGTCTTTGAATTTCTTTGTCATTGCGAAGAAAATTTATAATTTTCTGTGGCAATCTCACAATGATTTGTATAGATTCCCACGTCGTTTTTACTCCTCGGAATGACGATCCAGTTCAACAGCCATTTGCTTTTGAAGTTCTTCAGCTTTTAAAGCTGCGGCGTAAGCAAAATCTTTTTCTTTTGAAGCATAAATTATACCGCGAGATGAGTTAATAAGCAAACCAATTTGTGAATTCATACCGTATTTACAAACCTCTTGCAGATTCCCTCCTTGCGCTCCTACTCCTGGAACCAACAAAAAACTTTCTGGAATAATTTGTCTAATATCTGCTAAAAATTTAGCTTTTGTTGCACCCACAACATACATTAAGTTTTTTGAATTCTCCCAAGTTTTTGAGGTCTCTAAAACTTGTTTATACAACTCTTTTCCATCAATTGTTTTAGTTTGAAAATCGAAAGCACCTTGGTTAGAGGTTAATGCTAAAAGAATGGTATGTTTATCTTTAAAAGCCAAAAAAGGCTCAACAGAATCTTTTCCCATATATGGAGCAACAGTAACAGAATCAAACTCCAAATCTTCTAAAAAAGCTTTAGCGTACATGGTGCTTGTATTACCAATATCACCACGTTTAGCATCTGCAATGGTAAAAATTTCTGGATGATTTTTGTTTAAGTATTGGATTGTTCTTTCTAAAGATTTCCACCCTTTTAATCCATAAGCTTCGTAAAATGCCGTATTAGGTTTATACGCAACACATAAATGGTGTGTAGCATCAATAATAGCTTTGTTGAATGCAAATATTGGATCTTCTTCTTGTAAAAGGTGTTGTGGAATTTTATTTAAATCGACATCTAATCCTATACATAGAAAAGATTTCTTTTTTTTAATTTCTTCTATTAGTTGGTTTGTAGTCATACTATAAAAAAGGCCTCAATTAAGAGGCCGTCTATTTTTAAATTACATCATCATTAGCTTTTAACTTTTCAGTGTTTTCAGCTAACATCAATTCGTCTATTATTTTTTGAATATCTCCGTTTACAATATTGCTTAGGTCGTAAAGCGTTAAACCAATTCTATGGTCAGTAACACGACCTTGTGGGTAATTATAAGTTCTAATTTTCGCACTTCTATCACCAGAACTTACCATACTGCCTCTTTTTTCAGCATCTTCAGCGTTTTTCTTAGCTAGCTCCATTTCATATAAACGCGAACGCAATACTTTAAAGGCCTTTTCTTTATTCTTATGCTGCGATTTTTGGTCTTGACATTGCGCAACTAATCCAGTAGGAATATGCGTTAAACGCACAGCGGAATATGTTGTATTTACCGATTGTCCACCAGGGCCTGAAGAACAGAAAAAATCTATCCGTACCTCTTTTGGGTTAATTTCTACATCAAATTCTTCAGCTTCTGGAAAAACCATACAGGTCGCAGCACTTGTGTGTACACGCCCTTGAGTTTCGGTTTGCGGCACACGTTGTACACGGTGTACGCCAGCTTCAAACTTTAAGGTACCGTAAACATCTTCACCAGAAACTTCAAACTGAATTTCTTTAAAACCACCATTTGTGCCCTCGCTAAAATCTACTGTACTAACTTTCCATCCTCTACCTTCACAATATTTAGTGTACATCCTAAACAAATCTCCAGCAAAAATACTCGCTTCATCTCCACCAGTTCCTGCTCGTAATTCTACAACTGCGTTTTTAGAGTCTTCGGGATCTTTTGGAATTAAAAGCACTCTAATTTCTTCTTCTAATTTAGGAATGCCTTCTTTTGCTTCATCATATTGCATTTTAGCCATTTCTACCATTTCATCATCACTTCCATCTGCAATAATAGATTCTGCTTCAGTTAAATTATCAGTAAGTTCTATATATTGTTCTCGCTTACCCATAAGAATTCGCAAGTCTTTATACTCTCTATTAAGCTCAACATAACGTTTTTGGTCGGTAATTATATCGGGTTGAATAATTAAATCACTAACCTCATCAAAACGCTGTTTTACTATTTGTAATTTCTCTAACATCTACCTATTTTATTGGTAGCCAAAAATACAATAATTTATGAATTTTTAATACTATCCTGTTACTCATATAAATGAATTGTTAGAATATTTTTATATCAAATGCGTTATTTAGATAGTTATGCAGCAGTTATTTTCAATATTCGTTTTTTACAGACCACTAATTTTATGGTCCTTTGGAGTTAATACAATACTCTCTTTTTTAAAATATGAGATCGTTCCAATATTAATTGTAAAGTTACTATTGGTTGCCTTTTTATGGTATTTTTTAAATGAAACGAACGCAAAAAGAAAATTAATTTTTTATAAAAATTTAGGCATTTCTACTTTTAAGCTATTCTCTTTTTTATATCTTATTGACTTATTTTTTAGTATTCCTTTTCTTTTAATTTTGGGAGAATTTATATGATTTTAGAAATAGATAATGTTGAACTTTATTTTAAAGAAAAACGAATTTTAAATGGTATCTATCTAAAAGCTGAAATAGGTAAAACTACTGGGATTTTAGGAAGCAACGGATGTGGCAAAAGCTGTTTATTAAATATAATCTTCGGGAGTTTAAAACCTAAATACAAACTAGTACGAATAGACAACAAACCCATTTTAAAACCTTTATTCCAAACAAAACTAGTAGCCTATTTACCTCAACACAACTTTATTCCGAAGGCATTAAAATTAAAAATGGTTTTCGCCATTTTCAAAGTCTCATGGAAGGATTTTATAAATGATTTTGATTCTTTTAGCATGTATATAAATTCAAAATTTAATAAACTATCAGGTGGCGAACGTCGTTTAATAGAAACTTATATTATTCTAAAAAAAGACAGCAAAATTGTTTTACTAGATGAACCCTTTTCTCACTTGGCTCCTTTACATATCGAAAAAATAAAAGCTATAATTTCTCAAGAAAAGCAAAAGAAAGCCATTATTATAACTGATCATATGTACAGACAGATTATTGATGTTTCTGATCATATTTATTTTTTAAAAGGTGGCAGTTCAAAACTTATTAAGGATTTAAATGAACTTGAAGATTATAAATACCTAAGTATGGGTTCTCTTGAATAAAGAAAATGAGTTAATTCTTCTAACTCAAAATTTCAAAAGCTATAATGCTTAATATAATAAATCAGCAGCAATATTTCTTACCTCATATTTACGCTTATTAGCAAATAACACCGATTATTACCTATAAGACGCACTTACAACATTACAGATTAATAAGGATGACTGTGCACTTACATTTGTAGCAAATTCAATAACCCTTAATTTATTTTATATGAAAAAACTATACAATTCAATTATCATTTTTGGTGTTCTACTTTTTGCTGAAACTCTATCGGCTCAATGTATAACAAGCAAAGTTGAGAATACATCTGGTACTATTGCCATATCATACCAATTGAGTCCAGGGACAAATGCAAAATCCATGGGGCAATCCTTTAAAACACCTAATACTCCAGGTTCTTTTACTTATGTTAGGTTTTGGGTAACTGATATCACTCCAAATCTTGATTCGCCTAGTAAATACAGTATAAGAATTTATGAAGGTTCTGGAAATTCTGGAACACTGGTGGTTGATGAACCTATAAGAATTAGATATACTGATGATAATTCTACATTTTTATTAGCAACTCCTATTGCATATAACCTAGGAGCAACATATACAGCATATGTTCATGGCGCTGGAGGTTGGTCGTTTAACATGGGGCTGAGAGGAGCTGTTAGCAATGTTTATCCTGATGGTGTATCATGGAGGGATAATACCTCTGAATCTGGAATAGATTATAATTTTACAGTCGGGCTTAGTGCTATTATGCCTCCAGATAACCTTGCTGCTACGAGAATTAATGATATGTCTGTAAATCTTACTTGGGACAATCAAGCAGGTTCAGATAGCTATGATTGGGTAGTAGTTAATCAAGGTGGCGACCCAGATAATCCAGTAGACTATATCGATAATGAAAATACCACAGCTCCAAATGCTGTAGCAACAGGGCTAACATTAAATGCTACTTATGATGCTTATGTTAGGGTAAATGCAACTTGTGCTTCTAATCCATTAACATCTTTATGGTCTTCCGTATTTACTTTTATCCCTAGCAATTTGATGATATTAGGAATTAATAAACCTGATGCTTTTGAAGCTAAATTATATCCAAATCCTGCTACAGATTATGTAAAGTTAACAAGCAATAATCAAAATATTAAACAGTATACTATTTATAATGTATTAGGGTCAAAAATAGCCGAAGGGAAGTTAAATGATAAAACCATTAATGTTCGCAATTACACAAATGGGATTTACTTTATCCGCTTAGAAAATGGAACTGTTTTAAAACTTATCAAAAACTAAAAAAAGAATATATATCTAGCATTAAAGCCTATGATTCATAGGTTTTAATGTTTTTTTAGCTCTTTAAAAGTCTACGGCAAAACCAACACCTAAAAATTGTTTCCATTGTATTTTAGCTCCAGCTTCATCAAATTCGCCCTCAATTTCTGATGGTGTAGAAGTTTTTACGTCATCATCATATTTTAAATGAGAACCTAGAGTAGCCCTAACAAAGCTATTTACTTTAAAATCAAAATCTACTCTCCAATCCATATCAACATTACCAAAGTTGTTTATATAATCGGTATATAAATTTACCTGATGCATCATTGTTATATTTTCAGCCACTTTCATTTTATAACTATTAGTAACTAAAATACCTACTTCATTTCTAACACGGTCACCCTCTTTAATTATGTTTCCATTTTCATCCAAAACGGCAGGTGTAACTCCAAAAGAACCTGCATTTGCTAACTCTTCGTCTAAAACAAAAGTAGCTTTTAAAGTAATTGGTGAAAAATAAAAAGAGAGCTCTTCAATATCTTTTCCATACTCCATTCCGCCCCCAAAAAACAAATAACCAGGGGCCATTAGCCTAGAAATAGGATTATCTTTATTTGGATATTTATATCCGTTTGTTAACTGGGTTTTAAAATTAAGTCGGGCTGAATAAAACCAATTAGATTCTTCATTTGGTTTGTATCCAATATTAGAGTTTATCTCAAATAAATCATCTGTTTTTCTAACTTCTCTACTTTGTTGTTTGTTAATACCATAACGCGTCGCTATATTATTGTTCCAAAAAAAGTATTTGTCTTTGTAGTTTGCTTCAGATCGTATTCCTATTAATCCAGATATAGAATTACTACCACCAGCATTCCAATTAACAAATGCAACCTCGCTTAAGTCAATTGTGGCTTTATTTTTTTGAACCCATTGAGGTTTTACAATATCTTCTTTAGGGGTATCAGGTTTTATAAATAAGGAATCTGGTTGTGCAAATACAAATTGAAGACACATACAAAATGTGGCAATAAGTGTTTTTTTCATGGTTAGGTTGGATATAATTAAAGTATGTTTTTTATCAAAAACCATTCCAATTTAACAAAAAAGATTAATAACTAGTAATTAAACTCTCCAAACTCAGATTTTATTGTAAGCTTTTTAGTTTTAGAAGCTTCTACTCTACCAATTATTTTTGCATCAACATCAAACGATTTTGATATAGAAATAATATCCTCTGCAATTTCTGGAGTAACATATAGCTCCATTCTATGACCACAGTTAAAAACTTGATACATTTCTTTCCAATCTGTTTTGCTTTGCTCTTGTATTAATTTAAACAGTGGCGGAATTGGAAACATATTATCCTTAATAATGTGAAACTCATCAACAAAATGAAGAATTTTGGTTTGCGCACCACCAGAGCAATGCACCATTCCATGTACATTTTCAGCATTATATTTTGATAAAATAGATTTTATAATTGGTGCATACGTTCGTGTTGGAGATAGCACTAATTTACCTGCATCAATTGGAGAATCTTCAACAGCATCAGTTAATTTTACACCGCCTGAATACACTAAATCTTCGGGTACTGATGCATCAAAACTTTCTGGGTATTTTTCTGCTAAATATTTATGAAACACATCGTGTCTGGCAGAAGTTAATCCATTACTTCCCATACCTCCATTGTATGCTGCCTCGTAAGTAGCTTGTCCAAAACTTTCTAAGCCTACAATAACATCACCCGCTTTAATATTGGCATTATCAATAACCTCGCTACGTTTCATTCTAGCAGTTACTGTAGAATCTACAATAATGGTTCGTACCAAATCGCCAACATCTGCCGTTTCTCCTCCAGTTGAATGTATGGTAACACCAAAAGATTTTAAATCTTCAAGCAATTCTTCAGTTCCATTAATTATAGCTGATAAAACCTCTCCTGGAATTAAATTTTTATTACGTCCAATAGTAGATGATAACATAATATTATCTGTTGCACCAACACATAACAAATCATCAATATTCATAATTAGCGCATCTTGAGCAATGCCTTTCCAAACAGAAACATCGCCAGTTTCTTTCCAGTACATATAAGCTAATGATGATTTTGTCCCCGCACCATCAGCATGCATAATCAAACAATAATCATCATCATTTGTTAAATAATCTGGTACTATTTTACAGAAGGCTTTAGGAAATAATCCTTTATCAATATTTTTAATTGCATTGTGCACATCCTCCTTAGATGCTGAAACACCCCGTTGTGCGTATCGTTTTGAAACTTCTTGACTCATTGTGTTGTATTGTGATGCAAAAGTAAAGTAATATTTTAAAACTGATGCCTTTTCATTAAAATATGAAACAGGTTTTATTAACGGTTTTTCAACTAAAATTTTAATTGGATAGAACCAGATGTAGAAAACGAATTTACTTGACTTTGTCAGAAAATTTGGCTAACTTCGTTTAACGTCGGATATAAGTCATTAAAACGACGCATATCCGTAAAAAACATTAGCAATTATTATAAAATAGATATTAAACATTCATAATTATGACACTTCATCGTATCATTTACACTAGTCAAGCTTCAGAGCAATTTGATAAACGTAGTTTACTGAATCTACTCCACGAATCACGTGCATTCAATTCTATAGATAAAATCACAGGTGTTCTGATGTATAAGAAAGGATGTTTTCTTCAGGTTATTGAAGGCGAAGTAAAGCTAATTAATGACCTCATGACACGTATACTAAGAGATAAACGTCATAATGGAGTTAAAATATTACTGGACTCTTCTGCAGATAATCGTCTCTTTCCTAATTGGGCAATGGGTTGTGCCGATTTTGAAGACCCTAAATTGAGTCTGATGCCAGGAATTCGTACTGATTTAAATGACCCTCAAGTGATAAAAAAAATTATTATTAATCTACCAGAGATTGCTGGCTTTTTATTAGAAAACATAGATTACTAGTTTTGAATACAATTGCTAACAATGGCTATAATCAATACGGGTTTTGGTACTTAATCCAAAGTTTAGAGATTTTAATCAAGTCCGCCAAATCTTTTGATTTGGCTTTATGAATAAAAAAGATAAAACAAAATTAAAAGTTTTGGCTAAGTGCTTAATCGAAAGTTCGCTACTTTTAAATCCCGTACTAATCATAGTCGAAACGTTAAACGAACCTTTACAAAAAACAAAACAACTTTAAGTTTTAAAAATATGAACTAGCAAATAGGTACGTTAGGGATTGAGGCATTTGTTGAAGCTCTTTTTTGTTTTTCTCAAAAAAGCGACTGCCGAAAGCCCGACCACTGCCCTGAGCGCAGTCGAAGGGTTGTGGTAACGCCCAAATAAAAAACTATCTTGTAAATAATAATTCTCTATACTTTGTTAATGGCCAAATCTCATCATCAACAAGCAGTTCTAATTTATCGCAGTGATAGCGAATATCTTCAAACAACGGTTTTACATTAAAACAATACGCATGCGCTTTCTTTTCTGCATTTTCAATAGCATTTGCTAACTTCCTTTCGTTAGTCATTTTTGTAACATTAGCATTAATCCCTTCTATATGATTTGATATTTCTTCAATTAAATTAATTTGTTCTTTAGAAACTGTTTTAAAATTTTTATCAAAAATTTCCTTTAAGCCCTTAACATTTTCTATTAAAACATTTTGATATTTTACCGCAGTTGGTACTATATGATTTCGCGCAATATCTCCTAAAACACGACCCTCTATTTGAATATGCATAATGTAGGCTTCAATTTCAATTTCGTAACGTGCCTCGGTTTCAATTTTACTCATCACATTCATTTCCTCAAACAATGCAATAGTTTTTTTAGACATTCTAGCTTTTAAAGCTTCGGGCGTTGTTTTATTATTACTCAGCCCTCTTTTTTTAGCTTCTTTTTCCCAAGCTTCTCCATATCCATTTCCTTCAAACAAAATGCGCTTAGAAGATTTTATATATTCTCTTAAAACATTAAAAACGGCTTCGTCCTTCTTTAAATCTTTTTTATCGATTAGCTTATCAACTTCAACTTTAAAATCTTTTAATTGTTTAGCAACTATTGTATTTAAAACCGTCATAGGGTTACCACAATTTGCTGTAGACCCCACAGCTCTAAACTCAAATTTATTTCCTGTAAATGCAAAAGGTGATGTTCTGTTTCTATCTGTATTATCTAATAAAACATCAGGTATTTTACCAACAACATTTAACTTTAATTCTGTTTTTTCTTGAGGTGATAATTTTCCTTTAGTAACACCTTCTAACTCTTCTAAAACCTTAGTTAGTTGCTCCCCAATAAAAACTGAAATAATAGCTGGAGGAGCTTCGTTAGCTCCCAACCTGTGGTCGTTACTTGCCGATGCAATAGCTGCTCTTAAAAGTGCTTCATGCTCATTTACCGCTTTTATTGTATTAATAAAAAAGGTTAAAAATTGTAGATTACTCATTGGTGTTTTTCCAGGAGCTAATAAATTTACACCCGTATCTGTTGAAAGTGACCAATTATTATGTTTACCCGAACCATTGATTCCTGCAAAAGGTTTTTCGTGCATAAGAACTTTAAAGTTATGCTTTGCAGCAATACGTCCCATAATATCCATCAATAAAGAATTATGATCGACCGCTAAGTTAGCTTCTTCATAAATAGGAGCTAATTCAAACTGGTTTGGTGCTACTTCGTTATGTCGCGTTTTTACAGGGATTCCCAAAAGCATACATTCGGTTTCTAGTTCGCGCATAAAATTTAAAGCTCTGCTTGGAATTGAACCAAAATAATGATCATCTAATTGTTGTCCTTTTGCCGCAGAATGCCCTAGTAACGTTCTTCCTGTTAAAATAATATCAGGACGACTTGCCGCCAAAGTTTTATCTACTAAAAAATACTCTTGTTCCCATCCTAAAGACGATGTTACTTTTTTTACGTTTTTATCAAAATATTTACAAATAGCAGTTGCTGCATCATCAACAGCATGTAGCGCTCTTAATAATGGTGTTTTGTAATCTAAAGCCTCACCTGTATAAGCAACGAATATCGTAGGTATACATAGGGTTGTTCCATATATAAAAGCAGGAGATGTTGGATCCCAAGCAGTATAACCACGTGCTTCAAAAGTGTTTCTAATACCACCGCTTGGAAAACTTGATGCATCTGGTTCCTGTTGCACCAATTGGCTTCCTCCAAATTTTTCAATTGCCATTCCTCCTCCAATAGTTTCAAAAAAAGCATCATGCTTTTCTGCAGTCGCACCTGTTAATGGTTGAAACCAATGCGTATAATGTGTTACACCTTTTGACAATGCCCAATCTTTCATTGAGGAAGACACTTGATTTGCTATAGATCGATCGATTTTCTTTCCGTATTGAATCGCATTCATTACCCCGACAAAAGCATCTTTAGTTAAATATTGTCGCATCGTATTTTCATTGAATACATTTTTTCCAAACAAATCTGAACGACGTTCTTTTTCTTCTACGGCAATAGGTTTAGATGAAAGCGATTTTTTTATAGCATGAAATCTTAAGGTTGACATTTTAAAATAATTTTAGATGTTTCAACAATATTTTTTTACAAAAGTAAATACCAAAAATAATAAATGCATAAAACTGAAGGCTTTATTATTAACAATTTTTCAATTTTTAAACAAATTTATATCCTTTTTTCAAAATAAACCTCAAAAAAATAGGGGTTAAACAAAAATAACAAACATGTTAATTAAAATACCCCCATAATATTTATAGTATATACATAAAATTTTATATTTGCTGAATTATTATTAGTATCGTATTTATAAAACATTCATTATGGCAAAAATTAAATTAGAATACCTTTGGTTAGATGGTTACAAGCCAACTCAAAACTTGAGAAGCAAAACTAAGGTTGAAGAGCATGAAAACTTTAAAGGAACCTTAGAAGAAATAGGAAATTGGTCTTTTGATGGATCGTCAACACAACAAGCTGAAGGTGGATCTTCAGATTGCGTATTAAAACCTGTGGCAATTTATCCTGATCCTGCTCGTACTAATGGATATTTAGTAATGACTGAAGTTTTAAATGCTGATGGAACAGCACACGAATCTAACGGAAGAGCTGGTATTGATGATAATGATAATGATTTCTGGTTTGGATTTGAACAAGAATATTTCATTATGGATACGCATACACAATTACCTTTAGGGTTTCCTATTGGTGGTTACCCTGGGCCACAAGGTATGTATTACTGTTCTGTAGGTGGAAAAAATACACATGGTAGAGATTTTGTTGAACAACATGCTGATTTATGTATTGATGCCGGATTAAATTTTGAAGGTATTAACCAAGAAGTTGCTAGTGGGCAGTGGGAATTCCAATTGTTTGCCAAAGGCGCTAAAAAAGCAGGTGACGAAATTTGGATTGCTAGATATTTATTAGATAGATTAACTGAACAATATGGATACTATATAGAATACCACCCTAAACCAGTAAAAGGTGACTGGAATGGTTCTGGCATGCATGCTAACTTCTCTAATACAACATTAAGAACTTGTGGTTCTAAAGAAACATATGAAGCTATTTGTGAGGCATTTAGACCTGTAACTACAGAACATATTGATGTATATGGTGAGTTTAACGATCAACGTTTAACTGGACTACATGAAACTGCTTCTATTTCTGATTTCTCTTATGGAATATCAGATAGAGGTGCTTCAATTAGAATTCCTATTTATACTGTTGATAATGGTTGGAAAGGTTATTTAGAGGATCGTCGTCCAGCATCAAATGCTGATCCATATAAAATTGCTGCAAGAATTATTAAAACTGTTAAAGGCGCTGAAATATAATTGAAGCTAGATTAACATTCTGTTCATAAAAAAAAGCGCTAACATATATATGTTAGCGCTTTTTTTATTAATGATCTTGTCGGCATCAAAAAAGCAACAAACAACTTATGGTTTAAACTATACAATGAAGTGAAATTTCACTTATTTTAAACTTTAAAACATAAAATATTATAGAAAAATGGAAAATAAAAAATTGACAATAGTTGCAAAAATTTTAGTAAAACCAGAAAAGCTTGAACTAGTAAAAAGGGAACTCATTAAATTAATTGACTTAACAAAAACAGAAGAAGGGTGTATTAATTATGATTTACACCAAGATAATCAAGAAAAAAATCTATTTATATTTTATGAAAATTGGGAAAGTAGAGCATTATGGCAAATGCACATGAATAGCAAACATTTAGCAGAGTTTCAGAAAGTAACAGATGGAGCTATTGCAAAAGTAATTCTAAATGAAATGACACAAGTTGAGTAACCCGTTTGTTTACCAACAAATTTTATTTATGCTGATTAAAATTTCTTAGAAGCAAATACCAAAAACATAAATATTCCATAAGCAAACACTAAAAAGAATCCTTTTGCTCTACTTATTTGTAACTTTTTAGGAATAAAAATCATTGGTAATAAAACTGCCGCGAAACCAAGCATCCATAAAATATGGCTTGTAAGTATCTCTGGGCTATTATCTGGAATAGGAATTGGTTTTATCATAGCTGTTAGTCCCAATACAGAACCAATATTAAATATATTGGAACCTATTAAATTCCCTAAAGAAATTGCTTTTTCTTGTTTTGCAGCCGCAATAATAGACGCCGCTAATTCAGGCACACTAGTACCAATGGCAATTAATGACACCCCAATAACTGCTTCGCTAACACCAACAGCTTTTGCAATTTCAGTAGCTCCTTCTACCAACCATTTACTTCCAAAATACAAAGCAGCGGCACCAATAATTAACCAGATAAATATTTTAAAATTAGAAACCACAGCTAAAGCATCATCAACATCTTCTATTACTGTATCTTTTTTAGCTCTTTTAATCAATATATATAAAAACAAAATAAGCCCCATAAATAAAATCCCCCCCTCTAGAGCAGTAATAATACTATCATTCTTCAGAAAAACATACAATGCAACCGAGAACAACATCATTACTGGCCAATTGACTTTATAAAACGATTTATCTACCGCAATAGCACCAACCAAAGCAGTAATACCAAGTACCAACGCAATATTAGCAATATTAGAGCCTACCACGTTAGTAATAGCAATTGCAGGAGACCCAGTTAAAGCAGCCTGTAAACTCACTAACAACTCCGGTGCAGAAGTAGCAAAGGAAACTACCGTCATACCAATTACCATTTTAGAAATATTAAACTTAAATGACAAGGCTACAGACGACCTCACTAAAAACTCACCTCCTACTACTAGTAGTATAAAACCAAGTATAACCCAAAGTAAACTCATAAATAATATTTTTTGCGAAGATATTATAAAGTTAGATTTTAGAAGCTTGAAGACCAAAGTTTATTCTCTACTAACCCAACAAGTTCTTAATACATTGAATTTTTATAATCGATTAACTGCATCAATTTCAGCTCATTCATCGAAAAATCGACCAACTGCATCGCTTTAAAAATAAAATTTACAACATTTGATATACCAAACCTATTAAAACACTAACTATGAAAAAATTAACTCTTATTGTGCTGCTCTCTGTTTTTGTCTTCACATCTTGTTCTAAAGACGAAATAGAAGTTATTGGTCTTGAAATTAGTGGAACCTATAGCCTTAATGGAACTTACATGCTTGATAAAGCCAACACAAAAGGGCTAAAATATGTTAATGCAGATGATATTTCAGAACGTATAATAACTTATCTAGCTGATGATGGTAAAGATATGTGGGGTTTAATGAAGAACAACATATTATACTACAAAATTGAACAAAATGGAACTTATCCGCCTGAATCAGATTGGGAATGTGGTGTTGGCGTTGATAAAGATAAATTTAAATGCGAACTTATTATAGATTAATACTTTTCAACTCTAATTTAACACAATCCGGTTCTTGTTTTAAGAACCGGATTTTTATTTTCCAATATAATAAAAACTATAAATTTCGTTAAATAACTATTAAAATAGTTGTATAACTATAAAAATAGTTATAGGTTTGTTTTGTTATAAAGCAGTAACACCTCGCCTTAGTATAACTAATAACTAGGTACTACTGAAACGCAACGTAATATCCAAATACATATTTAATGGAAAAGTTAACAAACAAAGAAGAAGAAATCATGCATATTTTATGGAAGCTTGAAAAAGCTTTTGTAAAAGATGTACTTAACGAAATAATTGAAGATAAGCCACATTACAATACGCTCTCAACCATTATAAGAAACCTAGAAGATAAAGGTTTTGTAGCCTATAATGCCTATGGTAAAACGCATCAATACTACCCTATTGTGACAAAAGAAGTGTATAAAAAAAGGTTCATGAATGTGGCCATTGATAATTATTTTAATAACTCTTATAAAAACATGGTATCGTTTTTTGCTAAAGAAGAAAAGATAAGTGTTGACGAGTTAAAAGAGATTATTGCATTAATTGAAAAACAAAAATAACTATGGAATATTTACTTAAAACTAGTACCGTTATTGCTGTTTTTTATCTATGTTATAAATTGTTTTTACAGCGTGATACTTTTTTTCAATCTAATCGTTGGTTTTTATTAATTGGGCTATTTACTGCTTTTGTATTACCTTTTGTAGTAATTCCAATTTATATTGAACGCGCTCCTGTATTGATGGACGCCTATGTATTTAGTGATGCAACTTCTTTAAACACAAAACCAGAGCAATCCATTACTTTTTTGCAATTATTATACACCATATATATATTAGGTGTAGTATTCTTATCTATTCGGTTTTTAATTCAGTTATTCTCTTTAGCTAAAATGATATTTATAAATGAAAGAGAAAAACTGGGACAACATACTTACATAAAAACAAATAGTGAAGTTTCTCCTTTTTCATTTTTTAATTGGATAGTTTACAACCCTGATTTATTTAACAAGAATGAATTAGAACAAATCATAACACACGAGAAAGTACATGCTCGTCAGTATCATTCAATAGATATTTTACTAACGCAACTATCGTGTATTGTGTTATGGTTTAATCCTTTTGTTTGGTTTTATAATAAAGATTTAAAACAGAATTTAGAATTTATAGCCGATCAAAATGCTCAAAATAAATCTGACTGCAAAAAAAGTTATCAATACACTTTATTAAAAACAAGTATGCCAACTCATCAATTGGCTTTAACCAATAATTTTTATAATTCATTAATCAAAAAACGAATCGTTATGTTACACAAATCAAAATCAAAAAAAATTAATCGCCTTAAGTATGTATTAGTCATTCCCATACTAGTCATTTTTTTAATGAGTTTTAACACCAAAAAAGTATACATTGAAAAAGAAAAGCCTGAAACCAACAACCTTTTATTAACTAAAGAAAGCATAGATAATGTAATAGATTTAAATAAAACCTCAATTATTACAAAGAATAATACTGATGGTGAATTAAATCAAATAAAAAAACGTTTAGAAAAATCTGATATTTCATTAACTCTAAACAATCTTAAAAGAAATAATAAGAATGAAATAGTAGAATTAACAACAGGTATTGAAAAAGGGCGAAATAAAACTTCAGCAACTTGGAAGAATGGAGAAAAACCAATACCAAATATTGAAGTTGGCGAAATTGAAAATGGAAAAATAGTTAATAGAAGTGTTGGGAACTTTGTAACTAAAAAACCAGCTATCATTAATACAAAAGCAGGTAAAAGCATTACCAAAACTAATAGTGACAATGAAATGGTTGTAATAACTAAAAATTTTACTGATGCAGATTTTGAAAAGGTTACTAACGAGTTAAAGAAAAAAGGTGTTACTGTTAAATTTAAAGGCATTAAAAGAAATGATAAGAACGAAATTACAGCTATAAAAATAGATGTAAACTCAAAAAAATCTAGCGCCAATTATAGCATAAGTTCTGGTGAAGCAATTAAACCTATAAAAATTTCTTTTAATGAAGATGGTGAGTCTATTTCAATAGGAAACGGCAGTGCTAAACATATTCATGGTGCCAATGCCTATGTTATAAAATCCAAAGATGGTAAACATAAAATTCATAAATCTGGAAAAGGAAACAATGTTTTTGTTTTTTCAAATGATGATGACAATTATGAAATAATACATGAAGACACCATTCATTTTAAAAATCATGGTAAAAAAGGAAAATATCGTAGCGTAACAATTAGTAAAAGTGTAGAAACAACTATAGATAATGATGAAGATATTGAAGTTATTATTGAAAGTGACGGCGATAACGAGGTGGAAGAAGACATAATTATTTTAAAAAATGATAATGTTAAAGGTAATTATAAAGTAAAAACTTTAGGAAAAGGGAGAAGTAGTAAAATTGTTATTAGTGGCGATAATGAAAAAGAACCATTATACATATTAGATGGAAAAAAAATTAAGAAAGATAAGTTTGAAGATATTGATACTGAAAACATCAAAAGTATTAATGTGCTTAAAGGTGATTCTGCTGTAAAAAAGTATGGTAAAAAAGGAAAAGATGGTGTTGTAGAAATTATCACCAAAAAGGAAAACTAAATCTATTAAAAAATGACGTTTTAAGACACTCATTTTTTGAGTGTCTTTTTTTATACTTTAAATTTAAAAAAGATGAAATAGTAAAAAACCATCATTTTTTTTATGAAAACTCCCTTGGTTTTCAAAATTCATCTGAAAAACCACCTACAATTATTACAAATTAAAACGTTTTTTTAATTTTTAAATTACAATTTAAAACTTCATTGAAGACAGTCACTCAAATATTAAAATTTAAACTGTCTTTTTACTTACAAATCTATATCCAATTTTATTAATTTATATAAAAACATTTGGTGAACATATTCCCAAATATATATCTTCAAAAAACATTGATAAAATTAAACCAATTACTAACCTTTAAAACCTGAAAATTATGATAACACTTGCCAAATTTATAATCAATATTATCATCGTAATATTCTCGATTATATAAATTCAAAAAAAAATGTAAAGCTTAGTCATGAATAAGTTTTATTATTTTTACCTTCTAAGAAGGATCACAAACATGAAAAAGCAAGTATTTAAATTTTTAGCAAGGGTAAATAAAATGGTCTTACCAAGTTATTCTAAAAAGCAATTAGACTTAGCTAAAGCTACAAAACTACAAATGGCAATTATAGGCTGGAGATGGTTTGTAACAAAAAATGCTTTAGATTAATTTTATATAATATAAGTTCTAGGGTGTTGTAGCTTTATATATTGTTGTATTAGATAGAGAAGATATTACATATTTACAATCTGCTTCTAAAAAAGCCGATTCACCTTTACCTATAGTTAACTTATTACTATCTGTAACGATTTCTACTTCACCGTCAATAACTATTAAAATTTGAGCAGTTTTTGTATTAGATTTATAGATATCAGATATTTTTAAATCTATTTTGCTAAGCTCAAAATCTGGTGCTGGAGTTTTGTAAATTCTTTCAATACCATCTTCTTGTAAGCTTCCTTCCATAACATTTGGTATAGTTTCTTCAAAAGCTACATGTTTTAATAACTCAGGTACATCTATATGCTTTGGAGTTAAACCACCACGCAAAACATTATCTGAATTTGCCATAAGTTCCATGTTTTGCCCTTCAAGGTAAGCATGAGGAATTCCAGCATCCTGAAAAATAGCTTCACCTTTATTAGCTTTAACGATATTGAAAAAATAGATAGAATAAATGCCTTTGTCTAAAACACTTTTATCTGTTGATGAGTCTACAGCTTTAGCAGCCCAATAATCTGGACTAGATTTATCCAGCTTACCTTGCAAGTATAATGGCATTATACGGTTTATTAATGATGTTAATATTTGGTTTGTTTCATCAACTGATTGCTCCATAACTCTTTTATACAAACCAAAATAACCAGCTTCGTTAAAAACGGACAACATATTGACAAACTCTGGAGTATTTCTCAGTCTTTCAACCAACTTGTCTTTAGATAAAAACCCATGCAATAACCAAAACTCACTAAGAGCCACCATGATTTCTGGTTTATGGTTATCATCTTTATAGTTTCTATGAGGGGCCGTTAAAGGTATCCCTAATTCATTTTCATGTCTAAATCCTTTTTCAGCTTCAATTTTAGTTGGGTGTACTTGAATAGATAGCATATCGTATACATCCAATACTTTAAACAGAAAAGGAAGTCTACCAAAATTTTCAACAACTTCATTGCCTAAACTTTCAACACTATGAGACGCTAAATAGCTATCTAAATTTTGGTTGCCCTCAGGTGTCGATATTACAGAGGGAGCATTTACGTGTGCACCTAACCAATATTCTGCGCATTTATCGTCATTACTTTCAAGCCCTAGTAATTCAGGAATAAACTTGGTTCCGCCCCAAGCGTAATTTTGAATTTTTCCTTTAAGAGCAAATAATTTAGGCATCTTCTTTAAGTTATTGATTAGTGCAATGCAAATTTAAAGCTAAACATAACAAAACAGAAATAAAACAAGAAAACCTTAACACGAATTATCAAATTTTAAATAATTTAGTTTTTAATAATCAATTATTAATCATGCAACCCTTCGCCTTTTAGATATTCCATTAATTCTTTAGGACGATCAGTTTGAATAACATTGGCTCCTTTTTCTATAATCCATCCCCAATGTGCATCTGGATTTTCTAAAGCCTTATCATCTGTATGACCTGCGCATAATTCATCCCATAATGTATTGACCCAAACTGAAATATTTTCTTTCTTCATTAAAGCAATGGCATCTATTACAGGAGAATCTTCTTTATCATAAATAACCTCAAATGCAATTGGGTTATATTTATCAATAAACCCTTTAGCATAAACATCAGGTGCTTCTGAAGTTTCTCCATAAATGTTATAGTTAATTGGCCACACCATAGGCATATAATTAATACTATCCATTAGCTTTCCATGCTTTTCTCTCATGACATGCAATGGATCATTACCCTTGAAAATAGCTTGGTTTATTGTTCCCGTTTCTTTTAAAACTGCGTAGCTTTCTGGTAAATTATCCCAGGCTTTATCCAAATTAAGTAATACAGGTTTACCTTTTACAAAATTCATAACTTCCTTAAGTGTTGGCACTTCATGCTTTGTAGGCATCCCAGCTCCATTTTTAAGTACAAGCTTTTGAATTGAATCCAATAATATTTCTGCTATTTTACCTTTACCTGTTGTCGTTCTATTAACAGATTTGTCATGCATTACAATTAAATGATTGTCCTTTGTTTTTCGAATATCAATTTCAACAATATCAATTCCCATATCAATAGCTCTTTTAATTGCATCAACAGAGTTTTCTGGAGCATTTCTCCAGTCTCCTCTATGAGCAACAGTTAATATATATTCTGAAGATGGGTTTTTTAATTTATTTAAAATAAGACTAGAACTCTTATTATCAGATATTTTGAATTCTGTTTTATCTTTCTTATCACCTTTACAAGAGATAAAGAAAACTATCAATAATGAAACGAATATTATATTTTTCATAACCACTGTTATTATATATTAATTATTAAACAAACTATTTAATGTGTTTTTGTAATTTATATGATACGTTTGAATTCCAGCTTTTTGAGCAACTTTTATGTTTTCAAATGAATCATCAATAAAAAGAGTTTCTTTTGCTTCTAATTTACTTGATTTAAGAACAAAATGAAATATTTCTTCTTCTGGTTTTCTAATTCCTACTTGATGAGAATAATATACTTTATTGAATAAATCTTTAAAATCATAGCCATTATGAATTTTGAATTCTCTTTCAAATTTTTCTTGATGTATACTGTTTGTATTACTTAAAAGGTATAGTTTATAATCATTTTTTAAATTAATAAGCATTTCAATTCTTTCTTTAGGCATATTCAATATCATAGCATTCCAAGCCTCTTTAATGGCTTTATAAGATATATTAGAATTTGATACCTCAGAAAGTCTATTTACAAATTCATCTTCTGATACTGCTCCAATCTCAAAATCATAAAAAATAGAATCCGTATAGTGGTGTCCAGTACTATTTACAATGTTAGTTATTCCTAACCTTTCAAACTCCTCAATAGTTTTAGGAACATTAAGATTCATTATAACTCCTCCTAAATCAAAAACAATATTTTTAATTTTATTCATCTTTTATTTCAAGTTTTCTTCCAAGTAAATAATGCTAATACAAAAGACAGAATTGCAGCTCCAATCCAAAATATAGTAATAGTATCGAAATTATAAATGGTTTCTCCATCAACAATTGCTTTGTTGTTTTCAATAAGATACCCACTAGCAATATCTTGAATGCCTGCGGCAGCATAACTCATAATTCCAACAATGCCTAAAGCTGCTCCTGATGCTTTTTTTGATGCGATATCCACTGCCATTAAGCCTCCTAAATAACAAATTAAACCACCTATGGCTAACCCAAAAATCACCATACTTGTCACATCAACCCACCAAACATTTTTTGGTCCAAGTAGAAAAAGTGAAATCCCTAGTACATTCATGAGTCCGAAAATAAGTGCTGGTGCGTTTCTTCTTCCTTTAAAAAATTTATCTGATACAAATCCTGAAGATGCCGTTCCTAAAATACCACATACTGCACTTATAGCTACTAAACTATTAGCTTGAGTAAGCGTATACCCTTTTGCAGCTTCAAAATAATAAGGTCCCCAACTGTTTACCGCATATCTGGATATATACATAAAAGCACTAGATAAAGCTAGCAACCATACGTAGGGGTTTTTTAAAACCCCTTTTTGCTCATTCCAAGTTGATGATTTCTTTTTACTAAAATCTTCATTTACTGTTGGTAAACCTTTGCTTTCCGGAGTATCATGAAAAAATATAGCAATCATTAAAGCACCTAAAACACCTACTATAGCAGCAGCTCTAAAACCCCATTGCCATCCAAAATAAGAGGCTACTACGGCTGTAAGTATATAGGTTATAGCTTCCCCAATATTATGACTCGTACTCCAAAACCCATAAAAACTCCCACGCTCTTTATCTTTATACCACCGTGATAAAGACACTACACTTGAAGGCGCTCCCATAGATTGCACCCAACCATTAACACCCCAACATATAGCAAAAAATAAGAAGCTACTGGTAAAACCCATAATTAAGTTTGCTAAAGAAGACACTAAAAGTCCTACAGACATAAACCGTTTTATATTGCTATGATCTGCTAAAAAGCCATTTGTAAACTTTCCTATGGCATACGAGAAAAATAACGCAGACCCAATAATACCAAGTTCTGTTTCGGTTAAAAGTCCGCTATCTACTATAGGTTTTTTAACCACATTTAAACTTAAACGACATACATAGTATAACCCATATCCTAAAGTAGCAGAAATAAAGACCTGCCATTTTAATTTCTTATAAAGCGCTTTTTTTTCTTCATCTGTTTTATTAGATTCTTGAGGTAATGACTTTTTAAAATAATTTATCATGCATTCTATTTTTTATAAAGCTATTTCTATTAAAAAATAAGCGCAGCCACTCAACTGCGCTTATCAAACTAATTCAATCATATATGAAAAAAAAAATACGATTCTTAATTGTGAAGTCCTTTGCTTCTCAAATAATTTAAGAGTAATTGAGGTCTATCGGTTTGAATGATATCTACATCATTATTTATATACCAATCATATACTGAAGGATTTACGGCTGCTTTTTCATCATCATGTCCGCCATTGTGTTGTGGCCAAAGAGAATTTACCCAAACACTTGTTCCTTGTTCTCTTAGTTTTTTAAATCTGTTTATACCTTGAAGTGTATCATATTTAGCAGTAAACTCTATGGCTTCGGGAGGAGACAACAGCATGTATTGATCTACTATTTCTTTGGCTCCAGGTTTATGAAGTCTTACTACAGGCATAAAAAGAACTTTATCTAAATACTGCCCGAATTCTTGCTCGACTTCTGGTTTACTTATAGCTCCTTTAATAATGACTTGGTCTTGGGTTTGTGTTTCTTTGATGATTTCATAACACTCATCAAAAATATCGTAGCTCTTATCTAAATTGACCAATATCTTGTCTTTAGTAACCAATAATGCTTCCTTAAGGGTTGGTATCCTATGCTGTGTTGGCACTCCTAACCCATCTTTTAATCGTAAAGTTTTTAATGAATCTAGTGACCAGTCTTTAACATAGCCTTTTCCTGTTGTGGTTCTATCTATTGTTCTATCATGAATAACAACTAGTTGATTGTCTTTTGTTTTTCTAACATCAATTTCTACCATATCTACACCCATATCGATACAGTTTTGTATGGCTTGTAATGAGTTCTCTGGTGCATTGCGCCAATCTGCACGATGGGCTACCACAATGATTTCTTTATTTTTTGAATCTTTAAAGTTTGCAATCTTTTCTTGAATTGAAGAGATTTTAAACTCCTTTTCACTTTTTTTATTTTTAATTAATGCCTTTTTATTGCAAGACATTAATGCCATAAAAAAAAGAAGTATATAAAAATATGCTTTCATTATTATATAATTATTTTATTTCTGTTTTCTAAATATTAATCTATTCTAAATTCACAAACACAATCACTTTATTCAGAAATTTGATATTGAAAAAAAGGACTAATTAAGTTATTATGAACAAGGGGATTTCTCCCCTTATTCATTAATAAACTAAATTCAAAAAAAAACTATTCTTGTTTATTTTTAATACCCAGAGTTTTGAGTAATCGCAGGATCTGTATCTATTTGACTTTGAGGAATAGGCAAAATAAGATTATCTGCATTTATAGTTATATTTTTATTATTGGCTGTAAACCATGCATTCATAGTCTGAATTGCTTCTCCAGTTCTCTTTAAATCAAACCAGCGATGCCCTTCTCCTATAAACTCAAACCTTCTTTCCATTTCTATGGCATCTCTCAGTTCGCTTTGCGTAGTAGCGGTTGTATTTGCTAAACCTGCTCTATTTCTAACCATGTTAAGATACTGTGCGGCATTTGCTCCTCCTGATTCATTTAATGCCTCTGCGTATTTTAACAGCACATCAGCGAATCTAATAATAATATGGTCCGAGCCACCATCATTAGCCCCAGTTGTAGACACTTCATATTTCAAAGAGAAGTAGAATGGATTAGCTGCTGCATCTATGCCTACATAATCATTCATACGTGTATCACCTGCCTCATATAGAGCAACAAATTCTTCAGAAGGCAAATTATGCCCCTTTGCATTTGCTGTAGTACCAGATGGTCTGAATTGCGATGCAGCTGGTTCTCCTTCGTTATTGCCATCAACGCCGCTGGCAAACTGAACTTCAAATAAGGTTTCTGAATTACCTTCATTTGCAACTCCAAAAATTTCTGCTGTTGTTGACATTAAACTGTAATTCCCAGAACTAACAAGCGGTCCAAGAATTGTAACAGCCTCGCTATAATCGCCCAGGTTCATCTGTACATCGGCAAATAATGCTTGAGCAGCTCCTTTAGCCGGTCTTCCTACCAATTTATCAGTATCTGGTGGAAGATTTTGAATCGCATCGCTTAAATCTAATTCAATTTGAGCATAAATATCTGATACCGAAGCACGACTTTGTCCAAAATAATCAGAAGGATTAGTTGTTTCTTCAAGAGCCAATGGAACTCCACCATACAATCTTACAAGATTAAAGTACAGCAAACCCCTAAGGAATTTCATTTCACCAATCCTGTTATTCTTTATAGTATTATTTTCATATTCTACATCTGTAATTCTATTAAGAACAATATTAACTCTTTGAATTCCTTCATAGGATTCTCTCCATATGTCTCCCACCAAATCATTTCCTGCATTTGTAGAAAAATCATCTAATTGACCAAAGCGTCCACCATCGTTTGCCGCAATTTCCTCAAAAGTATCTTCTCCTGGTATTTCACCAACTCCTATTAAATCCAGTCCGTAAAGACCTCCATTTTGAAGTTGAGCATAAGCTCCTATTATAGCGCTTTCAATTTCTTGCTCACTAGAATAAAAATTATTTGCTGCCTTTTCCGTTATTGGGGACAAATCTAACTTCTCTGAACAAGACCCTAAAACCAACGATATTAAGGCTATAGTTATAATATTTAATTTGATATTCATTTTAGTATTTTTTTATTAATTAAAATTTGATATCCATTCCTATGGCCATAAATCGAGTCAATGGACTTGATGAATCAATATAACCTCGGGACAACGACTGTCTTTCATTTGACCTTGTATCTACTCCATCAGAATTATACCCTCTAAATTTTGTGATATTAAACAGGTTGTTTCCTGTGAAGTATAGTCTTAAGTTATCAATACTTAATTTGTCAATTATACTACTTGGTAATGTATACCCTATTTGTAAACTTCTGAGTCTAAAGTAGTCACCATCAAGTACTGAAAGGTTTGATTTTCTTGTTAGTCTTCCAGCTGATGAAAAACTAGAAAAATCAGGTCTTCTAAAGAATCCATCTGGATTGCGATCGTTAAAATAGTTATCAAAATAATGCTGAGATGGAATAAAGAAACCCTCTCCACTTTCAGTACGGTTAATTATATGATCTGAAACTTTTCTCCCTTCAATTCCAGTGAATTGAGCAGATAAATCAAAACCTTTGTAATTTAATGTAAACCCAAAACCATAAGTAAAATCTGGATTAAAATCTCCCTGCATTGCTCTATCATCAGATGTGATTACTCCATCTCCATTTGTGTCTTGTACAATATAGTCTCCTACTTCAGTACCCGATAAAGGTGTTATAGGGTCATTATCAATTTCTGACTGTGACTTGTAAACTCCTGTCACATTATAATTGTAAAATTGAGCTACTGGTTCGCCTACTTTAGTAATAAAATCAACCCCTGAACTAAATATTATTTGGCTCTGCCCATTACCAAGCGCTAATACTTTATTTTTACTTTGGGAAATGTTAGCATTGAAGCCAATTTTCAATTCACCAATATTAAAATTTCGTCCTTTTAATTCGAATTCAACTCCTTTATTTTCTAACTCCCCAATATTTTGTAAAGACTGAGAAAAACCAGATTGTTGTGGAACTGGAACATCAAGTAACAAATCAGTTGTTTTAGATGTGTAATATTCTGCAGTAAAAAATAGTTTATTTTGCAAAAAACCTAAGTCTATACCAAAGTTAACTGCAGTATTGGTTTCCCAAGATAAATCGGCATTTGGTGATGTGCTGGTGTACACTCCAGAAGTTAGACTTCCACCAATTGCATAATTATCAGGAGTGATTAATGCAACTGAACCAAAATCACCAATTTGATTGTTACCAGTTTGACCTAAACTTGCCCTAAGTTTTGCATAGTTTATTAACTTGTCTTCAGGAAAGAAAGATTCATTACTCAAAACCCAGCCTGCTGACACTGAAGCAAAGTTTCCATACTTTGTATTCGCTCCAAAACGTGATGAGCCGTCTCTTCTTATTGATGCAGACAACGTATATTTGTTATCAAAATCATATTGCAAACGAGAAAAATACGATTCTAAGGCCCATTTACTACTTCTAGAAGTTGCAGTAATAGATGTTGCTCCGCTAACACTTCTTATATTATCATCAGCAAAATCTCTACTCTCAAGATCGGTTTCATTTCTAAATTCCTGTTGATAACTATATCCAAATAATGCATCAATTGTATGTGATTTGATTGTTTTTTTATAACTCAAAAGGTTTTCGATAATAAAATTCTCTCTTTTGGTATCATACTTTGCTGCCTGTGCAGGGTTACTCGCTACTGGTGTTCTATAATTACCAAAAGTTGAAGGCGAAAAGAATTCCTCTACACTAGTACTGTAGTCTCCACCAAAGGATGTTTTAAACTTAAGGTCATCTATAGGTTCAATTTCAACAAATGTATTTCCAAAAAGTCTGAAGCCTTTTCTTGTAAAATCAGACAATAATACGTGTGCTATTGTGTTTTCTGAAATTGGGCCATCCCAATTTTGGTTATTATCATCTAGTTGCGCTGCAATTGACAAAGAGCCATCAGCGTTATATATAGGATAATATGGTTGCATCAATGTAACCGTAAATGCTGGATCTGCTTGTCTGCCTCTACCTAAAAGGGTTTGTGACCAAGCGCGTTCTCCTGTTGGAGTAGCATCAGACATTGAAATATTTGTATTAATACCAAACTTAACACGATCGCTAATCTGCGAATTGAATCTTATATTATTAGTATATCTTTTATAACCAGAAGCAATAATGATGTTATCTTGATCCAAATGCCCAAATGAAATAGAATAGTCGCTCTTTTCATTTCCACCACTAAGGTTTAAATAATGGTTTTGTTGCATTGCATCTCTAAAAACGGCATCATTCCAGTTTGTATTGGTTAATCCAGGCGTGCCATCTATATATCCTTGAAGATACGTAGGTATTCTACTTCGCTTTCCTCCTCCATTGGCATCTCTTGTAGCGTTATCATCTGTAATACTTCTTCCTGATCCCCCAGATATATAACCAAAGTTACGAGCATCTAAATCGAATAATGCCGTATCATATGCATCAGTCACTTCAAATTTGTCAATTCGTTGCTGAAAACCAACATACCCATTATAAGTAACTTTAAGTTTACCTTTATTTCCTTTTTTTGTTGTAATTAATATGACACCATTTGATGCTCTGGATCCATAAATGGCAGCCGAAGCAGCATCTTTTAGTATACTTATAGTCTCAATATCATTTGTGTTTACCGAACTTAATGAAGATCCCTCACTTAATGGATTTCCATCAACTACAATTAATGGGTTAGTTCCAGCAGTCAAAGTACTAAGTCCTCTAATTTGGATTACAGAATTATCACCCGGATTTTTACTATTACCTAAAATTTGAACACCTGAAACTGTACCAGCCAATGCCTGTTCAAAATTTGCAGAAGAATAATTGTTTAGCGTTTTACTATTTACTTTTGATACAGATCCATTAAATTTTTCTTTAGTACTTGTACCATATCCTACTACAACAACTTCATCTAATTTTGCTGCATCTTCTAATAAAGCAACAGTTATAGTTTCTTGATTATTAACTGATATTTCTTGTGATAAAAAGCCAATATAAGACACTACTAAAATTGCATTTTCATTGCTTACATTTAATGAGAACTTACCATCAAAATCTGTTTGTGTACCATTCGTTGTACCTTTTTCAAGAATATTGGCCCCTGGTAGAGGTTGACCAGAAGCATCTGTTATTTCTCCCGAAATTTTATGTTGTTGGTCAGAAGTAATAGACTCCTTAGGTTTTTCTTGTATTAAAATGGCATTATTATCAGTTACAATAATATTTAAATTACCTTGAGACAAGGTTCTATTTAATAACTTATTCGTTTTTAAAGTCCCTTTCTTTAAATGTACCTTGGGAAAATCTTTAAATATACCTTCTTCATAAAAGAATTTATAATCTGTCTGCTCCATTATCAGGTCAAACACCTCATCAACAGTTAATACTTTATCTTCTTTTACTTTAATTTTAGAATTTTGTGAAATGACATTATTAGGTGCTAAGGCAAAAACCATTGTGCAGCATAAGAAAATGAAAGTTCTCATTATAATCATTAAGAGCCGTTTTCTATATTGAAAACAAGCGTTAGTTAATTTAATTTCCATAAATTTGTTTGTTATTTGTTAGTTAAACACTTTTAATTAATAGATAATGATCCTAGGGGATAGAGTTTTATACTTTTGCCGGTTAAACTTTATCCTCCTTTTTTGTAATTGTTTTTTTATTTCATAAGCATTTAGTTATATTTTATTAAACAGTTAGTTTTCAACCTCTTTTGCAAGGTTTTTTATTTTTACTAGATTAGGATTCATCTAGCAAAAAGAATGGTCTATTTTAAAATTATAGTTTTTCCCTCAATCTTATAGTCACTTATTGTGCTAGACTTCATAATTGATAAAATCTCTTCAATGCTTTGATTTTTACCCAAAACACCTTTAAATTTTAGTTCTTCTAAATTCTTATCTAAAAAGATTACATCAACATCATACCATCTAGATACGACTCTCATAATGTTTTTTAAAGATTTTCCTTTAAAACTAAAAACTCCATTTTTCCATGAAATTTCCTCTTCAACGTCAACCACAGTTACTTTAATACTATTTTTTTCAAGATCTAAATTAGATTGCTGATTTGGAATTAAATTTTGTTTTGAAATCCCATTATCTACAACAACTTTTCCTTCTACCAATGTGGTATAAATATTAACTTCGTCTCTGTAAGCTTTAATGTTGAACTCTGTTCCTAACACCTCAACTTCTTGAGATTTATTAAACACTTTGAAGTTAGATCCTTTATGCTCAGTACTTGGAGATACATCAAAATAAGCTTCGCCATATACAAGTTCTACTTCTCGTGTTTCTCCTTCTAAAAAACTTTCTGGATACTTAAGTTGAGATTCTGAGTTTAACCAAACGCGAGTCCCATCAGATAAGACAATATAATATTCTCCTCCTCTTGGAATCGTTAAATAGTTATATACTATTTCTGTTGGCTTTTGTTTACTTGTCTCATAAACTATTTCTTCACCATTACTATTAACATTTTGCCCTTGGTATGTATTGCCTTTTTCCAGCACTACAATTGAGCCATCTCCTAAAGTTAATGTTGCCTTATCTGTACCTGGCACAATAGCTTTAGTATCCACTATTTCTGGAGCTACCTCTTCAATATTATTATTAAAAAAGTTATTTCTAAAAAAATAGCTTGTAGCTAGAATACCTACTAAAACTGCAGCAGCAGCATATTTAATAACATTTTTTCGTAGTGTTAGTTTACGCGTCTTGTTTTGATCTTTCTTTATTTGCTGCAGCAAATTTCCTTTAATCTTATTAACATCGGGGTTAGACATAGCTAGAGTAATTTTGTAATAAGTTTTAACATAATCCTCAAAAATTATTTGATTTTCAGGAGTTTGAATCCATTCTGATAAGGTGCTCAAATCATCTGAATTTGCCTCCTGTATCAGATATTTTATAATTGCTTTTTCTATAATTTTAAAACTCATACGTAGACCTTAATTTATAGAAAGACAAACCTCATTTTAAAAACCCTAACTTTTTTATTCTTTTTTTTTTATCTTTTTTAATTACCTTCATCACCTAATTTAGCTATGAATTACTATTATTTGAATTGAAAATCATGCATTATAAGAATCAAAATGATTTAATTGAAGCTATAAAACAAGGCAAAGAGAGCGCTTTTGTTTATGCATTAGAAACCTATAACAAACCACTTTTTGCCTATGCGCTTTCGCTTGCCAATGATGAGGCTATGGCACAGGACATATTGCAAAATGTGTTTTTAAAAACGTGGGAGCAGCGAAAAAAAATCACTATTAAAAAATCAGTACAGAATTATTTATTCAAATCTGTATATCATGAGTTTATTAATCAGTACAAAAAAAACAAGTCTCATTTACTCTTGGAGCAAAAATATTATGCAGCACTAGAGAAAGTCGCAACGGAAGAGGATGACAGTTTTTTCAAAAAAGCTATTGAACGTATTACATCTGAAATACAAAACTTACCTCCCAAATGCAAAGAAGTGTTTATATTAAGCAGAAAAGAAGGGCTAACTAATATTGAGATAGCCAATTATTTAAATATTTCTGTTAAATCTGTTGAAGCACATATTACTAAAGCTTTTTCTGTGATAAGAAAAAGAATAAGAGACAAGGTTGATGGTTTTTTGTTTTTGCTTTTTAGAAAACAGAAAAAAATCAGATATTAATTTATCCTGATCTTTTTGATTAAAAAACTAAATTTCTCAAAATATATACTTTTAAAAAAGTGTATTAAAATAAAAAAAGCAAGCCTAAAATATATTGTTATGATTTCGAATCCAAATTAGGAATATAAGTATCTGGACTTTTAAAGTTCCATTTAAGAGCTGCTAACCCACCTCCTATAAGAGCCATAATTACAAAGAAATTAAACAAATTATCCCAACCATAAGCTTCATTAATTGCGACTACAATAAAACCCGAAAACATTTGCCCTACCGAACCCATTCCGTTAATAATTCCTGAGGCCATACCTGCTCCTTTTTTTCCACCAACATCCATAGAACCAGCAGTACAAATTAACGAATCTGGTCCATAGGTTGCCATACCTATTAAAGCAATGCTTATAATGACACCCATTTTACCAAACGTAACCATGTATGGATGTATTAAACAAACAAGGGCTAAACCAATCATCATAATGGTAACCGTGCTAAACCGTTTAGAATTAAATAATTTGTCAGATGCATAGCCAGCAAGTATAACGCCGAAGAATCCAATTAACTCGTAAACTGAAGAAATATATCCTGCATCATTAACATCATAATTTAAACCTTTTTCCAAATATATTGGAAGCCAAAATAAAAAGGCATAACGCGTCATTTTTAATATCATATAGCAACTTGAATAAATCCAAAGTGCTTTATTTTTTATTAAGATTTTAAAGAGTTTAATGTTATTTGATTTCCCATCATCACCAAGTGTGTATTTGTCTTCTATAATAACAGGAAGATTAATGCTTTTTGGGTTATTCCTAGTAAAAAGTAAATACATAAAGGCAATAGTCAATAGTACCATAGAAGGGAAAAAGAACCCTCTTTTCCAGCCAAACTCCGACATGAATTCCATATCGAAAGCCACATAAGTGGCGAATATTGTTGCTAAAAAACCACCTGTTACATAACATGTAGACCACCAAGACATGACTATACCTCTTTCATTAGTTCTATACCATGGTGTCATGTTTTTAATTAAACCGCTCCAACCAGTAGATTGTCCGTATCCATTTAAAGCAATTAAAAAAACCAATATTCCAACAGAAAATGACATGCCTAAAAAGAAATTAACGATGGCAGCAAGAAACAAGCCTATACTGACTATTTTTCTTGGACCAAATGCATCAGACAAATACCCATTAAGAAACTGGCCAATGGTATAAATCAAACTATAAACAAAGATAATAGATGCGTAATCTGAGTTATCTAGCCCCAAATCGGTTTCCATTGAACTCCATGTGACTGAAAGATTTTTACGCCCAAAATAGAAACCTGCATAGGCAAGCCATGTAAGTGCAAAAATCCGTTTTCTCCAGTAACTTTGCAGTTTCGAAAGTCCTGTCATTGTCTTTTAATCAAATACATTTTGAGTAAAGTGGCATTAGTAGAATATTTAGTGTTCCAACCTAGTGGAAATAAACCATCATAAAATAAAATATCACCCTCCTCTAAAGTTATAATTTCTTTATCAAGTATGTAGTCTAACTTTCCTTGGATTACGTATGCGATTTCATAAGTGTCACCAGCAATAGGTTTTCTGTAAACCCCTTCATTTATTTTAATAATATAAGTCCTTAGATTACTTGCTGGGACTTTATTTGAGAAAAGAAAAGTATATTCTAAACCTTTCGAATCATCTCGTTCTTCTACTTCTCCTTCACCTTTTCTAATAAGAATGTATTTTTCCGCTTTTGATGCAGATAAATTTAATTCTGATAAATCGATTTCTAAAGATTGCATTATTTTCAGTAAAACAGGAAGTGATGGTGTGGTTCTAAAATTTTCAATTTTAGAAATTAAACCTATACTAACATCGCTCATTTTTGCAACTTGTTTTAAACTCAAATTTTTATTTAATCTAATTTTTTTTAATTGCTTACCGAGGTTTAATAGTATATCTTCCATTTTTAAAAATTTAATTATTTTGAATAAAGTTTATCTTCACAAGATACGCCTTTAAAATTTTTAAGAAAGCCTCAATATCTGTATAATTAATTTGTCCGATGTTTGATATTCTAAACGTATTATAATTATTTACTTTCCCGGGATAAATGGTAAAGCCCCTTTCAAAGAAGTAATCGTGCATTTCGTTAAAATCATAAGCATCTGTATTAGGTTCGATAATAGATGTAATAATTTTAGAATGGTGCTCTTTATCAATTAAATACTCTAAACCGAACACATCTAAACCATCTAATAAAGTCTCCCAAGATTTAGTATATCTGGCATATCGTCCTTCAATAGTTTCTTCTAAAGTCTCAACTATTGCCTGTTTTAAAGCATAAAACGTTTGTACTGGGGGTGTAAAACGTGTTTGGTGAGTTTTTTCAAAATAAGCATATTGAGCATATAGGTTTAAGTATAAACTGCGCATTGGTATAGAAGCGGTAGTTTCTAAAATAGCTTTATTACAAATGGCAAAACCAATACCTGCCATTCCTTGAATATTTTTATTTGAGCTAGCTGCTAAATAGTCGATATTCATAGCTTTCATATCTATAGGAATGGCAGCAAATCCGCTCATTGAATCTACTATAAAACTAATACTATGTTTTTTACAAATTTTTCCAATTGAAGTTACATCATTTAGTAAGCCTGTTGTTGTTTCGTGGTGAATCATAGCTAAGTGTGTTAACCCATCTGTACTTTCAATTAAAGCCTCTAAATCGTTTAAATCTATCGGTTCTATGGAAGAAGATTCAAAAACAACCGTTGGAATCTTATAAACATTGGTGATTTGACACATACGCTTTCCGTAAGCACCATTGTCAATGATTAAAACCTTTCCGTTATCTGGAATTACAGAATTTAAAATGGCCTCTACAGTTGCCGTGCCAGAACCTCCAAATAATACTGTGGCATAGTCTTTTGGGTCGCCTACAAATTTTGTAATTTCTGTTGCGCAATATTCCATTAAATCACCAAACTCTTGTTCTCTCGGACAAATATCTGGAACAGCCTGAGCTAATTTTACTGAATATGTAGTCGTTGCAGGACCAGGATTTAATAATACGTTTCTAGTTATTTTCATTTTATAAAATCTTAATAATTTTTGTGTTTTACCAAAACAAGTTCTAGATATTATCTTAAGCTTGCTATTAAATATTTATTTAGCTAAGCTATATCCCAAGGTAAAGAATACGTCTTTACATAGGTATACCCTTTCATGGCTTCGATAACACCTTCTTTATAACCTAAACCAGAATCTTTAACACCCCCAAATGGTGTCCATTCTAGCCTATAACTTGGAGCTTCGTTAACATTTACGGTACCAGTATCTAATTCAGTAATAACACGTTGAATAGAAGGCCAATGGTTACTAACCACTCCACCAGATAAACCGTAAGGGGTATCATTTGCGATGTCTATAGCTTCATCTAAAGTTGTAAAACGTATAATTGGTGCTACTGGTCCAAAAGTTTCTTTAGCAACTACCTCATGGTCGTTTTTAATATGGTCTAAAACGGTTGGTGCAAATAAAGCACCTTCGCGTTTATTTCCTGCTAAGCAAACAGCACCATTTGCAATAGCGTTTTGTACGCGTCGCTCCATTTCTTCAGCAGCAGCTTCAGTAATTACAGTTCCCATATCGTTAGTTGCATCATACGGATCACCATATTTTATAGCTTTCACTTTATCAGCCAATTTACTAGCATATTCATCCGCAATACTTTCATGCACTAATATTCTACGAACGGCAGTACATCGTTGTGCTGAGTTTTTAAATGTGCCATTCATGGTCACTTCAACAGCTTCATCAATATCGGCATCGTCTAAAATTAATAAAGCAGAGCTTCCACCAAGTTCTAAAACTAACTTTTTGTATCCTGCTTTTGAAGCTATTATTTTTCCAATTTCGCTGCCTCCTGTAAAAGAAACCATCGTAATATCTGGATGCACAGTCATCATTTCTGAAGTAGCTTGTACATCTTTACCGTTAATACAGTTTAGCATATTTGGCGGTAACCCACAGTCTAAAGCTAATTGCGTAAAATAGTAAGCCGATAAAGGTGTTCTTTCCGAAGGTTTTAAAACCACTGTGTTGTTAGTAGCAATTGCCGGAGCAATTTTATGCACTACTTGATTCATGGGGTGGTTAAATGGCGTAATCGCACTAATTAACCCTAATGGTACGCGCGTGGTATAAATACGTCTTGGTTTTCCGTTTTTAGAAACATCGCAAGGAAATACCTGAGAATCATCATCTAAAGCTTTCATTGCAGAAAAACGCAGCACATCTGAAACTCGACTTGCTTCATAGCGTGTATCTTTTAAGCAAAGTCCCGTTTCATCAGTAATCATCTGACTTACTTCATCTACACGCTTTTCTAATTCGTTTGCTATTTTATTTAAAATATCGTAACGCTCGTAACGTGTTAAAGTTATTTTAGTTTTTTTAGTATCCTTTAAAACTTGGTCTAAAGTTTTAGTATCAATAGAAGCGACCCTACCTACTACTTTTTTGGTGTATGGATTAGTAACTTCAATCCACTCATCACCTTTTACTTGTTTTCCGTTTATTATACTTCCAAATTCAATCATAAATTAGATAATTTTTTGGCTATTATTAAAATCCGTTACTTAAGAAATGAAATAAATCAAAATTTCTGCAATTTCCACTAGCTAATTTCTCAGCATATTCGTCGTTTAATTTTTTATTGAATACCATTGGCACCACTTGACAGTGCTCTCCTCCATGAGATCTTAAACCCTCTTTTACTTTGTCAAGATCATGCCAGTCTGGAGTCCTACCAATAGTAGTAGCTGCATCAGATAACACTACTAAATCACCAATTCTATCATCTGGCAATTCGTAAGCTTCAACCGCTTCAGCATTAGTTAATACCTTTTCAATACCATCAAGACTTAATAAATATGCTTTAGCATCTTCTAATTGCAACTTATCATCTAAATATAAAGTTCCGTATCCTCCCAAAGCACCGTGATGCACTACGTAAGGGTCTGTAATTGGTAAAATGACACGTGTGTTAATGCCTTGTTCGTTTAATAGTTTTTCTATGAATTGTACTTTAGGCGTACCATCTTCATTGGTCTTAGCTTCCATACCATGGTCAGCTGTAACTCCAATAATAGCGCCTAACTTATCTAATTCACCAAACCATATATCTATCTTAGAAAGAAAATCGTTAGCGCCTTCACTACCTGGAGCATACTTATGCTGTACAAAATCTGTGGTTGTTAAATACATTACATCAAAATGTTCGCGTTGTAAAAGTTTAGCTCCAGCTTCAATACAATACACAGAAATGTAAGGGTCGTAAATACCAGGCCTTACTTTATTCATTAAATCGGTTTCTACATTTTCAATACCGTTACCTTCTAAAGTCGCTTCATTTGCAAATTCAGCAGAAAAACAAATACCATCAAGATTATGAGCTAGCATTTTTCGCAATTTATCTTTAGCTGTTACAACAGCTACTTTACGATTACTATGGCTTAATTCTGATAAAATAGTAGGTACTTTTAAGTATTTAGGGTCATTCATCATGACCTCTTCTTGCAATTCTGTATCCCAATAAAAGTTTCCACAAATACCATTTACATTAGGTGGCACACCAGTTGTAATTGCCATATTATTAGGATTCGTAAATGATGGTATAACACTTTTTACAAGTCCGAAAGAACCTTCCTTTATAAAGCGTTGTAAATTAGGCATGACGTCTTTAGCCGCTTCATAATATGGAAAAGACGTACCGTCCATACATATACCTATTATTGTTTTCTTTTGTTTTGGATAATTTCTGTTATTGATTTTCATTAATTATATGTTGTAATTAAATTTTCACAAATGTAAAATAATTTTACTTATAATATAATAAAAAGTATATTTTTTACATATATTATAATAATTTTACAATTTATTAACTTATATTTACAGCTAATATGTAATTTTGCACACATTAAAAGTGATAGTATATTAAAATTTGAGTCATTTATTTTACTATTAAAATTTAATTCATGAAAAATCTCTCATTAACAAAAAAGTCTGTTTTCCTGCGTTTCAAACGTGGGGATGAGATTGCTTTCCAATATTATTTTGATAAATATTATAATAACATTGTTGGGTTTTGCATGCAATTTTTATATGATGAAGATAAGTCAAAAAGTATGGCACAAGAGGCTTTTATAAATTTGTGGATCAACAAAGAGAAGATAATTAAAGATACTGGAATTCCTGCATTTTTATTTACATCTGCAAAATCTAATTGCTTAAACCAGATTAGGCATAATAATATTGTTCTTAAATACAAAACACAGAAATTACAGGAAAAAGAAAATCAGTTAAATATAGAAGTATTAAATGCTTTACATTTTGATTCAATGGATTTATCTGAATTAGAAGTAATCATAGAAAGAGCAATTCAAGAATTACCAGAACGGTGCAGACAAGTCTTTATTAAACGTCGAAGAGAAAACAAAAAAAACAGAGAAATAGCGAAAGAATTAGATATTTCAATTAAAGCCGTAGAAGCAAATATAACAAGAGCTAATAAGGAGCTTAAATTAAAATTAGCTCATTATGCGCCTCTAATCCTACTATTTGTTTTTTATCAATTTTTACAAAAATATATTTTATATATAGGGTAAATGCCTTTTTAAGTGTACTAACTAATGTAACTTAAAATGTCAATGCAAAACCTAATATACAAGTATCTTTCCAATACCGCTAATGAAGAGGAAATAGCCATCTTATTTGAATGGATTGATGCCTCTCCAAAAAATAAGTCTTTATTTCTTAAATTAAAAAAGGCTTGGGTACTTACTGCAACAAATAATGGTAAAAGAGCAGATTGGATTGAGATTCAAAATAAAATACGGCAATTAACTACTAATGAACTCAAAGATGAAGCTCTTCAAAACAACAATAAAATTCACTTATTAAAAGGTTATAAAAATTTCCCTCTATTTGCTGCCTGCGCTGTTCTAGTACTAATTTTAACTATTTCTTTTTTTAATAGCAATCAATCAAGTACAGTAATTGAAGTTCCAAAAATTGTTAATACCAATTCAAAAATTAAAATAGGTACAGATAAAGCAATTTTAACCCTAGAAGATGGATCTACAATAGCTTTAGAAAAGGGACAAGATTACATCGCAGACAATTTAACTAGTAATGGTGAAGAGTTAGTTTATAAATCTAAAGCTAATAATACTAAACCTGAAATAGTATATAATTATTTAACCATTCCAAGAGGAGGCCAATTTTTTGTAAAATTAGAAGACGGAACTCAAGTTTGGTTAAACTCAGAATCTCAATTAAAATATCCAAAAAACTTTATAAAAGGAAAAACCCGTCAAGTAGAACTTGTATATGGAGAAGCTTATTTTGATGTATCACCAAGTGAAAATCATCATGGTGCTACTTTTAAAATACTTACAGAAAACCAAGCTATTGAAGTTATAGGAACTGAGTTTAATATTAAAGCCTATCATGATGAAGCTCTTATTTACACTACTCTAATTGAAGGGAAAATAGTTTTAGACAACACCGTACAAAAGAAAGAATTAAAGCCAAACCAACAATCTATCTTAAGTAAAGAAACAAAAAACATAGAAGTAAAAGAAGTGAATGTTGCTCCAGAAATTGCATGGCGAAATGGGGTCTTCAGTTTTAAAAAGAAAAGTTTAAAAGAAATTATGAAAGTCCTGTCCCGCTGGTACAATGTGGACATTCAAATTTTAAATGAAGAACTGGAAACAGTTAAATATATAGGGGTATTAAATAAAAGTCAAAATTTAGAAGAAATTCTTTCAATAATAAAAAACACAAAATTTATAAATGCCTATGAAATAAAAAACGACACTATAATTATAAAATAAAAAATAAGAGGAAGCAAAGTTTTCGACTGTCCAAAGTAAAAACGCTTTGCCCCCCTTTAGAATTATTAATCAATTAACTAATTATTAATCAACTAATAAAATGCAAATTTATGGAAATTAAATCAACTAACTTTCTTTTTAGTTTTAAAAAGAAACTACTGTTAATTATCATGAGGTCACTTATACTCCTATACTGTAGTGTGCTTTTTAGCTTTACACCAAGTAATATCTTATCTCAAAACACTAAAATTAAGATTGATGAAGATAAGACGTTGAGTGTAGACCAAGTTTTT
Source organism: uncultured Flaviramulus sp. (assembly GCA_947501105.1). Lineage (GTDB taxonomy): Bacteria > Bacteroidota > Bacteroidia > Flavobacteriales > Flavobacteriaceae > Wocania_A. The sequence continues at coordinate 439,189 of CANMUP010000002.1, read as the reverse complement.
GAACTTATCATGGAGCAAACAAGCTTCAATTTTATTTATCAGGAAGATATGTTTAAAAATTTTCCAAAGGTAAATCTAAAAAAAGGAATCATTGGTGCAAACCAATTACTAGAAAAGAGCTTGGTAAGTAAGGCGTTCGATTTTAAGTTTACGAATAGCAGTACCATAGTATTAAAAGAAAAAAAACCAGAACCTGACTTAAAAGATAAAAGTGAGGAACAACAAACTGAAATAACTGGGACTGTAACAGATCAAAGTAATGTCCCCTTGCCAGGTGTAAATATTATAATAGCTGGTACTTCTAAGGGCACTCAAACAGATTTTGATGGTAATTATTCTATTACAGCAAACAAAGGAGATGTGTTAGAGTTTTCTTATGTAGGAATGAAAACCCAAACTATTACTGTTGGAGATGAAGAAGCGATAAATGTAATACTTATAGAAGATGCAGCTAGACTTGAAGAAGTAGTTGTTACGGCGCTTGGTATTAAGAAAGAAAAGAAACGTGTTGGTTTTGCGGTTCAAGAGGTAAAAGGTGAAGCTTTACAAAAAGCTGTAACACCTAATATTGTTGAATCTTTAACAGGTAAAGTAGCTGGTTTAATAATTACCAACAATTCTTCAGATTTCTTTTCTGACCCTCAATTTTTTCTTAGAGGTAGTAGGCCTTTAATGGTAGTAGATGGTGTACCACAAACAAATTCTGATATTTGGAATTTAGCATCTGATGATATTGAAAGTATTACAGTGCTAAAATCTGGTGCTGCATCAGCTTTATATGGTTCTCCAGGTAGAAATGGAGCCATTCAATTAACGTTGAAGTCTGGTAAAAGTCAAAAAAAAGGTGTAGTTATTTCATATAACTCATCAACAATTTTTCAAGATGGCTTTTTAAGAATCCCAAGTATTCAAACTGAGTATGGACCAGGTAACAACGGTCAATACAGATACGGTGGTGGTTTAGCTGGCGGCGATGGAAAAACTCTAGGAGGAGGAGTAAATGATTTTGATTACTCAATTTGGGGGCCAAAATTTGATGGTAGACTTATTGAACAATATGATTCACCGATAGACCCAGTTACAGGCTACCGTATTCCTACACCCTGGATATCTAGAGGCCCTGATAACCTTAAAAACTTTATGGAAGTTGGTCATGTTACATCTCATAATGTAACGGTGCAAACCAATACAGATAAAGGAAGTTTTGTTATTTCTAATACATATAAAAACTCTAAAGCATCTACACCGGGTCAACGTTTAGATATAAATACAACACGTTTAAGGGGAAGCTTAAATTTATCAGACAAGTTTACTGTTGATGGCTCCATTCAATATAACTATCAGTTTTCAGATAATAGAATTAGAGGTACTTATGGACCAACCTCTCCTTTATATAACTTAGCGATTTGGGGTGGTGCGCATTTTGATGTTAGAAACTTTAAAGATCAAATATGGGAACCTGGAAAAGAAAATATTCGTCAAAACTTTGTAGAACATTGGCGTTTTAATAACCCATATATTTTAGCTCACGCATGGAAAAAGCCTTGGACAAAGAATGATGTTATATCTTTTTTAAAGTTTACTTACAAATTTAACGATAATGTTAGTGCTTATGTGCGTTCTACTTTAAATGCATTTACTTTAACCAATAATGAAGAAATTCATAAAGATATTTATGACTATAGTATTGGTGACAGAGGAGGACGTTTTAGATATAATAACTCTCGCTATTTTGAGAATAATACCGACTTTTTAATATCTTATAATAAAGATTTTTTTGGTGACGAATTTAATGTTAATGCAACGTTAGGTGGTAATCAAAGATACTTTAGAAATCACAGAGAATCTGCTACAACTACGGCTTTAATTGTACCAGGTATTTTTAAGCTATCTAACTCTGTAGATCAAGTGCAACCTACTAGTTACAAAGAGCAAAAAGGGGTTTATAGCGGTTATGCAACCTTAGATTTGGCTTACCAAAATAAACTTTATGTTGGTATTACTGGTCGTGTAGATAAATCTTCTACTTTACCTGCGGCTAATGACACGTTTTTCTACCCATCAATATATGGTAGTTTTATATTAAGTGAATTTTTTGATTTACCAGATGTTATTGATTTCTTTAAAGTTAGAACAGCTTATGCTAAAGTTGGTGGGGATTTAGGTATATATGATGCCACAAATTCGTATGATACAGGAGGAAGATGGAGAAACAATCCAACGGCGAGTTACCCTGGTACATTAGAGAACCCTAATATATCACCATCATTTACGTCAACCTACGAATATGGTTTTGAAGCAAAATTATTTAAAGGAAGATTTGGAATAGATTTTTCATATTTTCAAAACACCTATGGTCCACAAATATTTACACAATCGTTTTCTGCTGCATCTGGGTGGAATGGTATTCAACAAAACGGTAGAACAACTGAGCGTAGAGGTTTAGATTTTTCTATAACAGCTATTCCCTTTAAAGCAAATAACTTTACTTGGACTACAATTATTAATTTTGATAAGTATAGTGATTTTTTAATTTCTTTACCTCCACTTGAAGATGGTACTATTCCAGATAGAGAAGGTAGAACATTTATTGGAGGTGAGTTAGGACATTACTGGTGGAATACATGGGATCGAACTTCAGACGGACAACTTATAATAGGTTCTAATGGATTACCAGTAAGTACTCCAGCAAGAGATTTAGGGTTAACTACACCGGATTTTAATGCTAGTATTAATAATACTCTTCAGTATAAAAATTTCTCACTTAATTTCTTGATTGATGGTCGTTTTGGAGGTACTACTTTTGATAGATATGAGAGAGACCTTTGGAGGTCAGGTTCTCACCCTGATGCTATACACCCAGAAAGAGAATTATCTAATATTGCCTTTGCAACTGGCGGAGATGCTAGAACCATGTTAATACCAGGTATGGCAATTGTATCTGGAGATGTAACCTACGATGCTGAAGGTGCTGTACTAGAAGATACACGTGTTTTTGAGCCTAATAGCACTTTGATTACTTACCCACAATGGGCGCAAGGTTATAAAGCAGATTGGAGAAGTAATCAAATAGAAAAAACATTTGTTAAGTTAAGAGAAGTAACACTTACCTATAATTTACCTTCTAAACTTTTAGATAAAACCTTCTTTAAGTCAGCAGCCATATCTATAGTAGGTCGAAACTTATTATACTGGACTAAGGATGATACTTATGGGGATTTAGACACATATACTGTTGCAACTGGAGACACAAATCTTCAGCAACCGTCTCAAAGATCTTATGGGTTTAACATAAACTTTCAATTTTAAAAATAGCTAAGATGAAAAAAATATTAATAAAATCAATTATATTTTTGTTCGCTATCTGTACAGTTAATAGCTGTTTAGATTACGAAGATTTAAGGGAAAACCCTAACGATCCTAACTCGGTACCTCCTAGTTTATTGTTTACTAATTTAACACCTAGTACTACCAATTCTTTTACTGATACCTATATAAATTATCAATACCATTTATGGGCATCTACAGATGGTATTAGCTCTGTAAATATGAGGTCTGGTTTTGGTGGTGGTTTTAGCTACGGAAGCATTCGAAACATTAACAAAATGATAGAAGAGGCAGATGTAGCAAATGCTGAAGAGTATAAAATTTTAGCAAAGTTCTATACAGCACGCGCCTATATTGAAATGACACGACGTATGGGAGATGTGCCTTTAACTGAAGCTATGATGGGTGTTGATAATCCTAGACCAAAATACGACTCTTCTAAATCAGTTTATATTCAAGCATTAAATTGGTTAGATGAAGCTAGTCAAGAATTAGGCACTTTTATAACAGCAAATCCAGGATATGTTTTGGTAGGAGATGTGTATTATAATGGCGATTTACAAAAATGGCATAAATTAATTAATTCATACACCTTAAGAATATTAATTTCTTTAAGTAAAAAGGAAAATGATACCGAGGTTAATGTTAAAGGACGTTTTAGTAACATTGTAAACAATCCTGATAGATATCCGTTGATGACAAGTTTAAGTGATAATGCTCAGTTAGATTTTGCAAACGAGGAAGGGTTTAAACAAACGTATCAACCAGATAATGGTGTGTACCAAGCATCAGTTGTATATGCTACTACGTATATAGATATGCTTAAGTCATATAATGACCCAAGGTTATTTATTGTAGCAGACCCTACTCAAGCTGCTATTGATGCAAATCCAGGTAATCCTGCTGCTGTAAAAGCAGATCCAAATTCTTATGAAGGTGCAGATTCTACTGCAGATCCATCAGATAATATTACAAGAGCCTTAGATGGAGAAATATCAAAACCTAATCAAGAAAAATACTGGAATTATGTTGGACAACCAGGTGTGTTTTTTAGCTATTGGGAGCAAGAGTTTACAATTGCTGAGGCTGCTCATAGGGGATGGATTTCTAATAATGCAAAAGATCACTATGATAACGCTGTTAGAGCATCAATGGAATGGTATGGAGCAGAAGAGGATGCTATTACTGCGTATTTAGGAGCATCAGTATCTGAATATATTACTGGAGATCCAGGATTAACAAGAATATTAGAGCAGAAATACATCGCTTTTGCAGAAAATTCTGGAACAGAATCTTTCTTTAATATGAGAAGGTCTGGTATACCAAGTTTACCTTTTTCTTCATTTAACATTCCAGCTTCAGACCCTGGAATACCTGTAAGATGGACTTATCCAGGTTCAGAACTTTCAGATAATGAGGTTAATTATAAGGCGGCGCTTGTTGCACAGTTTGGAGCAGAAACAGATGATGTAGATGACCTTATTTGGGAGTTGAAATAACTAAAAAAAATTAAAGATGAAAAAAATTAATATAATAAAAGAGTATAAAATAGCCGCTCTTCTTTTATTGTTTGTAGCATTAATATTTAGTGCGTGTTCAAAAGATAATGGAGAGGGATGGTCAGATGAAAGATATACAACTAACTTTGCGTATTATTTTGATAATATAAACCCTAAAACCGGGTTAACTTTTACTCCAGAAGAAATTGCCGTTTTAGGCTGGAATCCAGCCAAAGAAGGAAGGTATGAAGAGGGAGAAGCAGTAGTATTAAAATTTGTACTTCCTAAGCAAATAATTGGGCTTACAGTTACTAACACAACAGATGGAAGTGAAATGTATAGTTTTACCAGTGCTGAAGCCGATGGCGATAAGTATAAAATTGACATCTCCACAACTTTGCCAGAATTGGGACTTCTAGAATTAAAAGATAATATATTCTTAAAGTTTGATTTTACTTATCAAGACGGAGCTGTAGGTACTGTTATCTATAAAATAACCTATGTGAAAATTGAGGTTATTGACCCCAATGCTGACTTATCTAAAAACTTAGTAGGTTATTGGAGGTTTGATGATCCTAATAATTTAGGAGCCGCAACAATAGGAAATGATTTAACATTAAACGGAGCAGCTACCCATACTGCTGTATCTGGTGTTAATGCAGAAGATGGTGCTGCTCTTGTAGACGTAGGTACATGGTACGATGTAGATCATGGTATGGCTGCATCTGGCGGTTCTAACGTAAATACATATACGATGATTTGGGATGTAAAAGTAGCATCAGGAGATTTAGGAACCTACATATGTTTCCTACAAAATAACATAGCAAATGATTCAGATGGTGCGGTTTATATACATCCAAATGCTGGCTTCTGGTTTAACGGAGGCCCAGGAGGTCATGCAGAAGGCACTATCCAAGGCGATACATGGCATCGCGTTGTTTTAGCTGTAGATGCTCCAGAATTGCGTTTTTATGTAGATGGTGTAGAGATCTATAAAGATGAAGTTATTGCTGGTGCAGATGGAACTTACTCTTTAAATCTTGCTAAGACTATTATTTTAGGAGAAAACAGTAGCAATGATGGTAACGGTGAAGATAATCCTATTACGATTAGTGAGTTTATGCTATTTGATACAGCATTTCCAAAAACTGTCATAGAAAGTTTTCCAGCTGTAACAGAACCTGCAATACCCTCTATAAGTCAAGACTTAGTAGGTAGATGGAAATTTGATGACGCTGCTAATTTAACTAATGCAACAATAGGAAATGATTTAACATTAAACGGAGCAGCTACCCATACTGCTGTATCTGGTGTTAATGCAGAAGATGGTGCTGCTCTTGTAGACGTAGGTACATGGTACGATGTAGATCATGGTATGGCTGCATCTGGCGGTTCTAACGTAAATACATATACGATGATTTGGGATGTAAAAGTAGCATCAGGAGATTTAGGAACCTACATATGTTTCCTACAAAATAACATAGCAAATGATTCAGATGGTGCGGTTTATATACATCCAAATGCTGGCTTCTGGTTTAACGGAGGCCCAGGAGGTCATGCAGAAGGCACTATCCAAGGCGATACATGGCATCGCGTTGTTTTAGCTGTAGATGCTCCAGAATTGCGTTTTTATGTAGATGGTGTAGAGATCTATAAAGATGAAGTTATTGCTGGTGCAGATGGAACTTACTCTTTAAATCTTGCTAAGACTATTATTTTAGGAGAAAACAGTAGCAATGATGGTAACGGTGAAGATAATCCTATTACGATTAGTGATTTCTTAATATTTGATAAAGCATTTAGTAAGACTGTAATTGAAGGTATGCCTGCAGTTGACACACCCGTATTTTAGTAGTTTGAGTTAGTTTTAGTTGATTCACCCATCTTTTACTTGAATTAAAGGTGGGTGTTTTTTAAAAAAGAATTAATATGCTTTATAAAAAAAAATCCTTTCTGTTTTTAAGTGTAGTTCTCGTTTTTATTGGAGTAAATTGTAGTAGCTCTTCTAGTGATAATGAAAACTCAAACCCTGACCCTAACCCAGAGCCAATTAAAAACAAAGTTTTAATTATTGGTATAGATGGTTGCAGACCAGATGGTATTACTGCTGCTAGCACACCTAATTTAGATGCACTAATAGCTAATGCAACATATTCTTTAGACGCAAGGTGCTTATTTACAACATCTAGCGGCCCTGGTTGGACATCCATGTTAAGTGGTGTATGGCAAGACAAACATAATGTAACAAATAATTCATATAACGGAAATAACTTTGTGGGCTATCCGCATTTTTTCAAACATGTTGAAGAAGCAAGTTCAGATTATAGAACTGTTTCTATTGTACAATGGAATCCTATAAACGATCATATGGCATCCTTACAAGCCGATGTTGTTATAAATTCAGATACTGATGAGGATGTTAAAAATGCTGTCGCTAACGAATTGACAAACAACGATCCAACCGTATTGTTCGTACAATTATCTAATGTAGATTTTGCAGGACATGGAACTGGGTTTACACCTAATAATCCTAACTATATTGACGCTATTGAGACAGTAGACATTCAAATTGGGTCTATGATATCTTCACTTAAAAACAGAGATTCGTATGACAAGGAGAACTGGTTAATATTATTAAGCACAGACCATGGTGGATTAGGCACTACTCATGGTGGGCCTTCAGATGAAGAGCGTACCATATTTGTTATTGCTAGTGGAGACAATATTCCAAATAAAGAAATTAAAGCAGTAACAGAACAAGTAACGGTTCCTCCTGCTAACAATTGTTTAGATAGTGATTATGAGCTTTGGTTTGACAATGCTTATGCACAAGTACCGCACAACTCCAATTTTAATTTTGGAGATAGTAAAGATTTCTCTTTAGAATGCAGAATAAGGTCAAAAATACCAGGAGATGTTAGTGTTCTAGGAAAAAAAGATTGGAGTACCGGTTTAAACAAAGGTTTTGTTTTTTCTTTTCAACCTAGTACTAGCAATTTTAAAGTAAATATAGGTGATGGTACTAATAGAATAGACATAAACGCTGGAGAAATTACAGATAATGAATGGCATACAGTATCCGCTACTTTTGATAGAGATGGATTGCTTAAAGTTTATATAGATGGTGAGATGAAAGGTAGTGCTTCTATGTCTTCAATTGGCAATATTGATAATGGATTACCATTTACCATTGGAGCAGATGGTGATTTTAATTGGAAATATAAAGGGTACATATCAGAAGTGAGGTTATTTGACACTTTACTCGATGAATCTGATATAGACGGATGGAAATGCAAAATTTTAAATAATACCCATTCAAAGTACGCAAATTTATTGGGGCATTGGAAGCTTACAGAAGGATCAGGAGATGTTATTATAGATTCTAGTCCTAATAATTACGATGGTACATTAGATAACACAGAATGGAAAGACGCAACTGTAAGTACTACTGAAACTGTAAGTAATTATAATGATACGCCTAGAACTATTGACGTAGCTGTTACAGCGCTAAATCATTTATGTATTCCTATTCAAAGTAGTTGGAATTTAGAAGGTCATTCAATTATAAACACAGATTGTTCAAACTAAAGATAAATTTTCATGACATTAATTAAAATGTAATGAGTAAAACTTAAATTATGACAAAACAACTTTTTTTACTAGTATTTAGTGGATTTATAATGAATACAGCTTTTGGGCAATCTGACTGTAAAGTAAAATTTAAGGAGCTAAATGGTAGTTATACAGGAGCCTGTAAAAAGGGGTATGCTGAAGGACATGGAACTGCAAAAGGAGACGCAGATATCTATAAAGGTTATTTTAAAAAAGGATTGCCACATGGTACAGGAACATATACTTGGGGAAATGGAAATGTTTATATAGGTAGCTTTAGTAAAGGAAAAATGAATGGAAAAGGAGTACTTACCATTAAAGATGCAGAAAACAAAGTTACAGTACAAAAGGGTTTCTTTAAAAAAGGAGAATATATTGGAGAATATAAAACACCATATAAAGTAATCTCAAAAAGAGAGGTTAAAAATGTTTATGTTCAGGAAGTTCCAAAGCAAATATCTGGAGAAGACAATTATGAAATTACAGTAAAAATAAAAAATGATAGTAACGAAGCTGTAAGGAATTTAACCATAAATGACTTGAATGGCTCTAACATAATTGGAAATAAAATACAGAATGTAAAATTTCCAATAAAAAAAATTGAAATATCATTTACAACTTCTACTGGTCATTCTGCTAGAGTAACACTTGACATTTATAAAAAAGCTAATTGGTTAGTTGAAATATCAATATAAATTAATCATTTATACACACTCATTTTGTATTTGAATTAGTAGAAGGGGTGATTTTTAAATATTTTTTTTAATGAAAAAGAGTTTGTTTGTTTTTGTATTAATATTTATAATAACAAGTAAAGTACTTGTAGCACAAACTATAGATAATCATTTTTTCTTTTTAAATAATTCACTTGTAAATTCAGATCCTGTAACCTATGTTCCAGGATCTGTTTTTTTAAGCGGAGTAGATTATAATGAGGGGGCAAACACTGGCTATCCTAGTCATTTGGGTAATTTTTATTCAAATAATGTTTCAATGAACCCCTTTTGTTCTTCAGCAAGAAAAACAGTGTATAATTTTCGACAAAAAACGGGGCTTAAATATAATAATGGATTTGGAAGTAATTTTGATGATTATACCATTACCGTTATTATTAAATTTAATGCTGTAGTTACAAATACTTATTATAGAGTAATAGACTTTTCTAATGGAGCATCAGATAATGGAATTTATGCCTACGGAAACAATTTAAATTTTTACCCAACAGGTAATGTTTCTAATAATGTTTTTAACAGTTCTCAGTTTACATTTTTAACTATTACTAGAGATGGAGCTACTAAGCAAATTAAAGTTTATGTAAATGATAATTTAGTAACGACATATAACGATACAAATGACTATTATAAGTTTCCTTCCAATGGAAATATTGTTTTTGCGAGAGATAATATTCCTCCTTCATCTGCCCCTAATGAAGATACAAATGGTCAAATTGCTTATGTACATGTAACTAATGGTGTGTCTACTGATGCTGAAGTTAAAGACGTTTATGATAATGTATGTAGTTTAATTCCACCAAATATTAATGCTGTAAATGATACAGAACCAGATGCAAATTGGAAAACAGGTGGTACCATTTTAAATGTTTTTGATAATGATACTGTAGATAGTGTAGCTGCATTACCAACAGATTTGATTTTAACAGAAACTACACCTGATCCAACTGGAGCATTAACATTAAATGCAGATGGAACTGTTGATTTAGTGCCAAATACGCCAATTGGTACTTACACACTTACTTATAGAATATGCAGTGTAGCCTATCCTTCAATTTGTGATACGGCAATCGTAACTGTTACATTGTTACCCATACCACAGATTGTAAATACTACTGATATAGTAATTTGTGACGGAGGAACAGGTACTTTAAATGCAACAGCTACGGCTGGAACTTTAAATTGGTATAATACCCCAACAGGTGGATCCTCATTAGGCACAGGAACATCATTTACAACACCGGTATTAACAAACACAACAACGTATTATGTTGAGGCAATCGAGAATTGGCGGGTTACAGAAACTCGAACTCCAGTTACTGCAACGGTACAAAAAACACCTTTACCAACAATAACAGCATCTCAAACATTTTGTGATGTTGAACTAGCAAATATTTCTAACTTAGCAATTACAGGAACCAACATAAAATGGTATGCAGTAGCTACAGGAGGAGCTCCTTTAGCAGTATCAGATGTATTAACAACAGCGACTTATTATGCTACGCAAACTATAAACACCTGTGAAAGTCCAAGATTACCTGTAGATGTAACTATATACGAAACGGTAGTTTTACCAGCAATAATACCTGATTTATTTGAATGCGATACAAATGTAAGCGGAAGCGATGCAAATGGTTTAACAACATTTGATTTAACATCCAATGAAACTACTTTGCTAAATGGTAAAACGGTTGCAAATTTTGTGTTTTCATATTTTGAAGATGCCGCACATACTATTTCAATCACTACTCCAAATGCATTTGTAAATAACGTAACAAATGGGCAACCCGTTTTTGTACGTATTGCTAATATAACGGATAACTCGTGTTATACAGATGTATCGTTTAACCTAATAGTGCACCCTAAACCAGTAGTCGTTTCAGTTATAAATTTGAGACAATGTGATGATGATGCGGATGGGCAATCGTTATTTAATCTAACTGAAGCCAATGAACTAATATCTACAAATCACACTAACGAAACTTTTACATATTATTTAACTAATGCAGAAGCACAGGGAGGTTTAGTTGCAGACCAAATAACTAATTTTACAGCATATCAAAATCCAACAGCGCTAAATAGTGTTGTTTATGCAAGAATAGTAACTGTTAATGGTTGTTATAGAACAGCAAGGATAAACTTAATCGTTGGTGTATCACAAATACCAGCATCTTTTACCACTTTACAATATCATGAATGTGATAACAAAAGTACAGACAACGATAACACAAACGGAATAACTACTTTTAATTTTAGTGATGCCGAACAAACGATTCGGAATTTGTTTCCACCACCGCAAAACTTCACCATTACCTTTTACAATAACGAAGCCGATGCTTTGGCTGAGTTGAATGCTATACCAGATATAGCAAACCATAGAAATGAAGGCTATCCAAATACTCAAAATATTTATGTTCGTATAGATAGTGATGATGTTAATGCTTGTTTAGGGTTGGGGCATCATATTACTTTAACAGTCGATCCCCTTCCAGTTAATAATCCGATTACATCTTATGTTTTATGTAGTGATTCAGATACTGCAACCTTTGATTTAACCACAAAGGCTAGTGAAATTATAGGTTTACAAGCCCGTTTAATAGATGTTTCATATCACGAAAGTGAACAAGATGCTATTAATAATATAGTAATACCAAATCCAACTAGTTATAATTCCATTTCAAAGACTATATATGTACGTGCACAATTTGATGATAATGACGACAACATATTAGATGCTAGAGAGTGTATTAATACAGATATGTCTTTTAATTTAGTTGTAAACCCAAACCCTGTATTAACCCAACCAGAGCCAATACGTATATGTAGTGAACAAATTACAACGACATACGATTTAACTATAAGAGCAGAACAGATAACCAATAACCACAACACTGTAGCTTTAAGTTATTATGAAACCCTACAAGATTTATTAAATAACACGCCAATAGTAGACCCAACTACATATACTAGCACACAGTTAGATAGAGATATTACTGTATTAGCAACAGGGATAAACACATGTACAAAAACAATAATATTACCATTAAAAACAATATTGTATTCTAATTTAAATCAAATACCAAACCCAATTGAAGAGTGTGAGATAGATAATAATGGATATGACAATTTTGATATAAGAAGAAGGGAAACAAGTATTTTAAATGGGCTAACCGCTTCAGATTTTACCTTTGTTTATTATGAACAAGAAGCAGATGCCATAGCAGGTAATGGGAATGCCATACAAAGCCCAGGGAACTTTACCAATACAGAAAAGGATACCCAAATTATTTATGTGCGTGTACTACCAGTAACTAATGAATGCTATAGAGTAATTCCTATAACCTTAATTGTCAATCCTGTACCAGAAATAGATATTGAAGACGAATATGTTATTTGTTTAGATGCCACATCTCAATCTATCTCACCAATATTAAGTACTTTTTTAACAAACCCACCAATAGACACAAAATTAAATATTACAGAATATACTTTTCAGTGGTATAGTGACACCGAAGGTTTACCTACAAATATTATAGTAGGAGCTATAGATGCGACTTATACCCCAATAGTAGCAGGAGATTACACAGTAATAGCTACAAACAGAACAACAGGTTGCACTATTCCTGCTACTACAAAAGTAATGGGGTCGCACCCACCAGAAAGCATTACAGTTGAAATCATATCTGATATTTTTTCAGGAAATAATATTTTGGAAGTAAGCGTTGTGGGAGCGGGAGACTACGAATATAAATTAGATTCAAATTTATGGCAAACATCTCCAATCTTTCAAAGAGTTAACGGAGGATGGCATACTATTTATGTTAGAGATTTGTATAACTGCAATGAAATTTATGAAACGAAAATGGTTATTGATTACCCAAAATACTTTACCCCAAATGGTGACGGGATAAACGATACATGGAATGTTCGAGGCATCAGAACCCAACCTAATGCAATAGTATCCATATATGACCGCTATGGTAAACTATTAAAGCAATTAAGTCCAACAGGTCTGGGATGGAATGGCACATTTAATGGTAAGCTCGTACCAGTAAATGATTACTGGTTTACAGTAGAGTATACAGAACCTAGAGATAATACTATTAAAGTATTCAAAGCACACTTTACACTGAAAAGATAGAATAAAATGTATAGATTTCATTGAACGGAAACAAGCATTCTTTTTTAGGATTAAGTAAGAGGGCTAGATTTATGAATTTGAAATAGATTTCATTAATAATGCAAATAATATGCATTTTTTTTTGATAATCAAAATAGTTTCATAAATTTGACTAATATTATAATTATTTTATAAATAGTGAAAACGCAATGAATCATTAAATTAAGCATACTTTAACTAGAAAAAATCTAAATGAGTACAAAAAATACATCTTCAGCATCCTTGCCAGATCAGTCGCCAGTTGTCATCGTCGGTGGTGGCGTAGTAGGAACAAGTGTTCTTTACCACCTTGCAGAACGCGGTGTTAAAGCGATTCTTATTGAAAAAAACGACTTAACAAATGGTGCAACATGGCACGCAGCTGGTTTAGTTGGCCAGTTACGTTCGTCGCGTAATGTCACCCGCCTTGTACAATATTCAGCAGAGCTTTATCGCCGTCTAGAAGAAATCACTGGTCAGCCAGCAGGTTGGAATGAAGTGGGTTCTCTTCGTTTGGCTTCTTCTGAAGAACGCATGATGGAGCTTCGTAAGATTGCAACTCAAGGGAAGTCATACGGATTAGATGTAGAAATTCTAACACCAGAACAATGTCAAGAGAAGTTTCCAATTATGGTACTTGAAGGTTGTGTTGGTGGAGTTTATTGTGCAACTGACGGTTATGCAGATCCATCAATGCTTACTCAGGCATTAGCTCGTGGAGCTCGTGCAAATGGAGGAAAAATCTTCACTGATACAATGGTTGAAGGGTTTGAGAAGAAAAACGGCAAAGTAACTGCTGTTATAACAAATAAAGGTACTGTAGAATGTGATACTGTTGTAAACTGTGCAGGTATGTGGGCGCGTCGTGTTGGTAAAATGGCTGGCGTTAACGTTCCTATCGCCATTATGGAGCATCAATATATGGTAACTAAAGAAATGGAAGGAGTTCCTAGAAACCTTCCTGTAACTCGTGATCCGGATAAAGCAGTCTACTATCGTTCGGAAGTAGGTGGTCTAATTTTTGGAGGTTTTGAGCTTTCACCAATTTTATATAATCATGGAGATATGCCATGGGATTTTGTTTCACAACTTTTTGAACCAAATTACGACCAATTTGAACAACTTTTTATCCCTGGAATGGAGCGTACGCCTATTCTTGAAAAAGCAGAAGTTCGTCAAATGATTAATGGTCCTGATGGGTACACACCAGATTCTCACTATTTACTTGGACCAACGCCAGAGGTTTCTAACTTCTTCTTAGCTACAGGTATGAACTGTTTCGGTATTGCAGGAGCAGGTGGAGTTGGTAAAGCAGTTTCAGAATGGATTCTAGATGGTCGCCCAAAACTGTATATCTATTCAGAAGATATTCGCCGTTTCGGAGCACCTCATTATGCGGCAGATAAATATGTTGGAGAACGTACAAACGAACATTATCCAAAACATTATACACTTGCATGGCCACACGAGCAAGATAAAGCAGAACGTAGTCTTCGCCGTAGCCCACTTTACGATAAATTAAAAGCACAAGGCGCTTGTTTTGGTGAAAAGTCTGGTTGGGAACGAGCATTATGGTTTGCTCCAGAAGGTGTCGAAGCTAAAGAAGACATGGCATGGGGTCGTCCTCATTGGCATGAGTATGTAGGTCGAGAAGTAAAAGCAATTCGTGAAAACGTAGCCATTCTTGACCAATCTTCTTTCGGTAAAATCGAAATTAGAGGAAAAGATGCTTTGCAGGTTCTACAACGTGTTTGTACACGTAATATGGACAAACCAGTAGGAACACTTTCTTATACGCAAATGTGTAATAAAGATGGTGGTATCGAATGTGATGTAACGATTGCACGTCTTGGTAAAGACCATTTCTATATGATTACAGGAACATCGTTCACTATTCATGATCTAGATTGGGTTAAAACTAACATTAAAGATGATGAAGCGTGTGTTGCATTCGATTGTACATCATCCCGTGGAGTTTTAAACCTTTGCGGACCAAATGCTCGTAAAGTTCTTGATAAAACATTGATTTCTAAGTTTGATGATGTTTCTAATGAAGGATTCAAATTCGGAACATGTAAGCAAATACATATTGGTTCAGCACCAGTTCAAGCACTACGAGTGAGTTATCACGGAGAACTTGGATGGGAATTACATATACCTGTAGAATATACGGCATACGTATATGAAAAATTAATGGAAGCCGGAGAAGAGTTTGGTATTGCAAATGTAGGATATCGCGCTTTAGAGTGTTGTCGTATTGAAAAAGGATACTTCTATTGGAGTGGTGATCTTACAGCAGATTACGATCCATACTGTGTTGGTCTTGGCTTTAACGTTCATCTTAAGAAAAAGGTTGACTTTATTGGTAAGGAGGCGCTTACTAAAATTAAAGCTGAAGGACCACGTTTCAAAATGTGCTTCTTCGAACTTGAAGAAGAAACAGAAATATACGGATCTGAGCCACTTTACTGTGATGGTGAAGTCGTTGAGATTGTTACTTCTGGAGCATTTTCTCATACGCTTGGAAAAACAATAGCCTTTGCCTATGTGCCTAAAGCAAACTTAGATGCAGAGACATACGAAATCGAATCATTCGGTAAGCGTATCAAAGCGAAGCGTCACGACAAGTGTCTTTATGACTTTGAACGCGCTCGTGTTCTAAGCTAAAAATATATTAAATTAATATTACACTCATAAAATGAAGCATTCATAGCGGAAACTTAAAAACACCTAATGATGATAAATATGAATGTTACATATGACCGATAAAAAAATAAAAATAAACAGATGAAGATTTTAGTTCCAACTAAGCGAGTTCCAGACCCGGATCAACCGATCCATTTGAACGCTGATAAAACAGCTGCGGATCTTTCAGGGATTCCTTGTATTATAAATCCATTTGACGCTATAGCACTAGAAGAAGCACTTCGCATTCGTGAAGAAGAGCGTAGTCAAGCAGGTAGTGACATTGAAATAGTTGCTGTTTGTATTGGACCACAAGCATGTGAAAAAGAAATTCGAATTGCACTCGCCATGGGAGCAGATCGTGCTGTACATGTTGTTTCAGACGAATATATAGACTCTTGGGTTGCATCAAGTCTTTTAAAAGCAGTTGTAGATAAAGAGCAACCAGACCTTATTATTATGGGGAAACAGGCGATTGATGCAGACAATAATCAAGCAGGACAATTTCTTGCACATCATTTAAATTGGCCTCAAGCAACTTTCGCATCAGAAATTAGTTTTGAAGGAGATCGCGTAAAAGTAGCTCGTGAAACTGATACTGGTATTGAGAACGTATCTATGACACTTCCAGCAGTAATTACTACAGACCTTCGTTTAAATGAACCTCGTTATGCATCATTACCAGCAATGATGAAGGCTAAGCGTAAACCCGTTGACATATCTACGCCAGAAGACCTTGGTGTTGCTGTAGAACCTAGAGTGGAAATTATTTCTATGGAAACACTTAGCGCTAAACGTAACTGTGTTCGCGTAAACAACGTTGATGAACTTATCGCTAAACTTAAAGAAGCAGGTGCGCTTTAATCTTAAATTTATATCAAAATGAAAATTCTAATTATAGCAGAAGCACAGGGATCAGAAGTTCGTCACGCAAGTCGTAGCGCAATCACCCTTGCAAAAAATGTAGTAGCTGCTGAAAATGGAGATATTGAAATTGCCATCATTGGTGATGATATTGCTGCCGCAGCAAAAGCAGCATCAGCTTATGCTCCAACATTTACACTTAGTGATGCATTATTCTCACACCCAACAGCAGATCGTTATGGTGCTGCCATTGCCCAAATAGCTCAACAACGTGGCGCAGATTTAGTTATCGCAGCGTCTACCTCACATGGTAAAGATTGTGTTGCTCGCGCTGCCGCTGCCCTTGGAGGAACTATGGTAACAGATGCAACAGCTTGTGAAAATCGTGATGGTAAATTGATATGGCAACGTACTATGCACGCAGGTGGTGTGGCTGCTTGGGTAGCTGCACACGGTTCACCAGTAGTCGTAACAGCATTACAATCAGCTTACGAACCTGCAGAGCCTACTGGAGAAACAAGCGTTACTGCACTTAATATAGATGTGGTAGCATTGCCTTCTGCTATTCAGTTTGATTCAGTTACAACTAAGCAAAGTGATCGTCCGGATGTGACAGAAGCTGCTATAGTTATTTCTGGTGGTCGTGCATTTAAAACAGCAGAAGATTATGAACGTCTTATTGGCGGTCTTGCAGATAAAATTGGTGGCGGAACTGGTAGTTCTCGTGCAGCGGTAGATGCGGGTATTGCACCAAACGAAAATCAAGTTGGGCAAACAGGAAAAATTATTGCTCCAGACCTTTATTTAGGTATTGGTATTTCGGGAGCTGTACAACACCTTGCAGGTATGAAGAACTCAAAAATCATTGCAGCGATTAATACCGATGATGAAGCTCCGCTTTTAGATTACGCAGATTTTGCGCTCATTGCAGATGCTTATGAAGCGATTCCTGAAATGATGGAAAAACTCTAGGTTTATCAAACCAACCATAAATATTTGAAGCCCAGGGTTATTTTCTAATAAGAATTTTACCGTGGGCTTTAATTTTACTTAAAAGGCATAAATTAACACAAAAAAACCAGATGGAAGAACTATCAAGAGAACTATACGGAAATATTGGAGTTGTCTCTAAAATACTCTTTTATATATGTGCGTTTACTTCGATGGGCATTTTTGCCTATGGTATTTTTAAACGTAGAAAACTCTGGAGGATTGGAAAAGCTACTGGAGAGAAAATTGACTGGGTTGCATCTGCAAAAGCGCTTAGAACACGAGTTTTATCTCAAAAAACGGTTCGCAGTGGTGTTCGAAAAAAGAAAGCAGGTCTTTTTCATACCTTAATGTTCTTTGGTTTTATAATTTTATTTATTGGTACTGTTCTAGTCGCTGTTGAAGAATACGGTCATATTTTATTTGGAATAGAAGGTGAAAATTTATTCCACAAAGGAATTTATTTTGCAATTTATGAAGTTTTCTTAGATACTTTCGGATTACTTTATACGGTTGGAGCTGCATGGTTTCTTGTTCGTATGATTCAGAAAGGGCGAGAAGATAGTGTGGGCTATCGTAAGTCAGATTTCTTTCTTGTTACTGCACTTTTCGTTATTGGTTGGTCGGGGTATTGGCTTGAAGGTCTTCGTATTATTCGTGAAAATACAGCATATCCATGGCTTTCCTATGTAGGAAATGCTCATGCTCATCTGTTCCAGTTTTTAGGCGTTAATGAAGGAAATATAAGTGCTGTCCACCTCTCAATTTGGTGGTTTCATGGGCTTTTAGTTTTTTCTTTTATAGCTTCATTTCCATATACAAGACTTCTTCATGTTATTGCTGGAACGTATAATTTAGTTTTGGTTCGTAGAAAACCAGGGGACATGATTCCTGTTACTGTTGAAGAATTAGAAGAAACAGGTAAAGTTGGTGTTGAAAACGTTCAAGATTTTTCGCAAAGGCAATTGCTTTCACTAGACGCTTGTGTTTCTTGTGGACGATGTACTGATGCTTGTCCTGCTACAGAAGCTGGGAAACCACTTTCTCCACGCGATGTTGTGCAAGATATTCGGAAGCATTTCAACGAAGTTGCACCATTGGTTATAGACGCACGTAAGAACGATCGTGATGAATTGGAAGATGAAGCATTAGCAGCTGCTCCGAATTTACATGGTGATGTTATTTCTGCTGAAACACTTTGGAGTTGTACTACGTGTAATGCTTGTCATGAGGTTTGTCCGTTAGATGTGAGTCCAGTAAGCATTATTACCGATATGCGCCGTTTCCTGATTGGTGAAGGCGCACTCAGTGGCCCACCAGCTGCAGCATTGCAAAAAGTTCAACGCTCAGGTAATCCATGGGGACTTCCTGCTCGCGATCGTTTCAATTGGGCAGAAGGACTAGATGTTCCAACGGTACAATCTAATCCAGGTTTTGAAATTTTGTATTGGATAGGGTGTTCTGCTACTTACGATCGTCGTATTCAAAAAGTGGCGCATTCTGTTGTAAAACTTCTTGAACTTGCTGGCGTAAATTATGCAACGCTTGGACCTGAAGAACGTTGTACAGGTGAATTTGCGCGTCGTATGGGTGATGAATTTCTATTCCAAGAATCTGCCGAAAATAATATTCAAGTGCTCAAAAAGTATAATGTTAAAAGCATCATTACACACTGCCCGCACTGTCTCAATTCGTTGAATAAAGATTACCCACAATTTGGTGGCGATTATGAAGTGATGCATCATTCACAATACCTTTCAAGCTTAATCAAAGATGATAAACTAAAAGTAGATTCAAAAGCTGTTATTAAAGAAGATGGATCGATTACTTATCACGACCCATGTTATCTTGCACGAGTAAATGGTATCGATAGCGAACCACGTCATCTTATTGAAGCTGCTGCTGGCGATAAAGCTCTCGAAGAAGTTGCACGTAGTGGTTGCGAATCTTCTTGTTGTGGAGCTGGTGGTGGACGCATGTGGTTTGATGATGAACCAGAAGAACGTATTGGTAGAACTCGTGTTGAAGAGCTCCTTGAAACTAAAGCAAAAACTGTTGCTGTATCCTGCCCATTCTGCCTTACGATGATGACTGACGGTATTGCTGCTAAAACTGATAAAGTTCAAATAAAGGATATTTCTGAAATTCTTGCAGAGGCTATAGAGGAAACAAAAAAAATATCTAGCCATACTGACAACAATAAATATAAAAAAATATGAAACCACAAATAGTTACCTTTTTAATAAAATGCCCAGACCAAAAAGGAATCATAGCCAAATTAACCAGTTTCTTTTATGTTGAAGGGTTTAATATTATTAGTTCACAGCAATACACAAATTCAGAAGAAAAAAAGTTCTTTATGCGTATTCGTTTAGTTGCTGATTCCTCAGTAGGTTTAAGTAAAATAGAGTTTGAAGGTAGATTTGCTAAGCTAGCTGAATTATATAATATTACTTGGAAAATTGATTATGGAAGCAAAAAGCATAAAGTTGCGATTATGGTATCCCATACAAGTCATAATTTATATGATCTATTACATAGGCATAAAGAAGGAAAACTTAATTGTGAGGTTAGTATGGTAGTAAGTAATCATTTAAAATTAAAACCAGTAGCAGATATGTTTGGAATCCCTTTTTATCATGAACCAGTTACTAAAGAAACCAAAACTCAGCAAGAAAAAAAAATAATAGAATTATTTGGTAAAAATGAGATTGATTTGATTGTTATGGCACGTTATATGCAAATACTATCGGAAGATTTTATCAATCATTTTCCAGAAAGAATTATCAATATTCATCACTCCTTTTTACCTGCATTTCAAGGAGCAAATCCCTATAAAAGAGCTTATGAAAGAGGCGTTAAACTAATAGGAGCTACTGCTCATTATGCTACTCAAGATTTAGATGAAGGCCCCATTATAGAACAAGGCGTTGAGCGCGTATCTCATGAAAGTACTGTAAGCTCTTTAAAAAGTATTGGAGCAGAAATTGAAACATTTGTTTTGGCAAGAGCGGTTAATTTTCATTTAAATGATCAAATAATTGTTGATGGAAATAAAGCAATTGTTTTTCCTGAAACTGGGGAATGAAGCATCTTTATGAAGAACTAAACAATGTACACAGAACAATTGATTTGACTACTGCTACCCTAACCTATCTATGAATTTTCATTAAAATTTTTGGTACAAAAAGCTATTGAAAATACAAAATTATAAATATACAAATGGAGCAAAAAAATTTAAGTACGGAAGGCGATGTAAATCTTACAGAAGAGCGGTTTAAATGGCAACAAAAAAACATTACAGATGCCAAAACAAAGCAATTACTAGAAGATGATGCGCGGTTGTTCTTGCACCAATCCATGTCCACACCTTGTTTAGACGTTCTTGAAACTTGTAATGGAGCAATCATAAAAAATATTAACGGTAAAACCTATTTAGATTTTCATGGTAACAATGTTCATCAAGTTGGTTTCTCCAATTCGTATGTGGTTGATGCCATAAAAAAACAATTGGATGAACTCTCTTTCTCAACCCGTCGTTTTACTAATGAAAAAGCCATCAATTTTGCTGAGAAACTTACATCTTTACTTCCTAATGATTTAAACCGAGTACTTTTTGCTCCTGGAGGTACTTCAGTTATAAGTATGGCATTAAAATTGGCTAGGGTGGTAACTGGTAAGCATAAAGTGATTTCATATTGGGATTCCTTTCATGGAGCCTCTTTAGATGCTATTAGTGCTGGTGGCGAAGCTGTGTTTAGACAACATATGGGACCTATGATGCCTGGAGCTATTAGAATACCTCCTCCAATGAAAAATGGTGGTTTTTTTGATAATGAAATGAAATACGTCGATTATTTAGAATATGTGATTGAAAAAGAAGGTGAAATAGGAGCTTTTATTGCAGAAACAGTAAGAAATACTGATGTTCAAATACCATCAAAAGCCTATTGGAAACGCATTCGAGAAATTTGTGATAAACACGATGTGCTACTTATTCTAGATGAAATCCCAATTGCTTTAGGGCGCACTGGTAAAATGTTTGCTTTTGAAAACTTTGATATAGAACCAGATATTCTTTGTATTGGTAAAGGCCTTGGAGGTGGCATTATCCCTTTTGCTGCCATGGTTTGTAGAGATAAATACAATGTAGCACAAGATATTTCCTTAGGGCATTTTACGCACGAAAAAAGCCCCGTAGGTTCTGCAGCTGCACTTGCCACTATAAACTATATTGAACAAGAACAGATTCTTTTAAAAGTAAATAAGAATACGAAATGGATTGAGAATAAATTAAATACACTTAAAGATAAATATCCAATTATTGGTCATATTAGAGGTATAGGCCTTTTGTGGGGTGTAGAGTTGATTGATCCAGAAACAAAAAACCCAGCAAAAAAAGAAGCAGAAAAAATAATGTATTACTGCCTAAAACATGGTTTAAGTTTTAAAGTATCTCAAGGCAATGTATTACAATTATCGCCAGCTCTTACTATTGAAAAAGCTGATTTGGAAAAAGCGATACAAATTTTAAATAATGCTTTTTCATCTCTCATAAAGTGATTAATAAGCATTCAACAGAAAAAACAATAAATACATATAAGATCTAGGCTAGGTTTTTGATTTGATAAAATTCTGATGGCTGTATTAAGTTTTCTAAACACATTATCAATATGACAGCCTTATTGAAATTCTTTACCAATGGCATTAAAAACCATATCAAAATAATTTAATGAATAGGGAACATAATTTTGTTCAGTATTTTCATCACTCACTTCTTTTTTCAATTGTTCTATAGAAATGAGTTTAAGTTCTGCAACTTCTTCTACTTGCAATTTTAGTTTTTCTATTGGAATGGCAAGTTTACTTATATACAAATAATGAAATTCTTTATCTATAAGGTTTTCGTGATGTTTATGGTTGGTTTTATAATTTCCAATGGCTATAAAAGCGTCGGTTTTAATTTTTAACCCAATTTCTTCAAATGTTTCTCTTTTAGCTGCTATTATTGGAGATTCACTTGCGCTAATATGTCCAGCTACAGATACATCCCACCTATAAGGAAAGGTATCTTTATTGTATGCTCTTTTTTGAATTAAAACCTCTCCAGGCTCTGTAAATAACCACACATGAATACAAGCATGCCAAAGTCCATTTTCATGTGCCTCAGATTTTAAACATGTCTTACCTGTGAGGTTTCCATTAATATCCAATATGTCGACTAGTTCGTCCATTAACTAATAAGATTGTTGTTAATTTGATGCTTCAAGATCAGCTCTCAATTCTCTTTATCATTCTTTTATGATTCATTGTTTTATCTAAATTCTATCTTTCCAAAATCCTTTAGGTAAATAATTTTAGAATTAAGATTTCATTTTTTAAAGAGATTACTTTTTTATTACAAAATAAGTTCCAACACTTATTATCAACAAAAAAAACAAAAGAGAATACAATATAACATTACTATTGCTGTCTGATGCTTCTTCCTCCTCATCTTCTTCTTTCACATTTACTGAATGATCTACTTCTGGAATATCATCAAATTCATCTTCTAAATCGATTACTACAGGCTCAAAAGAAATACCATCAGGATCTTTTGGAACTCTGTTTTCAATTGCTAGAATACGACTCATTTCGGTTAACACCATCGGGTTATCGACATCAAAACCTAAACGGTCACTCAAGTCTTGACGTGTTTTTTTAGGCCAATCCAAAGGTATTTGATATCCGAGCATCCATTTTCTATCTAAACCACATTCGCAATCGGCTCCAATAATAGAAAGCAATTTATACACATTATTCTTTTCTATATCTTGAAAATTAATTTTCTCACCCATCATACGTCCTTTTCCATAGAGAATGAAGGCAATTGGTTCTTTTGGAATGGCCTCAACCCCTAAACTCCAAAGCAACACCTTTTCTTGCTCAAACTGATTGTTAGAAATAGTTACCATATCTGGACCAACATCTACCTGTTTTGGCATATTTGGCATAATGTTATTAATACGAGAACAGGCTCCTAATATGCTTTGTTTTGCTATATCGTTACTTGTTGCATTGATACCTTCAATTAAAATAACAGATGCGTAGTTTAAAGGTAAATTTGCTAATAATTGTTTTTGAATTGGTGACGACAGTATACCTGAATTTACATTAACTTTATCTGAAACAACCAACATTCTTCCATCTTGATCAACTAAAACATAAGCTGGAAATGATAGCTTTTGACTATTTACAAACTTGACAACTTCGTTAGTCTTGTTAGTTGAAAAATTAAGCCCGAAGGGTTTTACGTTAGATTCTGAAAAACTCAACGCTTGTTGTTTTGGGAAAAAAGATGAATTTTCATCCACCCGATAAATCACATAGGTTACTTTAGAAAGTGTAGAAAAACCTATTTCTCTAATGGTATATCTACAAGCACTTACTGATGTTATATACATCGTAAAAAATAAACTTAATATGATTTTTAATTTCTGCATTTCTAATTTTTAATGTGATAATAAACTAGTAGCTATAGATTGTTTTTCCATTTTTGGGCCTTCAATTTGTAAATCGTAATCCGACGGTCCAACCGCTACATAGTGGTCTATCATAATGGGATGCAATCCTCTTTTTAATGCGAATTGTTTACTCTTTTCATTTCGACCTCTAGACTTTATTTCTATTTTACCGTGAATCGATACAAAATCGAAACTTTTACTAGACACACTACTAATAGTATAAACCCCATCAATAGGAATATTAACATACCCTTTAAAACGAAGAGCAAACATTTTTTCTTCATTATAAGGTTTACAATTTATGGTGTTCACAATTTCAGTTTTTACAGGTGTTACTTTATCTAACTGCACAAGTTCATTTGATTTTTCATCACCTCTATAAAAACTTCTTGAAATACCTTTTTGTGCATCAGCCTCAACATTCGCAATTAATTTGGGCGTTAAAACTTCAAAACTAGTCTCTTTACTTTCTACAATACCACTATCTAGTTTCCAAAAAGTTTTTGCTTTCACCAATACTTTTTCAGAAAAATTTACTGGATTTTCAAATTTTGGTGATTTGATAGTTGGTGTAGTTCCGTCTATTGTATAATGAATTTCTCCAGACGCTCCAGCAAGTTGAATTGTAAACTGCCAATTCCCATCAATCAATTGAGGAAGTTCTACTATTTTAGGTTCTGGATGCGCTCTTGAAAAAGTTTTTGTTCTTACATAAGCTACTTCTTCTTTATTCTTTTTTACATAAATAATAGCTTTTAACTCTGTATTATCTGTAATATTAATAGGCGCAGAATATTGTTTTGATGATTTGGTAGGCTCACTTCCATCAAGTGTATAATAAATGTTTTGGTTGTTTATATCTTTAGATTTAATTTCAATAGATAGGTTATCAACAAATTTTTGAGATTCATAAATAAAAGAAATTGGCGCTCTAGATTTTGGAGCAAACACCATCGATGTTTCTAACCAATTACCACAACTACAACCGCCTCCGGCTTCTGGGGATAACACCAAGCCTTGTGCAGGAATTGTACTAATCCAACAATCTGGACGTAAACGCTCCCATTGCGAAAACTTATTAGTATCAAAATTAAATTGTGTTACACTACCTCCTCTATAAAATGCTGATTGTTCAGACAAGGCATATGATGCACAACCGTGGCCCGCTTTTGGGACTTGCTCTTCTAATAATTCGCCTGTATCTAATTTATACATAGCAGGTTTAATTATTAAACGATTATTTACGATGGCTGGTTTAGAAAGGTGGCCTCCGTGATCACCTGAAAACCATTTTTGTTGTTTTTCCCATACTAAATCACCAGTTTTGGCATCATAATTATAGATATAATACATACCTGCATTAGATGCTAAAATGACGTTTCTATCTTCACTTGCTGCCATAAAATAGGTTGTAACCCCTGGAACATGGTCTAGTTTTTTCTCCCAATTAACTTCGCCTGTTTTCGGATCTAGAGCTACCATATATAAGTCTTTAAAAATACTTGGGTCAGCTCTTTTATCTACTGATAATTTAAAGCTTCTGTTTCTAGACTCTACAAAACTAATTTGGTTTTTGCTAATGGTAATAGTTGGGTTTATAATGTATGTTGAAGGTTTTTTATACTCCCAAATAGTCTTTCCTTCAGCTTTTTCTTTTGCAAATAAACTTATACTAACCACTTTATCTGTTAATGGCCCTGATTGACCATCGTACCATCCTTCACCACCATGATAATTAGTATAGCCGCTTCCTTTGGGTACAGACGAGCCAATAATTAAATCGTCTTCTATACTGATATACCCCCAATCGCTATTTTTATTTTCAACAGGAATAATATTGGTTATATCACCATTTTCGTTATTAATTTTTAACAAATTACGTTTGTGTGCTATATAAATAAAATCGTCATCTGCTGCCCAATTACTACAGTCGCGTACTAAATTCATTCTACTTAATTTCGGAATTTCTTTAGACCAAAGTACTTGTCCATTATAAGCATCAACCGCAATAACACGCTCTCTACCTTGTACAAACATTTTTCCATCCACTGCTAATGGTGATGGTTTACGTCCACTTCTATCGGTTTGAAAACGTGGTCCTGGGCGACCCATCCATTGTATTTCAAAATCATCAGTATCTGTAGAACCCCATAAACTTTCACCTCCGAAAGCAGTGTTATCTGCTAATCCGTATTGATGTGTCCATTTTCCAGCCGTTTCATAAGGCGCTTTAATCAATAAATTAAATCCATCTTGATTAGTCTGATTTACTTGCCATGTACTTGATGAAGCATTTAACCAGTTTTCATAATCGCCATCATTATTTAAAATGGCAACACCTTCAGGTTTAATCAATCGGATAACCTCATCTGCCGAACTATTGGATGGATCATTTACTATTATAACATTAGCAATATCACTGGTAACGGGTAATTCTTCTAGACTGTCTGCGTAATGCACAGAAATTTGACCACCATAAATACCATCTTTTTGTATTTTTTCTCTTAACTCTTGAACTTTAGATTCTGAATCACCAAATAACATTACTTTCACACCTTTTATAGAGGCGATTTCTAAGGCTTGCTTTTCATTTTCTAAACCTAAAACAATAGCAATTCCTTTTCCTTTAGTGTATAAAGTTTCAATTCTAGATACAAGTATGCTTTTTTCTGATGCATCAGAATTATTTACAGTTTCAGCTTCAAAATTGAAGAAATTATCGAACTCAAAAATTGGTGTTTTCTTATCTCCAGTTATAATTTGATATCGATAAATAAAATCTTTTCGAACATTATTAATTATAATTTTATGATCTTTAGTTGGTGTATTTTCTTTGGTAATTTCGCGACCAGTTGTATCTCCCCAGCTTACTTCGCAAGCCATAGCTTCATCAGTTATAAAATGAATTTCAACACTATTTGTTCCAACAGTTTTAACAAAAGGTCCAGCAGCAAACTCTAAATTAGCAACCTCATCTACTTTAAATTGTCTTTCCCCTTTTTCAATTTCTGGTAATTTATCTTTGTTTTCTACCAATAATGTATTGATGCTTTCTTTACCGCTTCTAAAACAATAAATATGTCCTTCGCCTGTTGATGCAAATAAGGCATTATCTCCAACAGCTAAGGCATAAACCGCTCCTTTTACAGAAGCTTTCCAAAGTGGATAACCATTTTTAGTACTTATTGCGTATACTGCATCGGTAGCTCCTATATATAAAACATCGCCAGAAACAATAATACGATGACCATTATAATGACGCTTTAGCCAAATGATTTCTTTTGTTTTTCTATTGTAAGCTGAAATGGCATTATCGGTGAGAATATAACTAAAATCTCCGGCAACTACCATCTCTTTTCCTCCTTTGAAAGACATATATTCGGCATTTTTATTTTCTTTAGCCGCTTTTGCTTCTGCAAAATCACCTATAGTTTCTGAAATGCCTTTTGCTCTCGTATTATTAGGGTGCACTACATTTTTCTCTGGTGTAATTAATACAAAACAACCACCTGTTCCAGCAATTTGCCCCTTAATTGTCCCATCTTTTTTATTGATGAAAATTGGAGAAATACGTCCTCTAGGTTGAATAATCTTAGTACCTGTTGATGCCATGGCACCTTCAAATGTTAAGGTTTCATCACCTTGAAGATTAGTGTGGTCGTATTTTTTAATGTATGTTCCTTTGCCTTTTGGTTTTCCTGATTTAATATCTATGGCACAGAAATAAGAATCTTTCCAAGGTAATAGAGATGCTCCAAAATATGCGATATTATCTTCAATTAAAATCCCTGTACGTATTGGCCAAAACGAAATCAATGCATTATTAGTCATTAATTTTTTTGGTTGACTTTTAACTGGTGAATATCTCCAAACTAATTTTCCGTTGGATGCTTTTATACAATAAGCAAATCCGTCATCCGATCCAAAATACAATCTTCCTTCATAAAAAACGGGAGCTACTCTAATTGGACCTCCAGTTGTATAGGTCCATTCTTCTTTTCCTGTTTTGGTATCTAAACAATGAATAGCATTATCTGAAGTTGAACCATAATACAATTTTGTCCCCGCAATGATTGGGTAGTATGATAAATCGTAATCACGCATTGACGGTAATGGGCCACTACGTGCGTACGTGTCTTCTTTTGCTGGACCATACCAAGCAGGTACAGGCATTTGTGGTGCATTATACTGCCAATCTTCACCCAAAGTTGCTAAATCCAATTCTATGGAAGCATTTCCGCTTCTGAAATTATCATTCTTAAATTGTTGCCAATCTTGAGAAATTTCTTCTGGTGTGTTTCGTTTTTCGGCTTCATCACAACTATACATTAATAGCACTATTGCTAAAAATGCGATCTTAAAAATTTGATTTACTAGTGACCTGTTCATCTTGATGCTATTATACATTGTACTATTTTATTAATTCTCCTTTATGCAATCTAATAGTTCTGGTAGCATAACTATCTGCTAAATTTCCGTGAGTAGCCATAATAACCGTGCCTCCTTTTTCTTGAAATATTTTTAGGTATTTCATTACTTCAAGTGTATTTCTTTCGTCTAAATTCCCCGTAGGTTCATCGGCTAAAATTAACGACGGGTTAATAATCAACGCTCTTGCCAATGCAACTCGTTGCTTTTCGCCTGCACTTAATTGTGATGGTTTATGATACAATCTATCCTTAATTCCTAATTCTTCAACAATTTTAAAAACAGCTTCCTTATCAATTTTAGTTTCTGCTAATTCATTAGGTAGCATAATGTTTTCGTACACATTTAAGTACGGCAATAAATGATACGATTGAAAGACAAACCCAATTTCGTTGGCTCTATATTTCCCTCTATTCTTTTCTGAAAGTGAAAACAAATCTTTTCCATTTACTACAACGTTACCAAAAGTTGGATTTAACATTCCTCCCATTATGAATAGTAACGTAGATTTTCCACTACCACTTTCCCCTTTTATTAAAACAAATTCTGACTTCTCAACCCTTAAATGAATATCATTTAAAGCAACGACATCGTTTTTACCAGATTTGAATGTTTTAGCTATGCTTTTAATTTCTAACATCTTCTATTCTTTAAGCAATTCAGCTGAATCTCTATTTACTGCCCACAACACAGGTAATAACGATGATAATGCAGCAAATAAAGGCCCAATTACAACAGCAAGTAACAGCATTATATAATTTGGTTTTATATATGTTTTAGCTACACTAAAAATACTTGGTCCTATTTGGTAGGATACTATTGTACCGATAGCAAAACCTATAATAGCCCCAAAAAGGCCTATCAATAAAGCTCTTAAAAAGAACTGCTTGCTAATTTTCCAGCTGGTAAATCCAATCGCTCTCATCACTCCTATTTCAGAAGTGCGCTCTTTTACATTTGTCATGGTTACTGAACCCAACCATAATGCACAAATAATTAATATTATAGGAAATAAAAAGGCAAAATACTTATCGGTCATTTTACGTTGCTTCTCTCTTGCGTCTGCAACACTGTTCTTCATTAAAACTTCAGCTTCAGGTGCAATTTTCTGTAATTCTGTTCGAAGTTCTCCTAACGGATCTCCGTTTTTTGTAGAACACATACAGTTAATTGCCATCACTTCATTAATCTGACCTTCCATATTAATCAATTCCTGAAGGCTTTTTAAATTGAAATAAATACGAATATCTTCATCGCTTCCAGATTCCGCTAAGGTTTTAGAAACTTCAAAATCTTGTTCTAAAACTTTAATAACATCTCCTTCTTTTATATTAAATTGATTGGCTATTGAATATCCCAAATAGACTTTATCTTTTTCGATTGCGAAAATCATCTTTGATTTTTTTGCTCCTGAAGGCTCTCGTTCTTCACTTGATATCCCCGATAACACAACATCTTTTCCTCTAAACAGAACACGCTTATGTAAACTTGCTGTTAAATGTGCATAATTAACCGATTTTTGATCGACTAATTTATCAACCACCTCTTGAGACATACTCAGATTTGAATAGCCATCTGCCCAAAATTGATTGATGTCTGTTTCACCAGGAATTATGCGCACGTTAAAACCCATATCACGCGTTAAGCGGATGGTTTCTTTTTGAGTAGCACGTGTCATGGTATAAAACGCCACCACCAAAGACACAATGGCAATCATACCAACAAGTCCCATTATAAAATTGAACTTTCTGTGTTTTATTTCTTTTAAGATTAACATCTACATTTTTCAATTAATTACCACAAACAACACATTCTTTGCGTTGTTTAATATTAATGATATTTACATCCATAGTCCGCATATCCATAGTCAACAATCTATTTTTTAAAGATTCCCCAAAACCAGAAATCAACTTAATAGCCTCCATAGCTCCTAAGCATGCAACAGTACCAGAAACTGCACCAAATACTGGAAATCTACGTTTCCAAGCTACTGGATGTTCTGGGTACAAACAAGACAAACACGCTGTTTCACCAGGAACGATGGTTGTTATTTGCGCTTCTAATTCATACATAGCACAATCTACCAATGGTTTGTTTTGCTTTACAGCTTCTCTATTCATTAAAAAACGTTCTTCAAACAATGGAGCAGCATCCACAATAACATCTGCCATTCCTACCAATCGTTCTGCATTAGTTTCATTGATATTTTCTGGAACAGAAATAATATTTAATCTCGGATTTAATTCTTTTAAACGTCGTTCTGCAGACTCCACTCGAGGTTTACCCAACCAATCGTGTGTCATTAAAAGTTGTCTGTTTAAATCGCTATGCTTTACATTTCCAGCATGAGCTAAAATAAGTGTCCCTACGCCTGCTGCTGCCAATTCATAAGCTACAACACTTCCTAATCCGCCACAGCGGGATACTAAAACAGTGCTATTCTTTAAACGTTCTTGACCTGCTTCACCATGTTCTGGCACATCCAATTGCCACTCGTACGTAGCTAATTCTTCTTGTGTTAAATTTTTCATTATCCTCCTGATATTGGTGACATTAGTGTAACTTCCATCCCATCAACTAATGTTATATCATCTTCGTAATTTTCTTGTATTTGATTAATTACAATTAAATTTGAGTGTCGATAATTTTCGTTTTCGTCAAATAAAATGGTTCCAAAATCATTGCCATATTTTTCAACTAAATGACTTAGTAAATCTTGTAATGTATCAGTTTCGTTTACAAGCACAGTATCTGTAGCCAAACCTACTTGATCTTTTAATTGTGCTGTAAATCTTAATTTTATTGTTATCATATGCTATATAACTTGAATATTTTCTTTAATGCTTCCGTTTTCAAAATATAAAATTCTATCTGCCAATTTTAGCGCTTCTGTATTTGAATGAGTGACGTGAATTACGGTAATTTCTAAATTTTGTTTTAACGTATCCAACAATCTCATCATATCCTCTTTTGTGCTTTCATCTAAAGCACTTAAAGGTTCATCTAGACACAAAATTTCTGGGTAAAAGCTTAAAGCTCTTGCTAATGCAACACGCTGTTTTTCGCCACCACTTAAATCGTGTACATTACGGTCTA
Organism: uncultured Flaviramulus sp.; assembly: GCA_947501105.1. Taxonomy (GTDB): domain Bacteria; phylum Bacteroidota; class Bacteroidia; order Flavobacteriales; family Flavobacteriaceae; genus Wocania_A. Next base: position 407,295 of record CANMUP010000002.1, on the reverse strand, counting down.
ACAAATGATTAATGCCTAATAGATTTGCTAATTCTTCAGTTCGTTCATCAATATGATGCTGATTCCATTTTCTGATTTTTAAAGCAAAACCAATGTTTTTTTTAACAGACATGGTTTTAAATAAAGCGCCATCTTGTGGAACATAGCCAATTTCTCGTTTAGCGGGTACATCTTTAGAAACGTTTTTAATATTCAACCAAATTTCACCAGAAAACAAAGATCTTAATCCACAAATAGCTTCTAAAACTGTTGTTTTTCCACAACCAGTTTTCCCCATAAATACAACATATTCTCCCTTCATAATCTCAAAATTAAGGTTTGAGAGTAAAAAATTACCTTGTTCTATATGTAAACTTATCGCTTTAATCATTTTTAAACTCCCACATTTTTATCCCCAAAAAGTCTTACTATCATCAATACTGCAAATCCAGAAGCAATCATAATTAATGAAACTGCCACCGCAGCCTCAATATTCCCAACAGACATTTCTAAAAAAACGGTTGTTGGTAAAACTTCGGTTCTCATTCTTGTTGCACCAGAAAAAATGAGGATTGGCCCAAATTCGCCTAAGGCTCTCGCCCATGCTAATGAAGCAGCTGTTAAAATGCCATTTTTAGCTTGAGGTAATAGTATATTAAAAAAAGCTTGTTTTTGATTGCAACCTAATGTTAAAGCTACCTGCTCTTGCCTATTATCTATTTGAACAAACGTAACATACATCGTTCTTACTGCGAAAGCACAGGCTACCATAAATTGAGCTATAACCACACTATAAACCGTATAAGTTATACGCATGTGACTCTCTATAAAACGCCCTGGTGCCGTTTGGAATAAAATGAGTAAACTTAAACCTATTACTAAAGGCGGTAAGACAATAGGAATATCTAAAACAGCATCTATAACTTTTTTAAAACGAAACTCAAAACGTGCCATAAAATAACCTAGCGGAATAGCAACTAATAAGCTTAAAACCATTGTAATCGTACAAGTAATTAAACTTAATTTTATAGCATATTGTATTTCTCTACTCTTAAAGGCCTCTAAAATATGATGAGGTGTGGTATACGACAAATCCGCTAATATCATCGCGACAATAAGAATAACATAGGTAGACGCTATAACTCCCATCATTAAAAAAAATGGTCTGTTAGACTTTACCAGTAAAGGTTTTGTATGTGCTACTATATTTTTAATGACTTACTTATTTATGTCAACTATCCATTCAAACCCATGTTCTAAATAACTTTTTTTAGATTGATTGTTGGTAAGTGATTTTATTAATCTTCTTGTTAAATATTTATTTTTAGAATCTGTTTTAACACCAATATTTTGCAATGCTGTAGCTTGTTTTAAATCTATATAAACGACGTCTAATTTATCTTTTACCATTGATACATTGGCATTATAAACTATCACGGCATCTAAAGAACCTGTTAGTATTTGGTTAACCAATAAATCAGCTGTAGGTGTTTGTGAACGCACATTTTTATAAACATTCTCCCATAAATTTTCTCCTTCTAACAACTTTTTTGTTAAAGCGCCCAAGGCACTTTGGTCATGATTACAAACACCTAATTGTAAATTGCTTTTCGCTAAATCTTTTAAAGATTGAATATTATTAGGGTTTCCTTTTTTTGTTGCAATAATTATTTTAGTATTAGATACATCCATAATATCTATAAAATCATCCTTTACTTGATTCATAAAAGACACATCGCATGTTAAATAAGCGTCTGGGTTTTGTCCTGCTTTTATTTGAGATACTAAAATCCCACAACCATTATACACTCTTGTAACCGAAACACTTTCCCGTTCTTCAAAAGCATTTATAGTCTTATCGATTGCAAGCCTATTAACACCTCCGCTATAAAATAATAGCTCCGGTTTTTCTTGCCATACATCACCATCAATTGGTTTATAACCTAGGGTTTTAAATACAGGCATCCCTTTATCTTTAGAAGATAAATAGCGTAAAAATTTTAAAGCTTCCATAGGTTGTTCAGAATAATTTAAAACTCCAATTGTAATATTCTTTATATAAGAATCAAATAATTCCTCTTCTACAACTTCAATTTCATCGTATTGGTTTGCGGTAGCATCCCAAATAATCCCAGCATCAACCGATCCTAATTTTATAGCATTAGCAACTTCATTTACTGTTGGCATTAATACTGTTATATTTTTTTGAATGCCATCCCAAAGTGAAGATTGTTGAAGCATTTTTTTTGTTAAACGCCCAACCGATGCTGCATCTGGGTTTGCAATGGCTATTTTAATATCTTCTCTAAGTAAACCAGAAATCCTTTTAATTTTCTTTGGATTTCCTTTTGCGACTGCAATAATGGGCTTTATATAGGCTAAAGGCTGTGTTTCTGCTATTAATCCAAAATTTATGGCTTCGTCAATATAGCTTTTATCAGCTGCTAAATACAAATCCCCTTGTTTTGCTATTCTTATATTGGATAATAAAGTGCCAGAACCTCCATATTGTAAATCTACGCGCACCCCATGCTCTTTATAATATTGGCTTACAACTTGCTCTAAAACCGGTTTCATACCTGCGGCACAGTATAACAAAATGGAATTTTCTGAAGCCTCTTTTTTACATGAAAAGAACAGTGAAAACAATAATAGAAATAAAAGAGGTTTTGTTTTTATATTCACTATAAAGTATTGTTGATAAATTTATTTACAAATATGCAAATATTTTTACATATATTTAAACAAAATAATGTTAAATCCATACATAAGTAACTAGTTCTCCTAAGAAAATTACAGAAGAAATTTATTTTTTTAAAGTAATAAATGATATGGAATGCTTACAAAAAAGATTCTTATTAATAAGTAAATAATATTAAACAAATTATTTCGAAATCAACTGAAATCAAAAACCCCACAGTTTCTAGAAACTGTGGGGTTAACTAATTAAATTGAATTTGTTTTTGTGACCATGGCAGGATTCAAACCTGCAACCTCTTGAGCCGTAATCAAGTGCGCTATTCAGTTGCGCCACATGGCCTTTTTTGTGGGTGCAAATATAGTATTTTTATTAAAACTCTACTAAATATTTATTTCAAATTTCAAATTCATTACTTTTGAATATGCCAAAGGAATTATTGCAACAAAAGTTCAGTCATCTCTTAGATGATACTCTTATTAAAGAAATCTACTTATCGGGTATTTTCAAAACATTTGAAAAGCACGATATTATTATAGATATAAATCAAACACTAAACTATATTCCGCTATTATTAAGCGGTAGCATTAAAATTTTAAGAGAAGATAATCAAGGGAACGACTTACTTATTTATTTTTTAGAATCTGGAGAAACCTGTACTATGTCACTTACTTGCTGTATGGGAACATCAAAAAGTAAAGTTAGAGCTGTTGCCGAAAAAGATTCAAGCTTAGTAATGATTCCTGTTTCTGTCATGCAAAAATGGTTTCATAATAACGAAAGCTGGAGAAATTTTATTTTAGAAAGCTACCAAACGCGTTTTAACGAAATGCTCGAAACCATTGATAATCTTGCCTTCATGAAAATGGATGAGCGGTTATACAAGTATTTAATTAATAAAACAAAGTTAAACGAATCTAAAATCATAATAGTAAAACATCAAGATATTGCTGAAGATTTACACACTTCTCGTGTTGTTATTTCCCGTCTACTAAAACAATTAGAAAACGACAAAAAAATTAAGTTAAGTAGAAATAAAATTGAAGTTTTATAAATTTAGGTAACATTTATTACAAAGTTAAGTTAAGCATGAATTTATCTTTGCGCTTTTAAATCATATTTATGGAATACATTTTAAATCCTTGGCCATGGTATATAACTGGCCCATTAATCGCCTTTGTTATGGCGTTACTACTCTATTTTGGAAAAACTTTTGGTATGTCATCAAACCTCAGAACCATGTGTTCCATAGCTGGAGCAGGAAAACATATCAATTTTTTTAAAATGAAATGGAGAGACCAACTCTGGAACTTAACAGTAGTATTAGGTGCCATTATTGGTGGGTTTATTGCAACACAGTACTTATCAAACGATGCCATAACCAGTTTAAATCCAGAAACAGTTTCTGAATTACAGCAAATGGGATTTAAAGATGCTGGTGCTACATTAGTACCTAACGAAATATTTGATTTAGAAAATTTAAGCTTAAGAAGCTTATTACTATTAGTAATAGGTGGCCTACTTGTTGGTTTTGGTACAAGATATGCTGGTGGTTGTACTTCTGGTCATGCTATTACCGGATTAAGCAGTTTACAAAAACCATCGTTGATTGCAGTTATTGGCTTTTTTATAGGTGGATTAATTATGACTAACCTTCTTTTACCCTTAATTTTTAACTAATGAAATACTTAAAATTTTTACTCGTAGGCATCTTTTTTGGTATTGTTTTAGTTAAATCAGAAGCTGTTTCTTGGTATCGCATTTATGAGATGTTTCGCTTTCAATCCTTCCATATGTATGGTATTATTGGTACAGCAATAGCAACAGGTATTCTGTTTTTACAAATCTCAAAAAAAGGTTATGTAAAAAGTATTAAAGGCGCAGATATTTTTGTTCCAAAAAAAGATAGTGGATTTATTAGATATATTGCTGGTGGAATTATTTTCGGTTTTGGTTGGGCACTTATTGGTGCTTGTCCTGGACCGATGTACATCTTATTAGGTACTGGTGTTTTAAGCATGCTTATTGTAATAGCAGCCGCTCTATTAGGCACATTTATTTATGGTGTTTTAAAAGACAAACTACCACACTAAATGGATACTACACAACTCTTAGGATACATTGGCGCATTAATAGTCGGTCTAGTTTTAGGGCTTATTGGCGGTGGTGGTTCTATTCTTACTGTCCCACTATTGGTTTACCTATTAGGTTACAATCCAATTATTGCTACAGCATATTCATTATTTGTGGTTGGTACCACATCTATGGTGGGAACATATCAAAAATATAGAAAAGGACTAGTCGATTTTAAAACAGGATTAGCATTTTCCTTTCCTTCATTTATAGCAGTTTACTTATCACGTAGATATTTAGTTCCAGGAATTCCTGATACACTTTTAAGTTTTGAAGGTTTTACTTTAACAAAAGAAATGGGTATTATGGTATTTTTTGCCATCATTATGCTTTTAGCTTCCGTTTCTATGATTAAAAATAAAAAGGAAGCAAACGAAATTTCTGAAAAGCAAGCCTACTACAAAACATTTATACAAGGTTTAATAATTGGAACAATTACAGGTTTAATAGGTGCTGGAGGTGGTTTTTTATATGTGCCAGCACTTGTACTTTGGGCAAATATTCCTATGAAAAAAGCTGTAGGAACCTCGTTAATTATAGTTACTATTAATTCTTTAATTGGCTTTACTGGCGATATTCAAACCATCGAAATAGAATGGGGCTTTCTAATTATATTTACTTTAATTTCCATTTTAGGAATTATATTAGGTGTATTTCTTTCAAAATTTATAAGTGGCAAAAAACTTAAAAAAAGCTTCGGTTTTTTTACATTAATTATGGCCATTTATATAATTTATAAGGAAACAAATTAGTAGAATGTGACAAAAGTCACAAACGAAACCATTTAGGTTTCATATTTTTGAATGATTTATATATTGAGATATTTTCCGTTAAAACGGATATGAAAATAAGTTTATAAAATGAAGATAGAACAAATTTATACGGGCTGTTTAGCTCAAGGAGCATATTATATTGAATCTAATGGCGAAGTTGCTATTATAGACCCATTGCGTGAAACACAGCAATATGTAGATAAGGCAAATGAAGAAAATGCAAAAATTAAATATATTTTTGAAACACATTTTCATGCCGATTTTGTTTCGGGTCATGTAGATTTAGCTAAAAAAACAGGAGCGACTATTGTTTTTGGCCCTAGTGCTACAACAGATTACAAAGCTCATATAGCAACTGACAATGAAGAATTTAAATTAGGAAATGTAACTATTAAAGTATTACATACTCCAGGACATACTTTAGAGTCTGCAACCTTTCTTTTAATTGATGAAAATGGGAATAACCATGCTATTTTTTCAGGAGACACTTTATTTTTAGGCGATGTTGGCCGCCCTGATTTGGCCATTAAATCTGATCTTACTAAAGAAGATTTGGCAGCTATGTTATATGATTCTTTACGCAACAAAATTATGCCATTAGCTGATGATGTTATAGTATATCCAGCTCATGGAGCAGGTTCGGCTTGTGGAAAAAATTTAAGTAAAGAAACTGTAGGTATTCTTGGTGAACAAAAACAAAGCAATTATGCCTTGAGAGCTGACATGACAAAGGAAGAGTTTGTAGAAGAGGTTCTTGATGGTATTGCTCCACCTCCACAATATTTTGCAAAAAATGCAATGATGAATAAATCTGGTTATGATGATTTTGAAACTGTTCTTAAAAAAGGAGATGTTGCATTAAATCCTGAACAATTTGAAGCTCTTGCAAACCAAGAAGACGCTTTAGTTCTTGATGTTAGAAACGAAAAAGATTTTGTAAAAGGCTATATTCCTAACTCCATATTTATTGGTATTCATGGCGGATTTGCACCGTGGGTAGGAGCTTTAATTACCGACTTAAAACAGCCCATACTGTTAATTACCCCAGAAGGTAAAGAAAAAGAAACTGTAACTAGATTATCTCGTGTTGGTTATGATAACACATTAGGTTATTTAAAAGGAGGTATTGATGCATGGAAAAATGCAGAAAAAGATATTGAAACTATAGATTCTATAACTGCTGAAGAGTTTTCTAATAGATTTAAAAATAATAACATAGAAACTCTTGATGTTAGAAAAGATGGAGAATATAAGTCTGAGCATTTAGAAGGCACAAATGTGCACCACTTTGCTTTAGATTATATTAATAACAATATGAGTTCTATTGATAATAAAAAAACATACTACTTGCATTGTGCAGGCGGTTACAGATCAGTTATAGCTGCTTCTATTTTAAAAGCCAGAGGTTTTGACGTAATAGATGTTGCTGGTGGTTTTGGAGCGCTTAAAAAGACCGATTTACCAATGACAAATTTTGTTTGTCCTTCAACTATGTAACTATGAACACAACATTAAAAATACAAAACTTAAAATGTGGAGGCTGTACAAACACTATTGTTAATAAACTAAGTGAACTAAATTACATTTCAGAGATTAGTGTTGATAATACAAATGATTCTGTTTCTTTTAATTATTCAGCTGAAGAGGATGTTGAAAATATTAAAGTTTTATTGGCAAAAATTGGTTACCCCATAGTTGGAGAAAAAAATGCTTTAACTACAAGAGCAAAATCTTTTGTTAGTTGTGCCGTAGGAAGAATGAGTAAATAACTTAAAAATAAAAAAGCTCTGATTAAAATCAGAGCTTTTTTATTATACTATTTCTGCGTTTAAACCAGCTTCAAGAAGCATGGAACAACGTGGTTTCAAATCGTCATACAAACCAGTTTTGACAGTACATTTTCCGTTATGATGTACAATAATAGAGCATTGCTCAGCTTGTTCTGCTGTATGTTCGCAAGCATAAATAAGCGTTTCTATAACATGATCGAAGGTATTAACATCATCGTTATATAAAACAATTTCATTTTGAGTTTTTACTTCTTCTTTAAGTAATAATTCTTCTGATGTTTTTTCTTTAGTACTCATCATCTCAATCTTTTTTGGGGAGAATTCTTCTACTAATTTAAAAATTTTAATGACACCCAATTGTTTCTTTCTAATTTTTCTTCAAATTTTAACAAATGTTTTTCACATTCGGCTTTAATCATTGGGATATCATCATTATAAAATCCGCTTAAAAACAGCATCCCATTTTTATTTAAACAAGATATATACGTTGCCAAATCTTGTATTAAAATATTGCGATTTATATTAGCGATAATCACGTCATATTTATTTTTTAAAACTGAAGCATCTCCTTCAATAACTGTAATATGTTTACAATTATTACGCTCTACATTTTCTAGACTATTTAAATAACACCAATTATCATAATCTATCGCATCAATTGGTTTTGCCCCTTTAAGCTCTGCTAGAATTGCTAAAACTCCTGTTCCGCAACCCATATCTAGAATGGATTTATCTTCAAAATCGTTATTTAAAATATGCTGAATCATCATGTGTGTTGTTTCATGATGTCCTGTACCAAAACTCATTTTTGGTTCTATAATAATATCGTATTGTGTATCGAATTTATCATGAAATGGTGCGCGAACTGCACAAACACCATCAACTATAATAGGGCTGAAATTCTTTTCCCATTCGGCATTCCAGTTGGTTTGCTCAATATCTTCAAATGAATATGTGATTTCAAATTCGTCCGAATTTAGAACTTGAATATCTTCTAAAATATTCTCTCTCCATTCATCTTTTTGAATATAAGCAGTTACACCATCTTCTGTTTCTACAAAGCTCTCGAAACCTGCATAACCTAGTTCGGCAATTAGAATTTCTACTGCTGGTTGTAATGGTTTTACTATAAAATAATAACCTATATAAATGGTATTTGACATTTGTTTTGAGAAAATTAATTAAGCAGATAAACCCGCGTTAGCGATTGAAATGGCATCCTTTTTTGAGGCACGAAAAAAAGATATAATGGAAAGCGCGACCCATTCCTTAAGCTTGGGTAACGCCCTAATTATTTTTTATTTAAAACGCATTCACAATTGCGAAAAAATCTTCAGCTTTTAAAGCAGCTCCGCCTATTAAACCACCGTCTACGTCTGGTTTAGAGAAAATCTCTTCAGCATTTGCTGGTTTAACACTACCCCCATAAAGAATAGAAACTGAATCTGCCACTACATTACCGTACTTATCAGCTAATGTTTTTCTAATAAATGCATGCATATCTTGCGCTTGTTCTGGGCTTGCAGTTTCGCCAGTACCAATAGCCCAAACAGGTTCATAGGCTAAAACGATATTTTTGAATGCTGATGCTTCTAAATGAAATAATGCATTTTTAATTTGACTTCCAACTACGTTTTCCTCGTTTCCGGATTTTCTATCGGCAAGCTCTTCTCCAAAACAGAAAATGATTCTCATATCATTAGCTAAAGCTGTATCTACTTTTTTAGCTAATAATTCGTCGGTTTCATTAAAATACTCACGACGCTCACTATGTCCTAAAATAACCGTATTAACGCCTACACTTTTAAGCATACTTGCATTGATTTCGCCTGTATAAGCTCCATTTTCAGCAAAGTGCATGTTTTGCGCTACTACTTCGATATCTGTAGTACGTAAAGCTTCAAAAGCATGGTATAAATTAGTAAAGGTTGGTGCTACCATTACCTCTGCTTCTGTAGTTTTAGTTTGCTTTTTTAAGTCGGCAAGTAATGATTCTGTTTGTGATAAATCATTATTCATTTTCCAGTTTCCAGCAACGATTTGTTTTCTCATAATATTGGTCTTAAAACTTTCTTTTGAAAGACTTTATTTGTAGTTATTTATTACTGCAAAAATACTACTTTTTTAGCGCGTTTACCAACTTATTATCGTCTGCTTCAGTAGCTTTAAATAATTCTATATTTCCGTCTTTATTTATTACCATATATCTAGGAATCCATCTAATTTTTACAAAATCTCCAAAGGCACTTTTTTTACCTGATGGCATATAATAATGTTCTCCCTCTATTTGATACTTTTTAATCCCTCTTTTCCAAGGTCTATCTCCCCTATCTAAAGAGAAAAATAAATATACAGCGTCATTATATTTTTTTTGTAATGCCTTTACTTTTGGCATACCTTTTATGCAATCGCTACACCAGGACGCCCAAATATCTATAACAATAGTTTTGCCCTCATGCTTTTCTAAAATGGATTTTAGGGTAACTTGATTACCGTTTAAAGTTGTAAATACATCATTTAAAGTTTCTTCAGAAAATTGGGTTGGCGCTTCTGTATTACAACTAAAAATACTTAGCAATAAAACTAATAGGCAGTTTATTTTTCTCATGTTTATTGTAATTTCACTTTAGGGTCTAACCAAACATAAATTAAGTCGACAAAAATGTTGATAATTACAAACATTGTAGCTATTACTATAACCGACCCCATAATTACAGGTAAATCCAAAGTGTTTAAAGCATTTACAATTTCTTTTCCTATACCATTCCACCCAAAAATATACTCCACAAAAACAGCACCAGCAAGCATTGATGCAAACCAACCCGAAATTGCTGTAACCACAGGATTTAAAGCATTTTTTACAGCGTGTCTTTTTATAATTTGAAACTCGCTTAACCCCTTTGCTCTTGCCGTACGAATATAGTCTTGATTAAAAACCTCTAACAAACTATTGCGCATCAATTGAATAACCACAGCTAACGGGCGAATACCCAAAACAATGGCTGGTAGTATTAAATTTTTCCATTTAATATGCATAGATTCTCCAAAATCATCTAATTCATATAGACTACCTGTCATTTCTAAATTGGTGTATTCATGTAATATATAACCAAAAAACCATGCGAATAAAATAGCGCTAAAAAAGGATGGGACACTCATCCCTAATGTACTAAATATCTGGATGGTTTTATCTAACCATTTATCTTTGTACAAAGCAGAAATAATCCCAAAGAGAATGCCTAAAACTATAGCAATTACAATGGCAGATACAGCTAAAACAAAAGTATTTGGTAAAGTTTCGGCCAGTACTTCGCTTACTTTTTTACCTTGTTTTGTAAACGATTCTCTTAAATATGGAAACTTTAAAACTGTTGTAGTATTACCTATTGAAAATAGTTTGGTTGCTGAATATTTGTTAGCTCTTAAATATGTATAGTCTTCAGCATTATTTGAATGAAATGAGATAGGTAGTAAGTCGTTTAAATAATAGAAATACTGTGTACTTACAGGCTTATCGAATCCGTATTTTTGTTTTACGAGGGCTAGTTGCTCGCTATCTTCATTTTGTCCCAGCATCATTTGCGCAGGGTCTCCAGGAAGCACGTTAAATAAAAAGAAAATAACAGTTACTACTCCAAATAATGTGAGTAATGCGTAACCGGTTTTATTTAGCAGATAACTAATCAATAATACTTATTTGTTGAACTTAAAATTAAACGATGTTACTTCTTCTTTAACTCTACCTTGATAATATTGTCATAAGAACTATTGTTTTTCTTATTAAACGCTATTACAGAATCTTGCTCTTTGAAAATATACATATTCTCAATATCTTCTTCTTTTAATGCTTTAAACTCTTCCGAAGTAGACAACTTCCCATCAATAAAAATTGCAACATCTTCTTCAACCTTTTTTGGCTCTGATTTTCTTTCAACTTTAGGCAGTTCCAAATCATCAATGTCATTCCAATGCAATTTTTGTTTAACAGTGCCAGCATCCAATTCTAAAATCCCTGGATTAGAACGCACTACTGTTTTTAATGCTTTCTCATCACACAAATACCAATCAAAATTCAAATTATAAGTCTTATTAATTCTTTGTTTTGCTTCTTCTCCAGATGCTGATAATCCAATAACTTTGTATCCATTTTTAATAGCCAGATCTGTTGCTGCTTTTAACCTCTCAGCACCTTCTTTCTCTATTTTTTCTATACTGTAAGATACAATTACTATTAGGTTTTCTTCATTTAAAAATTGCTGAGTTAAATCTTCATCATTTGATTCTATGGAGAAATCTACAACAGGTGGTGAATAGCCTTCTTTAATCACCTTAGTATCTACACTTATATATTCGCCTTCAACACTTGGGTAGCTTCCATTTGTAACAATTTCTTTTTCTTCACCATTAACATTAAATGTCCAAGTAAACTCTTGTACTGCTTTAGGTGCATCTTCTGGAATAATCATACCTTCATAAATATTATTTCCAATTTTATATGCTCTAAAATCGATAGCTGGTAAATGCATCAGTACATGATAACCAAACCATAAACTTATAATAAAACCTAGTAATGCTAGAACTGTTGTTGGCAATTTTGAAAAAATAGTATTAATATATTTCACTCCTATAAACAGAATAACTATTAAAACTAAAAGCACAACATCCTTCCAAAAAGATTCCCATGGCTTTAATTTTAAAAAATCTCCAAAGCAGCCACAATCTTTTACCTTTTCAAAATAGGCAGCATAAAAAGTTAAAAAAGTAAAAAAGATAATCATTAGTAACAGGCTCCAAACTGTAAATTTGGGTTTGTAACCAATCAACAAAAACACACCTAAAACCACTTCAAACACCACTACAAAAACAGAAATGAGCAATGCATAAGGTTCTAAAAAAGGAATATTTAAAACATCTGCACTAAAATATTCCTGAAGCTTATACGAAAACCCTAATGGATCGTTAAGCTTTATAAATCCTGAGAAGATAAATAATGCACTTACTATGCCTCTAGATAAGTTTACTAATATTTTCATTCTTTTCCTTCTTTTAAATGAATTAACGCAAAAATCGCATAATTAATCATATCTTGATAATTAGCATCAATACCTTCACTTACCAAAGTTTTTCCTGCATTATCTTCAATTTGTTTAACACGTAATAATTTTTGTAAGATTAAGTCGGTTAAACTACTTACTCTCATATCACGCCACGCTTCGCCATAATCATGGTTTTTATCTTCCATAAGCTTTTTGGTGATTGCAACTTGCTCTGTATATAGTTCTGTTGCTTTTTCAGTAGACAAATCTGGTTGTTCAACCACACCTTTTTCTAACTGAATAAGCGCCATAACACAATAATTTATAATACCAATAAACTCACTTACTTCTCCCTCATCAACTTTTCTTACTGCATTTTGTTGAAGTCCTCTTATACGCTGTGCTTTAATAAAAATTTGGTCTGTAAGTGATGGCAATCTTAAAATTCTCCAAGCACTACCGTAATCGCTCATTTTTTTAATAAATAAACTTTTACAGGTATCTATTACCGCATCATATTGTTTTGAAGTATCTTGCATAAATAAAATTCAATTTTGCGTAAATTTCGCATAAATAATTAGAAAGTTCAAGGTTTCTGGTTTAAAGTTTTAAACTTAGTACAAACACCTTGTAAAACTGTACAAATGACAATAAATTATAAAGGTCAACTCATTGATTTATCATCACCAAAAGTAATGGGGATTTTAAATATTACTCCAGACTCTTTTTATGATGGAGGGGCTTATAAAAATGAAAAAGATATTTTAAATCAAGTAGAAAAAATGCTTAATGAAGGCACCACCTTTATCGATGTTGGCGCATATAGTTCACGACCAAATGCAGACCATGTTAGTGAGGTTGACGAATTAGATAGAATTTTACCTATTGTTAATCTTATTTTAAAGGAATTTCCTAAAACATTACTTTCAATTGACACTTTTAGAAGTTCGGTTGCTAAATCGTGCATTGAAGCTGGTGCTTGTATGATTAATGATATTTCTGCAGGAAATTTAGATGATAACATGATGCAAACTATAGCACACTTAAAAGTGCCATATATTATGATGCACATGCGGGGGACACCAAAAAACATGCAACAATTAACAGATTATAATAACATCACCAAAGATATAATAAAGTATTTTTCTGAAAGAATATCTGTTGCAAAGCAATTAGGTATTATAGATTTAATTATTGATCCTGGTTTTGGGTTCGCAAAAAATTTAGAACAAAATTTTGAGGTTTTAAACCAATTAGAATTGTTTAAAATGTTAGATAAACCTATCCTTGCTGGAATTTCCAGAAAATCTATGATTTATAAAACATTAGAAACGTCAGCAAAAGAAGCATTAAACGGAACCACCGTTTTAAACACAATTGCTTTACAAAAAGGGGCTTCTATTTTACGTGTACACGACGTTAAAGAAGCTATGGAATGTATTAAATTGACTAGAATGTTAGATTGTTAAAACCACCATGAAGTATATATTTTTCTTAATTATTTTATCTATTTTCTTTTCCTGCGGAAAAGAAAAAGTGATTTTACTTCCAGAGATTGATCATTCTGAAATTTCAGAAATTAAAGACGTCTCTCCTGCCTATTTATTTTATGACGAAACTAAAGCAGACAGTGTAGAACTTAACAGGAAAAATTTGATTAGCACGACTAATTGGTTGGTTAATGTTGATAAACGTCTTACCCTAAAACAAGTGATTCCGCATATTAAATTTCTTCAAGAAAAAAAGAAAAATTCCAGTCATAAAAATGAAAACGCAAAAAACTATTTTACTTGTAATGATATTAGTAGAAAAAATTTAGGGTTTATTGAGTTTACGGATGTTATATTCAAAAGCGATAATTTAAAACCAAAACAAGTTTCTTATGATGAATACATAGGTATTACAGCTTACTCTTCTGACTCTCTTAACTTTTCTTATTCTACGATTGACAGTACTAAATTAGATAGGTTTCATAAAAAAAACATACTAAAGGGAATAAAGTCTAATTTGATTAAAGATGGGAATGTTATAACTTTTTTAATGTTTGATAAAAATTTAAAATTTCAAGATTATATCACAATAAAATCTAAACTATCTCAATTAGATTCTAAAAATATTACTATCTCAAAAGACGAATTCATTTTTAATTAACCCTTTTTTACTAAATTTACCAAAACCAATTGCCTTTGGACATTTTTAAAGATCTTTTAAAATTCACAGTAGTCGATGTTATCGATGTTATTCTTGTAGCACTACTACTCTACTACATTTATAAACTCGTAAAAGGCACAGTAGCGATCAATATCTTCATTGGTATCATCATCATTTACTTGGTTTGGAGGTTAACCGATTTTTTAAACATGGAACTCCTAACGGGAATTTTTGGTGGTTTTATGAAAGTGGGAATTATTGCGCTTATAGTGGTGTTTCAACCCGAAATTCGTAAATTTTTACTTATGGTTGGTTCGACAAACTTTAGTAGGCGACGCAAATTTTTACAGCAATTTAAATTTATAAAAAACGAAACGGGAGACGAAACCAATGTTGATGCTATTGTTTCGGCTTGTGTTAAAATGGGAGCCTCAAAAACGGGCGCATTAATTGTTTTTGAGCGTAATAATAACCTTGATTTTTTATCTTCCTCTGGAGACGAAATGAATATAAAAGTAACTCAACCTATTATAGAAAGTATCTTCTTTAAAAATAGCCCGTTACACGATGGTGCTATAGTGGTAAGTAATAATGTTGTAAAAGCAACACGTGTTATTCTTCCTGTTAATAACGAAAAAGATATTCCGCAACGTTTCGGGTTACGTCATAGAGCAGCTATTGGTGTTACAGAAAAGACTGATGCATTAGCTATAGCAGTTAGCGAAGAAACAGGGCATATTTCTTATTTTAAAGACGGTGAGTTTGTTGTATTTGATAATACTAGTCAACTTAATGACATAATAAAAAAAGATTTGGCATAGGTGAATTGTAAAAACTGTAATACTTCGCTCTTGAATCATCAAAAATTCTGTCTTGAATGTGGTGCAAAAGTGATTAAAAATAGACTGACTTTAAAAAACATTTTTGATGATATTAATGATCAGTTTATAAATATTGATAATATTTTTTTAAAGACTTTTATTCACTTATTTACAAAACCAGAGTTAGTTATTAGTGGCTATATTAATGGTACACGAAAACAATATATAAGTGTTATTCAATACTTTGCTATTTCTCTAACACTTGTAGGGATTCAGTTGTTTTTAATGAACACTTTTTTTAAAGACGCTTTAAATATGGATGCTCTCTTTGGGGACTCTTTTAAGAAATTAGCAGAGCAAAAAGACAATCCGTTTTCGCCATCAAACTTTGACTATAATCAAATTAATAACTATCAAAGTTTAATTTATGTTTTAACAGTTCCGTTTTCTGCATTATCAACATGGTTAGCCTATGTTATTGTTGGTGATAATCAATTAAATTTTACTGAACATTTAGTACTAAACCTTTATTATTCAGCTCAAATAATAATAATCACTAGTCTTCTCACTATCCTATTTTTATGCTTTGGATTGGACTATATGCTAATTACTAGCTGCATATCCATTATCACGTTTATATATTGGTTTTATGTTCTAAAACGCGTTTTTAATCATAGTTTTCTTGATACTTTAGCTCGTTTTATGTTAACTATTATTGCATTAGTAGTTATATTTTTTGGAATAATTATAATATGTGTAATTATTGGAATAATTATGACTTTAATCTAAAAGAATAAATGATAAACTGTAAAAATTGCAATACTGCATTAACAAAGGAAAGCGACTACTGTAATGTTTGTGGTGGAAAAGTGATAAGGAACAGACTTACGCTAAAAAACTTATTTGAACACATTAGTGAAACATTTTTTAACTATGATAATAAGCTACTAAGAACATTTGTTAATTTATTTAAAAATCCAGAAGATGTTATTGGTGGTTATATAAGAGGTACACGTAAAAAATACGTTAATGTTATTAGCTATTTTGCGCTTGCAATTACACTAGCTGGGTTACAAGTTTTTATCATTCAAAAGTTTCAAACTGATTTGACATTTTATGACACATCTACAGAAATAGGTCAGAAGCAGCAAGCCGTGTTTGACAAAATATTTAAATTTACTAGTGATTACCAATCACTGATTATGATGCTTTATATACCATTCTATGCATTATTTGCACGAATTGTATTCTTTAAAATCAATAAGCTAAATTATACAGAACTACTTGTTGTATTTTTATATGCTCAGGCTCAAATGTCTCTTTCAATAGCTATAATTACTATTATAGTTGTTCCTTTAAACATCGTTTCCTTTGCTACTATGGGCTTTTTCATAATGCCATTACAAATATTATATTTTACATATTGCTTGAAGCATGTTTATGGATTAAACAATACTCAAACGTTAATAAGAACCTTAATATTTATTGGCATTTTAGGTTTTATTATGTTGTTAATTATGATAGTTGGAGCAATCTTTGCTGTAAAATCAGGAATGTTTGACGAAATGTTTGAAGCACAAAAAGCCGCAGCAGAAGCAGCAAAACAGATTCAATAACTAAGCCACTTCCTCCTTTAAAAACTGTACTTCGTATAAATTTTTATAATACCCATTTTCTTTTTTAAGCAGTTCGTTGTGAGTGCCTTGTTCTACAATTTCACCAGCGTCCATAACTATAATTTTATCAGCTTTTTTTATGGTTGCTAATCGGTGAGCAATAACTATAGAGGTTCTCCCTTTTGTTATTTTATCAGTTGCATTTTGAATAAGCTGTTCTGAATACGAATCGACAGACGATGTTGCTTCGTCTAACACCAAAATACTAGGATTTGTTACATAAGCTCTTAAAAAAGATATTAATTGACGTTGACCAGAAGATAGCATCACACCACGTTCCTTTACATTATATTGATACCCATTTGGTAGACTCATTATAAAATCGTGAATACCAATAGCCTTTGCGGCTTGATGTACTTGTGCTTCAGTAATTTCTGGATGATTAAGCGTAATATTATTTAAAATAGTATCGGCAAATAAAAACACATCTTGTAAAACTACTGCTATTTGTGTTCGTAGAGATTCTAAAGTGACTTCTTTAATATCAATACCATCAACACAAATGGCACCATCTTTTATTTCGTAAAAACGATTTAGTAAATTAATGATGGTAGATTTCCCCGCACCTGTTGCACCAACTATTGCCACTGTTTCGCCCGCATTTACATTAAAGGAAATTCCTTTTAAGACTTCTTCGTCTTCAACATAACTAAAATGAACATTTTTAAAAGCAATATCTCCTTTAAAACCTTCAGCTATATGTGTTCCTGCGTCATCAATCTGCGATGTTGTATCTATTACTTTAAATACTCTATTTGCGGCAACCATACCCATTTGTAATGTATTAAACTTATCGGCTATTTGCCTAAGCGGTCTAAACAACATAGGGATAAACATAATAAAGGCAAATAATGTTCCTTGAGTTACACTACCTTCAAGTACTACATTTAGCCCGCCGTACCAAGCCACTAAACCAACAGTTATTGAGCTTGATAAATCTGCAAGCGGAAAAAATATTGAGTTATACCAAACTGTTTTTAACCAACCTTTTTTATGGCGCTCGTTTATTTTTTCAAAGCTTTTATACTCGGTGACTTCACGAGTAAAAAGTTGTAATATTTTCATGCCTGTTAAGCGTTCTTGCACAAACGAATTTAAGTTAGACACTTCATTTCTTACTTCTTCAAAAGCTTTTTTCATGTATTTCTGAAAAATTCGAGTAGCATATAATAATAATGGTAACATTAAAAACACAATCAAACTCAACTTTAAATTGGAATATAGCATAACTCCAAATACGACTATCATAGTCAGTAAATCCCTGAAAATCATAAATAAACCTTGACCAAAAATATCGGCAATACGCTCCATATCTGTTACCGATCTGGTTATTAAAACACCAACCGATGAGTTATCATAATATTTCATTTTAAAACGAAGTAAATGATCAAACAACTTTACACGAACATCCATCACCAAATTTTGACCTAACCAAGTAGCATAATATATAAATGCAAATTGAAATAGAGTTTGCGAAATTAAAACAGCCAACATTAAGGTTATGTAAAACAGAAACTTATCAGGGTTTTCGCCTGCAATACTATCATCTATAACAAACTCAGTAAGTTTTGGAGTTGCAGCACCAAAAACTGCAAGCAACACAACCAATAATATCAACCCAAAAAATACTGCTTTATACGGTTTTATATATTGAAAAAGACGCGTGAATAATTTTACGTCAAAAATATTTTCTTTCTTTTTACTCATTTATAATTTTATATCGTCTGGATATTCAATTTTTGTTAAATATAAAGCATGTGCTGGTACAGAAAAACCTGCTTCACTCCTGTTTTTAGATTTAATAATCTGGTGCAAATCTTCAACATTTATTTTGCCTAAGCCAATATTAATCATGGTTCCTACAATGGCTCGTACCATATTTCGCAAAAATCTATCGGCTTTAATTATAAAATGAAGCTCATTATTTTTAAAAAACCATTCCGCTTGCATTATATTACAATAATACGTTTTTACATCGGTATTAGTTTTTGAAAAGCATTGAAAATCTTTATAATCAAATAAAATTTTTGAAGCTTCTTTCATTTTTTCAACATCTAAAGCTTGCTTCACATAAAATGTATTATTAAAAGTAAACACATTTTTTTCTAAAGTTATTCTATACAAATAGGTTCTGCTTAATGCATTAAAACGTGCATGAGCATCATCGTTTACTTTAAAAATATGTTGAATAGCAATATCTTTTGGCAAAAACGAATTTAGCTTAAAAATTATGTTTGTATCATTCAATTCATCATTAAAATCAAAATGCGCAAACATTTGCGATGCATGTACACCGGTATCGGTACGCCCTGCTCCCATTATAGAAATAGGAGTTTTAAGCAAAGTAGACAATGCTTTTTCTAAAACTTCTTGAACAGATATGGCTTTAGGTTGGTTTTGCCAACCGTGATATGCACTACCATTATAAGAAAGTTCTATAAAATACCTCAATCTGTTTTAATACTTTTATGAACTAACAAAGATAGACAGATTTGTTATCCTAACGAAAACAGATATCTTAATTATATATTAAAAATTTTTGGGTGTTACCCTTTCGGGTCGGGCTTTCTGCTATATCTTTTTAAAATATCATTGCTCTAAACAATTATTTTATCAGACGAAAAGATTCCATAAATGTTTCCACATTTTTGTCATCCTTTCCCATATAAGTAATTGTATAAACTCGATTTCCTGTTCTAAATAGTTTTCCTTGAATGTGCCCTTTAACTCCTTTGTTAATCGCATTTTCTTTAAGGCTCAGAACAAAATAATGTCCTTTCAATCCATGTTGTTCAATAGGTTCTTGTAGCTCCAATTTAAATACTTCAGCCATTTTATTCGAGAAATTTGTGACTCCTTGTGAATAGATTTGTTCGTCAGTCATTGACTTAATCATATATTCTGGATAATCATTGTATTCTATTGAAAATATCTTATTCGGCCCTAAAGTTGAGCGAAATAAATGGATTTGAAATTTGTCGAGTCCAATTTGGTTATCAATAGCTGAATGATTCGGCTTGGTTGGAAAGCCAGCTATAAAATTCCCGGGTTGTGAAGCAAATTCTCCCCCTTTGGTTTTATATATCATTTTACCCGATTCATTTCCGCATGATAGGAAAGCCAGAACAGTCAAAATCAGAAGTGATTTTTTTATCATTTTCGTTTTCTTTAATTGCATACTATACAAAGATAAAGTTCCGTTTCAATGAACTTTATCGGTTAAAAACGAAGTTATAATTTTTTTCTGATAAAGTCAGTAAAAATTCATCATCAGATTAAAAACGATTATCATAACTTTACCAACAAACTCTGCAGATATTAATGATAAAAATACTCTTACTTTCAGATACACATAGCTATATTGATGACGATATTTTAAAATATGTAAAGCAAGTTGAAGAAGTGTGGCATGCAGGCGATATAGGTGATTTAAAAGTAACTGATGCTATAAAAAAAATAAAGCCTCTACGTGGGGTTTATGGTAATATTGATGATGCTCAAATTAGATTAGAATTTCCAGAACACAATCGTTTTATGTGTGAAGGTGTTGATGTTTGGATGACGCATATTGGTGGTTATCCCAAAGCTTATAATGTTAGAGTTAGAGACGAAATAAGGCAAAATCCTCCCAAACTTTTTATTTGTGGACATTCGCATATTCTAAAAGTTATGCCTGATAAAAAACTGAATTTACTACATATGAATCCTGGTGCAGTTGGTAAACACGGTTTTCATAAAACACGCACCATGCTACGCTTTACTATTGATGGTAGTAAAATTGATAATTTGGAGGTTATTGAATTTAACAAAAGGTAAGTTTGTTTAGGATTGAGGCTTTTACTTTGCAAATAGGTGCGTTAGGGATTGTAGCGACATCCTTTTTAAAAGAAAAAAAACTATTTAGTTTGATTGGGCTAAAAACTAACAAATTGCTACAGTCGTTCCTCCATCGCAATGCCGTTTTAAAAAGATATAGCAGAAAGCCCGACCCGATAGGGAAACGCAAAAAATAAAAAGCCCAAAATTTTCATCTTGGGCTTTAACGCACTAATACTACTAAGATGTTAGGTTTATCGTAATCGATCTACAGATTTTACGAGATCTTCATCCTTCTTGATGGCCTTATTGGCTAATGCCAAAAACACGATAGAAACAATAGGGAGAAACATCCCAATACCTTTCTCAGAAACCGCCGTTTCTCCAGATATGTTTAGAGATTGATATACAAAAAATCCTAGTAAAAAAAAGTTTAATATGATATTAAGGCGCCCCAACATAAATTGAGACTTCCTGTTTTTGTACCTAAATATTGTTACAATTGAAAAAAATGCTGATGTTAAAAAGCCTGCAAATACGTAATTAATATCGTCTGCAAATACTTTTAGGTCATCAGATGTAATCCATAATTCAAACACATATATTAATCCTGCAGAAACTCCTGCGGCAATTAAAAGATATATAGTTTGTATACGTTGTAACATAAGCTCTTTAAAAACTAGACAGCAAAAATAATAGTTTCTTTTATAAAATAAGCCTTAAAAATTAAAATAAAGTTGTATAATTGCAGTAATGATTCACAACAACCACTATTGCAGGTTGTTAATTCTTCAAAATAAAGAAATCATTTTCAGAATAAAATCAAATTATATTCAAAAAACATATATTCAATTAAACATCAATGTTTGAAATTTCACAATTAAAGGAAAAGAAACTCTCTGACTTACAAGAGATTGCGAAACAGTTAAAGGTCCCAAAATACCGCTCATTAAAAAAATTAGATTTAGTATACCAAATACTCGACCAACAAGCTGCCGACCCAAAAAAGGTAACAGCAGTAATTGAACCTAATAAAGCGACTGAGGCGCCCAAAGAAAAAAAGGCGGAACCAAAAAAACCTAGGCAACGTGTACAAAAACCTGTTAAGAACGCACCTGCAAAGCTGGAAGTAAAACCTCAGGAAGCAAATAAGACTCCAGAAGTAAAACCTCAGGAAGCGAAACCTGAGGAAGCAAATAAAACTCCAGAAGTAAAACCAGCAGAGGTTACTCAAGAAAAGAAAGAGGAGAGAAAGCCGGCGCACAAGCCAAATCCTAGGCCTTCAAATGATAATCAAAAGGATAATCAGCAGAAGCCTCATCAAAAAAGAGATAACAATCAGCAGCATAAAAATCAGCACAGAAATCAGAAAAACGGAAATATAGATAAGGGTAATAAAGATAGTAGAAACCGTTATCGTGAACCAGATTTTGAATTTGATGCCATTATTGAAAGTGAAGGTGTTTTAGACATCATGCAAGATGGATATGGTTTTTTACGTTCATCTGATTATAATTATTTGTCATCACCAGATGATATTTATGTATCACAATCTCAAATACGCTTATTTGGTCTAAAAAAAGGTGATACCGTTTTAGGTCATGTAAGACCACCTAAAGAAGGAGAAAAATATTTCCCTTTAATAAAAGTGAGTAAAATTAATGGTCAAGATCCTAATGTGGTTCGTGATCGTGTTGCTTTCGAGCATTTAACGCCATTGTTCCCACAGGAGAAATTCAACTTAGCAGATCGCCAAAGTACAATTTCTACTAGAATTATGGATTTGTTTGCACCTATTGGTAAAGGACAACGTGGTATGATTGTTTCGCAACCAAAAACTGGGAAAACCATGTTATTAAAGGATGTTGCAAACGCTATTGCTGCAAATCATCCTGAAGTTTATCAAATGATTTTATTGATTGATGAACGTCCTGAAGAGGTAACAGATATGCAACGTAATGTTCGTGGAGAAGTAATTGCTTCAACCTTTGACAAAGAAGCTCACGAGCATGTAAAAATTGCAGATATTGTTCTTGAAAAAGCAAAACGATTGGTAGAATGTGGTCACGATGTGGTTATTCTATTAGACTCTATAACACGTTTAGCACGTGCTTATAATACCGTGCAACCAGCATCTGGAAAAATTCTTTCTGGTGGTGTTGATGCCAATGCGTTACACAAACCAAAGCGTTTCTTTGGAGCTGCACGTAATATTGAAAATGGAGGTTCTTTAACCATCATTGCAACTGCGTTAACTGAAACTGGTTCGAAAATGGACGAAGTTATCTTCGAAGAATTTAAAGGAACTGGTAATATGGAGCTACAATTAGATAGAAAAATTTCTAACCGTAGAATTTTCCCAGCTATCGATTTAACATCATCAAGTACTCGTAGAGATGATATTTTATTAGACGCAAATACTATTCAACGTATGTGGGTAATGCGCAAATATCTTGCAGATATGAACCCTGTTGAAGCTATGGAATTTATTAATGATCGTTTTAAACAAACCAGAAACAACGAAGAATTTTTAATTTCAATGAATGGATAATTTATCCTAAACTTACGTTTAAGGAAATTATATAACTAACTCAAACTAAAAAAAGGTCTTAGCAAATATTGTTAAGGCCTTTTTTACGTACTGAACTTATTTCCTATCACCTCATCAAATCGGCTAAGTGGATATTTATTTTTTGGGCGTTACCTTTGCCTTTCGCCTTCGCTCAAGGTGACAGGTCGCGCTTTCCGTTTCAATCTTTTTGTTCGTGCCTCTCAAAAAGGATTTCCTCTACAATCGCTAACGCAAATTCACAACAAGCTTAAACATTTCTACATCACCATTAAAACATAATTATTTAGATATTAAATTTATTACCTTGTTCCATTCATCTAAACAACATGAAAAAAACTTTATTTTTTATTACCCTAATTCTTCTTGGCTTAAAAGTCGCTAGTCAAAATTTAGACTGTAAAGATTTTAAAAACGGTACATTTATAGTTACTATTGAACAACCATCCCGAATTGTCTCCAAAGTTATTAGGCGAGGAAATAATCAAACCGAAATTATCTTAGAAAAGGCAAAAGAATTAGAAAATTCTGGCTTACCAAATAAAGTTTTATTAAAACTAAATTGGATAGACAAATGTACTTATGTAATAACGCTTAATCCAGCTAAATCTAAATCCAAGGGTTATAACAAATTTATAAATGACAATGGTGGTATTCTAGTAGAAAAAATAAAAATTGAAGATAGATGCATGTATTATCGCTCAACATTAAAGATAGAAGATGAATCAATAGTTACTTATGGTAAAATGTGTAAAGAATAAAAAATTCTTTACAAAAAAAGCCTCTCATTACTGAGAAGCTTTTAAATATTTTAAAACTTTAAATCTAATTAAAGTGCAGCAATATGTTTTGCTAAACCAGATTTTAAGTTAGCCGCTTTATTAGCGTGTATTACATTTTTCTTAGCTAATCTATCAATCATAGAAGCTACAGACGGAAACATTTTTTCAGCATCCTTTTTCTTCGTTAACTCACGTAATTTTTTAATAGCATTACGAGTTGTTTTATGCTGATACTTGTTAACTAAACGTTTCGCTTCGTTACTTCTAATTCTCTTTAATGCTGACTTATGATTTGCCATTTTATTTTTTTCTATTATTAAAATATTGTAGCCCGTAGGGGAATCGAACCCCTCTTACCAGGATGAAAACCTGGCGTCCTAGCCGATAGACGAACGGGCCATTTGTTTTAAGTGTGCAAATAAATTATAAAATTTAGACTTGCAATACTTTTCAAATAACTTACAATGTCTCCATTGCGGATGCAAAAATACAACTATTTTTAAATGTTGCAAGCACTATATAATTTTTTTTTAAAAAAAATTATATTAGTACGCTTTCGCGAACAATACTCTGCGTTTAGAAGGGTTCCCACTATACACACAAACGCCATCTTCATCTTTAGAATCTAACGGAATACATCTAATAGTTGCTTTTGTTAGTTCTTTTATTTTATCCTCTGTTTCTGGAGTACCATCCCAATGGGCAGAAATAAAACCTGTTTTAGTTTCTAAAACCGTTTTAAACTCATCAAAAGTATCAACTTCTGCAATATGACTATTTCTAAAATCTAAAGCTTTATTATATAAAGATTCTTGGATTTCAGTCATTAATCCTTCAACAATTTCTGTTAAATTACTTAATTCAACTGTTTTCTTTGTTAAAGTATCTCTTCTTGCTAATTCTACTGTTTCGTTTTCTAAATCTCTAGCTCCAATTGCAATACGCAAGGGCACACCTTGTAATTCATGTTGCGCAAATTTAGCTCCAGGTCTGTAAGTGGTTCTATTATCAAACTTAACTGTAATTCCCTTACCTCTTAAATCGCTCATAATGCTATTAACCACCTTGGTAATTGCCTCTAGTTGCTCATCACTTTTATAAATTGGCACAATAACCACTTGATTTGGTGCTAAACTAGGAGGTAACACTAATCCGTTATCATCACTATGAGTCATAATTAAAGCTCCCATTAATCTAGTAGAAACGCCCCAAGACGTTGCCCATACATAATCTTGCTTACCTTCTTTATTTGCAAACTTCACATCAAAAGCTTTAGCAAAATTCTGACCTAAAAAGTGTGATGTTCCTGCTTGTAATGCTTTCCCGTCTTGCATCAATGCTTCTATACAATAGGTGTCTTCAGCTCCAGCAAAACGTTCGCTTTCTGTTTTTACACCTTGTATTACAGGTATCGCCATAAAATTTTCAACAAAAGTAGCATACACTTGATTCATTTGCTGAGTTTCTGCAATTGCCTCTGCTTTTGTTTCGTGAGCTGTATGCCCTTCTTGCCATAAAAATTCTGCAGTACGTAAAAATAAGCGTGTACGCATTTCCCAGCGTACCACATTAGCCCATTGATTAATTAATAGTGGTAAATCTCTATACGATTGTACCCATCCTTTAAATGTATTCCAAATAATAGCTTCAGAAGTTGGTCTAACAATTAGTTCTTCTTCTAATTTAGCTTCAGGGTCTACACGAAGTTTTCCTGGTTTATCTGGATCGTTTTGCAACCTATAATGTGTAACTATAGCACATTCTTTTGCAAAACCTTCAGCGTTCTTTTCTTCAGCTTCAAACAAACTTTTTGGCACAAAAAGAGGGAAATAAGCATTTTGATGCCCAGTTTCTTTAAACATTTTATCTAATTCCGCTTGCATTTTCTCCCAAATTGCATAGCCATAAGGTTTAATTACCATACAACCTCTAACTGCTGAGTTCTCCGCTAAATCAGCCTTAACAACAAGTTCGTTATACCATTTTGAGTAATCATCCGCTCTACTTGTAAGTTTTTTGCTCATATTAATGTTTTGGCACAAATATTGTGACTATGTTAAATAAAAAAATAGTTCAGCAAAACTAACTATTTTTGTTATGTTCAACAATAAAATTCTGGAGATATGCAATTTAATAACTACTTAAAAAGAAAAATGCCCCTTTTAGCATTACTTAGTTTGCTATTTGGTTTAACATCATGTGGTTCTTATCAATACGTAGGAGTTGACAATGATGGTATTTATGGTGCCTCAGAAAAACCTGTACAACAAGAAGAAACTGTTGTAGCTACTAATAACAGTTCTCAAAACGATTATTATACAAACTATTTTAGAACAAAAGCTTTAGAATATGAGAATTTGACTGATAGCGAAGTATTTACAGACATTGACTCTTACGTTGGAAATAATTATGTAGAAAACGACTCTATAAACAACAACTACCAAGGTTATGCTGGTTGGGGTCAAGACAATAATCAAATTACTATAAACTATATTGACAACGGTTGGAATAACTGGGGTTGGAATGCTGGATTTGGATGGGGCTGGAATAGATGGAATCGTTGGGGTTGGAACAACTGGGGTTATGATTCTTTTTGGTGCCCTCCTTACTATGGTGGTTACTACAATAGCTGGGCTTTTTATAACCCTTATAGATTTAGATCTTACGGATACTATGGTTACCCATATTATAGAAACAACAGATATTACGGCAATAATCGTTATTATGGCTCTGGAATAGCTTATAACGCTAGCAGACGTGGTAGTGTAGCTAGACGTTCTAATGGTTTAAATTCTACAAATTCAAGATATTATGCTTCAAGAAGAGGTAATTCAACAACCTCAACTATAAATAGAAATCGCGCAACAAGTTCGCGTGTTGGCACCAGTGTAGTTAGGCGACGCTCTACAGCTTCTCCTTCTGCAAATTCAACAACAAGATCAACTTCTCCTGCAGTAAGAAGAAGTAGATCTACTTCAAGACCGTCTAGTAGTTACAATTCTGGAACTAGTAGAAGAAGCTCTAATTCTAATTCTTCAGTAAGAAGATCATCGTCAAGTAGTAGTAGAAGCTCAAGTTCTTCTTCTAGTGTAAGATCATCTTCAAGCAGAAGTTCTAGTGGAAGTAGTAGAAGTTCAGGTGGTTCTTCAAGAGGACGACGCGGATAAAATCTAAAAAAAATAAAAAGTATAATATATGAAAAAGTTAAGTTTACTATTCATAGGTATCATATCTATGTCTACAATGTACGCTCAAGATATAACAGATGCCTTACGCTATTCGCAAGATAATATACAAGGAACCGCTCGATTTAGAGCCTTAAGCGGCGCTTTTGGCGCCCTTGGAGGAGATATGAGTGCTGTTAGCTTAAATCCTGCTGGATCGGCAGTTTTTAGTAGTAGTCATGCTTCATTTACGTTATCAAATTCAGAAACCACTAATGATACACAGTATTTTAATGGTACTGGAAGTAAAAATGATTCTAATTTCGATATAAACCAAGGGGGAGCTGCATTTGTTTTTGCAAATAGAGATGATTCGCCATGGAGAAAGTTTACAATAGCCATTGCTTACGATAAAACTAATGATTTTGACAACAATTGGTTTGCATTCGGAACAAATACTAATAATCAATCTATAGATCTTTATTTTTTAAACTATGCCGATGGTTTAAGATTAGACGAAATTTCTGCTTTAGATGGTGAATCTATTACCGATGCTTATGCAGACATAGGTAACTTATATGGTTTTGCGCATCAACAAGCTTTTTTAGGGTTTGAATCTTTTATTTTAGAACCAGATGATATAAATGATGATGCAAATACAACATATTCATCAAATTTAGCAAATGGTAGCTTTAATCATGATTACACATATACATCAACAGGTTATAATGGCAAAATCACCTTTAATATGGCGGCTCAATATGAAGATAATTTATATTTAGGGCTAAATTTAAATTCGCATTTTATAGATTACCAACGTTCTACATTGTTGTTTGAAGACAACGCTAATGCAGGATCGATTATAAATGATATTGAATTTGAAAATAATTTATCTACAACAGGAAACGGTTTTTCTTTTCAATTAGGAGGTATTTTAAAACTAAGTCCAGAGTTTAGAGTTGGATTAACATACGACTCTCCAACTTGGTATACTATTGAAGAAGAAACTTCACAATATTTAGCAACTGTAAGAGACGATGCTGGAACTAATGTAACTCAAGTAATAAACCCTCAAATAATTAACATTTACCCACAATACAAATTACAAACTCCATCAAAAGTTACCGGAAGTTTTGCATACGTATTTGGAGCACAAGGTTTAATTAGCTTTGATTATTCTCGCAAAGATTATAGCAGCACAAAATTTAAACCTGAAAATGATTACACTAATGTAAATAATAATATTAATAATATGCTTACTGATGCCTCAACTTATAGAATTGGTGGCGAATACAAGCACAAAGAATTTAGTTTTAGAGGCGGCTATCGTTTTGAAGAAAGCCCATATAAAAATGGTGTTACAGTAGGTGATTTAACAGGTTACTCTTTCGGAATTGGTTATAACTTCGGAAACACAAAATTAGATGTTACTTACGATCAATCAAATAGAACATCAGAAACGCCTCTTTATAATGTTGGCTTAACTGATGTTGCACTTATTGACAGAACAAATTCTAACCTCACACTTTCACTAAGTTTCAATATCTAAAAAAAATATAAATCGTTTTTTTAAAAGCTTGAATACAAAATATTCAAGCTTTTTCTTTAAATGTAATTAAACTAGTAAAACACAGACAAACACATAAACTCCCGCTTTCGCGAGAATGACACGCTAAATTTGATCCCACATGTAAAAAATCGTGGTATCACTTAACAATTAATTGTTTGTTAATACAAAACATTACAAAAGTGTTTTGTTTATCTTTGCAGACTTAAAATAAGATTTTTTTAAACTGATGAAAATTGAAAATAAAATAGAAGATTTTGAGTCTTTAGGAGACGACCATATTGGAACTTCATCAAATACACCGTTACGTAATGATGCTTTTAAGCTTTCTAACGAAGAAAAGATAGACATTATTAAAGACGATGTACGCCATATCATGGAAACTTTAGGCTTAGATTTAAGTGACGATAGTTTAAGTGGCACACCAAATCGTGTAGCAAAAATGTTTGTTAAAGAAATTTTTGGAGGCTTAAATCCGAAGAAAAAGCCAAGTGCATCTACTTTTGATAACAAATATAAGTATGGCGAAATGTTAGTTGAAAAAAACATTACGGTATATTCAACTTGCGAACACCATTTATTACCAATTGTTGGAAAGGCACATATCGCATATATTTCAAACGGAACTGTTGTTGGATTATCAAAAATGAATCGCATCGTTGATTATTTTGCAAAACGACCTCAAGTTCAAGAGCGATTAACAATTCAAGTTGTTAAAGAGCTACAAGAGGTTTTAGGAACTAAAGATGTTGCTTGTATTATTGACGCAAAACATTTATGCGTAAATTCAAGAGGTATTAGAGATATTGAAAGCAGTACTGTAACTTCAGAATTTGGTGGCAAATTTAAAGAAGAGGCAACTCGCAGAGAACTTTTAGATTATATCAAGTTAGACACCAAATTTTAAATTAAGATCATTTAAAATCAAACCAACCAAAATGCAGTTATATCAAAATCAACAGATAAAACTATACAACACGCTTACTGGAAAAAAAGAAACATTCAAACCTATAAACGATGGTTATGTAGGTATGTATGTTTGTGGTCCAACAGTATATAGTAATGTACATTTAGGGAATGTTAGAACCTTTATGTCTTTTGATATGGTTTTTCGTTATTTAAAGCATTTGGGTTATAAAATACGCTATGTGCGTAATATTACAGATGCTGGTCATTTAGAAAATGATGCTGATATAGGCGAAGATAAAATCACTAAAAAAGCGCGTTTAGAGCAAATAGAGCCCATGGAGGTTGTTCAGCGTTATACGGTAGATTTTCATAACATATTAAATACATTAAACTTTTTACCACCAAGTATTGAGCCCACTGCAACAGGTCATATTATTGAACAGATTGAGCTGATTGAAAAGATTATAGACAATGGATTTGCTTACGAAGTTAAAGGGTCAGTTTATTTTGATGTGCACAAGTACAACGAAACTAACGATTACGGTATGTTAAGCAAACGTAAACTTGAAAATTTAATTCATAACACACGTGAATTAGATGGACAAAGCGATAAAAAGAATCCACAAGATTTTGCACTTTGGAAAAAAGCCGAACCTCAGCACATTATGCGATGGCCTTCACCTTGGAGTGATGGTTTTCCAGGCTGGCATTTAGAGTGTACTGCTATGAGTACTAAATATTTAGGAGAACAATTTGATATTCATGGTGGTGGAATGGATTTAAAATTTCCGCATCACGAATGTGAAATTGCACAAAACGAAGCTGCTAAAGGAAAATCTCCTGTAAAATATTGGATGCATGCCAATATGCTAGAAATGAATGGTCAGCGTATGTCAAAATCAACTGGCAACACCATCAATCCAGATGAGCTACTCTCTGGAAACAATACCATTTTTAGTAAAGCTTACGCTCCAAGTGTTATACGTTTTTTTAATGCACAATCGTCTTACCGAAGTGTTTTAGATTTAACTGATGCTGGTTTATTAGCAAGTGAAAAAGGATTTTACAGATTGATGGATGCTGTAAATCTAATAGGCAGTTTAAAAGCTTCTGAAAAATCATCGATAGATATAAATGCATGGAAACAGAAATGTTATGATGCTATGAATGACGACTTTAATTCACCCATTTTAATAGCTCATCTGTTTGAAGCTGCAAAATATATCAACCAAATTAAAGAAGAAACTGAAAGTTTAAACGCTAAAGATTTAAAAACACTAACAGAAACTATAAATGCTTTTGTTTTTGATGTTTTAGGGCTAGAAAATGTAACTAAAAAGGATTCAGGAACTGATAAGCTTTCTGGAGCTGTTGATGTGTTAATTAAATTAAGACAAGAAGCTAGAGCGAATAAGGATTTTGCTTTATCTGATAAAATTCGTGATGAATTAATAGCAGTTGGTATTCAACTTAAAGATGGTAAAGACGGGACAACGTTTACGACTAATTAAAACGAATTGTCATTCCGTCCTTGATGCAGAATCCATTTTATAAAAATTAGTTTCAATTAAAAAGATTCTCTCTAACAAGGGAATGACACATAAATCTTGAAAAAGCTACTCATTGCACCGTTTTTATTTTTAATAAAAGTGTATCAAACATTGATATCACCATTAACACCAGCAACGTGTAGATACAATCCAACTTGCTCTCATTACTCAAAAGAAGCATTACAAAAACATGGGCTTTTTAAAGGTGGATGGTTAGCAATAAAACGTATTTTTAGTTGTCATCCATGGGGTGGTTCGGGATATGATCCTGTTCCAGATAAGGATAATAAAAACTAAGACTTCTATATACTAACTTATGCGTTTTAAATAAGTTCTTGAACTAATACTATACTCTAACCTTAATTAGATAAAGCTTTTTTACATAATTAAATGGTTAGTATTTTGAAGATGCTTCTAAAAGCGACCACAAACCTTCACTAAGGTTACTTTTCTTTTTTAATTCTGAAAGCTGTTCATAATCTTTTTTAAAGATGGCCAATACTAATTTATTAGTCCCGTCATTCTTTAAGCTTGAGCTTTCAAGAATAGACACCAACTTATTTAAATCCGTATTACGTCCAAGCTTTCTATGAGCTAAAAGATTAAATAATTTATTACGACTACTTCCACTTTTATTTGTAATAGTGTAATTAATTATATCCTCCAATAGATTGTTTCGCTTACTATCATTTTTAAGTTTTTCAAAACATACTGCTAGTAAATAATCTTGAAGCCTATCATCTACATTATAGGGTTTCCCAACACCTAAATGTTCTGGCCATTCTTTTGAATCGTTTAAAAGTTGAATTGCCTTAGTATATTTTTTTTCTTGGATATATTGATTGGCTAAAAATACATGAGCGTCTAAATAAATGTCTCTACTTACTCTAGCCAATTCTGAAGGTAATACATTAGTGTTTTTTAATACACTTATACTTTTATTATACTTTTTAATTCCAACCAATGCTTTCGCATATATTAATTCTATATTATAATTTTTAGGAAATTTTTTAAAAGCTTTTTTACTACTTACATAAGCTTCATTATATTTCTTATTTTTCAAGTAAAATTGAATAAGCGCTTTCCAATTTTTCCAATCGTTGCTATTAAACTCAATTGCCTTTTTATAATCTTGAAGTCGAAAATCATAACTTTCGTTTTCTAAATAAGCCGCTCTAAACCTGTAAAAAGTATCAGAGTCTGGCTCGTTAAAACTACTCTTCAAGAGTTCTTTTCCTTCATCAATTAAACCTACTGCAATATAGTTTTGAGCTAAATAAAATTTTAATTTCCAATGTGGATTTTCATCAATTGCCCATTCTAATACGGGAATTGTTTCTCTTCTATATGGTAAAACAAAATTTGAAGGCATAGCAAGTGCATCTTCTAATAGTTGCTTACTATTTTCTTTTTTTAATAAATAGGCTAGCCATAACTTTATTTTTACATCTTGCTTAAAGTCTTTTAATACACTAATTGCTTCATCATTCTGTCCTAGTTTCTGATATTGTGTAGCTAACTCTAGTCCAGTTTCAATAGGAAACTCATTATTTAAACTTGACTTATAGCCTTTATCATTAGCGTATAAATAATGTTCGTATAATGCAAAATGATTTAAAGGATCTATATCTAAGATAACAGTTAATTGAGTTTTAAAAGCTTCAAACATTTTTTGTTTTCGTGCTAAAACCATTAATACTTTTCTAGCATTAAGGTTATATGTGTTAAAATCCAAAGCTTTTAAAGCATATTCCTTTGCTCTACTGTAATTGTTTAACCTTAGATGTATTTCTGCCATTTGAGCATAAGACACCGAGCGATATTCTATTGATCTAGCTGCCCAACCCAATGATTCTAATGCATTAACATAATCTTGTTTTGCTCGATAAATAATTCCTGCTTTATAATTAGCTTCTGGGTTATAAGTATCCATTCTTAAAACAGCATTGGTATACTTTAAAGCTTGATTGTAATTGGTTTTTCTATATTCTAATTCAGCTAATTTAACTAGCGCGTCTTGGTGTGATGGATCTATTTTAATAAGAGTTAACAAGCTTTCATAAGCTTTGCTATACGCTCTATATTTCATAGCCTCCCAACCATCAGTATATAACTTTTGTGTTTTTGAAATTTGTAAAGTTGTGTCTGAGTAAAACGGTCTTTTTATTAAAGATGCTTCTGAGTTTGTTGTATACTTTAATTTATTATCGCCAATAATAACTTCAATCTTATCCGAAGGTTTAGATGGTATTGTTTTAGAAAAAGTATCCATAGGGTTCATATTTACCTTTTCATCTATTACTTGCTTTCCATTAACAAACACGTGAATAGTTTCATTTAAACTCTGAAGTGCATTAACCCCAATATATGATTCACTTTCAGAATGTTGAACATTTAACACGCCATATTCTGAAGCATCAACCATTCCATCAATCTCTTTAAAAGGAAACCAAATTTCGCGCCATGTATCCATAGCATGTGGCTCAAAATTAGCTTGAGTTATAGGATTTTTATCCTTTTCGGGGAAATATTGATTAAAAAGGCGTCCTGCTTGAAATTCTATGTACTGCCCGTCTGTATCTGTAAGTAAGTCTTCCCAAACACCTCCAGATCGGGATAAAGCCCATAACCAAAGCTTTTGACCTGGCATTTCTTCATAGGGTGACCAATGACCAAAACCAAAATTCGTATCATGATAGTATCCTCCAAAAAAGTCTTTATAATCACCTACGATATGATAAGATTTATGTGGCCCAAAATTGTTATTTTTATAATGAGATAATGTTCTTCCTTCTTCATCAATAGGCCAAAGTTTTGCATTTCCACCATGTTCAAGGTATTCATTACCTGGTATAAAAAATTCTAAATCATTTTTAGCAACAGCTGCTGCGGTCATCCAATTATAATAAGATTGATTTAGTGGGGTTGGATTATACCATGATGCCTTTGTTTCAAAATAAGCTTTATCCTTTTGTAAATTAATTTCAACTCGCCATTCGGTTCTTGATGGTAAATCCATAGTACCAACAATACAGCTTACACTTCCATCTTTGTTTTCTTTAATTACATAATCTACTGGCGTTGCTGTAGATGGAGTATGTCCAATAATTCCAAAATTAAACTCAACTCCACCAGATGTCCAAGGGCCACGCATGGCAATATTTCTAAATTTAAGAACATCGTTTTTATATATAAACTCTTCACCAGTAGTCTTTTCTATAGCTCCCCAAATTTTCCCACCTACTTCAGGTAATACCCATAATTTAATATAGTCATTCTCCAAAGTAACCACCTTCCACTCTTTATTTTTGGCTGAATACTCATAGCCTTCAAATTTATAATAAGGATATATTTTAGGGTTATCCTTAAGTATTGGTAGAGGGTTTGGCTCATCAAATGAATATGTTTTAATTGTTTTTATTTCCTCTCGAATAGTAGCGGTTTGAGTATATGCTACATTTAAAAAGAAGAAAGAACATAGCCCTAAAAAGAAGAAAGATGTTTTTTGATAATATAATTTCATGTGCTTATATTTATTATTTTTCAAATGTCACATGCAACACCCACTTAATTATTCTTTAGCATGACTAAATTTTCAGTTAGGGATGTTTCATTTTTAATGTATTAATTAGAAGTGGATTGATTATGTTCAATTGCTTGTAGAAAATCGTTATTATTAGCCACTAAAATCACTTTTTTATTGCCAACTTTAATCACTTTCATGTCCTTGGCGTCATTAGGTGTATAAAACCCGCTCTCTTTAATTGAAGCTGGTAAAAACTCTCCTTTACCATTGCCATTTAAAAGCAAACCTACACTTGCGTCATTACGAGGTGTTTCAATTTCAGCTGGAAATAAATTTCCAGAAATTAATAAGTCTTTATAACCGTCTGAATTATAATCATTAACCAGAATACTATTAATTGAAGATATTTGAGCTAAGCTTGGTAATGGTTTTATATTGAAGCTCCCATTTCCTTCGTTTTCAATGTAAGCAGAAGCAAAAGTTTTAGCCTTTAGATTTAACGCTGTATTTAATGAAGCTCCATAAATATTTTGCAAATTGGAATCACCAAACGACTCATATGTTTGAAATTTTTCGCTTAATGAAGGTATTTGCTGTGTTGAACAACTTTTCCCTCTTACTGGAAAAGAAACACCATGCTCATAATAGCTTAGCACAATATCTAAACTGCCATTATCATCAAAATCATAACTATGTACTTCAAAGGGTTCTTTAGACGAAGCCTTATATTTGTAGTTTAAACCTAGGTTACCTACAATTATATCCTGATCACCATCATTATCCATGTCTGATGTTTTAACAGAATAATACCAACCTTCACTTTCTTCTAAACCACTTAAAATCTGCTTCTCAAAATTCCCGTTTTCAGATTGAGTAAAAATAGTTACTGGCATCCATTCGCCAACCACAACCAAATCATCTAAACCATCTTTATTATAATCCAACCAACTAGCTGAAGTAACCATTCCTAAATTATTAAAATCTGGAGCTTTTCTACTTGATACATCAACATATTTTCCGCCTTTGTTTTCTAATAAATGACTATTTGCAGCATGAGGATATTTTTTTGGAATTAATCGTCCTCCAATAAATAAATCTAAATCACCATCATTATCAAAATCATTTGGTATTACACATGACCCACTTGTTAAATATTTAGGTAATGCGCTAGTCTTTTTGGTAAATTCTCCTTTGCCATTATTTATATAAAGTCTGTCTTGAAGGGCTTTATCATTTTCATTGAATTCATTTCCTCCGCTAACAATAAATAAGTCTAAATCTTTATCACCATCAACATCTAGTAATTCAATTCCCATATCTTCACTAGCTTTGTCTTGAGTCCAACCTCCTTTTTCTATCTCATCAAAAGTTCCTTTATTATTTTGGATAAATAATCTACCAGGTATTCCTGCAGCTCCTCCTAAAAAGAAATCTTCTTTATTATCTCCATTAACATCGCCAACCGCTAATGATGGTCCAAATTGTGACATTTTATGCGGCAATAATATTTCATATGCATAATCATCATGATCATTCTCTATATGCTTTATATGATCTAATTTTATGGTCTTTGTAATTTCTTTAAAGGCTACCTTCTTATTTGACTCTGATATTTTATTATCATCTTTATTAGATAAAGAAATTTCGTGAACTTGATTAATCGCTAAATCATTAAGCGTAGTTTGACTACCATCTTGCCATTGAATTATTGCTTTTTCTATCTTATTAACATCCCCAACTCCAAAATGAAGAACATCTTCACTTTTTGACATATAGCCTCTAGCATTAGATATTTGATTCACTTGCCAAACTTTGTTGGCTCGATACAGTGTTATTTTTGTACCATAAATTATTTGATCTTTTTTCGGGATTATTTCAAATCTCACATAGTTTCCAATACCGTTTTCTACAGCATGGTTTCTGTAAAGCATCGCATTATCATCAATGTTATTAATAACCAAGTCTAGATCGCCATCTAAATCAAAATCAGCATAAGCTGCCCCATTAGATAGTGTTGGAGTTTCTATACCCCAATCTTTTACCTTGTTAGTAAAGGTGAGGTCTCCATTATTTTTATATATGTAATTTGATAGTTTGTCGGTCGGGGCTAAGTTTGCAAAGTCCATAACATCTATCATTCTAGATGGATTTACTCTTTTTTGCTGCGCTAACAGTTTAATACTATCTATTCTTTTTTCATAAGTTACTACTAAATCACTATTACGGTTATTACTCTTTACACCATTTGTAATAAAAAGGTCTTTATTTCCATCATTATCAAAGTCTGCAAATAAAGGAGCCCAACTCCAATCTGTATTTGTAACACCTCCTAATTGTCCTAACTCACTAAAAGTACCATTACCATTGTTTCTTTGCAGAGTATTGAACATATATTGGTAATGACCTCCATTATTGACAATTTGCCAAAATTTTTCAGGCTGCATACCTCCCATGTTTGTTTTTATTCTTTTATGGTCTTCTGCCATCATATCTACAACCATAACATCTAAGTTTCCGTCATTATCATAATCAGCAATATCGCTACCCATACTGAAATTTGAAATATGCTTAGTAGAATTATGAATAACATCCTTGAATGTTCCATTTTTTTGATTCATGTATATATGGTCTGCAACATCAAAATCGTTAGTGACATATATATCCTCCCAACCATCATTATTCAAATCTGATGTGGTAGCCGATAGACCAAAACCAAAATTCCTAACGTTTGCTTTTATAGTGTAATCTTCAAATTTACCATTCCCCATATTTTTGTATAGCCTGTCACTAAACAAAATATCAGAGAATTGGGAGAGATTAAGTTTATCTCCAATACCAGGAATACTTGGAGGTTGATTTACAATATAAACATCAATCAAGCCGTCTTTATCAAAATCAAAAAATGTTGCTTGTATAGAAAAGCCTTTATCTGCTAAACCAAAAGTGGCTGCTTGTTCTGTAAATGTAAGATCTCCATTATTAATATAAAGTTGATTAGCACTCTTTTCATTTTCCAAATACACAAAACGACAAACATAAATATCTTGATCGCCATCATTATCTATATCAACAAATGTTACTCCTGTTGACCATTTGTTATCTGCAGTAATACCAGCTTTTTGGGAAATATCTTTAAATTTAAAATCTCCTTTATTTAAAAAAAGCTTGTCTTTTACTTGATTTCCTGTAAAAAATATATCTTGTAATCCATCTTGATTTATATCTCCAACTGCAACACCTCCTCCAGATATAAATGCAGAATTTATCATATGATTATTCTCTCTGGTTTGTATAACAGTATTTTCGAATATCAAGTTTGAATGATTAGAGGGGATAACAGCAAACATGCTATCGCTTTCCATCACTTCAATTGAGTTGTCTTTACAGCTACTAAAAAATAATAGAATTACTAAACCGAAGATTATAAATTTATGTTTCCTGATCATATTTATTTAAAGCTTATCCGTAAAAGAATTATTGGAATATATAAAATTAAATAAAAAGAGTTGCTTAAACGGATTTAAACAACTCTTTTAGATTCAAAAAAAAAACTAAAAATTCGGTCCTCCGGTGTCCCACCAAAGTCTTGTTCCAATTTCATCTGGCCCACTTAAGAATGTTGTTGCTTCAGCAACGGCTGCAGCATTATCTGCGCGTTGTCCAGGTGTAAACACTTGTCTTCTTAAGAAATTATCAGCTGGAATAATTCCCCATTCTGAACTACTATCATTTCTATAATTAAATGGTAATTTTGGATAATCAGTTCTACGATGATCTACCCAAGCTTCAATGGAATTAGTATATCCGTTAATCCATTTTTGAGTTATGATTTTCTCTAATTTAATTTCATTAGATGCTGCATCATCCCATGCCACAGTATTTGTTATACGGTTTACAAAATCATTAACTGCGCCTGTTTCTTTCGGGTCATCATAATCGATAGGTAAGCTTGCATTATCAGCTAAGTAAGCTGCTGCGCCTCCAGCTCCCCAATCTGCAAATGATAAGTTCACTCCCGCTTCATAATGATCTTGAGCTGTACCAGTTCCTACCCAACCTCTTAAAGCTGCTTCAGCCAGTATAAATTGTACCTCAGCTGCCGTAAAAAAGCGTCTATTTGTAACCTTTTTAAAATCAGAACTAATATTAGAATAAGTCAATCGATCACCTTTTGCTACTAGTTCTGCTCCATTTCTAATCCCTTTGTAAGGGTGTCCTGGGTGATCCGGGTACAATGTATTATCTGTAGCAGGATCAAAGAATTTTGCAATTCTAGGGTCATCATAACCAACTAGAATAGATTCCATTGACGCACTCATTCTTGTATCTCCCCAACCAAAACTAATAGTTACTGGTGGAAAAACATCTCCGTATAAGGAAACCATGAAATTATCATCATTTGTTTCTATTAACCCTCCTGGGTCACTTATTGCTTTTTCTCCTTGGGCTTTAGCTAAAACAGGGTCTACTTTAGAAAGACGCATAGCCAATCTTAAACGCATGCTATTGATTAATTTTATCCACTTAGGTATATTTCCTTCATAGCTCGCATCAAATTTAGCCAATGCTGTGTGGTCCAAATTAGCATTGAAAACAGCTTGTACTTCATCTAATTGTGTGAAAAAGGTGTTATAAAGGTCTGGCTCTGAATCATACCCAGCATCAGCCTGTCCAAATTCAGAAAAAATCACAGGTCCATGGTAAGCCGTTAATCTGGACATACCTAAAACACGAATCAATTTAGCCCATTCTATAAAAACAGGAACATCAAGGTTTTCGTTAGCAATTTTCAGCTCAACCAAATTTGAAGCTGACATTATCTCACGATAAATTCTATCCCAATAAGTGTTCCATCTTATAAAATAAGTAGTATTATTAATTCCTCCAACAAACGGTGTTGGCGTCGCTAAGTGTCTTACCCACGAATCGTGAGATAGATTATGTTCAATTTGATGTCCAAATAAATTCTTTAACATAGGTGGGAAAAATGATCCCACATTATTAAAATCCTGTTTCAACGATTCATCGGTGATTTGAGTTGGATCTTGATTCAAGTTTTCAAAATCTCCTGTACACCCTACACTTAATAAAAGTGTTACTATACATAAATATATTATTTTTTTCATGTCTTACTTATTAAAATGTTAAACTTAAGTTTAGACCGTAAGTCCTAGATGATGGTAAATTATAGTTATCAATCCCAGCGTCGTTTATACCGGTTGCAATTGATATTTCAGGATCATATGGCGCATCTTTATAAAAGAAGAAAAGATTATTACCAATAAATGAAAGTGATGCATTTTTAAGCCAATCATATTTGTCAACATTTATATTATACGAAAGTGATAGTTGAGCTAATCTTACACTCGTTCTATCATACAAATGTGCTTCATCAATACCATTTCTACCTCCTACAGCATCATAATATGTAAAAGGATCTATTTGTGTAACTGCAGCACCATTTTGAACAGCGTTTATAGTTTCAAATCCTCTATCTCTTGCTACTGCAGATCTTTCAGATACACCATAGCCATCTAATAATGCTTCTGTTTGACTTGCGGTAACACCGCCAAACTTTCCATTGATTTGAAAACCTAGACTAAAGTCTTTATAATTCATTGTATTACTCCATCCCACTATATAATCTGGTTCTGCATTACCAAGTAATTCTCTTGTTGCAGTTTTTATAGGTCTTCCACTAGTGTCATCCAATATAATACGTCCTTGGCTATCTCTTTGGAATTTAAAACCATAAATATCACTAATTGACCCACCTTCAACTAATCTAATTCTTATTCCTTCAGCTCCTCCTTGTCCAGTATTAAGGGCACTTGCATCTAACTCTACAATTTCATTTTTATTATTAGAATAATTAATTGCTGTAGACCAAGAGAAATTATCATTAACTATAGGTTTACCACTAAGCGTAATTTCTACACCTTTATTTGTTATTTCCCCAGCATTTACGAATCTTCTATCGTATAATTGAGACTCATTACTAAGTTCTATAAATTGATCCTGACTATTTATGTTATAATATGTAAAATCAATTCCCAATCTGTTTGCAAAAAACCTCCAGTCAAAACCAAATTCAGTCGTACTTATAATTTCTGGTTTTGCATTTAAAAATGGCTCAATTTTATTAATACTTATAGATTTATCTCCATTTATAGTATTAGCCTTAGAAATTTTATTAAAAGGAACTTCATTACCTACATTAGCGTAAGATGCTCTAATCTTTGCAAAACTTATATAATCTGGCATTTCAAACATCTCACTTAAAAGCGCTGTTACACCAATAGATGGATAGAAATATGAATCGTTACCGGTAAGTGCTAATGTAGATGCCCAGTCATTTCTTCCAGCCACATCAAAAAATAACATTTCTTTATAACCAACGGTTGCGTTTGCAAATAGCGATTGCTTTTCAATACGACTTCCCAATGTAGATTCTATTTGAACAGGTGGCCCTAATAGATTATCAAAAGTAAACTCATTAGCATAAAACAATTGATTTTGAGCAGCTGGTGGATTAAGTCTAATACCATCTCTAAAAACAGTTTGTTGGTATGTCCCCCCAGCTACAGCACTTACTGAAAACTCTCCAAACTTTTTATTATAACTCAAAATAGCATCAAAATACTCACTTGTATCATCGTACTTTTCATATAGCCAGTTTCCATTAGCAGCAACAGTTGTTGTATTTCCTCCGGCTTGTCTTCTTGTATTAAACTCCTTTACAGCATAATCATAATTTCCTCTTAATTGAAGTTTCAATTGTTCATTAATGTCATACTCTATATTTAAGCTTGTAATAACCCTGCTAGTCTGATCTTGTTGATTCTCTTTATTTATTATCCAGTAAGGGTTAGATTGTAAATGATCTGCTCCTCCTATCGCAGAATCCCAATTCATAACATCAATAGCTCTAGCATCATCAAACAAACTATAATTGGTTCTATATGTTGAAAAATCTTTATCTCTTGGGAACCAATATAATCCTGTTAAAGGGTTATTATAATAACCAGCTCTTAAACGATTACTTGTTTTCTCTTGAGCTAAAATAATATTAGAAGTAATTTTAACCTTGTCGTTAAATAACTTAGTAGATTGTTTAAATGTTAAATTGTTCTTGCCGTAATCATTTTGTGGAGTAACCCCAGTAGCTTTTGTATTAGCATAAGAAAAATAAGCTTGGGTTTTAGCGTTTCCTCCGCTTACAGAAACCGAGTTAAAATAATTTGTACCAGTTTCAAAAAAATCTTCTACAAACTTATTGTTATAGTTTCCTGATGTGTAAGACCAACTTTCTTTAGCACCACCTTCACTACCATACCTGTACTGTAACTCTGGCGTTTCAATAATATTCTCGAAAGTAACACCAGATTTAAATTGAACTGTAGCTACGCCTTCTTTTCCACTCTTTGTTGTTATTAATATAACTCCATTCGCTCCTTGACTACCATATAAT
This sequence comes from uncultured Flaviramulus sp., assembly GCA_947501105.1. GTDB lineage: Bacteria > Bacteroidota > Bacteroidia > Flavobacteriales > Flavobacteriaceae > Wocania_A. The sequence goes on along the minus strand of CANMUP010000002.1, from coordinate 364,884 downwards.
ATGGCTGCATTCGCTCCTCTTAAGATACTCATGCTTTCAATATCATCTGGATTTAATTGAGATAATCCATCACCCTGATCTACACCATTCCACAATCCAGGTTGATTTCCTCTATTGTTAACCATTGGAATACCATCAATTACAAATAAAGGAGAACTATCGCCGCTTAAAGATTTACTACCTCTAATTTGTATTTTGGTAGATCCACCAGGTCCAGAACTACTTTTTCTTATCTCTACACCTGCAGCTTTTCCGTTCATACTATTTACAAAGTTAACGTCCCTTGTATTAGTCAAGTCATCACCTTTAACAGTTTGTTGCGCATAGGTTAATGTTTTTTCTTGTCTTTTAATACCTAATGCCGTTACTACAACCTCATCTAATTGGCTAGCATCCTCTGCCATTGTAATATTAACAGTGTTTGCATCCCCAACAGTAATTGTTTGTGTTTTAAATCCTATATAAGAAAACTCTAAAACGTCTCCTTTATTAGCTTGAATAGTATACTCCCCATCAAAATTTGATTGAGTACCTGAAGACGTTCCTTGAATGATAATATTCACGCCTGCAAGCGGAATACCTCCAGCATCTACAACTGTTCCTTTTATCTCATTCTGAAGAGCGTCTTTTATAATAGCTTCAATTTCCTTATCTAGGTTTTCATTTTTAATTAAATCTTCAATGATTTTAATCACTGATTCATCATTCCTAGGAAATAGTACTATTTGATTCTTTAAAAGTCTATAGTCAATATCTGTACCTTTAAATAAATTAACAAGAACTAAATCTAATTCTTCATTAGTTGCATTTAAAGAAACTTTTTTAGATACGTCAACTAAACTATTGTTATAGAAGAAATTAAACTCGGTTAAAGCTTCAATTTCATTAAAAACAGTTTTAAGTTCAGCGTTCTTTACATTAATGGTTACATTTTGTCCATTAGCTTCAACTGCGAACAGTTTTGCCATAGAAACAAAAAGCAAGAGGGTGTAAATTTTCATAATCCGTAAAAGATTTTTTTGCGACAAAAATTTAGTGTCATTTTTTTTCATAATTTTGCTTGGTTTTAAAAAGTTGTTATTCACTAGAATAATAACGATAATCGTAAAAAGGGAATGTTCGCAGCATTCTCTTTTTTTATTTTACTATTTCGATTAATATTATTTATTCTAGAATTATTTTCTCGTTCTCGATATGGTACTTAATAGGTGACGAAATTGTCAATAATTTAAGCACTTCATCGATACTTAAGTTGTCAAAGGTACCGGTATACTCATAGTTTAAAAGGTGTTTAGAATTAATAATTATTTTTGCATTATATTTTCTTTCCAAATCAAGAACGACTTCTTGTAGGGACGTTTTCTTAAATATCAGTTTTCCTTCTTTCCAAGCTACAACCTCTAAAGATTTTACTTCTTCAATTTCTAATTTATTTTCTTTTTTATAAAAAACGGCTTTTTGAGAAGGTGCTAATACGATAGGAGTTTCTTTATCTTTAATTAATTCCACCTTACCAGTTACCAATGTTGTTTCAACTTTTTTATCTTTCTCGTAAGATTTTACATTAAAGGAAGTACCTAAAACTTTTATTTTAATACTATTAGTATTAACTATAAAAGGTTTTTTCTCATTTCTTTTAATATCAAAAAAAGCTTCACCTATAAGTGTAACTTCTCTAATACTATCATTAAATTCTTTTGGGTATATTAATTTGCTCTCGGCATTTAAGACGATTTTAGAACCATCAGGAAGATAGATTTCTTTTTTATCACCTCTATGCGCTATAAGATTAATCTCTTCAGAGGCCACATTGTTATTAATTTGTGGGGTATCCTGAACAACTGTATTATTATTAATAGCAGAAGGCTGATTATTTGCATTCCATAAAAACAAAAACAAGATAAATACAGATGCTACAGCGTATAAGTACTTGTCAAGCTTTCTTTTTTTTATGGCATTTTTGAACCTTTCAAAAAAGAAATCATTATTATTATTTGGAACGTCTTTAAATGTTGAAGCGATGTATTCTGCTTTGAGGATATTAAATACTTTATGGTTTTCAGGATTCTTTCTTATCCATTCTATCGTTTTTCTTTTTTCGATAGAATCCAGATCGTTTTTTAAATATCTTAATAATTGCTTTTTATTCATTATAATCTGACAGTTATATATATGACGTAATTAATTAAGGGTACCCCTTAGTCAAAAAATGTTTTTTGTGAAAAAAAATTATAAAAAGGGCAGGAATTCGCGTAGAGATACTCGTAAATGCTTAAGCGCTTTTGTTATATGAGTCTCAATGGTTTTTGTTGAAATATCCATTTTTTGGGAAATTTCTTTATGGTTAAGGCCTTCTATACGGCTTTTAACAAATACATCTTTACATTTAGGAGGAAGCAAATCTATTGATTTCAATACAGCTTCATATAATTCTCTTTCAATGAGAAGAGATGCTGTGTCATCTGAAAAAGCGGTATGATTTATTGAAGCTTCTAATTGATTTAAATTATTTTCAATATTTAGTAATTGTTTTTTCGTTCTCAAGTAGTCTAAACATGCATTTCTAGTAACTTTATATAAATATCCATTTATATTAGACTGTACATTTTTTTTTGACCATACCTTAATAAATACGTTTTGAATTATTTCTTCAGCATCTTCTTTACTTGTAATATATTGTGAAGCTATGTATAATAATTTTGAGCGGTATAACTTAAATAATATTTCAAAAGCAGCTACATTGCCTTCATTTATTAAACTAATAAATTCTTCATTATTTATACTGGCTACTTTATTCATTCAAGAACTAAACTATTACTTAGTTAAGGTTAGAATTTTAATAATTAGGGACTTCAAATCTAAAAAAAATTTATTAATTAATTAACATATATCTAATATTAACACTAAATATAATTCAAAAAAACGTATAAATCAATGCAAAAATCTGTGTAGATAAACAAATTCGCAATCAAATAGACAAACTGAAAAAACTAATAAAAAGCTTAAAATATAAAATTATCTTTTTGGAATACTCTTCAAAATCTCCAATACAAATTTCCAATATTTTTGAGTCGATGAAATTTGAGCACGTTCATCTGGTGAGTGTGCTCCTTTTATGTTTGGTCCAAAACTAATCATATCCATGGTAGGGTAATTAGTTCCAAGAATACCACATTCCAGCCCTGCATGGCAAGCTGCAACATGAGGCTTTTCTCCATTTAAATCTTCATACAATTTAGTCATTACCTTTAAAATAGCAGAATCCATATTGGGTGTCCAACCTGGATAATCACCAGAAAACTCAACCTCACATCCTGTTAACTCAAAAGTGGCACGAAGTGTATTTGCTAAATCCATTTTAGAACTCTCGACCGATGAGCGTGTTAAACAACCTATTTTAATAGCCCCATCTTTAACAATAACTCGTGCAATATTATTTGATGTTTCTACCAAATCTGGAATGTCTGCGCTCATTCTGTAAACTCCATTTAGTGCTGCATACAATGCTCTAGTTAGACCTTCTTGAACTCCTAAATCCATTATTTTATTTGGAGTCTCCGTTTTAGAAACTGTAATTTCCAAATCAGGCTCCATAGTTTTGAGTTCTTTTTTAATGGTTTTGGTTTGTTGCCCTATTTCTAGTAAAAACGCTTCTTCATGAACAGCATCAATGGCTACAATAGCTTTACTTTCTCGCGGAATGGCATTACGTAAACTACCTCCATCGATTTCAGAAACTCGCAATCCAAAATTCTCGAAACCATCAAATAAAATACGATTCAAAATTTTGTTAGAATTCCCTAAGCCTTCGTGAATTTGCATTCCTGAGTGCCCCCCTTGTAAACCTTTTACTGTAATTATGTAACCTATTTTAAATTCAGGTGTATCTTCTTCGGTATAACTTCTAGTAGCTGTAACATCAACTCCTCCGGCACAACCAACACCAATTTCGTCATCTTCTTCTGTGTCTAAGTTTAACAATATTCCGCCTTCAAGTAAGCCTCCCTTTAATCCCATAGCTCCCGTCATTCCTGTTTCTTCGTCAATGGTAAATAAGGCTTCAATGGCTGGATGTGGTATATCAACGCTTTCTAAAATTGCCATTATTGTAGCAACACCCAAGCCGTTATCGGCTCCTAAAGTTGTTCCTTTTGCTTTAACCCAATCGTTTTCTACAAACATATCAATACCTTGGGTGTCAAAATCAAAAACGGTATCATTATTTTTTTGGTGTACCATATCTAAATGCGATTGCATTACAATAGTTACTCGGTCTTCCATTCCAACGGTTGCTGGCTTTTTTATAATAACATTTCCTACTTCATCTTCAATGGTTTCTAACCCCAAGCTTTTGCCAAAATCTTTCATAAAGGCAATAACGCGTTCTTCTTTTTTGGACGCGCGAGGTACTGCATTTAAATCTGCAAATTTATTCCAAAGTTGTTGTGGTTGAAGTTGTCTTATTTCTGAGCTCATTATTATTTTTATTAAGTTGCGTAAAGGTAACAAAAATGCTCAGATTTTGGCAGCTACTCCTGATTGAAGTGACATCCTTTTTTGAGGCACGAAAAAAAGATATAACGGAAAGCAGGAAGAAACCTTAATAGATAAACAAATGCCATTGGGTACAAATTTTTATTACTTTTGAAAGATGCTGAAGAACAAGAAAACGAGTATTGCACTTTTACTGATTCCGCAATATATAATAGTTAAATGGTTAGCCCATTATCCAGAGTTTGTAGAAAGTTATTATAGCAATGGATTGTACCCATTTATTGCGAAAATTTTTAGATATACATTGGGCTGGTTGCCATTTTCGTTTGGCGATTTAATTTATGCATTTGCTATTATTTACGCCATTAGATGGTTGTATAAAAACAGGAAGCGATTGCGAAAAGACACTAAGCAATGGTTTATTGATGTATTTGCTGTTGTGTCACTTTTTTATTTTGCTTTTCATTTGTGTTGGGGTTTAAATTATTACAGACTTCCGCTTCATAAAAATCTTAATTTAAGCCATGATTATTCTACCGAACAATTAGTTTCTGTGACTAAAAAGCTAATTGAAAAATCGAATACTTATCATTTAAAAATAACGAATAATGATACTGTAAAAGTTGACATTCCATATAGCAAATCGGATGTTTTCAAGATTACCCAAAATGGTTACGACAATTTAAAACAAGTATTTCCGCATTTAGAATACCAGCCAAAAAGTGTTAAGAAATCTTTATTTAGCTACCCTTTAACCTACATGGGTTTTAGCGGATATCTGAACCCGTTAACTAACGAGGCTCAGGTTGATGCTATTATTCCTATTTATAAATTTCCAACAACAACAGCGCACGAAATAGCACATCAATTAGGCTATGCTGCCGAAAATGAGGCAAATTTTATTGGCGCTTTGGCTACTATAAATAATGATGATATTTACTTTAAATATACTGGTTATACATTTGGGTTGCGTTTTTGTTTGAATGAAATATATAGACGTGATGAAGCTTTATACGAAACCATTGTAGAAACCGTAAACAAAGGCATACTAAAAAATTACAAAGAAGTACGTGATTTTTGGGAAGCACATCAAAACCCTACCGAACCCCTTTTTAAACTCTTTTATAGCAATTTTTTAAAAGCCAATAGCCAAGAAAAAGGTATGGAGAGTTACAGCTATGTTGTTGCTTTATTGGTTAATTATTTTGAGAATGAATCATTATAATAAAATGTTAAAAAACATTTAATACAATACAACTACTCGCTTAATTTATATATTTAGAAAGATAATTTTTAACTAACCAAATAATGATAAAAAAACACTTTTTAATCATCACACTTTTGTGTAGTTTTTCTTTTTATGCACAAGATTATTTTCCTAAAAATGATGGCGTAAAAGCAAAAAACACAAACTATACGGCATTTACAAATGCCAAAATTTTTGTTACTCCAACACAAGTTATTAATAAAGGCACTCTGCTTATTCATAACGGAAAAGTAGTAGCTTCTGGAGCGTCTGTTAACGTTCCTAAGAACGCAGTGATTATTGATGTTTCTGGTAAAAGCATTTATCCTTCTTTTATAGACATGTATTCTAGCTTTGGTGTAGAAAAACCTAAACGTTCATCTAGCAATAGTAGAACTGCTCAGTACGATGCCAGTAGAACAGGATACTATTGGAATGACCATATTATGCCAGAAAATAAAGCAGTAAATAAGTTTAAATATGACTCTAAATTGGCTAAAACATTTATTAATGCAGGTTTTGGCGTTGTAAATACTCACATTCAAGATGGTATTGTAAGAGGTCAAGGAACTTTAGTAGCCCTAAATGGAAATGAAGGTAACGAAACTAGAGTTTTAGATGCAAGCTCGGGACAGTACCTCTCTTTTAGAAAAAGTGTAACGTCAAGACAAGCCTATCCTAGTTCTATTATGGGAAGTATGGCTTTACTACGCCAGCTTTATTTGGATGCCGATTGGTATGCAAAAGGACACAGTAAAACCAAAGATTTATCAATAGAGGCTTTAAACCTTAACAAAAGTTTAGTTCAAATTTTTGATGCTGGTAGTAGAGCAAATATTTTAAGAGCCGATAAAGTTGGTGATGCTTATGGAGTACAATATATTATACTTGGTGGTGGCGATGAGTATGAGCGCATAAACGACATAAAAGCAACTAATGCATCATTAATTATTCCTATAAACTTCCCAAAAGCTTACGATGTTGAAAATGCTTTTTTAGCATCTACTTTATCGTTAGCAGATATGAGAGCATGGAATCAAAAACCAGCTAATCCAAAAATTTTAGCAGACAATAATGTTAATTTTGCTTTAACTACTCACAGTTTAAAGTCGCCTGATGCATTTAAAGCACATCTTTTAAATGCTATAAAACATGGCCTTTCTAAAGAAAAAGCATTAGAAGCTTTAACTACAATTCCTGCACAATTATTAGGGAAATCTAACATGATTGGTTCTTTAAAAAACGGACATCAAGCTAATTTTTTAATTACTTCTGGTGATGTTTTCGATAAAAAAACCAAGCTTTTTGAAAATTGGGTTCAAGGGAATCAAAATGTTATAAAAAACATGAATACCAAAGACATTACTGGTGATTATGAGTTTTCTTTAAATAGTCAAACTTATAAAATGTCTATAAGTGGTGAATCAAATAAATTAAAAACCAAAATCACTTCTAATGAAAAGGTACGTGGTTCTAAAATAGCTTATAAAGATGACTGGGTAAATATTGCTTTTACAACTGCAGATTCAACAAAACAAAAGTTTATAAGAATTATAGCTAATGTTGATTCTGATAAAAATCTAAACGGAAAAACAATTATGCCAAACGGCAATGAGTTTTCGTTTTTTGCAAAACATTCAAAAAAAGAAGAAGATATTTCTAAAGAAGCCATGAAAAAAGATGATGCTGAAAGTGAAAAAGTTTTCCCTATAACCTATCCTAACAATTCATATGGATTTTCAGCATTACCTATAGCAGAAACTCTTTTATTTAAAAACGCAACGGTTTGGACCAACGAAAAAGAGGGTATATTAGAAAATACAGACGTTTTAATTAAAAATGGAAAGATTGTAAAGATTGGGCAAAACCTATCAGATAATAATGCAAAAGTTATCGATGCAAAAAATAAACATTTAACCTCAGGCATTATTGATGAGCATTCGCATATTGCAGCGGCATCCATTAATGAAGGTGGACAAAATTCATCGGCAGAAGTGTCAATTGAAGATGTTATTGACGAAACAGATGTTGGTATATACAGAAATTTAGCAGGTGGTGTTACTTCAATTCAAATATTACATGGTTCTGCTAATCCAATTGGAGGTCGGTCTGCAATCATAAAATTAAAATGGGGAGAATCGGCAGATAATCTAATCTATAAAAGTAGTCCTAAGTTTATAAAATTTGCTTTAGGAGAAAATGTAAAACAAACTAGGCACCAAAACGGAGTTCGTTTTCCGCAAACACGAATGGGTGTTGAGCAAGTTTATGTAGATTATTTTACAAGAGCTAAAGCATATGATGCCTTAAAAAAAAGCGGTAATCCATATAGAAAAGATATTGAACTAGATGTACTAGCTCAAATTTTAAACAAAGAGCGCTATGTTTCATGTCACTCTTATGTACAAAGTGAAATTAATATGCTTATGAAAGTTGCAGAACGTTTCAATTTTAACATCAATACTTTTACACATATTCTTGAAGGCTATAAAGTTGCCGATAAAATGAAAGCACATGGTGTTGGCGGTTCAACATTTAGTGATTGGTGGGCTTATAAATATGAGGTGAATGATGCTATTCCTTATAACGCAGCCATTATGCACAATGCTGGTGTAACTGTTGCTATTAATAGTGATGATGGAGAAATGTCTCGGCGTTTAAATCAAGAAGCTGCAAAATCTGTTAAATATGGTGGTATTAGCGAAGAGGAAGCTTGGAAATTTGTTACGCTAAATCCTGCAAAATTATTACATATTGATGAACGTGTTGGTAGTATTAAAGTCGGTAAAGATGCAGATGTTGTGCTTTGGTCGCACAATCCATTATCTATTTATGCAAAAGCTGAAAAAACTATTATTGAAGGTGTAACTTATTTTGATTTAAAACAAGATGAAATAAAACGCTCAAAAATAAAGCATGAAAAAAGCGAGCTTATTAATATGATGATGCAAGCTAAAAATAAAGGCTTAAAAACACAACCTATTAAAAAGAAGGTAAAAGAGCATTTGCACTGCGATTCTATTGATAACGATTACCAACACTAAAAACATATTACAAATGAAAAATTCAAAAATAGTATTCTTATTCGTTATGTTATTGTGTTCTTCAATGGTAATAGCACAACAAACACCTGCTCCAAAACAAACAAAAGCTATATCTATTGAAGGCGCTACTGCTCATTTAGGTAATGGTAAAGTTATTGAGAATTCACTTATCATGTTTGATGATGGTAAAATCACTTTCGTTGGAAGTGCTTTAACTAAAATAGCTCGTATTGGTGAGATTATTGATGGAAAAGGCAAACACATATATCCTGGATTTATATTACCAAATTCCACTTTAGGCTTAGTTGAAATTGATGCAGTAAAAGCTACAGATGATGATGCAGAAATGGGAACATGGAATCCGCATATTAGAAGTTTAATAGCTTATAATACCGAATCTAAAGTTGTTGAATCTATGCGACCTAACGGTGTGCTTTTAGGACAGATTACACCTCGAGGCGGTCGTATTTCGGGCACTTCGTCAGTTGTACAATTTGATGCTTGGAATTGGGAAGATGCTACTGTAAAGACTAATGACGGTATTCATATGAATTGGCCTAATAGTTTTACCAGAGGCCGTTGGTGGCTTGGAGAAGATCCTGGACTTAAAGCAAATAAAAAATATGCAGATCAGGTTTCCGAGGTTACTAACTATTTTAAAGCAAGTAAAGCTTATAATAAAGGTAGTGAGTCTATAACTAATTTGCCTTTTGAAGCTTTACAAGGCGTTTTTGATGGTTCTAAAACACTTTATATAAATGCAAATGATGAAAAAGGCATTACAGATGCTATAAATTTTTCAAAAGAAAACGGTATAACAAAAGTGGCCATTGTTGGTGGCAGAGAAGCTTATAAAGTTGCAAATCTGTTAAAACAAAATAATGTTTCTGTGCTATTGCAACGTGTACATTCTAGACCAAATAATGACGATGATGACTATGATTTACCTTATAAAAAAGCTAAGTTATTAGTTGATAATGGCATTTTAGTAGCCCTACAAGCTAGCGGACAAATGGAACGCATGAACTCCAGAAATTTACCTTTTTATGCAGGCACTACAGTTGCTCATGGTTTAACCAAAGAACAAGCATTACAACTTATTACAATAAATCCTGCTAAAATATTAGGGATTGATGCAAATTATGGAAGCATAGAAACTGGTAAAAGCGCAACTCTTTTTATTAGTGAAGGTGATGCTTTAGATATGCGGACTAATATTATAATTCATGCATTTATTGATGGCAGGAAAATAAGTTTAGACACTCACCAAACTAAACTCTGGAAACGCTATTCAGATAAGTTCAAGAATCAATAAAAACAAAAAGCTTCGTAAAACATTTACGAAGCTTTTTGTTAAAGTTACTATTCAATAATTTTTGCGCCTTCAGGTATTTCAAATAAAGCATCAAATGGCTTTTCTTTTGATAGAATTACATTTATAAATTTTAAATCGCTACGCTTTGTTGTTGGTTTATTATTTTCATAATTATACCATGTTAACGTTTCGGGTAGCAACAAACCTTCTATAGTTTGCCAGTTACTATATTTTATATAACGAAATTCTTTGCTTTTTTCTTTTGAAAAATAGGTAACTGTATAGCTCAACCAAGTCATTTTATTTGTCTCAGAATCGTAGTACAATACATACTCATCTTCTGGCGACTCTCCTACTCCAGCGTTATAAGAAATTTTAATTCCTGGGTATTCCTTACCTTCTAAAACTAATGGCTCAACATCCTCATAAATAATACCATCATCTGCTAAAATAAAAGGCATTGCGTAAAAATAAGACATTAGATTATAATAAAATTTGGCATTTCCTTTATAAGCTAATGTATCTTGTTTTAACCAAACTTTTTCACCATCAAAACCAATCTTAAATTTATTAGTTTCAATTAATGATTTTCTGCTTTTTAAAGCTGTTGTCGTTTTTTCATTGCCTTCAGGAAGCTCTGTTTCAAATACCAAATTCTCCATAGTGCTCCAAGTATCAAGACCTCCATGGGCCTGAAATATTTTTGAAATGTTTTCTGGGTAAATACTAGTTGTGACATCTAGGTTTTCTTCAGGATAGTTTACATTTTCTTTAGTTGCGTTCTTACAAGAAAGTATTAGCGTGAAGGCTAATAAAATGATGATTTTTTTCATTATATATATTTTGAAAGATTATATTCTTTGACGAAGTTAATAAGATAAAATTACAAGAAAACAACTACTTTTGTTTTCTCCTATGAAAGAAATTAAAAGCATACAAAATCAATACGTAAAAGAACTTGCTCAATTAAAAGACAAGTCGCGCGAACGCAAAAAAAATGGGCAATTCCTAATTGAGGGCAAACGCGAAATTTCTTTAGCTTTAAAAGGTGGATATGAATTGGAAACCATTTTATTCTATCCTGAATTATTTTCTTTAGAACAGGTAAACGACTTAATAAATCAACCAGTAAGCATTATTGAGATTTCTAAAGAAGTATACCAAAAACTGGCTTATCGAGATACTACCGAAGGAATCTTAGCTGTTGCAAAATCTAAGGCAAATAGTATAAATGATTTAACTTTTAAAACTGACGTTCCATTAATTTTAGTAGCTGAAGCTCCTGAAAAACCGGGAAACATAGGCGCTATTTTACGAACTTCAGATGCTGCCAATGTAGATGCTGTAATTATTGCAAATCCAAAAACCGATTTGTACAACCCAAACATCATAAGATCTAGTGTAGGATGTGTTTTTACAAATAAAATAGCTACAGGAACCACAGCAGAAATTATTAGCTTTTTAAAAGCTAATAACATTTCTATTTACTGTGCTGCTTTACAAGCATCTGTAGAATATGATACACAAGATTTTACTAAACCAACTGCCATCGTTGTTGGTACGGAAGCTACTGGATTAAGTAATGATTGGCTAAATAATTCGACACAAAATATTATTATCCCAATGCAAGGCGAAATAGATTCTATGAATGTATCAGTTGCGGCAGGAATTCTTATTTTTGAAGCCAAACGACAACGTCGTTTTAAATAAAGCATATGACAGCAAACACACTTTTTTATATTATCATCGGTATCATTATAATCAATTTTATAGTTGATAAGGTTTTGGATGCTTTAAACGCTAAACATTTTAATGATGCTCTTCCAAAAGATTTACAAGATGTTTATGATGATGCAGAATATAAAAAGTCTCAAAATTATAAAGCCACAAATTACAAATTCGGGTTAATTACTTCATCGTTTTCTATTCTTTTAACCTTAGGTTTTTTGTTTTTTGATGGGTTTGAATTTATTGATAATATAGCGAGAAATTACAGTGATAACCCTATTGTAATAGCTTTAATTTTCTTCGGAATTATTATGATTGGCAGCGATATATTAACTACTCCTTTCTCATATTACAGCACGTTTGTTATTGAAGAAAAGTTTGGCTTTAATAAAACAACTGTTAAAACATTCTTTCTTGATAAAATAAAAGGTTGGCTCATGATGACACTTATTGGAGGAGGTATTTTAGCTTTAATTATTTGGTTTTATCAAGCTACTGGAGCAAATTTTTGGTTATATGCTTGGGGTCTAGTAGCAGCTTTTACTTTGTTTATGAACATGTTTTACTCTAAACTTATTGTGCCTTTATTTAACAAACAAACGCCTTTAGAAACTGGAAGTTTACGTGACAACATTTCTGAATATGCCCAAACCGTTGGTTTTAAACTCGATAAGATTTTTGTAATTGACGGCTCAAAACGTAGCACAAAAGCAAATGCTTATTTCTCTGGGTTTGGCAGTGAAAAGCGTGTAACGCTTTACGATACTTTAATTAATGATTTAGATGATGATGAAATTGTTGCTGTTTTAGCTCACGAAGTAGGTCACTACAAAAAGAAACACATTATTTTTAATCTGTTTGCTTCAATTTTATTAACTGGATTAACACTTTATATTTTATCATTATTCATTTCAAATCCTTTATTATCTCAAGCGTTAGGTGTTGAAATACCGAGTTTCCATATTGGATTGATTGCTTTCGGGTTACTCTACTCGCCTATTTCTGAAATTACGGGATTGATTATGAATGTATTCTCAAGAAAATTTGAATATCAAGCAGATGATTATGCTAAAAACACATACAAAGCTGAACCTTTAATTACTTCGCTCAAAAAACTATCTAAAAATAGTTTGAGTAATTTAACGCCTCACAAGGCTTATGTTTTTATGCATTATTCGCATCCTACGTTGTTAGAACGGATTGGGAATTTGAGAAAGTAGTTCTTTTTAACGCAACCTTTTGTGGTAATATTCATCTAATAGATAAATCTTTATTGCGTTATGAAAAGCGTTCTCCTTATTTTATTTTCTACACTAATATTTGTGTCTTGTTCAAATAATAACGACACATCTTTTGATATTAACGGTCAGTTTACTGATAACATTGTTAAATGTAGTAGTTTTGAGGTTGAACCGAACTGTTTTAAAGCTATTTCGTTTATAGATGAGTTAAAGGCTTACATTTTTGTTTATGGTGATATTGCCATAAAAGTGAATTACAAAATTGAAGGCAATAAAATTAAATTAGAAAAAAATATTGGTTATAATCAAGATATTTCTTTTATAATAATTAATGAAAAGACTTTAAAACGGATTCAAGATGATGCTATTTTTTTAAAAGAAGATTAGTAATATTCATTATATATTGAATCTTTAATTGCGTTATGAAAAACTTTTACTTTATTTTATTCTCTGCATTAATATTTGTGTCTTGTTCAAATAATGATAACGACACATCTTTTGAACTTAATGGGAACTATATGTATAATATTCCTAATTGTGACAATGGAGGCAATCCCGAGATACATTGTATTCTATCTGTTAATTTTGTTGATGACTTTACAGTAAGTCCAATTTCAATTACTGGTGGAGATATTTTTTATGAAACTAATTACAGTGTAAACAATGGTATAATCAAACTCAATAAATCGTCTAAGTTTAATTTCAATGTTTCATTTGAAATTATAAATAACTCAACTCTTAAGCGAATTGAAGATGACACTATTTGGTTAAAAGATGAATAAATGCTGTTCTCTTTTTCAAACTTAATAGAGAGAAAACAGAACTTATACTAAACAGATTGCCATATCTCTACTTTCCTCGCAATGACGTTGGCAGAAAAACGCGTTAACGATTGCAGCGGCATCCTTTTTAAACTTAAAAAGACACTAAATTCTATTAGAAGCTAATAATTGACAGATTGCCACGTCCTTTGTCCTCGCAATGACAGTTTAAAAAGATATAGCGGAAAGCGTGTTAAAACGCCCAAAAATTGATAATCCAAATAAAAGCTTATCTTTGCCGCTTGAAACTCAGAAAGTGAGTTAAATTCCTCAGAGTGAGGGTGTGTTACAAGAAGTTTAAGGTTAAGTATGTCGATTCGCTTCTTTATGTAACACTACATAACATAATCGAATACTTATACAAGAATGAGCACATTCCAAGAATTAGGTCTTAATGACGACCTATTACGCGCAATTACAGATTTAGGTTTTACAAAACCAAGTGAGGTACAGGAAAAAGCAATCCCAATTTTATTAGAATCGGAAACCGATTTAGTCGCATTAGCACAAACAGGAACTGGTAAAACAGCTGCCTTTGGTTTCCCGATGTTAGAAAAAATTGATGTTGATAGTAGAACTACTCAGGGACTTATTTTATCTCCTACTCGTGAACTTTGTTTACAGATTACCAACGAAATGAAACAATACGGTAAGTACTGTAAAGGACTTAACGTGGTGGCTATTTATGGTGGGTCTAGTATTACAGATCAAGCACGCGAGGTTAAACGTGGAGCACAAATTATTGTGGCTACGCCTGGACGTATGAAAGATATGATTAGCAGACGTTTGGTTGATATTTCTAAAATACAGTATTCTGTTTTAGATGAAGCCGATGAAATGCTAAACATGGGTTTTAAAGAAGATATTACCGATATTTTATCGCACACACCTGATGATAAAAATACATGGTTATTTTCTGCAACTATGCCTAGAGAAGTGGCAACGATTGCTAAAAAATTCATGCACAATCCACAGGAAATTACTGTTGGAAATAAAAATGAAAGTACCAACCAAGTATCGCACGAGTATTATTTAGTTAATGCTAGAGACCGTTACCAAGCTTTAAAGCGTTTATCGGATGCTAACCCAGATATTTTCTCGGTGGTTTTCTGTAGAACTAAACGCGATACCCAAAAAGTTGCAGAACAACTTATTGAAGATGGTTATAGTGCTGGTGCTTTGCACGGAGACTTAAGCCAAAATCAGCGTGATTTGGTTATGACGTCTTTCCGTAAAAAACAAATACAAACGCTTGTGGCGACAGATGTTGCTGCTCGTGGTATTGATGTTGATAATATTACCCACGTTATAAATTATCAATTACCAGACGAACCTGAAATTTATACGCATCGTTCTGGAAGAACTGGACGTGCTGGTAAAACAGGAATCTCAATGGTTATTGTTTCTAAAAGTGAAGTACGTAAAATTAAAAGTATTGAGCGTATTATTAAAAAACAATTCGAGAAAAAAGACATTCCTGATGGCGCAGATATTTGCGAAGTGCAATTGATGTCGCTTGCCAATAAAATTCATAATACAGAGGTTAATCATGAAATTGATAAGCATTTATCAAGTATTAATGAATTGTTTGAAGACACAGATAAAGATGAGTTAATTAAAAAATTCTTCTCTGTTGAATTTACACGTTTTTATAATTATTATAATAAATCTAAAAACTTAAATGTAGCTGAGGGTTCTTTTGATAGAGATGGTGGACGTGAAGGTGGACGTGATTTTGGCGGAAGCAAAAATTCTACGCGCTACTTTATAAATGTTGGTGGAAAAGATGGTTTTGATTGGATGAAGTTAAAAGACTTCTTAAAAGAGCAATTGAACCTTGGTAGAGATGATGTTTTTAAAGTAGAAACAAAGGATAGTTTCTCGTTTTTTAATACTGAAAACGAATTAAAGGAGAAAGTACTAGCTCATTTTACCGACTTTAAACATGAAGGTCGTTTTGTAAATGTTGAAGTTTCTGAAAATCGTGGTGGCGGTGGAAGACGTGACAGACGCAGTGGCGGAAAGCGTGATGGAAAAAGTGGTGGAAGACGCAGTGATAGAAAAGGAGGTTCTGGAAACAGAAGTGACAGAAGACGTTCAGAAGGAAATTCTAGCTCAAGTAGACGTTCAGAAAACAAATCTAGTGATTTTGGATCGTCAAGACCAAGACGCTCTAGACGTTAATTAAAATTAATGAAAAAGAATTCCTCGATGTTAATCATCGAGGTTTTGTTAAAATTTTGATTGTGCTTTGCCAAAAAATTAAACGTTTTTGTTAATTTTTAGTCAAAATAAAAAGCGTTACTCAATTGTTACTATTTTGTTTAGTACTTTTATAGCTAAATTAGCGTTATTGAATTAGCATTATGAAAAACTACTTATTCCTATTTACTTTTATATTAACCTCTGCATTTAGTTTTGGACAAGATGCTAGTAAAGTAATTGGTGTAGTTATAAACTCTGCTGATGATAAACCTCTGGAAAGCGTAAATATTGTTAATCTTAATCAGGTTATAGGAACTACAACAAATAATAAAGGTGAGTTTCAAATTTCCGCGAAAGCGAATGATACATTACATTTTTCTTATTTAGGTTTTAAATCCATTAAAGTTAGAGTTACTAATGACTGGTTAAAGTTTGGAAGCTCAAAAATTGAATTAACAGAGTTAGCTTTAGCACTTGAAGAAGTAGTTGTAAACCAATTAAAATTAACAGGATATTTGGAGGTAGATATTAAGCAAGTTCCTGCAATTAACAACAATTACAGATATAGTATTTCTGGTTTACCTAGTACTGGCTATGAAGCTGGAAAACCTACTGCCGTTACAAAAATATTAGGTTCTATTTTTAATCCTGCAGATTTTTTATACCGCATGTTTGGTAAAAAACCAAATGAGTTGCGTAAGCTAAAAAAGATGAAAAAAGATGATGAAATAAGAAACCTTTTAGCCTCTCGTTTTGATAGAGAAATGTTAACCGTTTTACTTCAAGTTGACCGAGTTGATTTAGATGAAATTGTAAGCCAGTGTAATTATTCAAAAGGCTTTATACAAACCGCAAACGATTTACAAATACTTGATGCTATTAGCGAATGTTATGAAGAATACAAGCTATTAAGTAGAGGAAGAAGTAAGCGTTTGTAATATTAAATGATATAAAAAGTAAAAGAGGAAACACAACAATTGTTTCCTCTTTTTTTATGTCTTAGAATGTATTGCTACTCTATTTCCTTCTGTATCAACAAAAACACCATAAAAACCATGCTCGGGAGAAATTTCGGTTTTAGGCTGATAAATTTCACCTCCAGCTTTTTCGACTCTGTCGAGTTCATTTTGGACATTATCGCTCATAAAATAAACCAATGTTCCTTCTTGACTTGGAATATATGATTCTTGTTTAATTAATGTTCCTGAGGCGCCTTCTTTTCCTTCTGCAAAGGGAAACCACCCCATTAGTACACTATCGAAATCGTGAATAGCAATTTCGATATTAAAAACGGACTCATAAAATGCTTTGGCTCTATCCATGTTTGTCACAGGAATTTCAAACCAACCTACCATGTTTTTTTTCATATTCTTAAATTTTTTAATTTACCTTTCTAAAATATCTTTTAAGCTTGCTAGTCCTTCCTCAAAATCTTTACCTACATGCTTATCAACATTATAAAGCATCATAAAAATATTAGCAGGCACTTTATTGATTCCAGAAAAACCCCAAGTTACTTTTGTTTGTTCGCCTTCAACCTCTTCAACTCTAGTAACAGCATCAGATTCAGATTTCCAAGGTTTAAAAAAACGAAGTCTAGCTTCTAGCCTATCATTTTCAACAATATTCATTATTTCTTGTTCTCCTAGCCCTACTTCTTTATTACCATCCCATTTTGCAATAAATCCAACTTCACCATCGTTACCAACAAACTCTTGTTTCATATTTGGGTCTTTCTTTTTCCAAGGTGACCAATTATCCTGATTCTTTATGTGTTTTAAATATTGAAATACTTCTGGCAATGGCTTATTAATTACAATACTTCTATGTACTTGGTAATTCTTTGGTGCTATTAAAGCTAGTAACACTAAAATTGCAAGAAAACCGATAATTATATATAGAATTATATACACGATGCTTTACTTTATTAGTTAGGGTTTTAAATTTACGTAATTTTTTATGGATTATAAAAGCGGTCAACTATTTCGTCGTAGCTTTTAATTGTTTTTTTACACCAATCTAAACGCTTTAAAAGCATCTCTTCTTTAGATAGTTCCCAATTAACATTTGTTTGCTTTAATTTAGCTGTGGCATGTTGCAAAATAATGGCAGCAGAAACTGAAATATTCAGGCTCTCAGTAAATCCAACCATAGGTATTTTTAAAAAACAATCTGCTGTTTCTATAACCTCTTCAGATAACCCTTCAGTTTCTCTTCCAAAGAAAAAGCATGATTTTTTCGTCACATCAAATGCATCAAGCAATTCATCATTTTTATGTGGTGTTGTTGCCACTATTTGATACCCTTTTTGTTTTAAACCTTTTAAACAATCTTTTACAGAGTGAAACCTATTTACATCAACCCATTTTTGCGCACCCATAGCAATTTCTCTATCTATGCGTTTAGAATTCTGTTCTTCCACAATATTAACTTCCTGTATACCAAACACATCACAACTACGTATTACAGCACTAGTATTATGTAGCTGGTATACATCCTCGGTAGCCACCGTAAAATGTTTAGTTCGTTGCGATAAAACAGCATCAAAACGGGCTTTACGCGATTCGGTTAAATAACTTTCTAAATGTTGTAATAAACTTATGTCAATCATAAAAATAGAATTATATTTATCTTATAAAGATACAAACCAATGACTACACCTAATATTTACAAAGCAATTGTTATTCTATTATTTTCATTCAATATAGCTTTTCCCCAATCAGAAATTATAGAAAACAATACTGTTAATAACACTAGAGTTGAAGAATTGGCAAACGTCATAGATTCTGCTATAAGTAATTCAGATTCTGATGCTTATTTAGACAAAATTGATTTCAATATTATTGGTCAGAATATTGCCATTGACACAAAAAATTCGTCAATGGATGACTATCAAAAAAGTTTATTAAAGGGATTTCTTAATGGCTTAGAAAATTTACCCAAAACACTTATAAGTAATGTTGAAAATGGTGACTATTATGATTTTGTAAGCTATAGATATGATGTTGTAAAAGAAACATACTACATATTATTTAGACTGTTTTCTGTAGAAGCTGGCTTAAATTATCATGATTATAGAGTCTATGAAGTTGATGATGAGCTAGTACTGGGTGATATTTATATATATACAACAGGTGAAAATATTAGCAAAACTTTTAGTAGGTTGTATATTAATTCACTTCCAAAAAATAAATTATCAAAGCTCTTTGGTGAAAAAAAATTAAAAGAATTTCACAAAATGATTGATGGAATTGTATTGTATAAAAGTGGAAAACATAAAAAAGCCTATGATCTTTTTTCTAGCTTAAAGAGCGACATTATTAAAGAAAAATATTTTTTAATAATGAAGAGTCATATTGCCAATCAATTAAATGATGATCTTTATAAAAAGGCTTTAAAAGAAATTATAGATACTTATCCAAACGATGCAACTCTATATTTAAACCATGTAGATTATTATGTATTAGAAAATGATTATGATAGTGCTTTAGAAATTTTAGAACAACTAGAATTTCAAACAAATGATGATTTTTTAGCGTTTATGAAAGGAAACTTAGAATTAGAAAGAGGTAATTACGAAAAGTCGACTGAGTTCTTAAAACATATAACTGAAAACTATCCTGATTTTTTTGAGGGTGCTTCAATCTATTTACTTTCTCTAACTTCTGAAAAAAAGTATGATGATGCAATTTCTTTTTTAAACAAACTTATTGATGATGGTTATGCAAAAACAGATTTAATTAATTTTATAGAAGAAGATGATGAAACTGGTGTAAATGTATTTGAAATGCTTAGGGATTCTCAAGCTTTTATAAATTGGAAAACAATTTAATATAGAAAAGTGAAACATATAGTTGTACTTACAGGAGCTGGTATGAGTGCCGAAAGCGGTATAAAAACTTTTAGAGATGCTGATGGTTTATGGGAAGGACACGATGTAATGGAGGTTGCTACTCCTGAAGGCTTTGCTGCAAACCCAGATTTGGTATTAGATTTTTATAACCAACGCAGACAACAATTGTCTGAAGTTGAACCAAACTCAGCGCATTATAGTTTAGCCAAATTAGAAAACAATTTTAAAATAAGTATCGTTACCCAAAATGTTGATGATTTACACGAACGGGCTGGTAGCACTAATGTTATTCATTTACATGGCAAATTATTAAAAGTTAGAAGTACTTTTGATGAAAACGATATTAAAGACTGGAAAACCGATTTGGTTTTAGGTGACACTTGCAAAAAAGGCTATCAATTACGCCCACATATTGTTTGGTTTGGTGAAGATGTACCCATGATACCAAAAGCCATCAGTATTTGCGAAACTGCAGATATTTTAATTATTATCGGTACAAGTATGCAAGTATATCCAGCGGCAAGTTTAATTAATTATGTTCCTGAGGTTACTTCCATATATTTTATAGACCCTAAACCAAACATTGATAGCAAACACAACTTAAAAGTTATAGCAGAAAATGCTACGATTGGAATTAAAAAAGTTATTGAATTATTAAAAAATTAATCTTTTTCAAGAACTGTTATTGGTAAATCTTCAGTTCCAGCATAAAACACAACAATTTCTACAGGTTTATTGCCTTCGTTTACACCATAGTGAATTTTGTTAACTAGTTCTACAATAACATCGCCTGCTTTTAAGTAAAGAATATTTCCGTCAATATCAACTACTTTTAATTTCCCTTTTAATAAAATACCGGAGTTAATAACAGGATGGTAATGCTTATGAAGCGTTGTTTTTGGTGGAATGGTTATTTTTAAAACAGTAATCTTTGGATTTCCTTCTGGATATGCAGGAAGTAAATCTCCATTCCAACTTTTAGTTGTTTCTGTAAGTTTAACAACTTTTATGGCTTGTGGCTTTTTTACAGCACAAGATGATATTAAAATTATAATTAATGCTAAACAAGCAAATTTAATTTTTAGTGTCATTATTTTTTATTCTTCTCTTCTATCCATTTACTCATAAACTTGGTGCTTTGTTGTGTGTGGTGTAACAGCATTTGCCCAGTAAAGTTCTGCAATCGTTTTTCGCTAAGATGGTTTAGTGTTTCTTCTATTCTATTTAAAAAGTTTTGTTGATGTTTAACTTTTCTAAAACGATTATTAATTATTGAGAACCCGTTTTTTTGTTTTGCTTTCCATAAAGCTTCATCATTATATAGTTGAGCTGCACTGTTTGCGAATTCTTGGGGTTTATCTTCTATAAATCCGTTAGGGTCTAAATTTCCAAACATGCCTTCAGTAGCCATATTAGTCATAATACAAGGTGTTCCATTTTGCATGGCATCTACTAACTTTCCTTTCAAGCCTGCACCAAAACGTATGGGCGCTAAACATATTTTAGCCTGCTGCATTACCACATTTACATCTTCAGTAAATCCTTTTATTAAAAACCCCTCTTTTTCATTATGCAATTGATTTACTTTTTGTGATGCATATGCTCCGTAAATATGCAATTCGGCTTTTGGTAGTTGTTTTCTAATTAATAGCCAAATGGTTTGCTTTAAATATAAAACCGCATTATAATTGGGTTCATGTAAAAAATTACCAATCGTTATAAAATGTTGTCGATCTTTAAACCTCGATATGTTTCCTATGCTTTTTTTTGAAATCTCATTTAGCATAAACGGTAAATAAACTAAGAGTGATTCATCAACTTTAAATTGACTTTTAAGAATTTTCATTTCAGCTTCAGAAATAATCAAACTTAAATCACTTCTATAAATACTAGCAATTTCTCTTTTTGCTGTATCATTAAATAGATGTTTCGTATCAAAAGCATTTCCGTCTTTAAACGCTTGTTGTCTTCCTTTTCTTAAACAATGTAAATCTTCGGTGTCAAGAATTCTTATAGCATTTGGGCAATGTTCTGCAACACGCCATCCAAATTGCTCTTCCATCATAAAACGATCAAACAATACAATATATGGGTTTAACTTGTTTACAAAAACATCAAAACTTGAATCGTTCAATTCAATACTTTTTTGGGCTACGCCAATACTTTCAAGATTAAAAGCGTTATCACTTTTAGTACAAGGTGTAGCAAATGTAATTTGATAGTTTTGTGATAAAAAAGTTTCAATTAACTGCATCATTCTACTACCAGCAGCAGAGCTTTGGGGTTCTGGCCATACAAAGCCGATGATTAATAGATGCTTTCGCATTAGATCTTTAGATTTTTAATCAGAAGTTAAAAAATGTCTATTCTGGTTTTGGTTCTAAACTATATTTAAGCCGTACTTGTTTCGCCCAATCTATTATAACCTTTATTTGTGTATCGCTAAGTTTAGCTTCGGTATGCGTCCAAGTATAAGAGTTTAGTGGCATTGTCTTCTCTTCTATCATTTCGATAAGTTCTTCAAACTTATGATCTTTCCGTTTTGTAGAATTCCCTTCCCAATTAGACATATTAAAATGTTTTTTTCCATGTTTAATATGATCTGCAAGCCAATAGTTAACTGGCGTTATATTATTATACCAAGGGTATCGTGTTACATCGCTATGGCAATCATAACAGCTTTCTTTTAAGATAAGTTTTATATCCTCAGGCGGATTAGTTTCTGCTAAAAAAGCATCTATTGATGCTAAATCACCTTCATTTTTATCAGGTCCAAAAAATTGAGATAATAATAGTACAATAAGTATAAGCCAAAGAATCTTTTTTATAATTTTCATTTTTGCTAATTTTAGAAACTTAAAAATAAGAAAACCTTTTGACTACTGCGCAACTCTACGAAGAATTAAATTATGTAAATCATTCGCGTGAAAAACGTTTGTATTACGCCCATTTAATGCAGGGCAACCCAGATTTAGTCCCTAAATTATTAGAAATACTTTTTATGGTAGATGATAAAATTTCGCCACGTGCTGCTTGGGTATTTGAGTTTATGTGCAATGATAATATTGACACTGTAATTCCTTACTTAGATGATTTTACAGAAAACATGCATAAAGTTCATTTAGATTCTGCCGTTAGACCTGTAGCTAAAATTTGCGAGTTTTTAGCAAAATCTTATACTTCTAGAGTCAACAACAATATAAAGAAAGCCTTAACTGAAGCTCACAAAGAGCGAATTATAGAAGTTTGTTTTGATTATATGATTAATGATGAAAAAATTGCACCAAAAGCCTACTCAATGAACACGCTTTTTTTATTTGGAAAAGATTACGATTGGGTACACCCTGAATTAGCACTAATCTTAGAACGTGATTTCCAGATGCAAAGCTCTGGTTTTAAAGCAAGAGCGAGACATATTTTAAAAAAAATTAAAGCTGCATAATAGTTTTAAGTTCAGCTTTTGAAATAACCAAAAGTTTACTTTTTACCAATCGGGGCACCAATAATTTCCAATTATTATCTTGAAGAAAAATAGACTTTAAAATTGGCTTTGCTTTTTCAAACTCTTTATTATTTACTAAGTTTATTGCATACCAATATTTCATTTCAATATTATCTGGAAACAGCTTCTGGGCTTCAAGATACAGTTTCTCTGCTTCAACAGAGTTTCCTGCTTCCATAGCCAAATCACCATTATTCATAAAATCATAAGCTTTATGAATTTTGATTAATCGCTCTAATTCTTTTATAGGGTTTTTATGATCTTCAACCCTTAAATCCATAACAGTATCTTCCCAAGAATTTCCAGTAGCATCTCCTTTTACTATTAAAATTGCTGCAGATTGTTTTCCTCGTATATCACCTTTTTCACTTTCTGCTGCCTTTAAAGAAGCCAAAATTCGTTCACTTAAGCTACCTCTAGTAGTTTCAAAAGCTTTAGCCATAGCATCCCAAACTGTATTATTAAGCATCATATTTGCCTGTACTGAAAAGTTTTTCCCTTGTCTATGTCCCGCTTCTTCAATACATAAACTACCAGTATGCGTTGCAACTTTTCCTTTTTTATTTAGAAATGCAACCTGTCTATACATTTCACCTTCATCATTTTCAATCAAAGCTTTCAATGCTTGTTCTGGCGATAATCCTTCGCCCATAAGAGTCAATCCTTTTGGTCCGTAACTAGGGTTAACTAACGATTGTGTAGCCACAACACCAACGCCTGCTTTACCATATGTAACAACACTACCAACACTAAACCAATGAGATTGTACGGCAACGCCCATATCTCCAGTAACTGAATCTCGAGCTACAATCGAATATGTATGTGTAAAAGGTTCGGACTTTTTATAACTTTGTGCTGTTATAGCCTGTGATATGATAAATACAATTAAGAAAGCAATGTTTTTCATTTTATCAAAATTTGTCAATAAATATACTTATTTAAAAGAGAACCTTCGTTGATTATAGTTTTCAAACTCATTTTATTATTAACCAAAAAACTAAAAAGCATATCTCATTCTTCTACACAAAAATAGTATCTTTGCCTCTTCTTAAAAACAACACAAAACATGTCATTATCATCATTAAACGCCATCTCTCCAATTGATGGAAGGTATAGAAATAAAGTTAGCGAGCTAGCACCCTATTTTTCAGAGGAATCACTTATAAAATACCGTGTTTTAGTAGAAATAGAATATTTTATAGCGCTTTGCGAAATTCCATTACCACAACTTGAAAGTATTGATAATAACATTTTTGAAGATTTAAGAGCTATTTACAAAACGTTTTCTGAGGAGGATGCTTTGGCAATAAAAAATATTGAAAGTGTTACCAATCATGATGTTAAAGCAGTTGAGTATTTCATAAAAGAAAAATTTGACACTCTAGGTTTGTCTCAATATAAAGAGTTTATCCACTTTGGATTAACCTCGCAAGATATTAATAATACTGCAGTTCCTTTAAGTATTAAAGAAGCCATGAACGATGTTTATGTCCCTGAATATTTAACGGTTTTAGAGAAACTTAAAAGCTTATCTCAAGAATGGTCAGCTATCTCTATGCTTGCTAGAACTCACGGACAACCAGCATCTCCAACTCGTTTAGGAAAAGAAATTGAAGTTTTTGTAGTACGATTAAAAGAACAGTTTAATTTATTAAATGATATCCCAAGTGCTGCCAAATTTGGTGGTGCCACTGGTAATTTTAATGCACACCATGTAGCATATCCAAATATTGATTGGAAAGCATTTGGCAGTAAATTTGTTCAAGAAAAACTAGGTTTGCAACACTCCTTTCCAACAACACAGATAGAGCATTATGATCATATGGCTGCTTTGTTTGACACTTTAAAACGTATAAATACCATTTTAATTGATTTAGATAGAGATATATGGACTTATGTGTCTATGGATTATTTCAAACAAAAAATTAAAAAGGGTGAAGTTGGAAGTAGTGCAATGCCACATAAAGTAAACCCTATAGATTTTGAAAATTCTGAAGGTAATTTAGGAATTGCTAATGCTATTTTTGAGCATCTTTCGGCTAAACTTCCAATTTCAAGATTACAGCGTGATTTAACTGACAGTACAGTTTTACGTAATGTTGGTGTCCCTTTTGGACATACTTTAATTGGTTTTAAATCAACATTAAAAGGATTAGATAAATTATTATTAAATGAATCTAAGTTTGCTGAAGATTTAGAAAATAATTGGGCGGTAGTAGCTGAGGCAATTCAAACTATTTTACGTCGCGAAGGTTATCCAAACCCATATGAAGCTTTAAAAGGATTAACACGTACTAATACAAAAATAAATCAAGGTTCTATTTCAAATTTTATTGATACTTTAGAGGTTTCAAATACAATAAAAGAAGAATTAAAGCGTATTACTCCTAGTAACTATACCGGAATATAATTTGCTATGTTAAACGATAAACAAACTTTGGCTTTAAGTGGCTTAATGGCTGGAGGTATTTTTGTTACAGGAATTTTAGAAATTCTTGACAATTTTATCGTTCTAACCATACTTACCATTATTTTTTTAGCAGTTATTATCAATATCTTTTATGTTAACAGGATTTCAAAAAAAAGAAAGTAATACTCATTTATATAAAATTAAAAAGGGTTGTTTAAAATTTTAAACAACCCTTTTTTAATTAACATTACTATAAATTTATCTAAACATATTCATAATATCTTGAACTTGATTTTCATCAACATTAGCATTTTGCATCGCCGTTACTAAGGTTATCATTTTATCTGGATCCATATCATTTCCTAATACACGAACAATTCCAAAACCTAATTCTTTTGAGCTACCAAAAATAACTACTTCATCTGCTTCCTCATCTGTACCAATATATTTTACAATAATTTTATTTCCTTTATTACTAAATTCCATAAGATCATTATACTTTTCATCGTTTAAAATAGCTTTTACTTTTACTAATTCAGCTTTAAAAACTTCGGCTTCTGTACCATCTACTCTATAGCCTAAAAAATTTAACCGTTTTACAGATTTATAAGCTTCTTTTTGCTCATCAGTAAATTTAGAATCATCTATTTTAACCATAGATATAGGTATATCTTGCGAAATAAAATTTGATGCCTCTTGGTTATCTACAAAATAAGTTTGCAAACTTTTACTATTATTACAGCTTACAAAAGCCACAACTAAAATAAGTACAAGTACGATATGTTTGATTGTTCGTTGCATGATTGATGTTGTGTACTTATTAATTCTTTTTCTCTAAATGTTTTCCTCCAGGGATATTCATTTTCTCTGTAAGCTTAGATATTTCATTCAAATCAATATCTCCAGTAAACGATACCACTACGGTTTCAATTTTACGCTCTTTTCCATTAATTTCAATTTTTTCTTCCATCATTTTATCAATGCCGCTTACAAAAATTAAAAGCTCTTTAACGTGGTCTGCGTCTTTACCTTCTTTTACATAAAATTTAACTTCGGTACCATCATCTCTAACTTCCATTAGTTCCTCTAATGAACCTGAACGAGATTTTACCCATTTAGCAATATCAGCAGATATAGCTTTGTTATCTGTTACTATAGTTTTAAAGCTAGTGATACTTTTTACCATGTCTATAAAAGCTTTAGCTTCAGGATCACTTGTATCAATACCAGCTTTTGCTATCATTTGAAACATTTTTGGCTTAATATTCACATAAGTCACATCGTTATTGTCACTATATTTATCAAAAATATTGCTTTGTGCCATTCCTGTTATTGGTAATAACATAATTGCCATTACTAATACTATTAATCTATTTTTCATTGTTCTTGTATTTAAATTATTTGTGTTCATTATTTCTTAATTGATTATTTTTTAAAAATTATACTTGTAGCGTTATCAACTTCGTTAAGATACTCAAGTGTTGAAGCTCCTTTGTTTACTTCGTTTAAATATCCTACGGTTGATGTGCCTTTATTGAAGCTTTGAGAAATCATTTCTAAAGATTTTGTGACTTCGTTAAAAGCTTCTTCAGGTTTATCATAAGTTCCATAAGCATATTCATTGTATGAAGCAACTACTGGATCTTTAAAATAAACCCCCAACATAAGAACAGCAACTGCAGCAACCGATAGCCATTTGTAATTAAATATACGCTTAGTTTTTAATGGCACGTCTTTAGTAAATTGTTCTTGTTGGTTTACCAAAAAATAGTCGAACATGGGTTTATACATTTCTAAATGAGGTGCCACAGTGTCGCTGGAAAAATAGTTTTTTAACACTTGCTCTTCTTTAAGTGATGTCTCACCGTTTTCGTACTTTTCTAGTAAATTTTCTATATTATTTAATACCATAATTATGTGTATTAGTTAATTTTTCTCGTATTGCTTTTCTTGCTCTTGATAAGTTTACACGCACTGCTGTATTATTCATATTTAGCATTTTTGCAATCTCATCATAATCATATTCTTCTATATCTCTTAATTGAATTATCATGCGTTGTTGTTCTGGTAAATCCTCAATAATTTTTGCTACCCAATTAACACTATCATTTAATTCAATTTGCTTTTGTAATGGTGTTCCTTTTTCTTCATAATTACTATGAACTATTTTTAAATTTTGTGCTTGTTTAGATTTTAATTTATCAAAACAAAAATTCTTTGTCATCGTCATAGAAAAGGCTTCTACATTTTTATACTCAGCAATCTTCTTTTTATTATTCCATAATTTTAACAGAACTTCTTGCGTTGCATCTTCAGCTTCTTCAGTAGATATTAGCAATCGTTTTGCTAAACGAAATACTTTATCCTTAAAAGGCATTACAATATTTAAAAACTCTGTTTGAGTCATTTTGGTTTGGTTTAGTTTAAAACAGCTTAGTTTAGGCCGTTTGATATTACGACGACCATGTATTTGTTTTGTTACATTACAAATAAAAAAAAATAAATACTTAGGGCGTAACCCTGTCGGGTCGGGCTTTCTCTACTCGCTTCCTCCTGCGTCGGCGAGCTCAAACAAACCGTTCAAT
This sequence comes from uncultured Flaviramulus sp., assembly GCA_947501105.1. Taxonomy (GTDB): domain Bacteria; phylum Bacteroidota; class Bacteroidia; order Flavobacteriales; family Flavobacteriaceae; genus Wocania_A. The sequence goes on along the minus strand of CANMUP010000002.1, from coordinate 336,440 downwards.
CCCTTACGCGAGTACCAGCCTCCATGTGTATTCTAAAATACAATCCGCTTTACTAAACCCAAGTATATTGTCTAACATTCAGAATTAACAATTTCAACCAATTATTTTTTATTATACAATAATGTAAGTAAATTTAGGGTTTTATAGACTACTTATATAAAATAATGCTATGCGATATTTAAAAGCCCTAATCCTAGTTCTTATAGTTTCCTTTTCTACTATAAGCTGTTTTGAAGATAATGATGACAATCTAATTTCTGCAAGTCAGATAAACGATTTTGTATGGAAAGGTATGAACACTTTCTACTTATACAAAGATGATGTACCAGATTTGGCAAATGATAGATTTCCATCAAACGACGATTATGCAACATATTTAAATGGTTTTAATTCTCCTTTTGATTTATTTGAAAGTTTAATACATCAAAGAGAGACTGTAGATAGATTTAGTTGGATTGTTGATGATTATATTGCTTTAGAACAACTTTTTAGTGGCATTATTACCAGTAATGGTATGGAATTTGGCATATTTGGTTTTTCTCCTACAGATACTAATAGGTATGGCTATGTTCGATATGTACTACCAAATACAAGTGCTGCAAGCCAAGGAGTAAAACGAGGAGATATCTTTTATGCAATTAATGGTACACAACTTACTTCAGATAATTGGAGGTCTCTTACTAGTACAGATAATTACACTATCAATATAGGGAGTTATGAAGATGGTGGAACACCAGAAACAACAGACGATTTTGTAGCAAACACTTCAGAAACTGTTACACTATCTAAAGCACAATACACAGAAAATCCAATTTTAACAAATAAGGTTATAGATGTTGGAGGTACAAAAGTAGCTTATTTAATGTATAATGGATTTACAGGTACCGATCAATTTAATGCAGAGTTAAATGATACATTTGGAGCGTTTAAAAGTGCTAATGCAACCGAATTGGTACTCGATTTACGATATAACCCAGGAGGCTCAGTAAATACAGCTATACTATTATCTAGCATGATTACTGGACAATTTACTGGCGATATTTTTAGTACAGAACAATGGAATGCTGAATTTCAACAGGCTTTTGAAGATGAAAACCCAGAGTTTTTAATAAGTAGATTTGTAAATAATAATGACGGAGCAGCATTAAACAGCTTAAACCTCTCTAGAGTTTTTATTCTTACGACAAGATCAAGTGCATCAGCAAGCGAATTAGTAATTAACAGTTTATCCCCATATATAAATGTTATTCAAATAGGAACCTCTACAACTGGAAAATATCAAGCATCTAGGACATTATACGATTCACCAAATTTTAGTAGGTCTGGTGCAAATCCTAGTCATACTTACGCTATGCAACCCCTTATTTTTAAATCGTTAAATGTTAATGGAGCAACAGATTATTTTAATGGACTTTTTCCAGAACCTAATAATATTTTAGCAGAAAGTATTCGAAACTTAGGTGTTCTAGGCGATGCAAATGAACCGCTACTCGCAAGAGCTATTAGCATAATTGATGGTACTGGAAAGTTCTCTAGTCCTGCAAGTTCAAAAAGCGAGAACAATATAAAAATCACAGGTAGTAGTAAAGATTTAATTCCTTTTTCAAATGAAATGTATATTGATAAAGACATTCCAGATGATTTAATAAAAAGAGCTCTATTTGAATAAACATAAAACCTACTTCAACTGGAGTACTGGAAAAGATTCCGCATTAGCACTCTACTATCTATTACAAGATGAGAGTTACTCAATAGATGAGTTAATAACAACAGTTAATAGTCATTACAATCGTGTTTCTATGCACGGATTGAGAAAAGAACTGTTAATTGCACAAACCAAAGCCTTAAACATACCTGCAAGTTTAATAGAACTTCCAGAAATGCCAAGTATGGAAATCTATGAACAAAAAATGCTAGAAACCGTTTCTAGACTAAAAAATGATGGTTTTACGCATACAGCTTTTGGCGATATTTTTCTTGAAGATTTAAGGATTTACAGAGAAAAACAATTAGAAAAGCAAGGCTTTAAAGCCGTATTTCCTATTTGGAAAAAAGACACTAAAGCTTTAATTAACGAATTTTTAAATTTAGGTTTTAAAACCATAATTGTTTGCGCGAATTCTAAATATTTTAATGAAGATTTTGTAGGAACAATAATAGATGAAAACTTTATAGACAATTTACCTCATGGTGTCGATCCCTGTGGCGAAAATGGGGAATTTCATACCTTTTGTTTCGATGGCCCTATTTTTAAAAATCCAATTGATTTTAGCATTGGTGAAAAAGTATATCGGGAATATAACGCGCCAAAATCTGACGATGATTCTATTTGTAAAAGTGACTCTGAAAAATACGGTGTTTGGTACTGTGATTTAATTCCTTAAACTTAAAAAGTGCCACCAAATAGCAGAATGATGGCACTTAATAAACTTGGCTTACGCCAAAGCATTGACTTTATTCTCTCATTATAAAGTCAATTGAAAACCTATTCTAACGTTTCTTCCTTTAGTTGCATAACCTGGTACATCTTCATAATCCTCATTTAAGATATTATCAAGCCCTCCAAAGAATTTTATTTTATTTTTTAAAGCGGTATGACTTACATACAAATTAACTAAGCTAAAACTCTCCAAAAGAGGCACAAAGCTATTCTCAAATCTATCGTGTGTGTATTGATAAGATAACGATGCAAAAGTCGCTTTTGAAAAATCGTAACCCAATTGCAAATTAGCTTTATGCTTAGGTATTCTTCTTGCTAAACTTTCTTTATATTCAGTAAATGCATAATTAGCAGTAATAGATAATTTTTCAATTGGTGTCGTATTTACTTCAACTTCTACACCTCTAGCATTTAAGCCCTCTGTTGCATTTAAATACCCTCCATTAAGCCATAGCACAGTATTTTTTTCTTCTCTATTAAAGAAAAGTCCAGTTACTCTAAAATTATCATTTAATTTAAACTCTGTTCCAACTTCAATCGTTCTATTCTCTTCTGGCCCTAAATCAGGATTAGCACCAAAATTACCAAACAATTGAGATAAAGATGGTGTTATAAATGATGTACTAAAAGAACCGAAAAACTTTGTATAACGATCATCATCAGATTTAAAAGTAAATGATGGATTTAAGTTATATGTAAAGTGAGAGCCATACTCGTTATGATTATTTAAGCGTGCTCCTGCGTTAACATTTAAACCAAAATCTGAAACATACACAAAATTAGCGTACGGATCTATAATATTAAATCTTACATCATTAGCAAATATGGCTTTGTTTTCTATAGCATTTAAACCAACAATGGTATAGAACATTTTATTAAAAACATATTTATTATACACATCTAAAACATAGTTTTTTGATTTGAATGTAGATGGAAAGCTAGAGATAAACTCTCTTTCATACTCACTATAAGCAGCATTTAAATTAACACTACCATTTCTGTATTTAAATTTAGATGAGAGCCCAACTCGATATTGTTCATTATTAAATTCATCAGCAGTATCTACTAAACTAAAATTAGAATCAAATCCATCAATTTCTGAATTTGTATCTGTAAAGTTTCCATAAACATTTAAAGAAAAAGCCTTGTTAAACTTATACCCTAAATTAATATCTATTCCATATTTAGAATAAACATCTTTCTCATTAGTATCGCTAATTGCCGCCGATAGACCATCAGAAAACTGATTACTAAATGCCGTACGATATGTAAACTTATTTAACGTTCCACTTAGTGCAACGCTATTATTAAAATCGGCTATATTATAATTTTGGTCAGATTCTGTTTGATTAGTTCCAAAACTTGAAGAAAAAACGGCACTAATCTTTTTTACATCGGCTTTTTTAGTTGTAATACTAATAACAGCTGATGCTGCACCACTACCATACAATGTACTTGCAGCTCCTTTAATGATCTCTATAGACTCTATTTGATTTAAATTTAAAAGTCTAAAATCGTACTCAATATTAATTTGAGATGGATCACTGACTTGAATACCATCAATTAAAACTAAAACTTGACGATTACGTCCACCACGAGCATATACGCCTAAGTTCTGGCCTGCATTACTCCTACTACCGTTAATTTCGATACCTGATTGCGCATTAATTAATTCAGAAACTGTTCTACCTTGATTTCTTTCAATATCAACTTTTGATATTTTAATAACAGATTTACCTGAATTTTCACGTTTTAAGGCAAAACGAGAATCGGTAATAACAACTTCATCTAGTTGCTCTACTTTTGTTGAGTCGACTTGCTGTTGTGCAAACCCAATTAAAGACATACCAAAACACAGCACGCCTAAAACATTTGTTTTTTTAATCATTTTAATGAATAATTACTCGAGAATCGCATGGATTATCATACGCAAACTTTTATCCCGAAAGTTTAACTTATTTGTTTTGAATTAGGCAGGTCTCCTGACTTGCGTCTTCATGTTGGTCTTCCCAAAGATTAATCTTCAGTGACAAAGAAGTTTAACATGAAGCTTATAGCTTACAGTTGCGGGAACAGTTCTGGATTTGATAAAAAATCGCACCAGATTCCCTTTTAATTCATTCCATATAAATACAGAACAAAACCAAAATTCGCTGCAAATGTACTATCTATTTTTAGAATCAAAACTATTTTATTGCGTAATTCTTTAAAAAAGAATAATCTTTGTACCAGTAATCAACAACACATAATTCATGATTTATTACATCACAGGAGGCGAACGTTCTGGAAAAAGTAGTTATGCACAAAACTTAGCTTTATCACTTTCTAAGTCACCAAAATATGTAGCTACATCGCGTATTTGGGGCGATGACCACAGAAAACGTATTGATAGACATATTGCTGACAGAGATGAACGTTGGACCTCAATTGAAGAAGAAAAAGTCATAGCTTCCGTTATAGAAACAAAAGATGTTGTTGTTATTGATTGTGTAACACTTTGGCTTACCAATTTTTATGTGGATACCAAAAATGATGTTGAAAAATGCCTAGAATTGGCCAAAATAGAATTCAACAAACTACTAGATATTGATGCTACAATAATTATAATTTCTAATGAAATTGGTATGGGTGTACATGCGCAAACCGAAGTTGGTAGAAAGTTTACAGAGTTACAAGGTTGGATGAATCAACATATAGCTAAACATGCCAATAAAGCTACCATGATGGTTTCTGGCATACCATTAACACTCAAATAATTTCAATGGAAAATATTAGCTCAATAAAAAATCAAGAATTAGAAGTTGCGCTTCAAAAAAAAATTGATTTAAAAACAAAGCCTTTAGGAGCATTAGGAGATTTAGAACATGTTGCTTTTAGAATTGGATGTATTCAAAATACTGAAAACCCAAAAATAGTTAATCCAACTATTGTTGTTTTTGCAGGCGATCATGGTATTGCTAAAAAAGGAGAAGTCAACCCTTTTCCACAAGAAGTAACAGCTCAAATGGTTTATAATTTTGTAAACGGAGGCGCTGCTATAAATGTGTTTACAAAAACTAACGACATTAACTTAAAGGTAGTCGATGCTGGCGTTAATCATAACTTTGAAAACAACTTAAACATCATTGATGCTAAGATAGCATTTGGAACCAAAAACTATCAAGAAGAGCCTGCAATGACTTTACAACAATGTCAAAATGCCATAGTAAAAGCTGGAGATATTATAAGTATGGTTCATTCTGAAGGCTGTAATACTATTGGGTTTGGCGAAATGGGAATTAGTAATACCTCATCGGCATCATTACTCATGGCTTATTTTATGAATAAACCAGTTGCCGAATGTGTTGGTTCGGGTACAGGTCTAAATTCTGAAGGAATCAATAAGAAAAGCAACATTCTATCCGATGTTTATAAAAAATACAAACCGCAAACACCAAAAGAAGCTTTGTCCATTTTTGGAGGATTTGAAATAGCCATGCTTTGTGGTGCTATTTTAAAAGCCGCAGAGTTAAAAATGATTATTGTTATTGATGGTTTTATAGTCTCTTCGGCACTTTTAGCTGCCCAAGCCATAAATAAAAATGTATTAGATTATTGCGTATTTGCTCATAACTCTAATGAGCAAGGCCACATTAAAATACTAGATTTCCTTAATTCTAAACCTTTATTATCATTAGGTTTAAGATTAGGAGAAGGCACTGGAGCAGCTCTCTCAATACCATTATTAAAAGCTTCTGTAGATTTTTTAAATAATATGGCAAGTTTTGAAAGTGCTGGGGTTAGTAGTGAAATCGAAAAGAACTAAAAAATGAAAAAAGAAATCCAAATATTCTTAACAGCCATTATGTTCTTCACAAGAATTCCTTGTCCGAAATGGGTAGATCATAGTCCTGAATTTTTAAAAAAGAGCGCTAAATATTTTTCGTTAGTTGGTATTATCGTTGGAAGTATTGGTGCTTTAGTTTTTTACGGTTGCTCATTTATTTTTTCTACTGAAATAAGCTTGCTACTTAGTATGGTATCCACTATATATATTACAGGCGCGTTCCATGAAGATGGATTTGCAGATGTTTGTGATGGCTTTGGTGGAGGATGGACAAAAGAGAAAATCTTATTAATTATGAAAGATTCCCGCTTAGGTACTTATGGGGTTTCAGGATTAATTATAATTCTTGCTATTAAATTTTCTACTTTAAGAGAAACACCAATTGACCTTATTCCTTTAACTATTATTGCAGGACATAGTGTAAGCCGTTTTATAGCAACAACTTTAATATATACACATTCTTATGTAAGAGATACAGATGACAGTAAAGCAAAACCTGCAGCTAAAAGCATCACGCTAAGCATGGTTGTTGTTAGCGCAATTTTTGGGTTGGCTCCATTACTCTTTTTCAAAACACCTTTAATATTTTTAACCTTAATTCCGTGTTACTTAGCTAAAGTCTATTTAGGAGCTAAGTTTAAAAAATGGATAGGCGGACAAACTGGAGATTGTGCTGGCGCCGTTCAACAATTATGCGAAGTTGTTTTTTATTTAAGTGTCATTACTCTATGGAAATTTATTTAATAAGGCATACCACTCCTGATATTGAAAAAGGGGTTTGCTACGGACAAAGTGATTTAAATTTAAAAAGTAATTATACTGAAGAATTTGAATCTGTTTCAAATAAAACTCAAATAAAAAGGGCATTTAAAGTTATATCTAGCCCTCTAAAACGATGTGCTTTATTAGCAAAACATTTTAGTGATGACGTTATTTTTGATGATCGTTTAAGAGAACTAAATTTTGGGGATTGGGAACTTAAACCTTGGAACGATATTCCAGAAAAAGACATCAACCTTTGGATGGCTGATTTTGTAAATGTTGCTGTCCCAAATGGTGAATCTTATGTGCAATTAGCATCAAGAGTTCATGATTTTTTTGAGAGTATTACACATTCAAAAAATAATCAAAATCTAATAGTTATATCGCATGCTGGACCAATAAGAGCAATACTTTCCAAATCTTTAAAGCTTCCGCTGAAAGATTCATTCAGTATTAAAATTAATTACGGTGATGTGTTTCATTTAAAGAGAGAAAACGAATCCATAAAACTCATCACAGAAATCAATCTTTAAGAATCAAGTTCGCAAAGTTATAGTTACTCGATGTTGCTATTCCTTCTATGTCAACCTCAATTCTATTTTTAAAAAAAGGAGCATTTACTACCAACGTATGAAACTCTCCGTTTTCACCGCAAGCATCTACACCTAAAGCTTCAAATTCTGCAAGTATATCTTCATCAATAACGCGCCCTAAAAACTCTGGGCCTAGTACTTGGTTACAAGATACAATCATCGCTTCCAATCCAGCTTCAATCATATCTAGAACCAATTGTTTTCTATCGCCTTGCCAAAGTGGTAAAATAGCTTCTAAATTTGCTGTTTTAGATACTTTCTCTTCCCAAACGCGATGCGATTCAATATCTATATCACCAAAAATACTATGCGTAATAGGGTAATCTTTAACCAATTGCTTTAGGCTCTTAATGTACTTTTCTTCATAATCAGTCCATGTGCTACTAAAAAAATGGATAGGTAAATCTAAAGCTGCAGCCTGAGCTTCTAAAACATTTTTAGGTATACCATGAGAGCGCGATCTATCACCAAATTCATTCATAACATTTAAAAGCACCAATGGTTTGTTGCCTTGCTGAATAGCTTTATAAAATGCATAACAACTATCTTTACCACCGCTCCAAGAACACAAAAAATTCATTGAAAATATTTTAATGGTTCAAAAATAGTCTTAAGTATACTGTATTACAAAAAAAATAATGACCTTTGATACTTAATTTTTATAAATGCGTTTCTTATATATTTTACTTTTCTGCGTTTTGTATTTAACCTCCTGTAAGGATAAAAAAAGTGATGAAGTCATATTAACTAAACCATCAGAAAGTTCTTCTCAAAACATTAAATATGCTACAGGGTTTTCTATTCGTAACTATGAAAATCATAAAGAAATAACTGTTACTTCTGCATGGCCTAATAGTAAAGAAACGTTTCGTTATCTTTTAGTGAAAAAAGGTTCAGATTTTCCAAAACATAATGAGAAAGACATTATTATTGAAATACCTATTGAAAGATTAGTAGTAATGTCTACAACTAATATTCCTGCCTTAGAATATTTAAATGTTGATGATAAACTTGTAGGCTTTCCAAATACTGATTTTATTTCTTCAGAAAAAACAAGATCCCATATTGAAAATGGAAAGATTAAAGACCTTAATAGTGACTTAGAAATTAATATGGAATTGCTTTTGGAGTTACAACCCGAACTAGTGATTGGGTTTTCGGTTAATGGGAATAATAAAACCTTAGATCAAATAGAAAAGTTTGGAATTCCTGTAGTTTTAGATGGTGCATGGACCGAACAACATCCTTTAGGACGTGCAGAATGGGTGAAATTTATTGCTGCTTTTTTTAATAAAGACGCTGAAGCCAATACCCTTTTCGATAACATTGAAACTAACTACTTACAAGCCAAAAAAATTGCCTTAAAAGTAAACGAAAAGCCTGTTGTTTTTTCTGGATCTATGTTTAAAGACGTTTGGAATATTCCTGGTGGCAAAAGTTTTGTAGCAAAATATTTAGAAGACGCTAATACTAACTACCTTTGGAAAGACTCAAATGCTATTGGTAGCTTACAATTAAATTTTGAAAATGTATTCGAAAAAGCTCAAAACGCTGGATTATGGATTGGTGCAGGGAATTTTAATACCAAAGCAGAAATGGCTGCAAAGCATAAGGGTTATACCTTTTTTGAGGCCTATAAAAATAATAATATATATACCTTTACTAATAAAATTGGAGCAAAAGGTGGGCTGCTATATTTTGAATTAGGCCCTTTACGCCCTGATCTTATATTAAAGGATATCATTAGTATTTCTCATCCAGAATTATTAAAAGATTATAAGCCTTTCTTTTTTAAACGTTTAGAATAATTGTTAGACTCAAAAACATATAAAACACCTTTTTTAATATTAGTCATATTACTAATCATCTGTTTTTTTATAAACATTAGTTTAGGTTCTGTTTTCATTCCCACAAAAGATGTTTTCAATAGTTTAATTGGCAATGCTACAGATAACCAATCTTGGGAGTATATAATTCAAGATTATAGATTACCAAAAGCGTTTACAGCTATTATTGTTGGTTCTGGCTTAGGTATTTCTGGACTTTTAATGCAGACGCTATTTAGAAATCCACTAGCTGGCCCTTTTGTACTAGGCATTACATCAGGTGCAAGTTTAGGCGTTGCTTTAGTTATTATGGGTGCTTCTATGTTTGGAGGTGTTATGGCTGGTATATTAATATCTAAATGGAGTATTGTTATTGCTGCAAGTTTAGGTAGTTTTTTAGTATTATTTACTGTTTTAATAGTTTCTACAAAGGTTAGAGACACCATGGCTATTCTTATCATTGGGCTTATGTTTGGTAGTATAACTGCAGCTATGATTAATGTACTAACTTATTTTAGTTCTGCTGAAGAATTACAACAGTTCATTTTTTGGAGGTTTGGCAGTTTAGGTAATCTTTCTTGGAATGAATTACTTATTTTATTTATAATTTATCTCATAGGAATATGTATCTGTCTTGGTTCAATAAAATCACTAAACACATTATTACTTGGTGAGAATTATGCTAAAAGCTTAGGGCTAAACATAAAAAAAAGTCGTTTACTCATAATTATTTCCACTAGTTTATTAGCTGGAACTATAACTGCTTTTGCAGGACCTATTGCTTTTATCGGCTTAGCCATCCCGCACATGACTCGTCAAATTTTCAGTACTTCTAATCATAAAATTCTGTTACCAGCTGTGTTTATTTTCGGGGCCATTATCATGTTAATTTGCGATAGTATTGCACAATTACCATCAAGCGATTACACATTACCAATTAATGCCATAACTTCTTTAGTTGGTGCTCCTGTAGTAATTTGGTTATTAGTTAGAAAACGTAAAATGATGTTTTAATGAGTAATGTGAATCCAAATATTGTTCTTAAAACCAAAGATTTATCCATTGGATATATATCCAGAAAGAAATCAATTGTAATTACATCGCATATCAATATAAAATTAAAGAAAGGCGAATTAGTTGGCTTAATTGGAGCAAATGGTATCGGAAAATCTACTTTACTAAGAACACTAACAAACGTACAACCTAAACTCCATGGTAGTATTTCTGTTAATAATAAACCTCTAGAAGATTATTCTAATATTGAATTAGCCAAAGTGTTAAGCTTAGTTCTCACAGAACCTTTAGCATCAAAAAACCTTACTGTTTTTGAATTAGTAGCTCTTGGTAGACAGCCTTATACTAATTGGGTGGGTAATTTATCTAAAGAGGATTTATTTATTGTAAACAAAGCTCTAGAACAAACCAATATCATCGATTTAAAAACTAAAAAATGCTTTGAACTTAGTGATGGGCAACTACAAAAGGTGATGATTGCTCGTGCTTTAGCACAGGATACCGATTTAATTATTTTAGACGAGCCAACAACGCATCTAGACATGTATCATAAAGCGTATATATTAAAATTGCTTCAAAAATTGGCTAAAGAAACCAATAAGACTATTTTGTTTTCATCTCACGAAATAGATTTAGCAATTCAATTATGCGATAAGCTTATTGTTATGACCAAAGACAAAGTCGTTTCAGATAAACCATGTAATCTTATTGAAAAAGGAACATTCAATACTTTATTCCCTAAGGATTTAATTGAATTTGATGAAACTACTGGTAGTTTTAGAGTAAAGAAGTAATTCCAATTACCCTATCTTTTTTAATTTTTTATTACATTTACGTGATTGAAAATCAGTTTTTTAGCAACTTTCTCCTTATTTACCAATGATTTTCTAACCTAATTTTAAATTAGATTCCAATGAATTCATTAAAACTTATTACTTTAGTTTTTGGGCTATTGCTATTCTCTAATTGCAAAAACAAATCTTCAAAACCTAATCCAGCATTAGCCTCAATAGATTTCTTAAGAGGTGACTTACTATTATGTGGAGACGGGCAATTTGGAGAGTTAAAATTTTCACTCTCATGCAATTATGAAACAAGAAAAGCTTTTGATTTAGCTGTTGCTTTATTACATTCATTTCAATACAATGAGTCTGAAAAAGCATTTGTTAAAGTTATTGATGCAGATCCTAATTGCCCAATGGCATATTGGGGTGTAGCTATGAGCATTTATCATGCTGCTTGGTTTCCTCCCTCAAAAGAAGATTTAATAAAAGGCTCATCAGTATTAAAAATAGCCAAAGAATTATCAATGGATGATAAGCAAAGAGATTATATAAATGCTATTGATGCTTTTTATACCGATTGGGAAACGATAGATCATCAAACTAGAGCGAAGCGATTTGAAAATAAGATGGAGCAGATACATCTAAAATATTCTGAGGATATCGAAGCTGCTATTTTTTATTCCTTAGCATTATTTTCAACTAGAGATCGTGTTGGTAAAGATTTTATCAATGAAAGGAAGGCAGGTAAAATTCTTGAAGGTTTATTTAAAGAAAATCCGAATCATCCTGGTATTGCTCATTACATCATTCATAACTATGATAATCCAGTTTTAGCTCAAAAGGGATTAGAAACGGCGAGACGTTATGCAAGTATTGCTCCTTCTTCAGCTCACGCACAACATATGCCTTCGCATATATTTACAAGGCTAGGAATATGGCAAGAATCAATAAATTCAAATATACAATCAACAGAAAGTGCTAGGTGCTATGCTGAAGCAGCTGCATTGACTGGTTCTTATTTTGAAGAATTACATGGTATAGATTATCTTGTATATGCATATCTTCAAAAAGGAGATAATACAAATGCTGAATATCAATACAATTTAATTAAAGAGCGAAAAAAATTTCATCCCATGATGTTAACAGCAGTAACCTATCCTTTAACTGCTATCCCTGCAAGGCTTGCGCTAGAAAATAAAAACTGGAAACGTGCAGCAGATTTAAAATTACAAGATACAGATTTGAATTGGGAAAAATTCCCATGGCAAAAAGCCATACATCATTTTGCTGTAGCAATGGGAGCTGTTAATACAAATGATTTTAATACTGTTCAGCAGGAGATTGAAGTTTTAAAAAAATTACATCAAGATTTAATCGCAAAGAATGACAAAACGAAATCTATTCAAATTAAACTAGTTGAAATTCAAATTAAAACATCTCAAGCGTGGTTGAGTTTTAGAAAAAATGAGTTAAAAGAAGGTCTTGCACTAATGCAAGAAGCAGTAGAAATAGAGCGACATACAAGTAAACATCCTGTTACTCCAGGTGATGTATTACCAGCTATAGAATTACTTGGCGATATGCTTTTAGAATTAAATAAACCTAAGGAAGCTCTATTAGCTTATGAAGAAGATTTAAAAGGAAGACCACACAGATTTAACGGCATTTATGGAGCTGCTATTGCTGCAAAACAATCTGGAGATTTAAACAAAGCTACTTTATATTTTAATCAACTTATTGAATTAACTAAAAACTCTAATAGTGATAGACCCGAAATAGCAGAAGGGAAAAAGTTCCTTAAACAAGCTATCTAGTAAAACGTTAATATTAAACCATTTAATATGAAATTAAAACCAATCATTATTATAAGTACTGCAATTATACTTATAGCAACCTTTTTTATTTTAAGTCCAATTTTAAATAAAACGCCTATACCAGAGCCTAAATTAGCAATGAATTTTGTTAAATGTACTCCAGCTAATTTTTTATTAGAAAACATTGATACTACAAAACAAATATCTCCTCTTTTTAAGAACCTAGGAAATCTGCATTTTCCAATTAGCACTAAAAATGATAGAGCTCAGGCTTTCTTTAATCAAGGCATGAAATTATCATACGCTTTTAATCATGCTGAAGCACATCGCTCGTTTTTGGAGGCTGCACGCTTAGACCCTAATTCCGCTATGTCGTATTGGGGACAAGCTTTTACTCTTGGTCCAAATATTAATGACCCTTTACCTCCAGAAGAACGCTTAATTAAAATTAATAAAGCAATTGCTAAAGCCAAACAATTAGCACCAAAAACAAGCTTAAAAGAACAAGCTGTTATTAAAGCATTATCCGCTAGGTACAGTGAAGACTTAAATAAAGATATTGCTGAATTGAACATCAATTATATGAATGCCATGGCTAATGTGATTAATAAGTTTCCAGATGATGCTAACTTACAAATCTTATTTGCTGCTTCTGTTATGAATACAGTGCCTTGGAATTATTGGGACGATTCTGGTAATCCTTCTCCAAATATAAAAGAAGCTAAAGCTGCTCTTGAAAAAGCTATAGAACTAGAACCAGAAAACCCTGGAGGGCACCACTATTATATCCACATGGTAGAGTTACCTTATCCAGATATTGGAGTTAAAAGTGCTGATAAATTAGCTTCTTTAATGCCAGGAGCTGGACATATAGTACATATGCCATCTCATATTTATATTAGAGTTGGAAGATATAAAGATGCAGTAATAGCAAACCAAAAAGCCATTTTAGCTGATGAAGATTATATTTCTCAGTGTTTTGCTCAAGGACTTTATCCTCTTGCTTACTATCCTCATAATATTCATTTTTTATGGTCTTCTGCAAGCTTATTAGGAGCAAGTGATTTAGCTATTGATGCAGCAAAAAAAACAGCAGAAAAGGTACCAGTTGGAGAATTTATTGAAATGCCTTTTCTACAAGATTTTGCATCAACACCAATGTTGGCGTATACCAGATTTGGTAAATGGAATGAGATCTTGAGTATACCAGCACCCAATTCAAATATTAAACATCTAAACCTTATTCGTCATTATGCAAGAGGCATTGCATTTATAAAAAAGGGTAATATTAAAGAAGCTCAAGAAGAATTGAATGCTATTGAAGCTCTACAAAAAGATCCAGAATTAGAAACCTTAGTTGCTACAGCAAATAATGCATCAATTCATTCGGCAAATATTGCCTTTGAAGTAGTATCTGGTGAATTAGAAGTATTGAAAGGAAATATTCCAAAAGCTATTGAACACCTTAAAAAGGCTGTAGTATTTGAAGATGGATTAACATATACAGAACCTGCAGCATGGCATATTCCAACAAGGCAAAACTTAGGTGCTGTTTTATTAAAAGCAAAAAAATATGAGGCGGCTGAAAAAGTGTTTAACGAAGACTTAAAAATTTTAAGGCAAAACGGATGGTCTCTTATGGGTTTGTATAAAAGTCTAATTGCTCAAGGAAAAAATAAAGAAGCAAACACAATTAAAAAAGAATTTGATAACGCTTGGAAAGATGCAGATATTGAAATTGACAATTCTATTTTATAAAATATATTAAAGTGTATGGTTTTTAAACTAAATAACTCATGGTGTATTTTATTAATACTATCAATCAGCTTAATGTCTTGCAACCTATGGTCTAAAAAAATATTACCAATATATAGTCCTTCACATATTAATCCTGAATTAGTAGACCCTAGTTTAAGAAACAAAACTGAATATCATAAAGTTTCTGACTTTCAGCTTATCAATCAAAATGGAGAAACTATAACCCAAGGTCATTATAAAAACAAAATTTATGTAGCAGATTTCTTTTTTACACGGTGCGGTACTATTTGCCCAATAATGACAAATAATATGGCTATTCTTCAAAAAGAATTTTTAAATAATGATGATATAATGTTTCTCTCATTATCTGTAACGCCTAATATAGATAGCGTTTCGGTTCTCAGAGAATACGCGAATCATAAAGGGGTAATTGATTCAAAATGGCACGTAACAACTGGAAATAAAAAACATATTTACGAGTTGGCTCGTAAAAGTTACTTTGCCGTTGTTGAACAAGGCGATGGTGGTATGCAAGATTTTATTCATACACCAAACTTCATTTTAGTTGATAAAGAAAAACAAATTCGAGGTATTTATGACGGTACAAATGATATGGAAATTCAACGTATTATAGAAGATATAAATATCTTAAAAAACTTATAACTTGGTACTTCAATCTTCCAACTAAAAAAATTATCTTTGGTTAAACTTCTATTTTTAAATGAACGATAACCTTATTCTTATTATAGCAATTCTTATTTCTGGAGGCATTGGTGCTTACCTTGGTATTACTATTACTAAACTAAAAAGCAAAAGTGATAAAAGCACACTAGAAGAAAGGCAAAATCAGCTAACTCAAAATATAAATGAGCTTAAACAGAGTTTAAATAAAATTGAAAATGACCGTGAAGACATTCGTCGAGAAAAAGAATTTTTAAGCACAGAATTAGCTAGAAGAAATACAGAATACGAAAATTTACAACAGCTGAATGTAAAGCGTGATGCTGAAATTGAAGAACGTCAAGAACAACTACGCAAAGATTTTGAGTTACTCGCTAATAAAATCCTTGAAGAAAAATCGAATAAATTCACAGAACAGAATAAAGAAAATATCAAGAATATTTTAAATCCGCTTCAAGAAAAAATTAAAACTTTTGAAGAAAAAGTAGATTTAACTCAAAAGGAGAGCATCAGTATGCATTCCGCCTTAAAAGAGCAATTATTAGGATTGAAAGATCTTAATCAGCAAATGACAAAGGAAGCGACAAACCTAACCCGAGCGTTAAAGGGCGATAGTAAAATGCAAGGGAATTGGGGTGAGTTGGTATTAGAGCGTGTTTTAGAAAAATCTGGATTAGAGAAAGACAGAGAGTATTTTGTACAGCAAAGTTTTACTTTAACTGATGGTTCTCGAGTTTTACCTGACGTCGTTTTACATCTACCTGATGGTAAAAAAATGATTATTGATAGTAAAGTATCATTAACAGATTATGAGCGTTTGGTTAATGCAGATGAGGATGAAAAATCATCATTTTTAAAGGCGCATGTTAATTCGATAAAAAAACATGTCGATCAGCTTTCAGAAAAAAACTATCAAGACTTATACGATATAGAATCGCCAGATTTTGTTTTAATGTTTATACCCATAGAGCCCGCTTTCGCGATTGTTGTAAATGAAGATAACAGTATTTATAATAAAGCTTTTGAAAAAAATATTGTTATTGTAACACCATCAACTTTATTAGCTACGCTACGCACTATTGATAGTATGTGGAATAATGAAAAACAACAACGTAATGCCATTGAAATAGCAAGGCAAGCTGGCGCATTGTATGATAAATTTGAAGGTTTGGTAACAGACTTGACAGGAGTTGGTAAAAAAATAGACGCTGCTAAAACTGATTATTCGTCAGCTATGAATAAATTAGTTGAAGGCAGAGGAAATTTAATTACAAGTGTTGAAAAACTTAAAAAAATGGGTGCTAAAGCAAAAAAATCGCTCCCTGAGGCTATAATAAAACGTGCAGAAGAAGAATAAAATGTTTAAAAATATAAAAGATTCTCAAATTACAATTTCTGAACTCATGCTTCCATCCCACTCTAATTTTAGTGGTAAAATTCATGGTGGCTATATTTTAAATTTAATGGATCAAATTGCTTTTGCTTGCGCATCAAAGCACTCAAGGCATTATTGTGTAACAGCATCTGTTAATAAGGTCGATTTTTTAAACCCAATAGATGTAGGTGAATTAGTTACCTTAAAAGCATCAGTTAATTATACTGGTAGAACTTCTATGGTTATTGGCGTTCGAGTGGAATCTGAAAACATACAAACAGGGGAAACAAAGCATTGTAATTCCTCATATTTTACAATGGTGGCTAAAGATGAAAATGGAAACAATGTTCCTGTACCTGGAATTATTTTAAACTCAAAAGAATCTATCCGAAGATTTTCAAGAAGCATAACAAGACAGGAACATGCAAAAAACAGGTCTAATGATTTTAATTCTTCAGAATTTCAAATTAAAGATTATTTGCATCTTATTGAGGATCAAAATACTAAAATCGAATTTGACAAAAACCATTAATTAAAACGTTAACTTGATAGTTTAGCCAAAACATAAGCAGCAATTGCCATAACTATATCTCTTACCGCTACATCTAAATAATTTCCGCTTAAAATAAGTGTTAAGGCTATTAACGTGAGCCATCCAGATACAACAAAAGCTCCAATTTTAGTTTTAACTAAAACAAGTATTCCAGCCGCTATTTCAATAATTCCAACAATAATCATAAAGGTAGAAGCATCAAAAGGTAATAATTCTTGAAGTCCAGATCCTAGATATTGGCTCCAATCTGCTAAAATATTTGTAAATTTATCTAATCCTGCCACAATAGGCACTAAACCAAAGGTATACTTCAGTAATGTTTTTTCATTCATAATTTCGTTATTTAAGTTATTATGTGCCTTTGATACTTAAATCTTAAAATAGTTACAAAATTTTGTAACTATTTATCCATTTTTACATCAAAAGGGAAAATAACAAGTATGAAAGCCATAAAAATAAACGACTATAAGAATAATACAATTCATGATTTTGATGTTATTAGAAAAGTCTTAAGTGGAGAAAAAGGGCTTTATGAAATTTTAATGAGAAGAAATAATCAAAAACTTTATAGAGTTATACGAAGTTATATTAAGGATGAGGATATTATTAAAGATATCATGCAGAACACATATATAAAGGCTTATGAGAAACTTCATCAATTTAATAAAAAATCAGAATTTTCAACTTGGCTGATTAGAATAGGAATAAATGAAGCACTACATGTACTAAGGTCTAAACAACAAAAAGTTTTTATTCATCCAAATACTAATAGTAATAAATCATTTGTAGAAGCATCAAAAAGCATGAATCCTGAGTACAATATTATTCAAAGAGAAGCTAAATGGATTTTAGAAAAAGTAATTGATGAACTTCCAGAAAAGTATAAAGTTGTGTATATACTAAGTGAGGTTGAAAACATGAAAATAAAAGACATTAGTAATTGTCTTGATATTTCAATAAACAATGTAAAAGTTAGAACGCATCGTGCTAAGCAAATGCTAAAAGATAACCTTTATGAACTATCACAAAAACCAAATGTATTTGAGTTTGGATTTGAAAAATGCGACCACTTAGTAAATAATGTAATTAAAAATATTTAACTTCGACTATAATTAACATCAACCTCAAATTAAAATGATTAGCAGAAAAAGTAAACGTAATTGGTTAGTTTTACTGATATTATTGGTTTTATCTGTAGTTATTGGTTATCAATATATATATCAAAATCATAGAAATATTGAAACAGAGAAAGCTGAATACATTTTAACTCCACAAACTATTAGTGATGAATTTAAGCTTGATGCACTTAAATCTGAAAAAAAATATCTTAACCAGACTATAGAAATTTCTGGGACTATAACTGAAGTTAATGAAAATGATTTAACTTTAAACGATATGGTTTTTTGTCAATTCAATAATATTGTAAATCAAACTATAAAAATAAATTCGGTAGTTAAAATAAAAGGGCGTTGCATTGGGTATGACGATTTATTAGAACAGGTTAAACTAGATCAATGTACTCTTTTAAAGTAGCTTAAAAACATTTAAATTAACTAAATTTTTATTAATGAAAAAACTATTATTTCTTGCTATTTGTATACCAACATTAATCTTTTCTCAAAACGATTTATTAGATGAAATAGATTCTGACCCTACAGGTCCACAATATGCAACTGCAGCATTTAAAGGGTTAAAAATTGTGAATTTTGAATCGACAAAGCTTGTCGCAAAAAAAGAACTGACCCTTATAGTTGCTCATAGGTTTGGTAGTATAGAAAATGGGTTTGATAGTTTTTTTGGTTTAGATGATGCTGTAACACGTTTAAATTTTGTGTATGGAATTTCAGATGGTTTCAATATTGGCGTATCTAGAAGTTCTTTTCAGAAAATTTATGAATTTTCAGCAAAGTATAGGTTATTAAGGCAAGTTGAAAATGGTTTTCCTTTTACTATCGTTGGTTATAATTCATTTTTGATTAACACTGCTTTAGAAAAAAATAATTTACCTCTTTTAGAGTTTCAACACCGATTAGGATATACCGCTCAAGTATTAATATCAAGAAAAATAAGCACTGATTTTTCAGTAGAATTAGCTCCAACTTTTTTTCATGACAACCTAACTTCTTCATTTTATGATCAAAACCAAGTAAAAATTGGCGAACAAGATAATTCTCAATTTGCTTTAGGTTTTGGCGGACGCTATAAACTTGGTAAACGATGGTCCCTAAACATGGATTATGGTTGGCATTTAAATAGAGATGATAACTCTCCATTTAAAAACCCTTTATCTATAGGTTTAGATTTAGAAACAGGTGGACATGTATTTCAAATGCATTTCACCAATGCTCAAGGTATGAATACCAATACGTTTTTAGGGCAAGGCACTGGAGATTGGAGCGATGGTGATATATATTTTGGATTTAACTTAAGTAGAGTTTTTTAACCCCATAACTATGAAAAAATTATTTATAATATCTGGTTTTTTATCACTTACTTTTTTAGGATGCACTAGCATTAGTACTGATGATTTAATTGAAGCTCAGCCATTACCTACACTAGTTACTTATAATGATGTAAAATCCATCATTAATAATAACTGTATTTCTTGCCATAGCAATCCGCCAATAAATGGCGCACCAATTCCCTTAACCACCTATAGTGAAGTAAAAACTGCTGTAGAAAATAATAGCTTACTTGATCGAATTGCAAAACAAGCTGGAGAATCTGGAGCTATGCCCGCTGGAGGTCCAAGATTACCACAGAATCAAATCGAGCAAATGATACAATGGCTAACTGATGGATTATTGGAACAATAATTGCTTCTTTAACAGATAGTTGCCAAATATTGTTTTAATCTTTAATCAAGAATTAAATTTAACAGTTATGAAAAATATAATTTACATATTGTTTTTAATTAGTATTAGTATTACTGCACAAACCAAGTATATTACAAAATCAGGAACTATAAATTTTGAAGCCTCAGTGCCGTCTTTTGAAGAAGTTAAAGCTTCACATAGTGTTGTTACTGCTATAATAAATACTGCTAATGGTGAGTTTGCTGCATTAGCTTTAGTAAAAGGATTTCGCTTTAAAAATGCCTTAATGGAAGAGCATTTTAATGAGAATTATGCTGAGTCTGACACCTATCCAAAAGCAACTTTTAGAGGAAAAATATCTGGTTTTTCACTAGAGAAATTAAATAAAGAAAAACAATCATTTCTAGTTAATGGGCAATTAACTTTTCATGGAAAAACAAAACAACTTGACAATACAACTGTAGAAATAGCAATAAACGATGATATCATCGTAATATCTGGAAGCTTTACTGCGAGTGCATCAGAGTTTGATATTGATATTCCAAAAGTAGTGCGAAGTAAAATTGCTAGCAATATAAATGTATCTTTTAACTTTGAACTTAAAAAGAAGTGATTTTTTAAACCCAAAAAAATAGTCTTTGAACACCCTAAAAACCATACTATATTTTTCCATTTTTAAGTATCCACTTACTAAGGAAGAGGTTTTTAAATTTTCAAAAACCAAATCTAAGGCACAATTAGATGATGAGCTACAACATCTTATAGATAATGGTATTATCTATAAATTCGATGAAATTTATAATATTAAAAACAATTACGATTGGGTAAAAAGAAGGCTTAAAGGTAATATTGAAGCCAAAAAAAAAATGAATAAGGCTAGGAAAATGGCTAATATCATGAAATATTTTCCTTTTGTTCAATCCATTATGATTTCTGGTACTTTATCTAAAAATTATATGGATGAAACTACGGATATTGACTTTTTCGTAATTACTAAACCTGGGAATATTGTTATTTCAAAGTTCTTAATGGGAGCATTTAGGCGCCTATTTGCACGTAATAGTTTTTGTGTCAACTTTCTTATAGATTGGGATAATCTCTATATAAAAAAACAAAACATATACACTGCTATTGAAATCGCTACACTAATTCCTGTAGTAAATTATGACTTATATGAAAAATTCATAAATGTTAATAAAGATTGGGTTTTACAATATTTGCCTAACATACATTTCTCTGAACAAAAAACAGATGTAGTAAAAAAATCCATTTTAAAGAACATTGCAGAAAACCTTTTGCAAACTAAACTTTTCTTAAAACTTGGTGATTGGATGCGTAAAAAATATCTTAAAAAGTTAGGCACTGGAAGAGCTGAACAAATCCAATCATTACATTCTAACGAATTGGAGATAAACAAGGGCATTTTTAAAGGCCATCGTTTTTCTTACGAAAGTAGAATACTAGCATTGTTTGAATTATATCAAAAAGATATTAAAGCAAACGGTAATTTAGAAGTAAATACATTTTTTTATGATTGACGTTGTATTTTCACATTCTTATTATTATAAATTTGATGCTAAGCAATGGAAGAATCAAACACCTTACCCTCCATTAGGAACAATGTATGCTGCATCTTTTTTGAGAGAAAATGGATATTCTGTTGGCATTTTCGATACAAACCTATTGGATGACCCAAAAACCATAAAACCTTATTTAAAAACGCAACAACCAAAAACGTTTGTTCTTTACGATGACGGCTTTAATTATTTAACAAAAATGTGTTTAACCACTATGCGTGAAGCCGCATTTGAAATGATAAAAATAGCCAAAGATCAAAATTGTAATATTATTGTATGTAGTTCAGACTCTACCGATCATTATGAAAAGTATTTGACTGCTGGAGCAGATTTCGTAATTCAAGGAGAGGGAGAAATTACATTAAAAGAGCTTGTTGATACATTGGAAAATAATGAAGATACATCAAAAATAGAGGGTCTTATTTTTAAAAAAGATGGTAAAATCTTAAAAAACGTTAAGCGTACAGTATTAAGAAATTTGGATGAACTCCCATTACCAGCTTGGGATTTAATTGATATAAATCTATATAAAGACGTTTGGGCTAGAAGCGGAAAAGAATTCACTTTAAACATTGCAACTACTCGAGGCTGTCCATTTAAATGTAATTGGTGCGCTAAACCAATTTATGGAACTAGATACAACTCACATTCTCCAGAGTATATCACAAAACATATCAAACACCTTACTGAAACATATGGTGTACATCGTTTTTGGATGTGTGATGATATTTTTGGTTTAAAACCGAATTGGGTTCAAAATTTCAATAGAGAACTTAAAAAAGAAAAACTCTCTATTTCATATTACATGCAAAGTCGTGTAGATTTATTACTCAAGGAAGACACAATTGACGCATTGACGGAAAGTGGATTGGAAGAAGTTTGGGTTGGCGCAGAAAGTGGCTCTCAAACTGTCTTAGATGCTATGGATAAGGAAACAAAAGTGGAGCAAATCTATAAGGCTACACAATTGTTGAAAGAAAAAAATGTGCGGGTAGCATTCTTTATTCAATTTGGTTATCTAGGAGAAACCAAAGAAGATATTTCTAAGACCATTAAAATGATAAAAGAATTAGTTCCAGATGATATTGGAATCTCCATTTCTTACCCTTTACCTGGTACAAAGTTTTACGAAAAAGTAAAGGACGATTTAAAACTTAAAGCCAATTGGACAGATTCTGATGACTTATCTATGCTATTTAAAGGCTCGTTCAACTCCAAATATTATAAAAAACTACACCGATATACACATAAAGAATATAGAAAAAGTCAAGCTTGGCAGTATTTTAAAACATTTATTAAAAACCCCTTTAAGGTTTCAAGAATGGGTTTAAGAACCATATTATTATCTGGATACTATATCGTTTTTGCCTTTATTTTCAAAACACAACTTAAATACATGCAATCTACCAATGCCTAGCAATTTTGATTCAACGTCAAAGCAATATGATGAAGTGTTTACTTTTTCTAATATAGGAAAAGCACAGCGTCAGCGTGTCTTCAACTATATAAACCCTATTATAAAATCAAACAGAAAGCTAAACATATTAGAAATAAACTGTGGTACAGGAGAAGATGCAATACAATTTGGGGGTTTTGGTCATGATGTAATTGCTACTGATATTTCTGAAGGAATGATAGCCGTTGCTAACGCAAAAAAGCGTTCAAAAAATGTAACATTTAAAGCTCAAGATATCAATACACTTTCTGTGGGTTTATTTGATAAAAAATTTGACTTAATTTTCTCGAATTTTGGTGGTTTGAACTGTTTGTCAAATGAACAATTGAGCGATTTTATTAAAGAATCTTCAGATATGCTAAGCCCAAAAGGAAAACTTATTCTTATAATTATGCCTAAGAATTGTCTTTGGGAACGTTTTTATTTTTTTTTAAAAGGAAATTATAAAAAGGCAAAAAGAAGAAACACATCAAAGAGTATCATAGTTAATGTAGATGGTACTAATGTAAAAACTTGGTATTACAATCCTAAAGATATTGTATCTTTAACTGAGACGTTGTATAAAACAAAAAAAATAAAACCTATTGGTTTAGCAATACCACCCTCGTATCTTGAAAATTCCTTTTTAGCAAAAAATCCTGTACTACCTATTTTAAAAGGTGTTGACAGAATTATAACCGGTACATTTTGGGCTAAATACGCGGATCATTTTTTAATTGAATTAGAAAAAAAATGAGCATTGTTTTAACTCATGCATATTATCTTTATGAAGATTCAAAGGAGCAATTAATTATGAAACCTTATGCTCCTCTTGGGTTACTATATATTTCTTCATACTTAAATGAAAATGCAGTAGAAAACCATGTGTATGATTCTACATTTTATTCCAAAGAAAAACAACTTGCCTATATTGCTAAAAAACAACCCGAAATAATTGCCATCTACACTAATTTGATGACTAAAATTAATGTAATCGCATTAGTCAAAATATTAAATAGTGAGGAAAAATATGGTTTTCCAAAAATTATTTTAGGAGGGCCTGATGTAACTTACAATTGCGAAGATTATCTAAACACTGGGGTTGACTTTTTAATTATTGGTGAAGGCGAACAAACAACCTTAGAGTTATACAAGGCCATAATAAACAATGAAGACTACAGTAAAGTTTCAGGTATTGCTTATTTAGAAAATAAAGAACTAAAAAAGACCCTTCCAAGAATAAAAATGAAGGACCTCTCTGAACTACCTCTACCAAATAGAGCGGCGATTCCTGTAGAAAAATATTTAGATACCTGGAAAACATATCATGGAAAAAGCTCTATGACTATTAGTACGCAACGAGGCTGTCCATATACATGTAAATGGTGTAGCACTGCCGTTTATGGTCAAAGCTACAGAAGACGACCCGCCAACAAAGTAGCGCAAGAGTTAAAAATATTGAAAGACACTTATAAGCCAGATTCTGTTTGGTTTGTAGATGATGTATTTTCTGTAAGCCATAAATGGATAAAAAACTTTCATAAGGAAGCAATAAAACAGGATGCAATCATTCCTTTTGAGTGCATTACAAGAGCTGAACGATTGAATGATGAAATATTGCAACTTTTAAAAGAAGCTGGCTGTTTTAGAATTTGGATAGGTGCAGAAAGTGGTTCTCAAAAAATTATTGACGCTATGGATCGACGTGTAGATGTGAATGTTGTAAAAGAAGCTATTCAAAAAACAAATGCCATGGATATAGAAACGGGTACTTTTATAATGGTTGGTTATCCAGGTGAGGATGAAACAGACATTAATCAAACTATCAGTTATTTAAAAGCTGCAAACCCAACACATTTTACAATCACGGTAGCATACCCTATAAAAGGAACTTCACTATACAACGAAATTGAAGGTAAAATAACAGTACAACCCAATTGGGAAACATCGACTGATAGAGATATTGATTTTGAGAGAACTTATTCTAGAAAATATTATGATTATGCTGTTAGTAGAATTGTGAATGAAGTTAACGTTTATAAAAATAACCACGGTAGAGTAAAAAAATATAAACTAAAACTAAAGTCAATATTATCTTTGGCTTTAATGAAATATCATAAAATTTAAGTGCTATCTCATGAATAAACTAAAAATATTTATTCTTACATTTTTATGCTTCCTTTTTTTGAATTGTTCAAAAAAGGAAGCATATCAAATAAACCTAAAATGGAATAAATCTTATCCTGATGATACAATAGAAAAAAATGTTATTGGTTTGCAATGGTGCTTATCTTTTTTAGGCTCGACAATTACTAATGATTCTATTCCTAGCGGATTAACTTATAATGATTCTCTAATTTCATTAGATATAAATAAACTTGGTTTTCGTAAGGAATCAGCATCTTTTTTAGCTAAGTTAAATTACAAACTAAAAGATTCTGATGAATATAAAAAAACAAAATCAGTTGACTTGGGTAGGTTCATGGCATTAACTATAGGTAGTTCTTATCACTATTATAAAATTGTAGATATTCCTGAAAAACTAGATGATTATTATTCTCTATATAAATTTGATAATTTAAGAGGGTATATCAATAATTCAAGTGTGTCCTATCTTCATCGAATTATTTCTTATTCAAATAATTCAAACAAATTTAAACAAGGATTCATATCTGCTGAAATAGATTCTATATCAAAAACAGTTTTAGAATACGAAACCATGGAGGTCATGCCCAACGGACTACTTAAATTTGGTGTATATGACGTTAATGGTCAATTAAAAAGTTCTGGAAACCCTAATCATACTAGGGCAGGAAAACCAGCTAAATGTATATGGTGCCATGAAGTAAATATTCAGCCATTATTTAGGGATCAAAAAGATTTTCATGGGTTTTCACCTTATTTAGCCTTAAATGACTCTCTAGAAAAATTCAATCAGTCCTTACAAAGAAAACAAGATAGTCTTTGGTCTAATAAAGCCATAAAAGATAAAAAGAAACATACTCTAATGGAAATCGCTTATATTTCATTTATGGAACCTTCTATCGAAAGGTTATCATTAGAATGGTCAATACCCAAAGAAAAAGTTACAGATAAGTTGAAAGGTTTTGTAACACATAGGCACCATGAGTTTGATTATTTAGGAAACTTGTACAAACGAGAAGATGTTGACAAAATAGCACCATGGAAGACTCTTGAAGTTCCATCTGATATACGTAACAAATCACCTAATGAATTAAATCTACTAAGGTAATTATGCTAAATGGTAAAAAAATCATAGTAATATTGCCAGCGTATAATGCGGAGAAAACGTTAACACAGACTTATAGAGAAATCCCATTTAGCATTGTAGATGACGTCATACTAACTGATGATTTCAGCAATGATGATACAGTCCGTATAGCTAAGGAAATTGGAATTAATCATATTATTGAGCATAATACAAATTTAGGCTACGGTGCTAATCAGAAAAGTTGTTATACTAAAGCATTAACACTAGATGCAGATATAATTGTTATGCTTCATCCAGATTATCAATACAACCCAAAACTTATTCCTGCAATGACTGATTTAGTTGCAAATAATGTTTATGATGTGGTACTTGGTTCTCGTATTTTGGGAAAAAATGCTATTTCAGGAGGCATGCCGTTATATAAGTATATTTCCAATCGTATACTTACATTAATTCAAAATATATGTATGAATCAAAAGTTGTCTGAATACCACACAGGTTATCGGGTATTTAATTCAAAGGTTTTAAAAGAGATTCCATTTCAACAAAATTCAAACGATTTCATTTTCGACAATCAATTACTAGCTCAATGTTGCTATAAAGGTATTTTAATTGGTGAAATATCGTGTCCTGCAAACTATTTCGAGGAGGCCTCCTCCATAAATTTCAGGAGGAGCATAATCTATGGTTTTGGGGTATTAAAAGTTTCTCTATCATATTTTTTTCAAAAAATGCGTCTATTTCAATTTCCTATATTTAAAAATTTATGATTAACAGGTTATTGAAATATTACCCTTTTGCTCCTCTACTTTTAGTCTGCGGCTTTTACATTTTTAAAGCTATTGATTTTCCAATACACGATTTTGCTAATTATTACTTCGGAGCAAAATTCTTAGCTGATGGAACATTTAGTTATAAGTTGTATTTCCCATACGAATTCAACAAAGCAATCTATGATCTAGGGTTTCACAATATATTTGTAAGCTATGCTCCCAACACACCATTTCTTTCTTTTTTCTTTTTACCGCTTACGTTTTTTACTATTGTAAAAGCAAAAATACTATTCAATTTTATATCAATAATCCTATTAACTTTAAGCATTTACCGATTATTTGACTTTTATAAAATAAACTTCAAATATGTAATCCTCATTCCTATATTATTATTAGTACCAATAAAAAACAACTTACTTTTTGGACAAGTATATTTTTTGTTGTTCTTTTTACTATCAGAAGGGTTAATTGCTTATGAAAAGAAGCACTATAAAAGAATGTCCGTTTTTCTGGGTCTTGCCATACTCTTGAAAGTATTTCCAGTATTACTATTTGCCATCCTTATTTTAAAGAAACAATTAAAACCTTTTTTATATCTTGGACTGTCTTGTTTGCTCCTACTTGCTCTATCATTACTTCTTTCAGGTACAGACGTTTGGTTTTATTACTTACATACTGTTCTACCAAAAGCATCGAACGGAGAAATTTCAGGTTCATTCGTTGACAACTATCAATCTGTTTTTATGTTTCTGAAAAAATTGTTGGTCTTCGATTCGACAGAAAACCCTAATGCGCTTTTTGATAACCCTATCTTGTTTTCAAGCTTGATTACAACCTTTAAATTAACACTAATAACAGTAGGTTACTATATCACAAGAAAGGTTACCAATACTCTTTTTATTTTTTCTTACTGGATCTTAGTCTGTATCTTGTTTTCTCCATATGGAAGCACTTATGGATTCATTTTACTTATATTTCCATTTATTACTATACTAAACAGTACCTTTTCAGGTGTTCATAAAGGCCTTTTTACTGCTTTGTTGTTTATTGTTTGTTCAAACCCACTATCTTTTTTCATAGAAAGCAAGTTTCCTTTCTCTTATGCTCGGCTGTTTGTTTTAGTATCATTATTCATCATATTCATCTCTCAATTTAGCAAACAAGTACATTGGAAAAAAGTAATTGGTATTTCAATAATTCCAGTTTTCTTTTTTATGTTCTTTAAAAAAAACAAAACCTTGAATTCAAAATATCTTTTAGGTAAAAATACACCTATACTAATTTATGATTACATACTCTCAAATAATAAATTAACATATTACTATTGGAATGAAAATGGTGAAAATTCTCAATCGATTCCATTTAAAGCGGAAAGTATTCAAAAATTACAAGTAATAGAGAATCAACTATATCACAACAATAAATGCATTACTTCCGATAAAAGCCAGAAAATTAAACCTATATTAATTAATGATAAAATTGTACTTTATCTTTCAGATTATGATAAAGGAATAGGGTTTTATGCGCTCAGAAAGATTAATTTAAGTAACAAATAAAGCATGTTTATTTTTTATAGAACCTTAAGCAGAGTACTAACAGTAATACCTGACAACTACAGAAAAAAGGTTGTTTGGTTTTTCTTGTTATCTCTTGTTCTATTAATCTTAGACGTTTTTTCTATTTTTTTATTGATTCCCTTAATGATTTCTTTACTAGACAATACATTAAATACAATTAGTTTTTTGCCGATAAATCTTGATGTAATTAATAAATACTATTTGATTGTTGCAGTTATCCTATTTTTTCTGGCAAAAAATTTTATTGGAATCTATATTATTAAATTTCAATCTCGTTTGGTATTCAAATTAGGAGCTGAATATTCATTGTCATTATCAAAACACTATTTATTGAGCAATTATTTAACTTTTAAACAACAAAAAAAGTCATCTATGATTAAAGACATAATATTTGTTCCAAATGACTTTGTTAGTAATGTATTGTTATCAATTAACACAATTGTTTCTGAAATAATCCTTTTGTTTATTGTAGGCTTAGTAGGTATTTATTTTAATTACACTATTACATTGCTCATAGCTATTGTAATAGGGAGTATAATTTTTATATATAGAAAACATAATCAATCGACCCTAGAAAAAATCAATAAAACCCGAATAGTGGATTTTGATAATAACATAAGTAATTTAAACAATCTTTTAAATGGGTATCTTTCAATTAAATCTCCTCGCATTGTAACTCATTTTCTAAAAATGTTTAATAACTCAAATAAGGTTTTAAATCAAAGTTATGCTGTTTTACAATCCAAAAGAATAAATAGTTCCAAACAAACTGAAATCATTCTGGTTTTGCTTTTATGTTTGATATTCATTGCTATAAATAAATTCCCATTAAGTGGTATTACACCTATTATATTCTTGTCTGTGTTTGCTTCCTTGATATTTAAAGCTGTTCCTTCAATTAATAAATTAAATATTGCATTTACTAACCTAAAATCTCACTTATATACATTAGATATCATAGAGGAGAAATCTGAAGAAATCAAGAAAACAAATAGTATGAGTTCACCTATCTCTTTTAATAATGAGATTACGCTTAAAAATGTCTCATTTTCATACGAAAATGAAAAACCTATATTGAATGACTTATCGATAACAATTGAAAAAGGTCAATTTATTGGTATCATAGGTACATCTGGTGTTGGTAAAACAACACTTTTAAATATCATAGCTAAACTCATAACTCCATCCAAAGGAAATATTTATCTAGATAAGACTAAAATAACAAAGCAGAACAAACATGAGTATTTTAACCTTTTTACTTATATAACTCAAAAACCTTTTATATATGAAGGAACTATTCAGGATAACTTATTGATGTTTACTGAAGAAAATAACCATGAAGACATTGATCGTATTTTAATTTCCATGAAACTCGACAAAGTAATCAATCAGTTTCCAGATAAATTGGATACTTATATAGGTGCTGATGCTGGCAATTTATCTGCAGGGCAATTACAACGTATTTCTATTGCTAGGGCTATACTTAATAATCCAAAAATCTTAATTCTGGATGAAGCCACCAATAATCTAGATATAGAAACTGAAATAGAAACATTAAACTACCTTAAGGTTTTTGCTAAAAAAAGGAAAATAACAGTAATTTCTGTATCCCATCACATAGAAGAAACAAAGCATCTTTACGATCGTATCATAACACTAAAAGAATATTCATGAAATTTAGCATCGTTACGATAACATATAATAGAGCTCATATCATTGGTAAAACGATTCAAAGTGTAATAGATCAAACTTATGAAGACCATGAACACATTATAATAGATGATGCTTCAACAGATAATACTGCTGAAGTTGTTTCAAACTTTAATTCAACTAAACTGAAGTATCATCGAGTACAAAAGTCAGGAAGACTTAGCACACTTTGGAATATTGGTATTAGCCTCTCAACTGGAGATTTTATAGCAATTTTGGATTCCGATGACACATGGAAACCCCACAAGTTAGAAACTATAAAAAATTTTATAGATAAAAATAAACCTGTAAGCCTAATTTTTCATAATGTCGAAATTATATACAAAAATAAACAAACAAGGTATTCCCATTTTCCTGAAACAGTTAACACACAAAAAATAAAACTGACTTACTTATTAGAAAACGATACCCCTGTTTATTCTTCTAGTGTGATCTTTAATAAAGGTGTATCTTTAAACAACAATAATGTCATTAATGAATACTTCTTTGATGGGATGCAAGATTTTGTTATTAGGATGTCATTAATTCCTCATACCTACTATCTTGATAAATCGTTGACTCAAATTGTAAGGCACAACTCCAATCTAACAAATAACCATACTGACTATGGCTTTTATGAATTGATTGATACACTAGGTTTCTTAAAAAAGACTGATAAAATATCTATTGCTGATTACGAGCGGTATAAAGAAAAGAACATATATAAATTATTAAGCTTTTATTTCTCAAATGGTAATTTTGAAAAATTTAAGGGGCTAGCAAAAATTAATTTAGCTAGTTTTAGCTTAACATTTAATAAATTAAAAGCTATATTAAAATTAAAATTTTTATTTTTCATAAAATAAAAGCAACTCTTGTGATCAAGACCCTAAACAAAAAAATATTACCAAGTCATTATCTATTCTCTCCTGAATGGATAGTTCTTGGGGTAAATAATGTTTGTAATCTACATTGTAAAATGTGTGATGTAGGCACTAAAAATCTTGATAGTAATTTTGCCCAGAATCTTGTGGGCACCCACCCAATCAACATGCCTTTACCTTTAGTAAAAAAAATCATAGATCAAACTTCAAAATACTACCCAAAAGCAAAATTGGCTTATGCTTTCACAGAGCCATTAGTATATCCACATCTTATTGAGTCCCTTGAATACGCCAACAAGAAAGGGCTCTATACAACTATAACAACCAATGCTTTAACCTTGAAACACAAAGCGCAAAACTTGATTGCTTCAGGTATTAATGAAGTATATGTTTCGCTAGATGGTCCTGAGGAAATTCATAATGAAATTCGAGGGCACAAAAAGTCGTTTCAAAAAGCTGTAGAAGGAATAGAATTATTACTAAATGGTTCAAAAAAACCGAAAGTAAATATCATTTGCGCCATTACAGAATGGAATATTGAATATTTAAAAGAACTACTAGAATCATTAAAATACCTTCCTATAGATGAAGTAGGCTTTATGCATACTCAATTTGTAACAAAAGAATCAGCTGCATTACATGAAAAATCTCCTTGGAGTATCATCTATCCAGCTTCAGATTCTAATATGGATTTATTGAATTTGGAAAACATGGATTTAAATCGTTTGCTGGAAGAAGTTTCTGTTATAAAAAAATCGAGTTATCCATTCAAAGTCTATTTTTCTCCTGAGATTGACACAAAAGAAAATTTACAATTATATTATAAACACACAGAAAAAATTATTGGAAAACAATGTCACGCTGTGTATTCTAGTTTAATGATTAAATCTGACGGGACGGTAATACCAGCACATGGAAGATGTTATAATTTAGAAATGGGAAATATTTATCACGAATCGTTAAAAGACATTTGGGATTCTAAGGTTTTAAAAAAATTAAGAGGAGATTTAAACAAAGCAGGCGGGTTATTTCCTGCATGTAGCAGATGTTGTAGTGCTTTCTAATTATGGCTAACAAAATATTAATATTCAATCCAAGAAGTGCAAATGCAAAACACCGCATTCCAAACTCTATTTTGCAAGTCGGAGCTTCTATTTATGGTAAATATGAATTTGTTTTTGTTGATGGAAATTTAGAGCGTGACCCATGGGGGAAAATTAAAAGTTATTTTGACACTGGAAAATTCAAGTATTTTTGTTCAACAGTTATGCCTGGGCCACAATTAAAACAAGCTATTCCTTTTACAAAAAAAATTAAAGAACAATACCCAAAATGTATTACAATATGGGGAGGTTATTTTGCATCCAATCAATTTAAAGTTTGTATTGAAGCTAATTTTGTCGATTATATAGTTAACGGTCCAGGAGATGCCACTTTCCCTTCACTTTTAGATGCATTAGAAAATACTGATTTTGACAACATACAAAATATAAAAAATCTTATTTATTTAGATAATGATAATAACATTGTACAAACTCCAAAAGAGAAACTACTTGAACAAGATACCTTAGCGCCATTACCATATCTTCATCTTAATAAGTTTTACAACCTAAATAATTATCTAAGCCGTACTTTTCTGGGAGATAAAACATTTTCTTATCATTCAAGTTTAGGATGTCCCTTTACTTGTTCTTTTTGTGCAGTAGTTCCAATTTATAATGGACGATGGAAAGCTAAATCAGCACAAACAGTATATAAAGATGTTAAATATTTTAAAGACAATTACGGTATTGATGCTATAGAATTTCATGACAATAACTTTTTTACCTCTAGAAAACGTGTTATCGAGTTTTCTAATCTAGTTATGAATGATAATATTACTTGGTGGGGAGAAGGAAGAATAGATACTATTAATAAATACAGCGATGATGATCTTGTAACGATGAAAAAGGCAGGTTGTAAGATGATTTTTTTAGGAGCTGAAACTGGCAATGATGATATCTTAAAACAAATGAATAAAGGCGGAACACAAACTGGGCAAAGTATTAAGGATTTTGCTGAGCGCTTAGGTCCTATTGGGATAATTCCAGAGTTCTCATTCGTTTTAGGGATGCCAGCAGATTCACCAAGGCAAGTTATGGATCAAATTGATTCCGATATAAAATTCATTAAAGAAATAAAAAAGATTAATCCCAATTCAGAAATAATAATCTATCTCTATAGTCCAGTTGCCACAGAAGGTTCAGAATTATATGAACAAATTCAAAATGCCGGATTTAATTTTCCAAAAAAGTTAGAAGATTGGCTTAATCCAGAATGGGAAAAATTCGATCTTCGAAAAAACCCCTTAACACCTTGGCTAACACCAGAAATGGTAGATAAAATTAAAAATTTTGAAACTGTTCTTAATGGTTATTATCCAACAGCTTCAGATTTTAGAATAAGAGGCTACAAAAAACGTTTATTAAAGTTAGTTTCTGGATATCGTTTTAAATATGGATGGTATAAATTTCCATATGAAATAAAGATATTACATAAAATATGGAAATACAGGCAACCTGAAATTCAAGGTTTTTATTCTGAATAATGGCATCTTTAAGAACTCTAATAAAACGAATCGCAAATCCACTATTAAAAACAGGGTTAAAATTTTATTATAGAAAATCGAGAACGTATAAATACAAAGAGATTAGTGTCATTGTTCATCCTGATGTATTCCCACCTCACTTAACTTTTAGCACAAAAATTCTATTAGATTTTATTGATACACTTGATTTAAAAGAAAAAAATGTATTAGAATTAGGTTGTGGTAGTGGCATTATATCATTGTTTGCAAATAAAAAAGGAGCTAATGTAATTGCATCAGATATTAATGAAACAGCTCTAGAATATCTTCAAAAGGCCTCAATTGAAAACAATTTACCAATAACATGTATTCATTCTAATCTTTTTGAAAACTTAACAAAATTTAGCTTTGATTATATAATCATTAATCCTCCTTATTATCCTAAAAATCCAAAATCCGTTAAAGAACAAGCCTGGTTTTGCGGGACAGATTTCAATTATTTTAAGAATTTATTTGAACAATTATCTAACCGATTAAATGATAGAAATGTATTTATGATCTTATCAATTGATTGTGATTTAAAAAAAATTAAAAATCTGGCCAATAGTAATAACCTCAAATTGATATCAATTTTTGAAAAGAAAGTTTACGGAGAACTTAATTTCATTTTTAAAATTCAAATAAAGGATATTAATCTTTAATATTATTGGACCTCGCAAATTAAAGAAGAATATCCTGTATAAATTCTTGTATAGTTCTTTCGTTTAGTTTAATAAATGTGTTTACTTCTTTTCTACTAAAGCTTTAACCATAGCTTTCAATTCTTCAATTTCTTTTGATTGCTTTTTCAATTCTAAACTTTGCTCATTATTAATTTTATTTTGTTCAATAACATAAAGAGTCAATTCTTCAATTTTTTCTTGTTGAATTTTTGATATTTCTCCAAGCTCTAAACCATTTTCAACTACCTCTTTAGCAGAAGGAACATTAGGCAAGTGCCCATTTTTTTTAATATAACTTTCTACTTGTTGCAGTGATGGTAGATTATAATTATCGTTAAAAACATAATCAGCCCATGTATTATAAACTTTAACTTCTTCTGCTCTTACTTTTCCTTTTACAGAAAGTTTATAAGTATCATTCCCATCAGAAAAACTTGAAGTCCCTATACCAATATTAGAATCAGTTATAATATTTCCTTGAATTAAAGAACTTCCTTTTACTACAAATTTATGAGTAGCTATAATTGGATCATTTGACCAACCTCCAATAATAAACTTAGAATTAGTATCAGGCATATCTACATAGCCTCCACTAGTACTATTGGCATTTGCTCTAAAAATAATATTTTCATTTTTATTTTTTAATTCTAAACTTGATCCATTCCCTTCATATGCGCTTACACTAAACCTACTCTTACCAGATCTATCATACATATTAAGAATAGTTCCATTAGTTAAAGAACCCCACATATCCATTGATATATCGTGTATATTAAAAAGACGTTTATTAGATGAACTTGGAATAGTTTTTCCAGCAGATAAAACAATACTTTTTTCTTGAACATCGTTCCAATCTATAAAAGTTTCGTAATTAAGTTCTCTACCTGGAAATATTCCGTAAGTTGCTTTTAAATCACCTACAACTTCTAATTTAGAATTTGGCGTAGATGTCCCTATACCAACATTTCCTGTAGAAGGGTTTGTTGTTGCGTTTATTGTCCCGCTTGGCGTACTAACCTGAGCTTCAAAGCTTAAACTCAATAGGCCAATCATTATTATTAAAAAAGATTTAATTTTCATTATGTATAATTTTTTAGTTAGAAAAAGTATTCTTCTCAAAATTACTACTTAAAAATGATACTCAAATAAGCTAAAACCTTACTTTTAGTAAGGTTTTCTGTTAATTTCATAAAAATTTGTATGATATAAGTAATAAACCTATAAAATTGATAATCAAATAAAGGTATTACTTTGTTATTTGCCAATAAAAAAAGCCGCTATAAAGCGGCTTTTTTATTATAATTTTAAACAAATATTTTTATTTACTCAAATACATTTTTCGTCTAGAATATAAATCATAAAATTGATCGTCTTTTAAACTGTCAATAAACAAAATGCTTTCGCCAGTACTTTTCATTTCTGGGCCTAGTTTCTTATTCACGTTATGGAACTTATTAAACGAAAATACAGGTTGCTTAATGGCATAACCGTCTAATTTTGGTTGAAAATTAAAATCCTTAACTTTCTTTTCTCCTAGCATCACCTTAGTTGCATAATTCACATAAGGCTCACCATAAGCCTTTGCTATAAATGGTACAGTACGAGACGCTCTTGGGTTTGCTTCAATGATGTAAACAGTATCATCTTTAATAGCAAATTGAATATTTATTAATCCAACCGTATTTAATGCTAAGGCAATTTTTTTAGTATGATCAATAATTTGTTGCATTACCAAGTCTCCAAGATTAAATGGTGGCAATAAAGAGTTACTATCGCCTGAGTGAATCCCACAAGGTTCGATATGTTCCATAATTCCGATAATATAAACATCTTCACCATCACAAATAGCATCAGCTTCAGCTTCAATAGCTCCATCTAAATAATGGTCTAATAATAACTGATTCCCAGGCATGCGCCTTAATAAATCAACCACATGTTTTTCTAATTCTTCTTTATTAATAACAATTTTCATGCCTTGACCTCCTAATACATAAGATGGCCTTACCAGAATTGGAAAGTCTAAAACATCTGAAATTGCAGCTGCTTCATCAGCAGTAGTAGCTATATCAAATTGAGGGTAAGGAATATTATTTTCTTTTAATAATTTAGAAAAATGGCCTCTATCTTCAGCTAAATCCAACGATTCAAAGCTTGTTCCTATTATTTTAATGCCATATTTTGTTAATTTTTCAGCAAGTTTCAAAGCGGTTTGTCCACCTAACTGTACAATAACACCCTCTGGTTTTTCGTGCTTAATAATATCATAAATATGTTCCCAAAAAACAGGCTCGAAATATAATTTATCAGCAGTATCAAAATCGGTTGAAACCGTTTCTGGATTACAGTTAATCATAATGGTTTCGTATCCACATTCAGCAGCAGCTAAAACCCCATGCACACAACAATAATCAAATTCAATTCCTTGCCCTATTCTATTTGGTCCTGAACCTAAAACTATAATTTTTTTCTTATCTGTAACTACGCTTTCATTATCGGCATAACGGTTTCCATCTATGGTTTCCATATCGCTTTCAAAAGTAGAATAGTAATAAGGTGTTTTAGCTTCAAATTCTGCAGCACAAGTATCAACTAATTTATAAACGCGGTTTACTCCCATTTCTTCACGTTTCTTATAAACTTGACTTTCTAAACAACCCAACATGTGCGCTATTTGTCTATCTCCATAACCTTTTTGTTTGGCTTCAAGAAGTAAATCCTTCTCTATAGTATCAATTGTAAATGTTGAAATTTCATTATTAAGGAAATGTAATTCTTCATATTGCTTTAAAAACCACATATCTATTTTTGTGATTTCATGAATTCTGCTTAAAGGAATTCCCATTCGGATAGCATCATAAATTATGAAGACTCTATCCCAAGAGGCATAAGTTAACTTTTCAATAATCTGATCGTAATTCTTATTCTCTTTTCCGTCAGCTCCTAAGCCATTTCGCTTAATTTCAAGCGACTGTGTTGCTTTGTGCAATGCTTCTTGAAACGATCGCCCAATACCCATAACTTCACCTACAGATTTCATTTGAAGTCCTAATGTTCTATCGCTTCCTTCAAATTTATCGAAATTCCAGCGTGGAATTTTTACAATAACATAATCTAAAGTTGGCTCAAACAACGCCGAAGTAGATTTTGTAATTTGATTATTTAACTCATTTAAGTGATAACCTAACGCTAATTTCGCAGCAATTTTAGCAATTGGATATCCAGTTGCTTTACTTGCTAATGCAGATGAACGTGATACACGTGGATTGATTTCAATAGCAATAATATCTTCATTTTCATCAGGGCTTACTGCAAATTGCACATTACAACCACCCGCAAAATCGCCAATGCTACGCATCATATGAATAGCCATATCACGCATTTTTTGGTAGGTTCTATCGCTTAAAGTCATAGCTGGTGCTACTGTAATTGAATCTCCTGTATGAATCCCCATAGGATCCATGTTTTCAATTGAGCAGATAATAACTACATTATCATTAGCATCTCTAAGCAACTCTAATTCATATTCTTTCCAACCTATAAGTGCCTTATCGATCATAACTTCGTGTATCGGAGAAATCTCTAATCCACGAGTTAATAATTCATCAAATTCTTCTTCTTTATGTACAAAAGATGCTCCCGCCCCTCCCAAAGTATACGATGCTCTAATTACTAAAGGAAAACCGAATTCTTGAGCAATCTCTTTTCCTTTTAAATATGAAGTCGCAGTAGCTTGAGGTGCCATTGGAATACCAATTTTAAGCATCAACTCTCTAAACTGCTCTCTATCTTCAGTAATATTAATAGCAGCAATATCTACTCCAATAATTTCTACACCAAAATCTTCCCAAATTCCTTTCTCGTCAGCTTCAATACATAAATTCAAAGCCGTTTGCCCGCCCATAGTGGGTAAAACAGCATCAATTTGTGGGTGATCTTTAAGTATTTTTATTAGTGATTTTGTTGTAAGCGGCAACAAGTATACATGATCAGCCATTGACGGATCTGTCATAATTGTTGCTGGATTAGAATTGATAAGAATAGTCTCAATTCCATCTTCTCTTAAAGAACGTAATGCTTGTGTTCCTGAGTAATCAAATTCACACGCTTGACCTATGACAATAGGTCCTGAACCAATAATTAGTATAGATTTTAGTTTAGGATTTTTTGGCATTTTAATTGTATTGTGTTTTATATAAAATTGTTACAAAAATACTATTTAGTAGATATAAAAAAAGGCGTTACACTTAAGTAACACCTTTTTATTATCAACAATTGTTAATCATTATTTTTTATGTCTAGTTTCAGATGAAACAGATAATTTTTTTCTTCCTTTAGCTCTTCTACGTGCTAATACTTTTCTACCGTTAGCAGAAGCCATTCTTTCTCTGAAACCGTGTTTGTTTCTTCTCTTTCTTTTTGATGGCTGAAACGTTCTTTTTGGCATTGTCTTATATTTTTAAAATCTAAAATTGTAATTTTTATAAACTCTAGGCTTTCCTCAAAACCGAGGGCAAATATACAAAGCCTTTATTACTTTGGCAAACCTTATTTTAAAAATATTTTTTATTTTATTTTAAAAGTAAAAAAACGCTCCATGCCTTTATTTATTTAGGATAATCACTGATTTTTGTTAAATAAGAATACCAAATTTTTAATAAAAATTTAGTTTCTTTGCACTCATAAAACAATAAGAAAAGATTGTTTTCAATAAAAAGCATCTAACTTTATTACAAATTAAGCATCATGTACAACAAAATTATAAAATTAATAATTGCAGCTAGTATTATAGCCTATGCCGTTTATCAATTTACTGAAGGTTATATTGGTAATGGCATAATGTTTATTCTATTGTCTTTAATTTTTGTGTTCTTATATTTTAAAAACGAATTTATTTTATTGGCTTTTTTAAGATTACGTAAACAAGATTTTGATGGTGCTAAAAAATGGTTGAACAAAATTAAAAAACCAGAAGCTGCTTTAGTGAAAAAACAACAAGGTTATTATAATTACTTGCATGGTATTATGGTATCTCAAAGCAATATGAATGAAGCTGAGAAATATTTTAAGAAAGCTATTTCATTAGGCTTATCTATGAATCATGATTTGGCTATGGCAAAACTTAATTTAGCCGGTATTGCATTTTCTAAACGCAGAAAACAAGAAGCTCAAAAATTATTGACTGAAGCTACAAAATTGGATAAACAAGGCATGCTGACTGATCAAATAAAAATGATGAAGCAGAATATGAAACGTGCCGCTGGACCAAACCAACATTATGGAGCTGGTGGCTCTTTAAGAGCACAAAAAAGAAGAGGATAAAATATAAAGCTTAGCTTTTATGGCTTAGTGTTATAATATCCTTCTTTTGGAATATCAATAGTATATAATTTTCTGGACTTATTATTAAGGTGTGGCTCACGCAACCAAGGATTGTGCAACTTTAATATTTTGTAGTTAATTCCAAAATTCTGAGCAAACTTAGCAAAATTGGTAACAGCAGTATCAACCTCAACTTTATAAGTTGGTATGTTTTTATATAAATCTTTTTCTCTGAAATTAAACCCATATTTATTAGGGTTCGATAAAATTTCTTTTAAAGCAACAATTCTAAACAAATAACGTCCAGTTTCTTCACCTAATAATAAATCGTAATAATCACTAACTTTTTGTGCTTTTAAGCGTCTAGAGATTCCCGCATTACCACCATTATAAGCAGCAGCTGCTAGTGTCCAAGACCCTAATTTTTCTTTAGATTTTTTCAAATATTTACATGCCACTTCGGTTGCTTTTTCTAGATTATAACGCTCGTCCACATTTGTATTAACTTCTAAACCATTTTCTCTGCCTGTAGATTTCATTATTTGCCATACACCTCTAGCACCAGCTGGAGATACAGCATTTGTTAAGCCACTTTCAATAACAGCTAAATATTTAAAATCGTCCGGAATATTATGCTTTGCTAAAATAGGTTCAATAACTGGAAAATACTTTTTAGCACGCTTAAACATTAATAGTCCGTTAGACTGCCAATAGGTATTAACCAATAGCTCTCTATCCATGCGCTCCAAAATATCTGGATCTTTAAGAGGCATCAATTCGCCTGCAAAATTTAAATCATTCGGAACTTGAAGTGCATAAACATTGTAATCGTTTATCAGCTTTGTTTCAAAGTTTTCATCGGTAGGAGCATCTTGTAGGGCATAAATAAATAATCCGCATAAACTTAATAATCCCACAAACGCTAATGCTTTTTGTATAATCTTCATTTTTAATAAGTTTTTTTAAAGGTAGAAAAAATGATTAGCTTTCTAAAATAATACGTGGCAAATTTTCATTAAACCATTTGTATTTATTAATAATCATAATATGTGTCCCGTTTTCTATTGTAATACAGTTTACAATATTTTTTATAGGAAATACGGCATCGTTATCTCCATGAATATGAATTATCTCTGGGTTGTAATCTTCTTGATCCCAGCACACCATATTCTTAATGGCCCAACTTAAATATTTACTATTATTTACTGATAAATATTTTTTATACAACTCTAATCGCTTATTAACATTACTGCCAAAGGCGTATTTAGCAAAAGCATCAATATTACTGGCAAGTTGTGTAGGCACTAACTTATATGCTTTAGTAAGTTTTGTAATTAACATGCGTTTTGGTAGTTCGCGCATCGATTTAACGCTAGACACAATAATGAGTTTTCTAACTTTAATGTGCTTATTAATTTCTTGAACTAGTACACCTCCAAACGACACTCCAAGTAGCACAATATTGTCGTGTTCAATATCTTTTGAAAGGCGTAAAGCATATTCGCTTATAGGTTCTTTGTCAACAGGTATAATCCATTCTAAATAATGAATTTTAAATTGATTCTCTGGTAACTTAATATGTTCGAAAATTTTAGGACTCGCAGCCATTCCTGGCATTAAATACACATGTATTATCTCTTGACACATAAGCTTTTAACCTATAATTTTATTGATGGTTATAATTTTTTTCGTACTTTTGCACAAAGTTATACAAATAGCGCTCGCTATTTTAGAGATTCCTAAGAAATTAAATAAAATTCATTATGGTTGAAAGTGCAGAATTAATTGACAATGATTTTTTACGTCAGTTTGAAATTAAAATAGATAACCATTTAGCAAAAATTGAATATTCCTTACAAGAACGAAAGATTTTTTTAACTAAGCTTATTATTCCTGAAGGTATAAAAGAAGAAAACTTTAAAAAAGAATTTTTAGCTCTAGTTTTTGAACAAATTGAAGGTCGGAACTTAAGTATCGTTCCAACAAGCCCTGAAATTGCTAAGTTTGTAAGAGGTAACAGAAAGTATAAGCGTATGCTTCCTGTTGGTTTAAGGATATAAAAAATATCACATATATTAAAAACAAAAAATCCGAAGTTAGAACTTCGGATTTTTTTATTTACAAAAGATGCTTTTATATTTTGCTAATAGTATTGAGAATAATCATCTGACACTTTGTTAAAAGATGAATTTTCAGCAGTACTTAAAACAAGTTTTCCTTCAGAGTTTATTTTATAAATTTCTTGAGATGTATCGTTTGCTATAACTGTTACCATATTATCGATTACTTCCCATTTAAAAGGAGAAGCACTTGATGTAATTTCGCCAGAAGAAGATTCAGTTACATAAATTTCCAAGCCTGTATTATCGGAACCAAAAACTAATTTATATCCAGAATTGTCACTAAAATCATTTCTTTCCCAAACACCAAGTAAATTATTGTTTTGATCAATATCATCTTTAGAACAAGATGTAGTTGCAGAAATTATTATTAGAATAGCAAAAAAAGTATATAGGTTTTTCATGTTTGGGGCACATTTATACCCAAATATATCACGGTATAACAGACTGTTAATAAAAAACCGTCTTAAACCTTAAAAAACCGTCAAACAACAAAGTTTTAAATATTATTTAATTAGTTACTAAAGTATTAGTAAACTCTAATCGTACCAAGCCATCATCATCAATTTTAGTCAATTCAACATCATGTAATGTGTTAATTAACTCTGGATTCCAAGGCGTTTTTACTTTTACGTAATTTTCAGTAAATCCATTAATATAGCCATCTTTATTTTCACTTTCAAATAGCACCTTTCTGCTACTCCCAATCTGACTTTCATAAAAAGCACGACGCTTTTTAACCGATAAACCTCTTAACATTTTACTACGCTTACTCCTCACATTCATTGGCACCACATTTTCCATATCTGCAGCTTCTGTGTTATCGCGTTCTGAGTATGTAAATACGTGTAAATATGAAATATCTAACTCAGTTAGAAAATTATAGGTTTCTAAAAAATGTTCTTCAGTTTCACCTGGAAAACCAACAATTACATCAACACCAATACAGGCATGAGGCATAACTTCTTTTATTTTAGAAACTCGATCAACATATAACTCACGCATATACCGACGTTTCATTTTTTTTAGAATATTATTACTTCCCGATTGTAGCGGAATATGAAAGTGTGGTACAAAAGCTCTGGATTTTGAAACCAAAT
Organism: uncultured Flaviramulus sp.; assembly: GCA_947501105.1. Classification (GTDB taxonomy): domain Bacteria; phylum Bacteroidota; class Bacteroidia; order Flavobacteriales; family Flavobacteriaceae; genus Wocania_A. Next base: position 293,203 of record CANMUP010000002.1, on the reverse strand, counting down.
CTATAGTTTCATTTTTTAATAGATTAGGTTCTATTGAAGAAATACGTAAACGCTCAATCCCTTCAACTTTATCTAATTCAGTAACTAAATCTAAAAATGTATGTTCGTGTTTTTTGTTACCAAATTCACCTTTCCCGTAATCGCCAATATTAACACCGGTTAAAACAATTTCTTTTATGTTTTGTTTCGATATTTCTTTAGCGTTTTTAAGTACGCTTTCCATGGTGTCACTACGCGAAATACCTCGTGCTAAAGGAATAGTGCAATAGGTGCATTTATAATCACAGCCATCTTGCACTTTTAAAAAAGCTCGTGTTCTATCCCCTATTGAGTAACTTCCAACATAAAAATCGGCATCTTTAATTTCACAAGAGTGCACTTCGCCAAAATCGTTTTTAGAAAGATCATTTATATAATCGGTAATTTTAAACTTTTCTGTAGCACCAAGCACCAAATCTACACCATTAACGTCAGCCAGCTCTTGTGGTTTTAGTTGTGCATAACAACCAACAGCAGCAACAAAAGCATTAGGGTTTGATTTTTGCGCTTGCTTTACAATAGTTTTAAATCGTTTGTCTGCATTTTCGGTAATCGAACAGGTATTAATAACATATATATCTGCTTTTTCAGAAAAATCAACACGATCAAAACCTTCATTATTAAAGTCTCTTGCAATAGTTGATGTTTCAGAAAAATTAAGTTTACAACCTAAAGTATAAAACGCTACCTTTTTTTTCATATAAAAACACTCCATTAATTTAAGTAAGAAAAGTATCTGTATTTACTTGTTTTCTAACTTAAAAGCGTGCAAATTTACATAATTGTTACAATTATTATACTATAGTGAAGTTAAATTACATAATCTTAAAGCTTAAAATTAATGACAAAAGCTAAAGCTAGAATTAAACAAGTTGTTACTTTTTTTGAAAACAGAGATACTGTTTTAGGTTTTCGAAAGCTTATGGACTGCGCCATAGATACTCAAAACTTAGACATTTATAATGAAGTTATTGAGTTAACAGATTGGAAAGAAAAACACCCAGATAATGAAAATGAACTTACAGAAAAAAGCTTTGCCCTTTTAAACAAGATTTCTAAAACCCCAATAGCAGAATACGACCATAATAAACCTGTTCTAATTGGTAACGGAATTATAAAAAGTTACGGATATAACCGTTTTACACTTGGTCCAATTTCTATTAAAATACATAAAGGAGAAGTTTATGGTTTAGTGGGTGAAAATGGAAATGGTAAAACTACTCTGCTAAGAGTATTAGCCAAAGAGTTAAAGTATAATCAAGGCACATTAGAATACAATCTTGATAAACCAAAAGGTGATGATTATGATTTAAGAAGCAAGCTAGTGTACATTCCGCAACGAACAAAAAAATGGTATGGTAGTTTAAAAGATAACCTAAAACTTGTTTTATCGAGTTACGGCGTGTCACCTGAAGAAAATGAAACTAGGGTTTTAATGATGATTGCTCGTTTTGGTTTATGGAACTATAAACATTTGAAGTGGAGTGAATTGTCTTCGGGGTATAAAATGCGATTTGAATTAGCAAGAACACTTTTAAGGCAACCCGAACTTTTACTTTTGGATGAACCTCTAGCAAATTTAGATGTACTTGCTCAACAAGTTATTTTAGAAGATTTAAAATCGATGTGTAATTCTATTAATAATCCTATTGCACTTATTTTAAGTTCTCAACAACTTTATGAAGTTGAAAAAGTATCAGACAAAGTGATATATCTTAAAGATGGAAAATATACTGAGAATAAAGAAACCAATACTCAAATTAACAATCATTTAATAGTTGAAATTGATTGTAAATGCGAAAGGGAAGCCTTAAAACAAACTTTTAACGATTTAAATCTGGACAAACTAATTTTTAACGGTGGAATATTTATTGCTTATTTTAATTTGAATACATCTTTCCCACAGGTTTTAGAAGCCCTAGGAAAACATAAATTAGATGTTACTTATATCCGCAACATTACAAAATCTACACGCCGTTTCTTTGTCTTTTAAACCTTCCTTCAAATGAAAAAATTCATATATAAAACCAATCAATATTTGCTTGAAAATCATCCTATAATTTGGAACACAAAAATAGTTTGGGTTTTAATAACAGTATTTTTTATTCATATCCTCTTTTTTGCTTTTGGATATACAGCTTTAACAAATCCCGAAATGCTACATGAATATGGAGCAAAAACAATATTTTTTGAAAGCGGAACCGTTTTTATAAGCATTATATTATCTGTTTTAATTATTGTTTTTTGGCTAATATTTATGTTTAAAAACAATGCTTTTAAAAGCTTTTACCCCTCGTCTAAACTCAAGCTATTCAAACAATTTGTTTGTTATCTTATTATTATATTTTTCTCTGTTAGCTTTTTTATTTCCTTTAATAGTGGTGTAAAAGCATACACATACTCTACTTACAAAAATGAAAGATTTGATAAAGAAGTAAAAGCAGCTAACAATACAGCTTTATTTTTTTCGAAAAACTTACGAGATTATACTATCAACCAACGTAGATACCCAAGTCCGTTTAACCAATTATATTGTGAATCTTATGAAGAATTAGAAGAAAATAAAAATGACAGCATTAGTAGCCATCTAACTTTTTTAAATCACAATTACGCATTCTACACTCTTAAAACAAAAGAAGGTTCATTAAATCAAGGATATCAAGATTCAGATTACTCTGGATTCTTATTCTACACCACAAAAGACACCCTCAGCACCTATTACTATAAGGATTCCATTTATAACATTAAAACTATTGCCAAATCAGCTTATCCAAGCTATTATAATTATTCAAGCATTTTTTTTTCACCAAAAAAAGAGTTGGCAAACATTTCAAACATAAAAACAAATTATACTTTAATTGATGAGTATGAATATAATGTTGCCTATTTCTCCAAAGAAAATGAAATTAGGAATAAGCTTAATTACGAACTTTTAAATAGAAATAATCCAAAAGAAATAAAGCAGCTATTAGAAACCTTTCTAGCAATTGCCGAAAATTATAAGATTAAAAATAATATAACAGCTGACAAATGGTTTAATTTGGTATATAACCCAAAAGATTTCAAAGTTAATTCTCTTATAAAAAATGAACCAAAAGAAAGCTATCAATTTGAATTTAGAGAAGTGAAAACCACTTTTGATGATTTTTATGAAGACCATGTAACAGAATACTATATTGATACTGAAGCCTTACTTAATGTTTTCAGAAACATTGAAGATATAAAAAGTGACAACCTTATTTCGGAAAGCATACATTTCTTTATTTGGCTTTCTTACTTTTTGTCTGCAATAATTTTTGTGTTTAGAATAACTGGGGTGAAGCCTTTTATATTTACCATAATTAGTATTGGCGTATTGTCTATTTTTATAGGACTTCTAGCCGCTATATTTGATTATACTACAAGGTATAACAATGATACCTCGAAATATTTTATTTCATACCTTACACTCTTCATTGGCATCATCGTATTTTTAATTCCATTATTTTTTTCAAAAAAACTAAAGAAAGTAATTGTTGCCGTTTGTTTAAATATTTCTGTTTTAAGTTTCATTTCATTAGTCTTTTTAATAATCGGAATTATATCCATGCATCAAGATGACTATTGCAGAGGTATCCGCTATTTTGAAAATAGCTATAAAGAATGCCCAACACTAATTAGTAGTTTAGGAATATATTGGAGCTATATTTTATTTGCAATAAACTTATTATTTATTTTCTTGTACTCTAATACCATAAAAAAATGGAAAGCTTTACCTGAGGGTTAATATATAAGATTAAAGACTCAAAACATGAATTTAATTAAAAACAAGAATATACAATTATTAGCTTATTTACTAATTAGTTGTGCCTTCCTCATTTTGGTTTCTTGCGGAAATGATTCAAACTCCAATAAAGATCATTTGGTTTTTCGCTATAATGAATATGGCAATGTAAACACTTTAGATCCGGCATTTTCAAGAACAATTCAAGACAATTCAATTAATAACCAGCTATTTAACGGCCTAGTGCAATTAGATAGTGATTTAAATATTTTACCAAGTATTGCCAAAGCATGGGTTATTTCTGAAGATGGAATTAATTATACATTTTCTTTACGTAATGATGTTTATTTTCATAAGCATGAATTATTTGGCAAAGACTCGACAAGACATGTAGTCGCAAAAGATTTTGAGTACAGTTTTAATCGTTTAAGAGATGAAAAAATTGCCGCACCTGGGAGTTGGGTTTTAAATAAGGTGGATGATTTTAAAGCTCTAAATGATACGCTTTTTAACATTACATTAAAACAACCATTTCCAGCTTTTGTTGGCTTACTTACCATGAAATATTGTTCTGTTGTTCCAAAAGAAATTGCAGAACATTATGGAACAGATTTTAGATCGAATCCCATTGGCACTGGTCCTTTTAAATTTAAGCATTGGAAAGAAAACATCAAACTTGTACTTAGAAAAAACGAAAACTACTTTGAACAAGATGAGAACGGGAACAAATTACCTTATTTAGAAGCCATTTCATTAACTTTTTTACCAGATAAGCAAAGTGAGTTTTTGCAATTTGCTCAAGGAAATATTGATTACGTCTCTGGCTTAGATATCTCATATAAAGACGAATTATTAACTAGTAATGGTAAGCTTCGGGAAAAATATTTTGAGACCGTTAATATGATTCGTGGTCCATATTTAAACACTGAGTATTTAGGATTTTACTTAGATTCAGATACCCCAGAAATACAATCAAAACTTATACGAAAAGCTATAAACTATGGTTTTGATAGAAAAAAAATGATGCTTTATTTAAATAATAATGTTGGAAATGCAGCTGAAGGTGGATTTATTCCTATTGGCTTGCCTGGTTATAATAAATCTATTGGGTATACATATCAGCCTAAAAAAGCCAAACAATTAGTCGAACAATTTAAACAAGAAAGCGGGATTATTAATCCGGAAATTAATTTAGTAACTACAAGTAATTATTTAAGTTTTTGTGAATTTATACAACGTGAACTTGAAAAAACTGGATTAAAAATTAATGTAGATGTGATGCCTGAAGCCACTTTAAGAAGTGCACGATCTAACGGTAAAGTAGATATGTTTAGAAGCTCATGGGTTGCAGATTATTTAGATGCCGAAAATTATTTATCAATTTTTTACAGCAAGAATTTTGCACCTAATGGTTCTAATTATTTTCATTTTAAAAACAAAACAGTAGATAGTTTATATAACAAAGCCTTTACAATAACTAATATAGATGAACGCAAAAATTTATATACGACTATTGATTCATTAGCTATGGATAATGCTATAATGGTGCCGTTATTTTATGATGAAGTGATACGTTTTACAAGAAAAAATGTAAAAGGTTTAGGCATTAATCCTATTAATTTATTGGATTTGAGGCGTGTTAGGAAAGATTAATTATCTACGGCTTCATTCTTACCAATATCATCTATTTCATCTTTAATTAAAACAACAGATTTTTTCCATTTCCTTTCTAATAAATAATGAAAAAGACATGCACTGCCTATTCCAAAAGGCATAAGCATTAATCCAAAACTTCTATTTGAATAATTATCAATACTAGAATTCATTAAAAATTCCATAAATAGCCCTACAATTAAACCTCCAATAACAATAGAACCTATATAATATGAAAGAACACCTAAAATTGCATACAGCCATTTATTTTGTAAATATTTAGAAGCTAGTTGGTGAAAATATTTTCCTATAAAATATATTAATATAATACTTAACATCACTAATTAGTTTTTTTATAAAAAAAATAAACATCATCATCACCTTTTCCTTTTATTCGCTTAGATGAAAAATAGCCTGTTTCGTTTTGTTCATCAATAATAAAAGAAAAATCATCTTTATTACTATTAATAGGTTTTGGCATTTTTTGGGCTTTTAAAAAAATTCCATCTTCATTCATCTTACTTTTATAAATATCAAATCCACCATAACCGCTTGGCCGGTTTGAAGCAAAATACAAAGTATTATCAGATCCTATAAACGGGAACATCTCTCTACTATACGAGTTTACTTTACTGCCTAAATTTTTGGGTTCGCTATATTTACCGTTTTCTAAAATTTTAACTTTAAAAATATCCGATCCTCCTTTAGTGGTTTCTTTTCCTCCTCGAATATTTGCAATAAAATAAAGTGTTTTGCCATCTTTACTTAAACATGGATGCGCGTACGAGAATTTCGGTTTGCAAAATGGTAGTACCTTAAAATTTGTCCACCCTAAATCAGCTTTATATTCGCCAACTTTAATATGAAAATTGGTGGGCTTAAAATTACCATTTGGTCTATCTTTATTGCTATAATTTGTAGTTAAATAAAGTTGTTTCCCATTTGGAGATATGCTTGCGCTTGTAATATGAGAAATCCCGTATTTAGGGTCTATACTGATAGGTTTGGCATTACTTATTTGCCCATTATTTGACAATTCTCCTTTAAAGATAGCTAAGACTGGGTTTCCAGCACTTTTTTTTACTTTACCCTTTTTAGTTAATAGATATGATGTGAAAATAATTTTATTGTTAGCAGTATACATCAAACCAAAATGTGGATGATCAGTATTTATATTTAAATTGGTTATACTGTAATCTTCATTTTGAGTAAAGCCAACGATTCCAACAAGAAATAATATACCACAGAAAAACTTCAATAGAAAAAAGAAAAGGTTTAAAAACAAATATAATACTTTGAATTTAAACCTATTGAGAGTTAGTCACTACTTCAATTTAATCCTAAATTAATTTCTTCTATATTTTTTTGTTTCTTCAAACACATGCTCAAATATCGCTTTATCTTGCTCTGTAAATTCTAAATCTCTTCTAGACATAACTACTTTAGCAACTTCAAATGCTTTTTTTGTCAAATAAGTAGTAAAACCTGCATTTCCACCCCAACTAAAGCTAGGAATAAAGTTTCTAGGAAAACCACTACCAAAAATATTAGCACTCACACCCACAACAGTTCCTGTATTAAACATGGTGTTTATACCACATTTACTATGGTCTCCCATCATAAGTCCGCAAAATTGTAATCCAGTTTTAGCAAAACCTTCGGTTTGATAATCCCACATACGCACCTCTGCATAATTATTTTTAAGATTGGAATTATTAGTATCTGCTCCTAAATTACACCACTCGCCTATTACAGCATTTCCTAAATAGCCTTCGTGTCCTTTATTAGAATTTTTAAAAATTACAGAGTTTTTAACTTCTCCACCAACTTTACTATAAGGCCCAATAGTAGTAGGTCCATAAATTTTGGCTCCCAGTTTTATGCCAGCATTATCACAAAGTGCTAATGGCCCCCGAATAAGAGCACCTTCCATAATTTCAGCATTTTTACCAATGTATATTGGTCCACTACTTGCGTTAAGTGTAGCAAATTCTAAAGAAGCACCTTCATCAATAAAAATATTTTCAGGAGCAATGATATTATTACTTGACGGAATAGGTTGAGATTCTCTATGCTTTGTTAATAGATTAAAATCTTCTTGAATAGCTTCTCCATTTTTAGAAAATATATCCCATGTATGTTCAATTTTTATAACATTATCACTAAATTCTACTGCGTCATATGTATCAAAATCAACTTCTTCTTGTGAGGCTTTAGCATAAAAGGCAATAACATCTTCACCATTAAAGATTGCTTGGTTTTCCTTTAAGCTTTTAACAATGCCTACTAAAGTTTCGGTTGGCAAGTAGGATGCGTTGATCATAATGTTTTCAGCCATCTCTACCATAGGGTATTTATCTGATAAATAATCCTCAGTTACCGTAGTTATAGTAGAACCTAAATACGCTTGCCATTTTTCTCGAATGGTTAAAATACCTACTCTTATATCAGCAACTGGTCTTGTATATGTAAACGGTAATAAATTATTACGCGATGGACCGTCAAAAAGAATGTAGTTATTCATCTTCATTTAAATTATAAACGCCAAATATAAACATTAGCGTATGTACTTTTAGCACATTTTACCTAGTAAAATAGCAGGTTATCGTTGTGTTCGAGAACACCAAAAAATAGATAACAAAAAAAAGCCTTTCAAAATTACTGAAAGGCTTTTTAATATGTGTATGCTAAATTTATTTTTTAAACTTAGCGTATTTAGTTTTAAACTTATCAATACGACCAGCTGTATCTACTAATTTAGATTTACCAGTATAATATGGGTGAGATGTTCTTGAAATCTCCATTTTTACAAGCGGATATTCAACACCATCAACCTCTAAAGTTTCATTAGTAACTGCAGTAGATTTTGTTAAAAACACATCGTCGTTAGACATATCTTTAAATGCTACTAATCTATAATTTTCTGGGTGTATACCTTTTCTCATCGCTAAACGCTTTTATTCTTTTTTATTTTCGAGCTGCAAATTTACGTATTTTTTATAAATGTACAACACTTTTTAATATTTTTTATTTCAACTAAAGATGTAACGTTTTGCTATCTTTGAATACTAACCAATCAACTAACAAATTAAACAAAATATTATGGAAACAAAAGAACTTAAACCAGGTAGCTTTTCAATTAATTATGGCCTAATTCTGGGAGCAATAATGGTACTCATTTCGGTTACACTTTATGCAACTGGCATGGCGTTAGAGGGCGTACAGTGGCCTAATTACCTCTACTATATAATATTCCCAGTAGTGATTATGTTTGCTATTAGTTCTTATAAAAAACAGAATAATGGCATATTAACATTATCAACTGCAATTAAAATTGGACTTCTTATAGCTATTATTAGTGCTTTAGTAAATGTAGTTTATGGGCTTGTATTTAATTATTTTATAGACCCAGAATTTATGGGGCAAGTGATAGAAAAAACTGGAGAGAAATTATTAGAAAACCCAAATGTTACTCCAGAAATGGTTGAACAGCAAATGGAGATTATGGAAAAATTTCAAAACCCATTATTAGGCTCTGCCGTTTGGATAGCTCTAAGTGCTATTTTTGGACTAATTTATTCTTTAATTGGTGGATTAGTAATGAAAAAAGAAGCGTAGTATTCACTTAAATAATTTCAGTATTTTTGAAGTGTACAATTTTGAAACATATAAATGAATATATCTGTAGTCATACCACTACTTAACGAACAAGAGTCTTTAACAGAATTAAATGATTGGATTGCAAAAGTTATGCAATCCAATCATTTTTCTTATGAAATTATTTTTATTGACGACGGTAGTACTGATAATTCTTGGCAAATTATTAGTAACCTATCTAGCCTTAACAAACAAGTAAAAGGCATCCGTTTCCTAAAAAACTTTGGGAAATCGCAAGCACTACATGCTGGTTTTGAAAAAGCTCAAGGCGATGTTGTAATTACTATGGATGCTGATTTACAAGATAATCCAAACGAAATTCCAGAGCTGTATAACATGATTATAAATGATGGCTACGATTTAGTTTCTGGATGGAAAAAGAAACGCTACGATTCTGTTATAGCCAAAAATTTACCTTCAAAATTATTTAATTGGGCAGCGCGAAGAACTTCGGGAGTAAAACTGCATGATTTTAATTGCGGACTTAAAGCTTACAAATTAGATGTTGTAAAGAATATAGATGTTAATGGCGAAATGCATCGCTATATTCCTGTACTTTCTAAAAATGCAGGGTTTACAAAAATTGGCGAAAAAGTGGTACAACACCAAGCTAGAAAATATGGTGAAACTAAATTTGGTATGAATCGCTTTGTACATGGCTTTTTAGATTTAATAACCATTTGGTTTTTATCTCGATTTGGTAAACGCCCAATGCACTTATTTGGTGCATTAGGGTTTATTATGTTTGCTGTTGGGTTTAGTTTTGCTATATATTTAGGAATAGATAAATTATTTTTTAACCCAACTGGTAGGCTTATCACACAACGCCCTCAGTTTTATATTGCATTGTCAACAATGATAATAGGTACTCAATTTTTTGTTGCCGGATTTTTAGGCGAAATTATTCTTCGCACCAAGCAAAACAAAAAACGTTATTTAGTTAAAGACGAATTGAATTTTCATTAACTCTTTAATTGCTAAAACGTTTTAGTTATAAAATTGTATTTCTAATTATAAAAACAACAAACAAACTACTGAAATGTTTATTTTTGTACCGTGTAACTAATTAACATCGCATGATTTATATTAAACCAGAAATTTTAGACAGAATTAATACGTGGTTAACACCTGCTTTTGATGCAGAAACACAGCAAATCATAAAAGATAGTATTGCTAATAACCCTGAAGATATTCAAGAAAGTTTTTATAAAGACTTGGAATTTGGAACAGGCGGAATGCGTGGTATTATGGGCGTTGGCACCAACAGAATTAATAAATACACTTTAGGAAAAAACACTCAAGGATTAAGCGATTATTTACACAAGTCTTTTCCTAACGAAACACCAAAAACAGTAATAGCTTACGATTGTAGACACAATAGTAAATCGTTAGCAAAAGTAGTAGCCGATGTGTTCTCAGCAAACGGTATTGAAGTCTATTTATTTGAAGATTTAAGAGCCACACCAGAATTATCATTTGCACTAAAACATTTAAACTGCCACTGTGGTATAGTTTTAACAGCGTCACACAATCCACCAGAATACAATGGTTACAAAGTGTATTGGCAAGATGGTGGACAGTTAGTACCTCCACATGATAACGCTATTATCAATGTGATAGATAATTTAGATTATGCTGATATAAAATTCAAAGCCAATGATGATTTAATTCATTATATAGGAAAAGATGTTGATGATGTTTTTATTAATGCCTCTGTAAACAACGGAAGCTTTAATACTTCTGAAGTTGCTAAAGATGATTTAACTATTGTTTTTACATCACTACACGGAACATCAATTACTGCGGTTCCAGAAACTTTAAAACGTGCTGGATATAAAAATGTGCATATTGTAAAAGAGCAAGAAGTACCAGATGGCGATTTCCCAACAGTAGTTTCTCCAAACCCAGAAGAACCAGCTGCTTTAAAAATGGCTTTGGAATTAGCAAATGAAGTAAATGCAGATATTGTTATTGGTACCGATCCTGATTGTGATAGATTAGGTATTGCAGTTCGCAATTCGGAAAACGAATTACAACTACTTAACGGTAATCAAACCATGTTAATGATGACCGAATTCCTTCTTAAACAATGGAAAAAAGAAAATAAAATTAAGGGTAAAGAATTTATAGCATCTACTATAGTTTCAACACCAATGTTAAACAATCTTGCTGCTTCTTATAATGTCGAAAGTAAAATTGTGCTTACTGGTTTTAAATGGATTGCTAAATTAATTCATGATTATAAACACCTTAATTTTATTGGAGGTGGTGAAGAAAGTTTCGGGTATATGGTTGGTGATTTTGTACGCGATAAAGATGCCGTAACCTCTACCCTTTTAGCTTGCGAAATTGCTGCTCAAGCAAAAGCAAATGGAGGTTCACTTTATAAAGAATTAATAGATTTATATGTTGAGCATGGTTTTTATAAAGAACACTTAATTTCACTAACCAAAAAAGGTATAGAAGGTGCTCAAGAAATAAAACAAATGATGATTGATGCTCGTAAAAACCCATTAACAGAAGTAAACGGGTCTAAAGTGGTTAAAATTGAAGATTATCAACTATCTGTTTCAAAAAATATGTTAACTGGCGAAGAATCTGTAATAGATATTCCAAAATCAAATGTATTAATTTATTATACTGAAGATGGTAGTAAAGTTGCCTTGAGACCAAGTGGAACAGAACCAAAAATTAAATTCTATATAAGTGTAAACACGGCTTTAAATTCAGCATCAGAGTTTAAAACTGTTGAAAATCAACTAGACAATAAAATAGCAGCAATTGTTAAAGATATGCAACTTAGCTAATGAATCATTTTGCAAACATACTACGGTATGCAAAACCGTATAAGCGCTTTGCTATAGGACACATTATTTCTAATGTGTTTTTTGCTTTATTTGGCGTTTTATCTTTTATCGTACTAATTCCGATGCTAGATATTCTTTTTAAAGAAGATGTGGTTGCACCTACAACAAAACCTGTTTTAGGAAAAATAACTGAGATTAAGGATTTTTTCGAAAACTACCTAGCATATCAAGTTAACGAGTACTCTCATGGCGATGATCTCAGAGCTCTTTCATTTGTTGTTGTTCTAATCATTTTTATGTTTTTATTTAAAAACATTTCAGGGTATTTAGCAAATTATTTTTTAGTTTTTTTACGTAATGGTGTTATTCGTGATTTAAGAAATGCTGTTTATAAAAAAACGGTGGAATTACCGCTTTCATTTTTTTCAGAAAAACGAAAAGGAGATATATTGTCGAGAGTAACTAGTGATATTTTAGATTTACAATATTCCTTTTTATCTGTTTTAGAGCTTATTGTTAGAGAACCACTAACAATTATTTTTACTATAACTGCTATGCTTTTAATAAGTACAGAATTAACCTTATTTGTATTTATTTTCATTCCTATAATGGGCCTTATTATTTCAAGAATTGGTAAAAGTTTAAAACGAAAATCAGATCGTGTTCAAAAAGAACAAGGAACCTTTCTTTCAACCTTAGAAGAGACTTTAACAGGACTACGCATTATTAAAGGTTTTAATGCTGAAGATAAATTTAATGGTAAATTTCAAGAATCTACATCTCGTTTTTACCACTTCTCAAACAAACTCTTAAATCGTCAAAATTTAGCTTCTCCAACTAGTGAATTTCTGGGCATATGTATTATAGCAGCTATTTTATGGTTTGGTGGATCTATGGTAATAACTGGCGAGATAGATTTTTTATTTATATCAAAAAAAGCAACGTTAAAAGGAAGTGAGTTTATAACATATATGGGCTTATCTTATAATATTTTGGTTCCCGCAAAAGCTATTTCAAGAGCGCTTTATAATATTAAGAGAGGTGGCGCTGCTGCGGAAAGAATCCAAGAAATTATTGACACTCCTAATCCTTTAAAGGATAAAGTAGATGCTATTGAAAAAACTACTTTTGATTCTGAAATAGAGTTCAAAAATATTTCATTCAAGTATGAAAATGAATATGTACTTAAAAACTTTTCTTTAACTATTCCTAAAGGAAAAACTGTGGCTCTTGTTGGGCAATCTGGTAGTGGAAAATCTACTATCGCCAATTTAATTACGCGTTTTTATGATGTAAATAAAGGACAGGTTTTAATTGATGGTTTAGATATTAGTGATTTAACAACAAGTTCATTACGAGCTCAATTAGGTATTGTAACTCAAGATGCTATTCTATTTAATGATAGTATAAAAAACAATATGAGGTTAGGCAATGATGAAGCTACCGATGAGCAAATAGTTGAAGCTTTAAAGGTTGCTAATGCTTGGGAGTTTGTTAAGGATTTACAAGAAGGTATTAACACCAATATTGGTGATGCTGGGAATAAACTTTCAGGCGGCCAAAAACAACGCTTAAGTATTGCGCGTGCAGTATTAAAAAGCCCACCAATTATGGTTTTAGACGAAGCCACATCTGCGCTCGATACTGAAAGTGAGCGTTTAGTACAAGTAGCTTTAGAAAACATGATGAAAAACAGAACATCAATTGTTATTGCACACAGACTTTCTACTATACAAAATGCTGATGAAATTGTGGTTTTAAAGAAAGGTGAAATTGTTGAACAAGGGCAGCATAAAGATCTTATTGCTAAAAATGGCACTTATAAAAAGTTAGTAGAAATGCAAAGTTTCGAATAGAAACCTAAACATATAAAAACAAAAAAAGGATAGAGATTTGGGCTTCTATCCTTTTTTTTATGCTAGACTTGGGGACGACTAGCAACATAAGTAGGTTTCTGATACAAACATAAAGCAAAAAAACAGATTATACAAGAAAAATACGTATTTAATCGTTGTTATCATACACTTAATCGATAAAATTTAATCCAAACAATTGATTGTCAGTTGATTAATTTTTAATAAAAATTAAAAAAAATCGTATTAAACTTTTAGTATATTTAATAGTCTAACAACCAAACTATTTTCTTTGATTGACGAAGTACAGCTTTTAGAACAATTAAAATCTGAAGCCCATAAAGAACAAGCCTTTAAAACCTTGCTTAAGCTTTATAGGGAACGCTTGTATTGGCATATTCGAAACATAGTGAAATCGCATGACGATACAGACGATGTACTACAAAATACTTTTATAAAAATTTATAAAAATATTAATACCTTTAAAGGAGATAGTAAACTGTTTTCTTGGATGTATAGAATAGCAACAAACGAATCTATTACCTTCATCAATAAAAATGCAAAACGATTACAGGTAACTAATGAAGAGGTACAACAAATTGCAATAAATAATTTAACTACTGATGTTTATTTTGAGGGTGATGCTATTCAGTTAAAATTACAACAAGCCATAGCAACTTTACCACAAAAGCAACAATTAGTTTTTAATATGAAGTATTTTGAAAATATAAAGTATAAAGATATGTCAGATATTTTAGAAACCAGTGAAGGCGCCTTAAAGGCATCCTATCATATTGCGGTAAAAAAAATAGAAGACTATTTAACTAAAGATTAAACCTTTAAGTAATCATTTAGTCAAATAACCAGATGAAAAACAATAATTTACATAATATAAAATCTTCAGGACATAAAACTCCAGATAAATACTTTGAATCTTTTAATGATAGACTTTTTAGTAAATTAAAAGAGGATAACAAATTAGATGCTATTGAATCTACTGGATTTAAAGTTCCGAACGATTATTTTGAAACTGTTAATGATAAAATTTTAAATACTCTTGACAACAAAGAAGAAACAAAAGTAATCTCATTATTTTCATGGAGAAAAGCTGCTTACGTATCAGCAGTGGCAGCAAGTTTAATACTTATGTTTAATGTTTTTTTTAATACTCCAGAAAAATTAACTTTTGAGTCGTTGGAAACAGCATCTATCGAAAATTATTTAGAAGAAGAAGATTTTACAAGTTACGAGTTTGCATCATTATTAACTGAAGAAGAATTAAATTCGGAAGCATTTACAAATACAGATATTTCAGAAGAGTCGTTAGAAGATTATTTGTTAGATAATGCAAACATTGAAGATTTACTAATAGAATAAAGTATGAAAACCCCAATATATATTAGGCTAACAAAAATCATAGTCTTCTGAGAAATTATAAGGCAAAAAAATAAAATAGATGAAAAAAATTATAATAACATTCCTTTTCGCAAGTTTAACTTTAACTGCTTTTTCGCAAGGAAAGGAAAGGAAAGAACGGATTAAAGTGCTTAAAGTAGCTCATATAACAGAAAAATTAGATTTAACTGAAAAAGAAGCACAACAGTTTTGGCCTATATATAATGCTTATGACGAAAAAATGAGTGCTTTAAGGCACCAAAAAATTAGAAAAATTCGCCAAGAAATTAAGCAAAATTACGATACGTTAACTGACGAAAAAGCACAAGAGTTGTTAAACAGATTAGCTGAAGTTGAAAACAGTATCCACAGCGAACGTATTACATTAGAAACAAAATTAAAAACAATAATTTCTCCTAAAAAAATACTATTCTTAAAAATTGCTGAAGAAGACTTTAAAAGAAAACTTTTTGAACAATTTAAAAAACGGCGTCACGAAGGAGGAAAAAGAAATTAAATTAAAAGAGAAGCGATAGCTTCTCTTTTTTATTCTCTAAAAGTTAGTTTAGAAATTCTTCCTGTTCCTGCAGCATAAGCAACACTATCATTTAAAAATCGAATAGTATAAAAGCCTTCGTCGCTTAAATGTTTCCAAGTAGTTCCTGAATCATTACTATAATCAATACCCTTAAAACCAATTGCAACTAGTTCCTTCCCTTTTCTGTTTGGAATATATTGTACACAACTTCTGTAATTAGGGTTTTTGTTTTGAGCCACTAACTCCCAAGTTTTCCCGCCATCACTTGTTCTTATTTTATTCGCTGCATTATCGTCTGGCTTTGTATAATCACCACCAATTGCAAACCCATTAAGCTCATCATAAAAATCAATTGAATAAATACCTTCAGTATCTTTTTCCTTAACTATTGGAGTTTCAAATACATCCCAAGTTTTACCTTTATCTGGCGAATAATAAATACGTCCTGCTGTGGTAGCTACCCATGTTTTATCGCCTACAATTGCAATATTGGTATCACTAGCTGCAAAGGCTCCCTCGTTTTCTGTTCCCTTTGGCAAATCATCACATAGCAATTTATTCCATGTATTTCCTCCATCTCGAGTAATTATAACACTTAAACAACCATCGGTTGAATCTCCAATAGCAATACCTTCTTCATTATTCCAAAAATCCATGGAATCGTAAAAGGCTTTTGGGTGGTTTTCTTGGTAGACTAGTTTATGATTTATAAACGCGTTTACTCTTTCTTCCTTACTAATTTTGTAAATTAAAGCTGGCGTTTCTACGCTCATAATAAACAAATCTTTGTTATTAAATGCTGAAGATCGAAAAGAAATGGCTACACTATCCTTTGTATAAATATCTATTACTCTTCCTCCATCTTCTAAAGAAATTCCAAAGTTTCCTTCATTGGCTGCATAATAGATATTTTTATCAATTATTTCAATTGCTCTTATACTTAAAGTAGTATCAACAATAATGTCTTTAATCCACATCCTTGAGATATTTCTAGGCACAAACTTATCTTCCTGCTTGCAAGAAAAAAACACGATAACTAATAATACAAAAGCAATTTGTTTCATAAAATTCAAATTTCCATAAAAATAGAAAAGCTTCGCGAACAAACGCAAAGCTTTTTAATAAAAAAATGTTTTATTGTCATATCGAACGCATGTGACATATCACATAATTTTACTCTTCATAATAAAAATCCAAATTATTAATTCTCTTATGAGATTTCTCCTTACGTCGAAATGACATTAACAATCATATTTCTTTCTTTAATATATCTATATGTCTTCTTAGGCGTTTTACATCTAAAGCAATTGTACCATTATAAACACCGCGGATATATCCTTGCTTATCAACTAAAATAAAATTTTCGGTGTGTATAAACTCATCCTCATCTTTAGTTTTGGCAAAATCTTCATCAGCAAAATAACCATGGCGCGCTATATTATAAAGAGCATCTTTATCACCTGTAACTAAATTCCATTTTATAGGATTAACACTATTTTCTAAACTGTATGTTTTTAGTTTTTCAACATTATCTACCCAAGGCATAACCGAATGTGACAACAACATGATATCATCATCATTTTTATAAGTTTCCTGTAGGCTACCCATACTTTTTGTAAGTTTTGGACATATACCTGGACATGTAGTGAAAAAGAAATCTGCTACATATATTTTACCTTTATAGGTATTATTTGTAATGCTTTCTCCGTTTTGATTTGTAAATGAAAACTGAGGGATTTTATGTGTTCCCTTTTTCCATTCTGGGGTAAAATCGGCACTATTAAAGTATGGCAAACGTTTTACATGTAACGTTTCTTTATTAGTTTTTTTACAGCAAAAAAAACTTAAAGTTAATATCATTAAAATGTAATACTTCATGGGTTCTAATTTTTGAAATAAGTTACTGTAGGTTTGAAATCCATAATTTTGACAAAAAAATAAAATCCCTTTTAGAGAATGGCTTGTCATTCCGAATGAGGCACGAAGAGGAATCTCATCCTCATAAGATTTCTCGTCACTCGTTCCTCGCTCTGTCGAAATGACAATGTGCCTTAAAAGTTTATAAAAACTAAAGTAAATACAATGGAATTACAGAGTTTTAACTAGATAATAAAAATCATTTAACTTCATTACTACCAACGGTTACTTGATAACATTTTTTTAGTCCTATTAAACCAAAGCGTTCGCTATTAACCACTTCGTAATTTGCTTTTATTTTTCCAGTTTCGTACCACAGTTTTTGGCTCCCCTTTTCTTTTCCGTTTTCGTAATTAAACGCTTTAAAAAGTTGCCCTGTTTCGTACCACTCTTTTACACTTCCATTATATTCACCCTTTTCATTAAAATGATATTCAAACTTTAAGTTTCCGTTATTCCACCAAGCTTTATGAATTCCTGTTTTTTTTCCTTTAAAATAATAACGTTCAACAACTAAATCAGAATCAATATTCCAATGTTTTTCAAAACCATACTTTTTCCCGTTTATATATTCTATATCCGATTTTAACAACTTATTTTGATAATGTGTTATTAGATCTCCAGAAAAAGGAATATTATTATAGTAAAGTATTCCATTATTGAGTTTGATGTTTGGGTTTGATGCATCAATAATTACATTGTCCTGTACTGAATTGCACGAAACACAAATACAAACTAAAAGGGCGATATGTTTTAAGCTGTTTTGCAACTAGTTTGATATATTTCCTGGAGTTCCAAAATATCCATTTCCGTTTATATATGGATCGTCTGCTGTGATATGGTAATGGTAAATACCTTCGGGAAAATCGGCAGTAGCTGTTGTATGCCCATGGTAATCATCTAAATCTGAAGAAGTAAGCGTAACGCCATTTTCAACAGGTCCATAAACAGGAAACCCATCTGACAATAAACCCATAAAAGCATCTTCCCCAAATTCTTGAGTTAAATATGTAGGTTCTACATGATAATGATACTGTGTCATGGCTGGATGGCCTAACCATTGATCAAAAGAATTAATTTCTCCAGCTAAAGGCGAATTTCCTGCCGCATATTGATTAAAAAACACAACACCATTTCTGGAAATACCAATAGGTCCTAAACTGGTGGCTTGTTTGTTTGTAGCCTCTGCTGGATTTAACGTAATAGTAAATTCTATATTTTGTGCACCAATTGAACCAGGATTTTGATTCCAATTAGTATTCGTTCCATTATAAGCTTCATATAATGGATCATTAGTTGGCCAATAAGGACTTGTATGATTTGGTAAATCTTGAGTATTAAATGTTACAGTGTTTCCACTTATTGAATATGACAAATTAGTGCCTTCAAATTTTGAAAGTATTGATGTTATATCATAATCTGTATTTCCCTCTTCTTCTTCTTCAGCAACAGAATCATCACTATTTGAACATGCTGTTAGTATCAAAACTAATAACGTAATCAAACTTAAAGGGTTTTTTAATGCTTTCATATTAAATTAAAATTTATAGGTTTTTTATTCTTGAAATTTCGGATTCCAAATTTTCTTTAGCTAGAGATTCCTCATTACTTAAAGGAAGTTGTGAGGTATTTAATAAGTTAACGGTCTCTAACGGAGAATCAATTAGATTATATAACGCTTCTGAATCATCAGAAAACTTGATATACTTAAATGTATTATCTCTTATAGCATAATTTAAAGTTCCATTATTGTTACCAACTTCAGCATATATATAATCTCTTATATTTTCATTAGAAGCAGATAACATAGATTTAAAACTTTTGCTATCGTTAATTTCGGTAGTATTTGTACCGGCTATATCTGCAATGGTAGAGAACAAATCTGTAGTATTTATTAAAGCGTCCTCTGTTGCGCCAACTCGCTCTACGTTCTTCCCAGAAATTATCATGGGCACATTTACGCCTCCTTGATAAATACTTCCTTTAGCTCGCATACTTGGGTAGGATTGTACGACTTGATTAGGTGTTCCATTATCTCCAATGAAAATGATGATGGTGTTATTTCGCTCATCTTCGCTTAGCGAGTTTAACAACCTTCCCATTTCTGCATCCATAGCCTCTATCATAGCCATATAGTATGGTGTAGGATTTGCGCTTATACTAGCCTCGTCTGTTGATAAATTGCCTTGTGAATGCATATTATTTGGAGGTAGATGAAAAGGCGTGTGTGGCGCATTATAAGCCAACCATAAAAACCAAGGTTCAGATTGATTATCTATCCAATCAATTGCTAAATCTGTAAACTTTGTTGTCGTATATTCATTAGAATTAGACGTTTGCCCGTTTTGAGTCAAGCTCCAATCAGAATAAGATTTTACACCTCCTCCTAAAACACCAGCATAATATCCTACACCCATATCATTTGGATGACTAGTATTCTTTGATAAATGCCATTTTCCAATAACAGCGTGATTATACCCAGAGTTATTATTATCCAAATATTTCTGTATAGAAGTCTCTGTAGTAGATAATTCGTCATCAACTTTAGTGACTTGAGTTCTAAACCCATATTTACCAGTCAAAATACTAGCCCTTGTTGGTGTACATACCGAATAAGACCAAGTGTTAGTAAACCTTATCCCCTCACTAATCATAGACTCTAAATTTGGTGTATTCGGTTTTATGCTTCCAACATCATAACCCGGTGTAGCGTCTAACCCCATATCATCAGCAATAACAAGTAAAATGTTAGGTTTTGAACTATTAGAAACTTCCTCATTTGCTGGACTAGAAATGGTTTCATTCTTACTACATGAAAAAAGTGTAAATACAAAAAGTAGAGTATAATAAGTTAGTTTCATTTTTGGGTGAGTTTTATATTTAGACCACAGACCAACGAAAAAGTTTAATCGTAAGTAATATTTTAAAAACAAATAAACTTTTAACGTACCTTTGCATGCTTAATATTTTACAATGCGATTACACAGAAACTTATGCTTTGCGGTTATTGATGGTTTAACTTTAATTTTTAATGAAGGAAAGTATGCCGATAAAGTTATTCAACAACTTTTAAAACGTGATAAACGTTGGGGTGCAAGAGACAGGGGTTTTGTTGCAGAAACCACTTATGAAATGGTACGATGGAAACGTTTATACGCAGAAATTGCCGAAGTTAAAGAACCTTTTGATCGCGATAACCTATGGCGTATGTTTGCCGTTTGGGCAACCTTAAAAGGCATAAAATTACCTGATTGGAAATATTTTGAAGGTACACCTCTGCGCAAAATTAAAGGGCGTTATGATGAGCTTTCAAAAACCAGAAAATTCAAAGAGTCTATTCCTGATTGGATGGATGAAATTGGCAGAAAGGAATTAGGCGATGCTATTTGGAGTAAAGAAATTGCAGCATTAAACCAACAAGCCGATGTTATTTTAAGAGTAAACACACTTAAAACCACCAAAGAAAAACTACAGGAAGCATTATTTGATTTAAACATTGAAACTGAGTTTTTAGAAGGCTATCCTAATGCTTTAAAATTAAGAGAGCGTGCTAATGTTTTTGCAACCGAAGCTTTTAAAAATGGTTGGTTTGAAGTACAAGATGCCTCGTCACAATTAGTAGCTGAGTTTTTAAATGTAAAACCTGGAATGCGGGTAGTAGATACTTGCGCAGGAGCTGGTGGAAAAACATTACATATTGCATCTTTAATGGAAAACAAAGGGCAAGTTATTGCAATGGATATTTATGAAAATAAATTAAATGAATTAAAACGACGTGCTAAACGAAACGGTGCGCATAACATTGAAAATCGCACTATAGAATCTACTAAAGCTATTAAAAAACTTTATGATAAAGCCGATCGCGTTTTAATTGACGCTCCTTGTTCTGGTTTAGGTGTTTTACGTAGAAACCCTGATGCTAAATGGAAATTACAACCCGATTTTATTGAAAAAATAAAAACCACACAACAAGAGATTTTACAACAATATTCTAGAATGGTTAAAGCTGGAGGGCAATTGGTATATGCGACTTGTTCTGTGCTACCTTCTGAAAATCAAAAACAAGTAAAAACGTTTTTGGCTTCTGAAGCTGGAGCGAATTTTACTTTAGTAAAAGATAAAAAAGTGCTAGCGCATCAATCGGGTTTTGATGGGTTTTATATGGCGTTGTTGGAAAGAAAGTCATAATTTTATACTTTAAAGTTAAACCCCAAATTTTAATATGAAAAAGCACTTAAGCCTTGGTGTTATATTAAGTTTATTATTTCTATTTTCTTGTTCATCTGGCAATGATTGTAATAAAACTATTATAGTTCAATATCAACAAACCATTAATGGTCCTTCAGGAGTTACATTCATACCTGAGCTTACCCAAGAAGTGCCATGTGATTTCCCCGAACCTGAACTAATTGACCCCAATCTTGCTCAAGGAAGCGAACTTGAAAACTTTTCTTATGAGGTATTAAGTTTCAATTACGTAGCAGACACAGGTAATAATACAAGTTTAGTTCAAATCAAAATAAAACTGAATAACAACAATAATTTTATTGCCAAAGGCAGACCAATATTAACTATAGCCACCGATAATTTGGAATTTTCTTCAAGTTACACTACTGATGCAACTGTAAAATGTAATGAAATAGAAGCTAATTCTAGCTGTACATTTACTGTTGACAAAGAATATCCTATTCAACCTAATATCATACCGTCTAGCAAGTTTGAATTAGTATCTGTAATATACTTAGTTTTGGAATAGTTTTAAGCTCGCACAAATAATTGATTAAGTATAGTATTTAATAAGGAACGATTCATTAGAAAATACATTTATCAAACATTTTGATGTCTTAATCAAACCATATTGGATATGACAAAACTTATGGTTTGAGACTTACTTTAGCAAACTAGTGCGTTAGGGATTGAGGCATTTGTTGAAGCTCCCCGACGTAGAAGGGAGCGACTGCCGAAAGCCCGACCCTTGTGGTAACGCCCAAATAAAAAATGAATGTTCAAAACATCGTGAATAACTCTAAAATTAAGTATGTTTTTTACTAAAAGAATACCACTAAAAAACCTAAATTTGCACTTTGTTAAACACAACACAATCTAAGACATAATGATTCATTTCTTTGGAAACACAAATAGCAAAGTTTTTGCTGTTCAAACAACAAAAGAATTATCAACTGAAACCATCTCGAAATTAGTATGGTTATTTGGCAACCAGCCAAAAATAGAACAAGCATCATTAGATGCTTTTTTTGTTGGTCCGCGTGCAGCTATGATAACACCTTGGAGTACTAATGCGGTGGAAATTGCTCAAAACATGGGTGTTTCTGATATTATCAGAATAGAAGAGTTTCAGTTAGTTTCAGAAGAATTCAATGATTTTGACCCTATGATTTCTGAGAAATTTAATGGATTAAATCAAGACTCATTTACTATTGATATTCAACCAGAACCTATCTTAAATATTGAAGATATTTCAGCATACAATAAACAAGAAGGTTTATCATTAAGTGATGAAGAAGTTGAATATTTAGAAGGTGTAGCAAATAAAATTGGAAGACCATTAACCGATTCTGAAGTATTTGGTTTTTCTCAAGTGAACTCAGAGCATTGCCGACACAAGATTTTTAACGGCACATTTGTAATTGATGGTGAAGAAAAGCCAGTATCACTTTTCAAAATGATAAAAGAGACTTCGAAAAAGAATCCAAATGATATTGTTTCTGCTTACAAAGATAATGTAGCCTTTATAAAAGGTCCAATCGTAGAACAGTTCGCTCCAAAACGAGCCGATATTCCTGATTATTATACTACTGAAAATTTTGAATCTGTAATCTCGTTAAAAGCAGAAACTCATAATTTCCCTACCACTGTAGAACCTTTTAATGGTGCAGCTACAGGATCAGGAGGCGAAATTAGAGATCGACTTGCTGGAGGAAAAGGTTCGCTTCCTTTAGCAGGAACAGCAGTTTATATGACATCTTATTCGCGTTTAGAAAAAGATAGACCTTGGGAACAAAAGTTTGAGGCTAGAGATTGGTTATATCAAACTCCAATTGACATTTTAATTAAAGCCTCCAATGGAGCTTCTGATTTTGGAAACAAATTCGGTCAACCTCTTATCTGTGGATCGGTGCTAACTTTTGAGCATGAACAAGACGGCAGGAAGTTAGGATATGACAAAGTGATTATGCAAGCTGGTGGAATTGGATATGGAAAAGCGGATCAAGCTTTAAAAGATACACCTAAAAAAGGTGATAAAATTGTTATTCTAGGCGGTGAAAACTACCGTATTGGTATGGGAGGTGCTGCTGTATCTTCTGCAGATACAGGAGAATTTGCTTCAGGCATCGAACTTAATGCTGTTCAACGTTCTAATCCGGAAATGCAAAAACGTGCAGCGAATGCTGTTCGTGGTATGGTAGAAAGTGATGAGAATTTTATAGTATCTATTCACGATCATGGTGCTGGTGGTCATTTAAACTGTTTAAGCGAATTGGTTGAAGATACTGGAGGAAAAATAGATTTAGACGCATTACCTGTTGGTGATCCTACACTTTCTGCAAAAGAAATTATTGGTAATGAATCTCAAGAGCGAATGGGATTGGTTATTTCAGAAAAACATATTGAAACCTTAAACAAAATTGCTGATCGTGAACGCTCACCAATGTATACTGTTGGTGATGTTACTGGAGATGATCGTTTTACATTTGAATCTAAAACCAAAGGTGACAAACCTATGGATTTGGCTATGAATGACATGTTTGGCAGCTCTCCTAAAACCATCATGCAAGATTCTACAGTTGAGCGTCCTTACGAGAGTGTAACTTATAATACGGATAAATTTTACGATTATCTAGATCAATTATTACAGTTAGAATCTGTAGCCTGTAAAGATTGGCTTACTAATAAAGTAGATCGATGTGTTGGAGGAAAAGTAGCGAAACAACAATGTGTTGGTTCTTTGCAATTGCCTTTAAATAATGTGGGGGTTATGGCATTAGATTATAAAGGTAAGGAAGGTATAGCAACATCAATTGGCCACTCTCCTATTTCAGCTTTAATAAATCCTGCAGCTGGGAGTAGAAATAGTATTACTGAAGCTTTAACCAATATAATTTGGGCCCCTTTAAAGGATGGACTAAAAAGTGTCTCTTTGTCTGCAAACTGGATGTGGCCTTGTAAAAATGAAGGTGAAGATGCACGTTTATATGAAGCTGTGAAAGCTATTTCAGAGTTTTCAATAGATTTAGGTATTAATGTTCCAACTGGAAAAGATTCTTTATCAATGAAGCAAAAATATCCAGATGCAGAAGTGATTGCTCCTGGAACTGTTATTATTTCGGCTACAGCCAATTGTAACGATATTACTAAAATTATTGAGCCCGTATTCAAAAAGGATCAAGGTAATATTTATTACATCAACTTATCTCAAGACGAATTTAAATTAGGAGGAAGTTCCTTTGCTCAAATAAATAATAAAATAGGAAGCGATACACCAACGGTTAAATCTGCTGAATATGTAAAAAATGTTTTTAACTGCATACAACAGCTTATAAGAGATGAACAAATTGTGGCTGGCCATGATGTAGCTTCAGGCGGATTAATTACTACCTTACTAGAGCTTTGTTTTGCAGATAATAACCTGGGAGCCGAATTAGATATTACAGAATTAAATCAAAAAGATTCATTTAAAACATTGTTTTCTGAAAATGCTGGGATTGTAATTCAATCTAAAGATGCTTCAATAGAATCTGCATTGAATAAAGCAGGAATTGCTTTCAATAACATTGGGAAAGTAACCGAAAGTGATGTTTTAAGTATTATTAATCACGCTGAAGTATTTACAATGACCGTATCACGTTTACGCGATGTATGGTATAAAACATCTTATTTGTTAGACCAAAAGCAAACAGCAAATGGTTTAGCTGAAGACAGATTCAACAATTATAAAAAACAAGTGTTACAATATACATTTCCAAACCAATTTACTGGAAAACTTCCTGTAATTGATGGAAGTAACCCAAGGCCAAAAGCTGCTATTTTACGCGAAAAAGGGAGTAATTCTGAGCGCGAAATGGCAAACGCCATGTACTTAGCTGGTTTTGATGTAAAAGATGTACACATGACCGATTTAATTTCTGGTCGTGAAACACTTGAAGACATTCAGTTTCTAGGAGCTGTTGGAGGGTTTAGTAACTCTGATGTTTTAGGATCTGCCAAAGGTTGGGCAGGAGCTATTAAATATAATAAAAAGGCAAATAAAGTTATTAATGACTTCTTTAAAAGAGAAGATACTTTGTCTGTTGGCATTTGTAACGGTGCTCAATTATGGATGGAGTTGGATTTGGTAAATCCAGATCATGAAATTCATGGCAAATTAACCTATAACGATTCGGGGAAACACGAAAGCGCTTTTACTTCTGTAAAAGTTCAGAAGAATAATTCGGTAATGCTTTCAACACTAGCTGGAACTGAATTGGGTGTTTGGATTTCTCATGGAGAAGGAAAGTTCGACTTACCATACTCAGAAGACAAATACGATATTGTTGCCAAATATAGCTATGAAGGTTATCCATCAAACCCTAATGGTTCAGACTTTAACACTGCTATGATGAGCGATAAAACAGGTCGCCATTTAGTAACGATGCCGCATATTGAACGTTCGACATTCCAATGGAATTGGGCACATTATCCAGAAGGCAGAAAAGATGAAGTATCTCCTTGGCTAGAAGCTTTTGTGAATGCTCGAAATTGGATTGAGAAACAATAAAACAAAAATCTTATAAAAAACTCCTTTAGTTAAAATTACTTCAGGAGTTTTTTTATTATTAAACAAATATGCTTTCTATAGTATTAGATATGTTATTAGTCTAAAAAAGCATGAAATTAATTTATATTATTTTTAACTTTAATGAGTTACAAAATATTCTATGCAAATTAATTTCATTTCTCTTCTAAATAAAAAAAGCATTAGTTTACTTATCCTACTGATAAGCTTACAATGCTTTTCTCAAAATAAGCCGAACGTAATTATTATATACACCGATGACCAAGGTTCTATTGATTTAGGCAGTTATGGTGCTTCAGATATTTATAGCCCTAATATCGACAAACTTGCCAAAGAAGGCACACGCTTTACACAAGCTTATGTTGCAGCTCCCGTTTGTGCTCCATCAAGAGCCGCTTTATTAACGGGTAAATATCCTCAAAATGCTGGAGTAAATAGTAACACATCTCATGTTCCAGACTCTCATGGTATGCCAAACGAGCAATATACACTTGCCGAACTTTTTAAAGATAATGGTTATAAAACCGGGCATATAGGCAAATGGCATTTAGGCATGAGCAAAGAAACATCTCCTAATGCACAAGGATTCGATTATTCCTTTGGCCATCTAAGAGGCTGTATTGATAATTACTCACACTATTTTTTTTGGGCAGGACCAAATATTCATGACCTTTATGAAAATGGGAAAGAAGTGTTTTATGATGGTCAATATTTTCCTGATTTGGCATCAGATAGGGCTTTAAAATATGTAGAAAATAATAAAAAAGACCCTTTCTTCATGTACTACGCCATCAATATGCCTCATTACCCATACCAGCCAACTGATAAATGGAGAGAATTTTATAAAGATGTTGAAAAACCAAGAGGAGATTATGCTGCTTTTATTTCGACAATTGACGAACGCATTGGGTTTTTAATTGATAAATTAGAAGATTTAGGGATAAGAGAAAATACCATAATTATTTATCAATCAGATAATGGATATTCTACAGAAACACGAGCATTTAACGGTGGCGGAAACTCTGGCCCATACAGAGGAGCAAAAAGCAGTTTGTTTGAAGGCGGTATTAGGCTTCCCACCATTATTAGTTGGAAAAATAATTTGCCTGAAAATATTGTTAATGATGAATTTTTGGTCAATATAGATTGGTTGCCAACCTTAACTCAACTTTGTAATTTTAATAATTTACCAGATAACATTGATGGATTAGACATGTCCAGAATGATAAAAGAGCAAAATACTGCATCACCAAGAACCAATGCCTTTTGGAAATATGGTAACCAATGGGCGGTTAGAAAAGATAATTGGAAACTTATGGGATATCCAAAAGACACATCAAATAAAGGAGAACTAGATTTAGAAAACGATGTCCTCTTTCTATCAAATTTAAGTGAAGATGTTTCTGAAATGAAGAATTTAATTAACGAATATCCTGATATTGTTGAGGAATTAAAAAACGAATATTTATCATGGGAACACGGTAATCAAGAAGATATTCCAAAAAAAATAACATCCATTAATCATCTAGGAAAATATAAAAACATTAAAGCCTTAAAAAAGCTAAATAATAGATATAAAAACATTGAAGTTCTAATTGATGGAAAGCGTGGCTATGTAGATTATAGCTCTGGACAATGGATTGGTCAAGAGGGAAAAGATTTAGAATTTGTAATCGATCTCAATTCGAATAAATCAATTTCAGAAATAAACCTTGGCTATTTACATAATCCATCCAATTGGGTTTTTTGTCCAAAACTCTTCGAGGTTAGTTTTTCAACTGATGGATTATCATATAGTCAACCCATTTCTTCAAAGACGTCTACAAGGGTAAATGATAAAAACAATTTTATCGATACCTTAAACTTACAGACAAAACAAAAAGCTCAGTTTATAAGAGTAAACATAAAAGGCATTAAAAAAATTCCAGAAGGACACCCTGGTGTTGGCAATCCTGGATGGATTTTCATTGATGAAATAATAATCAACTAATTAAAACGATTAAAATGAAAAAGAATTTATTTTACCTAACATTTGTTCTTGTTGCATTAACAATTCTATCAGCTTGCAAATCAGAAGAAAAACAAGACACAATAAAGCCAAATATTCTTTTTATAATGTCGGATGATCATACCTCGCAAGCCTGGGGGATTTATGGTGGTATTTTAAAAGATTATGTTCAAAACAATAACATCCAACGATTAGCAAACGAAGGCATTACGCTAAACAATGCTTTCTGTACCAATTCCATTTGTGTACCAAGTAGAGCCAGCATTCTTACTGGACAATACAGTAATTTAAATGGTGTATATACGCTAAGTGATGCTTTAAACCCTGATAGTCTAAACATTGCCAAAGTGCTAAACAAGAATGGTTACCAAACTGCTATTATTGGTAAATGGCATTTAAAGAAGGAACCAAGTGGTTTTGATTATTATAATATTTTACATGATCAAGGACGTTATTGGGATCCTATTTTAAGAACTTCAAAAAACTTTCATAAACCTTCAGAAGAATGGGATGTCCATAAAGGCTTTTCAACCGATGTAATTACTCAATTATCTATAGATTGGCTAAATAAAAGAAATACAGATAAGCCATTTATGCTGATGACACATTTTAAGGCAACTCACGAACCTTTTGATTTCCCTGAACGTTTTAATGATTTGTATAAGGATATTGAAATTCCAGAACCAGCTTCACTATTTGAGTTTTCTCCAGAAACTTCAGGACGCAGTTTTCCTGGACAGCAATTAGAAAATTTGAGCTGGCGTTACGAACAAGCATCAAACGACCCTGATAAATGGTGGTGTAAATATCCAGGGTTACCATTTTACACCAAAGATATGGACAGTGTTTCTGCTCGTAAAGCTACTTATCAAAAATTCGTTAAAGATTTTATGCGCTCTGGTGCTGCCATTGATGATAATATTGGTAAGCTCTTAGATTATTTAGAAGCTTCAGGTTTAGCAGAAAATACCGTTGTAATTTATACAGCAGATCAAGGTTATTTTTTAGGTGAACACGGATTCTTCGATAAACGTTTAATATATGATGAATCGCTACGCATGCCTTTTGTGGTTAGATACCCAAAGGAGGTTCCAGCTGGAAAACGAATAGATGATATTATTTTAAACATTGACTTTCCAGCATTATTTGCCGACTACGCTGGTGTTGAAAAGCCTGAATCTATGCAAGGGCAGAGTTTTAGAGAGAATTTAAAAGGAAATACCCCTAGCAACTGGAGGCAATCTGCTTACTATAGATATTGGACAAACCATGCAAAAAGACCAGGGCATTTTGGAATTAGAAATAAACGATACAAGCTTGCTCTTTTTTATGGTCAATCTTTAGACATGACTGGTTCATCAAAAGAAAGTACAAAACCTGCCTGGGAATTTTATGATTTAGAAAAAGATCCTAATGAAAACCACAATGCGTATAACGATGCTGCTTATTCAGAAATAGTTAAAGACATGAAAAAAGAGCTAATAAAACAGAGAGAAATATATGGAGATACTGATGAAAAATATCCTCAACTTCAAGATATTTTTAAAACCCACTGGAATTAACGCTTTTTTTATTCTATTTGAAAATCACTTTTAATTTCATACTTTGCAAGACTACTAAGTAAAAATAGCAAATGGCAGAGATTACACGAATTTTTGATTTTCCTTATTATCAATTAGATACATATAATTTAGAAAAGGCATTCACCACAAAATACGGTGGAGAATGGAAATCTATTTCAAGTCAAGAATATGTAAATCAAGCCAATGCTATAAGTAGAGGATTATTGCAATTAGGCGTACAACCAAATGATAAAATTGCAGTAATTTCATCTACCAACAGAACAGAATGGAATGTTTTAGATATAGGTATTTTGCAAGTGGGAGCTCAAAATGTTCCCATCTACCCTACTATCTCTGCCGAGGATTACGAGTACATTTTAAACCACTCTGAAGCCATATACTGTTTTGTATCAGATTATGAAATCATCAAAAAATTAAATTCCGTTAAAGGAAATACTAAACTCAAATATATATATACTTTTGATGACATTAAAGGTGAAAATAACTGGAATGATGTTTTAATATTAGGGAAAGACAATAGCAATCAAAATGAAGTTGAATCCAGAAAAAAAGCTGTTAAACCAAACGATTTAGCAACCCTAATTTACACTTCTGGAACTACAGGAAAACCTAAAGGCGTTATGCTATCTCATAACAATTTAGTGTCTAACGTTTTAGATAGTGAAAAAAGAGTACCATTCGATTATGGTAAATCAAAATCTTTAAGCTTTCTTCCAGTTTGTCATGTCTTTGAGCGTATGATTTTATATCTATATCAATATTGTGGTGTAGAAGTATATTTTGCAGAATCGATAGAAGCTATGAGTGATAATCTCAAAGAGATTAAGCCAAATGTTATGACTGCAGTTCCAAGATTATATGAAAAAGTATATGATAAAATTATAGCAAAAGGAAGTGATTTAACAGGAATAAAAAAGAAACTTTTCTTTTGGGCTGTAGATTTAGGTTTAAAATATGAGCCCTATGGTCAAAATGGTTGGTGGTATGAAAAACAACTTAAACTAGCCAGAAAACTTATTTTTAGTAAGTGGAAAGAAGGTCTTGGTGGTAATTTAGATTTAATGGTATCTGGTAGTGCTGCTTTGCAAACAAGATTAACTCGTGTATTTGCAGCAGCTGAAATGCCTATTATGGAAGGATATGGATTAACTGAAACATCTCCCGTAATATCGGTAAACGATCAACGTAATGGTGGATTTAGAATTGGCACTGTTGGAAAAATTATAGATAATGTAGACGTTAAAATTGCTGAAGACGGTGAAATCTTAGTTAAAGGCCCAAATGTTATGCAAGGCTATTTTAAAGATTCTAAAAAAACTGATGAAGTAATGACTGGTGATTATTTTCATACAGGAGATATTGGCGAAATTTGCGACGAAGGTTTCTTAAAAATTACAGACCGTAAAAAAGAAATGTTTAAAACTTCTGGCGGAAAATATGTAGCACCTGCATTAATTGAAAATAGATTCAAACAATCTCGTTTTATTGAACAAATAATGGTTATTGGTGAAGGTGAAAAAATGCCTGCGGCATTAATTCAATTAAACTTTGAATTTGTTGAAGAGTGGGGAAAACGCCACAACATCGTTTTTAAATCTGAACAGGATATTATTTGTAACGAAACTTTACACATTCGGATTCAAGAAGAAATTGATGAAGCTAATAAAAACTTTGGTAAATGGGAACAAATAAAAAAGTTCGAAATTACACCAGATATTTGGTCTATTGATGCTGGACATTTAACACCAACCATGAAAATGAAACGAAAGGTAATTAAAGATATATATAAAGACCTTATCGAAAAAATTTACAGACCATAATCTCCCAAACTCCTTAGTTTTATTCAAGGAGTTTTTTATTTTTCATTAAAAGTTAAATTTATCAAATTTATTATGCGTGCATAATAAATTTTTTATATATTTGAACCACCAACTTCTCTCAAATGAAAGACAAAACTATTGATTACGTATTAAGAACCACATGGCTTACAGTACAAAAAATGTATAACGAAGAAGCCGCAAAGTTTGAAAGCACAATGGCAACCGGATTTACTTTATTAAATATTGACCCAGAAAAAGGGACTCCTTCAACGGCTTTAGGTCCAAAAATGGGAATGGAAGCTACTAGTTTATCAAGAATATTAAAAACCATGGAAGTTCGCGGTTTAATAGAAAGAAAAGCAAATCCAAATGACGGTCGTAGTGTACTTATTCATTTAACCGAATTTGGCAGAGAAAAAAGAGAGTATTCCAAAGAAAAAGTACTCACTTTTAACGATACTATTAGAGACCACGTCTCTACAGAAAAACTAGATCATTTTTATGAAGTAGCCGAATTAATTAATGATATGGTTACGAATAAAAAAATATATAATCAAAGCAACGATAAGTAGTTTAAATAAAATGAGCAAACGCAGAATAAAAAAAGTAGCCATTATTGGTTCAGGAATTATGGGGAGCGGAATCGCTTGTCATTTTGCTAACATTGGTGTTGATGTTTTATTATTGGACATTATACCTAGAGACCTTAATGATAAAGAAAAAGCTAAAGGATTAACACTTGAAGATAAAGTTGTACGCAACCGCTTAGTAAACGATGCATTAACAGCTTCTTTAAAATCTAAACCATCTCCTATTTATCATCAGTCATTTAAAAATAGAATTACTACTGGTAATTTAGAAGATGATATTGCAAAAGTGGCGGCTGTAGACTGGATTATGGAAGTTGTAGTTGAAAGACTTGACATTAAGCAACAAGTTTTTGAAAAACTAGAACAATATAGAACACCCGGAACCTTAATTACATCAAATACTTCTGGTATTCCTATTAAATTTATGAGTGAAGGACGCTCTGAAGATTTCCAAAAACATTTCTGTGGAACACACTTTTTTAACCCTGCTCGTTACTTAAAATTATTTGAAATCATTCCGGGACCAAAAACGGATGCTTCTGTTTTAGAATTCTTAAATGGATATGGAGAACAATTCCTTGGAAAAACATCTGTAGTAGCTAAAGATACACCTGCATTTATTGGAAATAGAATTGGAATCTTTAGCATCATGAGTTTATTTCATGCTGTTAAAGAATTAGGTCTTACTATTGAAGAAGTAGATAAACTATCTGGACCAGTAATTGGTCGGCCAAAATCAGCAACCTTCAGAACTGTAGATGTTGTTGGTTTAGATACACTAGTGCATGTTGCTAATGGTATTGCTGATAATTGTAAAGACGACGAGCAATTAGAATTATTCAAATTACCAGAGTTCATCAATACCATGATGGAAAACAAATGGCTAGGTAGTAAAACAGGACAAGGCTTCTACAAAAAACAAGTATCAGCTGAAGGCAAGAAAGAGATTTTGTCTTTAGACTTAAATACCTTAGAATATAGAGGAAAACAACGTGCAAAATTTGCAACACTAGAATTAACTAAAACAGTTGATAAAGTTGTTGATCGTTTCAAAATATTAGTTAAAGGAAAAGATAAAGCTGGTGAATTCTATAGAAAGAGCTTTGCAGCATTATTTGCTTACGTATCTAACCGAATTCCAGAAATCACTGATGATTTATACAAAATTGATGATGCTATGAAAGCTGGATTTGGTTGGGAACACGGTCCTTTTCAAATTTGGGATGCTATAGGCGTAGAAAAAGGAATTGAAATGATGAAAGCTGAAGGTTTAGAACCTAATGCTTGGGTAAATGACATGTTATCGTCTGGAAACACCTCGTTCTATTCAGTTAAAAATGGAGCAACATATGCTTATGACATTCCGAAAAAAGCTCAGGAAAAGATTCCTGGACAAGATAGCTTTATCATATTAGATAATATAAGAAAATCGAATGAGGTCTTTAAAAACTCAGGTGTTGTTGTTGAAGATTTAGGTGACGGAATTTTAAATGTAGAATTTCAATCTAAAATGAATACCATAGGTGGAGACGTTCTTGCAGGATTAAATAAAGCAATAGATTTAGCAGAAAAAGATTATCAGGGATTAATTGTTGGAAACCAAGGCGCCAATTTCTCGGTTGGCGCCAATATTGGTATGATTTTCATGATGGCTGCCGAACAAGAATATGATGAGCTAAATATGGCTATCAAATATTTTCAAGACACGATGATGCGTATGCGCTACTCCGCTATCCCAACAATTTCTGCTCCTCACGGAATGGCTCTTGGTGGTGGTTGTGAATTATCAATGCATGCCGATAAAGTTGTTGCTGCTGCTGAAACTTACATCGGACTTGTAGAATTTGGAGTTGGTGTAATTCCTGGTGGTGGGGGTTCTAAAGAAATGACTTTAAGAGCTCAGGATACATTCAGAAAAGGAGATGTAGAATTAAATACACTTCAAGAATATTTCTTAACCATTGGAATGGCTAAAGTTGCAACATCTGCTTATGAAGCTTTTGATTTAGGTCTGCTTCAAAAAGGAAAAGATATTGTTGTGGTTAATAAAGACAGACAAATAGCTGTTGCTAAACAACATGCCAAATTAATGGCAGACATGGGCTATACACAACCTGTTAAGCGCAAAGACATCAAAGTCCTTGGAAAACAAGCTTTAAGTATGTTCTTGGTTGGTACAGATTCTATGGAAGCTAGTAATTACATTAGTGAGCACGACAAGAAAATTGCTAACAAATTAGCCTACGTTATGGCTGGTGGAGATTTATCTGAACCAACTTTGGTTAGTGAACAATACTTATTGGATTTAGAGCGAGAAGCATTTTTAAGTTTATGTACAGAACGCAAAACGCTAGAGAGAATCCAACATATGTTAACCAAAGGAAAACCTTTAAGAAACTAAAACAATGAAAACAGCATATATAGTAAAAGCATATAGAACAGCCGTGGGTAAAGCACCAAAAGGTGTGTTTCGCTTTAAAAGAACAGATGAATTAGCCGCTGAAACCATTCAGCATATGATGAAGGAATTACCAAATTTAGATCCAAAACGTATAGATGACGTTATAGTTGGTAACGCCATGCCAGAAGGTTCTCAAGGTCTGAATATGGCTCGTTTAATATCTTTAATGGGGTTAGAAGTTATTGATGTTCCTGGTGTAACTGTTAATCGTTTTTGTTCTTCTGGAGTAGAAACTATTGGTATGGCTACAGCAAAAATTCAAGCAGGAATGGCAGATTGTATCATTGCAGGTGGTGCTGAAAGTATGAGTAGTGTACCTATGACAGGTTTCAAACCTGAATTAAATTATGATGCTATTGTAAAGGCTGGTCACGAAGATTATTATTGGGGAATGGGAAATACTGCTGAAGCGGTAGCAAATCAATTTAATGTATCACGTGAAGATCAAGATGAATTTGCATACAATTCTCATATGAAAGCATTAAAAGCACAAGCTGAAAATCGTTTTCAAGATCAAATTGTACCAATCGAAGTTGAACAAACATACATAGATGCTAATGGAAAAAAAGCAACTAAAAAATATACAGTTACTAAAGATGAAGGTCCTCGTAAAGGCACTAACAAAGAAGCTTTAGCAAAATTACGTGCTGTATTTGCTCAAGGCGGAAGTGTAACGGCAGGAAACTCATCACAAATGAGTGATGGTGCAGCTTTTGTTATGGTAATGAGTGAAGATATGGTTAAAGAATTAAATCTTGAACCAATAGCAAGAATGGTAAATTATGCCGCTGCAGGTGTTGAACCTCGCATTATGGGAATTGGTCCAGTAAAAGCTATTCCAAAAGCATTAAAACAAGCAGGATTACAGCAATCAGATTTGGAGTTAATTGAGTTAAATGAGGCTTTCGCTTCACAATCGTTGGCTGTTATTCGTGAATTAGACTTAAATCCAGATATCATCAATGTAAATGGAGGTGCTATTGCATTAGGCCATCCACTTGGATGTACAGGAGCAAAACTCTCTGTACAATTATTTGATGAAATGCGTAAGCGTGACATGAAAGGGAAGTATGGAGCAGTAACGATGTGTGTCGGTACTGGTCAAGGTGCTTGTGGAATATTCGAATTTTTAAATTAACAAAAAAACAAAACAAAATATAGTAATGGAAGCAACAGAAAAAGATATCTTAAGAGGTGGTCAGTTTTTAGTAAAGGAAACTAACTGCGAAGATGTATTTACTCCTGAAGATTTTTCAGAGGAACAAAATATGATGAAAGATGCGGTTATGGAATTTAACGACCGTGAAATCATTCCGCATAAACCTCGCTTTGAAGCTAAAGATTACGCATTAACCGAAGAATGTATGCGTAAAGCTGGAGAACTAGGCTTCTTAGGCGTAGCAGTTCCTGAAGCATACGGTGGATTAGGAATGGGATTCGTATCGACATGTTTAACTTGTGATTATATCTCAAGTGGCACAGGTTCTTTTAGTACGGCTTTTGGCGCACATACAGGAATTGGTACTATGCCAATTACATTATATGGTACAGAAGAACAAAAGCAAAAATATGTACCGAAATTGGCCTCTGGTGAGTGGTTTGGAGCATACTGTTTAACAGAACCTGGTGCAGGATCTGATGCCAATTCTGGTAAAACTACTGCAGAATTATCTACAGATGGAAAAACATATAAAATTAACGGTCAAAAAATGTGGATCTCAAACGCTGGTTTTTGTAGCATAATGATCGTTTTTGCTCGTATTGAAGATGACAAGAACATTACTGGTTTCATTGTAGAAAATGATCCTACTAATGGTATTACAATGGGTGAAGAAGAACATAAATTAGGTATTCGTGCCTCTTCTACTCGTCAAGTATTTTTTAATGACTGCGTCGTTCCTGTTGAAAATATGCTTTCTGAAAGAGGTAATGGTTTTAAAATTGCCATGAATGCATTAAATGTAGGCCGTATTAAATTAGCTGCAGCTTGTTTAGATTCGCAAAGACGAATCTTATCAATCGCAGTGAACTACGCTAACGAACGTAAGCAATTTAAAACACCTATTTCAGATTTCGGTGCCATTAAAGTAAAATTAGCTGAAATGGCAACAAGCACCTATGCTGGAGAATCTGCAACCTATAGAGCAGCAAAAAATATTGAAGATCGCATAGCTATTCGCGAGGCTTCAGGGAATACACATCAAGAAGCTGAGCTTAAAGGTGTTGAAGAATATGCAATAGAATGCTCTATCTTAAAAGTTGCAGTATCTGAAGATGTACAAAACTGTGCAGATGAAGGCATCCAGATTTTTGGAGGTATGGGCTTCTCAGAAGAAACACCAATGGAATCAGCTTGGAGAGATGCTCGTATTGCACGTATTTATGAAGGTACTAACGAAATTAACAGAATGTTATCTGTTGGTATGCTAGTTAAAAAAGCAATGAAAGGTCATGTAGACTTATTAGGTCCTGCGAATGCTGTTCAGCAAGAATTAATGGGAATACCATCTTTTGAAACACCAGATTATTCAGAGTTGTTTTCAGAAGAAAAAGCTATGATTGCAAAACTTAAGAAAACTTTCTTAATGGTTGCTGGTGGGGCTGTTCAAAAATATGGCCCAGACCTTGAGGATCATCAACAATTATTAATTGCTGCTGCAGATATATTAATTGAAATATATATGGCAGAATCTGCAATTTTAAGAACTGAGAAAAACGCAAAACGTTTTGGTGAGAAAGAACAATCTGTTCAAATTGCCATGGCAAAGTTATACTTGTATCATGCCGTTGATATCATTGAAGAAAAAGGAAAAGAAAGCATTATTTCTTTTGCTGAAGGTGACGAACAACGCATGCTACTTATGGGATTAAAGCGTTTTACAAAATATGCGAATTATCCTGATATCGTTGATTTAAGAAATGAAATCGCAGAAAAAGTAAAAGCGGAAAATAAATATTGTTTTTGAGGTGACTAACTCAAACACTTTAAGTGACTAATTCAAATATATAAAACGTTTCAGGAATAATTTTCTGAAGCGTTTTTTTATTTTATTATCTTTAGGACATCAATCATTTTACAATGAAGTTAAGCCTGTTTATTTTACTCATCTTACCACTATCACTTTTTTCGCAATCAAATACTCAAATCAAAAAGCAAGCCGAAGAAATTGTACAAAAACACATAACCCCTTTCAATAATAGAAATTTAGAAGAATTTGCTAAAGCTTTTGATATTCATGTTTTAGTAAGTCAATTTCCAAACGATACCATGTCCTTAGGGCGTGATAAATTAAAAGAGAGCTATGCTCGTTTCTTTAATAAAAACGAAAAATCCAATGTAAAAGTACTAAATAGAATGTCTCTTAAAGATGTGGTTATTGACGAGGAATTAGGCACCGTAAACCATTCAACTAACAGGCATATTACTATTTATAAAGTCGCAAATAATAGTATAAAATCTATGACTTTTATTAATAATGCAAAAGCGACTTCTAACCCTGAAGCTATTGTAAATAAGCAGTTAGAAGCTTATAACAAAAGAGATATTGATGCATTTGTTGAAACTTATACTAATAATGTAAAACTATACACTTTTCCTAATAATTTAATTACTGAAGGTCACGATGCCATTAGAAAACAGTATGCTTCAATGTTTAATAAAACCTCCGATTTAAATGCTCAAATTGTAAATAGAATGGTTCTAGGCAATAAAATAATTGATAAAGAAATGGTTACAGCTAATGGTAACATTTTTTATGCCATTGCGATTTACGAAGTTAAAAATGAAAAAATATCAAAAGTAACCTTCATTCAATAAAATGAACCGTTAATTATAATAAACCAAAAAATATGTCCCAGCAATAGGCATCACCAACGTCATAATAGTATATAAACAATTTAAAGCTCAAAATTATGAAAGAATTTATTGTAATTATACTAACGACAGCTATTTCATTTTTTAGTTTATCGTGTAAAGCTCAAACAGAAAAAAAACTCGAACACAAATTAGAAAATATTGCTTGGATTTCTGGCAATTGGGAAGGTGAAGCCTTTGGAGGAAAAACCGAAGAGAATTGGAGTAAACCATCAGGTGGATCTATGATGGCAACTTTTAAATTAATTAACAATGGAAAAGTGTCTTTTTATGAAATTGAAATTATTCGAGAAATAGAAAACACCCTAATTCTACAACTAAAACATTTTAATAATGACTTAAAAGGTTGGGAAACTAAAGATGAGACTGTAGATTTTCCTTTAAAAGAAATTACTCAAAATAAAGTTGTATTTGAAGGAATGTCTTTTGAAAAAATAAGCACGAATGAAATGAATGTTTATGTCGATATGCACCAAAAAGATGGTTCTGTAGAAACTATAAAGTTTAATTATAAAAAAAATAAATAGCTTTGCTACTCTGAACTTGCATCAGAAACTCATAAACCTAACAACGTAATCAAAAAATGAAACATTTAATCACTTTTTGCCTTTGCTTCCTAACTTTGGCTTCTTTTTCTCAAACCAACCAAAAAATCTATAATATTATAGATGCCGTTTCAGCTGAAAGAATTCAAGAAGATGTTCAAACTCTTGTAAACTTCGGAACAAGAAATACCTTTAGTGATACTATTTCAGAAACAAAAGGTATTGGAGCTGCAAGGCGTTGGATAAAATCTGAGTTCGAAATTATTTCAAAAAACTGCGACAATTGCATTGATGTTTTTTACCAAAAAGATTTTGTTACCAAATCAGGCAATCGTCGAGTACCTCATGATGCTTGGGTTGTTAATGTTGTGGCTATTCAAAAAGGTACTAAGTATCCCAATCGTTTTATTATAATGAGCGGAGATATAGATTCGCGTGCTAGTGATACAATGGATTTTACAACCGATGCTCCAGGAGCTAACGATAATGCTTCAGGGATGGCAGGTACTATTGAAGCAGCTAGAGTATTATCAAAATATCAATTTGAAAGCAGTATTATATATGTTGGATTATCAGGAGAAGAACAAGGTCTTTTTGGTGGTGCTGGATTAGCAAAATATGCACAAGACAAAGGTTGGGATATCATTGGAGTTTTAAATAATGACATGATTGGAAACATTAAAGGTGTTGATGGCATTATAGACAATAGAACTTTTAGAATTTTCTCAGAACCAGTTCCTCCTAACGAAACAGAAAGAGAACGAACTTTAAGACGTTTTTATGGAGGAGAAGTCGATGGAATCTCACGTCAGTTAGCTCGTTATATTCATAAAACTACAAAAACTTATATGCCCGAAATGAACCCCATGATGGTTTACAGGCTAGATAGATTTGGCCGTGGTGGACATCACAGGCCCTTTAACGATTTAGGGTTTTCTGGCATTAGAATTATGGAAGCTCACGAAAACTACACGCAGCAGCATCAAGATATTAGAGAAGAGAATGGTATAAAGTACGGAGATGTTATTGAACATGTAAATTTTGATTACGCAAAAAAACTAACGGCAGTAAATGCTATAAACTTAGCAAGCTTAGCTTCTGCTCCACAACAACCTAAAAACGTTGCTATTGGTGGCATTGTGCAACCATCAGTTAAATTTAAGTGGGGTAAAGTTGATGGTGCTATTGGTTATAAAATTTACTGGCGAGATACAACATCACCCACTTGGGATAATAGTAGATATGTTGGTGATGTCTCAGAATTTATTCTAGATGGTATTGTTATTGATAACTATTTTTTTGGTATCGCATCAGTTGGAGAAAATGGGTTTGAGAGTGTCGTAGTTTTTCCAAATAAAATATTTAGAGACTAGTTGAATAATATTAACATTATCTTATGATTTTTTTTAATTAATTTTAGACAAAATTTATAACAATGCACTTCCGTTTTTATTTACTATTTGCTTTTTTAACACTCCCTTTTATTACTATTCAAGCTCAAGATTTATTGTCTGAAATTAATCATTCAACAAGGCAAGACACTCTACGTGGTAGTATTACTCCAGAACGTGCTTGGTGGGATTTAACCTATTATCACTTAGATATAAAAGTGAATCCTGAAGAAAAATCTATCAAAGGGAAAAACACTATTCAATATAAAGTATTGGAAAGTCATTCCGTCATGCAAGTAGATTTACAAGCTCCTTTAAAACTCACTAAAGCTACCCAAAATGGTAAAGATTTAGAAATAAAACATGATGGAAATGCCCATTTTATATCACTTCCTGATGAACAAAATATTGGAGATGTAAATAATGTAATTGTTTATTACGAAGGAGTTCCAAAAGAAGCTATTCGTGCTCCTTGGGATGGTGGTATATCTTGGAAAAAGGATAACAACGGGAATCATTTTATAGCAAGCTCTTGTCAAGGCTTAGGAGCAAGTGTTTGGTGGCCTAATAAAGACCACATGTATGATGAAGTTGATAGTATGCTTATCAGCGTCAATGTACCTAAAGATTTAATGAATGTTTCTAACGGTAGATTAAGGCTTATAGAACAAATTAACGACACCAAAACGTACCACTGGTTTGTAAAAAACCCTATAAACAATTACGGTGTTAATATAAATATTGGCGATTATGCTAATTTCTCTGAGGTTTATGACGGACAAGGTGGGAATTTAGATTTGAATTATTATGTGCTTCGCGATAATCTAGAAAAAGCTAAGGAACATTTTAAAGATGCTCCAAAAATGATGAAAGCCTTTGAGCATTGGTTTGGGCAATATCCTTTTTATGCCGATAGCTTCAAACTTGTAGAAGTACCTTATTTAGGTATGGAGCATCAAAGTTCTGTAACTTATGGAAATCAATATAAAAAAGGATATTTAGGCAATGATTTATCTGGAACTGGTTGGGGTTTAAAATTTGATTTTATAATTATTCACGAAGCAGGTCACGAATGGTTTGCGAACAATATTACCAATATTGATATTGCTGATATGTGGATACACGAAAGTTTTACAGCCTATTCTGAAAATCTTTTTTTAGACTATCACTATGGAAAAGAAGCTTCTGCAGATTACGTTATTGGAACTCGAAGAAATATAAAAAACGACAAGCCAATTATTGGAAAATACTATAATGTAAATAAAAAAGGTTCAGGTATAGACATGTATTACAAAGGTGCCAACATGCTACATACTTTGCGTCAGCTAATTGAAGATGATGAAAAATGGCGACAAACTTTACGTAAAATGAATTTGGAGTTCTACCATCAAACAGTAACAACTCAGCAAATTGAAAATTTTCTATCTAAAGAAACTGGTATTGATTTAACCGAATTTTTTAATCAGTATTTAAGAACTACTCAAATTCCAACTTTAGAATATTCAATTAAAAATGAAGAGTTAAAATACCGTTGGATCAATATTGTACATGGATTTGACATGCCTGTTCAAGTTAAAATTGGAGATAACGAACAATGGCTTTTTCCTAATGCCGATTGGAAAACTATGCCTTTAGATTCTAACAATACTTCTTTCATAATTGATAGAGATTTTTATATTGACTCAAAAAAAATATAAGCATTTTGGAAATCCCTGAACTTTATTTTAAAACTGATATTGAATGGCGCGAATGGTTACATGTAAACCACAGTGAAACCAAAGGCATCTATTTGATTTTTTATAAAGTAGAAAACATAGAGCCTTCAATGCGATGGGAAGAAGCCGTAAAAGTAGCACTTTGTTATGGTTGGATAGACTCGACCGTCAAAAGTTTAGGCAACGGAAAACGCAGACAATATTTCACACCAAGAAACAAAAAAAGTGTTTGGAGTGCATTAAACAAAAGATACATTGTAGAATTAAAGGCTTCAAATTTAATGCACCAAAGTGGATTAAAAACTATTAAAACTGCAAAAACGAATGGTAGTTGGACAGCTTTAGATGATGTTGAAAATGAAGTTATCCCAAAAGAACTTCAAAAAGAATTCGATAAAAATAAAGAAGCCTTTAATAATTATAAAAACTTTGCTCCTTCATATAGAAAAGGCTATTTATATTGGTTAAATCATGCAAAACGTGAAGCCACTAGAGAGAAACGTGTTGCAGAAATTATAAAGCTTTGCAAAGCAAATATAAAAGACAGAGGAGGCTGGTAAATAAGCTTTAACCTATTCAATACGTTTTAATGCGTCTAAATCTTCAATTTTTATTTGCTTACCTATGGTAGAAATGAGTCCTTCTTTTTTAAATTGAGATAATACTCGAATAGCAGACTCAGTAGCAGTTCCAACTATATTTGCAAAATCTTCTCTAGAAAGCAAAACACTTAAAGTACCATCAGGATTCACTCCAAAACTATCATGTATATACACTAAAGCTTCAGCTAAACGTTGGCGAACCGATTTTTGAGCCATATTAACAATTACATCATCAGCTTCCTTTAAATCATGTGCCATTTCTTTTAATACTTCAAAAGAAAATTTTGAGTTCTTTTGTAAATCTCCAATAATTTCACTTTTCGGAATAAAACAAACCTCCATATCATTTAGTGCTACAGCTTGTAAATTAGAACTTTCATCAGAAATAAGAGAACGCTGTCCTAATAATTGACCTTTAACAACCATTTTTACTATTTGGTCTTTACCATTAGCACTTAACTTTGATAGTTTGCAAATGCCATCTTTAACACAATAAACACCATTTAGCGTTTCTCCTTCCTCAAAAATAACATCGCCCTTTTTTATAGTCATCGATGTTTTACAACTTGAAATACGCACTAACTCATCTGTTGTCAATGCTTTAAGAGAATTAAACTGTTTTATAATACATTGTTCGCACTTGCCCATAACTAATAATTCGTGTTTTGTAAAAATAAATAAAACATGACAAATATCATATTTTAAAAGGATATCATTTGTGACTTTTGTTACAGGTATAAATGAGCAAATAATAATGAATAAAAACACATGTTTTCATTGTGGTTTAGATTCTAC
The DNA here is from genome assembly GCA_947501105.1 of uncultured Flaviramulus sp. GTDB lineage: Bacteria > Bacteroidota > Bacteroidia > Flavobacteriales > Flavobacteriaceae > Wocania_A. The sequence goes on along the minus strand of CANMUP010000002.1, from coordinate 249,403 downwards.
ATCTTCAAAAATCACATTTGATGACAAATCTTTTTGTTGTAATGGTTGTAAAACTGTTTACGAAATTTTTTCTACAAACGATTTAACTTGTTACTATGACTTGCAACAAGCCTCTGGTACGACACCTAAAGAAATAGAAGGCAAATATAATTTTTTAGAAAATCAAAAAATTGTAGAACAGTTATTAGAGTTTAATGATGATGAAATACAAATTATAAACTTATACATTCCTAATATTCATTGTAGTTCTTGTATTTGGATTTTAGAAAATTTAAATAAATTGAATGCTTCTATAAGTTCATCAATAGTCAATTTCGGAAAAAAGACAGTTAGAGTCACTTATAATTCTAAAACAATTACACTCAAAAGCTTAGTGACATTACTAAGTAGTATTGGTTACGAGCCTTATATAAGTTTAGACGATTATAGTATTGGTAAAAAACAAATTGATAGGTCGCTTATTTATAAGCTTGGCGTTGCTGGTTTTGCATTTGGTAATGTGATGTTTCTTTCTTTTCCTGAATATTTTCAAGTGAGTGGTTTTTGGATTGAACGATATGCTCCAGTTTTTAGATGGCTTATGTTTGTCTTTTCGGTTCCTGTTGTTTTTTATTCGGCTCAAGATTATTTTATTTCTGCATACAAAGGGCTTCGTTCTAAAATTTTAAATATTGATGTTCCCATAGTACTTGGAGTATTAGTATTATTTTTAAGAAGTTCCTTTGAAATTATATTTGATATTGGCACAGGCTTTTTTGATAGTTTAACAGGCTTAATTTTCTTTTTGTTACTCGGAAAATTTTTTCAACAAAAAACTTATACATTCTTATCTTTTGAGCGAGATTACAAATCCTATTTCCCTATCGGAATTACAAAAATAAATGTCGATAAAAAAGAAGAATCCATTCAGGTATACGATATAAAGAAGGGAGACAGACTCCTTATTAGGAATGAAGAATTAATTCCTGTTGATTGTATTTTAATTAAAGGTAAAGCTCGAATAGATTATAGTTTTGTTACAGGGGAATCTAAAACGGTTTCTAAACAATCTGGTGATAAACTTTTTGCTGGTGGCAAACAACTTAACGGCACCATTGAAGTAGATGTTTTAAAATCTGTAGAGCAAAGTTATTTAACCCAACTTTGGAGCAACGATGTATTTAAAACTAATAAAGAGTTAGCTTTTACAAATATTACTAACAGTATTAGTAAGCGTTTTACAATCATCATTTTAACTATAGCCATAGTAGCTACTACATATTGGTTAATTTCAGATCCTAGTAAAGCCCTAAATGTTTTTACATCAGTTTTAATTATAGCATGTCCATGTGCCATCGCGCTTTCTGCTCCATTTACTTTTGGAAATGTTCTACGCATTTTAGGCAAGAAAAAGTTCTACTTAAAAAATGCTAGTGTAATTGAACAGTTAGCAAAAATAAATACCATAATTTTTGACAAAACAGGAACTATAACTGCAAATGAGGAAACCTCTATCAACTATGAAGGAGTAGAACTTTCTATAAAAGAAGAGTCACTATTAAAGAGCACATTAAGAGGCTCAAATCATCCTTTAAGCAGATCTTTATACAACCTTTTAAGTGAGCACAATATTGTTTCGTTAGACACTTTTGAAGAACACTTAGGCAAAGGCATTGAAGCACAACACAAAGAAGAGCATATAAAAGTAGGTTCTGCTTCTTTTGTAGGTTATACTTCAGATACAGCAACGTTAAACACAACCGTACATATTAGCAGTAATAAACAATACAAAGGAAAATTTACTTTTTACAACGCTTACAGAAAAGGACTGTCTCAATTATTCAATGCTTTAAAAAAAGAATATGATTTAGTTATTCTTTCTGGGGATAATTCAGGTGAAAAAGAAAATCTAACCAAATTGTTACCAACAAAAACGAAGTTGTTATTCAATCAAAAGCCAGAAGATAAACTAGAATATATAAAGTATCATCAATCTGAGGGAGCCCGTGTATTAATGGTTGGCGATGGATTGAATGATGCAGGCGCTTTAGCACAAAGTAATGTAGGCATTGCTATTTCAGAAAATGTGAATGTGTTTTCTCCAGCCTGTGATGCCATTTTAGATGCTTCAAAATTCAACCAATTATTTAACTATATAAAGATTTCTAAATCAGCTATAAAAATTATAAAATGGAGTTTCCTGTTATCATTCATTTATAACATTATTGGGCTTTATTTCGCGGTAACAGGACAATTAGCTCCAGTTGTGGCTGCTATTTTAATGCCTTTAAGTTCTATTAGTATAGTAGTATTTACAACTATTGCTACAAACATTATAGGAAGAAAATTAAAATAGAAATGATAACTGAATTTTGCGGATGGGTGCGTTAGGGATTGCAACCGTTCGACTATCCCTCGATAGTCTTAACCTTTTTTGAGGCACGAGAAAAAGATATAGCGAAAAGCCCGACCCATTAGGGTAAGGCCAAAAAGAAAAAACAAATGAAACATGACAAAAATCATATTTTATAAAAGCATATGAAAGTAATTTTGAACCATAACTTCAAATAGGTATGAGCGTTATATATATTTTATTGACTATCAGTATTATTGTTGCTGTTGGCTTTTTTATTGCATTTATCTATGCTGTAAAAAAAGGACAATTTGATGACAGCTATACACCTTCTGTTCGTATGCTTTTTGAAGACGAACTAGTTAAAGAACAATCAAAACCATCATTAAAAGCTAAAAAGACCAATTAATTATTATGGAAGTACAACAGTTTCATTACGATAACAAAATCGTTAAAAATTTCCTCTACGCCACTATGCTTTGGGGAGTTGTAGGCATGCTAGTAGGTTTACTACTGGCGTTTATGTTTTTATTCCCTAACCTAACCGATGGTATTTCCTGGTTAAGTTTTGGGCGTTTAAGACCATTGCACACCAATGCAGTTATTTTTGCCTTTGTAGGTAATGCTATTTTTGCAGGTGTTTACTACTCATCGCAACGCTTACTTAAAGCAAGAATGTTTAACGATGTATTAAGTAAAATCAACTTTTGGGGTTGGCAACTTATTATTGTAGGTGCAGCAATTACTTTGCCTTTAGGTTACACCACATCAAAAGAATATGCCGAATTAGAATGGCCATTTGATATTGCTATTGCACTTATTTGGGTGGTATTTGGATGGAATTTAATTGGTACTATTTTAAAAAGAAGACAACGTCATTTATATGTAGCTATTTGGTTTTATATAGCAACCTTTGTAACTGTTGCAGTACTTCATATTTTTAATAGTTTAGAAATACCAGTAAGTGCTATGAAAAGTTATTCTGTATACGCTGGTGTACAAGATGCTTTAGTACAATGGTGGTACGGACATAATGCGGTTGCATTTTTCTTAACAACACCGTTTCTAGGGTTGATGTATTACTTTGTTCCTAAAGCAGCAAACCGTCCAGTGTATTCATACAGACTATCTATTGTTCACTTTTGGTCATTAATCTTTATATACATTTGGGCCGGACCTCATCACCTTTTATATACAGCGTTACCGGAATGGGCTCAAAACCTTGGTGTTGCATTTTCAGTAATGTTATTAATGCCTTCTTGGGGAGGAATGATAAACGGACTATTAACGCTTCGTGGTGCTTGGGATAAAGTTAGAACAGATCCTGTTTTAAAATTTATGGTAGTTGCTATTACAGGTTATGGTATGGCAACCTTTGAAGGCCCACTGTTATCGCTTAAAAACGTAAATGCCATAGGCCACTTTACAGACTGGATTATTGCACACGTTCATGTTGGTGCATTAGCTTGGAATGGGTTTTTAACCTTTGGAATGATTTACTATTTAGTACCAAAACTATTTAAAACAAAATTATACTCTATAGGATTAGCAAACTTGCACTTCTGGATTGGAACCTTAGGTATCATTATGTATGCTTTACCAATGTACGTTGCTGGATTTACACAAGCTAGTATGTGGAAACAATTCAATCCTGATGGAACATTAACTTATGGGAACTTTTTAGAAACGGTTACTGAAATTATGCCAATGTATTGGATGCGTGCTATAGGCGGAACGCTTTTCATTGTAGGCATGTTAATTCTTGTTTATAACATCATTGTAACCATTCTAAATGGTAGTAAAGTGTCAGATGAATTGGCTGAAGCTCCTGCGTTACAAAACGTTTCAAAACGTCGTACAGCTAATGAGGGATGGCATACTTGGCTAGAAAGAAAACCAGTTCAATTAACAATATTAGCAACTGTAGCTATTTTAATTGGAGGTATTGTACAAATTGTTCCAACTATTATGGTAAAATCTAATATCCCAACAATAAGTAGTGTGCAACCCTATACTCCATTAGAGTTAGAAGGTCGTGATATTTATATCCGTGAAGGTTGTGTTGGATGTCATTCTCAAATGATTAGACCTTTTAGAAGTGAAGTAGAACGTTACGGAGAATATTCAAAAGCAGGAGAATTTGTTTACGATCACCCATTCCTTTGGGGAAGTAAACGTACTGGACCAGATTTAGCAAGAGAAGGTGTTGGAGGTAAACTGACAGGTGGTAGACAAGACTCATGGCATTTTAAACATATGTATACTCCTCAAGAAATTTCTCCAGGTTCTATAATGCCTGCATACCAATGGCTTATTAGAAATGAGCTTGATAAATCCTTAACAGAAGCTAAAATGGAAGTTATGGTAAAGTTAGGGGTACCATATTCCGAAGAAGATATAGCAAATGCTCAACTGAATATGAATGCTCAAGCTGAAAAAATAGTTAAAAACTTAAATGATGATCCTGATTTATCTACATCCTTCATTGAAGGCAAAAAAGAGGCTTTAGCAAATGGGGATAATTATGTTGAGATAAAAGATCGTGAAATAGTAGCATTAATAGCCTATTTACAACGATTAGGAACCGACATTAAAGTAAACAATCTAGAAACCGCTCAAAACTAAAAATCATGCTAAAATTTGTAAAAAACCATATGGAAAGCATCACAGGTATCGAGATATACCCGATTATTTCCTTACTCATATTTTTTATCTTTTTTGTAGTACTGTTTTGGTGGGTTTTCACTGCTAAAAAGGACTATATAAAAACAGTAAGTAACATACCATTAGACAACCAAAATCAAACAGAGTTATGAGAAATTTAATTCCATCTTGGGTAAGAGTACCTATCGTATTCTTTATCATCTTCGGACTAGTAGAATATTTTGTAGATTCTGGCGATAAACCAGCATTTATAGAACAACCAATAGTATTATTATTTTTATTATTAGTACTGTTTGTTCTTATAGCTATTGAAGCTATTGTTGCTTCTGTTGATAATATCTTATATCAAAGTTTAGATGAAAAAGGCAAAGCAAGGTATGATGCCAAAAGAAGCAAAGTGCCTGAATTTAAGTGGATAAAAAACACTTATGAAAAATTATTGGGACAAAAACCAATTAAAGAAGAACACGAAATTATTTTAGACCATAATTATGATGGTATAAAAGAATTAGATAATAACCTACCACCTTGGTGGGTATACAGTTTTTACATTTCAATAGTATTTGCTGCAGTTTATTTACTTAGGTTTCATGTATTTAATGGAGAAAATCAATATAATGAATTAGAAACCGAGTATGCCGAAGCCAAAATTGCAATTGAAAATTATAAAAAAACTGCTAAAGACTTAGTTGATTTTAATACCGTTGAATTATTAACTGAAGCATCCGATTTAAAAGCGGGACAAACCATTTTTGAAACCAATTGTGTGGCATGTCATAAAGCTGATGGTGGTGGTGGCATTGGTCCAAACCTAACCGATGAACATTGGATACTAGGAGGTGGCATTAAAAATGTTTTCAAAACAGTTTCTGAAGGTGGTCGTGATGGAAAAGGTATGATTGCTTGGAAACAAAGTTTAAAACCTGCCGAAATAGCTCAAGTATCTAGTTATCTTTTGCAGTTCCAAGGCACAACACCAGCAGAACCAAAAGCAGCTGAAGGAGATATTTGGGTTAATGAATAAAGTCTAAAAACAGCACTTTGGAAGCACCAGAAAACGAATCGTTTAGAGACTCTATTGGCACCATTAATGAAGATGGCAAACGTGCTTGGGCATATCCAAAAAAGCCAAGCGGCAGATACTATGAAAAACGAAAAATAGTAAGCTATATTTTACTTGTTTTTTTATTTGCAGCACCATTTATAAAAATTAATGGCAACCAGTTCTTAATGTTTAATATTTTAGAACGCCGCTATAACGTTTTTAGTTTTCCTTTTTGGCCACAAGATTTCCACTTATTTGTAATCTCAATGATTATTGGTGTTATTTTTATTGCTCTTTTTACTGTTAGTTTTGGTCGTATTTTTTGTGGCTGGATTTGTCCACAAACCATTTTTATGGAAATGGTATTTCGCAGAATTGAGTATTGGATTGATGGAGACAGAAACAAGCAACGTAAACTAGATAGGCAAAAATGGGATGCTGAGAAAATTAGAAAACGTTTATTAAAATGGTTTATATTTTTAGTCATTTCATTTTTAATTGCTAATGTGTTTTTAGCTTATTTAATTGGTAGCGATAAGCTTATAAAATATGTTACAGATGGTCCTTTTGAACATTTAGGCACCATGCTTCCTCTAATAATTTTTACTGCAGTATTCTATTTTGTATTTGCATGGTTTAGAGAACAAGTCTGTATTATTGCCTGTCCCTATGGAAGGTTACAAGGTGTATTACTAGATAACAAATCAATAGTTGTAGCCTATGACCATAAACGTGGTGAAGGTGAAAGCGGCAGAAAAAAGTTTAGAAAAAATGAAGATCGAAAAGAACTTGGTCACGGAGATTGTATAGATTGTTTACAATGTGTGCACGTGTGCCCAACCAATATAGATATTAGAAATGGTACACAATTAGAATGTGTAAACTGTACGGCTTGTATTGATGAGTGCGACCATATTATGGAAAGTATCAACCTACCAAAAGGGTTAATTAGGTATGCAAGTGAAGATGAAATAGAGAAAAAAGAAAAGTTTAAGCTTACCGCTAGAATGAAAGGTTATATAGCTGTTCTCGTAATTCTAACAGGTGTTTTAGCTGGGATGTTGTCATTAAGAAATGATATAGAAGCTAGAGTTTTACGATTACCAGGGCAATTATATGAACATAAAGAGGGAACCATTATAAGTAATGTATTTACTTATAAATTAGTTAATAAAACATCAAAAACTATTGAAAATATTAGTTTTAAACTTAGAAAGTATGATGGCGAAATTAAATTAGTATCGGCAACTAATAATTTTGCAGTACCAGAACAAGGTTTGGCCGAAGGTACTTTGTTTATTGAAATTGATAAGAACAAACTAAAAGGAGATAAAAACAAACTAACTATTGATGTATATAGTGGTGATACACTTATTGAAACTACCTCTGTAAATTTCTTAGCACCAAGAAGTTATAATTAACTGTTAGTTTTTAAAAAATAAAGATTATGAAATTTAATTGGGGAACTGGAATTGTATTAGCTTTTATAGGCTTTATTAGCTTTATCATGTACTTTATTGTTACTATGCATACTGATTCAAAATATGATCATGATCTAGTAACTGAAGATTATTACAAACAAGAATTAGAGTTTCAGAACGATATAGATAAAGAAAATAACTCTAAAGATTTAGCCTCAAACATTACTTGGAAAAAAACGAGTGACGGTATATTAATAGTATTTCCTGAAACATTAAAAATTGAAGATATAACTGGAAAAGTGTTCCTATATAGACCATCTAGTAAACAATTTGACTTTGAAACTGCTATTTCATTGTCAAACCATAATTTGCTCATACCTGACAAACGTTTATTAGGTGGTCGTTGGAACATTAAAGTAGATTGGCAATATAACGGAAAATCATATCTGTACAAAAAAGAAATTGTGTATTAAAATTTAAAACGATGCTTTGGTCTGCACTTATACTGGGTCTTTTAGGAAGTTTTCACTGCATTGGTATGTGTGGTCCTATTGCGTTTATGTTGCCCGTAGATAGGAGTAATTCTACTAAAAAAATAATACAAATTTCTATCTATCATTTTGGTAGATTATTGGCTTATAGCTTAATTGGATTAATTTTTGGCTTGGTTGGCAAAAGCCTTTATATTTTTGGTTTACAACAACAATTATCAATTGTAATAGGTGTTATAATGATAGTTGTGGTGTTAATTCCTGTACAAACTTTTAATAAATATAACTTCTCAAAACCCGTTTATAAAATAATTTCTAAAGTAAAATCTGCATTAGGAAAAGCTCTAAAAAAGAAAACTGCCGATACGTTTTTAACCATCGGCTTTTTAAATGGTTTTTTACCTTGCGGATTAGTTTATGTGGCTGTTTTTGCGTCTATAACAACTGCAAATGCTTTTCAAGGGAGCTTGTATATGGCTCTGTTTGGATTAGGCACCATTCCTCTTATGACGTCAGCCATTTATTTAGGCAAATTTTTAAACGCCACAATTAAGCAGCGTATCCAAAAAGCTATTCCTGTTTTTGTTGTTGTAATTGGGTTGCTATTTATTATTAGAGGCTTAGGCTTAGGTATTCCGTACATATCCCCTGCTCCTATTACCGAAATAGCTTCGAGTTCAATTGAGTGTCACTAATTATTAAATTTCATAAAAAAGGGAACAATAGTTTTATTATTCCCATTGCATTCAATAAGATTTCATACTAACTAAATCTTAAAAGTAATAACTGGCAAGGTTGAATGGTTTGCAACATCTTCTCCAACACTTCCTTGAAAGAAGTGAGACAACCCTTTTCTTCCATGTGTAGGTACAGCAATTAAATCTGCTCCCATCTTTATAGAAAAGTTTAAAATTCCATCTTCAACGGTATAATCAGATACATAATGAACATCTTTCATTTTATCTAAATTTCCATCAGCTTTAGTGAAAAAGTTAACCACAAGACGTTCAATTTCCAATGAGTTTTTAAATCTATCATTAGGCAAGTTTACATAAACCAAAGACACTTTAGAACCCATCTTTTCGAATAACTTAGTGGCGTTTAAATAAGCTCTTATTGAATCTTCAGAGAAATCGCAAGCAAAAACTACATCGTAAAAATCTATTTGATTTAAATTATTCTTTACAACCAAAACAGGTATCTCTGCGTTGCGAACTACTCGCTCAGTATTTGATCCTATAAAAAATTCTTTTGCACCACTTACTCCGTGAGAACCCATAACAATAAGGTCTGCATCATGTTTTAGTGCAACATCATTTACTTCGCTAAAAACTTTAAAGTGCTTAACTATTGGGGTTACTTTTATATCTTTCAAATAATCTTTATCAAGAAAATCATTGAATTTTTGTTCTGCTAACTTAAAGAAGAACGCAGCCTTTTGGTTTTGTAATCCGTCTGTTGCATTTAGCATGATGTCAGACATTTCTAACATATGTAATACTAACAGTTCTGCATTGTTTTTCTTTGCTAATTTTGCTGATGCTTTTAAAGCAAATTCTGAATGTTCAGAAAAATCTATGGGTACAATAATTTTTTTCATGATTTTAGTGTTTTAGTGTTAAACAGTCATAGAAAACAACTGTACATCAGGTTGTTTTCGTTGTAATAATACATCAAAAGCCATACAAACATTTCTAACAAATGGTTGCCCAGCTTTAGTTACTTCAATACTATTCGAGCTTATTTTAAGTAGTCCATCAGCTTCCATTTCTTTTAATTGTATTAATGCTTCTGGTATTTCTTTAAAATAAAGATAATCTTCAGTCCATGAGGTTTTAAACTGGCACATTAAATTAAGAATGTGCTTTCTTATAACTAAGTCTTCTTCACTTAAAATATGTCCTCTATATACTGGAATTATATCTTCATTTATTAAATGATAATATTCTTCGATACCTTTTACATTTTGGGCAAAACCATACCAACTATCGCTAATAGAAGACACTCCTAGTCCAACCATAGCCTGAGTTTTAGATGCTGTATAGCCCATGAAATTTCTGTGCAAACCACCATTTTGCATAGATTGATAAAGGCTATCGGTAGTTAAAGCAAAATGGTCCATTCCTATTTCATGGTAGCCAACTTTAGCAAGTAGTTCTTTACCTAACTCGTATTGTGCTCTTTTTAATTCTGCTGACGGTAAATCTGTATCTTTAAAACCTCGTTGCCCATTTCCTTTTATCCAAGGGACGTGTGCATAACTATAAAAAGCCAATCTATCTGGAAGCAATTCTTTTGTTTTTAATATGGTTTCTTTTACATGATTTAAAGTTTGAAATGGTAGCCCAAAAATAATATCATGCCCCACAGAAGTATATCCAATTTCTCTTGCTAATTCTGTTGCACGCTTTACGTTTTCAAAAGGTTGAATTCTATGTATAGCTTTTTGCACCGTTTCATTATAGTCCTGCACACCGTAACTTACACGCCTAAAACCAACATCGTAAAGTGCTTGTAAATGTTCTCGCGTTGTATTATTTGGGTGTCCTTCAAAGCTAAACTCGTAATCTTCTGCAAGCTCAGATGTATTTAAAATACCGTTAATAAGTCGTTTTAAATTTTCAGGACTAAAAAAGGTTGGTGTGCCACCTCCAAGATGCATTTCTTTAATTATTGGTTTTTCATCAAACAGTTTTAAATATAAAGCCCATTCTTTTAAAACCGCACTCATATAAGGAGACTCAACACTATGTTGTTTTGTAATACGCTTATTACAACCACAAAATGTACATAAACTTTCGCAAAAAGGAAGGTGAATATAAAGACTTATACCTTCATCTAAATTACTTTCATTAAAAGATGTGATTAAAGACGATTTCCATTTTTTTAAAGAAAATGTATCATTATTCCAATAAGGAACCGTTGGGTAACTTGTATACCGCGGTCCTGCAATATTATACTTGTTTACTAAATTGCTTAACATACCTAACTTTTATATAACAAAAATACAATACAGCATAGGTTTAAAATATGATATATGTCATGTAGAATATTTGCAATTAGCTAATTATTAACTTAACTTTCGGATGAATAAAAACACTATCAAAAATGAAAAAAATAAGCTTTCTATTAATTGCCGTAGCACTAAGTTTTTCGGCTTGTAAAAATGAAAAGAAAGAAGCCAAATCTGCTGAAGAAACAGTAGCTGCTGAAAAATTTGTTGTTAAACCAGAAGGAACATCTGTAAAATGGACAGCTTACAAAACTACCGAAAAAAAACCTGTTGGTGGCCTGTTTAAAATTTTAAAATTTGAAAACAAAGAAGGTGCTACACCACAAGAAGCCTTAAATAATTTAAGCTTTTCAATTCCTATTAGTAGTATATTTACTAATGATGCAACCAATACTCGTGATGCAAAAATAAAGGCCTCTTTCTTTGGTACGATGTTAGATACTGAATTTTTAAAAGGAACCATTAAGTTTATTGATAATAATTATGTTGCTTCAATAACTATGAACGGTGTTACCAATGATTTACCGCTAGCTGTTAGCATAACAGATGAAAGACGCGTGAGTATGACTGGCACCATGAATCTTAAAGATTGGAATGCCTTAGAGGCATTAGAAGCATTAAACAAAGCATGCTTTGATTTACATAAAGGTCCAGATGGTGAGAGTAAGACTTGGGAAGATGTTGCTATTGAAGTTAATACCTTTCTCCGTAAAAACTAATCGTATCTAGTTTTAAAATATATTAATATTTAAAGCTGCTTATAAAGGCAGCTTTTTTATTTTTACACCATCAATTAAAATAACCATATGAATCCGTCGGCTCAAGGTTGGATAAAAAAATTACTAAGGGAAGTAGCAGAAAACAATTCTTTTTTAAAGTATAAAGAAGATGAGTTTTATAGTGCTTTAAGAGCTTGTGGTTTTATTTATGGTAGTAATTTAAGTGTAGTTGCACAAGTTTTTAAAAATGCTGATCTTTCTGAAGAAGAGTTATGCAAAACCAACTTATGCTTAACACTGTTATATGCACATACAAACTCAAACTCCAAACTTTCTTTTATTGATAGTGTTATAGACTTTTATACTAGTATTAATGAGTATAAAATGTCATTTTTTCAAGAGCTTTTAGGTGGAAAAAAATCAAGCGAACAATTAGAAAAGATAATTCATAAACGGATTCAAATTGATGATAATATCATCACTAAAAACTTCAACTATTTTATTATTAATGCCTTACTATTTGTTGATGTATTAGCGTATCAAGAGTTTTTAAAAAATGAATCTATTTCGAACGAATACATAAAAAATTTAGAAGCTACCATAGAATCTATTTCTTTAGACGTTTTAAAATCTAAAACCACAATAAATCAATATGACGATAGCTTGATAAAGCTTTTTGAATCATCATTAAGGTATCAAAACAATACATATATTAGTTATAAGAATGCTATTAACATCTTAAAAACATCTCAAGAAAAACAATATATTTTAGATTTAGCATGTATGGCAACTTGGAGTGATCGTACCATTGATAAAGACGAACAACAGTTCCTTATTAAATTGGGTAACGATTTAAATGTAAGCTCATCTAAGGTTAATCAATCTATAGAATCGGTTAATCAATTTTACACCACACATAAAGATAATATTGCGCTGTTAAGTTCTAAAAACATTGTAAAAAGTTTTTACGACAACTCTAGTAAAATGGTTACAAAACTTATTTCTAGAAATAGTAAACGCTTATACCAAGAGCTAAAAGACAGTAAAGAACTTATGGTTCTTATTTCTCAATCTACCATCAGAGACCTGAATAAAGATGAGCAAAAAAAAGTACAAGAACAACTTTTAGATATTTTTAAATCTATTCCAAGTCTTGCTATATTTTTACTTCCAGGTGGTGCTTTGTTACTCCCTTTAGTGGTTAAATTTATTCCTAAATTATTACCATCAGCTTTTGATGATAATAGGATTGAAGAATAGCTCTTATGAAAAGTCAATTACAAAGCTATTTAAATAGATACGCTACATTTTCTTCTGAAGAAATAGATGCTTTTTATAATTATCTTACACCTAAAACATTTCAGAAAAAAGAATTTCTTTTAAAAGAAGGTGACATTTGTAAAAACAAATTTTTCATTATAGAAGGTCTTGTACGCCTTTTTAATATTGATAATAAAGGGCATGAAAACATCATCCATTTTGGCATTGAAAATTGGTGGACGACAAGTTTTGAAAGCTTTATTACAGAAAAACCATCTTTGTTGTACATGCAGGCTTTAGAAAAAACAACCGTGCTTTCAATCAATAAAGAAAATCTAGAGAAAGCATATTATAATATTCCAAAACTAGAACGTGTGTTTAGAATTACCACAGAGAATATGTTAATCGCCATTGAACGTAAAAACGAATTTTATACAAAAATGAGTAGTAAGGAACGTTATGATTTTTTTATTGAAAAACTCCCTTCTTTTGCTCAACGGATACCTCAATATATGATTGCTTCATACTTAGATATTACACCAGAATATTTAAGTGAACTTAGAAAAGGTTAATAATTCTATTTGTGCAAAATTCACCTCAAGATTCAATTTCTTAAGATATCTTAATTTTTAAAAGCATATGTAAATCTAACTTTGTTTCATAATCAAAAAATGAAAACAATTATGCAACGTATTAGCTATGAAGATATCCCTCATGGAATGTTTGAAAAATTAAGAAGCATTGAAGATTTTTTAAAGCAATCACCTTTAGAAACTCAATTATTAGAACTTGTAAAACTTAGAATTTCTCAAAAAAATGGTTGTGCCTATTGTGTTGATATGCACTATAAAGAATTGAAGCATACTGGTGAAACCGAATTACGTTTATCCTCGCTTTGTGTTTGGGAAGAAACGCCTTATTTCTCAAAAAAAGAACGTACTGTTTTAAAATTTGCTGATACTGTAACGCGATTAAATAGAGTTCCCATTTCTGATGCTGAATATAATCCGCTTTTAGAATACTTTAGCAAACCAGATATTGCTTATTTAACATTAGCAATTACACAAATAAACACATGGAATAGATTAATGAAAGTATTTCAATTTACTCCAGGACATTATAAAGTAACACAATAAATTATGCAAGAAAAAATCATAAAACTGTTTTTAAGGGTAACAATAAGTTTTGGTTTCATTTCTGCAGTAGCAGATAGGTTTGGTTATTGGCCTAAAGAAATTTCAGCATGGTATAGTTGGGATGCTTTTTTAGAATATACAGCATTAATAAACCCCTTTGCACCAGAATCTTTAATCCCCGCATTAGGGATTATAGCTACCATTACAGAAGTTATTTTTGCTTGTTGTCTTATTATTGGTTTCAAAACAGAACTCTTTGCAAAGCTTAGTGGATTTCTTATATTAAGTTTTGCGCTAGCAATGGCTTCTTCAACTGGTATAAAAGGCGTGTTTGATTACTCAGTATTGGCTACTTCTGCAGGTGCTTTTGCCTTAAGCACAATGAAGGACAAATATTTTGAATTGGATGTTCTTTTAAAGAAAAGCAAGTAACCCTTCTTCCTTATAAATACAATTAGGTTTAAAGCTCTTTGTAGATAATCACTGTGGTTATTAACAAAGAGTTGCTGTTTAATAAGATATCATTCAATAAAAAGTGGAATTCTGTTTTATTTCCGTTAGATTTACAAACAACTAACCAATAAAACTATAAATGATTTCTTATACAATTAACGACATTAACAACATTTTAAAAGGCGAATTAATTGGGAATACTGATCAGCAAATTGATGGTCCAGAGCAATTACTTAACGCAAAAAATAATCATATCACTTTTATAGGAAGTAATAAATATATAAAGCATTGGGCTGACTCAAAAGCTTGTGCCGCAATTGTAAATGATAATTTAAATGTTGAAGCTGGTGAAAATCGTGCATTAATAAAAGTAAAAAATGCAGATTTAGCTATGGCTAAAATATTAGAATTATTCAATCCGCCTGCACCAGAATTTGAAACTGATATTCATCCAACTGCAGTCATTCATAAAACAGCAACTATTGGGGATGGCTGTAAAATTGGTGCAAACTGCTACATTGGTAAAAATGTAATTTTAGGAAACGGGGTTATTTTATATCCAAATGTTTGTGTTTTTGATGAAACTACTATTGGCGATAATACTATTGCATGGTCTGGAACTGTAATTCGTGAACGTTGTATTATTGGCAGCCATTGTATTTTTCATACGAATGTAAGTATTGGAGCCGATGGTTTTGGGTACCGCCCAAGTGATGATGGCCGCGGACTAGTTAAAATACCACAAATTGGTAATGTAATTATTGGGCATTATGTAGAAATTGGTGCAAACTCGTGCGTAGATAGAGCTAAATTTAGTGCTACTATTGTTGGCGATGGTTGTAAAATAGATAACCTAGTACAAATAGCACATAATAGTGTTATGGGGCGTTTTTGTATTATGGCTGGGCATAGTGGTTTAGCGGGTTCTGTAACTTTAGGAGATGGTGTTATTATTGGCGGAAGTGCTTCCATAAAAGACCACACTACTATAGAATCTGGTGCAACTGTAGGGGCTGGCTCTGGTGTTATGAACAATGTAAAAGCTGGACAAACTGTTTTAGGTTATCCAGCACAAGAGGCACGAGATATGCTAAAACAATGGGTAGCAATGCGACGGTTAGCAAAAAAATAGATTTTAAAAAACATGAAAGTAATTATAACCCCTTTTCTTGGGAGTTTATTATTCCTTCTTTTAGGATGTGATAAAAAGATTGAAGAAGGTGTTATGGAAAGTGATCTTTCAAAAGATGTTGAGATGGTAACAGACTTTGGAAAGATTGTTATTCGTTTATCTGATGACACTCCAAAGCATCAACATAATTTCATCAAATTAGTAAATAATCGTTTTTATGATAGTATTGCGTTTCATCGTGTTATTGAAGGTTTTATGATTCAGTCGGGAAATCCAACTAGTAAGCCTAACACGTCTTATAATCCAGATGGTAACCCTAAACTTTCATACACTCTAGAACCAGAATTTGAGCCTAATTTATTTCATAAAAGAGGCGCTATAGGTGCTGCAAGAGAAGGAGACATTGCTAACCCAAGTCGTTCTTCCAGTGGTTTTCAATTTTATATTGTACAAAGGGGCAAACAAACCGATAGCACTTTAAATAGGTCGTTAGATCGTGTTAATTTTATGTCTGCGAGAAATAATGTAATTAATAGTTCAAGAATAAAACCAGATATTGATGAATACATTAGATTAATGAAAAGAAATCAGCTAATAAATGAAGAAGACCTTACTGATGAAGACTCCTTGTTGTTTAATACTTTAAAAAATAAGATTGACTCCTATAACATGAATTCGTTGGCTAAAATTGAATTGAAAAACATAAAACAATATAATTACCCAAAAGCTCATACTGATGTTTATAAAACTATTGGAGGAACACCTCATCTAGATCAAAACTATACTGTTTTTGGTGAAGTAGTTAAAGGGATGAATATTGTTGATAGTATAGCGAAAGCCAAAACAGATGAATCTGATAAACCAATTCATGATATTCGAATCTTATCAGTAAAAATGATTAAAAGAAAATCATACTAAATACAAAACTGATAAGACTATCTAGATTGGCCAGATAGTAATAGATTGTTATTGTCAGAAAAAAGTGATAATTTTAAATTAAAATTATTTAGATGTTAAAACAAAAATGAGGGTAACATTTTTAGTTGCTATATTATTCACATTAACCATTAATTCTCAAAGCATTGATGTTGTAAAACAGATACAGCATGCATCGCATAACAAAGCTTCCGAATCTATATACTTACAAACGAGTAAAGATATATACGAAACCAGAGAAGATTTATGGTTTAAAGCCTATATACTAGATTCAAAAAACTTAACGCCATCAAACAAAAGCAAAATTTTATTTGTTCAATTATTGAATAACGAACAGGGTATTCCTGTATGGGAAGAAAAATACGAAATAGAGAATGGCTTTGTAAATGGGCATTTATTTTTGCAGGACACCTTAAAACCAGGCACATATACACTAACAGCATACAGCGCAAATTCTTTTTACAAAGATTCTGGCGCGTTTAATGCCGTTAGGAAAATTCAAGTATTAAAAAATATAGCTGATAAACCTCCTCAATCAAATCAGAAAAAACAAGATAGCATAGCACAGTTTGTAACGTTTCCTGAAGGAGGAAATTTAGTAAACGGTATTGAAAGCAGATTAGCTTTTAAAGCTGTAGATTCAAAAGGGCGTCCTGTAAGTGTATCAGGTGTATTATACGAAAATGGTGAGCCTTTAACGCATTTTAAAAGCACACATTTGGGTATGGGAAGCTTTCTATTTATTCCCAATACAAACAAAAATTATCGCATAAAACTCTCAAAAAAAGGAAAGCAAGAAACCTATTCAATCCCTAAAATTTATAGTCAAGGGAAAGTGATGCGATTAATTTCTCAAACAAAAGAAAACTTAATTTTTAAGGTTTCTCAAAACCCAAGTTTAAAAAAAGAAACTGTACATATAAGAGTGCAATCAAGAGGTATTGCGTACAATTTAGCTACAGCAGTATTAGAAAAAGATTTAAAAATAAAAATTCCTATTAACGACTTACCGCAAGGCATAGCAGAAGTAACATTATTTAATAAAAATTTTGAGCCTATTTGCGAACGTTTAATTTATGTTAATCCAGATAAAAAACTTAATATAAAAACAAGCTTGCTTAAAAGCGAATATAGAACTAGAGATAAAGGCACCTTAAAAATACAGGTGACAGACGAGAATGGAAACCCAGTAATAGCCCATTTAAGTTTAAGTATTTTTGATCGTATTTATAAAAGTGAGCAAGATTCAAAAACCATTGAAAGTCATTATTTTTTATCTACTCAGCTAAAAGGGAAACTTTACAATCCTGCTTATTATTTTGATGAGCAAAATAAAGACCGAAAAGAAAATCTTGATTTACTTTTATTAACCCAAGGTTGGAGGCGTTATGTATGGTCTGAAACCAATTTAGAAGCCTTAAAATACAAGAAACAAGTTGTTTTTGATGATATTATTGGTAAATCAACAAATAAGGAAAAGAAGAAAAAGAAAAACTCTAAACAATTAGGAACGCCAGTAATTAATGTTTCTAATTCCGAGCTTAAAAACCCAAGTCAATTTATTCTTTTAGACTCATTGGGCAAATTTAAAGTTAACCCTAGCCATTTAAAATTAGGAGAACAAAACTATGTTTACTTTAAACTTATGATTTCGCCAGAACAGAAATACAGCTATTCAATTAACAACAATTGGTTTAACGCAATTAACACGACTAGAAAAACGAAGCCAATCAACTACCCAGAGTACCATCCTAAAAATTTGGAAGAAGAGCTCGTTATACCCTTTAAACTTTATGCTGATATAAAAGAATTGGATGAAGTTGTGCTAAAAACAAAAAAGAAACGAGTGTCCCGTGATAAATATTTGGGTAAACTAGACAGTATTTTAAGGTTAGACATTATAGATTGGATAGCAGAACCGTGTGGCACGTTAAACTGCCCTTTTCATCCTTATATGCCAGGGAATAAATTACCAGTTGAAGGACAAACATACTCCAAATACGTGAGCACTTATTATGTAAATAACAAGCCCAAAGAAATACGCGAAACAGTTGTATATAAAAAACGTAAAATAACGGATGAGTATTTAATGTCTAGATTTAGCCTTATTAGAATAAAAGGGTATTATGGCAAACGAGAATTTTACCAACCAGTTTATGATGAAGAAACTATAAAAGACCCATTTCCAGATTATAGAAACACATTGTTTTGGAAACCTGATATTATTACCAACAAACAAGGCGAAGCCATTATAGACTTTTATTGCTCTGATATTAACACTACTTTTTTAGGAGAGATAGAGGGTGTAAACGATGATGGTTTATTAGGCGCAACTAATTTTGAGTTTGCAGTTCGTAAACGGAAAGATTAGTGTCTTTTTTAAAAAGTTTTAGACTAATGTTAGTATATTTTCCTTCTTGACTTTGTAAAAAAATTCAGCTACCTTCGTTTAACGTCGCATATAAGTCATTCAAACGACGCATATCCGTAAAAACATTGTAGGTAATTAAAACCAACCTTTGCGAATGAATGACTATTTAATAATTACACTGATTGTATTGCTTTATTTTTCACCAGTATTTTATCAATTATACTTATTATTAAAAGAACGAAAAGAAGAAAACAAAAAACTGCTCAAAAGATTATTGCGTTTTACGAAATACAGTTTTTTAATTCTAATTTTTACTGTAATTGTGTTTAGAATTTTAAGTCATACAAACTACTTGAATTATGAAAAACCTATGACTTTTGACAAGTACGACCAAATCACATTTCAGAACTTCCGAGGTTTGGAATTTTTTAAAAAGTCACTATATGGAAATGAACGATTTGCTTATGTCGTAACATCAATAGATAGTGAAATTGATGATAATTCTGTAACTGTGCAATCATTATTCTATCCATCACGCTCTTTCGTTTACAAAAAAAACACGAATAGTACAGAGCTTTTAACTCACGAAAAGTATCACATCAAAATAACAGAATTGTTCGCTCGAAAAGCAAAACAAGAGATATCTGATTTAAAAACTTTCGATGAAAACAAAATCCAGGGAATAATTAACGATGTAAAATCAAAAGAAAGAGCATTTCAAAAAGAATATGATTACAATACTTTTCACAGTTATGTATTAAGTGAACAAAAAAGATATGAGAAAGAAGTTGATAGTTTATTAACTTCGCTAACCAAATACGAAAACCCAAAAATTATAATTGATGACAAAAATTAAGTATGTCCTTTTAGCAATTATTTGCTTGACTTTATCAAATTGCAAAACAACAGAAGAACACGAATTCCCTTTAGATAAAAGATATTGGGATACTAATGATTACGACAAAGCAATTCTTGAATTAAGATTTGGTTACGAAGACGATGAAAAGAAACCGACTTTTGACAATCCAGAACAAAGAATAATAGTTGAAAAATTAACGGACGAACAAAATTTCAAAATAGTACTTAAAGACAATGAATTAGGTACAAAACATCGAAATGCAGTTGCAACCGAATTCTTTGAACATTGGAAAGATATGCATCAAATTTATCAAGCAACTGACCGAAAGGATATGTATGTTTATGAAATAGAAATGTTGGCTGTTTGGCAATATGGTTTGAGTTTGCAACTTGACTATTTTAAATTAGGAAATGATGAAATATTAGAGAGTGCAGACGACCCAAATTCTTCAAGAGTCAAGAATGTTATTAACTCAAACATTAGTACTTTAATTGGTAATTATATTATTTATTTGGATGAGATAAACGAAGAAAAGGCATTTTCGGAAAAAGGAAAAACTAAACTTGCTGACGGAATAGATAAATACTTTACTCAACTGATTAAACTTTATCCTGACGCAAATTATAGCGGTATGAAAAAGAAAGCGGAATTGATGCTTAAAAAGAGTGAGTCTGACAAAATTAAATCGTCCCTGAAAAAATTAATTGAGTTAATCGATTCAAAGAAAAAAACGGAAGAATAACTACCTACAACACCGTGTATAATTCATTGCTAGTGCTCGCCTACTTACGAAAATCCTCGCGGATTTTCTATTTGGTTTGTATTTGCTAAATTAGTTGCTGAAACACGCAACGAAATCATACACAAACACGTTAAACGAACCTAAAAAAATTACTCCAACCACGCTTTAAAATCTTTAACACGCTCTCGAGCTACTATAACATCTTGTTCACTATAAGAGTTTAATTTTATTTGTAAACGCGAATTGGTATAGCTTACCATATCTTTTATAGCATTTATATTTACAAAAAATTTACGATTAATACGGTAAAAGATTTGTGGTTCTAGCTCATCTTCCAAATGTTCTAAGGTGGTGTCTAACAAATAATTTCGCCCTTCTGTTGTGTGTAAATAAGTGCCTTTATTTTCGCTGTAAAAACACTCAATCTCATCGATATTAATAAGCTTTAAATGTTGCCCCACTTTTACTGAGAAACGCTTTTTGTATTCTCTATCGATAGGATTTACAAGCAATTTTTTAATATCGTTAAAATCTAAGGTTACGGCTTGCTTTTGTGGTGCACGGTCTTGATATTTTTTTACAGCTATGGCTAAATCGTCCTCATCAATAGGTTTTAATAAGTAATCGATACTATTAAGTTTAAAGGCTTGTAAAGCATACTCATCATAAGCTGTGGTAAAAATGATGGCTGATTTTATATCGATGGTTTCAAATATTTCGAACGATAAGCCATCACTTAATTGAATGTCTAAAAATATTAAATCTGGATGCGTGTTGTTTTGAAACCATGCGATAGATTCTTCAACAGAATGCAACATGGTTCCGGCTTCTAAATTTAATTTTTGTAGCATACGTTGTAAACGTCGTGCTGATGGTTTTTCGTCTTCTATAATTATTACGTTCATTTCTTATTAGTTCTTGTTTGCGTTAGTGATTGAAACGGCATCCTTTTTAAAACTTGGTAATACGAAAATAGTATAAAACTAAAATTAAACAGATTGCCACAGTCGTTCCTTCTTCTCAATGACCTTTTAAAAAGATATAGTGGAAAGCACGACCTGAAAGGGAACGCCCTACTTCCATTGTTTTTTATCTTTATCCATGTATTCTCTTATTTTTCGTTCATGCCAATTTTTAGAGAAAAACAAGTCTTTACCAAATATACTTAAGGCATGAAAACCTAAACCTAAACCCCAGAAAAAAGCTGTGGTAAATGTTCCGAAATGCCAAAAGTCGTTATTATTTGAGTTAATCGCCACCATACTGATAATAAAAATATTTACAACTAAATACCAGAAGGCGTGCCAATAAAAACCTTTGAGTTCTTTTACACGTTTTTTTGCGCGAATATATGCCTGCTCTTTTTGATACTCTTTATTTCCTAGTTGTTTTAAGTTATAATTTTCCATAATCTTAATAGTTAATCCCACTTATTTTCTTCTTTACGCATCAATTCTTCTATTTTGCGTTCTTCCCATTGGCGCCCAAAGACACCTTTCTTAACAAAAACAACAAATGCATGAATTGCTAAACCTATACCCCAACCTATGATTGAAAACCAGAACCATTTATAGTCCCAATAGGTTTTATAGTTAATAAAAATTGTAAACGGGGTAAATAAACAATATGCAAGAAGGTGCTGATAAAATCCTTTTATCTCTTCGATACGCTTACGAGCTCTTATCACTTTTTTGTTGGTCTCAAAATCTGGTAATCTTTCCATTAATTGTTAGCTTTTAGTTCCAGTTATTTTTTTCATCATTCATATACTCTTCCATTTTGCGCTTTTCCCAATCTCTACCAAATGCGCCATCGTTTACAAAAACCCTAAAGGCTTGAATAGCTAAACCAATACCCCAACCAAACATTGGGAACCAAAACCATTGGAAATCCCAAGAAGTTCTGTAATTGATGAATATTAAAAATGGAATGACCAAGCAGTACGATATTAGGCTATAATAAAAGCCTTTAAGCTCGTCGACATGGTTGAGTGCCCGCATATAACTGTCGTCTAATTTTGATGATGTTTGTTCTGTTCTCATTACTGATATTTGTTTTGTAAGCATTGGTATGGCTACTGCAAACCTATTTGCTTGTTTGTTTATATTTATTTTTCGGTTGGTTAGTAAATCGTAACGCTGCATAATATTGCTTAAGCCTACGCCACTACTCTTTTTTACTATTTGTTTGGGTTGTAAATTGTTTTCTACAACTAAATTGTTTTGATCTTCGTAAATTTTAATATGCAACGGTTTACTTGATGTTACCATGTTGTGTTTTACAGCATTTTCTAGAAGTAATTGTAGCGATAGTGGTACTACTTTGCTTTCTGGATTCATTGCTTTTTCTGGCATAGTGAAAACAATACTGTCTTCAAACCTCATTTTTAACAACGACATATAGGTTTTTGCAAATTGCAATTCTTCATCAACCGTTACTAATTCTTTATTTTTTTGTTCTAAAACATAGCGATATACTTTTGATAACGATGTTGTAAACTTTTGAGCATTATCTGGATTCTCCTCTATTAAACTGGTTAGTACATTTAAACTGTTAAAAAGAAAATGTGGATCTAACTGATTTTTTAAAGCATCAAATTTTGCACTTGCCGTTCCTGCAATTACTTTTTGCTCTTTTATTTTGTTTTGCTGGTACTTATTATAAAAATAAACGACATGAAAAACGATTACAATGGTTAGCGTTATCCATAATCCAAATTTATAAGGTCTCCATGTTTCGTTTGCTATAAACTGACTAAAGGATTCGCCTTCTAAACTTAAAGATGTAAGCATACGCAATATGAACAAACCAATTAATGTGATAACTGTAGAGCCAATAATACCCAAAACTAGGCGCTTTACAGTGTCTTCTTTTTTCCAATTGATCTTATTATTGAAATAATCGAAAAAATACATGTTAGAGTATCCTAAAACAAAAGAATACAACTGATAGAAAACAAATTCAATTAAAAATTCGTTAGCGCTTTCAAACCTAAATCCGCCTGAAATAGCATTGCCAACTACAAAGACTAAACACCCGATAATGAATGTGATTAATATATTTTTAACTGATTTTGTCATGCTATTAGTTTATAGATATTTTCTCTTACTTTTTACAAGATTTTAATACTTGCCCAGCACGTTCTTTCCCCCAATTAGGATGAAACGCCGTTTCTGGCTTAAAGTTAGCAAAAAGTTCTAAGGCAAGTTCTAAATCTTTGCAAAATGGTGTGGTGTCTTGCCCAAAGTAAGTCGCTCCGCCTATATCCCACTCTGCTTTACAATATACTACTCGTGGATTTTTTGGTGCAATTTGCTTTGCTTTTGCATATAACTCTACCACTTTACCCGAAAGCGTCATGCCATATGTTGCTCCATCATAAGCTACCCAAGCAGTGTGCAATAATGCCTGAAGCACTAAAATTTCTGGATTATCTTTTGATATTGCTGTAGCATCGTTAATTAAATCTTGTGCTTTTTTAAGTTGTGCGGAAAGTTTTTCTTCGTCCTTTTCGCCAAAACTGTTCACTATATTTATTTGCGCTGCATAATATGAAGGCAACCAATTATCTGGTTCTGCTTTTGCAATACGTTCAAATAAGTTTACTGCTTCTGTTGGTTTATTGCTTCCCCAAAGTTCAAAAGCTTTTTGCATTCCTTTTTCGTAATTAGTTTGGGAATTCATAACTCCTGAAACTAAAAGTGTTGCGATGATGATTAAATGTTTCATTATTTTGTTTTTAAAGTTTTTAATTATGCAACAAATATCTAGTAGGTGGCTTGTTTTAAAAAAAACGACTTACTGAATTGTTATTTTTTGTTGATGAAATGTTAAACTGCGATTATTCACCATCAATAATTATTAAATTGAAGAAAATTTAACTCTTCTCGAATTATGAAAAAACAGCTAATATTCATTTTCTGCACGTTCTTCATCATGTCTATTATAAAAATTGAAGCACAACAAGTAGAAAATGAAAAACTAACTATAGGAATAGTTGATAGTATTAAATCTAACACGCTACACGAGCTTAGAAAAATTTGGGTCCACTTACCGGATGGAAATGTTAATACTAACGAAAAATATCCTGTAGTCTATTTATTAGATGGTGATGCGCATTTTTCTTCAGTAACCGGTATGATTCATCAATTAAGCTCCATAAATGGTAATACCATTGTTCCAAAAATGATAGTAGTTGGAATCCCAAATACAAATCGCATGAGGGATTTAACACCTACTCCAGAAAATAATCTAAACTCTGGTGAGATAAATAGTAATGGTCCTGGAGGCGGTGACAATTTTATGGATTTTATAGAAAAAGAACTTATTCCATATATAGATAGCAAATACCCGACATCTCCATATCGTGCATATATAGGACATTCTTTAGGAGGTTTAACAGTAATAAACACATTATTAAAACGTCCTGAAATATTTAATAGTTATGTAGCCATAGACCCAAGCTTATGGTGGGCAGATTCAGCAACATTAGAAAAAGCAAAAACCGTATTGAATAGCAAAAATTTATCAAAAGAAAGTTTGTTTGTAGGTATAGCAAATACTATGGGTCCCAAAGCGGAAATAAGCACAGTAATGCAAGACACAACTAAAACGACTCAGCATATACGCGACATCTTAGAGTTTTCTAAAAAGGTAGTACCAAACTCTTCTAGTCAATTAGATTTTGATTATAAATATTATGAGAATGATTCACATGGCTCTGTCCCATTGATAACAACTTATGATGCTTTTCATTTTATTTTTTCGTGGTATGATATTGAGAATAACTTGATTCCTAAAATAATGAATCCAGATATTTCTGCAGATGACCTTATTTCTGATGTTACTAAACATTATGAAAACGTTTCAACAAAAATGGGGTACATAATTTTACCGCCTGAAAACTTAATAAACCAAATGGGATATGGTTCAATGAATCAGAAAATGGATAAAAAGGCGCTCGCATTTTTTAAAATGAATGTAAAAAATTACCCAAATAAATCTAATGTTTATGACTCTTTAGGTGATTATTACTCATCTGTAAAAGAAACCAAAAAAGCTATTAAAGCATACGAAAAAGCCTTAAGCACAGGTGGCGGAAATGGTTACTCTAAAGGAAAACTAGATAAGCTTAAAAACCAATAATTATGAAAAAAATTATTCTTTTTATTTTACTTATTTCATGCTACACTGGAATAAGCCAACAATCTAAACATATTTCAATGATAGATTATGTGCAAGTTTTAAACAAAAACAAAGCCGAAGCTCTTTTTTATTATCAAAACAATTGGCAACAACTGCGCATTAAAGCCATTGAAAAAAATTATATTGAATCTTATCAGCTTTTAGAAACCACGCCAACAGTTGAAACACCCTATACTTTTATGCTTGTAACAACATATAAAAATATGGAACAATATAAAGTTAGCGAGAAAAATTTTCGGAAATTGATTGATGCTAGTGATGGATTAAAACTATTAAACAATAAAAAACCAAACGAATTCAGAAAAGTTATTCTGCACAATGATGCAATAAAACACTGGAATTAAAAGATTAAACTCAATTAATTTAAAAAGGCAACCTAATAATTTAGGTTGCCTTTTTCACATTGATATAAAACCATTTACAAAACCAATTAACCTTCTTGGTATTTGAAAAAAATGGGGATAGCATAACTTACTTTTACAGATCTACCACGCTGTTTTCCTGGTGTCATTTTTGGCAACAAGCCAATAATTCGTTCTGCTTCTTTCTCTAAAATTTTATCAGGACCTCTAGATCTTACTTTAATTGTATGGCCTTTAGAATCTATAACAAATATTACAGAGACTCGCCCTTGAATACCCAAATCTATAGCTGTTTGTGGATATCTAAAATTTTTAACAACATGCTCCTGTATTTTTTTCTGAAAACAATCTTTCATTTCTTTTCTAGATTTTCCCTCACAACCAGGGAAAATAGGTACATCTTCAATAGCTGCAAAAGGAACTTCCACCTCTTCTTCTACCTCCTCAACATCAACATCACTTACAGATATAACACGTTCCTCTATGGCATCATCTAGTGCAGTTTCGGTGCTTTCAATAATTGTTTCTTCAACCTCTTCAGCATCTTCGACTATTTCGATAGATTCTGTTATCGCTACTGGAGGCGGAGGCGGAGGCGGTGTGTTTATATTTATAACAGGAATTTCCTCGTCTATCTCTTCATCTACATCGATGATATCTATACTTGCAAGATCTTTATCGTAAGTTTTATACTCTAAAGCTTGCCATGACAAAAACAACATTAAATTTAAACCTATAGCAAAATATAGGCTGCTATTTCGTCCTATTTCTATTTCTGGATTCTTTTTTGGTTTCATGGCTCATACATTTTATACCATTAAAATTATTAAGAATCAAACTGAATAACTATGACATTTATCATGTACGATTTTCATATAATTAATTTCTAAGTTTTACTATCTTAGATGCTTAATTTTATTTTAAATATGAGTTTAGCAAAAACTAATTACGCTTTCACACTTTTTTTAATCGGATTTTTAACTTTTAATTCTTGCTCAGAAAAGGAAAAAAACTCCCCAGAACGACCGAATATTCTTTTTATCATGTCTGATGATCATGCATATCAAGCCATTAGCGCATATTCAGACAAACTAATAAATACTCCAAACATTGATAGAATTGCTAACGAAGGCATGCTGTTTACTAATGCCTGTGTTACAAATTCTATTTGTGCGCCTTCTAGAGCTACAATTCTTACTGGAAAACACACCCACATAAATGGAAAGATTAATAATTTAATGCCTTTTGACACTACCCAAGTTACGTTTCCTCAAATTTTTCAAAAGGCGGGTTACGAAACTGCTATGTATGGGAAGTTACATTTTGGTAATAACCCAAAAGGAGTAGATGATTTTATGATTTTACCAGGGCAAGGCAATTATTTAAACCCAAAATTTATAACTAAAGAAGGAGATACTACCATTACGGGTTATGTAACCGATATTATTACAGATTTCACTATTAATTGGCTAGACAAAAAACGAAACAAGGAAAAACCTTTTATGATGATGTATTTGCATAAAGCTCCTCACAGACCTTGGTGGCCAAATCCAGAAAAATTTAAGGAATTTACTAAAAAAACATTCCCAGAACCAGAGACGCTTTTTGATGACTATTCCAATAGAGGAACAGCTGCAAGAACTGCAGAAATGAACTTGTTAACACATATGAAATATGGTCACGACTCAAAAATAAGTCCTGAAACTATTGAAGAAATGGGTGGTGTAGAACCTAAGGTTCCTTCTATTAATGGGTTTAATCGTGCCTATAATAGATTTAATGAAGAACAAAGGAAATTGTACGACCCCGTTATAGATTCTATTAACACATGGTTTAAAAACAATTGGGCAACGTTGAATGATAAAGAGAAAATGAAATGGAAATATCAACGCTATATGCAAGATTATTTGGGCTGTATTTCATCAGTTGACGATAATGTTGGTCGTGTTTTAGATTATTTAGATGAAAGTGGTTTAGCTAAAAACACTATTGTAGTGTATACATCTGATCAAGGTTTTTATCTTGGAGAGCATGGTTGGTTTGACAAACGCTTTATATATGATGAATCGTTTAAGACACCTTTACTAATTCGTTGGCCAAATCAAATAAAACCTGGAACAACAAACGATGAAATGGTACAAAATTTAGACTTTGCTCAAACCTTTTTAGAAGCTGCACTAATTAATGCTCCTGAAGACATGCAAGGAGAAAGTTTAATTCCTTTGTTAAAAGGTGAAAATGAAAAATGGACTCGAGATGCAGTTTATTATCATTACTACGAATACCCTGGTGAACATACCGTTAAAAGACATTACGGCATAGTTAATAAAGAATATAAATTAGTGCATTTTTATCACGATATAAATGAATGGGAGCTTTATGACCGTTTAAAAGATCCGCAAGAGATGAATAACGTTTACAATAACCCTGATTATGCCGACATAGTAAAAAAGTTGAAAATAGAACTTGAAGCATTACGAGTAAAGTATAAAGACTCCAAAGCACTAGACCAAAAATATATAAATATGTCGGTTAAAAAATAAGGTTTATAAATTATCCAATTGGTTACTTTTTTTATCCTCGCTAATCGTCCAAAAGAAGCCAACAAAAAAGAATTGATCTGCCGCTGGCTGTAACGTACGTCTTGCAAAATCGCCGTTTACATTTGGCGTATTTGCATATTGATAGCCGTTAACATTTTTAAAACCTAATACGTTATTTACTGAAGCATATAGAATTTTTTGCGGACTTATTAAATATGCCCAATTCACACTTAAACTGTTGTAAGCCTTTGTTTTGTTATTTAAAAACCCTGGTTCGATAGGATTGGTATATGTTCTTCCAGAGGCAAAGCCATAACTAAATCCAACTTGACTGCGCCAATCGTTAATCCAGTATTTACCAACTACCGATAGATTATGTGTATTCGCAAAATTTGGTTGTGCATTAGCTTGATAATTTCTATAATCACGTTTAGTGTCTAAGAATGAGTAGCTTATCCAATAATCGAAATTTTTGATGCTTTTACTATCTCTCCAAAAGAAATCGATACCTTTTGCAAAACCGTTGCCTTCATTGTTATAATTGCTATTGAAATCAGGAAACTCATCATTAAACTTAACTAAATTATCATACTTTTTGTAATAGGCTTCGGCTCTAAATATTTTTCTATCGGCATTATATTGATAGTTAAAAATGTAATGTGATGTATTTTGTGGTTTTAAATTTTGATTAAACTTCAAAATATAACTTGATGGATTTTGATAAAAATTACCATATGCTAATGACAATTGACTTTTTCCAGATGTTTTATAAGCTAATGACAACCTAGGAGCTAAAGTAAAATCTTTAAAAATCTCAACATACTCTGCGCGTAATCCTGTTTTAAAGGCTAGTTTTTTAGATAAGAAAATATCTGCCTCTGCAAATGCTGCTGCTATATTATCGCTATAACCATAAGTTACAGGATTAACTAAATCATCGGCATAAGTTTCATCAAAATCTGTTGCAAAATACTCAGCTCCAAAGTACAGTTTAAAACGGTTACTTATTCTGTTTTTAAATTTAAGTTTTGCGTGTACTGAGTTTTCTGAATCCTCAATATCACTATCCATAATATTAATATTATTATTTCCGTGAGTATAGCTTAAACCTCCAAATAAAGTCCAGTTATCATTCAAAACACCTTGATATGAACCATTAAAATATAAATTTTTGTTTTTCAATTTAAAATCTAACCCTTCGCTGTAATTAATATCTTCTTGAGTTAACTCAAAATTTGTAGTATCAAAAGCGCCATAAAGCTTAAACAACCCAGAGTCGGTTTTTTTTCTGAATACTGCTTCACCAGAAAGTGTCTCAAAAGGTTTTTTCCAATCATTTCTATCAGGAAACAAAGCAATATATGGTGCTAAGTTTATATAAGATGCATTAACACTAAGAGAGCTCTTATTCCACTTTTGAGTATTTC
Source organism: uncultured Flaviramulus sp. (assembly GCA_947501105.1). Taxonomy (GTDB): domain Bacteria; phylum Bacteroidota; class Bacteroidia; order Flavobacteriales; family Flavobacteriaceae; genus Wocania_A. The sequence continues at coordinate 219,292 of CANMUP010000002.1, read as the reverse complement.
CAAGTGTCGCGCCAACACTCATAATTCCTATATCTGTTTTTTCTTGATCTGGTTCGTCAATAGTATTTAACAACAACACACTTGATAGTGCTTGACCAAATTCTGCAGAATAACCTCCCGTAGAAAATGTGATACCATCAAATAAAAATGGCGAATATCTACCACGAGTTGGCGTGTTATTAGTTGTTGGCGAATATGGTGTAAACACACGAATACCATCTATGAATATTTGCGTTTCTTCGGCTTCACCTCCACGAACAAATAAACGCCCATCTTCTGCAACAGTGGTTGTGCCAGGTAATGTTTGCAAAGCGCCAACAAAATCGCCTAAAGCACTCGCGGTAGTTACAACATCTAAAGGTTTTAACACATTCACTTTACTATTATCGCCAGCAGCAAATGTACCCGCAGATAAAACAACGGCATCTAAAGCACTAATATCTTCTCGAAGTTTAATGGCTAAATCTTTCATATATGAAATGTCACCAACCATTGTAAATGTCTCAAAAGACAAAAAGGATACAATTAAGGTTTGTGTGCCAGTTTCTTCAGTTTTAAAAGAAAACAAACCATTCTCGTCGGTTGTACTTCCGTCGTATGTAGCATCTAAATAAACGTTTGCTCCAGAAATTGGAAAGCCTTTGTTATCTGTAACTTTTCCGTTGATAACACTTTGAGCAGAAAACTGAGTTGAAGTAATTAAACTTAAAATTAATAATAGATTTTTCATTTTATAAATGGTTAGTTCGTTTTTAATTGATGAAACAAAATTGAAGCATATACCGTTTTGAAAAAACTAATACTAACCGAATTGTAAAATTTTAATGATGAATTGAATATATTTGATAAAATCAATTGTATGCTTTCCAAAACTGAAAAATCATTCTCATTAATTTTCTTAATTATTGTTATTGCAGAATTAGTTTGTGATAATATTGAAACCTTAACAACATTTCATTATTTAACCAAACCTCTAATTTTAATATCGCTTATTTTTTTCTTTTGGAAATACGGAAAGCATCTTGACATAAAAACAAAACAGTTAACTTTTTTGGCATTAGCGTTATCTCTTTTTGGGGATATCCTTTTAATGTTTGCAGATGAATCAACTAGCTTTTTTATTGGTGGATTAGTATCTTTTTTACTAGCTCACCTTATGTATGTTTTTACATTTTTAAAAAAGAAAAACAGTTCAAATAATGCTGTTTTATTAGTCGTTATATTACTCATTTATGCAGCTGGATTATTTTACTTTTTAAAGGATGGCCTAGGCGATTTATTAGTGCCAGTTATAATATATATGGTTGTGATTTTATCGATGGTAATAACCGCTTTTATTCGAAAAGGAAGCGTCCCAAAAAGTAGTTTCGTTTTAGTTTTTTTAGGTGCACTTTTTTTTATAACTTCGGATAGTTTATTGGCTTTAAATAAATTCCACAAGCCTTTACCTTTTTCCGGTATTAGTATTATGCTTACCTACTCAATTGCTCAATTATTTATCGTTTTAGGCATTAAAAAACAACAATAGACAAAATCTATTGTGTTAAATTAATTAATTATTAATCAGATGGTTAATCAATAAAAATTAAAGTGTTAATTTAATTTATGAAATGGACGTATAATTAGTCGTGCAGCTTTATCAAAGTTGATGTAATTGTAGCACCAATTAAAGAAAACCACTACTCTATTTCTAAAGCCAACCAATGCCATAAGGTGAATAAACATCCAAACAAACCAAGCAAAAAATCCAGCAAACTTATAATGTTTTAAATCGACTACGGCTTTATTTCTACCCACGGTTGCCATCGAACCTTTGTCTTTATATTTGAATTTTTTAAGAGGCTTTCCTTCAATTAATTTTATTAAATTTTTTCCTAGAAGTTCGCCTTGTTGAATAGCAGGTTGTGCAACCTGTGGATGCCCTTTAGGGTAGTCCTCAGTTTGCATCGAAGCAATGTCGCCTAAAGCAAAAATATTAGTATAACCTTCCACCTGATTAAACGCATTAACTTTGTATCGATTTATACGATCTAACAAAGATTTTCCATGTAGGCCTTTAACAGGATTTCCTGTAACACCAGCAGCCCAAATTAATGTTTCAGATTCCATTTCCAGGCTTGAATTAGTAAGCACTTTTTTACCATCGTAATCTTTAACAAACGTATCACATTTCACATGCACACCAAGTTTTTTAAGAAATTGCTCAGCCTTTGTTGAAGCATGTTCACTCATAGTTGGTAAAACACGAGGACTCCCTTCAAGCAAATATATTTGCATATCATTAGCATTCAAATCTCGATAATCTCTTGGCAAAATATGATTTTTAAGCTCTGCAATAGCTCCTGCTAACTCAACCCCTGTTGGTCCGCCTCCAACAATAACAAAATTCAATAAAGCTTTTCTATATGCTTTATCGTTTGTTATAGCTGCCTCCTCAAAATTTTGCAAAATCAAGCTTCTAATATTCAAAGCTTGTGGCACCTTTTTCATAGGCATACTGTAAGTTTCAATTGATTTATTACCAAAATAGTTGGTTTTCGTTCCAGTGGCAATTACTAAATAATCAAAATTCAAAATCCCAATGCTAGTGGTAATTTCTTGATTTTCAGTATCAATATTTTCAACTTCAGCTAAACGGAAAAATGTGTTTTTATGTTTCTTAATTATTTTTCTAAGTGGGTAAGCTATAGAATCTGGTTCTAGGCCGGCAGAGGACACTTGATATAATAAAGGTTGAAAGGTGTGATAATTACGCTTATCAATTAATACAACTTGAACTTTTTTATTAGCTAGGGTTTTTGCCAAATTAATACCAGCAAAACCTCCGCCAACAATAACAACTCTTGGCAAACTTGATTGGGGAATATTCATGAAAAAGTATCTAAAAGTATTATAACACAAAGATACTATTAATACCAATTCTTACCCAAAAGAACAGCAACAAAACACCCTTTTTTCCTTTCTATTTCAATAGAAAAGGAAATCATAGTATAACTATATTTATTTTTATATTTCATACAAAGAAAAAAATCATTATTTTCTTTTACAGTTCCTTTAAATAAGAATTGATATGACCAATTTATACACTACTTTTAAATATTATTTTAAGCTAGTTGTAACATTTTAAATATTTAAGCTACTTACCTTGTAACTAAACCATCAAATTGAATAAAGAACTTGAACATAGTTTTGTTGAATTGCTAGAAAAGCATCAAAACATTATACATAAGGTATGCCGGTTGTATACTAATAATTATGATGCTCATAATGATTTATTTCAAGAAATAACCATACAACTTTGGAAAGCTTACCCGAAATTTCGTGGTGATGCAAAATTTAGTACTTGGATGTATCGTGTTGGTTTAAATACTGCCATTACACTTTACAGAAAATCTAAACGAAGCATAAACACACAAAATTTTGAAGGTGTTGAGTTTAAAATAAAGGCAGAAGATTATGACGATACTGAAGAGCAACAATTAAAAGTCCTTTATAAAGCAGTACATCAATTAAATGATATTGAAAAAGCGCTTGTTTTCTTGTATTTAGAAGACAAAGATTATAGAGAAATTAGTGAAACCTTAGGTATTAGTGAAGTGAATGCACGTGTGAAAATGAATAGAATTAAAACAAAACTAAGAACCATACTAAATCCGTAATACTATGGATGAATTAGATTTATTAAAAAAAGATTGGAAAAAAGACGATAATACGTTTCCGAAATTATCTTATAATGAGATTTATAAGATGATTTTAAAAAAATCGTCTTCTATCGTAAAATGGATATTTATTATAAGCTTGCTAGAGTTTGCTTTCTGGACTTTCATTTCTTTTTTCTTAAAAGATACCGAAAGTATGAAACGCTTTGAGCAATATGATGCAGATGCTGTTTTAATACCTTTGATGATAGCTGGCTACATAATTTTAGGTTATTTTTTCTATTTGTTTTTTAAGAATTACAAAACAATTTCGGCAATAGACAATGCCAAAATTTTAATGGAGAACATCCTAAAAACAAGAAAAACCGTAAAGCAATATGTTGCATTCAATTTGATTTATCTCGTTATATCTACCGTAGTTGTTTTATTTCTAGAGTTTGATAGAGATCAGGAAGTAATAGCTCAAGTAAATCAAGCTGCAGCTAACGGAGAGGCTTTTAAATTTTATGCAGGAATTATTATAGTAACAGTATTATTATTAGCAGTTGCAATTGGTATTCTTCTTTTCTTCTATTGGTTAGTTTACGGCATTTTACTAAAACGCTTAAACAAAAATTATAAAGAACTTAAAAAACTAGAGGATTAAAAAAAATTATCAACCTCAACAACATCACCTGCTTGCATTTTACCGAGCTGATAATCCCCTACTCTAACTCGAACTAAGCGCAATGTAGGAAACCCAACTGCAGATGTCATTTTTCGTACTTGACGAAATTTACCTTCGTTTAATGTTATTGACACCCAAGATGTCGGTCCATGCCTATCATCTCTAATTTTTTGTGAGCGTTTAGGTAAGCTTGGAGTTTCATTTAACTTAACCGCTATACAAGGCTTGGTTTGATATTTTTTACCATCAAAACCAATTTCTACACCGCTCTTTAATTGTTCTATCGCTTTCGCGGAAATATCGCCATCAACCTGCGCATAGTATTCCTTTTCAACTTTTTGGCCATTTACAAAATAGCTTGTCTTACCATCTGTAGTAATTAACAATAAACCTTCCGATTTTTCATCTAAACGACCTATAGCCATAGCATTTTCAGGAAAATCATAAAGATTCCCTAGAAATTTTTTTGATTGTTGTTTAGAATCATGACTTTTAAACTGACTTAAATATCCATAAGGCTTATAGATAATAAAATGTCTGTGCTCTAATTTAAAGGCTTCCATTCAAAATATTATAAACCAATTCCTTGGTTGGTGTTTGTCCGCTTATTTTAGCTCTTACAGCTTCAAAAGTCATTTTAAAATCACAACCCAATTTGTAATCACTACATCCATAAGCTGTTTTTCCTTTTATAACTGTTCCTTTTACACACTTCGGGCAAGATAAGTCTTTAGTTTTTGCTTCCGCGGAATTTATTTTGGGTTCAAATTTCAACTTAAAACTATCATCAAAACGAATTAACCCTTCAACCTTCCCAGAATCCGTTTTAAAACCTTTTAAATTAACAGTACTTCCTTTTTGAAGTAATCTTATAAATTGTTTTTCTGAAACTTTTTTCCCACTAAAATTAAAAGGTAACACAAAATCACACCCTGACTTATACATACTACATCCATAAGCAGTTTTGCCTTTAATAAGAGTTCCTTCTTTGCATTTAGGGCAGCCTTCAGAAGTTATACCTATCGACTTTTTAGTTGAAGCTTTATCAGTTCTATTTTTGATTACTGTAGCTTGAGATATGTTTGCACGTTTTGTCTCGCTTCGAACTTCGTATACCAAGGCATCTACCATTCGTTTCATATTTCTTATAAAGGCACTCGCGCTAAATTTGCCTTTTTCAATATCTTTTAATTGCTTTTCCCAAGACCCAGTTAATTCAGCAGATTTTAATAATTCATTTTGAATCGTTTCTATCAACTGAACACCTGTAACTGTAGGCAACACTTGCTTTTTATTACGCTTTATATATTTTCTTTTGAATAATGTTTCAATAATATTGGCACGAGTTGATGGTCTCCCAATACCATTTTCTTTCATTAAATCGCGTAACTCTTCATCGTCAACATGTTTGCCGGCAGTTTCCATAGCACGCAATAAAGAGGCTTCGGTAAACTGATTTGGTGGTTTGGTTTCTTTTTCTAAAAACGAAGGTTCATGAGGCCCCTTTTCTCCCTTTTCAAACGTTGGCAAAATACCAGATTCTTTTTCTTTTTTATCAGAATTTTCAAAGACAATTCTCCATCCTTTCTCTAAAATTTCTTTTCCTGTGGTTTTAAAAACCACTTTTGCAGCACTTCCCAAAACCGTAGTGTTAGATACTGCACAATCATCGTAAAAAACAGCTATAAAACGCTTTACGACAATATCGTAAACTTGTTGTTGATTATATTGCAAATTAATTTGAATGCCAGTTGGAATTATAGCATGATGATCGGTTACTTTTTTATCATTAAATACTTTTGTTGATTTTTTAATAGGCTTTCCTAAAAGTGGTTGTGTTAACTTTGAATAATTCGTTATTTTTTGAAGAATACCAGCAACTTTAGGGTACACATCATTAGGCAAAAACGTGGTATCAACTCTTGGATACGTCACCACTTTTTGTTCATATAACTTCTGAACAATTTTAAGTGTTTCGTCTGCCGAAAAACCAAATTTAGTATTACAATACACCTGCAAACCGGTCAAATCGAATAGTTTGGGTGCATATTCTTTTCCTTTCTTTTTGGTAATAGATTCTATTTCAAACTCGCTTTCTTTAACTTTATTAGCTAAAGCTTCACCATCCTCCTTTTTAAGAAAACGTCCTTCTTCGTAACTAAAAAGTGTATCCCGATAAAGCGTTTGCAACTCCCAATAGGGTTGCGGCTTAAAGTTTTCAATGGCCGCAAATCTATTTACAACTATAGCTAACGTAGGTGTTTGCACACGGCCTACAGACAACACTTGTTTATAACCACCATGCTTTACAGTATATAATCTGGTGGCATTCATTCCTAAAAGCCAATCACCAATAGCTCTGGAAAATCCTGCGTAGTATAAATTATCATAATCTGAAGCTGGCTTTAAATTTTGAAACCCTTCTTTGATCGCTTCGGTAGTTAACGAGGAAATCCACAAACGTTGCACCTCTCCTTTATAGTTAGCTTCATTCATCACCCAACGTTGAATAAGCTCTCCTTCTTGACCTGCATCCCCGCAGTTTATAACTACTTCGGCTTTATCAAATAAGCTTTTTACAATATTAAATTGTTTTTGAATGCCTGAATTCGCTACCACTTTGGTTTCAAATTTTTCAGGAAGCATAGGTAAATTATTCAAATCCCAGCTTTTCCAATAGGGCTTATAATCGTTAGGTTCTTTTAAAGTACATAAATGTCCAAAAGTATAGGTAATTGCATAACCATTACCTTCATAATAACCATCGCGTTTGGTATTAGCTCCTAACACCGTTGCTATTTCTCTTGCTACACTTGGTTTTTCCGCTATACAAACCTTCATTGATTTAATGTTTCTATTTTCTTAAAGAAGTTGCAAAATAAGGATTTACGAAGGCTTTTTAAAGTAGAATTATTAGGAGTTATTAACGGATTGCTATTTAAAAAAATAATTAACTTAAAGCTCTTTTTATTATTTCTTTGAAAACATCCAAGTTGCTTTATGCCAAATCGTTTCTAAAGGACCGCGCTTATTATTTTTCATCCACCAATAAGAAAAATATCCAATTAAAATTGAAAGTACAATACTTATTAAAAGACTATAAGTTGCTCCTGTATACTTATAAAGACCAAATCCAAATCCATAATATAGAGTAGAACCAATAATAGATTGTAATATATAATTAGAAAGACTCATTTTTCCAATTGGTGATAAAACTCTTAAAATTTTGTTCCAGATTTTATTTTGAAATAAAAGAACAAAACCAGAGATTAAAACAACCATAAATGAAAGATTCATCCAAGAGGTTTCAATAGTTGTCACCGAGCGACGAATTGCTTTACTAATAAATATATTATCTATATTTTTTTGAAAAATATACAAAATAACAAAGGCTATACTTGAAATAATTAATGCTTTTAACCAAAACTTATTACTCTCAACAGATGGCCTGAAAAGTTTTTTTCTGCCTGCTAGCATACCAAACATGAATAATGATAAAATATGCAAAAAACGTCCATTTTCGTTACTCCATTTTAGCACAGCTATTTTACCATTAGTTAAGTTCCCTTTAATAGTGTTAATGAACGATCCGTCTTTTATATATTCATCCATTTTACCAAAATAAGTCCAAGATTCGGGGTTTCCAATAACTGCATCAGGGTTTTGGATAGCCTGTATTAAACTAACAAATTCAATAGGTTGCAATAATAAAATAACTGCAATACCTAAAACTATTTTATTATTTAAACGAGCAAAAGGAATAAGTAAAAACCCTATCACAGCATATATAGTAAGTATATCACCTTGATAGAACGCAGAGTTTATAATCCCGAAAACTAATAACAAAATGAGTCTCCATGCAAAAATTGGTCTAAAATCCGTACCTCTTTTAGCTTGATTATCTGTTTGAATAAAGAATGTTAATCCAAAAAGTAATGCAAACATAGCATAAGACTTTCCTGCAAATATAAAAAAAGAACTATCCCAAACCATTTTATCTAATTTCACTAACCAATCTGGGAAATTTTCAGGCAAAAAATACACATCAAAATGTTCGAGGTTATGAAGTAACATTATTGAAACAATAGCCAAACCTCGCAAAGCATCAACTACATGTATTCTATTAATATCTTTAGTTGAATCCATTAAACTACCACTCGCGTTTTTTATTCAATTCTTCTTGAGCTTCTAACTCTTTTTGAGGAATTACTTTTAAAAAAGACGGGTGTTGCTCTATAGCATATTCAATTCTTTTTACAATATCATCAGTAGTTTCATTATCGTAATCAATCTCTAAAGGCTCTTTAATTTCAAAAGTTTGTAGTATATTTTTCTTTTTTATGCGGAGTCCCTTTTTATCAAATGAGCGTCTAAACCCATCAATAACTATGGGTACCACAACAGGTTTATAACGTTTAATTATATGAGCTGTTCCTTTACGGATAGGCTTAAAAGGCGTAGTTGTGCCTTGCGGAAAGGTAATAACCCAACCGTCATCTAAAGCTTTTCCTATACTAGAAATATCGCTCATTTTCACTTGACGATTCACATCCTTTCCTTCAGATCTCCAAGTACGCTCTATACTAATTGAACCTACATAGGCTAATATTTTTGGCAGTAATCCTGATTTCATGGTTTCTTTTGCGGCTACATAATATATATTAAGTTTCGGGTTCCATAAATAACCTACATTTTTTATGGAATCAGAACGTCCGCTTAAACTAGCATTAAATACATGAAACATAGATACTACATCGGCAAAATAGGTTTGATGATTTGAAATGAATAGTACATTTGTATCAGGCAAGGTTTTTATAATTTCCGAGCCTTCTATTTGTAACTCATTAAATCCGCGAAAGCGCCTGTGAGTCATAACTCCAAGAATTCTTATGAGCCATTTTTTTACAAAAAGGATATGTCCGAATGGATTTTTTTTAAATAATCCCATAAATCACGCGTCAAAATTGGTTAGTTGCAACAAATGTAATAAATCTTGTAAACTATAGCATTTGTTTTAACATGTCTTTGATTTCGCTAAGCATCATAGCTGTTGCGCCCCAAACGACAAAATTATTTAACTTAAAAGCTGGCACCTCAACATCAATACTATACGATGTTGAAACAGTTTTTGTAACGAGTTGATTATCATCTAAAAAATGTTGTAATTCAACCTCTATTATAGCTTCTACCTCATCATCTTGTTTAACAAACTTTGGTCTATTTTGAGAAATTCCAATAAATGGCTGTACATGAAAATTACTTGGAGGTATGTAAACTTCTGATAATTGTTTAACAATCTTAATGTCTTGAATTGGAACACCTACTTCTTCAAATGTTTCTCTAACCGCAGCATCTTGTAACGATTTATCTTGGTCTTCCAACTTCCCTCCAGGGAATCCTACCTGAGCTGAGTGTACGCCATTATAGGTTTTTCTTAAAATTAAAACCAGTGTTGTTTTTTGGCTATCATCTGGGTAAAACAAGGCTAAAACACCCGCTTTTTTAGCATCTTTAATAGCTTTTTTTTGGCGTCGTAACAATTCCTGACGAAACGGTGGCACCATTTTAAAGTGAGATACCTCAGCTGGTAGTGGTATATTTTCTATTTCAGAAATAGCTGCTAAAAAATCTTTAAAATTCATTTAAAAGAAAGTATTGCTTTATTTAAAATTACTGTTTTTTTTGGTTCCTGTATTCTTTCATTATTTTTCCAAACCCAGGCTCAATCCCTTCTTTCATTTGCGCTAAAACTTCTGGTTTTTCTTTTTTGAGCCATTCTATAACTTCTGGTGCATTAGGTGGCGGAGCATTTTTCCAATCAATAGCGTTTAACCCATAATCATGATTTTTAGTATTCCAATCTTGATAAAATCCTCTCAATTCATTAACAACATCTTTATATTCAGGATTATTTATTAAGTTATTCATCTCAAAAGGATCGTTAACAATATCGTATAATTCCTCAGAATCTTTATTTTCTTTAAAAAAATGTTTTTGAAGATTCGTTAATTCTCCCTTTTCATTTAAATCTCGCATAATATGTACAGCTGGTCTATGAAATTCCAAATACGCTTGATGTGCATCATGAGATTGATTGATAATATTATTTTTGATATATCTATACTTTTTGGTTGTAATAGCTCTAGATTGCTCGAGGACTTCATCCCATAAATCTCTAGCAGAATAAATATATTCCCTTGGATTATTGTCTTTTTTAATAATAGATCTTGAAGTCATATAATCTGGCAACTTTATTCCGGCTACATCTAAAATTGTAGCTGCAACATCTATTGAGGCCACTAGTCGAGTGTCTTTTTTACCTCCAGTTATTCCTGCAGGCCAATTTACTATTAAAGGCAAATGTAATCCTGGTTCATATAAATAACCTTTACCTCTAATATTACATCGTCCATTATCTGCTATAAAAATAGTAATGGTATTATCTCGCATATCTTTTTTATCTAAATCGTCTAACAATAATCCAACTTCATAATCCATATATTCAATCTGATCGAGGTATTTTGCCCAATCTTCTCGAATTACTGGTGTATCTGCATAATGCGGAGGTAATTTAATATCGGAAGGGTTTATTTTGTGTTTAGATTTTTTTCTTATATCATTCCACCAGTCTCCTCTGTGTGTAACATTAAGAGTTACTTGAGAAAAAAAAGGTTGATCCTCTCTATTAAATTCATTCTGCTTATCAAACAAACCAAAATTGTCTACACCATTCCATTTTCCTAATTTTTTATGTTTAAAATTTACATCTATTTTACTTCCAGACCCTCTAACAATTTTGTTACCAATAATACAGGTATAACCTGCATCTTTTAGATATGCCGTTATAGGTTTATAAGGTTTAGCTAAAGGAATGTTTCTGTTTGATCTATGATGCTGTGCATTAATAATATTTTGATGCACACCAGTTATCATGTTAGATCTGCTAGGAGAACAAATTGAATTATTTCCGTATACATTCATAAATTGAATCCCGCTAGAAGCCAGTTTATCTAGTACAGGTGTTTTTACAGCATCCATTCCATAACATCCTAAATCGATACTCATATCTTCAGATAAAATAAATAGAATATTAGGTTTTATTGTTTCTTTTTTTTGCTGAGAACAGCTAAAAAGTAATACAACTGTTGACCAAACAAAGATTTGCTTTAAAGTTTGACTCTTCATCTTTTTATTTTTGAAATGTATATTGAAAAAAGTCTAAAATTCATTCTAATGAAAGTATCTATCTAATGATGTTTTTTAGCCATTTTTCGGCTAAATTTGGCCATGTTTCGGCAGCTATGTTTCCTTTTCTTAAGCCATATCCATGCCCACCAGATGACATTACGTGTAATTCAACTGGTCTTTTAGCTTCCATAAGAACATTTGATAAAACCAACGACCCTTTGTTTGAATAAGGATCATCTGTGGTTGCAAATATAAACATAGGTGGCGTTTGGTCTGTAATGGATAATTCAGGTGAAATGGTATTATTTTTACCTGAATTTAAATAAGCTGGGTAAATGAGAACTGCAAAGTTTGGTCTACATGATTTTTCATCAATTTTATCTGATTTCTTATAAGTTTCATTATTAAAATTAGTAGCTGCCCTTGCAGACAAACTTCCACCTGCTGAAAAGCCTAAGACTCCTATTTTTTCTGGATTATAATTAAAATCTTTTGCTTTACTTCTTACAATTCTAATGGCTCTTTGCACATCATTTAAAGCACCAAGACGGTTTTCTGGAACTCTATATTGCAATACAAATGCTGTAAACCCTAATGTATTCAACCATTTTGCAATTTCATAGCCTTCTAAATCAATTGCTAAAATTTGATACCCTCCACCTGGACAAACAATAACACTTGCTCCATTATTATTTGCATCATCTGGTTTATAGACTTCTAAGATAGGGTTTGTAACATCTGTTAACCTAATAACATTATTACTAGTATCAGAAGTTTGAACAGCATCGTGCTTTTCATTTATTTCATTAGGCACTTGATTTGTCCATAGATTTATGGTTTCCATAGTTTGAGCAAAATTTTGTAATGCGAAAAAGACAGTAATAATTATAAAAATGAATTGTTTTCTATTGATAGATACATAAAACATAAACTGAATTATTTATTTTTGATATCGATTAAAAATTATTTAAATGCGTTTTAAATTATTCTTTTTACTTTTTTTACTTTTTTTGAATTGTGAAGATAAACAATCCAAAAAGAAAGATAATCCTATAACTTCCGAGACGACTTCTACAAAAAAAGAGGCTACAACTGTTGTTACAGCAGAAGACGAACGTGAGTTCCCCAAGCTAAATTCCAAAAATGTAATGTCATTCTTTTTAGAATACGATAAGCAAAATAAAGAAAATAAAGTACGTATTACTACAGATTTTGGAACTATTGATATCTTATTATTTAATGAAACTAAGTTTCATCGTTCAAATTTTATTTTCTTAACGAAACAAAAGTATTTTAATGATACTCAGTTTTATCGTGCAATTGATAACTTTATAGTACAAGCTGGAAATAGTGACGACAGAAAAACTGGAAGAAAACGAGTTAACATTGGAAGATACTTATTACCAACTGACACGAAACGTGGATTTAAACACAATAGAGGTGTTATATCAATGCCAAGTGGAGAAATTGATAATCCGCATAAATTAGCGTCACCTTTTGAATTTTTTATAGTACAACAACGTGGCGGGGCACATTTTTTAGATGGCGATTACACTGTTTTTGGTAAAGTTATTAAAGGTATGGATGTTGTTGATAAAATTGCCGCTGTTGAAACCGATGAAGCCGATTGGCCATTAAAGAATATCTACATCCGTAATGTGGAGATTATAGATTAATCAAAACTACATATAAAAACTATTACTAACATTCATTCTTTTTGAGAGATCACACTTCCTTTTTAACTTAATATTATAAAAAAATATAAGTTAATTCTATACCTTACAAAACTTTAAAAACTCAAACTAAAAATGAATACTAAAACACTGATTAAACCTTTGGTTTTTTGCTTATTACTTTCAATTGTTGGCTGTAAAGATGATACCAAAACAGACTCAAAAAAAGACGCATTATCTATGAATGACAACACATTACTTCAAGAATGGACTGGATTGTATGAAGGTGTTCCTGCTTTCGATAAAATGAAAGTTGAAGACATTAAAGAAGCTATTGAAGTTGGTATGGAGTTAAGCTTAAAAGATATTGACGCCATTGCAAATAATACCGAACCTCCAACTTTTGAAAACACTATTGCAGAAATGGAGCGCTCTGGTGAAGAATTAAATAGAGTATTTACGTATTACGGAATTTTAAGTAGTAATATGAGTTCTCCTGAATTTAGGGAAGTCAGAGGTGAGTTAACACCTAAACTATCAGAATACAGATCAAAAATATCTCAAAACGAAAACCTATTCAAACGTATAAAAACGGTTTATAATGCTTCGCAAAAAACACCTTTAGAAGCAGACCAACAACGTGTTGTTGACTTAATTTACAAGCGCTTTGAAATGAATGGCGCCAATCTTGATGCAGAAAAAAAGAAACGTTACGCCGAAATAAATAAAGAACTATCAAGTTTTTACAACGATTTTTCTAACAACGTACTTCATGACGAAGAAAACTATGTGACCTATTTATCCAAAGATCAACTAGATGGTTTAAGTGAAGGTTTTAGAAAATCTGCAGCTAAAATTGCAATTGATAAAGGACAAGACGGTAAATATGCTATTACCAACAGTCGTTCTTCAATGGATCCGTTTTTAACTTATTCTACAGAGCGTGAGCTTCGTAAAAAAGTATGGACAAACTACTATTCTCGTGGTGATAATGGAGATGAGTATGATAATAACGAAATCATAGCCAAAATTTTAAAACTACGTAAAGAACGCGTAGGATTATTGGGTTACGACAATTATGCAGATTGGAGGTTACAAGATCGTATGGCTAAAAATCCAGAAAATGCTATGGCTTTAATGGATGCTGTTTGGCCAGCTGCCATTGGTCGTGTTGCTGAAGAAGTAGCAGATATGCAAGCCGTAGCAAATGTAAATGGAGATAATATTACTATTGAACCTTGGGATTACAGATATTACGCTGAAAAAGTGCGTAAAAAGAAATACGATTTAGATAGTGATGAAGTTAAACAATACTTGCAATTAGATAAATTAACTCAAGCATTATTTTACACAGCTGGACGTTTATTTAATTATAAATTTACACCTGTAAAAGAAGGTAGTGTACCAGTATTTCATCCAGATGTTAATGTTTGGGAAGTAACCGATAAAGATTCTGGAGCACACATTGGCTTGTGGTATTTAGACCCGTTTGCTCGCGAAGGAAAACGTTCGGGAGCTTGGGCAACAACTTATAGAAGTCATACCACGTATGATGGAAAAACAAATGTGTTAGCTTCAAATAATTCAAACTTTGTAAAAGCTGCCCCAGGAGAAGCTGTTTTAGTCTCTTGGGACGATGCCAATACGTTTTTTCATGAGTTTGGACACGCTTTACATTTCTTTTCATCTAATGTAAAATATCCTACTTTGAATGGCGGTGTTAGAGATTACACCGAATTTCAAAGTCAGTTGTTAGAACGTTGGTTATCTACAGACGAAGTAATTAATCAATTTTTAGTGCATTATAAAACAGGAGAGCCAATTCCTGCAGATTTAGTGGCAAAAATTAAAAAAGCATCTACTTTTAATCAAGGCTTTGGAACTACTGAGTATTTAGCATCTGCTATTATGGATATGAAGCTACACTTAGCAGATCCAACAGATATTGATATTGATAAATTTGAACGTGAAACATTAACAGAATTAAAAATGCCTAAAGAATTACCAATGCGACATAGAACGCCACATTTCGGGCATGTTTTTTCTGGCGAAGGTTATGCTACGGCATATTATGGTTATATGTGGGCTGATGTTTTAACAAGTGATGCCTCTGAAGCTTTTAAAGAAGCTCCAGGTGGTTTTTATGATAAAGATATAGCAGATAAATTGGTAAAGTATTTATTTGCACCTAGAAACTCTATGGATCCTGCGGAAGCGTTTAGAAAGTTTAGAGGTCGTGATGCTAAAATAGAAGCTTTATTAAGAGATAGAGGGTTTCCTGTACCAAATAATTAGAAATTAGAACACTAAATATAATAAGTAAAAGCCATGCAAAATAGCATGGCTTTTACGTTGAAACGGTTTTGCGTTAGGGATTGCAGCGGCATCCTTTTTTAAGGTACGAGAAAAAGATATAGCGAAAAGCCCGACTTTTTGTTTTTTTTCAAAAAGTAACGCCCGAATAAATTAGTTTTTATATATAGTTGGTAATGCAATTTTAAATTTTACAGCTAATAGTCTGGTAGCTATTACTACAACCCCGGCAATTATAAAAACCCAATTGTTTTCTATTGGCAATTCGCTTAATAAAAAATATGTTATTCCGCCAAGAATGCAGACCGTTGCATATATTTCTTTTCTAAAAATAACAGGTATTTCGTTACATAAAATATCTCTAATTACGCCTCCAAAACTGGCGGTCATGGTTCCTAATGCTATGCAAATTATTGGATGTAACCCTGCATTGATTCCTTTATCTATACCTACTACAGTGTATAAACCAATACCAATGGTATCGAACAAAAATAATGAAGTTCTCAAATAGTTTATTTTACTTCTAAAGATGATTGCAAAAATTGCCGAAGCTATAATTGTGTACGTAAATGTCATGTCTTTCATCCAACTCACTGGCGTTTCTCCAATAAGTAAATCTCGAAGTGTGCCGCCACCTACTGCAGTTACAAAAGCAATAATTAAGATTCCGAATAAATCCATTTTTTTATTAATGGCAATCAAAACGCCAGAAATAGCAAAAGCAATGGTTCCTAAAATATCTATGGTATAAAACATATTTTTAATTAATGTGTTTCCGAGATAAACTCGAAACTAGTTCTTAAAATTATTCAAGTCTTAGCATCTAACTTCAAAAAATGAGATCCCGAGATAATCTCGGGATAAGCGATTCACACAATTTTGCTTTACAAAAATTGGTTCTCTGCTTACATATCTTGAGTGTAAAAATTATAATCTTTTAAAATAACATCAATAAACTCAATATCTGTTCTTTGTTTTACGTTTTTAATTTCAACAACTTCAATTAATTTATTTCTTAGCTTTATTAGAGTTTGATAATCTTTAGATGCCTTAGCAACTGTAAATGTATCTTTTATAATACGCGCATCATTATCAGACAGTTTAATAACATTTGGATATGTTGGCTTGTAATCAGTTTTTAAATTTTCTAAAATGGTGTGACTAATATTAACTTTATCTTTTAATGCTATAACTGCTGTTCCTGCTACCATATCTCCTAGTCGTTGTTGTTTTTTACTAAACATTATTACGAAAAAACCTAAACCGAAAATATAAATATCAACTATTCTAAAAAACCAACGCACCACATAATCTGCTAATGAGGCTTGATAGCCGTCAATTTTTACAACTCTAATTTTTAAAGCACGCTTACCAACGGTTTGTCCTTCTAAAAGTGATTCTAAAACTAAAGTATAAAACATTACAGGAAAACTCAATACCGTGTTAATAGCTATCTGAGACCATTCATCCATGCTTTCAAAAGCTCCAAAGGTCCAATTTAAAACTAACAAATAACCAATTTTAATGGCCGTATCTATTATAAACGCTAATAAACGTTCACCTGCTCCTGCAGCTGTGAATTTTATTTTTACATTTTGGGTCGTGTTAATTTGTAACTCTGACATTTTATATTTTATTTTATCAAATATATGAGGGAAGTTTCATTCATCAAACAAAATAAAGAAAAATGGCTGAGTTTTGAAAAGTCCATTTTTAATAATGATTTTAAAGACCCTGACGAACTCGCCTCTCAATACATTCATTTAATTAATGATTTAGCTTACGCGCAAACCTATTACCCTAAAAGCAAGGTGATTGTATACTTAAATCAGTTAGCAGCCAAAGCGTTTCAGAAAATTTATAAAACAAAAAGAGAAAACACAAACCGATTTATTGAGTTTTGGAAAACCGAAGTCCCTTTAATTTGTTATCAATATCGAAAATTTATTTACATCGCGTTTGTCATCTTTTTTGCTTTTACTTTCATTGGAGTGATTTCTGCTGCAAATGATGGAGAGTTTGTGCGTTCGGTTCTAGGCGATAATTATGTAAACATGTCTTTAGAAAATATTGAAGCTGGCGACCCTGTAGCCGTTTATAAAAGTGGGAGTAATTGGGGCAGTTTTATTGGTATTACTATTAATAATTTGCGAGTAGGCCTTATTGCCTTTATTTTGGGTGTATTTGGCGGTATTGGCACACTATATATTATGTTTAAAAACTGCATTATGCTAGGTTCTTTCCAGTATTTCTTTTACGAAAAAGAAGTGTTTTGGGAAAGTGTTCGTGGTATTTGGATTCATGGTTCTATGGAAATTTTCGCTATAGTTATTGAATCCGCTGCTGGATTAATTCTTGGTGCTAGTATTTTATTTCCTGGCACACATTCTAGATACACATCTTTTAAGCATGGTGCTAAAACTGGTGTGAAAATTTTAATAAGTACTTTTCCTTTTACTTTCTTTGCTGGTTTTTTAGAAGGTTTTATAACACGTTATTCAAACATAATGCCTCATTGGTTATCGGTTGGAATCATTTTAATTACACTCGGAACCATTAGCTATTATTATTTAATTTATCCTTTCAAAGTGCAAAAAGAAATTACTCAGCTATCTATTTTAAATCAATCTTCTATTTGAAAATAATAAGATTACATATTATTTTTCTGTTTTTGATTTTTACAAGTCCTCAAAATGTTTTTGGTATTTCTTCTTTTCAAGAGCCTGAACAAATTCGAAAATTTGATAACGATTTTAAAACTCGCTATTCTAGTAGAAAATATAATTATGAGGGAAAAGAAGTTGTAAACCAAACTAAAAGCGGTTCTGGTAAATATGAAGATTATAAAAATGGTGATCCATCAATAAAGGAGCGAAATAATTCCGATGGCTTCAGTATAAATCTGGGCCCTTTTGCTTGGTTATTTTATTTGGCATTAGTAATTGCCGTAATATATTTAGTCTATATTTTACTTAACGAAGGTGGTTCTGGTTTGTTTTCATCTAAGCAAAATAGAAAACTTAACGGTTACGAAGATATTACCGCAGAAAATATTGAAAATGCAGATATTAATACACTCATACAAAATGCTGAAAATGACAACAATTTCAGGCTAGCTATTCGATATTATTATTTGCTAGTATTAAAAAATTTAAGTTTAAAAAATCATATAAAATTTGAAGACGATAAAACCAATACAGAGTATTTAAACGAAATAAGCAAAAAACCATTTAGCAAAAAATTTGCTTACATCTCTTATCTATACAATTACATTTGGTATGGCGAGTTTCCTTTAAACATTAGCGAATACAACAAGGCAAAAAGTAATTTTGTAACCCTTTTAAATCAGGTGAAGTAATGAAGAAAACGCTACCTATACTTTTCATTATTGTCGCTTTAATTGTTACAGCAGCTATTACTATTGGTATAAAATCTACAAAAACGGTTGATTGGGAAGAATCTTTTAACGAAAAAAGCAATAAGCCTTATGGTGTAAGTGTTTTTTATAAAGAACTCCATAGTCTTTTTAAAAACCATAAAGTTAGAACAGTTTACCACCAACCAGACAGTTATTTACAAGCACATTCTGAAGACAGTTATGGCGATCATGTTGCTGAAGGCAGTTTTGTTATTATTGGAAATTCTGATTATTTAGAAGACGATTCTATTGATGAATTATTACATTTTGTCGACTCGGGAAACACGCTTTTTATATCAGATTATTACTTCACTCAAAAAATTCATGACACATTAAGTTTTGATGTTGAGTATATTGAAAACTTAAAAGATAGTATTTCATATCAATCCTTAAAACATCTCAACATAAAGGATATTGCTATTGACAGAAATGAAGGTGATAACTATTTTGCAAATTTCGATACTATAAACTATAAAATTTTAGGTCATTCTAAAATTGATTACAAGCATGTAAATTTTATTGAAGTTCCTTTTGGAGAAGGCAAAATATATCTTCATTTAGAACCAAAAGCTTTTACCAATTACAACCTTTTAAAAGAGGATAGATATAAATATGCAGAAGGCATTATATCCTATTTACCAGAGAATGATGTTTATTTCGACTCTTATACAAAAATACAAACAGGGTATGATGGCAATGTTGAAAAAGAATCAAATTTAAGTTGGTTTTTAGAGCAATTATCTTTTAAATGGGCTTGGTACACTGCTTTAATTTTTGGTCTTCTTTTTATGATTTTTAACGCTAAACGTAGACAACGTGTTATTAAAATCATAAAACCATTGCAAAATACAACCGTAGCTTTTGTTAAAACAATTTCTAATTTATATTTTGAAACTCAGGATCATAAAAACTTAATAGATAAAAAAATAACGTATTTTTTGGAGCGCATCCGAACCGATTTTAATATAGATACTTCCATTTTAAATGAAGAATTTATAGTAAAATTAGCGTCGAAAACAGGAAAGAAAAAAGAGGACATTAAAAAACTAATCGATTTTATAAATTGGTTACGCACTAAAAATGAATTTTTTGAAGAAAATCTAATAAAATTAAACAAGCTAATTGAAGCTTTTTATTTAACATAATTATGGACGAAAACAAAGAAGAGAAAGACCATCAAGATTTTATACCTAAACCAGAAGATGTAGTATCCTCAATAGATGATAGCGCGCTTCAAGACACTAACAATTTGCAATTTAAAAATCGTTTGGATTTAACCGAACTTCAAAATAGTGTTGAAAAAATAAAACAAGAAGTTGGGAAAGTAATCGTTGGCCAAAAAGATATGGTAGATATGCTTATTGCATCACTTTTAGCAAAAGGGCATTCGCTTATTGAGGGTGTTCCTGGTGTTGCAAAAACCATAACCGCAAAGCTATTGGCAAAATCATTAAGTGTTGGTTTTAGCCGTATTCAATTTACACCAGATTTAATGCCTAGCGATATTTTAGGTACCTCAGTCTTTAATTTAAAAGACTCAGAATTCGAATTTAAAAAAGGTCCTATTTTTTCTAATATGATTTTAATAGATGAAATTAATAGAGCTCCTGCAAAAACGCAAGCAGCTTTGTTTGAAGTCATGGAAGAACAGCAAATAACCATTGATGGTAACAAGTTTAGATTAGACTCTCCCTTTATGGTTTTGGCAACTCAAAATCCAATTGAACAAGAAGGAACATATCGCTTACCTGAGGCTCAGTTAGATCGATTTCTATTTAAAATTGATGTGGATTATCCAAATTTAGATGAAGAGATTGAAATTCTTTCAAGAGAACACCAATTAAGAGACATTGAAAAAACAGAGACTGTTTCGTCTTTTTTAACAGCCAAACAAATTGCAGAATATCAAAATTTGGTAACACAAATCTTAGTTGAAGAACATTTACTAAAATATATAGCAGAACTTATTGTAGCAACACGTAGCAATCAATTTTTATACTTAGGTGCATCACCTAGAGCATCTATAGCCATACTAAAATCCAGTAAAGCTTTTGCAGCTATGTCTGGTCGCGATTTTGTAACTCCTGAAGATATTAAACGTGCCGCCATTCCTGTTTTACATCACAGAGTTATTGTAACTCCAGAACGCGAAATGGAAGGTGTATCAAGCAAGCAAATTATTAAACAAATTATTGAAACTGTTGAAATACCAAGGTAAATGGAAACTAACACAAAACATGTTTAGAAACAACTTTTCGTTCAAAGGCAGAATAAGAAGAACTGAATATTTCTTAACTTATCCAGCAGTCATCTTTCTTTATGTTTTTTTAGATGTCTTTCTACAATTTTTTCATATTGTTTTACCAGAATTAATTCGATTAATTCTAATAACACCTATATTATGGATTTTTTTTGCTCAAAGTACAAAGCGATGCCATGACAGAGGTAATAGTGGTTGGTATCAACTTATTCCGTTTTATCAGTTTTGGATGTTTTTAGCAGATAGCGATCATGGACCAAATGAATATGGAGATAACCCAAAAGGTATTGGAAATCATGATGAAATAAAAGATATTGGAATACAAATCGAAAATGAATAATTTTAATGAAACTCTTTAAACCATTCTACATACAACCACGGTTCTTTTATGCTGGCATTGGCATTGTAGTTTTGTTTGCTTTAAGCTATTTTGTTCCGCTGTTATTTAACATTGCGCAGCTTTCAATTTTAGTACTTGTTCTGCTTTTCTTTTTAGATTTTCTTATCATTTTCATTGGTAAAAATAAAATAGAAGCTACCAGAATTTTGCCTGATAAATTTTCTAATGGAGATAAAAACGCAATAGATTTAAGTATTAATAACAACTACCCTTTTACCATTCATCTTGAAATTATTGACGAAATACCAGAACAATTTCAAGTAAGAGATTTCAAAATTAAAGACAGCATTACTACTCGAAAAATAAAATCAATTCAATATCATTTAAAACCAACTGAACGTGGGGAATATCATTTTGGAAGTTTAAATGTTTATGCGTCTTCTGCAATAAAATTAGTAGCAAAACGCTTTACTTTTAACCATGATGCCATGGTGCGAACTTTTCCAAGTTTTAAGCAATTAAAAAAGTTTGAACTTTTAAATATTAATCAAAATGCTTTAGAACATGGCATAAAAAAAGTACGTCGCCTTGGGCATACCATGGAATTTGAGCAGATTAAAGATTATGTTTTAGGCGATGATTTGCGTACTATAAATTGGAAAGCCACTGCAAAGCGTAGTCAATTAATGGTAAATCAATTTCAGGACGAAAAATCACAACCTATTTACTCCATTATAGATAAAGGGCGCATTATGAAAATGCCTTTTAACGGTTTAAGCCTTTTAGATTATGCTATTAACGCCACACTTGTAATAAGTAATGTTGTTTTAAAAAAGCACGATAAAGCAGGGATGCTTTCGTTTTCTAAAAAAATTGAAAACATTGTAGTTGCAGAACGTAGAAGCTCTCAAATGCAACTTATTTTAGAATCGCTTTATAACGTAAAAACAGATTTTTTTGAAAGCGATTTTAGCAGATTGTACGGTAACATAAAAAGGCACATCACACAACGAAGTCTAATTTTAATGTATACCAATTTCGAAACTTTAGATGGCTTAAACCGTCAGCTTCCCTATTTAAAAGCCATTGCTAAAAGCCATTTGCTAGTTGTTATTTTCTTTAAAAACACCGAGTTAAACAGTATAATTACAGAAAAAGCAGAAACCGTACAACAAGTTTACGATAAGGTAATTGCTGAGAAATTTGCCTTCGAAAAGCGTTTAATTGTAAGCGAACTAAAAAAATACGGCATCTACTCCATATTAACCACACCAGAAAATCTTACCATCGATACTATAAATAAGTATTTAGAAATTAAAGCTCGAGGTTTACTTTAATTTGGGCGTTACCACAAGGGTCGGGCTTTTCAATACAATCTTTTTTATCGTGCCTCAAAAAAGGATTTCCTTTACAATCCCTAACGCACCTATCTGTAATGGTAGTTGCATCATATTAACTTCTGTCTTTCAACTAAATACAATTCATCATTTAAAATCTACAATTGGGTAATAACAATTATTAAATCATACTTTTCTACCAGATATTTGAAGTGTTAAACCATTAAAAACTATAAAATCATGAAAACACTATCACTAATCATTACCCTATTATTTGCTGTTATTTTAACAAATGCACAAGAAAATTCAGAAGGAAAAACTATTACAATTACCATTGAAAATATTAAAAACAATAAAGGAAATGTATTATTATCTCTTCATACAGAGAATACATTTATGAAAGGACAAGGCATTAAAAGTAAGCAAAGCAAAATTGAAAACGGAAAAATCACTGTGACTTTTAAAAATGTTGAACCTGGAACTTACGCTATAATGGCTTTACACGATGAAAACGAAAACAACAGAATGGATTTTGAAGATACTGGTATGCCAAAAGAATCATATGGAATGTCAAATAATTCAATGAGTTTTGGTCCGCCACAATTTGCAACTGCTAAATTTGAATTAAAAGAAGATAACTTAAAAATGAATATTATTTTCTAAAACCCATGCTAGTTTTAAAAAGATTTCTTGCCTTCTTTATTGACTACATAATTATAATAAGCTATGCTATATTATTATTTAAAGTTACCATTTTATCAAGTGAAACATTCAATTTTAATTTAGAAACTATTAACCCAATAAAAAGTCAATTTATTTCCTTTTTAACTTTAACAATACCAGTTATTCTTTATTCAGTTTTAACAGAAAGAAGCTCAAAAAAGGGGACTATTGGAAAATGGGTTACCGGGATTTGTATAGAAGCAGAAAAAAAACACATCTTAAAGCGTAATATTTTAAAATATTTACCTTGGGAATTTGCTCATACAGGTGTACATTGGATATATTTTTACGCCAATAAAAATGCAGAAATACCGTCTTGGATTTGGGTTGTACTAATTATACCTCAACTCATAATAGTAGTATATATAATCACCATTATTTACACTAAAGGCGAAAGCAGTGCTTATGACAAATTTTCTAGCACAAAAATAAAACTAAAAAAGCGACTTATTTAAGTTATAACATAACTCATAAGTCGCTTTTAAAACTAACCAACTAAACTAAAAAACTAAACTGTTTCGTTTAACCAAGCTTTCATCATCCACACTGTTTTTTCTTGCTCGGTTATAAAATCACTCATCATAGAGTTTGTTCCTTCATCGTTTGCATCACCAGCCTTTTCTAAAATAGCCCTTTCAATCTTTAACAGTTGAGTTAAAGATTCTACTATTAATCGTACCGCTTTATCATCTTCAGAAACATTTTTACCTACTTGCACTTCAGCTTTCGCTGAATAATCTTCAAACGTATGTAAAGGTGTTTCACCTAAAGTCAATATACGTTCTGCTATTTCATCAACTTTCATATTGGCATCGGTATATAACTCTTCAAACTTAACATGTAAGTCAAAAAAACGTTTTCCTTTAATATTCCAATGTATGCCTCTTAAATTCTGGTAATATATTTGAAAATTAGCTAATAAATGATTCAAATCATCAGCTAAATCCTTGGTTTTGGAGGTATTTAAACCTAAACTATTATATGTCATTTTTATGTTGTTTTTTTATTTACCACAAATTTAATTTATAATTAACAGGTGTTTTAATAAATTTTATTGATAGTTTTTATATTTTTATAGCCTAAATTGATACTTATGACGATTACACAATTATATTACGTTTTAGCAGTAGCCGAAAATCAAAATTTCACAAAAGCTGCCGAAAAATGTTTTGTTACACAACCTACGCTTAGTATGCAAATTCAAAAGCTTGAAGATCAACTTGATGTACAAATATTTGATAGAAGTAAAAAACCAATTGAGCTTACCGAAGTAGGTCGAAAAATTGTTAATCAAGCTAGAAATATTGTTAACGAATCCTATAGAATTCAAGATATTGTAGATCAACAGAAAGGCTTTATTGGAGGTGAATTTAAACTTGGTATTATTCCAACGGTAATGCCTACGCTTTTACCAATGTTTTTAAAGACTTTTATAAAAAAGCATCCTAAAGTAAAGTTAAAAATAGAGGAATTAACCACAGAAGAAATTATAGAACGCATTACCGATGGGCATTTAGATGCGGCAATAGCAGCAACACCTCTTGAAAATGAATTAATTAAAGAACGGGTACTATTTTTTGAGCCTTTTGTAAGCTACATACCAAAAAATCATCGTTTACATTCTAATAAAAAAATTAATGTGTCCGATTTAGATTTAAATGACATGCTACTACTTGAAGATGGGCATTGTTTTAGAGATGGTGTTATTAATCTTTGTAAAGTTTTTAAAAATCATACCGATGACCAATTTCAGTTAGAAAGCGGCAGTATTGAGACCCTTATAAAGTTATCAAACGAAGGGTTAGGTATGACGCTTTTACCTTATCTACACACTTTAGATATTAACGAAAAAGAAAAACAGAATTTACATCATTTTAATGAACCTACACCAGCAAGAGAAGTAAGTTTAATTTACCATAAAAGTGAGTTGAAAATGCAAATTATTGAAGCTTTACAAGATGTTATTTCTAGTATTATTCGAGGAGCAATTGCTTTTCAAAATGTAGAAATAATTAGTCCAATTTCTAAATAATAAAACTAAAAAAGCGACTAATAGTCGCTTTTTTTTATGCTTTTAAATAGATTAAACATTGATTTAATTCTGGGTTTTGCTGTACAAGAGAATGAATAAAAATTTTAAGCTCTTCAATCTCGTAAGGTAATAATCTACTTACCGCTTTTTGTACTTCTTTGCAAAACAACGTAGTATCAAAACTTACTTTTTTAAGTACCGTTTTGGTATACTCTAGCATTGCTCTTGCCATAATTACTTATTAGGATTTTGGTTTAAATTAAAAGTAGATCTGCGTATAGGCTATATTTTTTTATTAAACATATAAATTTAATAAAAAATTGCGTTGCTTTTTCAAATTAAAGAAAATTTAACACTTAAAATCTATTATCACCATCTAATAAATCTCCCAAACCACCAAGTATACTGCCTTCTCCTTTACTTTTTCCTCCAGCTCTTGGTGCTGATGCCAAAACACGACCTGCTAATCTACTAAATGGTAATGATTGCACATAAACTGTACCTGGACCTTGAAGTTTTGCAAAAAACAAACCTTCGCCTCCAAATACTGTATTTTTTATACCTCCAACAAATTCAATATCATAATCTACGCTTTGATCAAAGCCAACAATACAACCAGTGTCTACACGTAACGTTTCGCCAGCTTGTAATTCCTTTCTAGCCATAGTGCCACCTGCATGTACAAACGCCATTCCATCTCCTTCAAGCTTTTGCATAATAAAACCTTCGCCGCCAAATAATCCTCTTCCTAATTTTTTAGAAAATTCTATGCCAACACTAACTCCTTTTGCTGCACATAAAAATGCATCTTTTTGACAAATAAACTTACCCCCAAATTCAGTCAAATCTATTGGTATAATTTTTCCTGGGTACGGAGAGGCAAAAGAGACATTTCGTTTTCCTACTAAATCATTATAAAAAGCCGTCATAAATAAACTTTCTCCTGTAAGGATTCGTTTTCCTGCTCCAAGAATTTTTCCTAAAAAACCTGAATCTTTTTGAGAACCATCGCCAAAAATGGTTTCCATTTTAATGCCATCGTCCATCATCATAAAACTTCCTGCTTCGGCAACTACACCTTCTTGCGGGTCTAGTTCAATCTCTACATATTGCATTTCTTCGCCGTAGATTCTATAATCAATTTCGTGTGCTGTCATTTTTTTAATGTTTTTTGTTGATTCGTTTATATGTTGACGTATTTAAGGTTTTGTTACACAAATTCTAAATATTCTAACTAGCTTTTCGCTTTAATACTCCATTCAAAATTAAAGGTTGATACTTCGATACCTTCTTTATTAGTTCCGATAGATTTCATCCAAATGGTTTGCCCTTCTCCCGTTTCAATAGTTTTTTGCAAAGCATTATCTATTAATTCGCCATCATAACAAACAAATGTAATCCTGCCAGTTGCTTTTTTGGTGAATGTCGCATTATTAGTAGTTACTAGCATAGAAACTTTTTTACCACTTTCTTGAATTTTTGCCATCACTATAGCACCTGTAGTAAGTTCGGCTGCCATACCTTGTACAGCCCAAAACAACGATTTAAATGGATTTTGATTTAGCCATCTGTGTTTAACAGTTACTGTACAGGTTGTATTATTAATAGATTTAACTCTAACACCCATAAAGAAAACTGCTGGCAGTTTAAAAATGTTGAATGTGTTTATTTTACTAGGTGTTAACTTCATTATAAATTCATTTTTATCAAAATTATTGAAAATAATCGACATATCAATTTGTTAAAGTTTTGTTAATTTTTAGTACTATGCGTAACAAAGTACCTTTTTTTAGACATATATTTGCATAAGAAACTATTATATGTTTTAAAATCATGCTAGACAATCATCAAAAAAACATCGCAACATTTATTCATTTATCAACCTTTAGTCGGTTTATAATTCCGTTTGGAAACTTTATTGGCCCAATAATATTATGGGTTACCAACAAAGATAAATCTGATTTTATAGATACGCATGGCAAACAAGCTATTAATTTTCAGATAAGTATTTTGCTTTATGCTATTATTTTAGGAACCCTAACTATTCCGTTTTTTATTTTTAAAGTTTTTAATGGTATAGACTTTATAGATTTTAATGGCTTTCATGATTTTCATATTAATATTGGCGAACCATCACCACTACTTTATATAGGTGGTACTCTGGGAGCATTTGCAATAATAGGTTTTATTTTAGAGCTCGTTTTTATAGTTATAGCAAGTTTAAAAGCTAGAGATGGTGAAATATATCATTACCCATTAACCATCAATTTTTTAAAATAACTTTCATCAATAATCAATCATAATCAATCAAAAAATGAACAGTTTCACAATATTAAAACGCTTTAGAATATGAAGATAGAA
Organism: uncultured Flaviramulus sp.; assembly: GCA_947501105.1. Lineage (GTDB taxonomy): Bacteria > Bacteroidota > Bacteroidia > Flavobacteriales > Flavobacteriaceae > Wocania_A. The sequence continues at coordinate 191,321 of CANMUP010000002.1, read as the reverse complement.
AACACAAAAGCTCAGATGCGTAAAGGCGTATTAGAATTCTGCATACTATCGGTCTTAAAAGATGACGATGCCTATGTAGCAGAAATTTTAGGCACACTAAAAGACGCAAAATTGCTTGTTGTAGAAGGTACTATTTACCCACTACTAACGCGACTTAAAAACGCAGGTCTTTTAAATTACAGATGGGAAGAATCAACCTCTGGACCACCAAGAAAATATTACGGATTAACAGAAACAGGGAAATTGTTTTTAAAAGAATTAAACACTACCTGGAGCGAATTACACAACGCAGTAACAATAGTAACAAGCCAAAAAACTACAAAAAAATGAATAAAACAGTCAACATAAATTTAGCAGGTATATTTTTTCATATAGATGAAGATGCATACTTAAAACTACAACGCTATCTTGAGGCTATAAAACGTTCATTTACAGACTCTCAAGGTCGCTCTGAAATTATATCAGACATCGAAGCTCGTATTTCTGAACTTTTTAGCGAACGTGTACAAAACGACAAACAAGTTATTAGAATTAAAGAGGTAGACGAAGTAATCTCTATTATGGGTCAACCAGAAGATTATTTGGTAGATGATGAAATTTTTGAGGATGAACCTCAACCAACTTATAAAAGAAAGGCTGCCCCATCTAAAAAATTATTTAGAGATACCGACAACTCATATATTGGTGGTGTATCATCCGGATTAGGGCATTATTTTGGAATTGATGTATTATGGATACGTTTGGCTTGGATCGTTTTAATATTTGGAGCTGGTACAGGAATTCTTTTATATATACTACTTTGGATTTTAGTTCCTGAAGCTCAAACAACCTCAGAAAAAATAATGATGACTGGAGATCCAGTTAACATTAGCAATATTGAAAAAAAAATTAAAGATGGATTTGAAAACGTTACAGGAACGGTAAGTGATGTAGCAAAAAATGTAACGGATTCTGTTTCTGGAGCCGCTAAAAATGTAAGTGACTCTGTTTCGGATGCTGCAAAGAAAGTAGATTTTCAAAAACAAGGTGGTAAAATAAAATCATCATCAAGAACATTTTTTGATACTATTGGAGAAATAATTATGTTTTTCTTTAAAGTTTTTGCAAAATTCATAGGTATTATATTAATGATTGTAGGTGCTTCAACACTTATTGCTTTAATAGTAACCTTACTTTCTTTAGGAGTTGTAGACATAATTAACATACCTTGGTTAGATCATGCGGATATTGTTAACGCAGGAAATACACCTGTATGGTTAGTATCATTATTAACATTTTTCACAGTTGGAATACCATTCTTCTTTTTGTTCTACTTAGGATTAAAGATTCTTATTAATAACCTGAAGTCTATAGGGAACATTGCAAAGTTTACGCTTTTAGGCGTATGGCTAATCTCTATTATAGGGCTAGTTATTGTTGGTGTTAGGCAAGTTAGTGAGCATGCTTTTGAAGAGCATGTTATAGAAAAGAAAGAGTTGCAAATTACTGCAAACGATACCATAAACTTAAAAATGTTAGGTAGCGATTTGTATAAAAATGGCACAAACAGACATAATGAATATTTTAAACTTATTCATGATGAAAACGGAAACAAAACCATTTTTTCTTCTGACATAGTTATTATAGTTAAATCTACTACTGATTCTTTAGCGACATTAAGCATAGATAGAAGTGCAGATGGTAGAAGTTATGAAAAAGCTATAGAACGTGCTAAAAACATAAACTATAATTATGCTTTAAAAAACGATGTCTTACTTCTTGACTCTTATTTCACTACCGATTCTGAGAATAAATTTAGCGACCAAGAAATAATGCTCACTTTATATTTACCGGAAGGCACCGTTATAAAATGTAATGAGAACTCGAAAACATTTTTTTATTATCATAATTATAACGGCACTATTATAACACATGGTAACACTAATCATTATTTAAAAATTTTAGAAGATGATATTGAATGCTTAGACTGCCCAATTGAAGAAAATGAAGAAGACTATGAAGTAGATGTTGATTTAAAGGATGAAAATTCTAGCCTAAAAATAAATGAAGATGGCTTGAAAGTAACTGTAGATAGCTCTAGTTTAAAAATTGATAAAACTGGAGTAAAAGCAGGTGGGGAAGATGTTAATGTAAATATAGATGGCGATGGCATTTCAATAAAATCTAAAGACAACTAAATAACAATTCATCATTAAAAAACAACAATTCAGATATTTAAGTTTAAAATTGTTTAACACAATGCAGATATTTGAATAGATAAAAATCATCAATCAAAAACAAACAATTATGACAACACTAACAAAAATTATCGTAGCTACATTATTAAGCTTAACATTATTTTCATGTAATTTTGATATTAACATGAACTCTGGTGTTAGTGGTAATGGCAATGTACAAACAGTAGAACGAACCATTACAGAATCGTTTACATCTATTAAAGCTACTGAAGGCTTAGATGTATACTTAACTCAAAGTAATAACGAAAGTATAACCGTTGAAGCGGATGAAAACTTACATGATCTTATTATAACCGAAGTGGTTGATAATGTATTAAAAATACATACTAGAGAAAATATTGGTAGGTCTTCTTCAAAGAAAATTATGGTAAGTTTTAAAGATATTTCAGCAATTACCTCAACAAGTGGTAGTGATGTATATTCAACTAACACTATTACAACGAATCATTTAAAATTAAAATCTACTAGCGGAAGTGATATGAAACTAAATGTAGATACTTCAATTTTAGAATGCGAATCAACTAGTGGTAGTGACTTAAAATTATCTGGGAAAACAAAAAAACTAATTGCAGAGGCCACAAGTGGCAGCGATATTAAAGCATCAAATTTAATTGCTGAATCTAGCCAGGTAAAAGCAACAAGTGGCGCAGATATTACTGTAAACACATCAAAAGAGCTTACAGCTAAAGCAAGTAGTGGTGGTGATATAAAATATTATGGCAATCCAGAAAAGGTAAATAAAAATGGTGGGCCTTCTGGAAGTATTAGAAAACAATAAAATAAAACAACCAACCTTAATAACCAACCCATTTTAAAATCCATCTTAAACTAAATTTAGTTTAAGATGGATTTATTTTATATCTATTATACAGCTTTAGAGCCTAAAAAATAAGGAATATGTGACATTTTATAATTAAACAGGTCTAAAACTATATAATCAATTTATAGAGGCATGAAAAACAGACAGTTCCTGGCATTAATTTTTTCTTTAAGTATTTGCTTTATAACTCAGGCTCAAAAAGCAAAAAAAGTAAAAGGCAATAGAAATGTAACTACTTTACAAACTCTAATAAGTTCTTTTCATACCATAATTGTTGATGAAGATTTTGAAATAGATATTATATTCAACAAAGAACCATCAGTAGAAATTGAGGCCGATGAAAATCTTCATGAATTTATAATTTTTAGCGTTCGTGATAGTGTGCTCTCATTTAATAAGACTAGAAGAATTACTTCAAAAAAAAGATTGAATATAACGGTAAGTTATGATGATTCTTTAAATAATATTGAAACCAGAGATAGCGGTAAAATATTTTCGTTGGCGACAATGGACTTAACAAATACTAATCTTAAAACAACAGGGAACTCAAAAGCAGAATTAATAATAGAAACAGATTACTTTAATTTTGAAAGTCTTGATAAAGCTAAAGTAAAACTTAATTTAACTGCCGACAGTACCAAAATAATTTTAAATGGTAATAGTAAATTAGATGCTTTAATTTATTCTCCACTTTTAAAAGCCGATTTATATCAGCGTGCTAACGCAAATATCGAAGGTGATAGCGATAATTTGCTTTTGAGAACTGATAACAATTCTCAATTTAATGGTAAAAACTTTACAGTAAAAAATTGCAACCTTTATTGTGACATTTCAAGTGATGCTACTGTTGAAGTTACCGATACAGTAACAGTCTCATTAGCAGGTTCAAGCGACTTGTATTTATATAATGACCCAAAAATCATTATAGATAAATTTACCAATACATCAAAAATTCAGAAAAAAGAAAAATAGCAAAAACTTTAGTTTTTTAAATTGATTAACCTTTTAAAAAAAAAATCAAAAAAAAGCTCAGTGTTTTTAAATTTAAAACACCGAGCTTTTATCTTTTATTTACAAAGGGTAATTTTTAACCCACTTTTTTCTGCTTCATTTTTTCAACTCGCAGTTTATTCAATTTCTCATTATTAAGTTTCATTTCTTCAAGAAGCTTAAGTTCGTGATTGATTTCTTCACGCCTTTTATTTTGCTTTCTAAGTTTTTCATCTCTTATAGCTTGCTTTCTTTTATTTTCTTCAAGCTTAATTTCTTCAAGCATTAATTCTTTTTTCTCGGCTTTCTTTTGTTTAATTTTTGCTAAAGCAATAGAGCCATATGTATATCCATATATACTTAAAAATAATAATGCTATTATTGACAATATTATAAAGCCGTTATCCATAACTTTTTTTCTTAGGTAGTTTATTAAATGTTTTAAAGCCCTTTAAAGCCCTTATGTTGCATATTTTCAATAAAAATATAAAAAAAGAGCTATGTCTAAAAATAAAAAAGGTAAAGTACTTAAAAAGAAGTTAAAATAATTGTTGAATCAAAAAAATCCTTTGAAATACACAAAAAGCTATAAAGATTTTTATAATGAAAATTCTTATTTTAAAACGTATGAAATTAAGAAGTTGTTTTTATTTTAAACCCTTTATGTTTCCATTTGATCATTCCGCCGTCCAAATCATAAACTTTTACAAAACCAGCTTCAATTAGTTTTTTGGCAAATTTAGCACTTCTTCCTCCTGAACGACAATATATTAATACTGGCTGTTTTTTGTTTAATTTTTTAATATCCTCATTAAATGTAGACGAAAAAAAGTCGATGTTTTGAGCATTATCAATATATCCTTCTTTGAACTCTTTTGGTGTTCTAACATCAACTAGTTGTACATTATCTAATTGCAGCAATGTTTGCATTTCCTCAGGAGATACTATTTTAGTTTCTCCTTTTAATGTTTCATTACAACTAATAAGAGTTGTTCCTATTATTAAGAGTCTTATTAAAATTTTATTCATTCAATAATTTTTAATCTAAATCTACAAGATCGCCTTCCCATTCTAAAATACCCCCTTCTAGATTATAGGCATTTTCAAACCCTAATTGATTCATAATATTACAAGCTTGCCCGCTTCTATTACCAGACCTGCAATACACATAGTAATTTTTATCTTTGTCAAGCTCTTCTATCTCATTAACAAATTCTTGCCCCTTGTAAATATCTATATGAATGGCATTAATAATAATTCCATCGGCTACTTCATTATCTGTTCTTACATCAATGACAACTGCTTTATCGTCATTTTCTAATTGCGATACCCATTCTTCTTGACTTAAATTTTCCATTTTTTAAAATTAAATTTATGCTTACAAATTTAAGACATCTAATTAAATAATAATCTAAAAAAATCCGAAGTATAAAACTTCAGATTTTTAATTCTAATCTTCACAAAAATAATCACTTCGCTATTATGCTTTAATTGAGCAACCAATAGCCCTCGTTTCTGTTTGCTTAACTTCTTTTCCATTAAGTAAAGCATCTATAGCATTTTCAACATATTTAGTGTTCACTGATGAGGCATCCTTATAATTATCATCTATTGCTCCTATATATTTAACAACATTGCCTTTACTTGTTTTTTGTAAAATAAATATGTGTGGTGTTTTTGTAGCACCAAATTTTGGGTATACGCTTTGCTCTTCATCAATTAAATACGGAAATGTAAATCCTTTGCTTTTTGCTCTAGATTTCATAGCATTAAAATTATCGCCTGGTTTTGCATCTGTATTATTTGGCATAATTGCAATTACTGGATAGCCTTTACTGGCATACTTTTCATTTAATGCAATAATTCTATCTTCATACATAACAGCATAAGGGCATGTATTACAAGTAAATGTGATAATAAAACCTTTGGCATCCTTATAATCTGATAGAGACACCATGCTTTCATCAATGTTTTTAAGTGAAAAGTCTTCAGCTAAATCACCTATTTTGTATCCATCGTCACTATTATTTGAATTCGTAATTGTAAATGCACTTACACACATAACAATTACTAATGTTGTAATTAATTTAATTTTCGTTTTCATCTTCTTTTATTTTAAGAATGTTTTTACTTCACTTTCTAGTTCTTCATAAGTAAATGGTTGTTCGAAAAACTTACGCTCATCTTTATTATAAATAATCGTTGCAGGGATAGAACCAGACCAACTTTTGTCTATCTTAGGAATCCAAGAATTCATATCTGCATCATCTAAGGCAATTACTTTAGATTTTAATTGCTTCTCTTTTATAAATGGTTTTAGTTTAGACTCGTATAAATGTGGAAAATCTAGACTAACCAATATAACTTCAACATTTTTATTATTGTATTTTGTATTTAACTTTTCAAAATATGGCAACTCCTTAATACAAGGTGCGCACCATGTTGCCCAAAAGTTAATAACGTAAGTTTTACCATCTTTTTTATTTAAAAACTTCTCAAAACCTTTATAATCGTAAACTTCTAAATCTAGGTTTACTATATTATTTTTACTTAATACTTCTTTTTTACTAGTAGTATCAATAGCAACTTCGGTTTTTTTATTTCTTTTAGCGCAACTAAATGCTAATAGTATTGCAATAATTATTACTTTAAATTTCATAAGTATAAAATTAATTAATAGTTTGTTGCTAATATTACAGTTTAACAAACTTTTAATTAAAAAATACACTAAACTTTTGTTTAGTTATATTTTCATTTCTATATTTGAGCAGTTAAAAACAAAAAATGAACATAATTTTAAACAATACTTGGTGGTGGTGCTTTCGAAACTAATCTTCGTGAAGTAAAAACCTAGTATATTTAAAACTAAAAATATCCAAAAGGCTTGTCATTCACGACAAGCCTTTTTTTTATATCAAACTTATGAAAACATATAGTTTATACACACATCACAAAAAAATATTAACAGATACTATTACTCCTGTTACTGTTTATTATAAAATACGTGATAAATACCCAAACAGTATTTTGTTAGAAAGTGGTGATTATCACAGAAGTCATAAAAACTTTTCTTATATATGTTTTAACCCGATTGCTTCAATAAAGGTTGAAAACGAAGTGATTTCAGAAACGTTTCCAGATGGAAGTACCACTTCATTAGACATCACTAAAGATATCAATGTTGCAAACGAAATTCATAATTTCACTAAACGTTTTGATGCTAAATCTGAAGAAAATTTCAAATTCATTAATAATGGTATTTTTGGTTATACTGCTTATGATGCTGTAAGGTATTTTGAAGATGTCGAAATTAGCAAAAAAGATGATTCTGTAGTTATTCCAGATATGTATTACGCAGTTTATCAAAACATAATAGCGATTAATCACTTTAAAAACGAGGCTTATATTTTTGCACATTGTTATGATGGAACCCCCAATAACATTGATGAAATAGATAAATTAATTAATGTTCAAAATTTTGCCTCATATAATTTCAGTTCAAAAGGCGATATTAAATCTAATTTAACTGATGATGAGTTTAGAGAACATGTTGAAGTAGCCAGAAAACATTGTCAACGCGGAGATGTTTTTCAATTGGTACTATCAAGACGTTTCTCTCAAGAATATACAGGAGACGATTTTAATATTTATCGTGCTTTAAGAAGCATTAACCCCTCGCCCTATCTATTCTATTTTGATTATGGCGATTTTAAAATATTTGGAAGCTCGCCAGAAGCACAACTTATTGTAGATGATGGTTTAGCCGAAATTCATCCAATTGCAGGAACATTTAAAAGAACCGGTGACGAGCAACAAGATGAAGTTTTAGCCGAAAAGCTTAAAAATGATGATAAGGAAAATGCTGAACATGTTATGTTGGTCGATTTAGCAAGAAACGATTTAAGCAGACATGGGAGCGACGTAAAAGTGGTAACTTATCGTGAAGTTCAATTCTTTTCACACGTTATTCATTTAGTAAGTAAAGTTACTGGACAAAAACATAAAAAGACTTCAACCATGCAAGTTGTAGCAGACACCTTTCCTGCAGGGACTTTAAGTGGTGCGCCAAAACACAGAGCCATGCAACTTATAGAGAAATACGAAAAAACAAGTCGTGCCTTCTATGGCGGCGCTATTGGTTTTATGGATTTTGACGGCAATTTTAACCATGCCATTATGATTCGTACGTTTTTAAGTAAAGATTACAAACTCAATTGGCAAGCCGGCGCAGGATTGGTTTCAAAATCTGACCAAAAAAGCGAATTACAAGAAGTTTATAATAAATTAGGAGCATTAACTAAAGCTATTAAATTAGCAGAAGATATTTAAAATTATGGCGTTACCACAAGGGTCGGGCTTTCACGAGTCGCTCTCAAAAAGAGGAGCTCCAACAATCGCTCAATCCCTAACGCAGTTTAAGAATTAATAAAAAAATAAATTTGGCATTAGAAAAAGAATAGCAAATAGTAAAGCCCCAAATCAATTCGCAGAATTGAATGCCAAGGCGCAGAATAGATGAAGAAAAGCTCCGGGAACAGGAGAACTAAAGTTCGACGCGGAGTTTTCAAATCGGTTTTCAGTTTTTACTGAAAAATTCCTCGACTTGAACTTGATTTTTTGGTTCGTTTTGTATCAAGACAAAATGAACAGAAATATAAAAAGATTAACTAAAAATAGATTCCTGCCTACGCAGGAATGACAAAAAGATGAAGAAAGTATTAGTTATAGACAATTACGATAGTTTCACTTATAATCTTGTACATTATTTAGAAGATTTAAACTGCAATGTAACCGTTGTTAGAAACGATAAATTAGCTTTAGAAGACGTTGAACCTTTTAATAAAATTGTATTATCGCCAGGTCCTGGAATTCCAGATGAAGCAGGTTTACTAAAGGCTATTATAAAAAAATACGCACCTACGAAAAGCATTCTAGGAGTATGTCTAGGGCAACAAGCCATAGGCGAAGTTTTTGGAGGCTCACTAATCAATTTAGACGATGTTTATCATGGCGTTGCAACTAATGTAACTTTAAGTGTTAATGACGAATACATTTTCAAAGGTTTAGACAAAAATATTGAAGTTGGACGTTACCACTCGTGGGTTGTAAATCCAGAATTACCAGATAGTTTAGAAGCCACTTCTTTTGATGTCAATGGGCAAGTCATGTCTTTAAGACATAAAATATACGATGTTAGAGGTGTGCAATACCATCCAGAATCAGTATTGACTCCAGATGGGAAGAAAATATTAGAAAATTGGGTGAATAATTAGTAGCAGTATTCAGTCAGTGGCAGTAAACAGTGCTTATTCGATTGAAAAAAACAAGAAATGATTAAAATAACATACATAAAAGAAAGTCAAATCCTTATTCAATTCACAGAATTGATTGTCAAGGCGTAGAATAGATGAAGAAAAGCTCCGAGAACAGGAGAACGCAGTTCGACGCGGAGTTTTCAAATCGGTTTTCAGTTTTTACTGAAAAATCCCTCGACTTGAACTTGATTTTTTGGTTTTGTATTTATTTTGGAATGTCTACTAGATATTCCAAAATAAATAGTGTATCAAGACAAAATGAACAGAAATAAAAAAAGTATAATTTAAAGAAGATTCCTGCCTTCGCAGAAATAAATAAAATGAAAAATATACTAAATAGACTTATAAATCACGAAACCATCTCAAGTGAGGAGGCAAAACAGGTTATAGTTAATATCTCAAATGATATGTATAACCCAAGTCAAATAACATGCTTCCTATCTGTTTTCATGATGCGAAGTATTACCATAGAAGAATTAAAAGGCTTTAGGGATGCTCTTTTAGAGCTTTGTGTATCCATAAACCTCAACGATTTTAACGCTGTAGATATAGTTGGTACAGGTGGTGATGGCAAAAACACGTTCAACATCTCTACTCTATCATCCTTTATTACAGCAGGTGCTGGTGTTAATGTTTCTAAACATGGTAACTATGGTGTGTCATCAACTTCTGGTTCATCAAATGTTATGGAACACTTAGGAGTAAAATTTTCCAACAATGAAGATTTTTTAAAACGTTGCCTAGATAAAGCTGGCATATGCATATTACACGCACCATTATTTCACCCAGCTATGAAAAATGTAGCTCCTATCAGGCGAGAATTAGGAGTTAAGACCTTTTTCAACATGTTGGGCCCTTTGGTTAACCCTTCATTTCCAAAAAACCAAATGTTAGGCGTTTTTAGTTTAGAACTTTTACGATTATATAGTTTTATATATCAAAACACGGAAACGAACTATAATATTGTTTATGCCTTAGATGGCTATGATGAAATTTCATTAACAGGAAAAGCAAAAATCGTTTCCAATCATACTGAAAAATTGTTGTCACCGGAAGATTTAGGGCTCAATAAAATTAAACAAGACGCCATTTTTGGAGGAGACACAGTTAAAGATGCCGCAAACATATTTGTTGATATTATTAGCGGAAAAGGGACAGAAGCACAAAACAATGTAGTTTGTGCCAATGCAGGATTAGCTATAGCAACCACAAAGCAAATTTCGCATCAAAAAGGATTTGAAATAGCAAAAGAATCGTTGTTTTCAGGAAAAGGAAAAGCAAGTTTAGATAAATTGATTGAGTTAAGTAAATAAAAAGTTTTCAGTCACAGTTCTCTGTTAACAGTGATTGTAGAATTAAAAATTAAACAGAAAAGAACAATTGGGATTAACAAGAACAATAGTAAAAATGAAAGACCCTATTTCCGACACGGTCGGAATCATCAATCTGCAGAAATAATGAGCGAAGGGATGGAGATGCGAAGCGTAGCTTCAAGCACGTAATTCCGAAAGCGAGTGTTCCGCAGGAATTTCCTCAGATTGAATTGATTTTTTGGTTCGTTTTGTATCAAGACAAAATGAACAGAAATAAATTATAAAAATGAACATTTTAGACAAAATAACATTAGATAAACGCAAGGAAGTTGAACTTAGAAAAAGTCTAATTCCTGTTTCTCAACTAGAACAATCCGTTTTATTTGAAAGAGCAACAGTTTCGCTTGCAAATAACTTACGAAACAGCAAATCAGGAATTATTGCAGAACACAAAAGGCGTTCACCATCAAAATCAGTAATTAATAACACACTTAACGTTCAAGATGTAGCAAAAGGCTATGAAAACGCAGGTGTATGTGGCATGTCTGTTTTAACAGATGGTAAATACTTTGGAGGTTCACTAGACGATTTATTAACAGCAAGAGCAAGTTGTAATTTACCATTATTAAGAAAAGAGTTTATTATAGATGAATATCAATTGTTAGAAGCAAAGGCTTATGGTGCTGATGTCATTTTATTAATTGCCGCAATTCTTTCAAGAGAAGAAATAAAAATGTATTCTGAATTTGCCCAAAGTCTAAATTTAAATGTGCTTTTAGAAGTTCATAACGAAGAAGAATTGCACAAATCTATTATGCCAAGTTTAGATATGCTAGGTGTAAATAATAGAAATTTAAAAACGTTTGATGTTAGTTTAGAAACTAGTAAAAGTTTAAGTGGCCTTATTCCTGATGACTTTGTAAAAGTCTCAGAAAGCGGCATAAGTAATATCGAATCTATCAAAGAATTACAACCATACGGCTATCAAGGCTTTTTAATAGGAGAAAATTTTATGAAAACTGATAATCCAGGAGCTAATGCGACAGAGTTCATTAAAACTTTAGAAGGATGAAGCTGAAAGTTTGTGGTATGAAATATCAAGATAACATGAATCAAGTTGCAGCATTGCAACCAGACTATCTTGGGTTTATATTTTATGAGAAATCTATCAGAAACTTTGATACTGAGTGTATACCTGAATTACCAAAAGTCATTAAAAAAACTGGGGTTTTTGTTGATGCAGAATTAAACTTTGTTCTCGAAAAGGTTAGTAAACACAATTTACAAGCGGTTCAATTACACGGAAATGAATCACCTGAGTATTGCTTGAAACTTAAACGTCATTACGAGGAGCTAAGCGACGTGGTAATCTCTTCAAAAAAAACAGATTGCCACGACTTTGAAAAAAAGTATCCCAATGACAAGCTAGAAATCATCAAAGTCTTTTCTATCAAGGACAAATTCAATTTTGATGTTTTAAAGCCTTATGAAAGTGTTTGTGACTATTATTTATTTGACACAAAAGGTAAGTTACCTGGTGGAAACGGATATACATTTGATTGGAATGTTTTAAATAACTACCCATCAACAAAACCTTTCTTTTTAAGTGGTGGAATTGGCATTAATCAAATTGATGATATAAAAGCATTCCAAAAAAGTAAGGCTTCAAAATACTGCTATGCTATTGATGTAAATAGCAAATTTGAAATAGAACCTGGGTTAAAAAAAATTGAAGATTTAAAAGAATTTAAAAACAAACTGAGTAATAACATCATGAATTACAACGTAAACAAAAAAGGCTATTATGGTGAATTTGGAGGTGCTTTTATACCAGAAATGCTTTATCCAAACGTAGAAGAGTTACGCCAAAACTATTTAAAAGTAATGGCTGAACCCGATTTTAAAAAAGAGTTCGATCAATTACTTAAAGATTATGTAGGTCGTCCTTCTCCTCTTTATTTTGCAAAGCGTCTTTCTGAAAAATATAACACCAAAATTTATTTAAAACGCGAAGATTTAAATCATACAGGTGCTCATAAAATAAATAATACTATTGGTCAAATCCTTATGGCCAAACGTTTAGGTAAAACTAGAATTATTGCCGAAACTGGCGCAGGGCAACATGGTGTGGCTACAGCTACAGTTTGTGCCTTAATGGGGTTAGAGTGTATTGTCTATATGGGAGAAATTGATATAGCACGTCAAGCGCCAAACGTTGCAAGAATGAAAATGCTCGGAGCTAAAGTTGTACCTGCATTATCTGGTAGTCGTACTTTAAAAGATGCAACTAACGAAGCGATTAGAGATTGGATTAATAATCCTGTAAACACGCACTATATTATAGGTTCAGCCATTGGTCCACATCCATATCCTGATATGGTAACCAAATTTCAATCGGTTATTTCAGAAGAAATTAAATGGCAGTTAAAAGAGCAGGAAGGCAGAGAAAATCCTGATTATGTGGTAGCTTGTATTGGTGGTGGAAGTAACGCTGCTGGAACATATTATCATTATTTACATGAAGAAAATGTTGGAATCATTGCGGTAGAAGCAGCAGGTTTAGGAGTTGATTCTGGTGAAAGTGCGGCCACTTCTGTTTTAGGAAAAGAAGGTATCATTCATGGTTGTAAAACATTATTAATGCAAACAGATGATGGACAAATAACCGAGCCTTATTCTATTTCGGCTGGTTTAGATTACCCTGGAGTTGGCCCCATGCATGCACACTTATGTAAAACGGGGCGTGCAGAATTTATGGCAATTACCGATGATGACGCTATGAAAGCTGGTTTAAAATTATGTGAATTAGAAGGTATTATTCCAGCTATTGAAAGTTCGCATGCACTAGCCATTTTTGAACAAAGAACTTTTAACCCCGACGATGTAATTGTAGTGAGTTTATCAGGGCGTGGCGATAAAGATTTACAGAATTATATAGATTATTTTAAAATTTAAATTATGGGCGTTACCACAAGGGTCGGGCTTTTCGCTATATCTTTTTTGAAGAAAAATCAAAAAAGGATGCTGCTACAATCCCTAACGCAAAACAGAATTAAAAATTTAACAATAGGAACAATAAATATTAATCAAACTTGAAGTTCCGACAAAGTCGGAATCATCAAAATTCAAGAAATAGTGAACGAAGGAATGCAGATGCGAAGCACAGCTTCAAGCGCGAAAATTCCGAAAGTGAATGATGCTTTAGCAATTTCCTAATTTTGATTTGATTTTTTGGTTCGTTTTGTATCAAGACAAAATGAACAGAAATAAAAAAATAATTAAAAACAGATTCCTGCTTTCGCAGGAATGACAGAAGAAATGAATAGAATAAATCAAAAATTAAAAAAAGACAAAAAACTTCTTTCTATATATTTTACAGCAGGTTATCCAAATATCAACGATACCGTTTCAATCATTAAAGATTTAGAAAAGAATGATGTTGATATGATTGAAATAGGTTTACCTTTTAGCGATCCTTTAGCTGACGGACCTACTATTCAAGCAAGCTCAACACAAGCTTTAAAAAATGGTATGACTACAGAAGTTCTTTTTACTCAATTGAAAGATATCAGGAAATCGGTTAATATTCCATTAATCATCATGGGATATTTTAATCCTATGTTTCAATATGGTGTAGAAGCTTTTTGCGAAAAATGTCAAGAGATTGGTATTGATGGTTTAATTATTCCTGATTTACCAGTAGATGTATATCACGAAAAATATCAAGCCATTTTTGAAAAATATGGCCTTATCAATGTGTTTTTAATAACTCCGCAAACCAGTGATGATCGTATACGTTATATAGATTCTATTTCAAACGGATTTATTTATATGGTTAGTAGCGCAAGTACTACTGGGGCACAATCTGGGTTTGGAGAAGAGCAAACTCAATATTTTGAGCGTATTGCAAAAATGAACCTAAACAATCCTCAAATAGTTGGTTTTGGCATTAGTAATAATGAAACCTTTACTCAAGCTACACAATATGCAAAAGGTGCTATTATTGGTAGCGCTTTTGTAAAGCATGTCACTAATAAAGGTATAAACTCTATTGATGATTTTACAAAAACCATATTAAATTAGGTGTATGAAATGGTTTAAAAAAGTATTAATTGAAAACTATGCTAATTTTTCGGGTAGAGCCAGACGACAAGAATACTGGATGTATGCGTTGTTTTGGTCAATCATTGTAATCTCTATTAGTATTTTGGCAGAATACACTGAAGAATACTTAGGCTTTACATGGGGATTCACATTCTTCACTATATTTTCTGTCGCAACTCTAATTCCATGGTTAGCAGTAAATGTTAGGCGACTACATGACACAGGAAAAAGCGGAGGCTATTTCTTTGTTAATTTAATACCCATAATTGGCAGAATTTGGTATTTAATTTTAGTTTGTACAGATGGAGATACTGGTTCTAACCAATATGGTCCTGACCCAAAAAGGCTATATGAAGATGATGAAATAGATGATATTGGAAAACCTTTACTAGAAGACTAATGCTTTTAAACATTGTTTTAATAGAACCCGAAATACCTAATAACACTGGGAATATAGGCCGATTAGCTTTAGGCTCAGGTTGTCATTTACATCTAGTAAAACCATTTGGGTTTGAAATTAACGATACACGATTAAAACGCGCTGGGTTAGATTATTGGAAGCATCTACAAATTACATATTATGAAAACACTGAAGATTTTTTCTTAAAAAACAAAAACGCAAACATGGCTTTTTTATCAAGTCATGGAACAAAAAACCATTGGGATATTCCTTTTGAAAGCAATATGTTTTTAATCTTCGGAAAGGAATCTATTGGTTTACCAAAACCAATAATCGAAGCACATATAAATCAGCTTTATAAAATTCCTTTATACAGCAAGCATGTTAGAAGTTTAAATCTTGCCAATGCAGTTGGTATTGTAGTTTATGAAGGTTTACGACAATTAAGCTAAAACTACTTATTTTTGTTTCTTCAACATATTTAAATACATGTTCTCTACTTTAGTACGTGCCCAAGGTGTGCGTCTTAAAAATTTCAAACTAGATTTTACCGATGGATTATCAGTAAAGCATTTAATTTTAATGGTATAACCCATATATTCCCAACCATAGTGAGCTACCAAATCGTTTATAATTTGCTCTAATTTTACACCATGTAATGGGTTATTTGGTTGAGATTCCATAAGCTGTCTGGTCGAGCGCAGTCGAGACCTTCTTAAATGATTTATAATATTAACCCCTCGACTGCACTCGAGGAGACAAAAACAATCTACTCTACTAATTCTTTAATTTTTATAGCCTTTTCAAAATGATCTAACTTATGTTCCATAATCCACCAAGTTGCAGCTTCCATAAGCAATTCTGGATCATCATTTTTATTCGCAAAAAAAGCATAAAAGGATAATCCTACATTGATTCCTTTTTGCTCAATCTTACGATTACAAACTTCAATGATTTTTTTCTTTAGAATTGTTCGCATCACCTCTAATTTCTTCGGTCGTTAAACTTCTTTTTATTGTTCCGTTTTGGTCTTCTATTAGAATTATTTCGATCTCTATTAGATTGATTAGAATTAGAATTACGATTATTATTATTCCTATTCCTAGAATTTCTAGAACGGTTTTGGCCTGGTTTTATAGGCTCTGTAGATGCATTTGGGTCTGGTTCAAACCCTTCAACAATTTCTACAGGCAACTTCATTCCAACTAACTTTTCAATATCTCGTAAATATGTTGTTTCATCTGCACTTACTAATGATATAGCTTCTCCACTAGCTCCAGCTCTACCCGTTCTACCTATTCTGTGTACATAATCTTCAGAAATATTAGGCAATTCAAAGTTTATGACATGAGGTAATAATGGGATATCTAAACCACGAGCTGCAATATCGGTAGCAACCAAAACACGTACACTTCCATTTTTAAAACCTGCCAATGCTTTGGTTCTTGCGCCTTGACTTTTATTTCCATGAATAGCCGCTGCGGTAATACCCGAACTAATCATTTTTTTGCAAAGCTTATTTGCGCCATGTTTAGTCCGTGTAAAAACCAATACTTGCTTCCAATTATCATCAGAAATAAGCTTGATAATCAAATTCGTTTTTAACCCTTTTGCAACACGATATACTTTCTGACTTATGGCATCTACTGTCGTATTTTCTGGAGTTGCTTCTACCTGCACAGGATGATTTAAAATACCATGAGCTAATTTTCTAATATCTTTAGAAAAGGTAGCCGAAAACATCAAATTTTGACGCTTAGCTGGCATCATTCTCATAATACGCTCTATATCTCGTAAAAAACCCATATCCAACATACGGTCCGCTTCATCTAAAACCAAAATTTCAATCCGTTTTAAAGATAATAATCCTTGGTTTTCCAAATCTATTAAACGCCCAGGCGTAGCTACTAAAATATCAATTCCTTGGCGAATAGTTGCTACTTGTGGTTTTTGATTTACACCTCCAAAAATAACGGCACTTCGCAAATTTAAAAACTCACTATACTCTCTAACATTAGCATAAACTTGAGCAGCTAACTCTCGTGTTGGTGTTAAAATTAAAGCACGTATGGGTCTGTACTTTGCTTTTGGGTTTTCAGAGAGTATATGCAAAAGCGGTAAGGTAAAACCTGCTGTTTTTCCTGTTCCTGTTTGTGCAGAAGCTAAAACATCTTTTCCTTCTAAAATTGGTGGAATCGCTTTTTGTTGTATAGGACTTGGGGTTGTATATCCTTTTTTGCTAATAGCTTTTAGCAAGGCTTCAGATAAGCCTAAAGAGTTAAATGACATATAAATTGTTTGATAAAGCTCTAAATCGAGCGTTTTTGAGATGACAATCTATAAATTACATACCACCTCTTTTAATTAAGCGCAAATGTACATCTTATTTTCTCCATGTCCTTTTAATTCTTGGTTTTAAAACAAAAACGATTAACTTCGCTCCTACTTATTATTTTTAAATTGATTATGAAAAAAACGTTGTTGCTATTAGTATGTTTAACACTCTTTATTTCGAGTTGTTCTAACAATAATAAAAATGAATCTATGCCAAGTTACATAGAAGAATCACATTCTTTTTCGCAACCAAATGATGCTGTTATTAAGCATTTAGATTTGGATATTAATGTAGACTTTGATAATGAAATTATACATGGTAAAGCTTCGTATTTAATTAATAATAATGATGCATCAGAAATAATTCTTGATTCAAAATTCTTAGATATTGAAAATGTTCAAGCAGATGGCAATGACACCCCTTTTTCTTTAGGTGATTTTGATGAACAGTTAGGAAACCCTTTAAAAATTGAAATCAAGAAGAACACTAAACGCATTACTGTTTTTTATAAAACAACACATAAAACAGAAGCCTTACAATGGCTAAACCCACAACAAACAGCAGATAAAAAACATCCTTTTTTATTCACACAGGGTCAAGCTATTTTAACTAGAACGTGGATTCCTATTCAGGATAGTCCTCAAATTAGAATTACTTATAACGCCAAAGTTCAAATCCCTAATTACTTAATGGCAGTTATGAGTGCTGAAAATCCAAAGGCTAAAATACCTAACGGAGCATATACTTTTAAAATGGTACAGCCAATTTCTCCATATTTAATTGCGCTTGCTGTTGGAGATTTTGATTATAAGGCTATAAGTGACAGAACAGGTATTTATGCCGAAAAATCTATACTAGATAAAGCACATTATGAGTTTTCGGATATGGAAAATATGGTTGCTTCTGCCGAAAAATTATACGGAAAATATGCATGGGAGCAATTTGATGTGATTGTATTGCCTCCTAGTTTTCCTTTTGGAGGCATGGAAAATCCGCGATTAACTTTTGCGACTCCTACTGTAATTGCTGGCGATAAAAGTTTAACATCGCTTATTGCTCATGAATTAGCTCATTCTTGGTCAGGAAATTTAGTTACCAATGCTACTTGGAATGATTTCTGGTTAAATGAAGGGTTTACTGTATATTTTGAGATGCGTATTATGGAAGCCCTTTACGGAAAAGATAGAGCAAACATGCTAGCGAAAATTGGAAGACAAGATTTAGAAGAAGAATTAGAAGGCTTTAAAGATGCTCCAAACGATACTAAGTTAAAACTTAACTTGAAAGATAGAAACCCAGATGATGGTATGAATAGCATTGCTTATGATAAAGGGTATTTATTTTTAAGGACTTTAGAAGAAACTGTAGGTCGTGAAAAATTTGATATCTTCTTAAAAAACTATTTTCAAACACATGCGTTTTCTACAATTAACACCGAAAAGTTTATTGATTTTTTAAATGCAAATTTATTAGAAAAGCATAGCATCACATTTAACACAAATGAGTGGGTTTATGAAGCAGGAGTGCCAAGTAACCAATCTATTATATCTTCAGACAAATTTGAAACAGTTGAAAAAACAATTCAGCAATTTGTTAAAACAAATACAGTAGATAAAGCACTTACCAAAGATTGGACGACTCAAGAGTGGGTGCATTTTGTCAGAAATTTTCCTAGTGATATTAAAACGGAACATTTAGCAATGATTGACGAAGCTTTTAATTTAACCAATTCAAACAATTCTTATATAGCAATGGTGTGGTATGAGCAAGCCATAAATCATAATTACCACGGAAATAATGTTGATACAAAAATTGAAGACTTTTTAATTAAAGTAGGCAGACGCTGGTATGTTTCAACCATTTATAAAGCTTTTAAAAGAAATAATAAAACTGATGAGGCTTTGGCTATCTATGAAAAAGCAAGACCAAACTATCATGCTGTAACTGCAAATACAATTGATGCATTATTAGGTTATAACCAAAACTAAAAAAACTCACGATACTGCAAGACTCTAAAATCGAAAGTATTAAATTTTGGGTTTTTAGCCTTTAATTGTTTGTAAAGCGGAATTCTGCTTATTGAAATATTGGCGGCTCCAGAACCAGAAGTTAACGAAACGGTTTTAATGGTTCTATTAGGTTGAACAGATTCTCCTACTTCGCTAGGAATGATAAACTGGTGGATTCTTGGGACTTCATTATTTACCAATTCTAACTTAATATTATAATCTTTAATATGCCTTCTAAAAAAATATTCTGGTCCATTTTTACTATTTCCTCCAGTAAACAATAAAGTGTCAATATTTGGGTATTGTTTTAGATAGTCAATAACATCTCGAAGCTTAATATTTTTCATTCCTAAATCAGAAGCATCTATCTTTTCGCGCTCTGCGCTATCAACAATATCGCAAACTCCAATTTTCTGTTTTATTAAAAACTGCTTACGTTCCTCAATGGCTTCTTCAGAATTATCATATCGTAAATTTAAATTATGAATTTTATCAATAAACAGCCAAAGCGAATTATAATAACTTCCGTAGCAAAAATTAACATCTTTCTCTAAAAGTTCGCCTGTAGAAAATCGTGGTGGTGGTAACGTACCTACAATTAATTTAGTAGTATTTTTTTGAATAAAAGGTTTATATGGATGTTTATGGAAAAACATTTATAAATCCTGCAATAGTTTTTCAACTTCTTGTATTGTTACTCTAAAAAGTCTTTTATTAGGCTTTGTCATGTGTTGAGATTCTGTATATATCTCTTCTAGAATTTCTTTGGCCTCAGTTTCTTTTTTTCTGCTTATTAAAAATTTAGCAAATATTAATCTTTCGTTATAAAATGAATAACGAATATCGATGGATCTTAAATTTGTTTCGGCTTCATCAAACTTACCAAGTCTTTCTAATGCTAAACCATATAAAAATTGTGATCTTGATTTTTTAAATTCTGAATGTTCCTTTATTTTTTCAGCATACAAAACAACACTTTCACAATCTTCAATGTTAAAATAGGCTTCAATCAATTGCTTAATCACATAGAAATCATTTTGCATATTTCCTTCTATAGCTTCAAGGTAATTTGAAATAGCGTTATTATAGTCTTTATTTTCTAGAAGAGCATCTGCTAAATTAACTCTGTTTTGGTAAGATTCTGAAAATTGAAGTTGTTTTTCTAAATCTTTTATCTTTTTGGTTGGGTTTATTATATGCGTTATTTCACTTGTTATTTTTTCTGCATCACGCTTATTATAAACTTGAGTGATTAAATAGATAACACAACCTATAGGACCTAAAAAAAGAATTATAAACCACCAATAATATGCATTTCTGTTGTTGTAAAGATGATATAAGCAATAAACTTGAAGTGCGATAATTAAGTAATAATACATTTAAAATTAGTTGGTGTTTTAATTTTATCTTATAAAAACTAGTTCGGTTTCTGTACTCATCGGCTCACTAAAATTATAGCCTTGGTAATTAAATGCTTTTAAATCATCAATTGTTTCGGCATTGGTATCTATAACATAACGTGCCATAAAACCACGCGCTTGTTTAGCAAACGTCATAATCATTTTATACTCACCGTTCTTAAAGTCTTTAAAACTTGCAGTAATAATTGGCACTTTTAATGCTTTAGCATCGATAGCTTTAAAGTATTCGTTACTTGCTAAATTTAAAAACAACTCATCATCATTTAATTCTTCATTTAACGCATTAGTAATGGTTTTACGCCAAAATTCATATAGGTTTTTGTTTTTACCTACGGGAAATTTTGATCCCATTTCTAAACGATAAGGCTGAATTAAATCGGTTGGTTTTAAAATACCATACAAGCCAGAAATAATACGTACTGTATTTTGAAGCGTTTCTATTTTTTCTTCAGGAATATTGTAAGCGTCTAAGCCTCTATATACATCGCCACTAAAAGCATAAACGGCAGGTCTAGCATTTTTAGGCGTAAAAGGGAGTGCCCAATCTTGATTACGTTGATAATTTAATTGTCCCAAATTATCTGAAATCTTCATAAGTTTCGATAAACTTTTAGCCGATTTCTTTTTAAGCAATTTATTTAAACGTTCAGATTGTTTCAAAAAACAAGCTTCGGTGTTTTTACTTATTGGTATTTTACTTTCAAAATCTAAAGACTTTGCTGGTGATAAAACGAGTTTCATTGAAAATATTTTTTATAACAAACCAAATTTACAATTAGTAAAGGACTTTTAAAATGTAAGTTAACAATTATTTATAATGACATGATAAATTGAATTGATACTATTGACTTTGTCAGAAAAAATCGATAGCTTCGTTTAACGTTGTATATAAATCACATGTGCTGAACTTGTTTCAGTATTAAAACGGATTCATATACATGAAAAACATTGTGGTTAATTTAAGAATGCTTACCTCATGAATAAACGATACAGAGTAATAGCAATTCTGTACTTTTCATAGGCAAACGTTAAAAATGGCATGAGCAAACGAAATAATAGAAGGTGATACTAATTCATCAATGACGCAATGTAAGCTTAGGCCCATATTACAAATTAGATATTTAAAGGAGATTAAAAATATGAGAACACTATTTTTAGTACTTGCGGCTATTCTTGCCTTCGCATGTGGAAATAAATCATCCCAAAATAAGGAAGAAAATGCGATTCAAATAAAAGTGGCTGCTTATAATGTGGAATTTAGTAAAAATGCATCGGCCATCGAAATTGGTGAGGCGTTGAAAGGCTATAATTTTGATGTGATTTGTTTTTCAGAAGCACCGGGCGGTGACTGGACAAAAGAGGTTGGTTCGGTTATGGGACTAAATCATATCGTGTTAGGCAAATATTCCACTGCTGGTCACAAGGATAAATATAAAACCATTGCCAGCCGATTACCTTTATACGATTACGAGGAGGTTTTAATGGCTGATACCCTTCATTCAGCAACCCGAGCAAAAATCAAGGTTAACCATTACGAGTTTGTAATTTATTCGGTTCATTTCCCTTTCGCGACGAGAGGTCAGGCACATTTTGACGAAACAAACAACAAAATCCAGACCTTTGTAAATTATCTGAAAGAAAGACAAAGCAAGGAGTTTGCGGTTGTTGCAGGCGATTTTAATTTTATTCCAACAAATACTCATACTGTAAACCAGTATCATAAAATGTTTAATGATATTGGTCTAGATGTAAGCTGGAAGGAATTAGGTATTGATTGTACAAAACTTAATACACACAATGCGCTAAAACCAGAAGAAAATGGAAGTGGAAAAGTCATTGATCACATTATGTACAATACGGCTAAAATCAGAGCCATAGATGGTAATATCCTTGAAATGAAAAAAAACCTTTCCGATCATAAGCCGGTTTGGGCATTACTAGAGTTAAAATAAGGAGTAAAGCATGAAATGAGTATGCAAATCAATATAATACTATACACAAAACGTAAAACGAACCTTCAAAAAATGCATCCAATAATTTAAATACGATTATCCTATTCTATATTAAGGAATTATGTATAAATGATGTTGTCAAAAAAACAACTATCTTCGTTTAACTAGCGATAAAGTCCATTAAGACAGAACTTTATCTTTACATTAGTCACTACACTTAAAAACTAATTAATGGCCATACTGCTATATTGAATTTTAAAGAATTATGAAAAATAGACCAGGGATTTTTAATGATGTCATTGGACCAATTATGAGAGGTCCGTCTAGTTCTCATACAGCCGCATCATGGCGTGCAGCTAAAATATGTATTGATATTTTAAACGAACCTCTTATAAAAGCTATTATTGATTTTGACAAAGATGGGGCTTGGGCACCTAATTATAGAGATCAAGGAACCACAATTGGTATTGAAGGTGGATTATTAGGAATAGAAATGTCCGATGACCAAATAAAGAATACTGAACAAATAGCTGATAAAAAAGGAATATCTATCCAATATGAGGTAAATAGCTACCAAACCAATCATGCAAACACATTTAGATTAGCATTAGAGGGAGTTCAAGGAAAGCAAATAAAAGTTACGGCAATATCGATTGGTGGTGGGTCTTTTGAAATTCAAGACATAGATGATTTTAAAGTAAGCATTAAAGGAGGTTATTATGAGTTACTTCTAAAGGGCGTTCCTAAAAACATTCATTTACAAGATATTTCGCTATTATTTACAGAAAGTAAGTCTATTTCAGAGTCTTTTAATAACGAAAAGCGATTAGTAAATATTAAATTCTCTAAAGAAGTTTCAATAGAAGTCATTAATAAATTAAAAGACACAATACCTTTTGATGAATTAACTATTATAAAACCCGTATTACCAATTATAGCAGGAAATGAATCGGAATTACCTTTTTCAACTGTAGCTTCTCTTTTAGAGTATGCAGAACAAGAAAATCTTGATCTTGCAGCTTTAGGCTTACTATATGAAAAAAATCAGAGTGGATTAGAAAGTCAAGAAGTCATTGATAAAATGAAAAGCGTTGTTGCTATAATAGAAAACAGTATTAAAACTGGCTTAGAAGGCACCTACTACGAAGATAGAATATTACCTCGACAATCACATTTAATTGATAATGCTCAAAAGAAAAAGAAAATCCTAGAAAATTCTATTATAAATAAAATCATAGCTAATGTGTCTGCTATTATGGAATCTAAAAGCGCCATGGAAGTTGTTGTTGCAAACCCAACTGCTGGTTCATGTGGTGTTGTAGGAGGTGTTTTGAGAGCTGTTGCCGACGACATAAACGCGTCTCATGATGAGTTGATTCAAGCCTATTTTGCAACTGGAATTGTTGGAGTCTATTTTGCCCAAGGCCCTGGTTTCTCTGCTGAGGAACATGGTTGTCAAGTTGAATGTGGTGCATCAGCAGGAATGGCTGCAGCCGGAATAGTACAATTATTTGGTGGTTCAGCAAAACAAGCTATTGATGCAGCTTCAATAGCAATTCAAAACATGATTGGATTAATTTGTGACCCAATAGCAGATCGTGTAGAAGCACCATGCTTAGGTAAAAATGTAAGTGCCGCAGTTAATGCATTATCATCAGCAACTATGGCCTGTGCTGGATATAATGCACTTATCCCTTTAAATGAAGTCATTGAAACAGTATCGTCAGTAAGTCTACAAATGCCCAGTTGTAATAAATGTACAGGTAAAGGTGGATTAGCTATCACTAAAACTGCTTGTGCTATAAAGGAAAAGTTGAAGCAGAAAAGCACACTAACTACTTCGTAAAATAATACAATTATTCTTTTCTAAATTTAATTGATAACCAATGACGAGTCTTCAAATAAATACAAACCCGAAAGTGAAAGTGGTTTTTAATAATTATCCGGATTCAGTTAGAAGTAAACTATTACATCTTAGACATTTAATTATTGAAACGGCTAATAATATTGCCGAAATAACAACTATAGAAGAAACCTTAAAGTGGGGAGAACCTAGCTTTTTAACCAAAAAAGGGAGTACTATTAGAATAAATCAGAAAAAAGGCGAACCAAACCAATACGCCATGTATTTTCAATGCACTAGTAAATTAGTACCAACCTTTAAAATGATTTATAAAGACACTTTTACCTTTGAAGGTACCCGTGCTATGGTTTTTAACATCAATGACAAAATCCCTGAAGAAGCATTAAAAAACTGTATCGCTGCTGCTTTAACGTATCATCAAGTAAAGCATTTACCAAGCTTGGGAATGTAAAAGAAAAATTGAAGCCAAAAGACAGGAATGACAAGGCTACTATAATTCTTGATGTTTGGAATAGGTTTTCCACTTTTCAATACATTGTTGCATATCGTCTGGAACTGGTGTGTCAAAACGCATAAACTCTCCTGTTTTAGGGTGCTTAAAACCTAATGTTTTGGCATGTAAAGCTTGCCTTGGTAGTATTTTAAAACAATTCTCTACAAACTGTTTGTACTTTGTAAATGTTGTGCCTTTCAATATTTTTTCACCGCCATATCTGGCATCATTAAACAAAGTATGCCCAATGTGCTTCATATGCACGCGGATTTGATGTGTTCTACCAGTTTCTAACTTGCAAGACACCAAAGTTACATAACCTAAACGCTCTAAAACCTTATAATGTGTTACAGCAGGCTTGCCTTTATCTGCCTCATCATCAATAAAAACAGTATTTTGTAATCGGTTTTTTGGATGGCGACCTATGTTACCCTCAATAGTACCTTCGTCTTCTTCCATATTACCCCAAACAATAGCTACGTATTCTCGTTCGCTTGTTTTTTCGGCAAACTGTAAAGACAAATGTGTCATCGCTTTTTCGGTTTTAGCAACCACTAAAAGTCCACTAGTATCTTTATCAATTCTATGTACTAATCCTGGGCGCTCACTTGAATTATTTGGCAAATTATCAAATCTGTGAATGAGTCCATTTATTAAAGTGCCTGAATAGTTCCCATGACCGGGATGCACCACCATACCTGCTGATTTATTGACTACTAAAAGCTCATCATCTTCATAAATCACGTCTATAGGGATATCTTCTCCAACTAATAAATTCTCAAAAGGCGGATGTGCAAATAACACACGAATAGCATCAAAAGGCTTTACCTTATAATTAGATTTTACAGGCTCGTTATTTACAAAAACGCTTCCGTTTTTTGCTGCAGCTTGAATTTTATTTCGCGTAGCATTTTCAACAAAATTCATTAAATATTTATCTATACGTAAAGGAGTTTGCCCTTTGTCTACCGTAAAAGAATAATGCTCGTATAAATTATCCTCATCAGGTAATTGTGGTGTATAATCTTCCATTTTATTGAATCAATGCGTATTGAAGTATTCTATTAATTCTTGCTAGATGGTCTTTTACCATTACCAAGAACTAAGTCAATTTTTTCAGTTTTTGGTAGCATATCTCCAGCTTGTATGGTTTTGCCTTTATGTGCCATTTTTAGCACAATATCCCTACCAATATTATCGATATAAGTGAGTTTACCAACTTTAAAATCTAAAGCTTCTAAGGTTGGTTTTGCCTGCCTTAAAGTACTTTCTATTAAATTAGGAACTCTTACTTTTCTATACCCAGATGGGTTCAAGGTTATGTAAATTTTTCTATCCTCTTTAACTTTTGTACCCACTGGTGGATCTTGTTCAATAACAGAAAACTTAGGGTAATTAGGATTAAAATTTGCAGAATCTTGAATTTGCATCACTAAATTATTCTCTTTTAATTCAATTTCTGCAACACTTATTGATTTTCCTGTTAGGTCCGGTACGGTTTCAAAATCGCCATGATTAGTTGATGATTTTAACCACGATAACATAATAAAACAAAAAACAACTAATGCAACTACTGCCAAAGCAATTTGAGTAAAAAATGTTTTGCTTACAAGAAATTTAATAATGCTCATGTACTATAATTTTCGATACGGCAAATATATAAAAACAGAACTGTTTTTTCTTTTGCAATATATATGATATTTTAGCTTAACTTATTATACATACGTTTTATTGTAGATTTTAGACTAATAACGTTTTATTAAAAAAGATTATCTCCTTCGAAGAAAGGACAAAATAATATAAATGAAAAAAAATATTGCCATTATTATGGGAGGATATTCTAGCGAATACGAAATCTCATTAAAAAGCGGAAATGTAGTTTTTGAATCCTTAGACAATTCAAAATATAATGCCTATCGCGTTCATATTTTTAAAGAAAAATGGGTTTATGTCAATGAAAGTGGCAATGAATTTCCAATTGATAAAAACGATTTTTCAGTTAGCGTAAACGACACAAAAATAACCTTTGACTGTGTGTTTAATGCTATACATGGATCGCCTGGTGAAGATGGTTTTATGCAGGGTTATTTTGAATTAATAAATATGCCACATACAAGTTGTGGTATGTACCAAGCAACTTTAACATTTAATAAACGAGATTGTCTAAGCGTATTAAAACCTTATGGCATTAAGGCTGCCGAATCGTTCTATTTAAACCTTGGAGATGCTATTAATGAAGACGCAATAATTAATAAAGTAGGCTTACCATGTTTTGTTAAAGCTAATAAAGCTGGTAGTAGTTTTGGTATTACCAAAGTATATAAAAAAGAAGATTTACAAAATGCCATAAATGTTGCCTACAAAGAAGATGATGAAATTATTATTGAATCGTTTTTAGACGGTACAGAAGTTTCCGCTGGTGTCATTACTTATAATGGAGAAACAAAAGTTTTGCCAATTACAGAAATAATAAGTAATAACGATTTCTTTGATTACAAAGCAAAATATTTAGGTGAGTCTGAAGAAATTACACCTGCACGATTAAGTGCAACACAAGAAAAAAAGGTAAATATGGTTGCTAAAAAAGTGTACGAAATTTTAAAACTAACAGGGTTTAGCCGAAGTGAGTATATTTTTAAAGATGGTGAACCGCATTTAGTAGAAGTTAACACAGTACCTGGGTTAACGAGAGAAAGTATATTACCACAACAAGTGATAGCTGCAAATATTTCTTTAGCTGATTTTTTTGGTAATGCAATTGAAGAAGCTTTGAAATAGTTCCTCATAACAATTCAGAAAATTATTACTTATATTTGGATATAACACTAACATTAACCTATGGTATTTTACGGAACAAATTCTTCAAGATTAAAAGACGGACAGCTTAACAACGTTACTTGCCCTAATTGTGAGAATCAAACATCTATGACATATAGTGTCTTTGGCAAATACGCATATATTTATTGGATTCCTCTTTTCCCATTAGGTAAAGTAAATGTCTTAGAATGTAATCATTGTAAGCGCACATATAAACTTAAAGAATTGCCAGAGCAAATACAGCGTAAATTTGAAATAGAAAAACATAAAGGTATTCCTTTTTTACATTTTAGCGGATTAGCCATTATTGTACTTGCAATAACATATTTTAGCTATTCAAATTCTAAAGAAAAAGAAAATGAAGCAATCTATAGTGCAAACCCAAAAATAGGTGATGTTTATTTTGTAGAATCAAACACAAAAGGACACTTTACTTCAATGAAAGTAATAGAGGTTATTCAAGATAGTATCAAAGTGGTTTATAATGATTATGAAATAGATAAAAAATCTCAAGTTGATGAGATAAACAAAAGCGTTAATTATACCGATCAAGAAGACACATATTCAATTGAAGAAATTAAAGCTTTATTTGATGATGAAATAATTTATGATATAGAAAGAGAATAGATAAAAACCAATCAAAATGAAACGAGCCATATTTCCAGGGTCATTTGACCCATTAACATTAGGACACTACGATATTATTAAGCGTGGCGTTACTTTATTTGATGAAATTATTGTGGCTATTGGTGTGAATGCCGATAAAAAATATATGTTTTCTCTTGAAGAACGTATGAAATTTATTGAAGATGCTTTTGCTGATGAACCTAAAGTAAAAGTTTTATCATACAAAGGCTTGACTGTTGATTTTTGCAAGAAAATTGATGTAGAATTTATTTTACGTGGGCTTCGTAATCCTGCAGATTTTGAGTTTGAAAAAGCCATTGCACATACAAATAGAGATTTAGCACCTATTGAAACGGTATTTTTATTAACCTCGGCAGAAACATCGTACATCGCTTCTTCTATTGTACGAGATGTAATTAGAAATAATGGTGACTACACAAAGTTAGTTCCGAAAAGTGTACGCGTAAAATGAAATTTAAATACATATATATACTAATTCTAATATTTAACATTATTGGGTGTAAAAATATTACCCAAAAAACAATTCCGATAAATGAAGAGCTTGTTATTAAAGAAGTTGAAAGCATGTTTGCTGACTACCACGGTGCTATAAAAAAACAAGGTCTTACTGCAGAATTTGACTATCTAGATAATTCCAAAGATTTTTTCTGGGTACCCCCAAATTATAACTCAGCATTAACTTACGACTCTGTTAAAAATATTTTAATAGCCAATGATAAATTAATTAGCAAAATTCAATTATCGTTTGACACTTTAAAAGTATTTCCTCTTACAGATAGTTTAGCTAGTTATTCGGGAATTGTAAAAGGAAAAATGGTAGATACTTTAAACACTATAACTAAATTTAAAATTATTGAGTCTGGCACATTAGTAAAACGTCACGATGGATGGAAATTACTAAATGGTCAATCTAGAAATTTAGATTAATAAAAACTATCAGTATTTTTAAATATTGATTTTATTTATCTGAAAAATGAAATCACCTTATTATAAAATTTACTACTCTTTTATTTGATAATAGTTCTTTTTACAAGTAATTCAAAGAGTCGATTTGAATGAGTTTTATGTAACAATTCTTACTAATTATATACTAATAAGTAAATGATTTATTTAAGAATTCATGTTTTATCAAATTACATATTTGCTTTTTAAACTCAATCTTGTTCAGCCATCTGAAAGGACAATACGCTTTTGGATGCATACTGATGAAATTGAAAAACTAGAGTATGTTTTAAAACATGGAAACTACAAAACAAGACAGCTAGCTGCTGAAGCTTTAGGCATTACTGGCTATACATCATCTATCCCTGTGCTTTTTGAAGCTATAAATGATAAGATTCAGAATGTGTCAATTGCTGCTTTAAATGCACTTGAGAGCATTGGTTGTGAAGATGAATTAGGTTTTACCATTATAAAAAAACGTTTTAATTGGCTTAAAGAAAAACGTGAAAGTGATAAAAAACGAGAAGCTAACAAGGGTAAAAAGCATAAGATTTACCGTTGGGAGCGTGCTAGCAAAAAATCGTTTGATCGAGTAAAAGAACAATTAAAAAGACCTATGCGGTAAAAAAAGTTGGCAGTATGCAGTTAGCAGTTACTAAGTTTGCGAAAACACTTTGCCTGTTTACTAAAGACTGACGATTGTGGACTGATTTGCGTTAGGGATTGCAATGGCATCCTTTTTTTTAAGAGATAAAACAACTTTATTTAGAACTAAAATTTAACAGATAGCCACGTAACTCACTCCTCGCTATGACAAAAAAAAGATATAATGGAAAGCCCGACCCTTGTGGTAACGCCCAAATATTAAAGTTTATATTCCGAAAGTCCTTTTGTAAATGCTTCTGGGTTTTCTGCTAAGTGATAACGTGGGTCGTCAATATCTTCAACAATAACTTCTCTAAATTTAGGGCTTGATTTGTAAAGTAATATTTTACAATCTTCACTTAAATGCTTTAGTTTAATTGATTTTCCTTCTGCTTCATATTTATTAACTAAGTTAAAGATGGCTTCAATAGCAGAATGGTCGCTCACACGAGATTCAACAAAATCTACCTCAACATTTTCAGGATCATTTTTTATATCAAACTTTTCATTAAATGCGATAATAGAACCGAAGAATAATGGGCCCCAAATTTCATATACTTTAGTACCATCTTCACGCATACGCTTACGAGCTCGAATACGTTTTGCGTTTTCCCAAGAAAATACCAATGCGCTAATAATAACACCAGCTATTACAGCAATTGCCAAATCGAAAATGACTGTTAAAGCAGATACTGCCACTAAAACAATAACATCTGTAAATGGTATTTTATTTAAAATTCTAAAACTACTCCACGCAAACGTGCCAATAACAACCATAAACATTACGCCTACTAGAGCTGCAATAGGTACTTGTTCGATAAGTCCGGAAGCAAACAGGATAAATACTAATAACATTAAAGCTGCAACTATACCAGAAAGTCTGCCACGACCACCCCCTTTTATATTAATTAACGATTGACCAATCATGGCACAACCACCCATTCCTCCAAAGAGACCAGTTATTATATTGGCTCCACCTTGGGCTAAACATTCTTTATTAGTGTTTCCTCTAGTTTCGGTTAACTCGTCAACTAAATTTAAGGTCATTAAGGATTCAATTAAACCAATAGCTGCTAATATTAAAGCATAAGGAAAAATGAATTTTATAGTTTCTAAGTTAAAAGGTACTTTACTGAATATATCTGTTTGAAACTGTGGCAATCCTCCTTTTAAACCTTCACCTCCACCATCACTAATAAAACTACCTACGGTAGCAACATCTAAATTTCCAAAGATTACTATAGCTGAAACTACTAAAATAGCGACTAAGGCTTCAGGTAATTTTTTAGTAAGTTTTGGTAAGCCAAACATAATTCCCATTGTAATGAGAATTAAACCAAACATTACTTGAAACTCCACACTGGTTATTAAGCCATTAAAAAATGCACTAAACCATACCCCTGTACTTTCCCAAAAATAAACATCTTCTGGAACTAAACTAGGAAACATACCTAGTTGAGATATAAAAATCACAATAGCTAACCCATTTACAAACCCCATCATTACAGGATGAGGAATGAGTCTAACAAACTTACCAAGCTTAAAAACACCAGCTAACATTTGTATAACTCCCATTAAAATAACAGTAGCAAACAAATAATATAATCCTAGGCTTTCGCCTTCGGCTCCCATAGCATTACCTTCGGCAACTAAGCTTACCATAACCACTGCTAAAGCTCCAGTTGCTCCGCTTATCATTCCTGGTCGACCTCCAAAAATAGAGGTTATTATACCAATCATAAAAGCTGCATATAAACCAACTAATGGATCTACACCAGCAACAAAAGCAAACGCTACTGCTTCTGGCACTAATGCTAAAGCTACAGTTATTCCACTTAAAATATCATTTTTAGCATTTGCCGTTCGCTTTCTAATAAACTCAGTCATATTGGTTTGTTTTAAGAAGCGGCAAATTTAAGGTTAATATGGAGATGCACAAGTGCTTATTACTATATTTATTAAAGTGATTGCTAAAACGTTTGAGAAATAATCAATATCAATTTACTCTAAGTTACTTAACCAAGTAACCGCTTCCTCTCTTTTGTAAAACACCCTAATATTCAATTTATAATTTCCATTTACATTTATTAGTGTTTCTGTAGACATAACGCCTCCACTGGTATGGGCAACTACAGCCAAGGCTTTAATTTGTTTTAACTTAGCTATATTTTTTTGAGCAGAAAACGTATAACAATAGGAATGTTTTTTATTTATTAATAATGAAAAGGGAGATTCGAGAGAATTGAGCAAAAAAGCGTGGTATTCAGCAACTTTAATTTCATCCATAAGAACACCTTCATCAACAATAACCTCAGCTAGATTTTTACTCAAAACAACAATTTTACCAAAAGACAAATTACAAATTTTCATAAATCTATTTTAATGAGAGATCTATAAAATTAAAAACATTTACATATTACTATTTATCCCATATAGCAAAATACAATTACTGTAAGTTAATACATTTTATTTAAGTTAAATAGCTTTGAAAAGTTATAATTATAATAATATTGTAGTTTTATAGTATTTTCAAAAAAAATATCTTTTCATTAAAAAATTTAAATCAAAAATTTAATTAAAATGAGAATTCTTATAGTGCTTTTAATTTTAGTGGTGTCATGCAACAATTCAAATGAAAAACCATATTATGATTTTGAAACGCATTTTGAAAAATCAGAAGGCTTTGAAACTGCAACCTACCAACAAACCATCAAGTTTTATACAGGATTATCAGATGTTTATCCTGAAATTAACATCCAAGATATTGGTGAAACCGATTCTGGCAATCCATTACATATAGTTACTTTAAATAATGAATCTCAATTTGACTTTTCTGAAATCCGCAAAAACAAACGTATTCTACTAATAAATAATGGTATTCATCCAGGGGAATCTGATGGTATCGATGCAACAATGATGCTTTTTAGAGATTTAGCAAATGGTAAAATAGAAGCGCCTGAAAATACTGTAATAGTAACAATTCCTATTTATAATGTTGGTGGTAGTTTAAATAGAAACTCGACAACACGAACCAACCAAAATGGGCCAAAAGATTATGGTTTTAGAGGCAATGCCAGAAATTACGATTTAAACCGTGACTTTATAAAATGTGACACCAAAAATGCTGAGACATTTGCTGAAATTTTTCATTTAGTAAAACCCGATGTTTTTATAGACAACCATGTTAGCAATGGTGCAGATTACCAATACACATTAACTCATTTATTTACACAGCATAATAAGCTTAATGGCGATTTAGGCAACTACATACATAGTGAAATGATGCCTAAATTAGAGGAAAAGCTAATTGCAAAAAATTGGGATATTACGCCATATGTAAATGTTTTTAATCAAGTTCCAGAAAAAGGGTTTTCTCAATTTATGGACTATCCACGTTACTCAACAGGTTACACAACTTTGTTTAACACCCTAGGTATGATGGTAGAAACCCACATGCTTAAGCCTTACAAACAACGTGTTGAAGGCACTTATGAATTAATGAAAAGCATGATTGAAATTACTGAAGATCAAGGTGATAAAATTACTGCTCTACGTAAAAAAGCAAATAACAATATTCAATTTAAAAAAACATATGCACTAAACTGGGAAATTGATACCACTAAAACCTCAACTTTAAGGTTTAAAGGTTTTGAAGGTGAAAGTATAAAAAGTGAAATAACTGGTTTTAGCCGTTTAAAATATGATAGAAAGAAACCGTTTATTAAAGACATTAAATATCAAAATTATTTTAAACCGACTGTAGAAGTTGAAATTCCAGCAGCTTATATTATTCCACGGGGTTGGCATCGAATAATTAATTTATTAAAATTGAATCAGGTAGAAATGCGCCAATTAGAAAGTGACTCTACATTTAACGTAGAAAGCTATAGAATTGAAAATTACAAAACAAGACAGCAGGCTTATGAAGGGCATTATCCCCACTATAATGTTTCAGTATCAATAAAAACAGAAAAGTTAGCGTTCAGAAAAGGGGATTATCTTATAAAAACAAATCAACCTTCGTTAAGATATATTATTGAAACTTTAGAACCACAAGCACCGGATTCATTTTTTAATTGGAATTTCTTTGATGCTATTTTACAACAAAAAGAAGGGTTTTCGCCTTAC
Source organism: uncultured Flaviramulus sp. (assembly GCA_947501105.1). Classification (GTDB taxonomy): domain Bacteria; phylum Bacteroidota; class Bacteroidia; order Flavobacteriales; family Flavobacteriaceae; genus Wocania_A. Next base: position 156,888 of record CANMUP010000002.1, on the reverse strand, counting down.
GTTTGGGAAGACAAAGCACTTGAATTATTAAATAATAATGAAAAACTAAAAATTGCTTTAGAAACTAAAAAACAATCTGATAAAGTTTTTACAAGTAATTGGTATGCACAGCTAGATTGGATACATAAACAAAGTGAATATTATGAGAAAGCACATTTACAGTATCCTATTTATAGGGTTGTAAATTAAATTTCCGAATTTGTATTTGCGAAAAAATGATAGATTCGTTTTATTGCTGATATAAAGTTTTAAACAATCTCTAAATTCTAAACCAACGATTTAATATTGGCATAGCTGTTCTTTAATGCTTTTTTAGTTTGCTCTTTATTAAGCCATTCTACTTTGGTAATGCCTTCATTTTCTTGAGGATAAAGCTTTCCTTTAAAACTAGTTTTCATTTCAAACCAGTAGGTTATTTTTATTTTATATCGCCCGTTACGTTTAAAAATATGGTAAGTAGTTTCTAAAGGTTTTGTAATTTTTAATCCACCAACACCCGTTTCTTCAGTAACTTCCCTAATAGCTGTTCTTTCTATAGTTTCGTTTCCTTCGGTTTTTCCTTTAGGTAAATCCCATTTATCATTTCTGTAAATAAATAAAACATCTCCATTATCATTATATACTTTGCCTCCACCAGCAATAACATTTGGTAACTTTTTAAGCAATTTTTTAAGCAATTTTTTTTCTTTTTTTCCTATAAACCTTGCCTCCTTAAGTTTTGTTCTGTTAAGAGTTCTAATAACTTTAGCTAGATCTACAGTTTTAAGCAAATAATTTTTAAAACCTTCTTCTTTTTCAACTTTAGTAGTTAAAATTATAGGTTTATCGTTAACAAAAATTTTGTGCATATAAGTTGCTTAATAATTTCGTTTTGGTAAAAATATCATTTTTAAACACATTTTAACTATTGTTAAAAAAAATAATTTTATTCATCACACTTCAGCTAAATAGAAATAAATTTATGTGTAATTTTGCTTCTATGATTTTTAACAAAAATACCGCTAGAAAAACCGCTGAAGTTTTATTACAAGTTAACGCTATAAAACTAAGCCCTAAAGCCCCTTTTACATGGGCTTCTGGATGGAAATCGCCTATCTATTGTGATAACAGGATAATATTATCTTTTCCTCCTATTCGAAACTATATTCGAGAAATACTAGGTAAACAAATTGAGAAACAGTACGGCAAACCCGACGTTATTGCTGGTGTAGCAACTGGTGCTATTGGTATAGGCATGCTAGTTGCAGAATATATGGGCTTGCCTTTTATATATGTAAGACCAGATGCAAAAGGACACGGACGTAAAAATCAAATAGAAGGTTTTATAGAAAGCGGGCAAAATGTTGTAGTTGTTGAAGATTTAATTAGCACAGGTAAAAGTAGTTTAAATGCAGTTAGAGCTTTAAAAGAAGCCAATATTAACGTAAAAGGTATGGTTGCTATTTTTACTTATGGTTTTGATATAGCTACAGAAAATTTTAAAAAAGAAAATGTGAATCTACACACCTTAAGTAATTACGAGAGTTTACTTGAGCAGGCTTTAGAGACCAATTACATATCTCAAAAAGAACTGGAAACTTTGTCTGAATGGAATACAAACCCTAGTGAATGGAACGCTAATTGATATATCTTATTAAAAAATAATTAATTATGAATTTAGAATCACCAAAAATTAGTGTTAGTAAATCTCCTCAAGAAGTATTTGAATTTTTATCTGATGTAAAAAACTTTGAAGCATTAATGCCAGAAAACATAAGCAAGTTTGAAGTTTTAGAAAACGACAAATTTCTTTTTGCTTTAAAAGGGATGCCAGAAATAATACTAAAAAAGAAAGAAGCCATAGCACCTAATAAAATTATACTTGGAGCTGCTGGTGGCAAATTAGATTTTTCACTTATTGGAAATATTACAGAAACCGAAAATGGTTCAAGTGAAGTACAATTAGAATTTACTGGCGACTTTAACCCAATGATGGCTATGATGATTAAAGGCCCTATAAGTAAGTTTATTGAAACTCTTGCTACAAGTATTCCAAATGCCATTTAGTACATTAAGGTAATTTCTTTTAAATCAAATTTTTTAACAATTTCATCTTCTAAAAGCACTTGCAGTTTACCGTATTTAGTAACGCCTATTATAAAACCAGAAAATAAATCCCCTTCTACATTTTTAAAAGTTGAAGGTTTATTTTTTCTAAACAAATTAGCTTCATATTCATTTTTAACCGTATCATATTTCCCTTGTTGCAAAAGTTTAGAATATCCTTTGGTTTCTTTTATAATACTTCGCAAAATTTCATCTAAATTATAATGTACTCCAGTTATATTTTTTAAAGATGAAGCCCTTGGGAGATTAATAAACTCTGTTTGATTTACATTAACTCCAATACCAATAATTGTAGAGTTAAGCTTGTTTTTTATGACATTTTCAATCAAAATCCCACAAATCTTCTTGTCTGCTGACAAAATGTCGTTAGGCCATTTAATATGTAAATCAGGAATATTTAATGTTTTTAAAGTCTTCAAAATAGCCAAAGAAATAGCCATGCTAATATAAAAAGGGAATTCAACAACATGTATACTTAAATCTTTAAATAAGCTAAACATAAGGTTTTTGCCTTTGTCCGAGTCCCAATTAGTCCCCATTTGACCACGCCCATTAGTTTGATGTTCTGCAACAACAATAGTATAATCGGCCACGGTTTCATTACAAATCATTTCTTTTAAAAAAGAATTTGTGGAATCGATGGCATTAAGTTTGATTATACGCATTTACAAGTTATTTTAAACCTTTAAAATCTTATGATTATTTTAAAGTATAAAGAACTAAAAAAATAATAACTTTGCACAAATTAAATAAAATTAATGGCGAAAGAAAAAATAAGCCCAGACCAATTAATATCTGTAATAATAAATGGCATTGAAGATGTTAAAGGTAAAGAGATTAGTATTCTAGATTTAAGAGATATTGAAAATACGGTTTGTGACTACTTTATAATTTGTGAAGGAACTTCAAACACTCAAGTAAACGCCATAGTTAATTCAATACAAAAAAAGGTAAGCAAAGAACTTAAAGATAATCCTTGGCATACCGAAGGTTTAGATAATGCCGAATGGGTATTAATAGACTATGTTAATGTTGTTGTACATGTGTTTCAAAAACATATTCGAGAATATTATGATATTGAAAGTCTTTGGGGCGATGCAAAAACTACAGTAATAGAAACTAGTTACTAAAAAAAACAAATGGCAAACGACAAAAAAAATATAAAAGAGAAAAAACCTAAGTTTAGTCCGTATTGGATTTACGGTATTGTATTAGCAATATTTTTAGGGTTTCAATTATTTAGCAGTGGTAGTTATCAAGACGGTGGCACTATAACCCCTTCAGAATTTTTTAAATATGCTGAAGAAAACGATGTTGAAAAAGTTGAAATTATAAACAGGCGTATTGCTCAAGTATACTTAACAAAGGAAGCCCAAGAGAAAGAAATTCATAAAAACTCGAAGCCTAAAACTTTTATTCCATCGGCAACTAAATTACCTAATTACAAATTTGAAATAGGTGATCTTCAAAATTTTGAAAATGATTTAAAAGCCATTAATAAATATGATATTCTTAGTTTAGATACTAAAGAAAACGTTTGGGGAGATTTCCTATTAGGGATTCTACCTTTTATTTTATTAATTGGTGTTTGGATATTTATCATGCGTCGTATGTCTGGCGGCGGTGCTGGCGGAGGCGGCGGACAGATTTTCAACATAGGAAAATCTAAAGCAAAATTATTCGATCAAAATACTGAAGTTAAAACAAGCTTTAAAGATGTTGCAGGATTAGAAGGCGCTAAAGAAGAAGTTCAAGAAATTGTAGACTTTCTTAAGTTTCCAGAAAAATACACAACACTAGGTGGAAAAATACCAAAAGGAGCTTTACTTGTAGGCCCTCCAGGAACAGGTAAAACATTACTAGCAAAAGCTGTTGCAGGTGAAGCTAAAGTGCCTTTCTTTTCTTTATCAGGTTCAGATTTTGTTGAGATGTTTGTAGGTGTCGGTGCATCACGTGTGCGTGATTTGTTTAAGCAAGCCAAAGAAAAATCACCTTCAATTATATTTATTGATGAGATTGATGCCATTGGTCGTGCTAGAGGTAAAAATGCAATGTCTGGTAGTAATGATGAGCGTGAAAACACACTAAATCAGCTTTTAACAGAGATGGATGGTTTTGGCACCAATACTAATGTAATAGTAATTGCCGCAACCAATAGAGCAGATATTTTAGACAAAGCACTTATGCGTGCAGGACGTTTTGACAGACAGATTTTTGTTGATCTTCCTGATGTTCGAGAACGTAAAGAAATTTTTGAAGTTCATTTAAGACCCCTAAAAAAAGCTAAAAATTTAGATTTAGATTTTTTATCAAAACAAACACCAGGGTTTTCTGGTGCCGATATAGCAAATGTATGTAACGAAGCTGCTTTAATTGCTGCTAGAAATGGGAAAAAGGCTGTAGATAAACAAGATTTTTTAGATGCTGTAGATAGAATTATTGGTGGTTTAGAAAAGAAAAATAAAATCATAACACCTGGCGAAAAACGTGCAGTTGCTTTTCATGAAGCTGGTCATGCTGTTACTAGCTGGATGTTAGAACATGCCGCACCATTGGTAAAAGTCACTATAGTTCCTCGTGGACGATCACTAGGAGCTGCGTGGTATTTACCTGAAGAGCGATTAATTGTTCGTCCAGAACAAATGCTAGATGAGATGTGTGCTGCTCTTGGCGGTCGCGCTGCTGAAAAAGTGATTTTTGACAAAATTTCTACAGGCGCTTTAAGTGATTTAGAAAAGGTAACCAAACAAGCTAGAGCAATGGTTACAGTTTATGGCCTTAGCGATAAAGTTGGTAATTTAACGTATTACGATTCTTCTGGTCAAAGCGAGTATGGTTTTTCTAAACCTTACAGTGAGCAAACTGCAGAATTAATTGATCAAGAAATTTCTGCAATTATTGAAGAGCAATATCAACGTGCTTTAAAATTACTTGAAGAAAATAAAGATAAATTAACTCAGCTTGCTGAAGTTCTTCTTGAAAAAGAAGTTATTTTTAAAGATAATCTTGAAAAAATATTTGGTAAACGTCCTTTTGAAAAAAGTAACTCTGAAGAGGTAGAAAAAGAAAAAACTACTGAAGAAGAAGAATAAATTCATAACAAATTTTGTTAAGCTTTTAGTAAAAATCTTAAATTAAGCCTATGGTTAATTTAAGATTTTTTATATTTGATAAAACCCATGAAAATTGAGTTAATAGCAACAATCTAAATGAGTCTTTTTAGAAAAATTTTTGGTTCAAAATCTGACAGTTCGCAGGAAGAGCTAAAATCCAATGACAGAGGCAAGTATATGCCTGAAATAAAACTACCAATAGACGAAAGGTTTACCATAAACTTTAAAGCTAATGGCGGTAAGTTTTTGTATTGTGAAGATTTGAATGAAATTTTCCAAAACTTAGGCAATATCATTGATGAAAACAAGTGGAATGATAAAAAGACGCTTCTGCTAGACGATAATTTAAAAGAAAAATTTAAGAATTCTAATTTACAAACCACCACAAAAATTAGTGATTCTACTTTTTTATTAACTACCTGCGAGAATTTAATTGCTAATGATGGTTCTTTACTAATCTCATCAAAACAGATATACGAAAAGAAACTTCCTGAACTGCCTGTAAATTTTATTGTTTTTGCTACCACAAGTCAAATTGTTGAAAACATTGGAGAAGGTTTGCGAGGTATAAAATCTAAAAACAGACAAAAAATTCCAACAAACATTACCGCCATAAAACATTTTAAATCTGAAGACGACAAAGATTTTTTAAGCTATGGTAGTAGTGCGAAAAATCTATACCTACTCCTTTTAGAAGACTTATAAATGAAGGAAACTTTAATACGAGCCTTATCTGGCTTGATTTACGTTTTACTATTAATAGGCAGCTTATTTAACGAGCATGCCTTAATTATTCTGTTTTTTATTTTTGGGTTAATATGTATTGGCGAATTCCAAAAACTTATTCAGTTAAAAAGTATTATCCCCTATTTCCTATTTGTTATACTCTATATGGTTTTTGGTTATTGGCAATTAGTTTTAAACACCAATACAGGTTTAGATGAAGCCACACAAATTTTAATGGTAATCACCATTTTTGTGGAGCTATTTTTAATAAAAGATTTGTTTTCAGAAAAAACCATTCCGTTATTTAGCTCTAAGCGATTCATTCTTACAACCTTTTATATTTCTAGTGCTTTTGTGTTTTTAATTTTAATTGCAAATTCTCATCACGCTTATAATCCAAATATATTATTAGGGTCTTTTATTTTAGTTTGGGTAAACGATTCGTTTGCATATTTAGTTGGCAAAAATTTTGGAAAGCAAAAACTATTCGAAAAAATTTCACCTAAAAAAACTGTTGAAGGCTTCTTAGGTGGCTTATTTTTTTCATGTATTGCAAGCTATTTTATTGCTACCTTTACAGAAACACTAAACTTTACTAATTGGTTAATTTTAAGCATTATTATTAGTGTTTTTGGAACTATAGGTGATTTAATTGAGTCTAAATTTAAACGGCAAGCCCAAGTAAAAGATAGTGGTATTATTATGCCAGGGCATGGCGGATTGCTAGATCGATTAGATAGTATTATTTTTGCTGCACCATTTATATATTTATTTTTAAGAATTTTACAATATGTTTCATAAAGAAGGCTATAAAATTATATTCGTAACACTTGTTATTATTGTTGCATCGTTTTTATTAGTCGACAGTTTTATAAGTATTGATTGGTTACGAACGCTTGTTTTAATTGTATTACTAGCTTTCTTAATATTAATTCTCCAGTTTTTTAGAAACCCTAAACGTCATACCGTTTTAAATAACAAACAAGTACTTTCTCCTGTTGATGGCAAAGTTGTGGTTATTGAGGAGGTTTTTGAAAAAGAGTATTTTAAAGAAAAACGCCTACAAGTAAGTGTATTTATGTCTCCAATAAATGTTCATGTAACACGTTACCCAATTAGTGGTAATGTTATTTTTAGCAAATATCATTCGGGCAAATATTTAGTGGCATGGCATCCTAAAGCGAGTGAAGAAAACGAACGCACAACTGTAGTTGTAGAAAACGAAACTTACGGAAAAGTGCTTTACAGGCAAATTGCTGGCGCCTTAGCAAAACGTATTGTTAATTATGCAAAACAAAACGATAAAGCTTCACAAGGTGGAGATTCTGGATTTATAAAATTTGGATCGAGAGTTGATTTGTTTTTACCTTTAAATACGAAAATAAAAGTAGAGCTTAACCAAAAAGTACGTGGTGGCGAAAGTGTTATTGCAGAAGTTAATGAGTAATAATGAATTAGACATAGAATTTCAAGACGCGGTAGATCGTGTTAATGCACATACAGAACCTTTTCCTGCTGATGTATTATTAAAGCTTTATGCCTACTACAAAAGAGCGACTAACGATTATGGGAAACCACGAAGCAAAAAACCCATAATTAATGCATTTAAAACCAATGCTTTATTCCAAACAGAAAATATCACCGAAGACGAAGCCAAACAAGAATATATAAACTTGGTAACCAATTACTTTTTATATAGGAAATAGTTTTTTTAGTTATTCTTCATATTTGACTTTGTAAAAAAAATCTTCTAACTTCGTTTAACGTTGTATATAAATCATTAAAACGGATTCATATACTTGAAAGACATTGTAAGTAATTTAAAAACCGAATAGGACGAATGAAAATTTTCACAAGCATTTTAATTCTCGCAATAATATTAAGTAGTTGTGGAAACAAAGAAACGGAACCAAAAGCTGAAGTTAAAACCGAATTAGAAGAAGTTAAATTACCAAAACAAAACTTTACCGAAACTGAAATTGCCAAATACACAATATCAGCAATTATGCATCAACCATATGAAATACTAAATGTTAAGAATAAGAGCGGAATTTATTATGTTTCCTATACTCGAAAAGATGACAGAAAAAAGTTTGACTACAAAATTAAGATTAACGGAAAGAATATAACCTGGGGAAATAGTGATGGGAGATGGAGAGAAACACAATTTGACGAAAAAATAAAGTACTCTGAAAAAGGAAATGTATTGACAATCACTCAAACCTTCGAGGATGGTTCCTCGATTGTAGATTCCTTTAAAAAAACTGAATAAAAACTACTTACAACACCGTGTATAGCTCATTGCTTCTGAATTTCCTAATCGGAAATTCTTGCGCAATTTGCTATCTTGGTTTCTTAATCTGAAAATCCTCGCGGATTTTCACGCAACAAACCATACACCAAACGTTAAACGAACTTCTTCAAAAATTAATTCAAACTCGCCAAACTAGCCTTTAAGGTTTCTATTTTAGCTAAAGCATCAGTTTCTTTTTTCTTTTCGCTTGCTACAACTTGCTCTGGCGCGCCTGCAACAAAACGCTCATTTGAGAGCTTCTTTTGTACCGATTTTAAAAACCCTTCTGTATAATTCAACTCTTCAGTTAGCTTTTTAACTTCAGCTTCAACATCAATACTTCCAGCCATTGGCACAAAATATTCATTAGATTTTACTCTATACGTCAAAGCTCCATCAACAGCCTCAGAAACATAATCAATAACTTCAAGGTTACCTAGTTTTGCGATAATAGCATCAAATGTTTTACTTGAGTTTTCATTATTAATTACCGAAAATCCAATAGTATCTTTAAAAGCGATATTTTTCTGTTTTCGAATAGTACGTATGCCAGAAATTACTTCAGAAGCAAAATCAAACTCAGAAATCAATGTATTATTTACAGTTTTACTTTCTGGCCATTTTGCTACAATTAATGCTTCTTCTGGAGTTCTTTCTGTAATATGCTGCCAAATTTCTTCAGTTAAAAATGGCATAAACGGATGCAATATTTTTAAATTATTTTCTAAAATAGAAATTGCTGCATCGTAAGTTTTCTTATCTATAGGTTGTTGATATGCTGGTTTTATCATTTCTAAGAACCATCCACAAAAATCGTCATAAATCAACTTATACATAGCCATTAAAGCATCACTCAATCTATATTTACTAAAATGGTCTTCAATCTCTGTTAATGCCTTTTGAAATTTAGCTTCAAACCAATCAATGGCTGTTTTAGAGGATTCTGGTTGACTAATATCAGATACTTCCCAACCATTTATTAATCTGAAAGCATTCCATACTTTATTGGCAAACCCTTTCCCTTGATTACATAAGGTTTCGTCAAACATTAAATCGTTTCCTGCTGCGCTACTCAACAATAAGCCAACTCGAACACCATCGGCTCCATAAGTTTCAATAAGCTTTAAAGCATCAGGAGAATTCCCTAATGATTTACTCATTTTTCGACGTTGTTTATCACGTACTAGTCCCGTTAAATAAACATTCTCGAAAGGTTTTTCATTTTTATATTCATAACCAGCAACAATCATTCTAGCTACCCAAAAGAATAAAATATCTGGTCCTGTAACCAAATCGTTAGTTGGATAATAGTATTTTATATCCTCGTTTTCAGGGTTTCTAATACCATCAAACACACTCATTGGCCATAACCAAGACGAAAACCAAGTATCTAATGCATCCGTTTCTTGACGTAAGTCACTATTGGTTAACGTAACATTGTTAGTTTTCTCTTTAGCCTTTTCAAGAGCTTGCTCCATAGTTTCAGCAACTACGAAATCATTCTTTCCATCTCCATAATAGTAAGCAGGAATTTGTTGTCCCCATAATAACTGACGTGAAATGTTCCAATCGCGTACATTTTCCATCCAATGGCGATAGGTACTTTCAAACTTTTTAGGAAACAACTTAATATCTCTATCTTCTAAAACCGATTTTAAAGCTGGTTTTGCTAACTCTTCCATTTTTAAAAACCATTGATCACTTAATCTAGGCTCAATTACTGCATGTGTACGCTCGCTTGTACCAACCTTATGGGTTATATCTTCGGTTTTAACCAAAATTCCCATATCCTCTAATTCATTTGCCACATCTTTTCTAGCAACTACTCTATCTTTCCCTTCATGGTGCAATCCATAACTATTTAATGAAGCATCTTCATTAAGTATATCTATAATTTCAAGATTGTGTCTATCTCCAATTTCTTTATCGTTAACATCATGTGCTGGTGTAACCTTTAGGCAACCTGTACCAAACTCAATATCAACATAATCGTCTTCTATAATTGGAATAATTCGGTTACAAATTGGTACGATTACATTTTTACCTTTTAAACTTGTAAAACGTTCATCATTTGGGTTTATACAAACTGCTGTATCGCCTAAAATAGTCTCAGGGCGAGTTGTCGCAATAGTTACAAACCCTTCTTCTCCTTCAATTTTATATTTTACATAGTACAATTTGTCAGTACGTTCAACATGATTCACCTCTTCGTCTGACAATGTGGTTTTTGCCTCAGGATCCCAATTTACCATGCGATATCCTCTGTAAATCAAGCCTTTTTCATATAAATCAATAAAAACCTTAATAACAGATTCACTCATGTCGTCGTCCATGGTAAACTTTGTTCTATCCCAATCACAAGAACAACCTAGCTTTTTTAACTGTTCAAGTATAACACCACCATATTCGTGTGTCCAATCCCAAGCGTGTTTTAAAAATTCATCACGAGATAAATCATTTTTATTAATACCCTGTTCTTTTAATTTGGCTACTACTTTAGCCTCTGTAGCAATAGATGCGTGATCTGTACCAGGCACCCAACAAGCATTTTTTCCTTGTAAACGTGCACGACGTATTAAAACATCTTGAATCGTATTATTCAACATATGTCCCATATGCAAAACGCCTGTTACATTTGGTGGCGGAATTACTATAGTATACGGCTCTCTTTCATCTGGTTCTGAATGAAAATAGTTTTGTTTCATCCAGTAATCGTACCATTTATCTTCTACCTGACTTGCATCATATTTTGATGGAATTTGCATACTTTGGAATAGTTTTTGAATATTGAAGTGCAAAAGTACTTATATTTCTTTTTCTGTGAAAGTTATAATATTGATTGATTTAAGGTTAATATTAATGGTTTCACCCTTTTTTAGAAAAAAGCAGAAAAGTAATACGTACTTATAACTAAGTTGAATATGTTAACATACGTGCATTACATCTAATATTTTTGCAGATTGTGGAAAAAGTAAGTATGTTTGACTTGAATTTAAAATTAAAAGTAATGAAACAATTAATTACAATTTTATTTATCGGACTGATTAGTTTCTCTATAAATGCTCAAGATAAAGTAGCAAAAATAGAGTTTAAATCAGAAACTATTGATTATGGAACTATTGAAAAAGGATCTAATGGCGTACGTATTTTTGAATTTACAAATACAGGTGATGCTCCTCTTATAATCTCTAAAGTATCTTCTAGTTGTGGTTGTACAATACCTAAAAAACCAGAAGGTCCAATTTTACCTGGCAAAACTGGTAAAATAGAAGTAAAATACGATACTAAAAGAGTGAATCCAATAAGAAAAACTATTACTGTTATTTCTAATGCTGAAACACCAACAGTTGCCTTAAAAATTAAAGGCCTTGTTGTAGATTCTAGCAAAGAAAGTGTACTAGACAAGAAAAAGAAAAGTGTTATAGAACAGTAATACTTTAAAAAAACTTATAAGTTAAGTCCAAACATTGTTAATGTTTGGACTTTTTATTTAAAAAAATCTTCTAACTGAAACGTATAATTTAAAATAACATCGTTTCTATCAATTTTTAATCTTATTCTTTTCCCATCAACATCATAAAACATATACATTATTTCTTGCAGTGTATAATGATGAGCTGGTTTACCATTAATTGACAATACAACATCGCCATTTTTTAACCCAACTCTATACGCTGGAGAATTTATTCTTAGCTCTACAATCTCATATGCCGGTTTTAATGAAAGTTTATAGCGTGCATCAAAAACAATTCTTGTTCCATTTTGATTCGTTTCTGTATTCAAATTACTTTCATTAGAAACATAATTTTCTCTCTCTTTTACAAACCTAACACCATTATGTGCTAGTTCTATGCCGCTCTTATTATAGCTAAACTTCTCATGGTAGTACCCATTCTTTTTAAATGTCACTAAAGCATTCCTATAGTCCATTATAACATTAAATCGCTTTAAAATATTACCAGCTAAACTTCCATTACGTCCTTTAAATTTTCTCGCATAAGAAATAGATGTAGAATCTGGATAGGCAACATTTGCCCTTTTAAGCACAAAACTTTTTAAAGAGAATTCGTCAATTTTAGAGCGTTTACCATATACACTTCCACTAAGTCCGTGTCCTAAAAAATCTTCAAAGTATTTTTTGTTAGAAACAATTCCTAATGCATCATCTTCAAATAACCACAAAGCATCACTACCACCAGAATCAATTAATAGTTTTACAGGAATTTGTTTATCATTAATTTTAACCTTACTGTTTATGTAGGGCTTATTATTGTAAAACTCTAAATTAAATCGTTCGCATTTTTTACAATCTTTATATCGATATTTTACAGGTTCAGTTAATCTTATATATTTATGAGAATAATTTATTTCTACAACTAGGTCTTTAAATAAATCAAAACCTAAAATTCCATGAACTGGAACGCCTAATCTTGGTGCAAAATTTAGGTTAGTATCATATACAGCATATAAATCTTGGTTTAACTTAATAGCATCTCCAATTTTAAATACATTATTTTTAGATCTTAAGGCTTCAACTGATTCGCCTTCGCCTAAACCTCTTAAGAATATTTTTTCAGTATCTCTAATTCTTAAAGTGTCAGAAACATTTAAAAAATTAAAGATTATGGGCTTGCTAACTCCAGTATCTAACAAAAAAGATAGTTCTACACCATTAATTTCAACAGGAATAACAATTAAATTATTTATAAACTTAAACCTTATTTTATCTGATCTCTTTTTATTCTGAACAACAAATTTTCCTTGCGAATAGCTAAGATTACTCAAACAAAAAAACAACAAAATAAGGGCTAAAGCTTTTTTCATATATACATGCAAAATATTTCTCTCATCAATTTACTAATCTTTATTATAGCTTTAACATTTATAGTCATTTTTTAAAAAAACTTTAAGATAATTTTCTCAACTTTGTACTTTAAATACTTTTAAATGCCAACAATATCACAAAAAGGGCAATTAATGCCTCAATCACCAATTAGAAAATTGGTTCCTTATGCAGAACAAGCTGTTAAAAACGGAAAATCTATATATTATTTAAATATAGGACAACCCGATATTAAAACACCAGAAATTGCATTACAAGCTATAAAAAACAGTAATATTGATGTTTTAGCGTATTCAAGATCTGAAGGTTCTGAGGTTTATAGGCAAAAAATTTCGGCATACTATAAAGAGCATGATATAAATGTAAATCATGATGATATTATTGTAACAACTGGAGGAAGCGAAGCATTGCTATTTGCCTTTGGAAGTATAATGGATGTAGATGATGAAATTATTATCCCAGAGCCCTTTTATGCTAATTACAATGGTTTTTCAACAGCTTCAGGTGTAAAAGTTGTTCCTGTAATTTCAAAGATTGAAGATAATTTTGCATTACCTCCTATTGAAGCGTTTGAAAAGCTTATTACACCAAAAACAAAAGCAATTTTAATATGCAATCCAGGAAATCCAACTGGGTATTTATATTCTAAAGAAGAAATTCAAAAACTAGCTTCTATAGTTAAAAAGCACGATTTATTTTTAATTGCTGACGAAGTATATCGTGAATTTGCCTACGATGGTAATACACATTACTCAGTTATGCAAGAGGCAGGATTAGATGATAATGCGATTATGATTGATTCTGTTTCAAAACGATACAGTATGTGTGGTGCAAGAATTGGTTGTTTAGTATCTAAAAACAAGTCTTTAATTCAAACGGCATTAAAATTTGCTCAAGCCCGTTTAAGTCCGCCAACATTAGCTCAAATTGCTAGCGAAGCTGCATTAGACACACCACAAAGTTACTTTGATGATGTTATTGAAGAATATGTAGATAGAAGAAATATTTTAATTACTGAATTACAAAAGATTGATGGTGTTAAAGTTGCAAAACCTAAGGGTGCTTTTTATTGTATTGTAGAATTGCCCATTAAAAATTCGGATGATTTTGCACAATGGCTTTTAGAGCGTTTTGATGTAGATGGAGAAACAGTCATGGTAGCTCCAGCAGGTGGGTTTTACTCAACTCCAGATGTTGGTTTAAACCAAATACGCATAGCTTACGTACTTAAAAAAGAAAGCTTGGTAAAAGCAGTAAACATTATAAAAGAAGCTTTAAAAGTTTATACAGACTAGTGGATATAAAACAAAATATATCTTTAAAACCTTACAATACTTTTGGTATTGATGTACTTGCAAAACATTTTGTATCGGTTTCTAGTCTTAGTGAATTGAAAGAAATTTTATCCCTAAAAACATATCCTAACAAACTTATTATAGGTGGTGGTAGCAATATGCTACTTACCAAAAACCAAGACGCATTAGTTATTCATATTAATTTAAAAGGAATTAGTATAATTTCTGAAGATGACCATTTTGCAATAGTAAAAGCAAGCGCTGGTGAAAACTGGCATGAATTTGTACTTTGGTGCTTAAAACATAGCTTTGGAGGCGTTGAAAATTTATCTCTAATACCTGGTAATGTTGGTACGGCACCCATTCAAAATATTGGTGCTTATGGTGTAGAATTGAAAGACACTTTTGTTTCGTGCGAAGGACTTTCTTTAGAAACTAATAAAATAGAATCATTTTCAAAATCAGATTGTAATTTTGGTTATAGAAATTCAATTTTCAAACAAGACAAAAAGGGAAAATATATTATTACAAACGTTACTTTTAAACTTAACAAAAAACCTCATAAACTAAATATTAATTATGGCAGTATTGCCTCTCAACTAGAACAGATACAAATTACAAACCCTACCATTCAAGATGTTTCAAGAGCTGTTATTGCTATCCGCGAAAGCAAATTACCAAACCCAAAAGAGATTGGTAATAGTGGTAGTTTTTTTAAAAATCCTATAGTTTCTAAAGCACATTATAATGCACTTATTGAAAATTTCCCAGAGATACCAAGTTATACTATTTCTGATGATGAAATAAAAGTTCCTGCGGGTTGGCTTATTGAAAAAGCAGGATTTAAAGGCAAACGTTTTGGTGATTATGGCGTACATAAAAACCAAGCCTTAGTACTTGTAAACTATGGAGATGCCAAAGGAATAGATATTTTAAATCTTTCAAAAATAATTCAGAAAACAATAAAAAGACTCTTTGATATTTCAATAGAAGCAGAAGTAAATATCTTATAATCTAAAAGAAATTTCTAACTTTGAAATTATTAGCAACCATATAAACACATTGTTTAAACCAAATTTATCTTGATTTCAACCATAGAAAAAGACATTGTAAATCTACTAGAAAATGGCGACAAAAAAGCTATAACCTTATTGTATGAAAACTATGCAGATGCTTTATACGGTGTTATTAAAAAAGTAATTACAGACGAAAACACTGCGCAAGATGTACTACAAGAAACCTTTGTAAAAGTTTGGAGATACTCAAAAAAATATGATTCCAGCAAAGCAAAATTATTTACTTGGTTATATAGAATTGCTTATAATACCTCTATAGATAAAGTAAGATCATTAAAGAAAAAAACTGAAAAAGAAGTCCAGATAGAGACTTCTTCCGTATATAAAGTATCATCTGGAGAATTAAATCAAGATGTGTTAGATATTAAAAAACATCTAAATACGCTAGATGAAAAATATCAAATAGTAATTAATGCGCTCTTTTTTGAGGGCATGACACAACAAGAAGCCAGCGATGAATTAGATATTCCGTTGGGAACAATAAAATCGAGATTAAAAATTGGATTACGAGAATTGAAAAAAATTTATAATCCTTAATAAATAACGTCATGAATGAGAAAATAACTACTTTTTTAAATTCTGGCCTATTAGAAAAATATCTATTAGGTGAAACTACTTCTGCAGAAACAGAAATGGTTGAAACTTATATTTCAAAATACCCAGAAGTACAGAATACATACAACACATTACAATACAACTTAGAAGTTGTTGCAAAAAGTAATGCAGTTGAAGCGCCAAAAAGCATTTTAAATAACATTTTAGAAGAGCTTGATGAAAAACCAGTTGTCAAATTAAAGACATCATACAAATACAAAAAGTGGTATAAATTTAGTGTTGCCGCTAGTATTGCTGCTTTAATTTTTGCAGGAACTTCTGTTCATTTTTATAACCAGAATCAAAAACTGCATAATGAAACTTTAATTGTTGATGAAGAAATTGAAGATTTACGGAGTGATATTGCGCAAAACAACAAAATGCTTGATAATGTAATGCGACAACTTTTAAAGCTTAACAACCCTGAAACTCAAAAATACATTATTAAAGGGAACGAACGCGCTAAAGATTTAAAAACAGTTGCTTACATAAACCCAAAAGAAAAGACATCAATGATTGATGTCGTATCGCTACCTCAATTACCAGAAGAGCAATGCTACCAAATATGGGCAGAATTGCAAGGAAAAATGGTAAACCTAGGTATTTTAAGTGAAGCTGACAGACAACTTAAATCGCTTCCTTATACTGAAGATGCTTTAGCTTTAAAAATTACTATTGAGCCTAAAGGCGGTAACAGTATCGCATCGGTTGAAAACTCAGTAGCGCAAATTAGCTTGCAATAAATTAATAGTATTAATTCAAAAAAGCCTCACTTTATTAAATAAAGTGAGGCTTTTTTATGTTATAATAATTCTTAGTTATTCTTTATCAAATAAAGCTTTATGAATAAAACCTGCAACTATTGCTCCAGCTATTGGTGCGACCCAAAATAACCAAAGCTGACTAGTAAACTCGCCACCAGCAAACAATGCTTGACTTGTAGAACGTGCTGGATTTACTGATGTATTTGTAATAGGAATACTTATTAAATGAATTAAAGTTAAGCCCAAACCAATTGCAATTGGTGCAAAACCCTTAGGGGCTCTTACATTTGTGCTTCCTAAAATTATTAATAAGAAAAATGCGGTTAATAAAAATTCGGCAATTAATGCCGCAGTCATTGAATATCCATCTGGAGATAAATCGCCATAGCCATTAGCAGCAAAGCCGCCTATACTAACAAAGTCTGCCTTATTAGTTAATATTAAATATAAAGCACCCGCAGCAACAATAGCTCCAATCAATTGAGCTACTATATAGCCTAGCAAATTCTTAGCTTCAAACTTGCCTCCTGCCCACAAACCAAGTGAAACTGCTGGATTAAAATGTCCGCCAGAAATATGTCCAACGGCGTAAGCCATAGTTAAAACTGTAAGTCCAAAAGCCAATGCTACGCCTACAAATCCAATTCCAAGATCAGGGAACCCTGCTGCAAAAACAGCACTACCACAACCTCCAAATACAAGCCAAAAAGTTCCAAAAAACTCCGCAAATAATTTTTTCATAATTAAATAATTTTAATTGGTTAGATGTTTAATATACAAATTAATGGTTAGACACTAAAAATTAATAATGTCACATTCAACACATTAAACATTTTAAAAATTAGGGCTAAAAGCATTATCTTTGCACTAAATTATTTACACACATGAAACTTCTTTTAATTACCATAGTTTTATTAGGATTAGGGATTGCCGGAATTGCTATCAAAATTTGGGCAAAAAAAGACGGCAAATTTGCTGGTACTTGTGCAAGCCAAAACCCTATGCTAAATAAAGATGGTGAAGCTTGTGGCTTTTGCGGAAAAACACCTGATCAATATAAAGATTGTAACGAACCTCAACACTCCTAATCGTTTATGGTTTTTCTTGATTATATTTTCTACACATTTATTGTTGTAGTTTTTATTCAAGTTATCTATTATTTATTTTTTTTAGGACAATTTGCTTTTTTGAAACATAAAAAGAATTCTCAAAAAGAGACACCAGTTTCAGTTATTATTTGTGCTAAAAATGAAGGTGAAAATTTAAAACGGTTTTTACCCTCAATTACATCTCAAAACTATTCAAACTTTGAAATTGTTTTAATTAATGATGCTTCTCATGATGATACACTTGAAGTTATGCAGGCATTTTCATCACAACATTCAAACATAAAAATAGTAGATGTCGAAAATAATGAAGCCTTTTGGGGTAATAAAAAATATGCCATAACACTTGGTATAAAGGTTGCTAAATACAATCATTTGTTATTTACTGATGCCGATTGCAAACCCGTTTCTAAACATTGGATTACAGAAATGTGCTCACATTTTACCAGCAAAAAAACTATTGTTTTAGGTTACGGTGCGTATTCAAAAATTAAAAATTCGCTATTAAATAAAATTATTCGTTTTGAAACCTTAATTACTGCCGTTCAATACTTTTCGTTTGCTAAAGTAGGCACGCCATATATGGGAGTAGGTAGAAATTTGGCATATACCAAAACTGAGTTTTTCAACGCACGAGGGTTTATGAGTCATATGAAAATTCGTTCTGGCGATGATGATTTGTTTATAAATGAAACCGCAAATAAAAGCAATATTCAAATTTGTTTTTCAAAAAACAGTTTCACTAAATCTATTCCTGAGAAAACATTTAAGCAATGGTTTAAACAAAAAAGGCGACACATATCAACAGCTAAATTTTATCAGCTGAAACATAAAATTTTATTAACTTTAATTTATGCTTTAAATTTTCTGTTTTGGGTTTTAGCTGTAGTGTTATTCCTAGTTCAATTTAAATGGCAGATTGTAATTTTTTTACTTTTAATACGATTAATAACTCAAACAATAGTAATTGGGTTTTCAGCTAAAAAATTAGATGAAAAAGATTTAATAATATTTTTCCCTTTTTTAGAAATATTTTTAATTATTGCACAATTAACTATCTTTATAAATAATCTTATTTCAAAACCTAACCATTGGAAATAGAGGAAGCAATTAAACGTGCCAAAAAAAACGATCAAAAAGCATTTAATTATTTATTGGATGTATTTTGGGATAACGTTTATGGTTTTCAATTAAAACGAACTCAAAATGAAAATGATGCTGAAGATATAACTATTCAGACATTTTCAAGAGCTTTTGACAAAATTGAAACTTTTAATGATGCATACAAATTTAATACTTGGTTAATTACCATTTCAAAAAATATTCATATTGATTTACTGCGGAAAGAAAAAAATTCTATTTCTCAAGTTATATCGAAAGACGACCGAGACGCATTTCAAGTTTTGGACGAATCTCCTTCTCCTGAAGACAAACTTATCACCGAGCAACATTTAGCTAAACTACTTCGAGACATTAAAAAACTAAAGCCTCATTATCAGGAAGTTATTAATTTAAGGTACTTTCAAGAGTTAAGTTACAAAGAAATTTCAGCAGAACTAAAAGAACCTATGAATAACGTTAAAGTAAAGCTTTTGCGTGCTAAAAAACTATTGGCTGAAATTATTAGAGAGAAATAAATTTAATATGAATAAAACTAATCTTGATTTTTACAAAGAATCTGGAATTGCAGCCCCATTAAGTATCACCCTTGTAATACTTTGTAGTTTAATCACAATTCTGTTTTTTAGCTATTTCTACAGCTTTTTAATTAATTATTTGCCAATTATATATTTCAATATAGTCTTGGTTGTTATATATGGGTTTATAATTTCATTTACATGTAGAATATTTCATGTAGTTTTTAAGATTCGTAATCGAAAAAAATCTATTATTATCACTACACTATTATCAATATTTGGTGTATATTTTCAGTGGGTTAGTTATTTATTTATAATATCGTCCGAAAATTTTAGCCTGTTCATGGTTTTTGATAATCTAGAATTTTTCTTTGAAATTCTATTTCGACCAGATTTAGTTTTAAAAAATATTATAGACATTAGTAAAATTGGTTTATGGTCTATTGGAACTTCTAGAATTAATCTTAATGGTATTTTTCTATGGTTAATTTGGCTTGTTGAAGCAACAATAATTGTATATGTTTCAATTAAAAAGTTCACAACATTTAATCAGATTCCTTTTTCAGAAAAAGACAATAAATGGTTTAAAAAAGAATTAATCGATTTCGATTTTGAACACATTTCTTTTAAAAAGGATTTTGTAGAAAATTTTGCTTCAAACCCAATTGAATCAATTGAAAGCCTGAAACGAGGTGACGGAATTAGACACTCAAAAGTTGCAATGTACACTTCAGAGACTGAGTCAAAAAATATTGTAACAATTGATAATATAATTATTACGCAACGAGGAAAAGGAAAAAAAGATATTACAAATGTTTTAAAACTCTGTTACGTTGACAATCTTTTTTCAAGCCAAATAAGAACAAAACACCGAATAAAAAAAGCATCTATCTTTGATTATTAAACTCAAAAATCTTGGACCTGGATTATTATTTGCTGGTGCTGCCATTGGTGTTTCGCATTTGGTACAATCTACTCGCGCAGGCGCAGATTTTGGTTTAGGACTAATTTGGGCTCTACTTTTAGTTAATATATTTAAATACCCGTTTTTTCAATTTGGTCCTCGCTATGCTACTGCAACTGGTGAAAGTTTATTAGATGGTTATAACAAATTAGGCAAAGGTGTTTTGGTTTTTTACTACGTGCTAAGCATAGCTACTATGTTTACCATTCAAGCGGCAGTAACCATTGTAACTGCTGGATTAGCTTCAACTCTTTTTGGCGAATTTGAAGCCTTTAAAATTGGAAGTAAACTTGTGACAAGTATAGAAATTTGGACAGTTATCATCTTAGTCATTTGCTTATCCTTATTAATTATTGGAAAATACAAACTACTTGATAGGTTAATGAAAATTATAATCATTACATTAACTATTAGTACCATTATAGCCGTAAGTATGGCTTTATTAGATAATACTCAACCTATTTCCTTTAAACAGATATTACCAGATAATAGCATAGAAATTGCTTTTTTAATCGCTTTTATGGGTTGGATGCCTGCTCCTTTAGATATTTCGGTATGGCAATCTCTTTGGGTTATTGAAAAAAACAAGGATACTAAAGCATATAATACAAAGTCAGCTTTATTTGATTTTAACGTAGGCTATTTAAGCACAATTGTATTAGGGATAGGCTTTTTGCTTTTAGGCGCTTTAGTTATGTTTAACAGTGGAGAAACGTTTAGTGACTCTGCTAGCATTTTTTCTGGACAACTTATAAATATGTATACCATAAGTTTAGGAGATTGGGCCTACATTATTATTGGCATTGCAGCTTTTACAACCATGTTTAGCACCACATTAACTACATTAGATGCTTCGCCACGAGCCATGTCAAAAACAACAAAATTGCTATTTAATAAAGCCTCAAAGCTTAATTACACCTTTTGGATTGCATTATTATCAATTGGTACTATTGCTATCTTTTTCTTTTTAGCTTCAGAAATGGGTAAGCTTATAAAAATAGCAACTATTTTATCTTTTATAACTGCACCCTTTTATGCTATTACAAATTATATTTTAGTCTCTAGTAAACACACACCAAAAGCATGGCAACCATCTAAACAAATGCATATTTTAAGCAGGTTAGGAATCATCTTTTTAATAGGTTTTAGTGTTTGGTTTCTCACTACGTTATAAGGTACTTTTAAAAGAATACTTTGTATCTTTGTGCTTTGAAATTTGACATTAAATGAATACAGATACAGCTTCAAATATATTACCAGAAAGACAAGCTAAACCAAAATGGCTACGCGTAAAACTTCCAACAGGAAAAAAATATACCGAACTTAGAGGTTTAGTAGATAAATACAAGCTAAATACTATTTGCACATCAGGAAGCTGCCCAAATATGGGTGAATGTTGGGGAGAAGGCACTGCAACTTTTATGATTTTAGGAAATGTTTGTACACGTTCTTGTGGGTTTTGTGGCGTAAAAACTGGAAGACCAGAAACTGTAGATTGGGATGAGCCTGAAAAAGTGGCACGCTCAATTAAAATTATGCAAATTAAGCATGCGGTTTTAACCAGTGTTGATAGAGACGACTTAAAGGATATGGGTAGTATTATGTGGGCAGAAACTGTAAAAGCTGTTCGTAGAATGAATCCTGAAATAACTTTAGAAACTTTAATACCCGATTTTCAAGGCATTGAACAGCATATTGATAGAATTATTGATGTCGCTCCAGAAGTTGTTTCGCATAATATTGAAACCGTTAGACGCTTAACACGCGAAGTTAGAATACAAGCAAAGTATGATAGAAGTTTAGGTGTTTTAAAGTATTTAAAATCTCAAGGACAACGTAGAACAAAATCTGGCATTATGTTAGGTTTAGGTGAAACCAGAGAAGAGGTTATAGAAACACTTCATGATTTAAAAACCAATGATGTTGATGTAGTTACTATCGGCCAATACCTTCAGCCTAGTAAAAAACACCTTCCTGTTAAACAATTTATCAATCCAGACCAATTTAAAGAATATGAAGAAATTGGCTTAGAATTAGGGTTTCGTCATGTAGAAAGTAGTGCTTTAGTTCGCTCTTCTTATAGAGCTCAAAAACATATTCTTTAATTATGATTAGAGTTGCCATTAATGGTTTTGGAAGAATTGGCAGACGTGTTTTTAACTTACTCCAAGAGTATAAAAACATACAAGTTGTTGCTATAAATGATTTAGCCGACACAAAAACTTTAAGTCATTTACTTAAATACGATAGTGTTCATGGAATATTTAATGGTAAAATTTCATGTGATGATAATCATATTATCTTAAATGATAAAAGCATCGTTCTATTAAACAATAATCATCCTAAAAATATAGATTGGAGTCCTTTTAACATTGATTTTATAATAGAAGCTACAGGAAAATTCAAAACGACTCCTGATTTACAATATCATATCAATAATGGAGCAAAACGTGTTATTTTAAGTGTTCCCCCAGTTGAAGATAATATTAAAACCATTGTTTTAGGAGTAAATGACACCATTATTGATGGGACAGAGACCATCATCTCTAATGCCTCTTGCACCACAAACAATGCAGCCCCCATGATTGATATCATCAATAAGCTTTGTGGTATTAATCAAGCTTATATTACTACAGTACATTCTTACACAACAGACCAAAGCTTGCACGATCAACCTCATAGAGATTTACGTCGTGCCAGAGCCGCAAGTCAATCTATAGTTCCTACCACAACTGGAGCCGCAAAAGCATTAACAAAGATTTTTCCTGAGCTTGCCAATGTAATTGGCGGTTGTGGCATTAGAGTTCCCGTTATTAATGGTTCTTTAACTGATATTACGTTTAATGTAAAAAAAGAAGTTACTATAGAAGACATAAATAATGCTTTTAAGGAAGCTTCAAAAAATCAATACAAAGACATTTTAGAATATACTGAAGACCCAATAGTTTCAGTAGATATTGTTGGAAACACACATTCTTGTATCTTTGATTCTCAGATGACTTCTGTAATAGGAAACATGGTAAAGATAATAGGTTGGTACGATAATGAAACAGGATATTCTAAAAGAATAATTGAATTAATATGCAATTTATCGGAAAAAAACGTACTTTTATCGATAAAATAATTATATTTGTCGAGAATATTAAATAATAAATGCCCCAGGTAAGGATATACATATATGCTATTTTAATGTTATTGAGCTTCAGTGTGTGCTCTCAAAACTCTGTTGAAAACGACCCTGAAGTTATTCAAAACAATATCGATTATCGTATTACTCAAGCTAAGTACGATATAGAGAATTATAACTATTACGAAGCTCAGAAAAAGCTGGACGAGGCTTTAGATATTGCAGAAAAAACAAAGAACAAAAAAAGCGAAGGTATTATCTATTCGATAAAAGGCAAATTACAGCTTATTATTGAGGAAGAAGATAATGCTATAAAATCACTTACAGACGCAATAGCAATTCAACGCATAATAAACGACAATATTAATATTGGTAATTCTTATAAAATTTTTGGAGACATCTATTTTAGTAAAAAAGATTATTATCAAGCTTTAGATCAATACACTGCTGCAAAAACCAAATTTCAAGAAGAAGAATTAAATGAAGACTTAAGTGAAGTTTTACTTTGTGAAGGAAAAACTTATATGAGTTTAAAAAACTTCAGAAAAGCTAGAGTACTTAACGAACAAGCCATTGCTCTAGCAAAAAGACATAGTTACTTAAAAACTCAAAGTAACGGATTAGTATACCATGGTAAAATTTATAGCGTTTTAGGCGATAATGAAAAAGCATTAGAATTTGCAAATGAAGGTATTCAAATTGCGAAAGGAAATAATTATGCGAATATTTTAAATGAAGGATATTTAATTTTAAGTGAGATTAATCAAAATATTGGAGACTATAAGCTTTCAAATGATTACTTAAAAGCACATATTAAATTATCAGATTCTCTTAGAGCTGTTAAACGTGCCAATTTATCACCAGAAAAAAAGATTCAATTTTTGATGACAGATAAAATTGAGGAAAACAAAAAGCAAGCTGAAGAATTACAAGAAGCAAATAATAAAAATGATTTAAGTACTTTAATATCTATTTTAAGTGTTGCATTAATAACCATTTTATCTTTACTAACACTATCCCTTTATAAAAACAATAACATAAGGTTAAAAACCAATAATATGCTCCATAAAAAAAATGGAGAACTTATTATTGCTAAAGAAAAAGCAGAATTAGCATCAAAAACTAAGGCTAACTTTTTATCAACAGTTACACACGAATTAAGAACACCTTTATACGCTGTTACTGGATTAAGTAACATGCTATTGGAAGAAAATCCAAAACCGGAACAAGTTCAGCATTTAAAATCGCTAAAATTTTCTGGTGATTATCTTTTAACATTCATCAATGATATTCTTCAAATTAACAAAATTGAAGCCAATAAAGTTGAAATTGAACCCGAATCATTCAACCTTAAAAAGAAAATAACCAATATTGTTTTGGCGCTAGATAATTCGGCAAAGGACAATAATATTCAAATCCATTTTGAGTATGACACAGATTTACCTGAAAACTTTATAGCTGATCAACTAAAGATCTCTCAAATACTTATAAACTTAGTTGGTAACTCGATTAAATTTACAAAAGATGGAGATATTTGGATTAGAGTATATAAAATTGATCAAATTGATAATACTTATAGCTTACGCTTTGAAGTAGAAGATAATGGTATTGGTATTAGTCAAGAAAAACAAGATAATATGTTTGAGAGCTTCTCTCAAGGTTCCATTCAAATTAACAGAAAATATGGTGGTACTGGTTTAGGACTTTCCATTGTAAAAGGTTTAATAGAAATTTTAAAAGGAGATATTTATTTAAAAAGTGAATTAGGAAAAGGCACAACTTTTTATTTTGAAATTCCTTTAGAGTACACATCTATTGAAGAGGCTAAAGAAAAAACACCAACCTACTTTAGTGGAGACACTAGTGAGTTAGACTTAAACAATGTTAGTATTTTAGTTGTTGAAGACAATAAAATAAATCAAATGATTACTAAAAAGATTCTTACCAAAATGAATCTTAAATGTGATATTATTGATAATGGTGAGGATGCTGTAGAAATGATTAAAGCCAATAATTACAACATTATTTTAATGGATATTCATATGCCAGGAATTAGCGGTATTGAAGCTACTAAAATTGTGAGAAGCTTTGATAAAGAGTTAACCATTTTTGCATTAACAGCTGTAACAATTGAAGATAAAATGCATGAGTTTGAAGAAGCTGGTTTTACTGATATTATTCCAAAACCATTTAAGCAAGAAGAGTTTGAGAAAAAACTTTACAACGCTTTATCTGCAAAAAAGAACTCCTCTACTAGCGCTTAACAGCTTGTTTAATTAATTCATTAAACTTTAACGAATCATCTATAACCAAAGTTATTGGCAAATAAAATAACTTGCTCTTTAACGATTCATATTGCCTTAACCGCATAAAATCCTTTTCAGTAGTAATAATCATCTGTTGTTTTTCTAATTGAAAAATATCTTCCTGTGAAAAATCATGATGATCTTTAAAGTTTAAATGCTTAAAATTCAAATTTTTAGTTTCTAAAAAATCAACTAAAGGTTTTGCATTTGCTATTCCTGTAACCAAAGTAAAGTTAGGTAAAGATTGAAGGTTTTTAGAAGAATCATTAGAAAAAACTTCATTTGAATACGTAATAGAACTAAAAAAAGCAAACTGATGATTTTGTAATTTTAATTTATTTAAAATAGCAGCTTTATCAGATTCACTTAAATCATTCGGACACTTAGTAACAACAATAATATTAGCCCGTTTCGCACCACTTTTAGGTTCACGTAAATTACCCGTTGGCAACACATAATCTTCAGTATAAATGTTACTGTAAGTGGTTAGTAAAATATTAAATCCAGCCTTTACTTTTCTATGCTGAAATGCATCATCAAGCAAAATAACTTCGGGATAATCTTCTAAACTTCTCAAAATTGTGATTCCTTCATTTCTATTAGAATCTACGGTAACCTGAATATCATCTTTAAACTTGCTATAAAATTGAAACGGTTCATCACCTAAAACATCAACTGTAACATTTTTATTTCCTATCTGAAATCCTTTGGATTTCCTTTTATAACCTCTACTTAACGTAGCTACTTTAAAATCATCTTTAAGCAACCTAATTAAATATTCAATCATTGGCGTTTTGCCAGTACCACCAACACTTAAATTACCAACACAGATTACAGGAAAATTATAGGAAATAGATTTTTTAATTCCTAAATCATATAATTTGTTTCGCAACCAAGTCACCAAATAATATATAGGAACAAAAGGAAATAATATTTTTCTAATTAGCTTCACAGCTACGAAAATATAATATTTATATTTGTTTTAAATCAATACCAAAAAATAATATGATAGTTCAAGACGTCATAAATCATTTAGAAACACTAGCTCCTTTGGCTTACGCCGAAGATTTTGATAATGTAGGCCTTTTACTAGGCAATAAAAAGGCAAAATTAACTGGTGTTCTAGTCACTTTAGATACTCTTGAAACTGTTGTAGATGAAGCTATTGAAAAAAAATGTAATCTCATTGTTAGTTTCCATCCAATTATTTTTAAAGGTCTAAAGAAACTTACTGGCAAAAATTATGTAGAGCGTGTTGTTTTAAAAGCTATTAAACATGATATTGCTATTTATGCCATACATACCGCTTTAGATAATGCTTTACAAGGCGTAAATGATATGATTTGCAATCGGTTAGAGCTAACCAACAAACAAATTTTAATTCCGCAAAGCAAAACCATAAAAAAGTTAACGACTTACGTGCCAAAAAGTGAAGCAGAACAATTAAGAACCGCTTTATTTAATGTTGGAGCTGGTAATATTGGTAATTATGACGATTGTAGTTTTAATGTCGAAGGAATAGGCACATACAAAGGCAACGAAAACTCAAACCCAAGTATTGGTGAAAAAGGGGTTTTACATACTGAGGAGGAAACTAAAATTACCATTACTTATGCTAAACATTTAGAATCCAAAATACTTAAAACACTTTTTAAAACACATAGTTATGAAGAAGTTGCTTATGAAATAACGCCTTTAGAGAATAAAAACCAAAATATTGGTATGGGTATGATTGGTGAATTTGAAAACCCAATGGATGCCTTAAACTTTTTAAATTATGTAAAAACTAAAATGAATACTGAGTGCATCAGGCATTCAGCATTAACAGATAAATCAATAAGAAGAGTAGCGGTTTTAGGTGGTTCGGGCAGTTTTGCAATTCAAGCTGCTAAAGCATCTGGTGCTGATGCATTTATATCTGCTGATTTAAAATATCATGATTTTTTTACAGCTGAAAACAACATACTTTTAGCAGATATTGGACATTATGAAAGCGAACAGTTCACAAAAAACCTTTTAGTAGCATATCTTACAAAAAAAATTACTAATTTTGCAGTCGTTTTATCAAACACAAATACCAATCCTGTTAAGTATTTTTAAAGTATGGCAAAAAAGAAAGAAGTAACTGTAGAAGAGCGCTTAAGAGCTTTATACGATTTACAACTCATCGATTCTCGTATAGATGAAATTAAAAATGTTCGTGGAGAACTTCCATTAGAAGTTCGTGATTTAGAAGATGAAGTTGCTGGACTAAACATTAGGTTAGAAAAACTTGTTGCAAACTTAGAAGTAATTGATAACGATATTACTTCAAAGAAAAATCTTATTGAAGAAGCTAAAGCTTTAATAAAAAAGTATAGCGAACAGCAAAAGAATGTTAGAAATAACAGAGAATTTAATTCGCTTACAAAAGAAGTTGAATTTCAAGAATTAGAAATTGAATTAGCTGAAAAGCATATTAAAGAATTTAAAGTTCAAATAGAGCAGAAAAAAGAAGTTATTTCTGAAACTAAAGATCGCGTAAAAGAACGTGATAATCATTTAAAGCACAAAAAGAGTGAATTAGATGCAATTTTAGCTGAGACTGAAAAAGAAGAAGAAGCTTTAATTAAAAAATCTGAGGATTATAAAACTCAAATTGAAGAGCGTTTAGTTGCTGCATATAATAGAATTCGTAAAAACGTTAAGAATGGTTTAGCAGTTGTACCTATTGAAAGAGGTGCATCTGGAGGATCTTTCTTTACTATCCCACCTCAAGTTCAGGTTGAAATTGCTTCACGTAAAAAAGTAATTACTGATGAGCATAGTGGTCGTATTTTAGTAGATGCTACATTAGCTGAAGAGCAAAAAGTAAAAATGGAAAAAATGTTTGCTAAACTTTAATCCATTTGAAAATATATATTTTTAAAAGCCTTCAAAATTGAAGGCTTTTTTATTTAATAATCTTTTTATAACTTGATGTTAAGGTTTTTTAATTAAATCCGACTTTTAAAAGAAACTCTTATTTTATGAAATCTTTTTTATCAACATTACTTATCGCACTATTATTCAGTTGTCAAAACACCGCACAGGTTAACAAAAAACAACAAGATGTAATTAGTGCAGAACCAGTTTCAGTTAAAATTAAAAATGGAAAAGCTCGTGCTTATTTTGCAAGCGGCTGCTTTTGGTGTGTTGAAGCAATTTACGAAAGCGTAAAAGGTGTTGAAGAATCTATTTCAGGATATGCTGGAGGGCATACAAAAAATCCAACTTACAGTTCAAGTAATACAGGAAGAACAGGACATGCCGAAGCTGTAGAAATTATTTACGATCCTAAAATTGTTAGTTTCGAAACTTTAGTTGATGTGTATTTTGCATCTCAAAATGTTACCCAAGTAAACGGACAAGGTAATGATAGAGGCCCACAATATCGCTCTATTATTTTTTATCAGAATGAAGAGCAAAAACAAATAATTCTTAAAAAGAAAGAAGCTTTGGCCAAAAAGCTAAGCGTTAAAATTGCTGCAGAAGTTTATCCGTTTCAAAAATTTTGGGTAGCCGAAGATTATCATCAAGATTACGAAAAACTAAATCCTAATAATTCTTATATTAGAAATGTTTCTGTTCCAAGATTAAATAGATTTAAAGCTAAATTCCCTAAAGCATTATTGAAAGACAATCATTAAGCCCTTCTTTAAATTCGTAAGTATATACTCAAGCTTGATTTTGTAAAATTTTTCAGCTACTTTCGTTTAATGTCGGATTTCCGTTAAAACATTGGGCGTCATATAACAGAAAACATGAAAAACAAGACCATTCAAGCAATAACTATAGTATTATTTTTCACATTAATAATTGTTTTTGTCATATACAAATCTGGATTATTTGCAAATAAAGAGATTGTGAATATAAATAGCTCAAAAAGTCTTACCAAAGACAGCCAAACGGACACAATACCTAATTTAGACTCAATTCTAAAATCCAAACCTATTATTTCTAGCTCAAAATCTATGATTATTTTAGACTCGGAAGATTTTAAAGCTATTGAAATAGATTCTACTATGTTAGATTCAATAAAAAACTAATGGCTGAAAATGAAATATTTAAAATCATTGAAGCGACTGTAGTTAGTTTTATTTTTCTAATTGCAGTTTTTGTCCCAGTGGAAAAGGTTTTCCCTGCAAAAAAAAATCAAAAGTTTTTTAGATCAAAATGGGTTCTAGATTTCTGCTTTTTTATTGGACAATACCTTGTTTGGAGTGGTTTAGTTTTATGGATGCTCAATAATTTCGGAGATTATTTAACATCAATCATACCAAATTCATTTCAATCAAAAATTGGAAACCAACCATACTTTTTACAAGTATTAGAAGTTTTGATTTTAAGTGACTTTCTTATTTATTGGGGACATAGGTTACAGCACAATATTGATTTCTTATGGAGGTTTCATAAAGTTCATCATAGTGCTGAAAATTTAGATTGGTTAGCAGCGCATAGAGAGCACCCTATTGATACAATCTATACTATAGGGCTAATAAATTTGCCAGCATTTATAATGGGATTCCCACTAGAATCAATAGCTGGTATAATTGCTTTTCGTGGAATATGGGCAATTTATATTCATTCAAACGTAAGACTACCATTAGGTCCATTAAAAATATTAATTGGAGCTCCTGAACTACACCATTGGCACCACGACTTAGATAGAAGAGCAGGTAATTACGCTAATATTTCACCCATTATGGATGTAATCTTTGGAACTTATAAATGTCCAAATAAGGAACCAGAAAAATTTGGGGTAAGTGAAGAAATACCTAGCTCATATTTGGGACAAATTATAGAACCTTTACTACCTAAACGAATTTGGAATAAAATAAAAACGAAAGCCCAACAGCGTATATAATTCATTGCTCGGAAATTCCTGAACTATGGGTTTCCTCCAATTTGCTGTCTTATTACAAACGCAACTAACGATACACAAACACGTTAAACAAACCTTTCCAAAAGGCTCTATTAACTCTACAACTTCGTTGCCTTTAATTCAAAAATCAAAGGATATAATTTATCTTTAGTAGTATACATTCCTGAATCTGTTTTAACCAAATCTGGTAGCACATCATAAGGACTCTCGTCGTGTTCCTTTAAATATTCAATATGCAAACCAGCTTCGGTTAAAGCTGAAACAACTTCTCCCAATCCATGATTCCAACCATATTCTTTGCTAATCATTTTTGAATTTTCATTAGCATAAGTCCCTTCATACTCTTCATATATAACTTCCTCTTGCATATACCCGTATTTCATAACAGGTTTATCTTCTAAATAATCGAACATCCAAACAATTGGGTGAAATTCTGCCATATAAAAAGTTCCGCCTTTATTAAGCCTTTCAGCAATCATTTTTCCCCAAGGTTTCAAATTGGGCAACCAACCTATAACACCGTAGCTTGTAAAAACGATATCAAAAGTTTCCTTTATAAAATCAGAAGTATCCAAAACATTGCAACACATAAAGTTTGCATCTAGATTTAATTCTTCATTTAATTGTTTTGCAAGTTTTATTCCTTCATCACTTAAATCAACTCCTGTACATTTTGCCCCTAACCTACTCCAGCTTAATGTATCTTGACCAAAATGACATTGTAAGTGCAATAACGATTTGCTATTTACATCACCTAAAGCTTCCAACTCATAAGGCATTAAAGATGACTTTCCTTTTTTAAAATCATCCAAATGGTACATCTCGCTTTTAGCATGCACTTTTACTTTTTCGTTCCAAGTGCTTTTATTGGTTTTAAAATAATCATTATTGGTTGTCATCTTCAAATTATATCTTTACAAAAAATCTAAATTTATGAAAAACTTCATTTACTTCACTTTTATAGCATTGCTTTTTATTGGTTGCAAACAAAAAGCTGAAACAAAAATAGTAGAATCAGAACTTTCTATAGCTGAAAAAATAGCAAATGCCCATGGTTTTGAAAACTGGAAAAAAGTTACCGAAATCACTTTTACTTTTGCTGGAAACAGAAACTGGGTATGGAATCCGAAAACAAATGATGTTAAATTAACAACTTCTAAAGACACCATAAGTTACAACAGGAATTCCATGGATAGTATTGCAATGAAGGCCGATCGTGGATTTATAAACGATAAATTCTGGTTACTCATTCCGTTTCAGCTAGTTTGGGACGAAGGAACTACCATTTCTGAACCTATAAAAGTAAAAACACCAATTGGTAATGTAGAAATGAATAAGATTACATTAACCTATTCTAATGAGGGCGGTTATACCCCTGGAGATGCTTACGATATTTTTTATGGAGATGATTATATTATTAAAGAATGGGTGTTTAGAAGAGGTAATAAACCAGAAGCGGGACTAATTAACACTTTTGAAAACTACCAAGATTTTAATGGTTTAAAAATAGCCTTAGATCATAAAAAAGCAGAAGGCGATTGGAATCTTAAACTTTCAGATGTGAAAGTAATCTTAGAATAACTTTTTTTTTCTTTTCTGTAATTTACTAATCTAAATTACGACTAAGTCCGTATATAAAGTATAAATAGTTTTTTCCGCATTTGCGCCTATATATATGAAAAGCGCTTCAATCAATGGTTGAAGCGCTTTTCCCTTTTATAGAATAATAATATCATTAACCTATAAACGATTCTTTTACATGTGCGCCATCACAAAATGGTTTATTGTTTGATGCGCCACATCTACAAAAAGCGGTTGTTTTATTTTTAGTCTCAGACGAACCATCTTTATGAGTAACTTTAAGTGTTCCGTAAACCAATAAAGGGCCATTTTCTAAAACCTCAACTTTTGTTTCTAAGGTTTCAGACGACTCATCCCCTTCAGCATTCATATAAAATCTTAAAGCACCTGAAGGACATGCTTTTACTTGGTTTATAATGGTTTCAGTGTTTGCTCCATCAATTTTAACCCAAGGTCTGTCTCTAGGTTGAAATACTTCTGGCAAACCTTTGGCACAAATAGCAGAATGAATACATTTTTCGGCTTCCCAAACTACGGTAGTTTCTCCATTCGAATATTCTTTTATCTTTCCCATATTTTAAAGTTTTTACTAAATATACAAAAAAGAATATTCTTTAATTTAGTATAATTTATCAGTTCATTTCTAAATTTATAATTCTTATTTTTGTTAGAAACCTAAACACAATTCACTTTGTCCAATTATAAATTAGGCCTTGAATACGCAAAAGAACAAGACCAAAATGACGAATTATCACATTACAGAAATCAATTTCATATCCCTAAAGACAAGCTTGGACATGAGTTAATTTACATGACAGGCAATTCACTTGGTTTACAACCAAAATCCACAAAATCTTATATTAATCAAGAACTTGAAGATTGGGCAAATTTAGGTGTTGAAGGTCATTTAGAGGCAAAAAACCCGTGGCTACCATATCATGAATTTCTAACCGAAAGCATGGCAAATGTAGTTGGTGCAAAACCTATTGAGGTTATTGTAATGAATACACTAACTGCTAACCTCCATTTTATGATGGTTTCCTTCTACAAACCAACTAAAACGCGCTATAAAATACTTATTGAAAGTGATGCTTTTCCTTCTGATAAATATGCTGTAGAGTCACAATTACGTCATCATGGAATTGATGATAAAGATGGATTAATTTTATGGAAACCTCGTGAAGATGAAGAGTTATTGAGATATGAAGATTTAGAAGCTATTCTTGAAACTCAAGGCAATGAGATTGCTTTAATTATGATTGGGGGTGTTAATTACTATACAGGTCAATATTTTGATTTAAAAAGAATTACTCGACTTGGTCACAAACACAGTTGTATGGTTGGTTTTGACTGTGCTCACGGTGCTGGAAATGTTAAACTTAATTTACACGATTCGGGAGCAGATTTTGCCGTTTGGTGTACTTATAAATATTTGAATTCTGGACCAGGAAGTTTAGCCGGAGCTTTTGTTCACGAACGACATGCCTATGATAAAAATTTAAATCGATTTACCGGTTGGTGGAGTCACAATAAACAAACACGCTTTAATATGCGCGATGAATTTGATGTACTTCCAGGAGCTGAAGGTTGGCAACTTAGTAATCCTCCTATTTTATCTATGGCAGCCATTAAAGCATCTTTGGACATGTTTAATGAAATTGGTATAAAAAAGCTAAACGAGAAATCTAAAAAACTAACTGGTTATTTCGAGTTTCTTTTAAAACAATTAGGAGAAGACACTATTAAAATTATAACACCCAGTAATCCTAAAGAACGTGGATGTCAGTTATCAATTCAAGTAAAAAACGCTAATAAAAATTTACACAACAAATTAACCGAGGCTGGTGTCATAAGTGACTGGAGAGAACCAGATGTGATTCGTTGTGCTCCAGTACCGTTTTATAACTCATTTCAAGATATTTATAATTTGGTAGAAAAATTGAAAGAGATATTAAATGAATAAACAACAAAACATACTAATCATTGGCGCTGGCCTTTGTGGTTCGTTACTAGCCTTACGTTTAGGGCAGCGGGGTTATAATGTAGCAGTTTACGAGATGCGTCCAGATTTACGCAAAGTTGATATTTCAGCTGGTCGCTCTATAAATCTTGCATTTTCTGATCGAGGTAATAAAGCCATGAAACTTGTTGGTATTGAAGACAAAGTAGAAGCACTTTGTATTCCTATGAATGGCAGAATGATTCATGATAAAAAAGGAAACACAAATTTATCAAATTACAGTGGGCGAGAACATGAATACATTAATTCAATTTCTCGTGGAGAACTTAATGGATTGCTTTTAACCGAAGCCGAAAAGCATAAAAATGTTTCTATTTACTTCAATAAAAAATGTAAATCAGTCGATTTTGAAAAAACCACTGCCCTATTTCAAGATTACAAAACCAAAGATGAGTTTGTAGAAGATGCTGATGTAATTATAGCTACTGATGGTGCAGGTTCTGCAATGCGAAAAAGCTATTATTTAGGTAAAAAGTTTTTGTTCAGCTTTTCCCAAGATTATCTAACACATGGTTATAAAGAGTTAAGTATTCTTCCTAAAGAAAATGGCGATTATAAAGCCTATAAAAACGCGCTTCATATTTGGCCTCGTGGATCTTTTATGCTTATCGCTTTACCAAATTTAGATGGTAGTTTTACGGTTACTCTATTTTTAAGTTATGATGAAGGCGAGTACAATTTCAACAATCTAACAACAGAAAAAATAGTTTTAGAATTTTTCCAAAAAGAATTCCCTGATGCCTTGGCATTAATGCCAAATTTAATTGATGATTTCTTTGAAAATCCAACATCACCTTTGGGTACTGTAAAATGTTCTCCTTGGCATTATAAAGGTAATACGCTTTTAATGGGTGATGCTGCTCATGCCATTGTGCCGTTTTACGGACAAGGGATGAATGCCTCTTTTGAAGATGTTGTTGAGTTTGACAAAGTATTAGATAAAAACTTAGGAAATTGGGAAGCTACTTTTACCGCTTACGAAAAGGAGCGCAAAAAAGACACCGACGCTATTGCAGATTTAGCTATTGATAATTTTCATGAAATGAAAGATCATGTAGCTAAAACTATATTCCAAGAAAAGCGTAAATTGGAAATGACTTTAGAGCAAAATTTTCCTAATGAATATTCATCAAAATACTCATTAGTAACTTTTAATGAAGATATTGGATATAAAGAAGCCATGCTAAAAGGAAGAGCTCAAGACAAAGCTATTTTAAATTTACTTTCTGATAGCAAAATAGATTTAAAAGAAGGCTTAAAAATAATTTTAGACAAAGTAAAACAAGAAACCAAAGCTATTTTGGAAGACGATAGAATTGCTGGATTACACTAAAGTTAGGAGTTAGGAGTTAGGAGTTAGGAGTTAGGAGTTAGGAGTTAGGAGTTAGGAGTTAGGAGTTAGGAGTTAGGAAAAGTATAAATTTAGGTAAGTCAAGTCCTAAATCAATTCGGAGAATTGAATATTGAAATGCAGAAATAATGAACGAAGGAATGGAGATGCAAAGCGAAGCTTTAAGCACGAAATTCCGAAAGAGAATGTTCCACAGGAATTTCCTTATTTCAATATGATTTTTTGGTTCGTTTTGTATCAAGACAAAATGAACAAATAAAAAGAAAAAATATGAGTAACAACAAAAATGAGATTCCTGCTTCCGCAGGAACTAAAGTAACACCAAGAGGCGCTTATCCACACACAAAACGGGTTGGCGATTTTATATTTGTATCTGGCACCAGTTCTCGACGAGCAGACAACACCATTGCTGGTGTAGATATTATTGATGAAATGGGAACCAAACGTTTAAATATTGAAGTTCAAACCCGTGAGGTTATACAAAACATTGAAAAAAGTCTAGCTAAAGAAGGTGCTACTTTGAATGATGTGGTTGATGTTACATCGTTTTTAGTTAATATGAATGATTTTGCAGGTTATAATAAAGCATACGCAGAATTTTTTAATGCAGAAACTGGTCCGACAAGAACAACTGTTGCAGTACACCAATTACCACATCCAGATTTGGTTGTAGAAATTAAGGTGATGGCTTATGTTAGAAATTAAATAACAAACTAAATGTCTCCTCGAGCGCAGTCGAGAGGTCTTTTATGAAACTATATTTTGTATATATATTAAAATGTTCTGATGGTTTAACTTACACAGGAGTTACAAATAATTTATCTAGAAGATTTGAAGAACACCAA
Source organism: uncultured Flaviramulus sp. (assembly GCA_947501105.1). Lineage (GTDB taxonomy): Bacteria > Bacteroidota > Bacteroidia > Flavobacteriales > Flavobacteriaceae > Wocania_A. Next base: position 120,238 of record CANMUP010000002.1, on the reverse strand, counting down.
AAAGGTTTAAATAAAAATTGTTTTACATTTAAAAGACGACCTTTAGATTTAATATTTCATCAAGAATTCAATGATATAAATCAAGCTATCTATTTTGAAAAGAAAATTAAAAAATGGAGTGGGAAAAAGAAACTAGCATTGGCAAATGGAGATTTTGACATGCTACAAATACTTGCAGAATGTAGAAATGCTACACATTTTAATTTCAATTCAGAAACAAAAGTAGGTCTCGACTACGCTCGACCAGACAAACAATCATCTCATGATTAACATCCAAAATTACATAAACGGAAAATTTATGCCTCCCATTGCTAACGAATGGATTGACAATTACAATCCATCGAATGGAGAAGTTTATGGGCAAATACCAAACTCATCAAAAGAAGATGTAGAAAATGCATACATCGCAGCAAAATCTGCATTTCCAACTTGGTCGCAAACCACATTGGAAGAACGTAGTCGTATCTTAATAAAGATTTCAGAATTACTAGAAGAAAATTTACAACGCTTTGCCGAAGCCGAAAGCAAAGACAATGGAAAACCCGCTAGTTTAGCAAAAACAGTTGATATCCCTCGAGCTGCTAGTAATTTTAGATTCTTTGGCAATGCTATTACACAATTTGCTAGCGAAAGTCACGAAAGCGTTGGACAACAAGCTATAAACTACACACTTCGTCAACCTATTGGTGTAGTTGGTTGTATTTCTCCTTGGAATCTACCACTCTATCTTTTTACTTGGAAAATAGCTCCTGCAATAGCTGCAGGTAATTGTGTTGTTGCAAAGCCTAGTGAAGTTACACCCTTAACAGCTTTTTTATTGAGTGAGATACTAAATGAGGCTGGCCTCCCAAAAGGTGTTTTAAATATTGTTCATGGATTAGGAACAACAACAGGACAAGCCATAATTGAACACCCAGATATTAAGGCCATTAGCTTTACAGGAGGAACAGCAACAGGTGCAGATATTGCCAAAGTTGCAGCTCCCATGTTCAAAAAACTATCATTAGAACTTGGTGGCAAAAACCCTAACATCATTTTTGCTGACTGTGATTATGACGATATGTTAGAAACTACTGTACGTTCATCATTCGCCAATCAAGGGCAAATTTGTTTATGTGGAAGTAGAATTTTTGTGGAAGCTTCTATTTATGAAAAATTTAAAATAGATTTTGTTGCAAAAGTAAAACAACTTAAAGTTGGGCATCCTTCTGAAAATGATACAAATATTGGGGCTTTAGTTTCTAAACCGCATTTAGAAAAAGTAAAAGAGTACATTCAAATTGCTAAAGAAGAAAATGGAACCATTTTATGTGGTGGAAACGATGTTACTGTTAAAGACTTTGAGGGTGGATATTACCTAGAACCCACTGTTATTGAAGTTGAAACTGATGAATGTAGGGTAAATCAAGAAGAAATATTTGGACCAGTCGTAACTATTATGCCTTTTAATACTGAAGATGATGTTTTACAGATAGCCAACAAGGTAAAATATGGTTTGTCGGCTACATTATGGACTAATGATTTAAAACGCACCATGCGAATGAGCAATCAATTACAAGCTGGTATAATATGGGTAAATACTTGGATGATGCGTGATTTACGTACGCCTTTTGGTGGCGTAAAAGCGTCTGGAGTTGGTCGCGAAGGTGGTTTTGAAGCGCTTCGCTTTTTTACTGAAGCTAAGAATGTTTGTATTAAGTATTAATCTTATGGTAGCACTAGAAGACAATATTTACTTTTCATCAGATTTTAACGATATGGATTTAGAGCTTATCTATACGTTTATTAAAAACTCGTATTGGGGGGAATCAAGAACCTTTGAAGAGCAAAAAATAGCCTCTGAGAACACCATTAATTTTGGTTTATTTCATAACGGAAAGCAAATTGCCTACACGAGAGTTATGACCGATAAAGTGTTTTTTGCTTACCTTTTAGATGTTTTTGTTATTGAAGATTATCAAGGCAAAGGTTACTCAAAATTATTAATTGATAAAATAATTAATTTTCCAGAGTTAAAGGCTATTGACAAATGGATGTTAGCAACAAGAGACGCCCATACATTATATGAGAAATTTGGGTTTACTGCTATAAAAAGCCCTGAAAAGTTAATGGAAAAATTAAGTAAACGCGCAAAAATAATATACGAATAATATGAATTTAAACTTAAATAATAAAAACGCTTTGGTTTGCGGAAGTACAGCAGGCATTGGAAAAGCAACTGCAATGGCTTTAGCTTCTGAAGGTGTAAATGTAACTTTAGTAGCAAGAAATAGGGAAAAACTCAAAGCAGTTTTAGCAGAATTACCAGAACACAGAAACCATAGTTATATAGTTGCAGACTTTTCAAACCCAAGAGAGTTACAAGAACAAGTCATTAAATTTATAGAGAAAAATCATGGATTCCATATTGTTATAAATAATACTGGTGGGCCAAGAAGCGGATCTATTTTAACAGCAGCACTTGAGGAATTTGATAATGCGTTTATACAGCACTTAAAATGTAATCATGTTTTAGCTCAAGCTACTATTCCTTTTATGAAAGAAGTAGGTTTTGGTAGAATTATTAATATCATTTCTACATCGGTTAAAGAGCCCATTCCTGGTTTGGGTGTAAGTAACACCATTAGAGGAGCTGTTGGCAATTGGAGTAAAACATTATCTATTGAAGTTGGTGCTTTTGGTATTACTGTAAATAACGTGTTGCCTGGGTTTACCGAAACAGAGCGTTTAAATGAAATCATTAAAATTAAGGCAACACAAGAAGACAGAAGTATTGAAGAGATGGCAGAAATAATGAAAAATTATACGCCAGCTAAACGCTTTGCAAAGCCAGAGGAAACTGCAAATGTTATAACTTTTTTAGCAAGTGAAACAGCAGGCTATGTTAACGGAATTAACGTTCCGGTTGATGGCGGACGCACAAAATCTTTGTAACTTTAAAGACAACATAAAAATAAAATCATGAGTAAAGTATATCCACCAATAAATTTTAAAGCTTGGATTGATGAAAACAGACATTTACTAAAACCTCCTGTGGGTAATAAAGTCGTTTGGAAAGATGGCGATTTCATTGTAATGGTAGTTGGTGGACCAAATAGCAGAAAGGATTATCACTATAATGAAACTCCAGAGTTTTTCTACCAAGTTGAAGGAGATATTGTTTTAAAAATCATTGATAAAGGCACACCCAAAGATATTCATATAAAAGAAGGTGAGATTTTTTTATTACCTCCAAAAGTACCTCATTCTCCACAACGAGGCGCTAATACAGTAGGTTTAGTCATTGAGTATCCGAGAGAAAAAGGAGTACAAGACGCTTTACTTTGGTTTTGTGAAAATTGTACAACTAAATTATATGAAGAAGATTTTACGCTAGACAATATTGAAACTGATATGCCTAAAATTTTTGATAATTACTATAGCGATAATGATAAGCGCTCTTGCCCAAATTGTGGTGAAGTGATGCAGCCGCCAAAGAAAATTAAATTGGAAGACTAATTTATGAAACAAAAACTCCGCATTAACGGGCATTCGCATTTACTCCCTTATCCTGAAGAAATTCCTCAGTTTATGAAGGAAAAAGAAATATTTTGGGTTGATGATGAACGCAAACATATGCTTCAAAAAGGATGGAAAAGACCTGTTACACATTCCAGTTTTTTCCTAGATGAAAAATTAGAATGGATGGAAAGAAACAAACTTGACCATGCCGTTGTTTTAAATCTGTCTCAATTATATGGCAATGGGTTGCGTTTAGAAGAAATGAAAAAAGCTTTGCGCTTTCAAAATGATTTTAATGCTAAAGTGCAACATGATAATCCTGATAAATTCACCTGTGGTTTTGTAGTACATCCAGGATTTATCCAAGGTGCTTTATGGGAAATTGAACGTTGTGTTGAACAGTTAGACATGAAAGTTTTATGTCTTCCAACTCATTTTATGGATTCTATTGGACAATGGCGATCAGTTTTTGATAAAGAAAATGATGCAATTTTTGAAATGGCTGACAAGTATAAATTAGCTATTGAAATTCACCCGTACGATGGTGATAAAATGATAAACCTAGAAAATACGGCGTGGCGTTTTCACCTTATTTGGATGCTTGCTCAATGCGGAGATGCCTATCATTTTTACACATTAAATGGTATGCAAGAGCGGTTTCCTAATATTAGAACTTGTTTTGCTCATGGAGGGCAATTGGCACAAATGAATTTAGGTAGACGTATTCAAGGATTTGATGGTAGACCAGACTTGTTTGAGGGCAAACACCATCCGCGAAAAGCTGTTGGACACCCAAATATTTATTTTGACACTTTAGTACATGACACTGATTCTCTAAAATTAATGATTGATCGCCAAGGTTCTAATCAAGTTATTATGGGACTGGATGATCCTTATCCTCTTGGTGAGATGGAAAGCGATGCCCAATCATCGTATCCAGGTAAATTATTAGATTTAGCTATTGATAGAGACATTATTAATCAAAAGCAATATGATGATATATGGGAAGACAATGTCCTTCGTTGGCTATTTGGAAATGATGAAATTGCTAAGAAAAATTTAGTTAAAAAAATATTAGGGTAACATATAATGACTGAAGTATCTGAATTTTATATATTATCTCATATTTTCATTTCTTTAGTTGGAGCCATTTTACTTTTGGCAATTTGGTATAATATTAGGCTTCGTTTTAAACAAATTCTTGAAGAAGATGACACCCAAAAACGCGTAGACAAAGGATTGCTTTATCTAAGTCTCGCCATGTTTGTTTGGGTACTTTCTGGTTGTTGGTCTTATACTGGAAATCTATTTTCTTTCGAAAAAACAATTAGTTTTCAATTCGGTATTTATTTGTTTTCTATCATTAATAATATGTTTTTGCTATTGGCATTATTCTATTTTTATTATGCCCCAAAATTTATTTATAATAACAAAAAGAATGTAACTCTTATTTTAATTGTGATAGCTATCACTTCTTTTGCAACTTTTTTCCTTTCCTTTTTCCTTCAAGAAAATAACATTCAAACCGGAATTAAGATAAGCGCAATTCCAGATTTATTGTTAACAGGTTTTCTATGCTACTTATTAGGAATTTCATTATACAGAACATTTTCACATAGAGGTTTAAAAATTGTTGGTGTTATTTCAGTTTTAATAATGCTTTTAATTGTCGCCTCACAAATCTCTAGTGTATTTATCAATGTTGGAAATGAATTCAGTAATAATTTTTTAAAAATAATCGCTAAAGCATCTTTAATATCAGTCTTTTTAGTATTAGCAACTACTTGGGTTATTCGTTTAGCGAATATGCCCAAACCCAATGAAATGACTATTAGTTTTATGGATTGGAGCTTGGTAAAGATTAGTATTCCAACTAAAGGTGTTTTTGATCAAACTATAGACTTTGGTTCTAAAACCACTCAGTATAAAAACTTACTAAAATTTGCAATAAGAAGAAAATATGGGGAAGGTAATTCGCAAAGTATCTTTATAAGTTTAGGTGGTGAAATAAAAAACCAAACCTACTTAACAAGAATTATTGAGAATATTAATTCTATTTTACAATTAGATACAACTCAACTATTAGAAAGGCGTGATCTTTTTACATTTATTGGTGAAGGTCGTTATAGATTGCGTATGATTCCAGATAACATAAACATTGACGCTACACTACTAGAAGAGTTCTATAAAATTCCAGAAAACAAGGAATATAAGTCACTTTGTAACGCTTAAAGCTTCAGTTACAATTAAGCACAATCTATTATAATTTACTATAAATTACTACATCATTCTGTATTGACGATGCCTTAAAATACATTGCCTTCAAATCAAAAAACAGAACAGATGCATACCACTAAATCAAATGAAGCTTTTGGGCATCCAAAAGGCTTAGTCTACTTATTTTTTGCTGAACTTTGGGAACGTTTTTCATTTTACGGAATGCGTGCCCTTTTGGTTCTTTATATGACCAAGCAATTATTATTTACAGACGATATGGCCTTTGGTGTTTATGCTGCTTACATGTCATTAGTTTATGTTACTCCTATGATTGGAGGTATACTTGCAGATAAAATCCTTGGATTTAGAAAAGCCATTTTATTAGGAGGTATTTTAATGGCCTTGGGGCATTTCTTTTTAACTTTTGAGCATCCAATCTTTTTTTACGGTTCACTAGGGCTTATCATTGTTGGTAATGGTTTTTTTAAACCCAATATTTCTTCATTTGTTGGCGACTTATACAAACAAGGAGATCATAGACGAGATTCGGGGTTTACCATTTTCTATTTAGGAATAAACTTTGGAGCTGCTGTTGCACCACTAATGTGTGCTTGGGTTGCAGCTTCTTATGGTTGGCATTACGGATTTGTACTTGCGGGTATAGGTATGGTGGCTGGATTATTAGTTTTTAAGAGCGGGCTTAAAAATAATGTATTTGAAAATAAAGGCTTGGTTCCTGATGAAAACCTTTATAAACAAAAACACTTAGGAATCCCAAAAGGAGCAATAATTACTATATGTGCATTTTTAGCCGTTCCAATTTTTGCTTTAATTATTAACTACCATCAATTTGAACACTATCTAGTTTGGGTAGTTTCTGCTTTTTTAATTATCTATATTATTTACATTTTAACTACGGTTAGTTTAACAGAAAAAAAACGTTTAATAGTTGCTGTATATTTTACAGCTCTTTACGCACTATTCTCTGCTATTTTTGAACAAGCAGGAAGTTCATTAACACTATTTGCCGATAGAAATGTAAACTTAGTAGGCATGGATGCAGCAGGCACAAATAGTATTAACGCTGGCTTTATAATGCTATTTGCTATTCCTTTTTCGTTATTATGGACCTATTTAAATAAGCGAAAAGCAAACCCAAATTCTGCTATTAAATTTGGCTTAGGGTTAATGTTTTTAGGCTTAGGCTTTCTAATTTTTGCATTATCAGCTCATAGCGTTGATGCATTTGCAAAAACCTCAATGCTTTATTTAATTGTTGGGTATATGGTATTAACTATTGGCGAGTTATTTTTATCCCCTATAGGTCTTTCAAAAATGACAGAGCTGTCTCCACTAAAATATGTATCATTTATTATGGGTGTTTGGTTCTCCGCAAATTTTTATGGTCATTTTTTTGCTGGTAAAATAGCCAAATTAACAACTGTAAATGAGGGAGAAACCAATGTGTTTACAAAAGGACTGTTTGGTGACATCGTTGAATTTATAACTGGTATCACACCAGAAATAGCAACTCAAAATAGTGATAATTTTCAACAACTATATTCTTACTTATCTGTGTATGCGAGCTTTGGTGTAATTACTATTATTGTTGGTATCTTTGCATTGTTAATTTCGCCAATAATCAAAAACATGATGTCTGGCGTTCATTAAAAATGACTAATGCATTTTATACCTGAAAAATTAGATGATTACGTTGTAGCTCATTCAGAAAACGAGCCTGAATTATTACAAGAACTTAACAGAGAGACTTACCAGAAAATATTGCAGCCTCGTATGCTTAGTGGGCATTACCAAGGGCGTATATTGAGTATGATTTCTAAATTAGTCAACCCAAAAAACATACTAGAAATAGGGACTTATACAGGCTACTCAGCTTTGTGTTTGGCTGAAGGTATGCAAGCCAGTGGCGAGCTACATACAATAGATGTTAATGAAGAGCTATACGATTTTTCTAGAAAGTATTTTGATAAATCTGGCTATGGGAAACAAATAGTTCAGCATTTGGGTAATGCCTTAGAGATTATTCCGAAGCTTGATAAAACTTTTGACTTAATTTTTATTGATGCCGATAAAGAAAATTACCCTAATTATTTTGATGCTATAATTGATAAATTAAATACTGGAGGCATTATTTTATCTGATAATGTACTATGGAGTGGCAAAATATTAGAAACATCATTTAAAAAAGAAGATACTTCTACTCCTGCTTTAATAGAGTATAATCGCCTATTAAAAAATGATAAAAGGGTTGAAACTGTAGTATTACCAATTAGGGATGGTTTAACTATTAGTAGAAAACTCTAATCTATTGATTAATATATTTCAACACGCTTTTTTAAGTTTATCCTTTTCAGACACTTTTGCTTTACTAGCTTGAATATTTGTTTCAATTACTTGATAAAATTCATAATTATCAAATGGTTTACATATAATATCGTTGAAAACATTACTATCAGGATCTTTTTTAATACTATCAATATTTGATGCTGTTAATGCAATTATAGGTACTTGTGCATTAAATTCTCTTATACAATTTGTTGCTTCAACACCATTCATAATAGGCATATTGATATCCATCAAAACCAAATCAAACATCTCTTTTTTAATAGTATTTAAAGCATCTAAGCCATTACTTACTAAAACCGTTTCATAATTTGCCTTACTCAACAAGTTTTGAGTAACTATTTGGTTTATCTTATTGTCTTCAGCTACTAATACTTTATATGTTTTATTTAATAATTTTGTTTTTGCCTTGTATCTAGGTTTAACATTATCCATTTCATTTGTATCAATTTGAAAACTTAAATTAAAGCTAAACATTGTACCAACACCAACTTCACTATTTAACTCTATTTTACTACCGAACAACTCTATCAAGTTTTTAGTAATAGAAAGGCCTAAACCTGTACCTTGATAGTTAACATTATTATCATCATCCAATTGCGAAAAATTGTCAAAAATGGAATCAAATTTATTCTCCGGAATACCACATCCATTATCTTCAATCTCAAAACGAAGGCTAACATTATCTAAATCTTCATCTATCTTTATTACTCGTATGTTAATCCATCCATTTTTCGTAAACTTTATACTGTTACCAATTAAATTAATCAAAACTTGAGATAGTCTTACCTTATCGCACTTTATATAAGGTGGGATTTGCCTATCTATTAATACATTAATTTTATTATTTGTTTCTTTTAGTCTAAAATCAAAAGAGTCTACTATATTTTTTATTAGATTATTTAAATTTATCGGAGTGCTTTTTAATTCTATTTTTTGTGATTCAACTTTACTAAACTCCAAAATATCATTAACTAAATTCAAAAGATAATCTCCTGAATACTTTAGTGATTTTATAAGTTTATTATCATCTTCATTCAAATCATTGTTTTCTAGAAGTAGTGTTGTAATGCCTACAACACCGTAAAGTGGTGTTCTTAATTCATGTGTAACATTAGATATAAATTTAGATTTTAAATCAGATAGTTTTACCGCTTCATTTCTAGCAATTTCTAATTTTTCATTCTGAGTTTTTAAAATATTAGATAAAATTCTTTTTGAAACATAATTTCGATAAAGAGTAACAGACAGGGTAAGAAAAAGAACTAAAATAATTATGATAATTATATTTAGTTTTTTAACCTTATTTGTTATTTCAATTTGCTGAATCTTTTCTGTATTTGCTATTTGAGCATCATTTTTATAATCTTGAATTAGAAACTTAGACTCTACAATGTTATTTCTAGCTTTTTGTAGCTCAACGTTTCTAATATCATTATAATTATTGTATTTCAATAGTGCATTATAAGCTAGCTTGTCTAAGCCTTGCTTATCTAGCGAAAATGCTAATTTCCCATAGATATGAATCAAAAGCAAATTATAATCTTGTCTATTACTTTTGTTATTCTCATATAAATATGCTAGTGCTTCATTAAATTTATTAGTTGCATTACTGTACAATTCTTTCTTAAGAAAATACAATCCATGAGTATAATTAAAATAGCCATATGTATTAGGGTCAGCATTGAATTTACTCAAATTATCTTCAGCTCTTAAAAGATATGTAAGCGCTTTTTCTATTAAGTCATTTTTTAAATAAACTTGACATAAATCAATTTGAATATTAAATAATAAATTATGTTGCTTATCTAAGTTATGATGATCTCTAACATCGCCTTTTAAGGTGTATTCTAAAGCTTTTTGAAAATGGGGTTGAGCTTCATCAATTAAGTTTTTAACTCTATGTAGTCTTCCTAAATTTAAATAAGAATATGCTATTAAATAATTATCTTTTATTTCTAGCGATAGTTTAAGTGAAGTAACAAATCTACTCTCTGCAGCTTCATACTCTTGTATAGATGCATAAATTTGACCTTGAATAAAATTTGATAGTGCTTTACCATAAACATCATCAACAGATTCTGATAATCTCTTAGATTTGTTTATTGAATGTAGCGCCTTTTCTATCTCATTATCATAATAAGATTTTAGTGCCGCAGCATTTATACTATCAATCTTAACAATAATATTTTTATCCTCGAAACTAAAAGATAAAATAGTGCTACCAAGAAAACATATAAGTAGGATTGTTCTCATTTGGTTTTATTTTAGATTTGGAAGTACAATATATTTTTCAATCGAAGCGTAATTGAAAATAATCGTTAAAAACCTAAATTATACCGTTCATTCGACGAAAGTGAGCGCAAAAAAGTAAAAAAAAGCCTAAAGCTTACGTTTTACGGAGCCTGTAAAATCATCAAGATCTTCTTTTACTTTATCCAGCTCTTTTTTTACATCTTTAGTAATGCTGGTATCTATCCCGTTGTTTTCGGCTGTTTTAGTAATCTCGTGTTTAATATCGTTCGTTGCATCTTTAAGTGTACGCATGCCTTTACCTAAACCACGAGCTATTTCAGGTAATTTGTCGGCACCAAAAACCATAATAACTATAAATAGTATAAAAGCTATTTCTCCTCCGCTAATGAATAAAAATGTAGGTTGATAAATCACAGTACAAATATAGTGAGTTGTTTTGATAGAATAAAAAAAGCCAACTATTAAAGTTGGCTTTTAAATAAAATTTATCCTTTTACTTTGTCTTTAAATTGATCAAACTCGCTTTGTTTGATCTCTTTAGGCCAAGAATTGTTTGATGTATCAATATCTGCTGTTTCTTTATTAGGGTCAACAGTGATACTAACAATTTCTTTATCTGAAGCTATTGCTTTACTAACTTCGTTATCATTAAACCTCCAAATTTGTGCTGGATACGTTTCTTTTTTTGATGTTCCATCAGCATATTTATACTCTACAATAATAGGCATTACTAAACCTCCTGGTTTTTCAAACGTAATATTATAGAAATATTTGGGTGCTTTAATACTTTTTTGTTCTTCAGGAGTGAAATTATCCATAATATACTCCTTAAGAGTTGTTGAATTTTCATCTGGAGTTCCATTTTTCATCTCCTCTTTAAACTCTTCACTACCTTCTTCAACCATATAAACTAATGGACGTAAATCACTTACTTTTCTATTTTGCTTTTTTAAATAATCTTTGATGTATTGATTAGGGCCAGATGATACATAGTATTTTTTTACTTCTTTTACACCTACATCTACCCAATCGGTTGTGTAAAACCATCCTCTCCAAAACCAATCTAAATCGAAAGCTGAAGCATCTTCCATAGTTCTAAAGAAATCTTCAGGTGTTGGGTGTTTAAACATCCAACGTTGTGCATATTCTCTAAATGCATAATCGAATAACTCGTGACCCATAACAGTTTCTCTTAAAATATTTAAAGCTGTTGCTGGCTTACCATAAGCGTTATTTCCAAATTGATAGGTGTTAAGCCCTTTAGTCATAATTGGTGCAATATAATCTTGATTACCACCCATGTATGGTACAATCATATGAGCAGGTCCACGATCTGATGGAAACGCTTTGTGTTGCGACGATAATGCACTTGGGTATTTTTTTCCAAAATCTTGTTCTGCAACATATTGTACAAAAGTATTTAACCCTTCGTCCATCCATGTCCATTGGCGTTCATCACTATTTACAATCATAGGAAAAAAGTTATGTCCAACCTCATGAATAATAACTCCCATCATACCATATTTAGTACGATCGCTATAATTACCATCTTCATCTGGTCGACCAAAATTCCAACAAATCATTGGGTACTCCATGCCTTGACTTTTTGCATGTACAGAAATGGCTTTATGGTATGGGTAATCAAAAGTCATTCTTGAATACGATTCTAAAGTACTAGCCACAGCTTTTGTAGACCATTGCTCCCAAAGTGGATTTCCTTCTTTAGGATACATTGATACTGCCATAACATCTTTACTTCCAATTTTAACAGCCATCATGTCCCAAATAAATTTTCTTGATGTTGCAAAACCAAAATCACGCACATTTTCAGCATGCAATTTCCAAGTTTTAGTTTCATTTGAAAAACTTTTTTCAGAAGCTTCAGCTTCAGCCTGAGTAACAATAATTACTGGCTCATCATAAGATTTTTTTGCTTGTTCGTAGCGTTGCATCATCGTTTTAGAATACACTTCTTTCCTATTTACAAGCTTACCTGTTCCATCTAAAATATGGTCAGCTGGTACTGTAATATTTACTTCGTAATCTCCAAATGGTAAAGCAAACTCATCGCGACCCCAAAATTGTGAGTTTTGCCACCCCTCTACATCACTATATACAGCCATTCTTGGAAAAAATTGAGCTATAACATACGCTTTATTACCATCCTTTGGAAAATACTCATAGCCAGAACGTCCATCCTCATCAACATGATTGTTAATATTATACCACCATTTGATTGAGAACGAGAATTTATCACCAGACTTCATAGCCTTTGGCAATTCTACTCGCATCATGGTTCTATTAATCATATGCTTTAAAGGTTTCCCATTTACATCTTTAACTTCAAGAATATTAAATCCTCTTTCTAAAGGTTCTTGCATATAATCAGCAGTAAATTGCGCTGGTGTTTGAACTGGGGCAACACCGCTACCTTCAATTAAAGGCGACTTAGAGTCTTTTGCTCTTTGGTTTTGTTCTAATTGTACCCAAACGTACTTTAAAACATCTGGAGAATTATTAGTATAAGTTATGGTTTCGAAACCAGATAATTTTGCATTTTTATCATCTAAAACAATGTCCATTTTATAGTCAGCTTGTTGCTGATAGTAAGCTACACCAGGAGCTCCAGAGGCTGCCCTATACATATTTGGAGTAGAAAACTCATCATACAATTGCTTAAATTTATTAGTATTTGCATGTCCTTCTTGAGGCTTTTGTTCTTCTTGATTTTGGGCAAAAGCACCTGTAGTAATAAATGCTACAGACCATAAATAATAGGCAAGTTTTTTCATTTTAAATATTCTTTTTATATAATAAAATTAGCTTTAAAACATTCATTTTTTTGTTTAAAAGCGTTCGAAAATAATAAATTTTAGAGAGTATTAACTTTATTTTAATTAAAGTTTAACAAAGCATTATCTTTTTGATGAATAAGCAAATAACTTTTTTGTTTAGAGTTTATTTTTGTTTTAACAATATTTTGTTGCTCCTCATATAAATCGAATAATAATTGGTTTGTAATTTGAAATGAATTTATAGCTTTAACACCTTCTATTTCAAGGTAACACCGCATAATATCGGCATCATATTCTTTACCTATAAAATTAAATTTTGCATCCTTATTATTAATCTTAATCTTAATTTTGTCGTTTAAATACCTTTCAATATAAGTATCAACAATTTTTAGTTCATTTTTACCAGCTAATGTTATATTTTCATCATAACGTTTGCGTAATAAATTTTCAAAATCATCAATAAATATTCTCGATGTTATTTGTACCGATTCTTTCTCTTTTATATAATTTATTTGGGTAACACTAACATAATATTTATGCGCCGTAGTAAATGCCACTAACGGAATTATTAAAAGGAATAAAAGAGACTTTGTAAACTTCATGCTTATTTTTTGCTAAAGTAATTATTTTAGGTTGCTAGTTTCAAAAAGCATTCCAAAAAAACATTCAAACTATTTGGGCGTTACCTAAAGGTCGGGCTTTCCGCTATATCTTTCTTGTGCTGAACTTGTTTCAGTATCTCATCAAGTATTTCTATATATTTTAAAATAAGTTTCAAAACAAACTTATAGTTAAGCTCAAAAAAGGATGCCGCTACTATCCCTAACGCATAACGTGTAAATCAATCATTAACAATTTTAAGATTGCTTTTATATGTTATTAGCTTTTCTCTTAAAAATTCAAAAATTTCAATATCACTTTTACCTTTACATCTATTGTTGAAATTTTCATCTTCTTGACAGAAATAAAAAAAATCTACGCGTTTACTTTCATCAAGTTCATAAATACTAAAAAAACTCTCAGACAACCTTACTTTTATCTTACCTAACAGTTCATCATCTGCTTCAAGCTTCACTCTGTTTTTTAACATTTTTGTTCTGCCTGAAATTCCATTCAATATTGGATTTAAAGGAATCCCTCCTGTTAGAAGTCCTAAAAGCATTTTTGGCTTAAACTCTCCAGCTTCACTAAGGCGTCTTTCACTTTGTGTTGCAGGTTTGCCTTTATACCCAGGTATTCCAACATCAAAAAAATTAATTGGTGGATCTCCCTCTACATTTTCAACATCAGATAGTAAATCTCCTGTTAGCACTTTTCCAACTATAACCTCATCCAGCATATTTATTTGCTCTTCAAGTTTTACAGTTAGCTTTCTAATTAGAATTGTATTATTGTTAACAATAATAAGCTTTGGAATATGTTGAATTGACGAAAACATTAGCGTATCATTTAATTTCGCAACAATTTTAAACTCGCCTATTTTATTTGTTGTTGTAAAAATTTGCGCCGTTTTGTTTATTACATGAATATTTTCAACACTAACATTACTCTCAACCTTTCCATAAATTTCAACAGATTGAGATGCGGCTATTTGAAAATTAAACAATAGCATAAATAAAGTAAAGCACTTAATGTTTTGCATCTTTCAACTTCAAAAATTCTTTGCTTTGTTTAATTAAGAAATCAATTAAATACACTTCGTTTTCATCTTTTAAAAGTTCAAAATTCATTCCGTTTTTATCAATAAATGCTAAAAATTGCTCAATCTTATCTAGAGGTATATTAAAAGTTTCATTAAGGTTTTTGTTAGAATAAACATCTAGTAAATCTCTAGAGGGTTTTTCTACCACTTGTTCTCTAAAAAGTTTTTTTTGAATACGTAATGGATTTTTTTTGAATATTAACTTAAGTATTTTACCAGCATCAGGTAAATAGTTGCGCGCTTCTGGGTCTAATATTGCTGTTAAATGATTATTTACAACCGAGTTATCAAAAGCTTTTATATCATTATACTCAAAATCTACATTCATGTTACCCATATCCACAGTTATAGATTTAACAGTCTTAACATTTAATATATCTGTTTCCATATTCCCTGAAAGTCCAGATGATAGTAAAACAGCGTCTAACTTATTAACCTGTTCTACTAAATGTATTTTTAATTGTTTTGATTGAATTGCTTCGGCATCAATATTAACAGAAACTGTTTGAAACTGTAGAGCAGATATTTCAATAATATCATTTAAAGCCACTCTAATAGTAAATTCTCCTTTAACATTAGTTATTGTGCCTTTATTGGATGATGTATTATAAATAGTAACGTTTTCCACATCTTTATTGTCCGCAAGAATAACACCTTTAACTTCAACGCGTTCAATATTCTGACTCATTAATGAATCACAAAAAAGAACTAGTATACAAAGCAGTAATAGTTGTCTCAATACTTTTGTTTTATTGTATAAAGAAAGCACTTCAAATCTTAAAGAAAATGAAAAACCGCTTTAAACTTTTGTTAAAACCAACATTTGCTTAGTTTTGTTATATATATATATTTAACTCATGAAAAACTTAATTATTGCTAGCACTTCTACATTACACGGAAGTGATTATTTAGACTATATTTTAGATGAATTAACTCGCTTTTTTAAAAATGCAAAAACAGTTTTATTTATTCCGTACGCGAGACCTGGTGGAATATCTCACGATGAGTACACTAAAAAAGTAGAAGTAGCATTTTCTAAAATTGATAAAAAAGCAGTAGGCATTCATACTTTTGAAAACCCTGTAGAAGCCATTAAAAATGCAGAAGCCATTTTTACTGGTGGTGGCAATACTTTTGTTTTGGTAAATCAGTTATACAAAAATAATTTGATTGATGTTTTAAAAGAAACCGTTACTAACGGCACCCCCTATTTAGGTACAAGTGCTGGTAGTAATATTTGTGGGCTAACAATAAAAACATCTAACGATATGCCAATAGTTTATCCACCTAGCTTTAATACTTTAGGGTTAGTGCCTTTTAATATTAATCCTCATTATTTAGACCCAGACACGAATAGCAAACATATGGGAGAAACTAGAGAAACAAGAATTAAAGAGTTTCATTGTTACAATACGCCACCTGTAGTTGGCTTGCGCGAAGGTAGTTGGTTACATGTTCAAGATGACTCTATTACTTTAAATGGGAGTTTAACAGCTCGTATTTTTGAATACAACAAAGCTCCTTACGAAGTAGAATCTGGAACACAATTAAGCCATTTAAAATAAAAAAGCTTCATATTTCTATGAAGCTTAAAGAGCGGGAGACCAGGTTCGAACTGGCGACATTCAGCTTGGAAGGCTGACGCTCTACCAACTGAGCTACTCCCGCATTAGCGATGCAAATATATACAATCTTATAAACTACTTGCAAGCAAAAACTACAACTTTTTAAAAAAATGATATCCTAATATTTCAAAGCCATCATTGTAATAAAATTTATGCGAAGGATAATTATTTACATAGGTATTTAACTCAATTGATTCACAACCTTTTAGCTTCACATAATTATAAATCCATTCAAAAAATTGTTTCCCTAAACCTTTTCCTCGATAAGTATCATCAATAAAAACATGATCTGGTTCAACACTTTTTCCAGAATAATGTCGCGTACAAAACCACAAACCACATATTCCTATTAATTTTCCATTATCAAAAATACCTGCACACTCATAATTTTGAGTTATCATTTCTGAAAAACGTTGCTTTAAAACAGCGTCAGTATCTTTATTTCCATTTAGTTTTTGAACTAATGGTATAATAGAATTTATGTTTTGCTTATCAATAATTTTAAACTGAATAGACATTAAATAATTTTTATGTGAATATAATTATTTTCTAATCATTATGTAAAACATAATTTAAAATTGGATAAATATATATGAGTGACTAAAAGGCGAAAATTGTGTCTAATATTAGTACTTAAAAACAAATTATTTACATAAAGTCTTTTTTTCGTAATTTTAGTATCATAAACATATTCTGATGAGAGGTAGAAATTTTAAAGTTAGGTTATTAATTGGTTTAGCCATAGTGGCTTTTGCATTTATAAAAAAATGTAATAGTAAAGAGAAAAACGAGTACACTGGACGTGTCCAAACCATTAACATGACATCGGATCAAGAAATAGCAATTGGATTACAAAATGCTCCGCAAATGGCTCAACAACACGGCGGGTTGCATTCAAACAACCAATATCAAGCCTTGGTTGATAAAGTAGGAAACAAACTTATTAATAATAGCATAGCTAAAGACACACCTTACAGATACGAGTTTCATCTTTTAGCAGACGAGAATACTATAAATGCATTTGCTCTTCCTGGAGGACAGATTTTTATAACGTATGCACTATTTTCTAAACTAGAAAATGAAGATCAATTAGCCGGTGTTTTAGGACATGAAATTGGACATGTTTTAGGGCGGCATTCTGCTGAACGCATAGCTGAAAGCGACTTTTGGCAAACCGTTACAACTGGTGCTTCAGTAGGAGCAGACATGGGAGGATTAGTAAGCGGGATTGGACAACAGACTTTATTAAAAAATGGTCGTGGTGATGAATTGGAAAGTGATGATCTGGGTGTTTTATTCATGCTTAATTCTGGTTATAACCCTGAAGAAATGATAGGGGTTATGCAAATTTTAAAAGATGCTGCTGGACCAAATCGTGTACCAGAATTTCAAAGCTCACATCCAGATCCAGATAACAGAATTGAAAAAATTCAAGAATCTATAGAAAAATATAAAAATCAATAAAAAAAGCCTTGTTAGAAAACAAGGCTTTTTCGAGTGACTAGCTCTAAATAATTGTTATATGAATTTTAATTATTTTAACTTAATGCTTCTTCAATAATTGATAAAGCTTCTTTTGCATTAGATTGCTTTGCATATTTCTTAGCAGTCATACCTTTATCAGACTTAACTTTTAATTTAGCTCCTTTAGATATTAAAAGTTTTAAAATATCTGTTCTATTAAACTTAGCTGCATACATAGCTGGAGTCATTCCATTAGATTTTTTGTTCACATCTTCTCCTAAATTAATTAGCTTTTTAACGGTTTCAATATCACCTTTTGCAATAGATACACAAAAAGGATTCACTTTTACAGTAGTTTGAGTAGTAAAAGTAGATTGATTTTCAATAGTGTTTTTTGCATTAACTGATACAACAGAGAAACATAATGCGATTGCAGAAATAATGATTGTTTTTTTCATGATGAAAGATTTTAATTGATTAATGATTTGTTTTTTGATATACTAAAGAGACGACTAAAAATTTAATCTGTTACATTAATTAACATTAATAATCATTTTTTAACTTAATTTTTAGAAATCTTTAAGATAATTTATAGATTTCTAAAAAACATTTAAAAACCAATAAAACCAACAAGTTAAAAGGGTTTACACAACTTAATTTCACCAAAGTTCCTGTATCTTTGTTATGAATTAATTTTTTTTTAAAATGAATAAAAAAGTCATCTTAATGATATTGGATGGCTGGGGAAATTCTCCAGACCCAAAAGTTTCTGCAATCGATTATGCCAACACTCCATTTATTGATTCATTATATAAAAAATATCCTTTCGCTACTTTAAGAACTGATGGTTTACATGTTGGTTTACCAGAAGGACAAATGGGGAATAGCGAAGTTGGGCACATGAATTTAGGTGCTGGTCGTATTGTATATCAAGACTTAGTAAAAGTAAATTTAGCCGTAAAAAACAAAACACTTAATAGCGAGAAAGTTTTAGTAGATGCATTTAACTATGCAAAAGACAACAATAAAAATGTACATTTTTTAGGTTTGTTAAGCGATGGAGGTGTACACTCACACATTAACCATTTATTAGGTTTAATTGATGCTGCTAATGATTTTGGACTAACTAATACTTATGTGCACGCATTTACTGATGGACGTGATGTTGACCCAAAGTCTGGTTACGGATTTATAACAGAGTTAGAAAACCATATTGAAAAAACAAATACTAAACTAGCAACAGTAACAGGACGTTACTATGCCATGGATAGAGATAAACGTTGGGAGCGTGTTAAATTAGCTTATGATGCTTTGGTAAATAGTATTGGCGAAAATTCAACTAATGCTACAAAGTCTATTCAAAAAAGTTATGATAATGATATTACTGATGAGTTTATAAAACCAATTATTCTAACTGATAAAGAAGGACATGCTATTGCAAATATTAAGGACGATGACGTTGTAATATTTTTTAATTTTAGAACAGATCGTGGTCGTGAGCTAACCGAAGCTTTAACACAAACTAATTTTCATGAGCAAAACATGCATAAATTAAATTTGCATTATGTAACGCTCACTAATTATGATGATACTTATAAAAACATCAATGTTATATTCAACAAAGATAATTTAACTGAAACTTTAGGAGAAGTTTTAGAAAAACATCATAAAAAACAAATTAGAATTGCTGAAACTGAAAAATACCCACATGTCACATTTTTCTTTTCTGGTGGACGCGAAGAACCATTTAATGGTGAAACTCGAATTTTAAGGAATTCACCTAAAGTAGCCACATACGATTTAAAACCGGAAATGAGTGCTTACGAATTACGTGACGCTTTAATACCTGAATTACAAAAAGGTGATGTAGATTTTGTTTGTTTAAATTTTGCAAATGGCGATATGGTTGGACATACTGGTGTTATGGAAGCTGCAATAAAAGCATGTGAAGCAGTTGATGAATGTGTAAAAGATGTTATAAATACTGCGCTAAATAACGGCTACTCCACATTGTTAATTGCAGATCATGGTAATTGTGAAACCATGATTAATCCAGACGGTTCACCAAATACGGCACATACTACAAACCCTGTACCTGTTATTTTAATTGATAACGATTTAACACAAATTAAAAATGGTATTTTAGGTGATATGGCTCCCACTATTTTAAAATTAATGGGAATACCTCAACCTGAAACCATGACCCAGAAAGCTTTGGTTTAAATAAATAAAAAATAAATTATTGTACTTTTGTAACAAACTCAAGTCTTTAATTTGAATGAATTTTAACGAGACGCTTATAATAGCTGTAGATTTTGATGGCACTATAGTAGAAGATGCTTATCCAAAAATAGGGAAGCCTATACTTTTTGCTTTTGAAACTTTAAAAAAACTGCAAGAAGAAGGGCATCGGTTAATTTTATGGACTTATAGATGTGGCGATAAATTAGATGAAGCTGTTAATTTTTGTGAAGAAAACGGTATCGCTTTTTACTCAGTAAACAGTAGTTTCGCTGAAGAAGAATATAACAAAAATATTAGCAGAAAAATTCATGCCGATTTGTTTATCGACGATAGAAATATTGGTGGTTTTATTGGTTGGGGTGAAATATACCAAATGCTAACAAATACGAAACCAAACATTCCTGAAAAGAAAAAAGGCTTCTTTAGCTTTTTTAAATAATTCTAAATTAATTCAAAATAAGCTTTATCAATAGATTCTCTATGGTCTGGGTGTGCTATATCTACTAAAGCCTTAACCCTATCTTTTATTGTTTTACCGTATAAATTAGCTATACCATATTCTGTAACTACATGATGTACGTGTGCACGTGTTGTAACAACACCTGCTCCTGGTTTTAAACTAGGTACAATTCTGCTAATTCCTTTTTTTGTTGCCGAAGGCAATGCAATTATTGCTTTACCTCCCTCGCTTAATGAAGCTCCGCGAATATAATCCATTTGCCCACCAACTCCAGAGTACATTTTGGCTCCAATTGAGTCTGCGCATACTTGTCCTGTTAAATCTACTTCTATAGCAGAGTTTATTGCTACCATTTTTGGATTTTGCTTAATTATTGAAACATCATTTACATAATCTGACGCTCTCATTTCAACAAAAGGATTGTCATCAACATAATCATAAAGTCGTTTTGAACCGATTAAAAAAGTTGCTAATGCCCGACCAGGATTAATACCTTTAAAATTTCCGTTAATTACATCTTTCAAAATTAAATCTATTACTCCATCTGAGAACATTTCGGTATGTAATCCCAAATTTTTATGGTTTTTAAGTCGTGATAATACGGCATTAGGTATGGATCCTATACCCATTTGCAAAGTACTTTTATCTTCAATTAAACTAGCTACATAATCTCCAATTTTATTTTCAACATCTGTAGATTCACCGTTATTATGTACTGGTATTGGCTCATCGCACTCTACAAATAAATCAATCTCAGTATGGTGTATTATACCATCTCCATGAGTTCGAGGCATTTGAACATTTACTTGAGCTATAACAATTTTTGCGTTTTCTATAGCTGCCAATGTAGCTTCAACTGAAACCCCTAATGAACAATACCCATGTTTATCTGGAACAGATACATGAATTAATGCCACATCTAACGATAAAATATTTCTCTTAAACAATAAAGGCAATTCACTTAAAAAAACAGGAGTATATGATCCGTTTCCAGCTGCTAACGTATGCCTAACATTACTCCCTATAAAAAAAGAGTTAACGTGAAAACTATCTTTAAAATCGGGATTTGCATAAGGTGCTGCACCTTCAACATGTAAATGGCAAACCTCAACATTTCTAAGTTCTTCATATCTATCCGACATTGCTTTTGTAAGCAATTGCGGAGCCGCAGCGGCCGCTTGTACATATACTCTATCATTACTCTTTATAACCTTTACTGCTTCTTCGGCACTTACTACTTTATACATTTTAACTTATTTTATACAGCAAAATTACCTATTATTTAAATTATAAAAACTGTCAAAAGTCATATAACATCAAAATAGTTAGAATTTTATTTTTAAGTATCTTTGCCATTATTTTTTAAGTATGATTATAGTAAAAACTAGTGAAGAAATTGAGTTGATGCGTGAAAGCGCTTTGATTGTTTCTAGAACATTGGGAATATTAGCAAAAGAAGTTAAGCCTGGTGTTACAACCCTGCAATTGGATAAGTTAGCCGAAGATTATATTCGCTCTCAAGGTGCTATACCTGGATTTTTAGGGCTGTATGATTTTCCTAATACACTTTGCATGAGTCCTAACGATCAAGTAGTTCATGGTTTTCCTACCAACGAACCTCTTGTAGAAGGAGATATTATATCTATTGATTGTGGTGCTTTAAAGAATGGTTTTTACGGAGACCATGCCTATACTTTTGCTGTTGGTGAGATTGCCCCAGAAACAGAAAAACTACTTCAAGTAACAAAAGAGTCTCTATACGTTGGTATAAGGGAGTTTAAAAAAGGAAATCGTGTTGGAGATGTTGGATATGCTATTCAAAAATACTGTGAAGATCATGGTTATGGTATAGTAAGAGAATTAGTTGGTCATGGTTTAGGTAGCAAAATGCATGAAGACCCAGAAATGCCAAACTATGGAAAACGTGGTCGTGGAAAAAAGTTTATTGAAGGTATGGTAGTTGCTATTGAACCTATGATAAATATGGGAACTCAGCGCATAAAACAACACAGAGACGGTTGGACTATTACTACTTTAGATAATAAACCTAGTGCACATTTTGAGCACGACGTTGCACTTATAAATGGCAAACCGGAATTGCTTTCAACTTTCGCTTACATATATGATGCTTTAGGTATTGAAAGTAATGAAGAAGAAGAATTTAGACAAAAACAGCTTGTTTTATAATTATGACTCACAAATTTTCAGACATACCAGAAAAGGACCTTGTTGAAGGCATAAAGGGAAAATATATTCATACCGATAATAATACCGTAGGACTTATTAATATTGAAGAAGGGGCGGTTTTACCAGCACATTCTCATGTACATGAACAAATAACACAAGTTATTTCTGGTAAATTAGAAATGACAATTGATGGCATTACCAAAGTTCTTGAATCAGATTCTATTACGGTAATACCTTCCAATGCTATTCATAGTGCAAATGCTTTAACAAATTGTGTTGTAATTGACACCTTTTTTCCAGTACGCGAAGATTATAAATAATCGCTTTTGAAAAAACTTTTCAAGATTATATTGAATATTATCCCAAGACCTTTGCTTATAAGGTTAAGCTATATTATTCGTCCTGTTTTAGCTTTTTTTTTAAAAGGAAATAAATACACAGACCCTATTGATGGTAAAAGCTTTAAAACCTTTTTACCCTACGGATATGGCACCCAACGTAACAATGTATTATCACCTTCAACACTAAGTTTAGAACGCCATCGTTTATTATGGTTGTATTTGACTGGTAAAACAGATTTCTTTTCAGCAAAAAAAAGTGTCCTTCATTTTGCGCCAGAGCAGGCATTTTACAAACGCTTTAGAAAGATGAAAAATCTGGACTATACCACAACAGATTTAAACTCTCCTTTAGCAGATGTAAAAGCTGATATTTGCAACCTTCCTTTTGAAGATAATAGTTATGATGTTATTTTTTGCAATCATGTTTTAGAACATATTCCTGATGATGCTAAAGCGATGCATGAATTATATCGTGTTTTAAAACCTAACGGAATGGCTATTCTTCAAATTCCACAAGACTTAAATAGAGAAAAGACTTTTGAAGATAATAGTATTACAGACAGAAAAGAACGTGCAAAGATTTTTGGGCAATATGATCATGTTCGCGTTTATGGTCGTGATTATTTTGATAAACTCCGCAGTGTTGGTTTTAAAGTTAATGAAGTTGATTACACTTCAAATCTTTCTGATGAAGACATCGCTAAATATTGCTTAGCAAAGGGAGAAATTATTCCTCTTTGTTATAAATAAGATTCAGTAATCTCATCGAAAAAACAAATTGTTTAAGTTGTTTTCCCTTCTTAATGATTTATTCTGGAAAACCATTTAAAGCCAAAGTTTCTAAATTTTGATTTTCGTTTTCAAAAATTAAAAATACTTTAAGCTCTGGATGTGTTTTTAAAAACGTCTTTACTTTTTCAATGCCCATAGTTTTAAAAGCAGTTGCATAAGCATCGGCATCCATACAGTTATCTGTAATAACAGAAATACTTAATAAGTTAGTTTTGCTAGGGTAACCTGTTTTGGTATCAATAATGTGCGCATAGCGGTTACCGCTCTCATCTATTTTAAATTTTCTATAAGTCCCAGAAGTTGCCATGGCTTCATTTTGTAACGATATAGCATGATTTATAGATTGTGTTCCATCAAAATTTGGGTTTTCAACACCTACTCTCCATTCTAATTTTTTTTCAATATTAATACCTTTTGCTCTCAATTCTCCACCAATATCAACAAGGTGATTTTTTATATTTTCGCTTTGCAAAAACTCTGAAATAATATCAACTGCATAGCCTTTTGCAATGGCATTGAAGTCTAAAAATGCATTTTTAGGCATCTTAAACTTTTCTTTTGGTAATACAATTCTATCAAAACCTACAGCGTACATTAAACTGTCAATTTTCAAACTATCTAGCTTAACAATTTTACCTTCAGGTCCAAAATCCCACGCATTAACCATAACTCCAATTGTTGGGTCGAAAGCACCATTAGTTTCTTTATATATTTTCTTAGATGATTCAAAAACAGTTACAAAATGGTCATCAAAATTTGTCCATTCGTTTCTGTTTATTTTTGACACTATAGAATTTGTTTGGTATGTAGAAAGTGATTTATTAATTACATAAAACAGACTATCAAACTGCTTTTGATAATTAATTTCAGAATTATAAGTAATTCTATAATATGTACCAAAAATAGCCCCTTCAAGTACTGTGTTTTTCTGTTCTTTTTTACATGAAACAACAAGTAAGACAGTAAAAACTAATGCTAATATTTTTTTCATCTTTAATTCAAGTTAGTTTCTAAAACTTGTATCCCATTATACTCTAACAAATATTCTTCGTTTAAATATATTGGAGATTTTTTATCATTACTATTTCCTAAACCAACGCCAGCATATAATACTTTAGCATCTTTTTCTCGAGCATGCTTTTTAAATGACTCCATCCAAACTACATCGTAATTATTAGGATTGTCTGGTAAAATAACTGCTCGTACAATTACAAAATAATACTGCTTATTTTTATCGATACACACAAATTGCGGGTGTTTTTTCAGCTTACTATTTACAGCAATAAACTCAAAACCGCGTTCTTCTAAATCTTTTCCAACATGGTTCATTGCTAAATTATGTAGCTCTTGTTCTGAAAGTGGTTTACTCATACGGTAAAAATAATATAAAAAAACCCAACACTTTCGCATCGGGTTTTTTGTTTTATATAATTTGAAGGCTATCCTCCAAAGTCATCAAATCTGATATGCTCATCAGGGATACCAAAATCTTCTCCCATTTTCTGAACCGCTTTGTTCATCAATGGAGGTCCACAGAAATATAACTCTATGTCTTCTGGCGACTCATGGTGATTTAAATAGTTATCAATTACACAGTTGTGAATAAATCCAACAAAACCATCACCAGCTTCATCATTAATATCTGTTTTAACCTTCCAATTATCGCTTTCCATTGGTTCTGATAATGCTAAATAGAATTTAAAGTTTGGAAAATCTTTTTCTAAGGCTCTAAAATAATGGATGTAAAACAATTCAGCTTTAGAACGTCCTCCATACCAATACGTTACTTTTCGTCCCGTTTTTAAAGTTCTGAATAATTCATATAAATGCGAACGCATTGGAGCCATACCAGCACCACCACCTACGTACAACATTTCACTTTCAGACTCGTTGATAAAGAATTCTCCGTAAGGCCCTGAAATAGTTACTTTATCTCCAACTTTTTGATTAAAAATATATGATGAAGCAACACCAGGATTTACATCCATCCAACCGCCTTTAGCGCGATCAAAAGGAGGAGTTGCAACACGAACATTTAGCATAATCTTTCGTCCTTCAGCTGGATATGAAGCCATAGAATAAGCACGTTCAACAAGCTCATCGTTCTTCATAACTAAAGGCCATAGACCAAATTTCTCCCAATCTGCTTTAAATTTATCAGGTTCTCCTGGATGATCTTCCGGGTGTGCAGAAACATCCATATCTGAATATTTTATTTCACAGTTAGGAATTTCAATTTGAATATAACCTCCTGCTTTATAATTCATATCTTCTGGAATTTCAACAACAAATTCCTTAATAAACGTCGCTACATTATAGTTTGAAACTACGGTTGCTTCCCATTTTTTAATACCAAACACTTCTTCTGGAATGGTAATATTCATGTCTTGTTTCACTTTTACCTGACAAGATAAACGTGCGCCATCTTTTAATTCTTTACGTGTAAAGTGAGGTACTTCTGTAGGTAAAGCTTCTCCTCCACCTTCTAATACATGACATTCACATTGAATACATGTTCCACCACCACCACAAGCAGATGGTAAAAATATTTTCTGAGCTCCTAAAGTAGATAACAAGGTTCCTCCTGAAGCAACTTCAATTTCTTTTTCACCATTAATGGTAATCTTAACTGGACCAGATGGTGATAATTTTTGTTTTACAAATAATAATAATGCTACCAACAACAACGTAATGATTAAAAATGCTGTTACTGTAGCTATTACTGTTCCTAATGTACCTGCTGCTAAAATCATACTACTCAGTTACTTTTATGTTGTTAGCTAATATTTTTTCTTCTTCTGTAGAATCTTTAGATTCAACTTTTGCAGTTTTTTCTTCTTTTGGAGCTTCTTCGTCTCCTCCAGTTAACATCCCACCAAAACTCATAAATCCAATCGCCATTAATCCAGTAATGATGAACGTAATACCTAATCCTCTTAAAGCTGGTGGCACATTTGAATATCTAATTTTCTCACGAATAGCAGCAATGGCTAAAATGGCTAAAAACCATCCTATTCCAGATCCAATCCCATAGTTTAAGGCTAATCCTAAGGTTGCTATTTCACGAGATTGCATAAATAAAGATCCTCCTAAAATGGCACAGTTTACTGCAATTAGTGGCAAAAAGATCCCTAATGAATTGTATAATGATGGTGAAAATTTTTCAACCACAATCTCTACCAATTGTACCATGGTTGCAATGGTTGCAATAAACATGATAAATGATAAGAAACTTAAATCGTAAGATGCATATTCTTCACCTAACCAAGATAAAGCTCCTGGTTGTAAAAGATACTGGTCTAATAACCAGTTTAAAGGCACTGTTATAGCTAATACAAATATTACTGCGGCACCAAGACCAACAGCTGTACTTACTTTTTTAGAAACCGCAAGGTAAGAACACATTCCTAAGAACGTAGCAAACACCATGTTGTCTATAAATATTGATTTGAAAAATAATTCTATATGTTCCATATATGTTAGTTATTTGTTATTTGTTACTGGCTCTAACAACCAGTAACTAGTAACCAAATTTTAATGATCTTCTATTAATGCTTTATTTCTACTACGTTGTACCCAAATAATAATTCCAACAACAATTAGTGCCATTGGCGCTAATAGCATAAATCCATTATTTTCGTAACCTGTAGAATACAATCCTGTTTTAGCAATTGGATCTCCTAAAACTTTAAATCCTAATAAAGTTCCAGAGCCTAATAACTCTCTAAAGAAACCTACAATTATTAAAATTATCCCGTAACCTAAAGCATTACCAATACCATCTAAAAACGATTTCCATGGCCCGTTACCTAGAGCAAAAGCTTCAAAACGCCCCATGATAATACAGTTTGTAATAATCAACCCAATAAAAGCACCTAGCTCTTTACTTAATTGATATGAAAACGCTTTTAAAACTTGATCAACAATAATTACCAAAGCTGCTACAACCGTAAGTTGTACAATAATTCTAATTTTAGAAGGAATAATATTTCTCATTAAAGAGATAACTACATTACCAATTCCTAGTACAAAAATTACTGATACTGCCATTACAATTGATGCTTTTAACTGCGCTGTAATTGCTAACGCAGAACAAATACCTAATACTTGAATAGTAATTGGGTTATCATCTGTTAATGGGTCTAAAATTAATTTGCCATCTTTTTTTGAAAGTAAGCCCATATAATTATTGTTTTAATGTTTTAAAATAAGGCATATAAAGTCTAAGTTCAGACTTAATCATTGCTGCTACGCCATCTCCTGTAATAGTAGCTCCTGCAATAGCATCAACCTCATTATCGTTTTTATCTTTATTTAAAGGATCTGCGTTACTTTTAGAAATATTTATTCCGACAAAATTTCCTGATGTATTCAGTAAATTTTCGCCAATAAAATCATCCATAAAGAATCTCTCTTTAATATTTGCTCCTAAACCAGCCGTTTCTCCTTGGTGGTCAAAATATGCACCTTGAACTACCATATTTTCATCCATAGATACAAATGCCCAAACGGCATCCCAAAGTCCTTTACCTCTAATTGGTGCTATATAAAATGTTTTACCATCTTTCTGTCCAATAAACAAAGGCAATTTTCTTTCTATCCCAGCCTTAGCATTAGATTGTTGTTTTTTTACATCAATTAAATAGGCTTGATCGTCTTCAGAAATTTTTTCTCCTTGAATTACTAATTGTTTTGTAACATATTGCTTAAACAATTCTGGAGCTTTCTCAGTAGAAACAAATGTAGCACTGCTCTCATCGTTTTCATTCACGCCCATTGCATACAAAATATTTTGCTGCTTTTCTAAACGTTTATTTTCATCAATTGTTGGTTTTAAAGACGATGCTATAAAAGCCAAAAGTGATCCAACAACTATTACCATTCCTATGGCAAAAAATATTGTATATGAATTTTTATCCGTTCTCTTTTCCATCGTTATGCAGTTTTTGCTTTTAGACGTTTCATTCTTTTTTTCACGTTACCTTGAACTACGTAATGATCGATAGTTGGTGCAAACACATTCATTAACAGAATAGCTAACATAACACCTTCTGGGTATGCTGGATTAAACACACGAATCATGATAGAGATAAATCCTATTAAGAAACCATATATCCATTTTCCCTTATTAGTTTGTGATGCAGTTACAGGATCGGTTGCCATAAATACAGTACCAAATGCAAAACCACCAATTAATAGGTGATGCCACCAAGTTGTACTCATTAATCCATAGAATTTACTACCTTCTGTTATCCAACCAGAATCTACAACTTGATTGAAGATTAAGCCCATAACTATAGCTCCCAGAGCAGAAGACAACATAATTCTCCAACTTCCTATTTTAGAAAAGATTAAAAATAATCCTCCTAACAATATTAATAAGACTGAAGTTTCTCCTACAGAACCTGGTACAAAACCTAAGAACATATCCATAACTTCGTAACCAGCAGCTTTTCCTTGAGCTAAACTACCTAGTATCGTTTCACCAGATATCGCATCAAGATTTGCACCTGCTGCAATTTCGTTTGTACGTTCAACAGCTCCTTCAACCCAAACTTTATCGCCACTCATCCATGTTGGATATGCAAAGAATAAGAATGCACGAATAGTTAATGCCGGATTAAGAATATTCATTCCTGTTCCTCCAAAAACCTCTTTTCCAATTACAACACCAAATATTACTGCTACTGATAACATCCATAAAGGAATATCAACTGGTACAATAAGTGGCACTAACATACCTGTTACTAAGTAACCTTCTTCTACTTCGTGCCCTTTTATTATGGCGAAAATAAATTCAATTCCTAAACCAACACCGTAAGACACGATTACTAATGGTAATATTTTCCAAAAGCCAATCATAAAATTAGCCATAGTCCAGAATTCTGAACTAAAGAAACCACTAGCAGCTGCTTGAATTTCTCCTACTTGTAAATTATGCTGATAACCGGCATTAAACATTCCGAAAATTAAACATGGTACCATAGCCATAATAACGGTATTCATGGTACGCTTTAAATCGTCGGCAACTTTTATATGAGTTCCATTATGTGTGGTCTCATTTGGCAAGTATAAAAATGTATGGATAGCATTAAATGCTGGTATCCATTTTTTATTTTTATTCTTT
The DNA here is from genome assembly GCA_947501105.1 of uncultured Flaviramulus sp. Lineage (GTDB taxonomy): Bacteria > Bacteroidota > Bacteroidia > Flavobacteriales > Flavobacteriaceae > Wocania_A. Next base: position 90,163 of record CANMUP010000002.1, on the reverse strand, counting down.
TCTTTAAACTTATGTAAATTTTGTTTTAAGCCCATTATCCTATCTCTTTAAGCATTAAGTCTAATCCTGCTCTTATAATTTTTTGATGTGGTTGTTTAGACACACAAACAAATTCTGTTAATGCAAAATCTTCAGGTGCAACTTCATACATCCCTAAAGCTTCCATCTCATCTAAATCTTGATACATGCAAGCTTTTAAGATTTGCATCGGATATATATCTAAAGGAAAAACTTCTTCATAAGTTCCTGTAGTAACAAATGCGCGATGCTCACCATTAGTGTTTGTATTTAAATCGTATTTTTTCTTAGGAGTTAACCAAGAAAACGTTAAAGCTCTAGAAGTAGATACTTTATTGAAAACAGGTTTGTTCCAACCAAACAACTCGTAGTCATCACCTTCAGGAATTACAGAAATTACATTGCTATAATAATCTAAGTTACCATCTGGTTTTACTTGTTTTCCTGAAAGTACGTTACCAGAAATAATTCTAGCATTGGCATCTTTTGAAATACCTTTATCATAAATCATGGTAGCTGCTTCACTTCCAATTTTTGTAACAAAATATCTTGGTTTTTCTACTGAAGATCCAACCAAGGCTACAACACGTTCTGCATTAAACTTTCCAGTTAATAGTAACTCTCCAATAATAACTAAATCTTGAGCATTAACCGTCCAAACCACTTCTCCTTTATTAATAGGATCTATTTTATTAATTTGAGTTCCTACATTCCCTGATGGATGTGGACCAGAAACTTTATGAATAATTGCTCCAGAAATATTAGCTAATGGTGAATTAGAGTTTTTTCCAACAGAAACATGAACCTTCCCTTCTGTAAGTTTACCAAGAGCAGTAACTGCAGCTTGTAATTCAGCTTCTTTACCTTGTAGAGTAAAATCTAAATCGGCAGCTAAAGGTGCACTTGCATAAGCAGAAATAAAAATTGCTTTTGGTGCGTTATCTGGATTTGCAATAACATCATACGGACGTTGTTTTACAAATGGCCAACAACCTGATGCTAATAAATGTGCCTTAACTGTATCTGCAGTTGCAGTATCTAAATTAAAGCTTCCATTGTCTTGATAAGTTTGCGCTTTATCTGCCTCTATTTTTATGGCATCAATGCGTCTTTTTGGTCCACGAACTACCTCTATCACTTTTCCTGATACAGGTGAAGAAAATTTAACAGCTTCATTAGACTTATCAAAAAACAAGGTCTCTCCAGCTTTAACTGTGGTACCTTCTTTTGCAATAAGTTTTGGAATAACGCCGTGAAAATCTTCTGGTCTTATGGTGCAGTAGTTGCTAACAATAGCTTGTTCAGCAGTTTTTTCAGCTTCACCAATGAGTTTAATGTCCAGACCCTTTTTAATACGAATGTCGTTTGACATATTTATTTTATTGAAATTAGTTGTCTAAAAATCGGTGCAAAAATACGAATTAATACCTAAAAATTCATTCAAAAAAAATCATCTTTATTATTTATATTTATTCTAAATAACATATTAATATTAGGCACAAAATTTGTATATCTTTACAAAAAAACTAGTAGCAAAATGACGTTTAGGTCTTTGTATTTAATTTGTTTATTATTAATTCCTGTATTAACTTTTTCTCAAATCACAGAAGTTAATCCGCCCGATTATATAAAAACTGTTGCCTTTAGAGGAGACACAAGAGAGAGTCAATTACCCATTTTACAGCTTGGCGAATATGTGGTTTTAGAATTTGATGCGTTAAATGGAGATGAAGAAGATTTCTACTATAAAATTGAACATTTTAATTTTGATTGGACACCATCTATTTTAGTTAAATCTGAATATATGGATGGTTTTGATGATCAACGCATTCGAAATTACGAAAACTCATTAAACTCCTACCAGATATATTCGCATTACAAACTTACTATTCCAAATGCGCAAACTAAACGTTTAAAGATATCTGGTAATTACCTATTAAGTGTTTTTAATGATGATGACGAACTTGTTTTCTCAAGAAAATTTATGATTTACGAAGACAAAACCAATGTTGGTGTTAGCATAAAACGCTCAAGAGATGTTCAGTTTATTCAAGAAAAGCAACGAGTAGATATTGTTATTTCATCAAACGATATGCAGTTCAATAACCCAAAACAAAATGTAAAAACATTAGTAGTACAAAACAATAATTTAAACACCGCCATTTCTAATTTAAAACCACAATACACTATAGGCAATAAACTTATTTATAAATACGATACCGAATCTAGTTTTTGGGGCGGAAACGAATATTTGTATTTTGAAAACAAAGATGTTAGAGCCGCAAACATTGGTGTGCAACAGGTCGAATTACAAGACTTATATCACAATTATTTATTCACTAATACAGAAAGAGCTAGTAAACCATACACTTACAATCCGGATATTAACGGAAACTATTTAGTAACTAATATTGATGCCGATAACCCAAATATTGAAGCAGATTATGTTTGGGTACATTTTTCGTTAATTGCAAATGATGCTTTAAAAGACAAATCCATTTATATATATGGTAACTTTAACAATTACACTATTGACGAAAGCACAAAAATGACTTATGATGAATACAATCAAGTATTTACAAACGCGCTTTTACTAAAACAAGGATTTTACAATTATAAATATGTGGTTGTAAATAATAGCAATGTTATTGATGAGGGCGCCATAAGCGGGAATTACTACCAAACCGAAAACAATTATAAAGTTATCGTGTATTATAGAGACTTAGGTGCACGTTACGACAAAATAATAGGTTTAGGTGAAGGTAGTTCGGTCAATATCTCCAATTAATTGTACCGTTCAACTAATATTTTCAATCATTGATGTTAATTTTTGTTATTCTCAATGTAATATTCATTATTTTAGCCGACTAAACGCATTGTTTATCAACAGTTAACATGGTTCAACAAGTTACAAGTGGCATAAAAATTTCGGTAGAAACCAATTTCGAAGGCTCATTTTATAAAAATTATAAAATACAGTTTGCCTTTGGATATACGGTAACTATAGAAAACCAAAGTAAAGACTCGGTGCAGCTTAATGCACGCCACTGGGAAATTATGGATGCCTTAAATAATGTTGAAGTTGTAACCGGCGAAGGCGTTATTGGTGAAAAACCAGTTTTAAAACCAGGAGAATCACACACCTATACTTCGGGTTGTTTATTAACGTCCCCTTTTGGTGCTATGCAAGGTCATTATAGCATGGTAAACTTTACCACCACTAAAAAGTTTCAAGTTACCATTCCTACATTTAAGCTAAGTGCACCTTTTGCTATAAATTAATTTTTTTATTTGGGCGTTACCACAAGGGTCGGGCTTTACGCTACAATCTTTTTAAAATGTCATTGCGAGGAGTAAACGACGTGGCAATCTGTTAAATATTGATTCTAAGCAAAATTAATACAATCTTCATTTTAAAAAGGATTTCCACTGCAATCCCTAACGCAAACTCACCGTTTGGTAACAACTTCATCAATTAGCGTTAATGAAAATAAAAAATCAACTATCTTAGTCTTATAATGTAGATATGGACAATTGTCTATATATAATTGTTAGGCAACATAAAGAGAAACGACATTGGCAGATAGAAAAACCAACTTCAAAACCATTTGGCAAAGAGCTAAAATTAGACCAATATTACTGCTTTTTGCATTTCAAGGAATTGCATTTGCACTATTATTGTTTCTTCCAATGGGATTAATGATGAATTCATTGGGAGATAGCTTACCATTTGTTGAAAACGTGGAAAAAATCCAATCTGATGGAGAAAAGGAAAATGCTGTCCTGACAAACATCAAGGGAATTAACAACATTACGATTAATGGAAATAATCCTCAAATCTTGACCTATGAATTTGGTTTTAATGGACAAAAAACGGAATCAAAGTTTAGTGTATTTGAACCTGACAAAACTGATATTTTAAAAACTGGCGATATTATTCCAATTAAACATTTGAACGGACAATCAATCCTGACAGAATTTGAGCAGTACACGTTTAATATGGATTTTATGTATTATGTAGCTGGAATTGTTTTATTAATAGGACTAATCCTTTGTTATATTCTCTATTCACGAGTAAATAAGGAAATCTCATTGTATAAAACAGGAAGAATTATGGAAGGAAAAATAGTTTCAATTAGCCATAATAAAGGTTTTACATTTTCAAAATTTGGTTCATCAATGGATGTGCATTATGAATATGGAAATAATGTTGCAAAATCAAGAACCAATAATTTTGCTTTAACAAACAATAAATCAATTGGAGATTCAATTAAAATTTTGGTTTCACAAGACGGAAACTCATCTTGTCTATATCCAGAATTAATTGCTAAAACTAATGGTTGGAAAGAAAATTACGTTGCCTAACACCGTGTATAATTCATTGCTAATACTCGCCTACTTACGAAAATTCTCTCAGATTTTCTATTCGGTTTGTATTTGCTAACTTTAGTTCCTAAACCACACAACGAAATCATACACAAACACGTTGCGCAACATTAAAAGAAAGTCAAAAATAATATGCAAAAAATGAAAGCCTCAGTGCGGAGACATTACGGTTTTCCTAAGGAGATTAAAATTGAAGAAATTGAAAAACCACTTCCCAACGATAACGAAGTATTAATTAAAATTTACGCAACCACAGTAAATAGAACAGATTGTGCAAACCTTACTGCGAAACCGTTTATAATGCGCTTTGTATTAGGTTTTTTTAAGCCCAAAAAAATAGTATTAGGAACTGATTTTTCAGGTAAAGTTGTGGCAGTTGGCAAAAACATCAAGTCTCATATTGTAAATGACAACGTATTTGGCTTTACTGACACAGGATTAGAATCACAAGCTGAGTATATAGTATTAACACCAAAAGGGAATTTATTTACCATACCAGAAAACATTAATTATAAGCAAGCAGCTGCAAGTTTGGAAGGAGCTCACTATGCTTATACTTTCATCCATAAAGTAAGCATTCAATCTGGACAAAGAATTCTTATTAATGGTGCAACCGGTGGAATTGGTTCTGCTCTCCTACAATTTGTTAGGCAATATAATGTCAAAATAACAGCTACTTGTAATACGAAAAGTTTAAAATTGATAAAGTCTTTGGGTGCGGATAAAATTTATGATTATACCAAAGAAGATTTTACAGTCGATAAAGAAAAATATGACTTTATATTTGATGCTGTAGGCAAAAGTACATTTGGAAAATGCAAACCATTACTAAAAGAAAAAGGTATTTATATATCCTCAGAGTTAGGTCCTTACTCTCAAAATTTGTTTTATGCAATCACAACTTCAATTTCAAACAATAAAAAAGTGATCTTTCCTTTACCATATAGCACACAGAAAACCATACCCTATATTATCGCCCTTTTGAAAAAAGAAAAGTTTATACCTGTAATAGACCGTGAGTATTTATTGGAAGATATATCGAAAGCTTATGAATATGTAATTATGGGAGAGAAAACAGGAAATGTTATAATTAATGTTTGAATATAAAAAGCGAGAGGACAGCAACATGTAATAATTAATTACTAGCTCAGTGTGTACTTGGAAAATCCTGCGGTTTGTCCTCTGATTCGTTTTCTTTTGCTAACTTAGTTCCTTACCAAAGCAACTAACCGTTGGCAACACGTTATACTCAATTAGAGCAATACTAAAAAATTAATCAAACATGAAACGTATTATTACAGCATTTGTTTTTACAGGAATTTTGATTTCTTGTAATTCATCAGACAAAACAAAAACATCCATACAAGAACTCTCTGCAAAGGAAACTGTAACAGAAAGCACATCAAATGATATCAATAAACAATTAAAAACTATTGATACTGATGAAGATTTAATTGCTACCGCATTAATGGCTGCACCACAAGAGAGCAGATCGGGATGTAAAGTAATTGGGTATAATATGGCAGGTGAATTTGTAACGTTGAGAGAAGGAGATAATGAATTTATTGTTCTTGCAGACAATCCAAATAAGGATGGGTTTAATGCCGCATGTTATCATAAAAGCCTTGAGCCCTTTATGGCAAGAGGAAGAGCCTTAAGAGCAGAAGGAAAGACAGGACAAGAAATTTTTGCTATCCGTGAAGCAGAAATGAAATCAGGTCAACTTAAAATAACTTCTGGATCAACTTTACACATCTACTTCGGGGCAAAAACAGTGTTTGATCCTGAAACCTTTAAAGTTGAAGATGCTCAACTCCGTTATGTGGTATATATGCCTTGGGCTACATCAGAATCTACTGGTTTACCAAAAGTACCACCAGCTCCAAACCATCCTTGGATTATGAACCCTGGAACACATAGAGCACATATTATGATTTCACCTTTACCTGAAGATACAGAGTAGCCTTAATGAAGAATTAAAAAAATGAAAACTACAGCTAAACATAATGAACGAGTAGCAAAAATGAAATTTTTCTCAGTTTACCCTCATTACATAACAAAGGTGGAGAAGAAAGGCAGGACAAAGGAAGAACTTCATCAAGTGATAGAATGGTTAACTGGATTTGATGAAAACAAAATTCAAAAGCTAATAGATGAGGAAGTAACGTTCGAAACATTCTTTCAAAACGCAGAATTGAATCCAAATGCCCACCTTATTAAAGGAGTAATATGCGGCTATAGAATAGAAGAAATTGAAAATCCATTAACACAACAAGTACGATATTTAGACAAATTAGTGGATGAATTAGCCAAAGGCCGTAAAATGGAAAAGATATTACGAATTGGTTAAAAAAACTGGTAATAACACAGAACTAAGCTAAAAATCAAACCTTCTTTTCAAATCTAAAAACTTTCCCTTTCTGCTCTACATGAAAAAATTTGCAGTTGGAATAATGTATAAATTCAAATTCTAAATCATAATCAAACGAATCATCTTCAACCGTAAACGTATCATGTATATCAATATTTCCATATGGCGAAATACGCCTAAAATGATACTCCACATCATGTCCTGTTTTATGTAATTCAAACCAAGCGCCTGCAGCAATTCCAGAAAGCCATTGTGCTTTTTCATGCAAATCTTCAACTGGTTTTGGCTCTTGTGTTCCAACTAAATTAACCTCATGGTTTTTTAACTTATCTAAAAAACAGCGTACATTTTCACTCTTTTGAGAACCTTGAAATTCTGAAATAACACCTGTTTCAGAAACCTCATAAGGATGATTTTCGGTATCAGCGAGTAACACATTACCCACCGTACTTGGTGTAAACCATTTAGAATTTTCTAGGCTCTTTTTTATTTTAGAATCTGTTACCGAAGCAATTATTGTATCAGTTACAAAACGCGCACAATTGCAAGCATCTTTTATAAATGCTGCGTAGCGTATAAAGTGTTTGTTTTGCATTTTGGTAATGTGCGTACGTGCTTTTTGGTAATCAACAGTATTACAAACCGATGCAACCAATTTGCCATCACCATGTGTTAATTTAGGGTGTGTTGCTAAAAATTCTAAAATGGCATCTAAATTTTTAATAGAATCATTTTCAATTTCAGCTTTTAACGGAAAATGCAGTTCGTTATCGGTATCTCTTCCTCTAACACGTCCGTTTGGTTCTGGCGTAATATAACGCCCAAAATCATGATATTCTAAAATGCCAGTTTCTTTATTAATCAGCACCAAAGCGGCATGTCCTGCTCGTAAATAATCCTTTTTACCAACTCCTAAAAAACGTAAATATGGAGAAAACCATTCTTCAGAAACCATAACAATAGTATCTGGATACGCCAAGGTTAAAATAATGCCTGTGTTATTCATTAACAATTTGCGAGATATGGAATATTTTTGAAGTAATTACATCATCTACAAGACTTTCATAATGCATTTTTACAGTATAATCTGTTTTTTCTACTTGAGTTATGCTCGTAGTTTTCACAAAACCTCTATCCATCACAATACCATACTCATTATTTTCTTTACCAGTAGTTTTATGAAAATTAATTAATGAGTCTTTATTTAATTCATTTTCGTCTTTAAAATTTTCAAACCAATCTGAACGTTCGGTTTTCATTGCTTTGGAATATAAAGTAGAAGACGACCAAATTTTAGGTTCTAAAGGCAACTTTGTAAAATGTTTATCAGTTCCGTCCCAAACCAATTCATAAAATTCCAAATCAGTATTCCAATCTGCAATCACCATTGTAAAAGGCTCAATATCTTCAAAGTTATAAGTATTAACAGTCTGTTTCAAGGCATCTGCTATCAAAAAATGGTTAGCAACCACTCCTCTACTCAATCTATATTCAGATTTACGTTCATGAAACTCGAAACCTCCATTAAGCACACAAATCAATCTATTTTTTTCGCTTACACCAATCCATGTCCCTCCAGACAGTTCATCTTTCGGAAACAAAACTTTAATTTCATTAATAGTATAAAATTCAGGCTTTAATGACACTCTATTTGGTGCTTCATCACGATTTGAAGTCAACACAAAGTCATTTTTACCTTTTGGAATTATAGTTACTGTACACATGTAATCGATAGTCTTTAATCAGATTGCCAACTTACAAAAAATAACTAATATTTAACGTCATTTTAATAAACCTTCAATTTAATAAATCATTTAAAAATTCGTAATTTTGCAGCTCAATTTTTGACAATTCAATAAAACACACACATTATAATGGGAAAAGGTTTTTTTAATGTACCAGTAGCTGTTAACGAACCAGTTAAAGGATATGCTCCAGGTTCACCTGAGCGTGAAGCTGTTCTTGCGGCTTACAAAGAAATGTTTAATAGCCAAATTGATGTACCAATGTACATTAACGGACAAGATGTTACTACAGGAAACACAAGAACAATGTCTCCACCGCATGATCATAAACATATTGTTGGCACATACCATTTAGCTGAACAATCTAACGTTGATGAAGCTATTTCTACAGCTTTAGAAGCTAGAAAAAGTTGGTCGTTAATGCCATGGGAACAACGTGCAGGCATCTTTTTAAAAGCTGCAGAATTAATTGCTGGTCCTTACCGTGCTAAAATAAACGCTGCTACAATGATAGCACAATCTAAAACGGTGCATCAAGCAGAAATAGATGCGGCTTGTGAGTTAATTGATTTTTTACGTTTTAATGTTCAGTTTATGACTGATATATACATGGAACAACCAGAAAGCACAAGTGATGCTTGGAACCGTGTTGAGTACCGTCCATTAGAAGGATTCACCTATGCTGTTACACCTTTTAACTTTACAGCTATCGCTGGAAACCTTCCAGCATGTATGGCTTTAATGGGGAATGTTGTGGTTTGGAAACCTAGTGATAGTCAAGTATATTCTGCGAAAGTAATTATGGATGTATTTGAAGAAGCGGGTGTACCTCCTGGTGTTATTAATGTAGTTTTTGGCGACCCAGTAATGATTACTAATACGGTAATGGCGAGCCCAGATTTTTCTGGATTACACTTTACAGGTTCTACCTTTATATTTAAAGAACTTTGGAAACAAATAGGAAACAATATCCATAACTATAAAACGTATCCTAGAATTGTTGGAGAAACTGGTGGGAAAGATTTTATTGTCGCTCACAAATCTGCAAATGCAAAACAAGTAGCAACCGCTATTGTTCGTGGAGCTTTTGAGTTTCAAGGACAAAAATGTAGCGCCGCTTCTCGTGCTTATATTCCACAAAGCCTTTGGGCAGATGTGAAAAAATATGTAGTTGAAGATGTAAACTCATTTAAAATGGGTTCTCCAGAAGATTTAAGCAATTTTGTTACCGCTGTAATTCACGAAGGTTCTTTTGATAAATTGGCTAAATATATTGATGGTGCTAAAGCTGATGCTGACGCGGAAATATTAGTTGGTGGTGGTTACGACAAAAGCAAAGGATACTTTATTGAGCCTACAGTAATAGTTGCAAAAGACCCTAAATACACAACCATGTGTACAGAGTTATTTGGCCCTGTAATTACTATTTATGTTTATGAAGATGACGCTTACGCGGAAACTTTAAAACTAGTAGACGAAACTAGTGAATATGCTTTAACAGGTGCTATTTTATCTGCCGACAGATATGCAGTAACTCAAGCTACTGAAGCTTTACAAAATGCAGCTGGAAACTTTTATATTAATGATAAGCCAACTGGTGCTGTTGTAGGCCAACAACCTTTTGGAGGTGCTAGAGCATCTGGAACTAATGATAAAGCAGGTTCTGCTCAAAACTTATTACGCTGGGTATCGCCAAGAATGATAAAAGAAACATTTGTTACTCCAACAGATTATCGTTATCCGTTTTTAGGGGAATAAACTCCTAATTGAGAAACAATAAATTTACAAAAGAGACTGTCTAAAACCTAGGCAGTCTCTTTTTTTTTTAAAAATCTATTTTGAATTTAAGCCACTTGACTTTGTCAGAAAAAATGTCGAAATTCGTTTAATACGGATTCAGATACTTGAAAAACATTGTGCACCATATCAAAAACGAATAAAATGGATATTGAAATAAGGCCTTTGACTAAGGATTTACAAGACGATTACTTGTTTCTCTTTGACAATATGATTCACAAAAAAAATCCTGATTGGTCAAAATGTTATTGTAATGACTACCATTTCCTTGGAGATGTGGAAACATGTACACGTGACACTAGCCGTTCTTTAATAATTAATCGTATAAATGAGAATGAGCTACAAGGCTATTTGGTTTTTGAAAATGATAACCCGATTGGATGGTGTAATACAAACGACAGATTAAATTATCAAAGGTTATTGAGAGACTATGATTTGATTGATAGTCCTGATGATAAAGTTTGTTCAGTTGTTTGTTTTTTAATACATCCCGATTATAGAAGACAAGGAATATCTCAAAAAATTCTTGAAAAAATTATTGCGGATTATTCAAATACTGACTATGATTATATTGAATCATATCCAAAGAAAGGAGAATCGAGTGCGAGTAATTTCAAAGGCCCAATGGAATTATATAAAAGAAAAGATTTCAAGATACATAAGGAGTATGATAAATATTATGTTATGAGAAAAAAACTAAAATAAATACAGTGCACAACAACGTTGTATAGTAAATTGCTTATTTTGTATGTACTCGGAAAATCCGTAGAATTTTGCTCTAGCTCGTTTTCTTTTTCTAACTTAGTTCTAGCCAACACAACTAACCATACACAAACACGTTAAACGAACCTTCCAAAAATCATCTAAAAATAACTGTTTATTTTCGCTCAATTTAAACTCCTGACTTCGTAGGAATTTATTAAATTTGAAAACGTGTCCCCTTTTCTGATTTAACAAACGTCTTAACTATATAAACTTTAAAAATATATAATTATGAAAGAATTTATGATGATTTTCGTTGGAGCTGATTATGTTGATTTAGGCCTATCGCCTGAAGAACTTCAAGGTAGAATGGGTAAATGGTTTGCCTGGAATGATAAAATGACACAAGCAGGTGTTGTTACCCATGGCAATGCATTAACGCCACAAATACGCCGTGTGGTTGGAGCCAACAGAACCGTAACTGATTTAACATCGGCAGAGGTTAAAGAAATTGTTGGAGGTTACTATATTGTTAAAGCTCAAGATTTTGATGCGGTTCAAAAAATTGCTGAGGATTATCCAGATTATGATCTTGGAGGTACTGTAGAAATTCGTGAAATCATGGTATTTGACCAATAACCAATAATGGAACAAAAAAACATAGACCATCTTTTTCGTTATCATAGCGGAAAGATGGTTTCTGTATTAACCCGAATCTTCGGTCTTAAGCATCTTGGCATTATTGAAGATGCTGTACAAGACACCTTTATAAAAGCTAGTATTAGCTGGCGAACCAAACAACCAGATCACCCTGAAGCATGGTTAACTCAAGCAGCAAAAAATAGAGTTTTAGATATTTTTAGAAAACTAAAAACAGCAAAAAAACATCTTCCAAACATCAATCAAGGGACTGATGCTATTGCCATAAATGAGCTCTTTTTAGATTCTGAAATTGAAGATGCACAATTGCGTATGATTTTTACCGCTTGTCACCCCAAATTAGATTCAAGAGATCGCATTTCATTTGCCTTAAAAACTGTTTCTGGTTTTAGCATTAAGGAAATATCATCAGCTTTACTTACCAAAGAAGATACAATCAAAAAGCGGCTGTTAAGAGCAAGAAAAACCATCAAAGAATCGCAATTAAAATTTAAAATTCCTCAAGGCAAATCGCTTGCACCTCGTTTAGAAAGTGTTATGGAAGTATTGTATCTTATCTTTAATGAAGGGTTTCATTCTAATAAAAAAGAGATACTCATTAGAAAAGAGTTGTGTGGAGAAGCTATACGTTTAACCCAAATGCTTTTAAAAAACAAGTTAACCAGAACACCAGAAGCTTATGCTTTATGTGCTTTAATGTGTTTTCACTCGGCCCGATTAGAAACCAAAACTAATGCAGAAAACGAACTTTTAGATTTAAAAACTCAAGATAGAAGCAAATGGTATTTTCCGCTTATGAAACTAGGTAATACTATGATGAATAAAGCAGTAGTTGAACAAAATGAATTTTCTTGTTATCATTACGAAGCGGCTATAGCCGCAGAGCATTTACGCGCAAGAAATTTTGAAGATACTAATTGGGATAAAATTCACTATTGGTACCAATGCTTAAACACTTTACAACCCATGCCTATTCATGTGTTAACTATGGCTGTAGTTTGTATGCAAAACCAAAAATATACCATAGCAAAAACTTATTTAGATGATATTAAGCAAGATGATTTTGAACAACGCAACTATTTATACTACGGAGCAAAATCTGATTATTATGCAGCCACAAAGAATATCAACAAGGCTATTAAATATATTGATTTGGCTTTAAATACTGTAAATAATCAATTAGAAAGAGAGTATTTATTAAAAAAGAAATTAGCTCTAGATAAAAATAAACCTGATTGAATTTTTTGTAGTTTTATAGAAAAAATGAAAAAGCTATATTTCTTCATATTAATAATTTTATTCCCAGTAATTTCTTTTGCCCAAGCCAAAAAGCTTTACAGAAAAGCAATTAGAGCAACTAACCCTAAAGACAAAATAGAGTTATTTACACAAGTAATCAAACTAGAGCCAAAGAACTTTGATGCTTATTTTCATAGAGGTATTGCCAAAAATGATCTGGGCGATTATTATGGAGCCATGATGGATTATTCAAAAATAATTATCTATAAACCTGATGCCGATTCTTATTACAACAGAGGTAATTCAAAATTCAGTTTAGAAGATTTCAATGGTGCGAAAAATGATTACGAAAGCGCCTTAAAACTTGACCCTCAGTTTATTGACGCCCTATATAATTTAGCTTGTACTAAGTACTTTTTAGAAGATTACGTAAGTTCTATTGTTGATTTAAGTAATATTATTGAGGCAGTCCCAACGCAATCAAAAGCCTACACTCAAAGAGCAAATGCGCTTTTAGCCTTAAAAAAATACAAATTAGCATTACAAGATTTTTCAATGGCCGTTTTAATCAATCCCAGTGCAGACACTTATTACGACCGAGGTTTAACACATTTAAATATTAATTACTATAAGCAAGCAAAAAACGATTTCAGAAAATGTTTGAGCTTTAATTCAAACAATGTTTCGGCATATTTTTACCAAGGTGCCGCACATTTACTTCTAGGTAAATATGATAAAGCCTTATCTGATTTTACAACTACTTTAAAATATGACGCATTAGATTATGAGGCCGTTTTAGGGTTAGCATTAACCTATTATAAAATGAATGATTTAAAAAAAGCTAAATTAAACTTGAAAAAAGCTCAAACAATATTATCACAAGACCTTAAAAACAACAATACAATTGAATTGTTTGCTGACACATATTGGTATAAAAATCAGTTTTACTTTTTCAAACAAAATTTTAATGAATTAAATAAGTTGTAATATTAACCTCTATATTTTAGAGGTAAATGCACTAATTTTTTAGTTTCGAAAAAATCTTCGTTGTAATAATCGGTTAAATTATAAATAGTTGCCGTTCTATAATCTTTAAGTTCTTCGCTTAAATCACCGCCTTTTAAATACAAAATGCCGTTTTTTAAATTGTGATTTTGCTTTTTAGCAATTTTACCTTTTACCCAATGCACAAAGGTTGGCATTGCAGCTACAGCACGGCTTATAATAAAATCGTATGTATCGTTAATTTCTTCAACACGACTATGCGTAGTTTTCACATTAGTTAACCCTAAGCCTTCAGCAACCTCATCTACTACTTTTAATTTTTTAGCAATACTATCAACTAAATGAAAAGAACATTCTGGAAATAATATAGCTAAAGGGATACCCGGAAATCCGCCACCTGTACCAACATCTAAAAGTTTAGTCCCATCTCTAAATTGAATTAGCTTTGCTATAGCTAAAGAATGCAATACATGACGTAAATAAAGCTCATCAATATCTTTACGAGACACCACATTAATCTTCAAATTCCAATCTTTATATAATAATTCAAGTTGTTCAAACTTATGTATTTGATCTTCAGTTAGATTTGGAAAGTATTTTAAAATCAGTTGCATCTATGTTAAATTTTCAACAAAAATATACTTTTTATATGCATATTTTTACAAAAAAACGTTATTACTTAAGTTGGTTTATACCTATCTTTGTCGCGTATAGGTATAAGCTAAAAATAAGTGTAGCATATTTAAAATTAATAGCATGACTAAACAAACCCTTTCTTTCTCTAGAAAAGACTCAACAAAGTTTTTTAAAACGCTTAACAAGCGTGTAAACGATTATTTTAAGGAGAATAACGTTAAACGTACTGGAAACTGGAAATTGTATTTAAAAGCAATTGTAATGTTTTCTTTACTAATAGTACCAGTAGTTTTAATTTTAACTATTGACTTACCAGCTTGGGCTCAGATTATACTTATGATGATTGTTGGTGTCGGTATGGCAGGTGTTGGTATGAATGTAATGCACGATGCTAATCATGGTTCTTTTTCAAGTAAAAAGTGGGTTAACAAATTAATGGGTAGTAGTATTTATATTTTAGCTGGAAACGACTATAATTGGAAAGTACAACACAATGTATTACACCATACATATACCAATATTCAGGGGCATGATGAAGATATTGATGCTGGTAGAATAATCCGTTTTTCTAAACATACTAAGTGGCTTAAAATTCATAAATATCAAAAGTATTACGCTTTCTTTTTATATGGTTTATTAACTGTAAATTGGGCAATTACTACCGATTTCATACAATCATATCAATACCTAAAAAGAAAATTAGCATACGGTAAACTTCCAAATCCAGCAACACAATGGACAAAATTAATTATTGGGAAAATAGTATATTATGCTATATGGATAGTTTTACCAATATCGTTAGGGTTTGCATGGTGGCAAGTTTTAATTGGGTTTTTAGTTATGCATTATACAGCTGGTATCATTTTAAGTGTTATTTTTCAATTAGCACACGTAATGCCTAATACAGAAATGCCTTTACCAGACGAAAATGGTAATATGAAAAACACTTGGGCTATTCATCAATTATTTACAACTTCAAATTTTTCGCCTAAAAGTTGGTTAGTAGAATTTTATACAGGTGGTTTAAACAGACAAGTTGAGCATCACTTATTTGCCAACATAAGTCATATTCATTACAGACACATTGCAAAAATAGTTAAAGAAACGGCTAAAGAGTTTAGCTTACCATACAATGAATATAACACCTTTTGGAAAGCGATTGCAGAACATTACAACCAATTAAAAGTACTAGGAAGAAAACCTAGTTTATCTTAAACTTCATAATTTACTTATAAACAACCAAATACATGAGTTTACTTTCAGAGAGAATTTTAAACATGTCTACCTCTGCCACCTTAGCTATGGCTGCTAAAGCAAGAGAACTAAGAGGTGAAGGAAAAGATATTATTGGCCTAAGCCTTGGCGAACCAGATTTTAATACCCCAGATTTTATTAAAGAAGCTGCAATTCAAGCTATTAATGATGGTTATAATTCTTATACACCAGTAGATGGTTATGTTGAGTTAAAAGAAGCCATTATTACAAAGTTTAAACGCGATAATGGTTTAACTTATACACTGCCACAAATAGTAGTTTCTACGGGCGCAAAACAATGTTTAGCAAATATCGCTGCAGTTATGCTAAATGCTGGTGATGAGGTTATTTTACCATGTCCATATTGGGTAAGTTACTCTGATATTGTAAAGTTAAATGATGGTATTCCAGTAGAAGTTAAAAGCTCAATTGACACTGATTTTAAAATGACAGCTGCTCAACTTGAAGCTGCCATTACACCAAAAACAAAAATGATTTGGTTTAGCTCTCCTTGTAACCCAAGTGGTTCTATTTATAGCAAAGAAGAATTGAGAGCTTTAGCCGATGTATTGAGTAAACACCCAAATATTTATGTCGTTTCAGATGAAATTTACGAGCACATAAACTATGTTGGTGGTCATGCAAGCATGGCACAGTTTGACGATATGTACGACCGTACCATTACGGTAAATGGTGTATCTAAAGCATTTGCTATGACTGGGTGGCGTGTTGGATACATTGGTGCTCCAGAAAAGATTGCTCGTGCTTGTAACAAAATGCAAGGACAAATTACAAGTGGCACAAACTGTATTGCACAACGCGCTGTGATTACAGCACTAAACGCATCGCCTTCTCGAGTGCAATATATGATTGATGAGTTTAAGGTGCGTCGCGATTTAGTTTTGAATTTATTAAATGATATTGAAGGTTTTAAAACCAATACACCTGAAGGTGCTTTTTATGTATTTCCTGATGTATCTTATTACTTCGGAAAAACGCTTAAAGGCAAAACCATAAACAATGCTACCGATTTTTCTTTGTATTTATTAGAAGAAGCCCTAGTAGCTACAGTAACAGGTGACGCATTTGGAAACCCTAATTGTATAAGAATTTCTTATGCTGCTTCGCAAGAGCAAATTATTGAAGCTATAAAGCGTATAAAAGAAGCTGTTAGTTAAAATAACTACGTTAAGATATTTAAAAGTCACTAATAATTATTAGTGACTTTTTTAGTTTATTAAATAGATAAAAATTGAAATTACAATCAGCATTATTATACAAAAAATTGAAATTTGTTTCACTCTAGTTTGACGGTGTTCTCTTTTTAACTTTTCTCTTATTCTTTTGAGTTCATGAGGGGTTGATTTAGGAAAATCAAACTGTTGACTTTTTGACCAATCGAAACCACCAGAAGTCTTTCTAAATCTTCTGCTTTTATCAAGCATTATAGATTTATTGTTCTTAATTGTAGTTAAAAATGATTCCCCAAATGGCATATAAAAGTATTATTTAGTTATACAAAAAGAATAAAATTAAGACAGTAATTATTATTCCAAATACAATTAATTGTTTTACTCTATGAGTTCTATTCTGCTTAATAATTCTTTCTTTAATCTCGTTTAATTGCTCAGGTGTAGCTTCAGGAAACTCAGCTAATTTAGCATTAGAGTAACTACCCGACAATCCACCTCTTTCTTTTCTTTTTGATATAAGGTTTCTATTATTCTTTAAAGAATTATTTGCTGCCATCATTGACCCTTCTCCGCCCATGGTTTCTAAAATTTAAAATGAAATAAGTTTGATAAATAAATTGACACTCAATAAACCATTGTTTATTGAGTCAATCATATAGTATATAAAAGATTATTCTTGAGATTAGCTCAAAAGATTATCAGTTAACAATCGTAAAAAGCTGCTTTATATATATGTGGCAAATCTTATAAGAATGTTACATTTTCATAAATTTTATAAAAACGTTTTATAAGAAAGAAAGAAAAAAACCATCAATTTTAGAATTGATGGTTTAAATCGAAATGTTTTGTTTAATGAATGGTAATTAATTTAAGCCCTTATTGCCATCAAAAAAACAATATACAAATGAATGCTATTTATTGATTTATACATTGTGGTTTTACCACATATTTTTCTTACATTAACATTATCCGAAAAAACAATCTATACTTTTGCACACCCAACCTTTAAAAATAATGACCCTATAGCAAAAAACTAATTGTTGATGAACAAAAATGGCATTAAACTCTTAATTGTTGAAGATCATAACATTATAGCTCGTGCATATGAAAACATTTTGAATGATATACCTAATGTTAGTTTTAATATTTCGTTTGCAAAAAATTGTGATGAAGCGATTGAAAAAATACAACGTATAAAAACTCAAGTAGTTCTTTTAGATTTACAGCTTCCAATATCAAAAAATGAGCGCTTTGTTTCTGGGGAAGACATCGGTCTTTTAATTAGAAAAGAACACCCAGATACTAAAATACTAGTTTTAACTTCTATAACCGATCAGGTTAGAATAATAAACATCATAAATGAGATTAACCCTGAGGGCTTTATGATTAAATCAGACATTGAGTCCACAGATTTAAAGATTGCAATAAACAAAGTTTTAAACGGACAAAAATATTATAGTAAAATAATAGAAGGCTACCGTAATGAAACGGTTATAAATGGTATCACAATAGACAATTTTGACAGACAAATTTTATATCATCTCTCAATGGGTGAAAAAACTAAAGATTTAGCAAAATACATTCCGCTATCAACTCGAGCTATCGAAGTAAGGAAAACTAAATTAAAGACTTTGTTAGACGACAAAAATGATGATAATTTTAATTTGGTGAAAAGTGCAAAAAAAATTGGAATTATTTGAATTAACACAAAAGGATATAAACAGTAATTCTAATCTTTAAGATATAAGCACAATAACAAGCAATTAAATAGAAGCTTGCATTGTCCAACAATAAATTATTTAGACCAGTTTAGGAAAAAAACCCTAACTGGTCTTTTATATTGAGGAAAATTAAGAATATATGGCTATAAAAATAACAGCAAAAGCTGATACTTTTAAAATAGTTTCTATGCTTGAAGTAAATTGATATTGGCATCTTTTTAAACGCTGTCTCATGCCAAATAGAGATTGTGAAGTTGTATTGTTTAAATTCTTTTTAGCAAGGTTTTTGTAATTAGAATTTAATAAGCCTTCTGGCTTGATAAATTTTTCAATTACTCTAGGCTCTGGTTCTAAATCTTCTACTTTTAATACTAATTCCATGTTATTATTTTTTAATTGGTTACATATACTAGACGTATAACCAATTAAAATGTTACACCGTATCTTTTTGTAAACCATTAAAAATCATACACAAACAAGTCTCAGCATGTATATATGCTAATAAATATCGAATTTGAATATTTTCAAAAAATCAAAAAAACCTAGCTTTATTTAGCTAATTTTTTTTTCTCTTTTGTATTCATAAATTGATAAAACTCCTGCTAAAACAAAAAGCATTATAACCTTAAAATAATCATCAATAATTACTATTCTGTCTATATTAACAATCAATATTACCATAACAATTGTTACTAATACTACTTTCTTCAATTTTTTAATTTTTATAGATTAGGGTTCTTTTTAGATGATTACAATAGTCATCAATATTTATACCAAAGCATAGTTTGTTTTTCAAAAAAGCTTTAGTAATTAAATTTAAGGTTAGATTTAGGTTATGCAAAAATAGCATTATAAAATAAATACAGGTATGTAATACTATTTAATTAACTAAACGAATTCTATGAAATTTAATTGTAAAAAAGGTAAAGTTATTTTCTATCTATTACGCCAAAAGAAAGGTGTAAACAAAATAAGTACTGTAAAGAGTTCTAAACGGCCGATAAGCATTAAAAAACTACACCACCATTTACCAATATTGGGTAAATTCGCATAGTTATTTACAGGCCCAAAATCACCTAAGGCTGGTCCTACATTTCCTAAACTTGAGGCAGCTAAACCAATGGCAGATTGAAAA
Organism: uncultured Flaviramulus sp.; assembly: GCA_947501105.1. Taxonomy (GTDB): domain Bacteria; phylum Bacteroidota; class Bacteroidia; order Flavobacteriales; family Flavobacteriaceae; genus Wocania_A. The sequence continues at coordinate 70,301 of CANMUP010000002.1, read as the reverse complement.
TCTATTTCCATCATAGAAAATCCTAAAGCTCCAATAATAAAAGAGAGCATATATAAAATAAAAAAGGCTAATACATTAAATACAATATCTCCAGATATAGACCTTTTATTATAACGCACAGGAACAATAGCATTAGGATGTAACGTACGCTTAAACTCTAAAAAACCATTTTTAATTAGTATTAAATGTCGCACTACTTTTACACCTCCAGATGTACTACCAGCCGACCCTCCAAGAAACATAAGTCCGAAAAACAACACCACTAAAAACGGAGTCCACATGGTAAAATCTGCAGTGACAAAACCAGTAGTTGTAATTACTGATATTACTTGAAACAACCCATGCCTAAATGCGCTTTCTGCTTCTCCCCATACCATAGGATGGTTTATAGTTGAAGCCGCAATATCTGCTCTAAAATAAATAACACAAGAAGCTATAACAGTAAGAACAACAATGAATTTAAAATAAAGTTTAAATTCTTCGTCATGTATTATTTTTTGGATTTTCCCTTTGAAAGCAAAATAACTTAATACAAAATTAGTACCAGCCAAAAACATAAATATTATGATTATGTACTGAATGATAGGTTGATTATTCCAATAAGCTATGCTTGCATTTTTAGTTGAAAACCCACCTGTTGACAAGGTACACAATGCATGATTAATAGCATCAAAAAAAGACATACCAGCAACCTGTAACAATATGGTTTCTGCAGCTGTATATCCAAAATAAATTAACCATAAACGTTTTGCAGTATCTGTAATTCTTGGGTGTAGTTTATCGGCACTTGGCCCTGGAGCTTCGGCTGCAAACAGCTGCATCCCTCCTATTCCTAATAATGGTAAAATAGCTATAGCGAGTACAATAATTCCCATACCTCCAATCCAATGGGTTAAACTACGCCAAAACAAAACACCTTTAGGAACTGCTTCAATATCGTCTAAAATACTTGCTCCTGTTGTTGTAAAGCCAGACATGGTTTCAAAAAAAGCGTCAGTAAAACTAGAAATGCTTCCCGTAAAAATATAAGGTAAAGTACCGGCTAAAGCCATTATAATCCAGCCAAAAGTTACAACTATATAACCTTCGCGCTTATTCATTTCTTTTTGATGACGTCGCGTAAATAGCATTACCAAAGCACCTATTACTAATGTAACTATGCCTGCTGAGAACAATTGAAGTGTAACGTCGTCTTTATAAATTAAACTAATAAGCGATGCTATTAACACAAAACCACCATTGAATAATAATAGGAGTCCGAAAAAATGAAAAATGATTTTGTAATTAAGCTTCATTAAAACGCAGTATTAAAGAAATAATTTTTCTACACCCTTTATAGATTTAAGCAAACTGCAAACAACTACTCGATCGCCCTCTTGAATTTTAAAATCTCCTAAAGCAATTAAACCTACTCCATTTCTAATTACACCTCCAATAATTGCAGATCTAGGAAAATCAATATCTTTTATAACTTTATTGCATATAGCTGATGTTGCTTTAACTTCAAACTCTAACAACTCAGCATTCATGTTATTCAGTTTGGTCATAGCTACAACTTCGCCTTTACGTATGTATCTAAAAATATTATTAGCAGCCAATAATTTTTTATTAATAAGCGTATCGATACCAATGGATTGAGATAATTCGAAATAATCCATATTTTCAACCAAAGCAATAGATTTTTTCACACCTTTAGATTTGGCAACTAAACAAGACATAATATTGGTTTCAGAATTATCACCTACAGCAATAAAAGCATCCATATCGCTTATACTTTCTTCATTTAAAATATCAACATTTCTACCATCACTATTAATTACTAAAACGTTTGGTAAGGCATCAGCAATATCAAAAGCACGTTCTTTATTTTTTTCTAAAAGCTTAACTTTAAAACCTTTTTCGCATAATTCTCTTGCCGATTTAAAACCTATTTGAGTTCCGCCAAGAATCATAACCTTTTTTATTTCTGTATTTTCTTTTCCTGTAAGTTTACAAAGTTCTTCTGCACCACCTTCAGATGTTATAAATACAACGTTATCCCCTTCTTTAAACAATGTATCTCCTCTTGGGATAATAGTGAATTGTGTACCAGCGCGCTGAATGGCAATAGGAACAAAGTGAATTTCTGGAAAAATTTTAGCCGCTTGCTTTACCTTTTTCCCAACAAAAGAAGCTTCTTTAGACAAGGTTAAACCTGCCATAGTAAGCGCGCCTTCTTCAAACTCGTAATTATCATTAAATGAAGATGATTTAAGTGATAATTCAATCTCAGAAGCCGCTAAAGCTTCAGGGGAAATAAGCTCATCAATTCCAAATTTAGTAAATCCAACTTCATCTTTATGGTTTATAAATTCAGTATTAGATATTCTTGCAATGGTACGTTTAGATCCTAATTGCTTTGCTAAAACACAGATTGTAATATTAGTAGTTTCGGACGCTGTTACACCAATTAATAAATCACTAGTATCTACACGTGCTTCTTTTAAAATAGCAATTGATGTAGCATCTCCTTTAATAACTTTTATATCTAAATGTGTGTCGGCGTGGGCAAGACTTTCTTTATTTGTGTCTATTAAGGTGATCTCTTGAGATTCGTAAGACAATAATTTTGCTAAATGAAATCCAACTTCACCAGCTCCAGCAATAATAATTTTCATTATTTATATATCATAAAAAGTATAACAAATATAGTATAAAATAAATATTGCTACCTTACTAATACTCAATATAATATTTGTAAACCAATTGCATAATGCTTTTATAAAAGTTTATATTTGCTCAAAATTTTACAGATTTGTCAAAAATAAAGCCTTACAAGAATAGCGAATTAGGAAAAAAAGAACAGGTTACCAAAATGTTTGATACCATTTCTGGTGATTACGATGGATTAAATCGTGTGATTTCTTTTGGAATTGATATAAAATGGCGTAAAAAAGTGGTGAAATTGGTTAAAGAAAAGCAACCAGAAACCATTTTAGATATTGCAACAGGAACTGGAGATTTAGCTATTAATCTTGCAGAAACTAATGCTACAAAAATTGTTGGTTTAGATATTAGCAGTGGCATGTTAGACATTGGTAAAGAAAAAATTAAAAAGAAAGGTTTAGAGCAAAAAATTGAAATGGTTTTAGGTGATTCTGAAAACATGCCTTTTGGCGATAATACCTTTGACGCTATAACCGTAGCTTTTGGAGTGCGTAATTTTGAAACTTTAGAAAATGGATTAAAAGAAATCCTTAGAGTTTTAAAGCCTAACGGTAATTTTGTGATTTTAGAAACTTCAATGCCCGATAAAGCACCGTATAAACAAGGCTATAACTTTTATACAAAAAATATTTTACCAGTTATTGGCAGGGTGTTTTCTAAAGATAGAAGCGCTTATAAATATTTGTGTGAATCAGCATCAACTTTTCCTTATGGTGAAGCTTTAAACAATATTTTACGCAAAATTGGGTTTATTAATGTTGAAGATTTTCCGCAAACCTTTGGAGTAGCGACTATCTATACAGCATCAAAACAATAAAAATGAAGCAATTTCTTCTGTTATTATCATTTCTTTTAGTAGTTCAAACTTCTAACGCACAGTTATTTAAAAAAGAAAAAGTAACCTATGATGCAAATCAAGGAAGAGGAACTACTGACAATAATTTATTACGTTGGGGCTATTTTTTGGGCATCAATAATTACGATTTCAATTTTGATTACAATGAAGACTTACGTGATATTTACGTAAAAAGAAGCCCAGGTTTTAGTGTTGGGTTAATAGGAAATCTTCGCATAAATAAGTTTATTGATTTACGTTTAGAACCAGGTTTATTAATTACTACGAGAGAATTATATTATAGTCAAACATATTTTGAAGGTGTTCCTGATATAAATAATTCAGATTTAAAAAGAGAAGTAAAATCTACTTACATTCATATTCCTTTATTAGTAAAACTTTCTACCAAACGAATTAACAATTTTAAACCTTTTATTGTTGGAGGGGTTTCAACAGCTTTAAACCTATCTAGCAACGAAACAAATCCAAATGATAATAGTAATGGGCAATTTAGAACCAAGAAAAATATGCTATTTTATGAACTTGGTTTTGGTGTAGATTTGTATTTATATAATTTTAAGTTTACACCTTCAATTCGTGGGCTTTTTGCTATTAATGATGAATTAGTAAGAGATACAGACCCAAATAGCCCTTGGACAAGTAATATAGCAAGCATGAAAACACGTGGTGTATTTATTAACTTTACGTTTCAATAGCTTAAACTACAGATTCGCACTCTCACAACTAACCCCTCCTAAACTCACTCAATAAAATAGCTGTTGCTGTTGCAACATTTAAACTTTCAGTGGCTTGTAAATCGCCAAATCTTGGTATTGAAACTTTTTCATCCATAGTTGCTTCAACTTGCTTTGAAATACCGTTAGCTTCATTCCCCATAACTAAAATTCCGGAATTTGGTAATTGCTTTTTATAAACGGTTTCACCTTCCATAAAAGCTCCAAAAACGGGCAATTCTACTTCGTTTAAAAAATCAACCAAATCAACATAACTTATATTAACTCTAGTTATAGAACCCATTGTGGCTTGAATAACTTTAGGATTAAAACAATCAACCGTTTCTTGACTACAAACCAAATCTTTAATGCCAAACCAATCGCAAAGCCTAATAATAGTGCCCAAATTTCCAGGATCTCTAACCGCGTCGAGTGCTACAATTAGTCCATTTGTATTTATTGATTTTGGCTTTGGTATTTTAAAAACTGCTAAAGCTTTATTTGGTGTCGTTAAAAAACTAATACGCTTTAAATCGGTTTGAGAAATTAAAATTTCATCTTTGGCATCAATATTGAATGTTTCAGTCGTATATAATGCTTGAAGCATTAATTTAGATTGTAATAGTTCTTTTATTGTTTTTATACCCTCAACAACAAAAAAACCATGTTGCAATCTATATTTTTTTTGCTTTAAACTCGTTATTAATTTTATCTGGCTTTTAGAGAGCATTAAATCTTTTTTATATTATTCATTTTAATTTTATAAAGAAATGAAAAAATATTTATAAGGTTAAATTACACTTAAACTATTTAGGTGTTTTCTGAGGAAATAATGTATTTTTGAGTCCATAATAAGTATTTATTATTATTTCTTTTAATTAAAATAAACTCTTAAACACGTAACTTGAATTAAATATAATTTCATTTGCAAAAACAATTCTTAAAAATACTACTATTATTATGTTTTACAGGATACTTTACATCTTGTGATACTGTAAAAAGAGTTGCAGAAAATGAACACTTACTTGTAAAAAACACAGTACATGTAAACGATAAAAAGAACAATACCGAAACCGTAGCAAATTTATTACACCAAAAACCAAATAGCAAGTTACCTTTAATTGGTAATTTAAGACTTAATATATACAATTTAGCACGCCCAAATAGAGATTCTATTTTTGAAGCCTGGTTAGATAAAAATCCAAAAAGGCGAGAACGCTTAAAAAAAGCGTACTCTCAAAAACAAGTAGATAGACTTAAAGCATCGGCCTTAGGGTTTAACAATTGGTTAAAAAAAACTGGTGAACCTCCAGTTATTGTTGATGAGGAAAAAACGAAGAAAACTGCAAAGCGTTTAAAATCTTATTATAAGTTTAATGGCTGGAGCAACGTTGATATAAAATATGACATTAATAAAAAAGATAATAAGCGAGCAACTATTGATTATTTTGTAAAACATGGCGAACCTTATATAATTGACTCCATTACTAAAAATATTAAATCGCCTATTATAGATTCTTTATACAAAACAATTAAAAAAGATGCTTTAATAAAGCAAAAAGATCAATATGTTATTCCAATTTTAGGTTTAGAGCGCGATAGAATTTCTGCCGAAATGCGTAATTCTGGCGTCTTTCATTTTAATCAAGACTACATCAGGTTTACGGTTGATACAGTTGATACTGGTAAAAAAGCTAACATTGATGTTATCATTCAAGATAGGGCTATAAGAACTCAAGACTCTACTATACGAAGACCTTTTAAAATTTATAAAATAAAAGATGTAAATATATTTACAGATCACACTTTTGAAAATATTGATAAATCACCCAAAGAGTCCATTACATTTAATGGCTATAACTTATATGGTTATAATAAAATAAAGTATAAGCCTAAAGCAATAACCGATGCTATTTTTATAAACCCTGGAGATATTTTTAGAGATATTGATAGAACACGTTCTTATAGACATATAAGTGAGTTACGCACATTTAAATACCCAGACATTAAATACGATACAATACCAGGGAAAGATGACGAACTTATTGCAAATATTTATTTAACACCTTTAAAAAAATTCGGTTTAGGCTTTAGTGCCGAAGTATCTAAAAGTAACATACAAGATGTTGGCTTTTCATTAAACCCTTCTTTACTTATAAGAAATATTTTTAGAGGTGCAGAAACTTTTGAAATCTCTGGAATTGCATCTATTGGCGCTTCAGATGACGCTGGAAACAACCGCGATCAATTTTTTGATATTAATGAGTTTGGAGTAGATTTGAAACTTACATTCCCTAGATTATTTTCTCCTTTTAATACTGAAAAATTAATTCCTAAATACATGTCTCCAACTACCAGAATTAGTTTATCGGCTACAAGTCAAACTAATATAGGTTTAGATAAGCAAACTTTTACTGGTACATTTAACTATAAGTGGAACCCAAATGCCATAGTTACTAACAGACTCGATTTATTTAATGTGCAATATGTTAGAAACCTAAATATTGGAAATTATTTTGATGTCTACCAAAACTCCTTTAATACGCTAAATGACATTTCAAAAACTATAAATTACAATAATGGAAATGATTTAACTTTTCCAGAACTAACTGATACTTTTCTAAGTGATGTTTTAAACAATAACACATCGTTAGTTTCAACTGATAATGACTACAAAACGGTGTCGGCAATTAACGAACGTAAAAATAGATTGACTGAAAATAACTTAATTTTTTCATCAAGTTTTAGCTTCACTCAAGATAAACGTCAAAATTTATTTGATGAAGATTTTTCAATATTTCGTTTTAGATTAGAAGCAGCAGGTAACTTGCTTGCAAATACTTCAAAGCTTTTAGGGCTCAAAAAGAATGCCGATGACCGCTACGAATTATTTAATGTCGCTTATTCTCAATATATAAAAACAGAGTTCGATTATGTAAAACACTGGGATTTAGGCAGAAAAAATGTTTTAGCAATGCGAGCCTTTTTTGGTATTGCTATTCCTTACGGAAACTCATCTAGTATCCCTTTTTCTAAAAGTTTTTTTGCAGGCGGCGCAAACGATAATCGTGCATGGACTGCTTATAGTTTAGGCCCAGGAAGTTCAGAAACTATTAATGAGTTTAACGAAGCCAATTTAAAACTAGCTTTTAGTGTAGAACAACGTTTTAATATATTTGAAAACTTAAACGGGGCGGTATTTGTTGATACAGGTAACATTTGGAATGCATTAGACGACGTTGAAGATGATAATGCTACTTTTACCAATTTCAACTCCTTAAAGGATATTGCAATTGGCTCAGGTTTTGGTTTCCGTTACGATTTTAGCTTTTTTATTTTCCGTTTTGATATCGGTTTTAAAACTTACGATCCTTTTTATAGAGATCAAAATCGTTGGTTTAATGATTACAATTTTGGTAACGCAGTATATAATATTGGTATAAATTACCCTTTTTAATTACAAAGAACTACTCTGCCCTTTGTTAAGGCTTCATTAAAATTTATCAACATTGAACTTATCTAAGTGAATGCAATAGCCTAATTTTCACATAATATAAACTATAACGTTTTAGTTTCATTTAGGTAGTTTCATCCAATAAAAGCATAACTATTTATTTAAAAATTGATTACTTTTGAAACCTACTAATTTTAATCAATTAAATAAAAAATGGGACATAATATAAAACCAGGTGTTGCAACAGGTAAAGAAGTACAAGCTATTTTTAACCATGCAAAAGCTAATAATTATGCACTTCCTGCTGTTAACGTTATTGGTTCAGATACTATTAATGGTGTTTTAGAAACTGCAAGAGATTTAAACGCTCCTGTAATTATTCAATTTTCAAATGGTGGCGCACAGTTTAATGCTGGTAAAGGATTAAGCAATGACGGACAAAAAGCTGCTATTGCAGGTGCCATTGCTGGTGCAAAGCATGTACACGCATTATCTGAAGCTTATGGTGTTCCAGTAATTTTACATACAGATCACTGTGCAAAAAAACTTTTGCCTTGGATTGATGGTTTACTAGATGCTAGTGAAAAACACTTTGCAGAAACTGGAAAATCTTTATTTAGTTCACATATGATTGATCTTTCTGAAGAACCAATCGAAGAAAATATCGAAATCTGTAAAACCTATTTAGAAAGAATGTCAAAAATGGGCATGACTTTAGAAATTGAATTAGGTATTACTGGTGGTGAAGAAGATGGTGTAGATAATAGTGATGTAGACGATTCGAAACTATACACACAACCAGAAGAAGTGGCTTATGCATACGAAGAATTAAGTAAAGTGAGTCCACAATTTACTATTGCTGCGGCATTTGGTAATGTTCACGGTGTTTATAAGCCAGGAAACGTAAAATTAACTCCAAAAATCTTAAAGAATTCTCAAGAGCATATTTCTAAAAAATACAACGTTGAGCACAATCATATCGATTTTGTATTCCATGGTGGTTCTGGTTCTACAGTAGAAGAAATTCGTGAAGGTATAAGTTACGGTGTAATTAAGATGAATATTGATACCGATTTGCAATATGCTTTTATGAGTGGAATCCGTGACTATATGGGAGATAAAGTTGAATACCTAAAAGCGCAAATAGGAAATCCTGATGGAGATGATGTGCCTAATAAAAAATTCTACGACCCACGTGTTTGGCTTCGCGAAGGCGAAAAAACATTTGTTGCCCGTTTAAAAAAGGCATTCGAAGATTTAAATAATGTAAATACTTTATAATAAGTAAATTTACTACAAATCCACACAAAAAGGCTCTGTATAATTCAGAGTCTTTTTTTATATACTTAACTCTAAAACAATTAATTACATAACTAAAAGCAATAAAATCATTGTGGCATTACCCCAAAATTAAAAAAAGGTTTAATTTTGTCGTCGGGCTTTCCTCTATATCTTTTGCAAAACAGCAAAAGGATGTCGTTGCAATCCCTAATGCAATTCACGATATTAAAGATCATAAAACCTAAAATCATATGTCTTGGTTTAAAAGAAAAGATAAAGGAATACAAACGAGTACTCAAGAAAAGAAAGACACCCCTAAAGGCTTATGGTATAAGTCTCCAACTGGTAAAATTGTTGATACTAAAGAGTTAGAACAAAACTTTTACGTAAGTCCAGAAGATGGTTACCATGTTAGGATAGGCAGTAAAGAATACTTCGAAATACTTTTTGATGATAATAAATTTAAAGAACTAGATGCCAATTTAGAATCTAAAGACCCTTTAAAATTTGTTGACACTAAAAAATATCCAGATCGCTTAAAAGCAGCCCAAGATAAAACCAAATTAAAAGATGCAGTACGTAGTGCTGTAGGAAAATCAAAAGGAAAAGATTTAGTTATTTCTTGTATGGATTTTGCCTTTATAGGTGGTTCAATGGGTAGTGTTGTAGGAGAAAAAATTGCTCGTGCGGCAGATTATGCTTTAAAGAAAAAACTTCCTTTCATGATTATCTCTAAATCTGGAGGAGCACGTATGATGGAAGCAGCGTTATCGCTAATGCAATTAGCAAAAACATCTGTAAAATTAGCACAATTAGCAGAAGAAGGCATTCCGTATATCTCATTATGTACAGATCCAACAACTGGCGGAACTACAGCATCTTTTGCGATGTTAGGTGATATTAACATTGCAGAACCTGGAGCTTTAATAGGTTTTGCAGGGCCACGTATTGTAAGAGACACCACAGGAAAAGAATTACCAGAAGGATTCCAAACCTCAGAGTTTTTACTAGAACATGGATTTTTAGATTTTATTACACATAGAAAGGAACTAAAAAACAGAGTAAATCAATACATCGATTTAATAACAAACCAACCTTTAAGATCATAACATAAAAGCGGCTAATTAGCCGCTTTTTTCTTTTTCGCAGATATCCTTGTAAATCATTAAAAATTACTATATTTGCCGCTCGAAAGAAAGGCTTTCGTGTACATAAAAATCATTTACAATAATATTAGCATGTATTTAGATCAAAAAGCAAAAGAGAAACTCTTTAAAAAGCACGGTAAAAACGCAAAAGACACAGGTTCTGCAGAAGGACAAATTGCATTATTTACAGAAAGAATTAATCACTTAACAGAACACTTAAAAAATAATCGTAAAGATTTTAATACAGAGCGTTCTTTAGTAAAATTAGTAGGTAAAAGAAGAAGCTTACTAGATTACTTAACTAAGAAAGATATTTTAAGATATCGTGCCATAGTAAAAGAATTAGGATTAAGAAAATAATAAAAAGAGGCTTCACAGCCTCTTTTTTGTTTTAAATATAACTCTCACGAAAGAGTATAACTATCGTAAATAAGAAGCTAATTACAGTTTTTCATTGGTCACACACAACAACTACACACAACAACACAACGACCATTGTTTAATTAGAATTAAAAAAATTTATGATTCCACAAGTTTTTAAAGAGGTCATAGACCTAGGTGATGGTAGAGAAATTTCTATCGAAACCGGAAAATTAGCAAAACAAGCTCATGGTAGCGTTGTTGTGCAATCTGGAAAATGTATGCTATTATGTACAGTTGTTTCCAATTATAGACAAGCAGACGTCGACTTTTTACCTTTAACGGTAGATTATCGCGAAAAATTTGCTGCTGCTGGACGTTATCCAGGAGGTTTCTTTAAAAGAGAAGCGAGACCAAGTGACGGAGAAGTTTTAACCATGCGTTTAGTAGACCGTGTTTTACGCCCGTTATTCCCAAAAGATTATCATTCTGAAACTCAGGTGATGATTCAATTAATGTCTAATGATGAAGACGTTATGCCAGATGCTATGGCAGGATTAGCAGCTTCTGCTGCAATTCAATTATCTGATTTCCCTTTTGAATGCCCTATTTCTGAAGCACGTGTTGCTAGAGTAAATGGTGAATTTGTTATCAACCCTAGTAGAGCACAATTAGCTGAATCTGACATCGATATGATGATTGGAGCTTCTGCTGACTCTGTGATGATGGTTGAAGGTGAAATGGATGAGATTTCTGAAGAAGAAATGACTGAAGCTATCAAATTTGCACATGAAGCTATTAAAGTACAATGTGCTGCTCAAGTTAAATTAGCTGAAGCCTTTGGTAAGAAAGAAGTACGTGAGTATGAAGGAGAAAGAGAAGAAGCAGACCTAGCGAAGAAGATTCATGATATGGCATACGATAAAGTATATGCTGTAGCAAAAGCAGGGTCTTCTAAACACGAAAGAGGTGCTGCATTTGCAGAAATTAAAGAAGAAATAAAAGCAACGTTCTCTGAAGAAGAATTAGAAGATTACGGTGGTTTAGTTTCTAAATATTACAGCAAAGCTGAAAAAACAGCTGTTAGAGATTTAACATTAAATGAAGGTTTACGTTTAGATGGTCGTAAAACTACCGATATCAGACCAATTTGGTGTGAGGTAGACTACTTACCATCAACACATGGTTCTTCGATTTTTACAAGAGGAGAAACTCAAGCTCTAGCAACAGTAACCTTAGGAACTTCTAGAGAAGCGAATAAAATTGATATGCCATCTTACGAAGGAGAAGAAACTTTCTATCTTCATTATAACTTCCCTCCGTTTTGTACAGGTGAAGCAAGACCAATAAGAGGAACTTCTCGTAGAGAGGTAGGGCACGGTAATTTAGCACAACGTGCTTTAAAAGGGATGATTCCTGAAGATTGCCCTTATACAGTAAGGGTTGTATCTGAAGTATTAGAATCTAACGGTTCGTCATCAATGGCAACAGTTTGTTCTGGTACTATGGCTCTTATGGATGCTGGTGTTCAATTAAAGAAACCTGTTTCTGGTATTGCTATGGGATTAATTTCTGATGCAGATTCTGGAAAATATGCTGTATTATCTGATATTTTAGGTGATGAAGATCATTTAGGAGATATGGACTTTAAAGTAACTGGTACAGCAGATGGTATTACTGCTTGCCAAATGGATATTAAAGTAAAAGGATTGTCTTACGAGATTCTTGTAAATGCATTACAACAAGCTCGCGATGGTCGTTTACATATTTTAGAGAAATTGACTGACACTATTGCTGCTCCTAATGCTGAAGTTAAAGAGCATGCACCTACAATGATAACAAGACGTATTCCAAACGAATTCATAGGATCGCTAATTGGTCCTGGTGGGAAAGTAATTCAAGAGTTACAAAAAGAAACTGATACAACTATTGTTATTAATGAAGATCCTGTTACAGAAGAAGGAATTGTTGAAGTATTAGGTGTTGGAACTAAAGGTATTGATGCTGTTTTAGCAAAAATAGATTCTTTATTATTCAAACCAGAAGTTGGTAGTGTATACGAAGTAAAAGTTATTAAAATGCTTGACTTTGGTGCTGTTGTAGAATATATGGATGCTCCTGGTAACGAAGTTTTATTGCATGTAAGCGAATTAGCTTGGGAACGTACTGAAAATGTTTCAGATGTTGTAAACATGGGAGATGTTTTTGATGTCAAGTATTTTGGAGTCGATTCAAGAACACGCAAAGAAAAAGTATCTCGTAAAGCTATTTTACCAAAACCAGAAGGTTATGTAGCAAGACCGCCAAGAGATAATAATCGTGGTGGACGTGATAATAACAGAGGGAGAGATAATCGTGGACGTGATAACCGTCGTGATGATAGAAGACCTAGAGAAGATAAGAAAGAGGATTAACTCTTTTTAAGTTTATAATGAAAAGCCCATCAAATAAATTTGATGGGCTTTTTTATTTACCACGGCCCAACAATTGGTCCTCCTAAAGCTGGGCCACTCCATGTAGCAAGAAATAGAATTGTAGTGCCAACTATTACTGCAACCACGCCAGTTATAATCCCAAAGATTATAGACATTGTTTCATTATGTAATCTTAATGATTTAATACCATTGGGTTGTATTAAAGTATGAGGAGCGTCACTTTTTAAGCTTTTTACACCATAGTATTGATTGCCGTTCAAAATTATTCTCTTAAATTTTAATTTTTTTCCATCCTTTGTCATTAATCTAACTCTTCTTTGTTCTGTAACCGCTTTGCTAAGCGACACATTTTCCTTATGATATACACGACAACTTTGAAATAAAATTAAACAAGTTAGAACTATACTTACTATTCGTATTTGATTTTTAATGGTTGTCATTGTATATTATTATTAATTTTTTAATTAATATATTTTTAGTGCTAAATAAATACTTCGTTTTATCCATAGTCAAATCATCATACTTATTCTTTTAATAAAAGAAGTATGAAATTATCCTATACAAACTCCTTTAATAGATGATCGGCTTAACCATTGGATAGTAAACCAACAATCAGGATTGAAACAACCGTTAGGAATTTGAACAATAACTTCAGTAGAGCCATTAGTATCTCCTATTTTTTCAGGAATTTCTGGAATTATAAACGTTATTGGTATATTTCCCTCAAAAATGATTCTTCCTTCTATTTCAGGTGATTTCAAACCTCCCGAATTTTGAAAAAGCATTATAAAACCTCTATCGTCCTTTCGACAGTAGTTAGTGCTTTCTGGAGTAATGGGAACTAGGTCTATCTTATACGTTTTACCTCCCATATTATTAGGGGTTTTACCCGCATTAGGTTTTATATTTTTGCATGAAACTAAAAATACAATAACAAAAATAAGTCCTAAAAATTTATAAAATTTCATAATGAATTGATTTTAAAATACTTGAATTATATAAAACTGCTTCAAGTATTGTTGATTAATACCCCAAACTTAATTGCAGTATTTGCATATTCATTTCTGAAATTGGCTAAAAATCTGAAGTTTTTTTCTTATTTTTTGCAAAATAGATTTACTTCATACTTACAATTTTTGAAAAAATGCAAGAAAAATTTATAAAGTATTTAAAGGCAAAGACAAACAACAGAACATCTTTTGTTGAAGAAATAGCAAGTGTTTTAGACATAGGTTATGATGCTGCATATAGACGAATTAACAGTAAAACAAGTATATCATTAGAGGAAGGTGTAAAACTTGCAAAACACTATAAAATCTCTTTAAACAAGTTATATGAAGTTGGTAGCCTAAATACCATCTTAACAGATTTATCACCTCCTATACACAATAAAGAAGGTTTAGAAGTTTGGCTAAAACAATCTTATAATAGTGTTTTTCCCTTAACAAAACTTAAAAGCGCTTCTATAATTTATTCAGCTAAAGACATTCCCCTTTTTCACACACTTAAAGATTCCTTTTTATCCCGTTATAAAATGTATGTTTGGTTAAAAGATGTTGATCCAGAAATGACTAGAAATAAAGTTTCTTTTGATGATTTTATAAAAAATATACCAGAGTCATTACTGGAGAATGCTTTTAAATTAGGTGAAGTATATAAAGACATAAACATTACCGAAATTTGGAACAACACTACTATTAATGGAACATTACAACAAGTGCTTTATTATTTTGAAGCCGGATCGTTATCTAAAGAATTGGCTATGCTTATTTGTACAGATATTGAAGATGTTATCAGACATGTAGAAAAACAAGCCATACAACAATCATTAATTGGTTCTAAAAATAAGGCCATATATAACTTATACATTAATGATATACATACTATGAGTAATACCATTATGGTGAAGACACCTCATCAGAAAGTGTTTTTTACTCCGTTTACGGTAATAAGCTATTTTAAAATAGAGCATCAACCAACTTGTGACCTGATGTTTGAGTTTTTTGAAAAACAAATGAGCATTTCTAAACTATTAGTTAATGCTGGCGAAAAAGACAGATCTTTATTTTTTAACAGAATGCATCAAAAAATTAACAGATTAAGAGAGCGAATTATTATAGATAATGATGCTTTTGACTTTGAGTAGATGCATTAACGTATCTATTATAGCTAAAAGAAGAAACAACAATCCTTTATATTTAAACAGCAGAGATCCGAAATAGTGTGACTTTTTTAAGTATTTTGTGTCTTAAAAAAGAGTGCTATTAAAATTATTAGTTGTTTTTTGTAACATTTTTTAAAGTTTTCACGTATAACTATAGAAGGAGTAAAAACAACCCCATAAACAAAGAAGGAGAACATTAGATGAGACAACTTAAAATTACGAAGCAGGTTACTAATAGAGAAACGGCTTCGTTAGATAAATATCTTCAAGAAATAGGAAAAGTTGACTTAATTACCGCAGACGAAGAAGTAGAATTAGCACAACGTATTAAAGCAGGCGATCAAATTGCGCTTGAAAAATTAACGAAAGCTAATTTACGTTTCGTAGTATCGGTAGCTAAGCAATATCAAAACCAAGGACTTACTTTACCAGATTTAATTAATGAAGGTAATTTGGGGTTAATTAAAGCGGCACAACGTTTTGATGAAACGCGTGGTTTTAAATTTATATCTTATGCTGTTTGGTGGATTCGTCAATCGATTTTACAAGCGTTAGCTGAACAATCTCGTATTGTACGTTTACCATTAAATAAAATTGGTTCTATTAACAAGATTAATAAAACGTTTGCCTTTTTAGAGCAAAGTCATGAGCGCCCACCAAGTGCTGAAGAAATTGCAAAAGAGCTTGACATGACTATTAATGATGTTAAAGAATCTATGAAAAACTCTGGTCGTCATGTAAGTATGGACGCGCCTTTAGTTGAAGGAGAAGATTCTAACTTATACGATGTATTAAATAGTGGTGAATCGCCAAATCCTGATAGAGAGTTATTACACGAATCGTTACGTACTGAAATTGAGCGTGCCTTAGAAACTTTAACACCTCGTGAAGCAGATGTTATTCGTTTATACTTTGGTTTAGGAAACCAACACCCAATGACTTTAGAAGAAATAGGTGAGACTTTCGATTTAACTCGTGAGCGTGTAAGACAAATAAAAGAGAAAGCTATTCGTAGATTAAAACATACGTCTAGAAGTAAAATATTAAAAACATATTTAGGTTAGTAATTAAATTACGACTAAATTACGACAACAAACAGTTTCACATAACTGTTCGTTTTTTGATTGATGAAAGAACCCTCGGCTGATTACCGAGGGTTTGTTTTTTTATACTATTTTTGCGCAAATAAAAATAACGTATCAATATGAGTTCTAAATTAATTGCGCCCTCAGTTTTAGCGGCAGACTTCGCTAACCTTCAACGTGATATAGAAATGGTTAATCAAAGTGAAGCTGATTGGTTTCATATTGATATTATGGATGGGGTTTTTGTTCCTAACATTTCTTTTGGTATGCCAGTTTTACAAGCTATTGCTAAACATGCTAAAAAAACTATTGATGTGCATTTAATGATAGTTGACCCAGACAGATATATTAAAACATTTGCTGAATTAGGTAGTGATGTACTTACTGTACATTATGAGGCTTGCACGCATTTACATCGTACGCTTCAGGCTATTAGAGCAGAAGGCATGAAAGCTGGTGTAGCGTTAAATCCGCATACCAACATTAACGTTTTAGAAGACACAATTAACGATATAGATTTAGTGTGCCTAATGAGTGTAAACCCTGGCTTTGGAGGTCAAAGTTTTATAGAAAACACGTATACTAAAGTACAACAACTTAAAGCGTTAATCACGCGTAAAGGCGCTTCAACGCTTATTGAGATAGATGGTGGTGTTACTAATAAGAATGCAAAAACATTAACACAAGCTGGAGCCGATGTTTTAGTTGCTGGTAGCTATGTTTTTAAAAGCAATAACCAACCAGAAACCATTAAAGGTTTAAAGGCTATTGCAAATTCTTAAAACTGCTTTAACAAGTATTTTATTAAATCGGTAGTTGTAACAATACCTACTAAAATTGAATCATCTACTACTGGAAGCGCATGAAATTCATTTTCTGATAAGATTTCTGCAACTTCTTTAATAGTAGTTTCACTTGTTACGTTTATTAAATTCTTTGTCATTACTTGCTCAATCGTAAACATATTATAAACTACAGAGTCAACATTATATTCATCATTTGTAGCATCAGCAAAACTTATGCGTAACAAATCGGAGTAACTTAACATACCTATTATTGACTCTCCAGTAACTACTGGAATATGTCTAATATTATGTCTTTTAAAAAGCATTTCTGCTCTCTCTAAATCGTCTGCTCTACTCAAAGCTATTACCTCTTTCGACATTATTTCTGAAATAGGAGTTCTTCTTTTCATGATATTAAGTTTTAAATTCACTATTAAAGTTAACCAACTATAACAATCTATTTCATGACAAAAGTCAGTTACATAAAAAACATACAAATGTTAAATATATGTTAAATACATACAGACCTGTCTGTTTATTGAAAAGCGTTCATATATTTGTCCCATGAAAC
Source organism: uncultured Flaviramulus sp. (assembly GCA_947501105.1). Taxonomy (GTDB): domain Bacteria; phylum Bacteroidota; class Bacteroidia; order Flavobacteriales; family Flavobacteriaceae; genus Wocania_A. Next base: position 52,743 of record CANMUP010000002.1, on the reverse strand, counting down.
AATTAGGTGTAAAAGAAAGAATCGTTGAAACTGCTTCAGAATTATTCTATAATCAAGGTTATAATCAAACAGGAATTAATCAAATTATAGCTGAAGCTGGTGTTGCAAAAGCAAGTATGTATCAACATTTTAGATCTAAAGAAGATATAGCTGTTGCATATTTAAAGCAAAGACATATAAATTGGATGGGGAGTTTACAAGATTTTGTTTCAACTAAAACAACAAACAAAGAAAAACTAATTGCGAGTTTTGATTATTTACATGGTTGGTTAACTGAGGTCTCTTTTAGGGGTTGCGGATGGCAAAATATTATAACCGATTTACCTAGTGATCATGATAAAATAAAAAATCAAGCAGTATTGCATAAAAATGATGTTCGAGCATGGGTTCACAAATTATTGAAAGAAGATGGTGAATATTCAGATAAACAAGCAGAACAAGTAGGTGATGAAGTAATAATTCTTTTAGAAGGAGCTATCATCCTATCACAAATACAAAAAAATGATTGGCCAATTACAGCAGCAAAAGGTGCTGCTGTAAGGTTATTAACTTAAGATCGTCTTAAGTTTGAATTTAATTAAACAGACTTGTCTGTTCATTATAAATATTATGAATAAATTAACCCCTCCTTTTACAAAGGAAACAGCAAAAGCAAAAGTACAGGCAGCAGAAGATGCTTGGAATAGTAAAAACCCCGAAAAAGTATCTATGGCCTATTCTATAGATTCCAAATGGAGAAATAGAGATCAGTTTTTTACTGGTAGAACAGCTATTGCAAATTTTTTATCAGACAAATGGAACAGAGAGCTTCATTATAAATTGAAAAAGTATTTATGGTCTTTTACAGATAACAGGATTTCTGTAAGGTTTGAATACGAATGGCAAGATTCAAAAACTGGACAATGGAAAAGAACACATGGTAATGAACATTGGGAATTTAACAATGAAGGTTTGATGCAAATTAGAGACATGAGCGCAAATGATATTAATATCAATAAATCAGAACGAAAATTTAAATAATCACTAAACAACATAAAATGAAAACAACAAATTCAAAAAGTTTTACTTGGAATAGTAAAAGACGTTACAGAAAATAAGGTATTATCAAAAATTAAATTAATAACAAAAACAAACAAAAATGAAAACAAAAAATTTAAAATCAGTATTAGGTACAGCGCTATTTGCTATACTAGCTCTAGGAGTTCTTTCTTTTGAATCTCCAAAAAACAAAGTAGAAACTAATGATACTACTATTGTAAAACAACCTACTCTACACAAAAATGTAACCGTTAATGGGTTAAACATTTTTTATCGAGAAGCAGGTGACATTTCAAAGCCAACCATATTATTATTACATGGCTACCCTACATCATCTCATATGTTTCGAAATTTAATAACAGACCTGTCTGTTCAATATCATGTATTAGCACCAGATTATCCAGGTTTTGGTAGAAGTGATCAACCTTCTATGAAAGATTTTGAATATTCATTCGATAATATGGCGAAAATTGTTGAAGGATTCCTAAAAGAATTAAAAGTGAAAAAATACAGTATTTACCTAATGGATTATGGCGCTCCAATAGGGTTTAGAATTGCTTCTAAATATCCTGAAAGAGTTGAATCACTAATAATTCAAAACGGGAATGCTTATGATGAAGGTTTGAAAGATTTTTGGATTCCAATTAAAAAATATTGGAATGATTATACTATTGAAAATGGTAAACTATTAGAAGGATTCCATTCACCAGATGGCTTAAAATGGCAATATACGCATGGTGTAAAAGACGTATCAAAGATCAGTCCTGATAATTGGAATATAGATTTACAACACTTAAAGCGAGAAGAAAATAACGAGATTCAATTAGCTATGTTTTATAGTTACAGAACAAACGTGCCTTTATATCCAGAATGGCAACAATATTTTAGAGACCATCAACCGCCCACATTAATCGTTTGGGGGAAAAATGATTACATATTCCCAGCAGATGGAGCCTATCCTTATAAACGAGATTTAAAGAATTTAGAATTCCATTTACTAGACACTGGTCATTTTGCTCTAGAAGAAAAAGGTGATGAAATTGCTAATTATATTTTAAGTTTTTTAAAGAAGAATAACATCAAATAATTAAAACAATGAACATTGAACCAAAAGAAAACATAGATATAAGCTGCAAAATGAAAAATAATTTCAATGCAAAAAAATCTTGTAAATCGAAAACCAATGTAACCAAGAGTTTTTTTGAGTCTATGGTTTTTACTAAATAATTATAAAGTCAAACAAGAGTAGTCAATTGATTGCTCTTGTTTTGCTTTATAATTAGATCTCAAAAAAACAAACTTAAACAACAAATATTATGGCTAAAAATTTTGGAGAAATAGCTTTTACCGATGCGGTAAAAAAATTACAAGAAAAGTACGGGAGTCGAAATAGTTATTCACGCATGGAAAAGTTTAATGTGATTGATGGATTGACAGATAGCGAGATTTCATTTATACAAAATCAAGATAGCTTTTATCTAGCTTCTATAGGGTCAAACAACTTTCCTTACATACAACATCGAGGGGGTCCAAAAGGGTTTTTAAAAATATTAGATGCTAATCGAATTGGGTTTATTGATTTTACAGGCAATAAACAATATGTTACAGTTGGTAATATGGCAACCAACAATAATGTATCTCTTATTATGGTAGATTATCCTTCAAAGAGTAGACTTAAAATTTATGCGAAATCAGAAATTGTGGAACTTAAAGATAATCCTAGTTTATATGAAAAACTAAATTTAAAAAACTACAAGTTTAGGCCTGAACGTATGCTCATTTTAAATATAGAAGCTTACGATTGGAATTGTCCGCAACATATTACACCTCGTTATACTGTTAAAGAAATAGAGCAAGCCTTTGAGCCACAACAAAAATATATAGAAAAATTAGAAGCACAAATAGTAGAGCTTACAGGTAAATAAACAGAAAATATAATTCTTTCTTTTATTAGTAATCAGACAAATTAAAATTAAGCATTTGTTTAACTTTACTATAAACTTCAGGAAATTGTAATTTGAATTCTTTGGGAGTTTCAATAAAATTCTCGATTATAACAGCAACAAATTCAAACTGATTTGTGAACGCGTATCTTCTAAAATAATCTGATTCCTTTAGTTTATTTCTCAAAGCTTCGTTTGTTTCTAACAACTTTGATAACTCTTTAAATGAATCGCTAAAAATCGTTGAACTCACATCACGTTCTTTCATACTATTTATATGAATGGCATGGGTAAATTCATGAATACCTAAGTTCAAATTATCATTTTCATCATTAAAACCATCCATAAAATCTTCCCAAGATAATACTAACGTCTTTAATTTAGGGTTAAACTCTCCTTTATGGTATGCTTTATTAGTGTTTGAGTAAAATTTGTTTGGATAAACTACTATTTTAGAAATAATGCCAATATAGAAATCTCTAAAACCAAAAGTTAACATAACTGCAGTTGACGAAATTAAAACTTTTATCTCATCAGTAATTTTATTTCCATCTCGAGCTATAAAATCTTTGTCTTTAATAAATAATGCAACTCTGTGCTCAAAATACTTCTTTTCTTTATCTGTTAAATTTTTATAAAAAGAAAAATGGTTTTGTAAAATATTTTTTTGTGATGTATTTAATTGTCTCAAAAAAATATAAAAATGATTGTATAGTGGTTTTTTATGTTTTAAAACATATGCCATTTCTGTCATTTTAAAAGCATAATGCAGAAACAACCAACCTAATGCTACAAAAAGAATACCTAAAATAACCTTACTGCCAAATGTATCAGACTCATTAATAAATAAAAATAGAGTATTTACCATAAGCATTTTTAAAAAGTTAAAATTACAAGAATGTATTCATTATTAACTTTAAAATAGAATATTTATTTTTCTCATTATAAAATTGACCACGAAGTCTTGGCTTTTTATCGTTTTGAAAGCTATCAGCATTTTTTACTACCGTTTTACTACGTGAAATAGTTTCACTAATTTCACTACTCAAAACAGCCCGTGACTAAGCGAGAAATTACGGTTTGTAAACACTGAAACAATAAACAGGCCTATCACAATAATTGACAAACAATTACGATGACAAAAAAACACAAAATAATATTTCAATATTTATTCATGTTTCTATTTCTAAGCATTCTAACCTCATCTAACTCACAAGAGTTAAAAAGTATCACCTATCATGGTGAAGATTTTTTTATACTAGAGGGCACAAAAATTCCTGATTCTCTTAAAGAAAATAAATATGATAGGTTACCGCTTTCATACAAAGAAATTGTTCGAAAACCTGTGTGGGAATTGTCTAAAGCTTCAGCAGGAATGTCAATTAGGTTTCTTTCTAATTCCACTAGTATTAGTGTGAAATGGACTGTTCTAAATAATAACAAAATGAATCACATGGCTGAAACCGGAGTTAAAGGTGTTGATTTATATTTTAATAAAATGGGGCATTGGCAATATCTTAATACAGCTAGACCGAGTGCTATTGAAAATGAATATATGCTGATAAAAAATATGTCTGATGAAATGAGAGAATATAAAATGTATTTACCTCTTTATGATGGCGTTAAAAGTATTGAGATAGGAATTGATTCAAATAGCGTGATTGAGAGACCATTAAAAAAGAACCATAGGCCAATCATTTTTTACGGAACCAGTATTACTCAAGGCGGTTGTGCATCTCGCCCTGGGATGGCACATACCAATATTATTTCCAGAAAATTAAATATTGACTGTATAAACTTTGGATTCAGTGGAAATGGAAAAATGGAGCAACCCATTAATGACTTAATTTCGGAATTTAATCCCTTATTCTATGTTATTGAATGCTTACCTAACATGACTGCAGAGCAAGTGACAAATAGTACCATTCCTCTAGTAAAAACTATTCAAGAGAAGCGGCCTAATACTCCAATTATTTTTGTTGAAAATTTTTTATATGAATCATTGGCTCTGGATAAAAAGGAGGAAGCTTTGATTAATGAAAAGAATACAGCTCTAAAAACAGAATACATGAAAATGGTTAAAGGTGGAGTTAAAAATATTTTCTATATAAATAGTGAGAATGCCACAGGAGATGATCATGAAGGAACAGTTGATGGAGTCCACTTCACTGATTTAGGATTCATTCGGTATGCCGATTTTCTAATAGATAAGTTTGTCCAATTTGGCCTTATATCTAAATAGAAAATAAAAATCCTAATATGGTATTAAATACCATATTAGGATTTTTATTGTGACCGCGAAGGGATTCGAACCCCCAACCCTCAGAGCCGAAATCTGATATTCTATCCAGTTGAACTACGCAGCCTTTATTCCTTTAAGACAATTTTTGTCTTACTATACTTGAAATCGTTTTCCCGTCTGCTTGTCCTGCTAACTCTTTACTAACAATCCCCATAACTTTACCCATATCTTTCATGCCTTGAGCTCCAATGTCATCAATAGTCATTACAACTACCTTTTCTATTTCTTCTTCACTTAAAGCTTCTGGTAAAAACTGAGCTATTACATCTGCTTCAGCAATCTCAGGAGCAGCTAAATCTTCACGATTTTGCTCTAAATAAATTGCTGCGCTATCTCTACGTTGCTTTACTTGCTTCTGAAGTATTTTAAGTTCTTGCTCTTCAGTTAATTCTTCTTTTGCTCCACTTTCTGTTTGAGCTAATAAAATAGCTGATTTAACTGCTCGTAATGCTGTTAAAGCTGTTTGGTCTTTAGCTTTCATGGCATTTTTTAAAGCCGACATAACATCTTGTTGTAAACTCATGTGTTCTTTTTTTTGATATGCGAAGATAAAAATAATTAAAAAGAAATGCCCGAAAAGCTGAGGGTACTTTTCGGGCACATAAATAAGTAAGTTCCAGTATATATATTTAATCTACATTATCGTGTAAAAAAGAATTGCTGCTTCTTAATTGAATATCATCATTATCATCTAAACCTATTGTTGTTCTAGACATATCGGTTTCAGAAGAGTGTTTTGCGTCTTCTAAATTTACACCTTGACGCTTGTAAGCTGGCACTTTTTCAATATCGTCAATCTTAGCATTATTGAATTTATAATTGAATTCTTTCATTTTACGTCTACGCTCTTCAGCTCTTTCTATCAGCAATTCTGAAATAGGACTGTTCATAGGATCTGCTTCTTCAACCGAAGGCTCTTCAACGACTTCTTCTTTTAAAACCTTCTTTTCAAAAACAATATCATTATCAATTTCTTCTACAACTTCGCTAGATTCTGATATTTTTTTATTCATTGAAGATTCTACTTCAGCATAATCATCTAACACGTAACGCACATCGCCTTTCTCATTAGTTTCATTTACGGTAATAAGCTCTACGTAATCTTTAACTGGAATGTCTTTAGTTTCCTCATCCAATTGATAAGAAATAACATCTTCTTCATTCGTGTCTTCCTCAATATTTGAAGATAATGGTAAATCAAAAGTTAACGTTATTTGCTGTTCCTCTTCAATATAATCTGAAATTACCTCAACGTCAGTCATATCTTCAACATCGTCAGACATTCTTGTTACTGGTTTGATTATAAAGTCTTCGTCTTCAACAATATTAGCTTTAACCTCTTCATAAACTACATCAATATTTTTAATAATCTCTGATGTAGGAATAATATTGATGTCTTTTGAAAATACATCAATATTCTCTTCGATAACCTCATCTCTTATAACTGTTTTTTGAGGTTGCTTTATTGGTTCTTCTTCTAAATCTAAAGTATGTCTAACTACAGGCGTTTCTTTTTTCTCTTCTAATTCAATGATAGGTTCAATAATAACAGGCTCAGCAGCTTTTACATTAGCATCCTCATCTTCACTTAACGAATGCACTACTTTTTTGGTTTCTGTATTAGAAATTTCATCTTGTTGCTCTACATTAAACCCTGTAGCAATAATGGTAACTGCAATAGACTCTTCTAATGCTTCATCTTCACCAACACCCATAATAATGTTTGCGCCATGACCAGCTTCGGTTTGAATATGATCATTTATTTCTCCTATTTCATCAATGGTTATTTCATGTGATCCAGAAACAATTAACAACAATACATTTTTAGCACCAGTAATTTTATTATCATTTAATAACGGCGAATCTAGAGCTTTACGAATAGCATCTTGCGCACGATTTTGACCAGATGCTAACGCAGAACCCATAATAGCTGTTCCGCTATTACTCAATACCGTTTTTGCATCTCGTAAATCAATATTTTGTGTGTAGTGATGTGTAATAACTTCGGCTATACCACGAGCAGCAGTAGATAGCACTTCATCAGCTTTAGAAAAACCAGCTTTAAAACCAAGGTTCCCATAAACCTCGCGAAGTTTGTTATTATTTATTACAATTAAAGAATCTACAACATCTCTTAATTTTTCAATTCCTTTTTGAGATTGTTCAATACGCATTTTACCTTCAAAAGCAAAAGGCATCGTTACAATACCAACCGTTAAAATATCTAAATCCTTAGCCATTTTAGCAATTATTGGAGCTGCACCTGTTCCTGTACCACCTCCCATTCCTGCTGTTATAAAAACCATTTTTGTGTTAGTATCTAGCATTGTTGAAATGTCATCGAAACTTTCAACTGCAGATTGCTCACCTATATCTGGATTGGCTCCTGCACCTAATCCTTCAGTTAAGTTTAAACCTAATTGGATTTTGTTAGGAACGCCACTGTTTTGGAGCGCTTGTGCATCTGTATTACAGATGTAAAAATCAACTCCTTTTATACCTTGTTGGAACATATGGTTAATGGCATTACTACCACCACCGCCAACACCAATAACTTTAATAACATTTGATTGATTCTTTGGTAAATCAAATGCGATGCTTTCGAATTCTTTTTTGCTGCTCATAAATTCTGTTTTACTGGGGTTTTATACTTTTATATTTTTAATTCAATGGTTTTTTTAATTACTCTGCGTTATCTAAAAAATCTTTAACGCGTTCAGTTAACTTATCAAGAAACGAACGTCGTTCTTTAACTGGCTTTTCTTTTATTTCTTCTTCAAGGTTTTCTGCCTCCTCAACTTCTTTTTGCTGTTGTTCAACTTTTTTTCTTTCTTGGCGTTTTAAGCCATCCAAAACCAATCCAACCGCTGTTGCATACAAAGGACTAGTAATATCTTCATCACTATCACCTGCTAAATGCTCATTAGGATAACCTATTCTGGTATCCATTCCTGTAATATATTCAACTAATTGTTTTAAATGCTTTAACTGGCTTCCTCCTCCTGTTAAAACAATACCTGCAATTAGTTTTTTCTTTTGCTCTTCGTGTCCGTAATTTTTAATCTCAACATAAACCTGCTCAACAATTTCCACAACACGAGCATGAATAATTTTTGATAAGTTTTTTAATGTGATTTCTTTTGGTTCTCTACCGCGCAACCCTGGAATAGATACAATTTCGTTGTCTTTGTTTTCTCCTGGCCATGCTGAACCAAATTTTATTTTTAAAAGCTCTGCTTGTTTTTCAATAATTGAGCAACCTTCTTTTATGTCTTCAGTAATTACGTTTCCTCCAAATGGAATAACTGCTGTATGACGAATTATACCATCTCTAAAAATGGCTAAATCGGTAGTTCCTCCTCCTATATCAATTAAAGCAACACCAGCCTCTTTTTCTTCTTGACTTAATACAGCATTTGCTGATGCCAACGGTTCCAATGTGATACCTTCTAAATTTAAACCTGCGCTTTGTACGCAGCGCCCTATGTTTCGAATAGAAGATACTTGCCCAACTACCACATGGAAATTAGCTTCTAATCTGCCTCCGTACATGCCTATAGGTTCCTTTATTTCGGCTTGTCCATCAACTTTATATTCTTGTGGCAACACGTGAATTATTTCTTCACCAGGAAGCATTACCAATTTATGAACTTGATTGATGAGCCTATCTATATCTTCTTCATCTATAACATGCTCAGAATTTGGTCTAGTAATATAATCGCTATGCTGAAGACTACGAATATGTTGTCCAGCAATACCAACGGTTACACCCATAATTTTCATATCAGCAGCAACTTCAGCCTCTTGAACTGCTTGTTGAATTGATTGAATAGTTTGTGTAATATTGTTTACAACACCACGATGCACGCCTAAACTTTTAGATTTACCAATACCTAAAATTTCAACTTTGCCGTACTCGTTTTTACGACCAATCATGGCCACTATTTTTGTGGTTCCTATGTCTAATCCTACTGCTAAATTATGCTCCATGGTTTACGTTTTGGTACACACTACTTGGTTTTCAAATTGCAAATTGACTTTACTGTAATTATTAAGCGTTTTTTCTTTTTGATTTTTTTGATAAAACGCTTTGAGATTATTAATTTTTTTATCTAAAAAATTAACATCTCCTAATTGAACTAAAAATTTGCATTGCCTAAGTTTTAAGTATATTTTTTTATTAGCACTTTGATGAATTTCAATAACATTTTTTTTTAAGAAATCATCCGTATTAATTTTACTCGCTACTTTATAGACATTTTTTAAATTATTTTTTTCAATATAACCAGTAACTAAGGGTACTCTAGCAGAATAATTATTAGATAATGGCATGTATAAACCTTCATCATCAATATAATAAGACGCATTTGTACTTACTCGTGCAATAGGTGTTTTTTGTTCGATTTCTGCATTAAGTGTACCATTTACAGCAACATACACTTCTGCAGTTTTTATCATTGGATTAGATTTTAGGGCATTTTCTAATTCATTCAAAACTAAAGTTTCTTTAGGTACATTTTTAACCCCTCTATAATTTTGTATTAACAATTTACTAACAGTCTCATTTGTAATAAAAAGGTTTTCATCTCCAATAAATTTCACATTGGGCTTAGTTATTACTCTTTGTCCATTTCTATTTGAAGAAAAGGCAAACAAAAAGACTACTAAACTTAGTAGAACAATCATTTTTATGTAACTCCAATTAACTCGCAACACTTAATGCTTTTTTAATATGTTTTACTTCTTCTCCTATATCACCAGCTCCAATTGTTAATATAATTTGAGCATTACTTTTTTCTATTTTTGAAAGTATTTCTGCTTTACTTACTAGCAACTTATTTTCATTATTTATTTTCCCTAACAGCCAACTAGATGTTACACCTTCAAGAGGGAGCTCTCTAGCTGGATAAATGTCTAACAATATTACCTCATCAAATTGTGATAAGCTTTTAGCAAAATCGTCAACAAAATCTCTTGTTCTTGTATACAAATGAGGCTGAAAAATTGCCAATACTTTTTTATTTGGATACATTTCTCTAACCGCTTGATGCACTGCATTAATTTCTTCTGGATGATGTGCATAATCATCAATAAAAACTAAATTATCTGTTTTTATATGATAAGTAAATCTTCTTTTCACACCTTTATAAGATGCTAAAGCTTTGGCGAGCTGTTGGTTAGGGCAACCATATTCTACAGCCATCGCCAAGGCTATTAATGCATTCGACAAATTATGTCTCCCAGGCAGGTTAAATTGTAAATTTTCTAGCACTGTTTTTGGCGTTTTCAAATCAAAAACATATGTGCCGTTTTCTATTTTTATATTTTGAATAGTATAATCTGAATTATCTTCAATACCATAAGTAATTCCATGTAAAGGCAATCCACTTTTAACGAATAATTTTCCGTTAGGCTTGATTCGTTTCGAAAATGCTTTAAATGATTCATGCAAAGCATCGGCCTCTCCATAAATATCTAAATGGTCAGCATCCATTGATGTTATGCATGCAAAGTTTGGTGATAGCGCTAAAAAGGATCTGTCAAATTCGTCAGCTTCAACAACCGAAACCTCATTCCCTTTAAGTATTAAATTAGAATTATAATTTTCGCTAATGCCTCCTAAAAAAGCTGTTAACTCTACACCACATTCGTACATTAAATGCCCAAGAATACTTGTAGTGGTTGTTTTTCCGTGCGTACCAGCAATAGCTAAACAAAAAGTGTTTTCTGTTATTAATCCTAAAACTTTAGATCGCTTTAAAACCTGAAATCCATTAGTTTTAAAATAATTAAATTCTGCATGACTATCAGGAATAGCTGGGGTATAAACCACTAATGTATTTTCTGGATCTAAAAATTTGTTATCTATGTTTTCTACTGAATCTTCAAAATGAATATCAATACCTAAAGCAATCAACTCGTCAATAATTGTAGTTTGAGTTTTATCATACCCAGATACATTCTTATTATTAGCATTAAAATATCGTGCTAAAGCACTCATACCAATACCTCCTATACCAATAAAATAGATGTTATGTATCTTGTTTAAATTCATTTATCCTTTAAGTAGTTTCTCTATTTCGTCTACTATTTCTTTTGTTGCATTAATCAATGCAAGCTTTTTTATGTTTTCTCCTAATTCGTTTTGTTTATCTGGAGATGCTATAAGTTGTGAAAACTTATTCTCAAAATCAACATCTAAATCTTCTTCTTTAATTAGTAGTGCAGCATTATTATTAACTACCGCCATAGCATTTTTTGTTTGATGATCTTCGGCTACATTTGGAGATGGAATAAAAATTACAGGTTTACCTACAATACAAAGCTCTGAAACCGATATTGCTCCAGCTCTTGAAATCACAATATCTGCCGCTGCATAGGCATAATCCATGTTATTTAAAAACTCATAAACTTGTATTCCCTCTGTGTTATTATATATTTTATACTGCTGATAATACAGCTTACCACACTGCCAAATTATTTGCACATTTTGAGTATCAAAAAAATCTAACTCCTTTTCAATCAATTCATTTATTCGTCTTGAGCCTAAACTACCTCCAATAACTAATAGCGTATATTTACCGTGTTTTAAATTAAAATGGTTTTTAGCATCAACCGTTTTAGTATCAATATCCAACAAATCTTGTCGTACTGGGTTTCCAGTTTTAATCATTTTTCCTTTAGGGAAAAAGCGTTCTAAACCGTCATAGGCAACACATATTTTATTAGCCTTTTTAGCCAATAATTTATTAGTTATCCCTGGATACGAATTTTGTTCTTGTATTACACTTGGTATTTTATTTGAAGCGGCTATGTACAATAACGGTCCACTTGCAAAACCACCAGTACCAATAGCAATATTCGGTTTAAAGGATTTAATAATTTTACGAGATTTCCAAAGACTATTAATCACCTTAAAAGGAAACATTAGGTTTTTAAACGTAAGCTTTCGCTGAATTCCAGAAATCCACAAACCTTTAATATCATATCCTGCTTGTGGTACTTTTTCCATTTCCATTCTATCCTTTGCTCCAACAAATAAAAATTCAGAATCTGGGTAACGAGACTTTATTTCGTTAGCAATGGCAATAGCAGGGTAAATATGACCTCCTGTTCCACCTCCAGATAATATGATTTTATAGTTACTCATCTAAATTGTTTCCGATAGAATTTCTAAGGGATTATCCTCAGTACTCTCTTTTTCCTTTATTTCTTCTCGTTTGGCGCTTACACTTAGTATAATTCCTATTGCTAAACATGTCATCCAAATAGATGTACCCCCACTACTAATTAATGGTAATGTTTGACCTGTTACTGGGAATAATTCTACTGCAACTGCCATGTTAATTAAAGCTTGAAATACAATGGGCAAACCAACACCAAGCACTAAAAGCTTACCGAAAATAGTGTCAGACTTTTGTGCTGCTATAACTATTCTAAACAACAACCACATATATAAAATCATGATTGTAAAACCGCCTAACAATCCATACTCTTCAATAATTATGGCGAATATAAAATCGGATGACGATTGTGGTAAAAAATTCTTTTGTATACTTTTTCCTGGGCCTACTCCTTGAATACCGCCAGAGGCTATAGCAATTTTAGCTTTCTCAATTTGGTAGTCGGCTTGAGTATCCTCTGCATCTGCAAAGTTTTCAAACCTACTCATCCAAGTATCAACTCTATTTGGCATAACATCCGGAAACGCCTTAGCTGTTAATACAAATAATACTAAAACCAAAATACCAGAACCAATGATAACTGCTAAATACCTAATAGGATAACCACCTAAAAAAACCAACATAATAACCATTAAAAACATAATAGCCGCAGTTGAGAAATTAGCTGGAAGAATAAGAACTAATATAAGGAAAACAGGTATCCACAGCGGTAAAATTGATTCCTTAAAACTGATGGCTTTATCTTTTATTTTAGACATATAACGTGCGACATAAACCATTAGCACAACTGACGCCAACGTTGATGTTTGAAATGACATCCCTACAATTGGTATCTGTATCCATCTACTAGCATTTGCGCCTTCAATAGTCGTTCCTTGCAACATTGTAATACATAACAACACTAAAACAATAGGAATCATTACTAATGATAATCCTCGAAAATATCGGTATGGGATTTTATGCACACCATACATTATTGCAAACCCTAAAAACAAATGCATAAAGTGCTTAACAAAAAACGCAAAAGTATTTCCATTTCCGCCTCTATATGCCAAATTACTAGCGGCACTATAAACAGGCAAAAACGATAGTATTGCCAACAACGCTACTATTGCCCATATTAAACGATCACCCTTTATGTTTTTAAATAATGTTTGCACTTATTTTTTTATAGATTTCTTACTGCATTTTTAAATTGACGACCTCTGTCTTCATAATTTTCAAATAAATCAAAACTAGCACACGCAGGCGACAACAATACATTATCTCCAGCTTCAGCTATTTTATAGGCTATTTTTACAGCTTCGCTCATAAACTGCGTTTCAATTATGATATCAACCATATTTCCAAACGTGTTCATCAGTTTTTCGTTATCAACACCTAAGCAAATAATTGCTTTCACTTTTTCGTTTACAAATTGAAACAATTCTTCATAGTCATTTCCTTTATCTGTTCCTCCAACAATCCAAACTGTTGGTGTTTCCATACTTTCCAAAGCGTAATACGTTGCGTTTACGTTGGTAGCTTTCGAGTCGTTTATGTATTGAACTTTATTAATTTTTAATACTTGTTCTAAACGATGTTCGACTCCTTGAAAATTTTCTAAGCTCTCACGAATAGTTTGCTTTCTAATTTTCAATAAATGTGCAACAGTTGAGGCTGCCATTGCATTTTTTATGTTATGTTTCCCCTCTAATGCTAGATTTGTTGTTGGCATAATTATTTGGTTGTTATCTATTGTTATTATAATTTTTTCTTTGTCTAAATACGCGCCATTTTTAATAGTTTTTATTAATGAAAATGGCAATAATGTTGATTGAACTGGATGGTTTTTCAAATGATTAGTAATCACTTCATCATCTGCATCATAAATCAAATAATCGTGTTTTGTTTGATTCATGGCTATTCTAAATTTAGAAGCGATATAGTTTTCAAATTGATAATCATATCTATCTAAATGATCAGGTGTTATATTAGTAATTACTGCTATATGCGGCTTAAAATCAATACTATCATCTAATTGAAAACTGCTGATTTCAAGCACGTAATTTTCAAAATCATGCTCTAAAACCTGTTTAGCAAAACTGTCGCCAATATTTCCTGCTAACCCAACATTTAACTCTTGCTTTACAATATGGTGTGTTAACGATGCCGTGGTAGTTTTACCATTACTTCCAGTAATTCCAACAATTGTAGCTTCAGTATATTTTGATGCAAACTCAATTTCTGAAACCACTTTAATTCCTTTACTGCGGATTTGTTTTACCAAATCAACCTTATCTGGAATTCCTGGGCTTTTCATGACGATGTTTGCATTTAGAATTTTTTCTTCAGAATGCTTTTCATCTTCCCATTCAATCTCATTATGTATAAGAACTTTTTTATATTTTTCTTTTATTTTTCCTTTATCTGAAACAAAAACCTCGTATCCTTTTTCCTTTCCTAAAAGCGCTGCTCCTACACCACTTTCTCCTGCTCCTAAAACAACAAGCTTTTTCATCTATCTTATCTTCAAGGTCACTATTGACAGTATCGCTAACAAAATGCCTATAATCCAAAAGCGTGTTACTATTTTACTTTCGTGATAACCCGATTTTTGATAGTGATGATGCAATGGCGACATTTTAAAAATGCGACGGCCTTCCCCATATTTTTTCTTGGTGTATTTAAACCAACTCACTTGCATTATTACAGATACATTTTCCGCTAAAAAGATGCCACATAGCACCGGAATTAGCCACTCTTTACGAACTGCAATAGCTATAACCGCAATAACACCTCCAATGGTCAAACTCCCAGTATCACCCATAAAAACCTGAGCTGGAAATGTGTTATACCATAAAAACCCAATAAGTGCTCCTACAAAAGCCGCGATATAAATGGTGATTTCTTCAACTCTTGGGATATACATAATATTGAGGTATTCTGAGAAAATGATATTACCCGAAACCCATGCAAAAATCCCTAAAGTGAGGACTATTATTGCTGATGTACCAGCTGCTAACCCATCAATTCCATCCGTGAGGTTTGCACCATTTGAAACCGCAGTTATTATTAAAATTGATATTAGAATGAATATAATCCACGCATATTTTTCTAAGTCTGGGCTAATCCATGTAATTAAATCTGAATAATCAAACTCATTTCCTTTTACAAAAGGAATAGTTGTTTTGGTTGATTTTACTTCTTCCTTAAATAGTTTTGAAGCTTCTATTTTTGGGTTTTCGGCCAAAAGTTCTTGTTGTACTTCTAACGGAAGTTTCTCTTTCATAGTTACATCATCATGAAAAAACAACGTAGCTCCTATAATAACTCCAAGTCCAACCTGTCCCAAAATTTTAAAACGACCTTTTAAGCCTTCCTTATCATTTTTAAATTTCTTTAAATAATCATCAATAAACCCAATAACCCCCATCCACAGGGTGGTTACAATCAATAAGATGATGTAAATATTTTCTAATTTAGCGAGTAATAATACGGGGATTAAAGTGGCAAGAATAATAATGATTCCTCCCATAGTTGGCGTTCCTGCTTTTTGCGCTTGACCATCTAAACCTAAATCTCTAATGGTTTCTCCCATTTGTTTTTTCTGAAGAAAACGAATTATTCTTTTTCCATATATAGTAGAAATAAGCAATGATAAAATCATAGCCAAAGCTGCACGAAACGTTAAGAATCCGAAAAGTGTAGCTCCTGGAAATTGGAATTGTTTTTCTAAATATTCAAATAGGTAATACAGCATTTATACTATTTTTATTGCTTTTTGTTTATTATGAATTCCGCATCAAGTGCAGAATGACAAAATTTATTTTTGTAATTGTTTTAAAAACTCTTGTACTATTTTATAATCATCAAAATCAAATCTTTCCCCTTTGATTTCTTGATAGGTTTCGTGCCCTTTACCAGCAATTAAAATGATATCGTTAGATTGCGCTAACTGACAGGCTGTTTTAATGGCTTGTTTTCTATCAGCTATAGTTACTATTTTTTTAAAATTCTGAGGCTCAACACCTTTTTCTATATCTTCAAGAATAACCTCTGGTGTTTCGCTTCGTGGGTTATCACTTGTAAAAATCACTTTAGTACTTAATGCTGATGCAATGTGACCCATTTTTGGACGCTTAGTTTTATCTCTATCACCACCACAACCAACCACGGTTATTAATTCTTCGTTTTTAGTACGAATACTATTGATGGTTTCTAACACATTTTTTAGAGCATCAGGTGTGTGCGCATAATCTACAATAGCAGTTATTTTCTCATCTGAAATTATATATTGAAATCTTCCACTTACACTTTCCAGCTCGCTTATTAACCTTAGAATTTCAACTTTTTCTAAACCTAATAATTCCGCAGTAGCGTAAATCGCTAACACATTATAGGCATTGAAATTCCCGATAAGACGTGTCCAAACTTCACTATCATTAACCTTAAGTAACAAGCCTCCAAACTGATTTTCTAAAATTTGTGCTTTATAATCAGCATACCCTTTTAAAGCATAAGTGTATTTTTTTGCTTGTGTATTTTGCAGCATTACCAATCCATTTTTATCATCTGTATTCACAAGGGCAAATGCTTTTGATGAGAGTGTATCAAAAAACGTTTTTTTCACATCTCGGTATTCCGAAAATGTATTGTGATAATCTAAATGATCGTGAGACAGATTGGTAAAAATGCCACCTTCAAAACATAATCCCTCAATTCGGTTTTGATGAATTCCGTGAGAACTAACTTCCATAAAACAAAACTCGACACCAGCTTCATTCATTTCTTTTAAATACTTATTTATAGTTAAAGAATCTGGAGTTGTATGTGTTGCTTTATATTCCTTATTATCTACTAATATTTTTACAGTTGAAAGCAAACCTACTTTGTAGCCTGCCTTTTTAAACAATTGACTCAACAAACTTGCAACGGTAGTTTTACCGTTAGTTCCTGTAACCCCAACAAGCTTTAAGTTTTCTGAAGGCGCATCATAAAAATTAGACGCCATAATAGCTAAAGCACTATTAGAATTATCAACCTCGACATAAGTAATACCATCAACCAAATTCTCTGGCAATGTTTCGCAAATAATTGCTATTGCTCCTTTTTTTATAGCAACATCAATGAATTTATGCCCATCAACCACATTGCCTTTAATAGCAACAAATAAATCGGCCTTTTTAATGTTTCTAGAATCAAAATGAATATTATTAATAGACACACCAGTGCTTCCTACAACAGCATTGAGAGTTACTTTATATAATATGTCTTTTAATATCATCATGAGGCTTTTAAAACTATAGTTTGATTATCTTTTAGTTTTACATTTTTATTGATTGATTGTTGTTTTACAATACCACTACCATTAAGTTTTACTTTTACATTTACATCCATATTCTCCAATAATGCTAAAGCATCCATTGCTGGTAAGCCTACTACATTTGGCATAATAGTTTTGTAAGTTTGAGCCGTTTTATAAAAGTTTTCGTATTCTTTTTCTGTTGATGCGGTTTTAACTTCCAAGGACTCTACCTCATCAATAATAGGTGTATCTGTAAATATTTTTTGGGCTACTTTTTTAAATACTGGACCTGAAACATCTGCTCCATAATATCCAATACCTTTTTCCGGCTCATGTATAACTACTATGCATGAGTATTTAGGGTTATCTGCTGGAAAATACCCAGCAAAAGATGAGATATAATTTAATTTTGACTTATCTCTATAATCCTTTTGACAAGTACCAGTTTTTCCAGCCATTGAGAAATTTTTAGAATACAATCTATTACCAGTTCCGTGTTTTTTCTCAACAACATTTTTTAACAATTGCTGTACTTTTGCAACAGTTTCTTTTGAGCAAACCTGCTTATTTATAACTTCCCTTTTATAAGGCTCAATAACCTTATCAAACTCCTTAACCTCTTTTAAAAATTGAGGTTTTACCATCACACCATCGTTTGCAATAGCATTGTAAAAAGTTAATGTTTGTAAAGGGGTAAATGAGACACCGTAACCAAAACCCATCCACTGCAAGGCAATACCGCTCCATCTTTTATTTTTAATTCTAGGATCTGGAATTATAGGACTTGGCTCTCCAATAATTGGTAAACCCAACTTATCCTTAAGACTCATAGCATACAATCTATCTACAAACTTGCTAGGTTGTTTTCCATAAGCTTCATCAATAGCTGCTACAATTCCTGTATTTGAAGACAACTCAAAAGCTTTAGACACTGTTATTTTTCCATAGCCTTTATGATTAGAATCATCAACATGTTTACCATAAAAGGTTAATCTTCCTTTTTTAGTATCAACAACCGTTGAAGTATCTATAAGTTTATCTTCTAAAGCAGCTGCTACTACCATTAATTTAAATGTAGAACCAGATTCATGACTCTCACCCACAGCATAATTCAACCTCTCATAATAATACCCTTTACTATTTCTCCCCAAATTAGAGATTGCTTTTACTTCTCCTGTTTTGGTCTCCATAACCACCACGCAACCGTGATCTGCTTTGTATTTTTCTAATTGTTCCAAAAGCGCATGATGTGCTATATCTTGAATATTTACATCAATGGTTGTATAGACATCATATCCATCTTTAGGTTCAATTTCGTTAGCATCACTTAATGGTTTCCATTGCCCTTTTCCTATTTGTTGCTTTTTCCTTTTCCCATCGGTTCCTCTCAAATACTGAATTCCGTAAGCTCCGTCAATTCCTGGGCGTGTAACATTTCCTTTTTCATCAAAACGTTCGTAACCAATAGTACGCTGTGCAATACCACCCATTGGGTGTTCGCGCTTTGTAGTTTGCTCGACTATTAGTCCGCCTTTAAAGGCACCAAGGTTTAATAATGGGAAGTTTCGAATTCTTATATAATCTGAATAACCAATATTTCTAGCCAACAGATAATATCTATTTTTGTTAACTCTGGCTTTTCTGATTTCTTTTTGATAATAACTTGAAGATTTTCCAGAGTATTTTGAAAGTGAATCGCTTAAAGACTTTAAATGTTTTTCGAATGTTTTTGAAGAAGGCGTAATAGCATCTATTCTAATATCATATTTAGGGACTGATGTTGCTAGCAAATTACCATTAACCGAATACACATTACCTCGATTAGCTGGAATCACAACATCTTTAACAATGCGCTCACTTGCCAAGGCTTTATATTTATCACCTTGTAAAAATTGAATACTCAGCAATTTAAACACCACGGCAACGCCGAAGATGAACATACATCCTGCTATAAAATACAATCGGTTTAATATGCCTTTCTCGTTTACTGCCAAGATTCGCTTTTAATTTTGGGATTTAACTTTTATTTTTTTCGGCGGAATCACCGACGGTGACAACCCTTTTTCTTTCATTTTACTAACTACAGCTGATTCCATTTTTAGCCGCATCAGTTTTGATCTACCATCAATAAATGCTGAACGCATTTCATTAACTTCATTTTTTAATCGTGCAACCTCATATACTTTTTTATCAGCACTATGTGAACTCGCAATCATCACTATAGCTAATCCAGATATAAAAAGAATCATGCGCCAATTTTTAAACGAATCGTCGCTCACTAAGAATGTTCCTTTTAATATGCTATAGATGCTTTTCTTCATTATATTTTTTCAGCAATTCTAAGTTTTGCACTTCTTGCTCTACTATTTATATTTATTTCTTCTTTTGTTGGAACAATTAATCCGTTTACTTTCTTTAATGGCACTTCAAAATTTCCAAACATATCGCGTTCTGGCTCCCCTTCAAACAATCCATTTCTAACAAAACGCTTAACCAACCTGTCCTCTAAAGAGTGATAGGATATAAAACTTAAACGGCCTCCAACTTTTAATATTTCTGGAGTTTGCAACAAAAACTCTTTTAACACCTCTATTTCTTGATTCACTTCAATCCTAATAGCTTGGTAAATTTGGGCCAACACTTTATTTTCATGTCGTGGTGGTAAAAATTTTCTCAACACTTGTTTTAATTGCTCACTCGTCTTAATCTCTTCTGTTCTTCTATACTCAACAATAAGTCTTGCCATTGCTGGTGCCGCTCTTAATTCCCCATATTGCAAAAAAACTTGTTTTAATTGCTCTTCTTCATATTCGTTAACTACATGAAATGCTGACATATCATTTTGCTGATTCATTCGCATATCTAAATCAGCTTCAAATCTTGTAGAAAAACCTCGTTCTGCCACATCAAATTGATGGGAAGACACACCAAAATCTGCCAAAACACCATCCACCTGTTTTACTCCATGAAATCTTAAAAAACGTTTTACATATCTAAAATTTTCATGTATCAACGTGAATCTGTCATCCTCAATCGTATTTTCAAGAGCATCTAAATCTTGATCAAAAGCAAACAATCTGCCCTTTTCTCCAAGACGTTTTAGTATTTCCCTGCTGTGTCCGCCACCTCCAAAAGTTACATCCACATAAACACCATCATCTTTAATATTTAAACCATCAACGGTTTCCTTTAATAAAACTGGATTATGATATTCCATGGTCGTCATCATCTTGTCCCATAACTTCTTCAGCTAAATCAGCAAAATCAATAGCAGCATCATCAATAGCTTGCTCGTATCTATCTTTATCCCAGATTTCAATAATATTTACCGCTGGAGAAATCACTATGCTTTTTGAAATACCTGCAAAACCAATAAGGTCTTTCGGAATTAGCAAACGTCCACTACCATCAATATCAATCATTCTTGCACCTGCATTAAAACGACGAATAAAATCATTGTTCTTTTTTTTAAACCTGTTAAGCTTATTTACTTTTTGCATCACCGTTTGCCACTCGCTCATAGGGTACAATTCTAAACACGGTTGAAAAACAGAGCGTCTTAACACAAACCCATCATTTAAAACAGAAACCAATTGCTTTTTCATGCCAGAAGGCATCATAAGCCTCCCTTTTGCATCAACTTTACAATCGTATGTTCCTATTAATGAGTTCAAAGCAGTTAGTATTCGTTTTTAGGTTTAAGTTTCAAATATATTGAAAAATATCCCACATTTTACCACTTTACTGCACTTTGTTGATAATTTTTCGATTAAATACCATTTTAAATAGATAATGAATAGCAAAAAATATTTTAATTACTCACTGTCAACTTGTTACACAAAAGAGTTTTATACAAACGCATTGTTAACATCTTAATTCAAAGCAATTATGCCAGAGCTTAAATTAAAATGATTGAAATATGAATGAAATAACTATATTTGTTTTTAACGAAATAGACTAACCAGTTAATGACGCACCGTTTAAAAAAAGAAAAGAATTATAGCTATATTGAAGTTGGAGAAGGCAAACCCGTAATTGTTTTGCATGGTTTAATGGGTGGGTTAAGTAATTTTGATTCGGTTACTGAGTTTTTCAGCAAAAAAGGGTATAAAATTATTATACCAGAATTGCCAATTTATACTATGTCTTTATTAAAAACCAATGTGAAAAGTTTTGCAAAATATTTGCATGATTTTATTGAGTTTAAAGGTTTTGATGAAGTGATTTTATTGGGTAATTCGTTAGGTGGGCATATTGGTTTATATCACACAAAATTATTTCCAGAAAAAGTTAAAGCTCTTATAATAACAGGAAGTTCAGGACTCTACGAAAGCGCTATGGGTGGCGGGTACACAAAGCGTAGTGATTATGAGGTTATCAAAAAGAAAGCTCAAGACGTGTTTTATGATCCTGCAGTTGCAACAAAAGAAATAGTAGACGAAGTTTACGAGACTGTTAACGATCGTAATAAACTTATAAAAACATTAGCTATTGCAAAAAGCGCAATTAGACATAACATGGCTAAAGATTTACCAAAAATGCAAACACCTACTTGTATTATTTGGGGGAAGAATGACAATGTAACTCCGCCTGAAGTTGCCGAAGAATTTAATGAGCTTTTACCTGACTCAGATTTGTTCTGGATTGATAAATGTGGACATGCCGCTATGATGGAACACCCAGATGAGTTTAACCAAATTCTTGATGTTTGGTTAACTGAAAGAGGATTTTAAAAGCCTTTTTATCATAAATTTTAAAACAAAACTAAGATTCCTTTCTTCAAGGGAATAACAAAAAATACTATTTTGAAAATTAAATCTGCTGAATTTGTAATGAGTAATTCTGATGTGGCTAAATGCCCTAAAAGCAGGTTACCCGAATATGCTTTTATTGGTAGAAGTAACGTTGGCAAATCATCTTTAATAAATATGCTGACTAGCCGAAAGAGCTTAGCAAAAACATCTGGAAGACCTGGTAAAACTCAACTGATTAATCATTTTTTAATAAATAAAAACTGGCATTTAGTAGATTTGCCTGGTTATGGTTATGCACGTGTTTCTAAAAGCGCAAAAAAGGTTTTCCAAAAGTTCATAACACAATATTTTGCATTACGCGAGCAATTGGTTACAGCCTTTGTTTTGGTCGACATTAGGCACAAACCACAACCAGTTGATTTAGAATTTATGCAATGGTTGGGTGAAAACAGTATACCTTTTTCGATCATCTTTACAAAAGCTGATAAACTTAAACCTAAAGCCATTGAAAACTATGTTGAAGATTATAAAAATGTGCTTTTAGAAACATGGGAAGATATGCCTAATCATTTTATAACTTCATCATCAAAAGATATAGGCAAAGACGAAGTATTGAATTACATTGAAGGTTTAAATGAAAATATGCAGACGGATTAAACATTACAATTACATTAGCAAAACTACATGAAGTAGCAAACCAATCTTTGACTTTACCATAATTAATTGATAACTTAGCTGAATACTCCATTATAGAGTACAAAACACATTAAATATAAGTAATTATGAAAAACTTTTTGGCAGCAGCAGCAGTAAGCATCTTAACATTTGGAAACATTTATGCGCAAAGCACAGATTTATTTAACGGAGAAAACTTAGATGGTTGGGAAATTTATGGCACTGAAAAATGGTATGTAGAAGATGGTTATTTAATATGCGAAAGTGGAGAAGACAAAGAGTATGGCTATTTAGGCACTAAAAAATACTACAAAGATTTTATTTTAACCTTAGAGTTTAAACAATGGAGTAATGGTAACAGCGGTGTTTTTATTAGGTCGACTGTTGATGGTACCAAAGTGAAAGGCTGGCAAGTAGAAGTTGCTCCAAAAGGAAGTCATACAGGTGGTGTATACGAATCTTACGGACGTGGGTGGTTAATAAAACCTGATACAGAAAAAGAAAGTATTCTTAAAGAAGGCGAATGGAATACCATGAAAATTAAAGTTAAAGGATCTAAACTAACTTCGTGGTTAAATGGAACAAAAATGATTCATCTAGACGATGAAAAAATTGGCAAAGGTGAAGGCGGAATAGCCTTACAAATTCATAGCGGAGGAGATGTAAAAATAAGCTGGAGAAATATTAAAATTACGGAGCTTTAATACAACATCAACTTTAACTCTTTACATCTAAAGCATCACGAAGCGCATTACCAATAAGCATAAATGCCATAACCAAACTCATAATACAAAGGCCAGGTATAATAGCTAAATAGGGCTTCCCTAATATTATATAATTGTAGTGATCTTTAATCATAGCACCCCAACTTGCCATTGGAGGTTGAGCACCAATACCCAGAAAACTAAGTCCGCTTTCTATTAAAATGGCTGCAGCAAAATTAGCTGCAGATATTACAATAACTGGCGCCATAATATTGGGTAAAATATGTTTGGCTATAATTCTAAAATCGTCAAAACCCAGGGCTCTTGCCGCTGTAACATACTGCATTTCTTTAACACTAATTATTTGTCCGCGCACTACTCTAGCAACCTCAACCCACATAGTTAATCCCACCGCAATAAACACTTGCCAAAAACCTTTACCTAAAGCTAAGGTAATAGCAATTACTAATAATAGTGTAGGTATGGACCATGTAACATTAATAACCCACATAATAAAAGCATCTACTTTTCCTCCAAAATACCCCGCAATGCTTCCCATGAAAATGCCGATAATTAAGGAAATAAAAACGGCAACAAAACCAATAAAAAAAGAAATTCTTGCTCCGACTAAAACGCGACTTAATAAGTCTCTTCCGTATTTATCAGTTCCAAAAACAAAAGTTTTTTCTTCAATAAAACCTTTAATAGACTTATTAGGAAAAGCATTAAGACCAATTGTCTTTTCAACTCCTTTTAAACCATCAGAGGCGTATTCGATATAGTTTAACGACTGGTTTTCAATATTAAAATTTGAAATAGGTATCTCAGTGTCTGTATTTATCTTTCCAAAAAAAACTTTACTAAAACCATTTTGATTATTTTTTACTTGCGATGGAATAGTTAGCATTTGGACTTTAAAACCTGGTTGTTTAGAGTGAATAGATAAATGCATTTGATTTGCTGCTTGCGAATTATCAGGAGCAAAAACATAAGCAAAAACAGATATTAAGCCTACAAATACAATAAAACACAAACTAAAAACGCCCCAAAAGTTCTTTTTAAACTTTTGGAGCGCTAATTGTTTTAATGAGTTTGTATTTGAATTATTACTCATATAATAACTTAATCTTTTACAGTCGCTACCTTTTTAATAGCGTAAGACATTTTTAAATCTTCAAGTACATTTAAAGCTTCTTCAATATAAACATCTTTACTTAAGCTTTGATGCCATCGTTGACGTTTTTCTTTTAAATCTGTTGTATCACTTTCAAAAAGACTTTTTTCGTAAGCATGAGATTCAAACGTTAAGTTAGTTTTATATTTAGATATAGCATCAAAACGTTTAGATTCTAATTCATTTAAATCATTAGTTGCTTTATACTTTTCGTAATTTAAGGAAACTACAGTTTCATCAATTTTACCTTTAACCCATTTTGCATTCTCTTCAATAAGCTTTAACTGCTCATTATTGCTCATTCTTTGTTTACTTTTTTCTATGGTTTCATTATAATCAAAATAACTATCCCAAATAGCATAATCGGCAGCATCAATTTCATCCCATGGTAATGGGTTTTCTTTGTCTTTTTCACCTACATCAATAAAGCTAAATCGCCCAGGAACTTTAACATCACTTTTAACGCCCTCTAGTTGTACTGACCCACCATTAATTCTATAATATTTTTGGGTAGTTAATGCTAGTGAGCCTAAATCTCCGCCTGAACTGTTTCTAACCAAAGTATTCAAGTTTAATACGTTCTGAACTGTTCCTTTACCATAAGTTTGTTTACTACCAATAATAATGGCACGCTTATAATCTTGCATTGCCGCTGCCATAATCTCAGAAGCTGAAGCAGATATTTCGTTAACCAAAATAACTAGTGGACCATCCCAAACAATAGATTTATCTTTATCTTTTAAAACTTCTTTTGGTTTACCTGTTGATCGTACTTGTACTATTGGCCCATCTTTTATAAATAAACCTGCCATATCTACAACTGCAGGTAACGAGCCACCACCGTTATTACGTAAATCTAACACTAACCCTTCCATTCCTTCTGCCTTTAAGCGCTCAATTTCTTTTTTTACATCAGTTGCGGCATTTAAGTTTTTATAATCGTTAAAATCTAGATAAAACGAAGGCAAATTAATAACTCCGAATTTTTTATGATTTTTCTCTACTAATGATGATTTAGCATAGGTTGCACCCAATTCTACAATATCTCGTGTTATGGTGATATCTTTAATTGTTCCATCAATCTTTTTTATAGTTAAGGTTACTTTTGTCCCTTTCGGGCCTTTAATTAACTTAATGGCATCGTCAATTCGCATACCAACAATATTAACTGGCATGTCTTCGTTTTCTTGTCTTACTTTTAAAATAACGTCATCAATATCTAGTTCCTTTCCTCTCCATGCTGGACCACCAGACACTAAGTAAGTAACTTTAATATAATCCATACGTTTTTGAAGACCTGCGCCAATGCCTTCTAATTTTCCAGACATACGCTGGTCGAAAACTTCTTTATTACGAGGCGCTAGATAATATGTGTGCGGATCGAATTCTCCAACAATTACACCTACGTAATCAGCAAAATAGTCTTCACGTTTTTTGTCATCAATATTGTCGTTAAAATATATATCGAGTGATTTCAAAGTCGATTCGCGAGCTTCTTTTTCAATCTCTTCCTCAGTTTTCATTACATAAGAAGCATCATTTTCTTTAGCCTGTTCTTCTTGCCTATAAATATCTTCATAATTAGAAAGTGTTGAAAATTTAAGTTGTTTTCTCCAACGCTCTTTTAGTTGTTTTCTATTTTTAACATAAGAGGTTTTTTCTGAATCGGTGTCAAAAATCTCATCTTTAGTATAATCAAATGGCTTAGACAATATTTCTTTGTATAAAGATTTAGCTTCTTGAATACGTTTTATCATTCGCTCATGAGTAACATTAAAAAAAGTAATGTCAGATATTTTTAATTGATCATCTATAGTCAATTTGTATTTTTCAAAATCTTTATAATCCGATTCGTAGAAGTATCGCTTTAAAGGATCCATAGCCTCAATATAATCTGAGAATAATTCAGCTGAAAAAGCATCATCCATTGCAATAGGATCAAAATGAAGTTGCTCTAAAACACTTTTAATGATATGAATTAGCATTTTGTCTTTATCTGAATCGTCAAATGTTTTAGATGTAAAACTACACGATGCAAAAGCAAGCAAAACCATTAATAATAAAACTTTATAATTCCTCTTCATAATATTTTTCATCTTTTAATCTTTTCTATTTAGATACCAATATATCTAACTTCAAATAAAAATAATAATTTATTTCTACTAAAATAAAGAAAAAACCATGCCAATAAAGGCAATTGCTACTAATTTTTTGTTAAAGCAAAGAAATTAAGTGTTTACTAGCTAAATTATGTATTTTAGCGGTGTTTTATAAACCAAATATGTCAAAAAAGCCTCTTATTTTAGTAACCAACGACGATGGTATTAATGCTCCAGGTATTAGAACACTAATTAGCGTTATGAATACTATTGGAGATGTAGTGGTAGTGGCGCCAGATAGCCCGCAAAGTGGTATGGGACATGCTGTTACTATAAACTCTACATTATACGTATGGCAAATTAATAGCGACAATGAGCCTCAATTAGAATATTGTTGTTCTGGCACCCCTGCAGATTGTGTAAAACTAGGTGTTAGAGAAATATTGGACAGAAAACCCGATTTGTGTGTATCTGGAATCAATCATGGTTCAAACTCCTCAATAAATGTGATTTACTCTGGCACTATGAGTGCTGCTATTGAAGCTGGTATTGAAGGTATTCCTGCAATTGGTTTTTCGTTATTAGATTACAATTGGGAAGCTAGTTTTGAAGCCTGCAAACCTTTTGTAAAAACAATTACCGAAAACGCTTTAAAACATGGCATCCCTAACGATGTTGTATTAAATGTTAATATACCTAATGTTTCAAAAGAAAATATAAAAGGCATAAAAATTTGTAGGCAAGCTAAAGGAAATTGGGTTGAAGCCTTTGATAAACGACAAAACCCTCAAGGAAAAGATTATTACTGGCTTTCTGGGAAATTTGTTAATTTAGATGGTGGTGAAGACACTGATGAATGGGCTCTAGAAAACAATTATGTTGCTGTGGTTCCAACACAATTTGATTTAACTGCTCACAAACACATAAGCACATTAAAAAACTGGAATTTAGATGATTAGAAAAGATATTTTTATTGGCATTTTTGTAGGATTGATAGCAAATACCATTGGATTAATTTTAGCTGCAACATTTTTAGGTGGCGGTGACGATTTCACTACAGTAATAAAAAATGCATCTTCTGAAGGTTTTTTGGGTAAATTAATAAGCTTGGGCGCTATTTTAAATCTTGTTGCTTTTTTTATCTTTATAAAAAAGAAACAGGATTATCGAGCAAGAGGTGTTTTATTAATTACTGTTTTTATTGCTGTTTTTACCTTTGTTTTTAAACTCTTCTAAATGAAGTACTATATTATTGCTGGCGAAGCATCAGGTGATTTACACGCTTCTAACTTAATGAAAGCATTGCAAAAAGAAGACAGCAATGCAAACTTTAGGTTTTGGGGTGGAGATCTTATGCAAAATGTTGGAGGTACTTTAGTAAAACATTATAAAGAGCGGGCCTTTATGGGTTTTGTTGAAGTAATTATGAATCTCAGCAAAATTTTTAAGGATATCTCATTTTGCAAAAAAGATATAGAAACTTTTAATCCAGATGTTATTGTTTTTATAGATAATTCTGGATTTAATTTACGTATTGCAAAATGGGCAAAACAAAAAGGTTTCAGAACCAATTACTACGTTTCTCCACAAGTTTGGGCATCAAGAGCAAGTAGAGTTCATGCTATTAAAAGAGATGTTGACGCGATGTACGTTATCCTTCCTTTTGAAAAAGATTTTTACAAAGACAAATTTAATTACGATGTTACATTTGTTGGTCATCCGTTAATTGACGCTATTGCAGATAGAACACAAGTTGATGAATTTAAATTTAGAACAACTTATGAGCTAAACGACAAACCTATTATTGCACTATTACCTGGTAGCCGAAAACAAGAAATTACCAAAATGCTTTCAGTTATGTTGAGTTTGGTTGACAATTTCCAAGACTATCAATTTGTTATTGCAGGCGCGCCAAGTCAGGATTTTAGTTTTTATAAAACCTTTATTAAAAATTCGAATATTAGCTTTGTAGATAATAAAACATATGATTTGTTAAGTGTTTCAACAGCTGCTTTAGTTACTTCTGGAACAGCTACGCTAGAAACAGCATTATTTAAAGTTCCACAAGTAGTTTGCTATAAGGGCAGCAACATATCTTACCAAATAGCTAAGCGTATTATTACTTTAAAATACATCTCGCTGGTTAATTTGATAATGGACAAAGAAGTCGTTACCGAACTTATTCAAAATGATTTTAACAAAAAAAGATTGAAACAAGAGTTGGAATTTATCCTCGATCCTTATAATCGTGCAAAACTATTTTTAGATTATTATGATTTGGAGAAAAAACTTGGCGGCAAAGGAGCTAGCGAAAAGACCGCTAAAGAAATTTTCAAATCTATTCAAGCCTAATTTATTTATGAAGAAACTTCTTTTCATAATATTATTAATTACTAGTTTTAGTAACTGTAAATCTTCAAAATCAATAGCTAAAAAGAAAAAAGAAACTGTTGTAAAAACAGAAACAGAACCCCTTTTAAAAGCTGATAATATTACTAGCTATGCTAAACAGTTTGAAGGCACACGTTATAAATATGGGGGCACTACAAAAAAAGGAATGGATTGCTCGGGTTTAATTTATACTTCATTTAAAAGTGAAGCTATTTCACTTCCTAGGACTACAAAAGACTTATCAATTATAGGAGATTGGATAGACCTAAAAGAAGTTAAAAAAGGAGATTTACTTTTTTTTGCTACCAAAAAAAACAGCCGCAAAGTAAATCATGTTGGTATTGTAACGTCTTCGCAAGTTGGTCGTGTAGAGTTTATACATTCAACAACAAGTAATGGTGTTATAACATCTGAACTGTCCGAACGTTATTGGTATTTTGCTTTTGTACAAGCAAGACGCGTTTTGTAAATCCTTTTTTAGTAACTTTCACTAATGAAGTTACTTAATTTCACAATCATAAAATTAACGTGTTTCTTAATTATAGGAATTATAATTTCATATTTATACCCTATATCTATTCATTTAAACTTATATCTAACTGCTACTCTTTTAGCTTTATTATTTGTATGTTTTTTAATAGCCAGAAAGCAATTTATTAAAACCGTTTGGTTTGGAGTTTTCGCCTATGTTTTAATGATTTTTGTTGGAATATTAACGACATCTTTTCATAATCAAAAAAACTTTTCGAAGCATTATTCCAAGCTTATTTCACTTGAAAAAGAAACTACACAAATCATCACATTTAGAATTAGAGAAGTTTTAAAACCAGGAAATTATTATGACAAATA
The DNA here is from genome assembly GCA_947501105.1 of uncultured Flaviramulus sp. Taxonomy (GTDB): domain Bacteria; phylum Bacteroidota; class Bacteroidia; order Flavobacteriales; family Flavobacteriaceae; genus Wocania_A. The sequence continues at coordinate 22,343 of CANMUP010000002.1, read as the reverse complement.
TGTTATTGATGTTTTAAATATTAGTAACGAGACTGTCTCAGGAAAATCACTATTAAACATTCAAAAAGACTCTACACAATCTGCTTTAAAAGTAGATGACATTATTGTTAGTTACGCCGCTTTTCAAAACCTTATTAACCCACTAAACCCTCATCAATTTGATTATAAAAAATATCTTGAAAAGAAATATATCTATCATCAAATATTTGCTAAAAACAACTCACTTTTAAAAGTAAGTACAAATACACATACTCTTTTTGGTATTGCAGATAATATTAGAGAATACATCAATCTAAAATTAAGACCTTATCATTTCAAACCTGATGAGCTCGCCATAATTAATGCACTATTACTTGGGCAACGACAAGATATTAGTGAAGAGGTTTATACCAGTTACACAAATGCTGGGGCTATACATATTTTAGCGGTGTCGGGGCTACATGTTGGTATTATTTTAATCATTTTAAGTTTTGTTTTTAAACCTGTTGAACGCTTAAAACATGGAAGACTTATAAAAACCATTTTATTGGTTCTCTGCTTATGGAGCTTTGCCTTAATTGCTGGATTATCGGCATCGGTAACCAGAGCTGTAACCATGTTTAGTATTGTTGCCATTGCAATAAATTTAAAAAGACCGACAAATATTTATAACACACTAGCTATTTCTATGTTTGTTATATTGCTTTTTAAACCCTTGTTTTTATTCGACGTTGGTTTTCAATTAAGTTACCTAGCTGTTTTTGCTATTGTAGCTATAGATCCTATGCTATATAATTTATGGAAACCAAAAAATTGGTTAGTAGATAAATATTGGCACACTTTAACGGTAACAGTTTCTGCTCAGTTTGGAATTATACCAATTAGCTTATTTTATTTTCATCAGTTTCCTAGCTTATTTTTTATATCAAATTTGGTTATTATTCCCTTATTAGGAATCATTTTAGGGTTGGGAATTTTTGTAATTCTACTTGCTGCTATAAACTTACTTCCAAATTTTATAGCAGAAGTTTACGGATACATTATTAGCGGTATGAATAATTTTGTTGGCTGGGTTTCAAAACAAGAGTTGTTTCTCTTAAAAGACATTGCCTTTAGTCTATTATATGTTTTAGTTTCCTATTTAGCTATTATAACACTTATAAAGTTTTTGAAGAAGAGAAATGTTTTTAATTTAAAGCTCTTATTAATTTCAGTATTAATTATTCAATGTGTTTTTATTTATTCAACATATAAAAAATCTTCAAATCAGTTTATTGTATTTCATAAAAGCAGATACAGCTTAATAGGAAATAGCATTAATAATAAGCTGTTATTTGCCCATGATTTTGATAGCATAACACAATCTAAAAACAAAATAATTAAAGATTTCACTATTGGAAATCACATAAAAACTATTAAGGAAAACACGTTAAAATCTGTTTATATTTTAAATGATAAGAAGCTTTTAGTTATTGATAGTTTGAGTGTTTATAATATAAAATTGTTTAAACCAGATTATGTATTGTTAAGGCAATCTCCTAAAATAAATTTGAGTCGATTAATAGACTCTATAAAACCAAAATATGTGATTGCTGATGGTAGTAACTACAAATCTTATATTGAAAAATGGGAAGCTATTTGTAAAAAAAGAAAACTCCCTTTTCACCAAACTAGCAAAAAGGGAGCATTTATTATCAGTTATTGATTTTTATCAGTCCTTAAAATTAGACACAAAAGCTTTATAATAGGCATTAAACTCGTCTTGAGTCTTAATATTTTTATGGTCATCTTTTTTAAACATTTTCAAATACAACTCTAATTGAGATGGCTTTTGATAACCTCTAATAGGTGCAATGACCTCACCTTTATCATCAAAAAACACAATAGTAGGATAAGCATTAATTTGCAAATATCTTGCTAAATCATGAGCCGAATTACGTCTATTTGCATTTGCAGGTTTGTAATTAGGGTTTGTAAATGACTTCTCCTTGTAGTTTATAACATCATTACCTTCTCCATTAAATTTAACTGCGTAATAATGCTCATTTACATAATCAGCTACCTCTTTCTTTTGAAAAGTGTTTTTGTCTAACATTTTACAGGGTCCGCACCAATTGGTATAAACATCCATCATAATTTTTTTAGGGTTTTTCTTTTGAAGCTCTAAAGCTTCTTGAAAAGTGACCCAATTTATCTCTTGAGCTACGCTATTAGCCGAGGTTAAAACAGCTATTAACATTATAAATATTCCTTTTTTCATAATTAAATTTGTTGCAAAAGTTGTTCCGAACTTACAAAAAAAGCTCCTAATTAGGAGCTTTTTGAATATTTTTTAACAGTTTTTTCGATTAACGAACACCGTGCATTAGTTTTTTAATTACTGGTTGGAATACAATTGATAAAACAGCCATTATAACAGATACAATTGTTAGCATCCAGAAAAAATAACTAATTCCGTGCTCATTTGCAATTTTATCTATGTTTTCGCCAAACTTTCCAGCTCCTTTCATTCCAATGGCTATAGCCAGATACCATACTCCAAACATAAAAGCAATCATACGTGCTGGTACCAATTTACTAACATAAGATAATCCTACTGGTGATATACATAATTCACCCATAGTATGAAATAAATAAACTAAAACCAACCAGATAATACTTACTGAAGCAGTTTTAGCACCTGGCTCAATTCCCATAGCTCCAAAAGCTACACAGGCCATTCCTAATGCCAATAAAAACATACCTATTCCATATTTCATATTAGCCGATGGATTATACTTACTTTCCCACCATTTCGAAAATAAAGGGGCAAGCGTTATTATAAACAATGAGTTTAGACTTGCAAACCAAGAAGCAGGGATTTCTAACTTATTATCGTTAAACTGATCAATTAACATCCATATAGCAATTGCCCAAACAATTAAAAAACTAAAACTCAAAACTATATTTGCCCATTTATATTTTCTAAAAGTTTGTTTGAATAATAAATATAACACCCAAGTAATTATACCAAGAGGGATAATTACCATACAAGCATTAACTACCCTAAAAACATTTGCAGAAGTGCCATCTAAAGTTCTATCAGTATAATCATTAGCGAAAATAGTTAAGGTTCCTGGAGATTGTTCAAAAATAGCCCAAAAGAAAGCGCATACTACTGCAAAAAAGGTTACAGCTATTAGTTTTTGTCTAGTTATTATTGAATACTTTGAAAGCCTGTATGTAGTTAAAGCAATAAATAAAGTTATTGCAGTTAAGATTGTTATATTATTTCCTGCTAATCCCAAGAATTCAAAATCAAAAATATTAACCTTTCCATCTGAGATTAAAGCAACTGGCTCAAAAATTAGCCAGAGAACACCTAATACAACCATTACAGCTATTAATATCAACTGTGACGGAGTAAAAGGGACACGTTTATCATTATCTAAAGCTTCAATAGAGTTAGCATCGTCCTTTTTAGGTTTTAATCCTATTTTTCCAAAAATATTTTGAGCTAACCAAAATTGAACTAATCCAAATAACATGAATATTCCTGCCAATCCAAAACCTAAACTCCATCCTACTTTTTCACCTAAATAACCACATAATATAATTCCAATAAATGCACCTGCATTAACTCCCATATAAAAAATAGTGTATGCGCCGTCTTTTTTTTCTGGTCTGTCCTTATACATTTCAGAAATAATTGAGGTCATATTAGGTTTAAAGAAACCATTACCAATTACTAAAAGTCCTAATCCAAGATATATAGACCATTGAGTTTCTACAGCCATAGACGCATGTCCGAGAGTCATTAATAACGCTCCAACAACTACAGCCCAACGAAATCCTATAACTTTATCAGCAAAGTAACCACCCATCATAGTTGATAAATAAACTAATCCAACATAAGATCCAAAGAGTGCCATAGCATGTTCACGAGGCCATCCCCATCCGCCATCAAGTAATGCAGTTGTTAGAAATAACACTAGTAATGCTCGCATTCCATAATATGAAAAGCGTTCCCACATTTCTGTAAAAAACAATACGAACAACCCGGAAGGATGCCCTAATACATTCGATTTAAAAAACTGATCGGTTGAATTTTCTGCCATGTTTAATAGTATTAAATAAGTTTAAAAGAAAAACCTCATAAAAAGATTTTATGAGGTTTATTATTTTTAGTCAATTAGTTATCTGCTAATTCGAAGCCTTCCGCTTCTTCATGTTTTAAAATGCGCTCACTTTCCTCAGCACCATGAGTCAACCTTTTTAAGGGTTTTAAAATCATAATAAATAATAATCCTATTATAACTGTAAAAATTACAATTCCAGAAAATATAGTTAGTTCTCCAAACTCTGAAGCAGACTCTCCTACTATTCCAGCTACTTTATTACCTAAGCCTGTGGCAGCAAAATATACCCCCATCATTAAAGAAGCATATTTAACTGGAGCTAATTTTGTAATAAAAGATAGCGCTACTGGAGATATACAAAGCTCTCCTATAGTGTGAAATAGATAAGCTAATACTAACCATATCATACTAGAAGTACCTGATTTTTCAAATTCCATAGCCGCAAATACCATAAACAAAAAACCAAAGCCCATGATAATAATACCTAATGCCATTTTAAAAAGAGAAGATGCTTCTTTTCCTTTAAGCTTACGTTTAGCCCAAACACTTGCTACTATGGTAGCAAAAATGATTATAAATCCAGCATTCAAACTTTGAAACATTACTGTCGGAATTTCCCAACCAAATAACATTCTATTCGTGTTAGTTTCAGTATAAAGGTTCATTAAACCTCCAGCTTGTTCAAAAGCACCCCAAAATATAATAACCATAATAAATGATAACAAAAGCACCAAGAAACGGTCTTTAAAAACCTGTGTATTCAATTCTTTATAAATCATCATTAAAAGTGATGCAATTGCCGTTAAAAACACAAACAACAATCCATAACCCCAATCCATATAATACCAGCCTAAAAGTGACGCCGCCAACAAAATACCTGCAAACAGTAATTGCTTAGGAGAGCTAAATAATTTTGAATATAACTTTCCGTAAGACACTTCATTTACATCATTTTTGCTAGGAACAAAATTACCAACTTCTTTTAGGTACTTTTGACCAGCAACATAATTTATTAAGCCTAAAACCATAACAATTCCAGCAAGGCCAAAACCAGCATGCCATCCCCATTTAGCAACTACCCCTCCTATTATTAACGTTGCAAGCAAAGACCCTAAATTAATGCCTATATAAAATATACTGAACCCTTTATCTCTTCTTATATCTCCTTCTTTATAAAGTCCGCCTACCATAGTAGAAATATTTGGTTTTAGTAAGCCAACGCCTAAAATAACTAATCCTAAACCAGTATAAAAAGCCCAAATATCAGTTAATACCAATACACCATGACCTAAGCACAAAACAATTGCTCCTAATAGAACAGCCTTTTTTTGTCCAATTAATTTATCAGCTATCATACCCCCTGGTATAGACATAACATATACTAACATAGTATACCATCCGTAAAGCGCTAAAGCTTCTTGATTTGTCCACCCTAAACCTGCTCCTCTATCATCTCCAATTGTTTGAGTTGTCATATATAGTACTAATAATGCTCGCATTCCATAATATGAAAAACGTTCCCACATTTCAGTTAAAAATAAAATATACAATCCTATTGGTTGCCCAAAAAGTTCTTTTTGATGTGGTTTTAATGCCGTAGATGCCATAAATTTATTATTAGTTAGTAATTAGTTTATTATCCTTTAATTTCTACTTTTTTTTCCTCGCTTTCTTTTGCTTTTTCTCGCTTATCTCCAAGTTTCGCATTTATAAAAGTAGTCATTTTTTTGTAGAGGTGTAATCTTGTGTTTCCGCCGTAAATACCATGATTATCGTCTGGGTAAACACCCCAATCAAATTGCTTATCAGCTTGAATTAAGGCCTCTACCAATCGCATAGTATTTTGTAAATGCACATTATCATCAGCAGACCCATGTATTAATAAATAGTCGCCCTTAAGTTTATCGACATGATTTATTGGCGAATTATCATCATAACCACTCGCGTTTTCTTGCGGTGTAGTCATATATCTTTCAGTATAAATAGTATCATAAAAACGCCAGCTACTAACTGGTGCTACAGCAATTGCCATTTTAAATACGTCATTCCCTTTAAACAAGGCATTGCTACTCATAAAACCACCATAGCTCCAACCCCAAATACCTATTCTACTAGCATCTATATATGGTAATTCTCCTAATTGCTTTGCTGCTTGAATTTGATCTTCTACTTCGTATTTCCCTAATTGGTTTTGCGTTACCTTTTTAAATGCTGCTCCTTTAAAACCTGTACCTCGACCATCTATACAAACAATAATATACCCTTGTTGTGCTAAATGTTGATACCAATAATCGTTTGCGCTATTCCAACGGTTAGCAACTTGTTGAGACCCAGGCCCTGAATATTGATACATTAACAAAGGATATTGTTTTGAAACATCAAAATTTGCAGGTTTAATCATCCACATATTCAAATCGTTTCCATTTACATTAATGGAAGTAAATTCTTTTTTAGAGGTTTTATAATCGGAAAGGTTTTTTGACAACACATCATTATCCTTTATACTTTTAATAAGATTTCCTGAAGCTGCACTATTTAATGTATACTCAGGCGGTGTTGTTGCGCTAGAAAATGTATTTATGAAATATGAAAAATCAGCACTAAATGAAGCTCCATTAGTCCCTTCGCTCTTTGTAAGTCGTTTTTTATCGCGACCATTAAGTTTTATGGAATATACATCACGATTTATTGAACCATTCTCAACAGATTGGTAAAAAATTCTATTTGCCTTTTCGTCATAACCATAGTAGTTGGTAACCTCCCAATTTCCTTTAGTAATTTGATTTTTTAGTTTCCCATCATTTGAATAGTGATAGATATGATTGTAGCCATCCTTTTCGCTTGTCCAAATAAAACTATTATCTTTTAAAAATGTTAAGTTATCTGTTACATCAATATAAGCATCATCTTTTTCAGCAAGCGCTAAATTTGATGTATTAGTTTTGGCGTTTATCATCCATAAATCTAATTCGTTTTGGTGCCTATTTATATATTGAGCACTTAATATATCCGGATTTTTAGACCATTCAATTCTAGGGATGTAAAAATCGCTATAAGCTTTATCTACTTTTACTTGATTAGTTTTTTCTGTATCTAAATCATAAATATGAAGCGAAACCAAAGAATTCTTCTCACCGGCTTTTGGATACTTAAACACTTGCTGAGTTTGATATAATCCTGTACCATAAACATCCATAGAAAACTCAGGAACATTGGTTTCGTCAAACCTAATAAAAGCAATTTTAGCACTATTTGCATTCCACTCAAAAGCACGAACGAAAGCAAATTCTTCTTCGTAAACCCAATCCGTTATGCCATTAATGATTTTATTTTTTTCGCCATCAAAAGTAATTTGATTTACAGTTTTTGTAGCTAAATTTTTAATGTATAAATTGTTTTCAAATCCGTATGCGATCTTATCTCCATCTGGAGAAAATGTAGGTTCTTGAATTCTGTTTTCAGAAATTAAGGTTATCGATTTATCAGTAGTATCATAAACATAATAATTCCCTAACGTTGATCTTCTATATATAGATTCTTCATTTGTTGCTAAAATAATTTTGCTTTCATCCTTACTAAAAGTATAATCTGTAAAATAATCCAATTCATTTATATCAGAAGAATTTACTAGTGTTTTTATCTTTTTTAAAGTCTTATAATCATAAATATCTATTGAAGTCGATCTAGTATTTCTATCAAAATTCAATACCGAGTATTGTTGTCCGTTTTTCATAGAATGTAAAACATCCATTCTTTCTGTTACAAACGTACCATTCCAAATTTCTTCGAGGGTAATTTGCTTATTTTGAGCCGATAAAGTTATAGTTAAGAAAAGACAAATAAATAAAGGTAATCGTAGAATTTTCATTAAAAATTATTTTTTTGACAAAATGATGTCAAGTTTACTAAAAATTATGCAAAAAACCGTAACTATTAACAGTTAAATAAGCGAATGAAATAACTAAGCCTTCAATTTTCATACCAAGAATGGTATATTTGCTCTGCAAAACAGTTAATGATGAGTAAAACAATTTCTGGGTTTTCTAAACTTTCTAAGTCTAAAAAAATTGACTGGATTGTAAACACATATTTTTCGAATACAGAAGAAGCAAAACGCATTTTAAAACAGTATTGGAATAATAATGAAACGTTACAACAGCTTCATGACGAGTTTATTGAAAATACAGTAACCAACTATTATTTACCGCTTGGTGTTGCGCCAAATTTTTTAATTAACAATACTCTTTATACTATACCAATGGCTATTGAGGAAAGCTCGGTTGTTGCAGCAGCAAGTAAAGCTGCTAAATTTTGGTTAGACAGAGGAGGGTTTAAAACAAAAGTGATTTCAACCACTAAAATTGGGCAGGTACACTTTATGTATCATGGTGATTTTAAAAAGCTACAAAGTTTTTTTAACCATGTAAAGCTTATCTTAATCAAAGATGCTAAACCTATTACCAAGAACATGGAAGCTCGTGGTGGAGGCATTATTGATATAGAGTTACGTGATAAAACAGAAGACATAAAAGGCTATTATCAATTACATGCCTCTTTTGAAACTTTAGATGCTATGGGTGCGAATTTTATAAATTCGTGTTTAGAGCAATTTGCAAAAACATTTAAAAACGAAGCTTTATTATTTGAAGATTTTTCAGAAGAAGAAAAGCAAATTCAAATAGTAATGAGCATTTTATCAAACTACGTTCCAGATTGCTTAGTAAGAGCAGAAGTAAGTTGTAAGGTTGAAGATTTAAGCGACAATGATTTGATTTCGGGTGAAGATTTTGCCACAAAATTTGTACAAGCGGTTAACATTGCTGAAATAGAACCATATCGCGCTGTAACTCATAATAAAGGTATTATGAATGGCATTGACGCTGTAATTTTGGCAACAGGGAATGATTTTAGAGCTGTTGAAGCTGGTGTGCATGCTTATGCTTCAAGACATGGAAAATATGGTAGCTTAACGCATGCAAAAATTGAAGATGGTATTTTCACCTTTTGGACAGAAATTCCTTTAGCGTTAGGTACCGTTGGTGGGCTTACTAATTTGCATCCGTTAGTAAAATTAGCTTTAGAGTTATTACATAAACCATCGGCTAAAGAACTTATGCAAATTGTTGCTGTTGCTGGTTTAGCGCAAAACTTTGCCGCATTACGTTCGTTAACCACTACTGGGATTCAGCAAGGACACATGAAAATGCACTTAATGAATATTCTTAATCAGTTTGAAGCTAACGAAGAAGAAAAACATACTTTAACTGAGTATTTTAAAACCAATACAGTAACCCACAGCGCTGTTGTTGAGGCTATAAAAGAGTTAAGAGTTAAAAATTAGAATGGAGCGTTTTTATAGCAACGGAAAATTATTATTAACTGGAGAGTATTTGGTACTTGATGGTGCTTTATCATTAGCCATTCCAACAAAATATGGGCAATCCTTAAATATTGAACCTATTGAAGCATCTAAACTCATTTGGAAAAGTTTAGATGAAAAAGAAAATGTTTGGTTTGAAGATGAGTTTTTAATTGATGAGATTACCTCGTCACTCGCTCCTCGCAATGATATTAGTGATAGATTGGTTCAAATATTAAATGTTGCTAAAAAACTTAATCCTGATTTTTTAAATACTAAAAATGGCTTTAAGATAACTACCAAACTAGACTTTCCAAGACAATGGGGATTGGGCACATCATCTACATTAATAAATAATATAGCACAATGGGCAAATGTTGATGCTTACCTACTTTTAGAAAAATCTTTTGGTGGTAGTGGTTATGATATTGCTTGTGCACAATACAGCAATCCTATTACATATAAGCTATTGAATAATCTTGATAAGATTTCTCGCGATATTCGAAATAACAAAAAGAGAAGCATTGTTGAAATAGATTTTAATCCATCATTTAAAGCGCATTTGTATTTTGTTTATTTAAACCAGAAACAAAATAGTCGTGATGGTATTGCTCAGTATAAAAACAACACTTCAGATTTATCAGAATCTATTTTAGCAATAAGTACTATTACCCAAAATATAATTTCGTGTAAAACACTTGATCAATTTATTTTGCTAATTGAAAAACATGAAAACATCGTTTCAAAAATTATATATCAAAACCCTGTAAAAGAATTATTATTTAGCGATTTTAATGGCGGAATAAAAAGTCTTGGTGCTTGGGGTGGAGATTTTGTTTTGGTAGCTTCAAAAGACAACCCTACAGATTATTTTAAAAAGAAAGGATATCAAACGGTTATCTCATTTCAAGAGATGATACTTTAAGGCATAAAAAAAACCTCGATAAACGAGGTTTTTATATTTAATTTTTGTGGAGCTTTTATTGAACTTGAGTTTTAGCTCTGTTATCTTCAATATCAGCAGCTTCCTTTAAAGCATTGTATAACTTTGCAGTCACCACACTTACCTTTAGAGTTTCAACTTGATTGGCAAACGATTGGTAATTATCTAACTCAACAGCTGGAGTTACTTTAGTTACCTGAAGCATATATACCCCATTTGCACCATCAATTAACTTAGATGTTTCGTTTTCATTTAAACCAAAAGCAGATCCAACAATAATTGGCTCTCTACCAGCCCCAGAAAGCGTTGGTGTCTTCATTGTTATAGCTGAAGCAGTTCTTACTGTTGTATTTTCAGCTGCTGCTAAATCTTCTAAAGTAGTAGCGGTTATTCTATCTCTAATAATTTTAGCTTTCTTCTCTTTGCGTATAGCAGGTATTGCTGTTGCCGATGCATCTTCTACGCTTTTCAATCCTTCTTTATGCTTTGCTATTAATTGTGCAATAACATAGCCGTTAGGTATATTAAAACGTTTAACATCTCCTACTTCTACATCTTCTTCAAAAGCCCAACGTACTATTGGTCTTTGGTTACCGACACCTGGAATACTTTCGTCTAATGCTTTAATACCATTTACAGGCCTTATAGTAAATTTATTTTCGGTTGCTGTTTCTTGAAAATCTTTATCAACAACTGTTATTTCGAAATTTGAAGCATCTCTAAACACTTTAGCAATTGTTGCTTCGGATGGTTCAATTTCACGAGCTATAGTTCCTATTTGAATAGCATTTTCAACACTCTTTTTATCATCTACTCTAATAATATGATAACCAAATTGTGTTAAAACTATATCTACACTACCTTTTTCATTTGTAAACAAAAAGTCTGCAAAATCAGGATCAAAGCTTCTTGGGTCAAAAGTTGAATATCTTGTCCAACCTATACTACCATCTTTTCCTTTTGTTGCATCAACATTTATTTCATTTGCGACTTCGTTAAATTTGCTTTTACTATTTTTAACTAAAGGCAATAAACTATCAACTATTTTTTTTGCATCTTCTTTTGTTGTTGATGTTTCGGCAGTAGCTGCTAATGAACCTACAAAAGGAACAATAATATGACTAGATTGAACTGAGTCAGCTATTTTTTCATAACTAATTGCTTTAGTTACTTTAAAATATCCGTTGTCTTTATATGGCCCATAAACTTCACCTTCATTAAGATTAAAAATACTATCGGCAACTGTAGTTGGTAACGACGATTTAAAAACAAAACGATTATCAAATTTAATATCAGATTCTGCAATAGCATTTATATAATCTTCATCCTTCTTTATTTTTGAAAATGCAATAATAGTATCTTTTCTACCTCTATCATTAACTACGCCTCCATTTAAAAACAAATTAAGTTCATCTATAATAGCATTTTCATCTTCAACAGTAGCAGTTTCCTTAAACTCAACATATCTAATATCTCTTGAAGCTTCTACTTCAAACTGTTTTTTGTTTTTATTTATATAGTTTGAAATATCAGATTTTGAAACAGCAATTGTACTATCTGCAACTGAAGCGTATGGTACTTGCACATACTTGATATCTACTTTATTTCCTTGCAATTTATGCTCTAATTCACCCTCAGCGAGCGTACCAGTCAAACCTGCTTTAACTAAATTAAAATAGCTTTGATTTAAAGCATTATTAGCTAATTGCTTTTCATAGTTTACCCAATCAGCAAAAGTTAATGGTTGTCCAGCTATAAAACCAGGGTTTGGCGATAATTCTTTAAGATTAGCAATAAACTCATTTAGCTTATTTTCATCAAACAAACCTGCTTCATTTAAAAATTCTGGGTTGGTAGCCATTGCTGTTTTAAGCAAATCTCTCATTTGGTCTTTTTCAATAGAAATTCCTAAATTTTCGTATTGAGTTTCCATAACGGCTTGCCTTACTTCTTGCTCCCAAACACTATTCATTACTTGCGTATTTGTAGCTGTAGCTCCTGCACGTTTTTGTGCTATTTCTACTTTTTGCAAAAAGCTTTCGCGAGTAATATCTTTACCATTAATAGTAGCAACAATGTTTTGCGATTTTGCTGTGAGCGAATCACCGTTTTTAAATAAATCTGCTAATACGAAAGAGAATAACGCTAATGCTATAATTAGTATTAAAAATAGTGAACGTTGTCTAATCTTATTTAAAACTGCCATTTGTAATTTAAATTTAAAAAATCCTTAATTTGGGACTTAGCTTATTAAGTTATTTATGTAAAAAAATCGAATATTTGATTAAGTACAGTGCGCGAAAATACTATTTTCTATTTAATAATAAAAGTGTAAAGAGGCTTTAATTGTATTAAAATATTACGATTCTAATCTTCTTCTAAAAGTTTAAGTTCTACTAAGTCAATTTTAGTGTTTGATACTTCTAAAATGGTAAATTGAAATCCATCAATAATCACAATTTCATCTTGAGTAGGAATTTCTTCCGTGTGATTTACAATTAATCCACCTAAAGTCTCGTAATTTTCACTTTCGGGAAGATTCAACTTATATGCTTCGTTTAAATAATCTACTTCTAAACGTGCCGAAAGTGTAAACGTTTCTTTATCAATTTTTTCTTCAATTAAATCTACCGAATCATGTTCGTCTTCAATTTCACCAAAAAGCTCTTCAACAATGTCTTCAACAGTCATAATACCAGATGTACCTCCATATTCATCTAAAACAACTGCAATACTCTTTCGCTTTTTAGTGAGCACATTTAACACATCTTTAATTAGTACAGTTTCTGGAATAAATTCAACAGGTAACATTGCCGATTTTATAGTTTTTGGTTTTTTAAACAGTTCAAAAGAATGCACATAACCCAGAATATCATCAACTGTATCTTTGTATACTAAAATTTTGGTACAACCCGTTTCAGTAAAAAGAGCATTCAGTGTTTTTATAGACTCATTAATTTCAACTGCAATAATTTCGGTTCTAGGCACCATAACTTCTCGTGCTTTAACCTCAGAAAATTCTAAAGCATTTTGAAATATTTGAATCTCGGAATCTACTTCATCATGAGCTTCTACCGATTCCATTTGCTCGCTTATATAATTACCTAATTCTACTTTTGTAAAAGCTAATTGAATTTGATCACCTTCAGTTTTAAAAAAATGTTTAAGAATAAAATCTGATATCCAAATAACAAAATTCGAAATAAATGTAAATAGTACATAAAAGATATAAGCTGGTATAGCTAAAAATTTTATAAGTGTATTTGAATAAATTTGAAAAAATACTTTTGGTAAAAACTCTGCTGTAATTAAAATAACGAAAGTTGAAATAATAGTTTGTGATAATAAACTAAAATCGGTTAACATAACATCAAGGAAATTATTTGATGTTGGTAACATAGTCTGAAACCAATTTACAAGTAAATCGCCCATAAAAAATCCATATATAACCAATGCTATATTGTTACCAATTAGCATGGTTGTAATAAATTTTGATGGTTTTGCAGTAAGCTTGCTTAATATCTTTGCTAGAATACCGTCTTGCTTTTTTTCAATTTCAATATGGATTTTATTTGAAGATACATAAGCAATCTCCATACCTGAAAAAAAGGCCGATAATATTAATGAAACAATTATGATAATTACATAAATGCTCATTTATTTTGAATTGTTTCTGTCTTCAAATTTTTTACTGAATTTTTTTCTAAAGAAAAACATAAAAACAGCTAGCGCTCCTAATAAAATTGAAGGATAATAAATTTCGCCAGTATCCATATACCTTGAAATAGCATCGTATATAAATAATACAGCAAATACTATATAAGCATATTGAAAAATCTTAGAATATTTCATTTTTTGAATTGTAAATTTAATTACCACAAAGATAATTAAAATAGAGAAGCAGGGTTTGAAGAATTATAGTTATTCGTCAAGTGTAATTATGCCTGTTACTTCAAGCACTTCTGCATTAGTGAATTTTGAGTCAGAATCAAAACCATTGCCATTAATCAAATCTTGACCTTGTCTAAACTTAACGGGTTTATTAGTAAATATCCAATCTTTATTCTTGTCATAAAACAATTGTTCGGCATACAAAGTATCGTTTGTACTTGTTGCTATTTTCACGTTACCTTGTAAATCTATAAGATTAGTGTTAATGTAATTAATAGCATAATCAGCAATAACTACACTTTTTTTATTCTCATCATCTAATAAGTCTAATATAATTCCATCAGGAAACTCAAAAAAAGGAAAGTCTCTATTTTGATAATCTAACATTTTTGGGCTTAAAAGAATAGCTTTAATCTTACCTGAATCTGTATATTTTAAATTAATATTTTCTGCAACGCCAATAGGTTCATTTTCAGAAATACCAATTTTCTGAACCTCTTTAAAATTGTCTTTACATGAAAAAAACATAGTCACAGCAATTGCTGTGACTATGTTTAGAATATAGTATTTATATGTTATTGTTTTCATTTAAACTTTAGGCACTGTAACCGAAGCCCCAATCCAACAACCAATTCTTATAGTTTGTCCTGAATTTGCTGCACTAAATATATCTGATTTAGAAGGTGCTTTAGCCGAATAACTTTTAGCAGATTGTGCAGCGGCCTTTTTTAATGTTGGATCTACACGAGCTGCTTTTCTAGCCTCATCAGCAGCTAACCAATATACTGCTCTTTTATTAAAAGTTGTATCTCCACATCTGTTTGCACTTGCTGCATACATAGCTGCTATTGCTAAATGCGGACGACCGTTTGAAGGGTTAAGTTTTAAAGCATTTCTGAAATATCCTCTTGCTTGACCATATTTACCTTTCTTTTTAAGAATTGAACCTATTCTGTAAGCTAATCTAGATTTTTTGAAAGCATCATCTTCTAAATCGAACGACTGATTAAAATAGCTTATAGCTTCAGTTTCTTTACCATCTTTTAATAACAGTCCAGCTACAAAATATTTAGTATCTGCAGAAGGTGCTGTTTCATCATAAGCTTTTACTAACTTAATGTATAAAGGATCATCAGTACATTCTTTATTAAACATTCTGCTTACAGCACGTTTTAACCAAACAGCATCACTTTTATATTCTTCAAAATCTTTTTGATATAACGGAATTAAGTTTTCGCAATTTGCTCTTTTACCTAATTTACTATCAACACTTTCTGCTATTTTATCATAAGCAGTTAAGTAACTGGAATATGATTTTTTCCTTCTAACATCTTTACTACCCAATTTCTCACCTGCATCCTCTTTAGCAACAAGTTTATTTAGTTTTTCAGAATAGTTTTTAACTTCATCTTCCATCTTTTCAACAACATCATCATATTTGTTAAATAAATCTTTAGCAGGTTTTTTACCAGCATCATACAAATCCACCATTAAAGAGAAGTAAGTGTACAAGCTTTTTGGATTAGTAAACGTTGCTTTGTCCAATTTATAAGCAGCATCGAAACACTCATATAATTCTGCCTTTGTTTTGTTTAAAATATCGCTATTTTCATACATTAACTGACAAGCTTTTGCTGCATATTCCCCTTTAGGTGTTTTACTCGCAAAATGAGTTCCTCTTTCATCCCATAGTTTTAATAGGTCATTTACAAAAGTTCCCTTGTCTGCTCCAGCAGATTTTTTAATTTTATCTGCTAAAATTTTCTCGCCATATACATAAATCGCTCTATTAAATTTAGGGTTTCTTTCCCTTAACTCTAAAAATGGTTTATAAGCTGCTTCGTAATTTTTTGCTTTAGCATACTCAGTCATAATTGACAAAGTTGCCATATCTTCTTCATTACTTTGAGAGTTTACTAGGTTTAATCCTATGAATAAAAATGTAAATAATAATGTAATTTTCGCCTTCATGATAATAATTTTATGTTGTTAGTCATACTTCCTTTTATTGAACCATCTGTCGTTCAAAGATAAGCTTAATTGGAAATTAACAAAATTCTCTTGGATTAAGTTGCTATTTTTGGTTCCACGCTTACCTATTTCGAAACCTAAATTGGCATTAGAAAACATTCTAACATCTCCAACTGGTAATCCTACTCCAAAAGATATGCCAAACTCTTTTATTGATTCGTTATTTATATTTAACCCTGTTTTTTCTGAACGAATACCTGCTCTATATACAACACGTTTAAAATACCCATTAAGTGTATTATAATTAGGAATAAAGAAACCTCCAAAAGAAATAGTTGATGCATCTTCAAATTTAGTAGCACTGCTACTATATAAGGCATTAGAAAAATTACTTGTTTTTTGCGATGTGTATTCTGCACCAACAAACCATTTTCTTGGTTCTCCAATACCAGCACCAAATGAAAATTTTGATGGCAAAATTAAATCTGTTTCTTTTAAACCACTTGCTTCAAGGTCTAATTCAATAGTGTTTATTGCAAATTCTTGTCCTGTTGAAGGATTAATTGTTATTGTAGAAAACGAACGTTCATTTTTTGATGTCAAACTACTTTCTGGTGAGAAAGTAATACCAGAAACAAATTCTAATTTTTCATTCAACATCTTTTTATATGATAATCCAATATTAAAATTTAACCCACTTAAATCTGATCTGTTCGCTTCACGAGCTTGATATTGCGCAAGCACACCTTCATCATCATAAATAAATTCAATAGTGGCATTTTGGATATTTCCAAAGTTATAATGTGCATCAACCCCAATGCTTAATCCTTTTGCAAGCATATAGCCAATTCCTAAAAAGGCTTTATTGACACCACCTTCACCTCTAAATCTATTTATTGGATTTCCAGATCCGTTAAGAGATTCTAACTTATAGCCAACAGATGTATAAGGCATTAAGCCAAAGCCTAAACCAAATTTACCCATAGGAACAGATAATGCTAAATAATCAAATGTAGATGCCGATGCTTTATCACTACTTGTATTACTTTTTAAATCTGTACTAGAATAACTTCCTCCAACAGTAAATTTAATAGGTCTAGTTTCATTATTAAAATAAGCTAAATTTTCGCCAGCATATGACGCTGGATTTCGTAAATTTACATGAATACTATCTGTATAAATGCTTAATCCTCCCATACTTCTATTCTCAACTGTTCCCTTAAATTTAAGGCTTCCTATGCCATAAAACGAATAAGGTGAAGCAGTTCCTTGTTGTGCGTAACTCTGAATTGCAATAAAAGCAATAAAAACTATTACAAGTTTTTTTATCATTAGTTTGAATTAAATTGTAAAATATAGTTTAGTCCCTCTAAAAGAAAATTAGAGTTGGCAAATATGCTACTTTTTAATTGTTTTGACAAGAAATTAGCATCGCCACCTGTTAAAATAACTGTTAAATCTGAATATTTCTCTTCATATTGTTTAATTACCCCCTCAATTTCTTTTAAAACGCCATTTACCACTCCAGAATGTATCGAATCATTTGTTGAATTTCCAACAATAGAATTTGGAGTTTTTGTTTCTAATAACGGCAAATTAGCCGTTAAATTATTTAATGCTTTATAACGCATACGAATTCCTGGAGAAATTGCTCCTCCTATATATTCATTGTTGTCTGTAACAAAATCATAAGTAATACATGTTCCTGCATCAATAATTAAAACATTTTTTTCAGGGAACTGATTAATAGAAGCACTAACCAAAGCTATTCTATCTATTCCTAATGTTTTTGGTGTGCTATATAAATTTTTAAAGGGTAATTTAGTGTCTGAATCTAAAAGTATTAAATCTTTATAATGTTTAGCTATATACCTAATATCCTTGCTTTTTAATTTTCCTACCGAAGCTATAATTACTTTTGTAATAGATTTACATTCTTTTTTTAAAGAATCAATAAATCCTGTAAGGTTTTCTAGTTTAATAACATCCTTTTTTTTAATCTTATCTGCTTTAAAAACAGCAAGTTTAACATATGTATTCCCAACATCTATAATTAAATTCATATATCTTTAAAACGCTAAATTTACAAAACGAGAAACAATAAAATTCTTAATTATTTTATAATATTAGTATTTAAATAAAAGTGCGTCAATTAAATACCACTAAACTATAATTTTTTGTATTTTTATTTTGGCGAATAACAAAAATGAATATATATTTGCAACCGCTTTGGCGAGGTACCTTAGCTCAGTTGGTAGAGCAAAGGACTGAAAATCCTTGTGTCCCTGGTTCGATTCCTGGAGGTACCACTTTAAAAACTCATAACAATCTAATTATTAGAAAGTTGTGAGTTTTTTGTTTTTTGTTTTTTGTTTTTTGTTTTTTGTTTTTAAATGCAGTAACAATTCTCTCAACTTTGTGTCCAGTCTAATATAATAAGTCCTAATCTGCTACTTTCCATATAACAAAACGTTATCTACTAGGTTGACCAGTTATGAAAAAGGTTATATAAATGCAGATTGTGAATTGTTTAATTCTGAATATTGGTATTTACACTAGCATCTATAACTTTACATTCAAAACTATTGGTTCCAATTTCATTAGATGAATGAAGGCTATTAGTGTATACTAAATTTGGGTTAGTAGTATTAATATTTTCTATAATTAGATTTGAAGAGCTTTGACTAGTTTTCATGAAGATTATAATACTCAAGAGTATTATAAAATGTTATTAAAACGGAATAAATCATTTCAACTTTCAATTTTTCGTCGTTTAGTGCCCTATTTTTAATTAACTTTAAAATTTCATTTCTAGATTTTATAAGATTGATTTTAAAAAATGCGTTACTAAAATTTGGTTTTTTTAATAATTTTATTTCAATAGCTTTTCTATATGCATTGTACCAAGAATTGGAATGCAATGCCTTTGGAATGCACATTTCCATTTCCAAAATTGATTCTTGAGGCAATTTTAACTTGTTAGATATTTCTTCTAAGTTGTAATTTTTATACCTCATTTTTAAGAAATTAATTTCAGAACGACCAAAGCTTTTTTTATATAACCCTAATTTTCTATTATTAGCTGCCAATTGCAAACCACACTTCTTTATGAAAGACTTTAGAATATTTTGAAGCGTAATTAAATTCATTTGGGAAGTCTTTGAATATTCTTCTATAATAATAAGCGCATAGTTTGATGATATATCTTTAATAGCTTCATCAACATAATCATACTTACTCAAAATCTCTAAATTGAAGGCTTTTATAATAGTATCAGAACAATATTTAGTGTTTAATTTTCTTCTAACCCTTTTTTCTATAATTAAAACTTTTCCTTTTTCTAAATCTAAAAAATTTGATATATAGCTATGACTAAAATTATGAGCAAAAAGCTTTAAAAAATATAATTCGTATTTACTTAACATGCCGATAATAACATATTTGATTTGATTTGGTTTTCCTTTGTCAGAAACTTATTTTTCATTTCATTCTTTTCGATAATTTCTTCAAGAATTTTAAGTGTTTCTGAATACAAATCACTAAGGTTGTTTTCAGAAATTTGATTATATTCTCTGTCTAAGTATAAATTGTAAGCAACTCCGAAAGCAATATGATTTGTGTTTTTTAAAAAATAATTATCTACAACGAATAGTCCAATATTATAGGCTTTATCTATTATATTTAAATCGTTTACTATACCTAACTTTCTTTTTATTTCTCTTTTCCTTTCAAAAAAACTTGAATTATTTTTTATAGATAATTCATTTATAATTTGATCTATACTAAATCCGAGAGCATATCTTTTAATAAAAAACATATCTGTATAATTTAATATTTCTATTTCCATATGTTCCATGTAATTAATTTTTAGGTATTATGTTAAGTCTTTCTTTTACTATACTTTGTTTTAATAAACTTTCTGATATTTGTTTGAGCAAAGGCATCACTTTTTGTTAACCATTACTTGCTTTTCGCAACGCTTTTTCAACCTATTAAATATTAATACAAAGAGTTATTGATAGGTTAAATGAACAAAAAAAGCTTCATTCACAAAATGATAATGTAATAAGTGTACCCATAGCAATATAAATGGAGCTTAAACCTGTTTTAACGGAAAAACAGCTTTCAGCGCAGTAAAGCCAGCCCTTTTTCATTGAAAAAGAGAGAGAGTAGGTATAAATTGGTTTGAATGAATGAATGAATGAAATGTAGCTAATTATATATTGTAGAATTATTTCTGGCATTGCAACAAAGCATCAGTATAACTATTATCAACTCATTAAAATTAAGAATTACCTTTTTTATTTTATGTTCAGTATCTAAAAGTCACTTATTTTGATTAGCTTTATTTTTATAATATCATTCAATCTAAAAACAATTTTAATTAAGTGACATTTTTAAAAGCTTCTCATATCGTCTTTTTTATTTCTACAGTAATACTAATAAGCATAGTACTCCGCAATACAAACAAAAAAACTAATCCATATGTTTCTATTAACAAGCAAGTGCATTTAGACACTATACTAACTGGGAAACAACTGGCCAATATTTATTGTAAAGTATGTCACGAATTTCCTGAGCCTAAACTACTAGATAAAAGCACTTGGGTTAATAATGTACTCCCAAATATGGGACTTCGAATGGGGATAAAAATCCCTGGTGTAGATGCTTTTGCTGGTACTCCAAAAGAAGACATAAACATTGTAAAGTCATTAAACATATATCCAGAAGAGCCTATTTTAACAAAAAGTCAGTGGCATAAAATTATAGAATATTATGAAAGAGAAGCTCCTATCCACCCTATTGATAAAGAATTAGAAACCCCAATAATAAACAAACTACCTCAGTTTAAAGCTGATAAAATTTTTGTTAATAATAAAGGCTTTCCAAGAACCTCTCTTCTAAAATTTGATAAACTAACCTCTCAGCTTTATGTTGGAGATGCTAGTAATTTGATTTATATACTCGATAAAAAAATGGAACTTAAGAGGACCTTAAAAGGACCAAGCCCTGCTGTTGATATAGATTTCCCAACAAACAAAGCTCCTAGAATACTTACTATAGGCAAATTTAGTCCTTCAGACCAAAACCTGGGTGAATTAAGTTCAATGTTTAACACAGATAATAGTCCAAGAATTAAAATACAAAACCTTCCAAGACCAGTAAATTTTAGTACGGCTGATTTAAATGCAGATGAAAAAGAAGATGTAATTATCTGTGGTTTCGGGCATAATCGTGGCAAACTTTTATGGTATGATAATTTCGATCCAAACAAAAGATATATTATAAAAAACGCTCCTGGGGCAAGAAAAACTGAAGTTTTTGACTTTAATAATGATGGCAAACCAGATATTATGGCTTTAATGGCACAAGCAAATGAGCAAATTTCAATTTTTTAC
This sequence comes from uncultured Flaviramulus sp., assembly GCA_947501105.1. Classification (GTDB taxonomy): domain Bacteria; phylum Bacteroidota; class Bacteroidia; order Flavobacteriales; family Flavobacteriaceae; genus Wocania_A. Next base: position 683 of record CANMUP010000002.1, on the reverse strand, counting down.
AACAGAGGAAATAATAAATTCGAAGAAAAAATAGTGCTAAAATTTCCTCCAGTTTATGGAGTTAGTTATTTTGAATTAGCAGATTTTAATAATGACGGATATAAAGACATTCTTCTTTCTAATGGTGATAATTGGGACTATTCAGTAGTAAGAAAAAATTACCACGGTGTTAGAGTATATCTAAATGATGGACATGATAATTTTGAAGAAGCATTCTTCTATCCACTCTATGGTGCGAGTAAAGCCATGGCAAGAGATTTTGATAATGATGGAGATTTGGATATTGCAGCCTCTGCGTTTTATTATGATGATGACAAACCAGAACAATCCTTTATATATTTATCAAATAATGGCAATATGAATTTTAAAGCATATTCTACACCTGAAGCAGCATCGGGAAAATGGTTAACTATGGATGTCGCAGATTATGATAACGATGGTGATATTGATATTTTCTTGGGTTCATATTTTCATACGTTTGGAGAATATTTCAAACAGGTTTCAAAAGGAGTTTCAGAGTTTCCACAATTATTAGTACTTACAAATAATTTTGACAAATAAATATTCAACGACAAGTTTACTTTTCCAAACTTACTATAGGGTACAAAAAAATCCTCAACAAATAAATGTTGAGGATTAAAAAAGGCAACGACCTACTCTCCCACAAATGCAGTACCATCGGC
>CANMUP010000001.1 GCA_947501105.1 uncultured Flaviramulus sp. | reverse complement strand
CTTTTTTTAACTCTCAAAAACCCTAAAGAGCAAAAACTTTTTTGAATGACTTAACTTCTTTTACATAATTAAAGTGTACTGCTTTATGATTAATAAAAAGAACTCAACTAATAAACCCGCGTTAGGGATAGTAATGACATCCTTTTTTGAGGTACGATAAAAAAGATACAATGGATAGCCCGACCAGACCATAAGGAAGGGAACGCTATAAAAAAATTATAAGAAGAAGTTCCAGACTACACCGAAACGTATAGTAAAATCTCGATATGGATTGTTTGGTGCTGCGAAATAATTGTAGCCTGTGAATGCTGAATTGAAATGCTCGGCTTTTATATAAATTCTTGTTTGACGGATTTTTGCATTTATAAAGAAGTCTAATCGTGGAAATCCGCCATATTCTTTATCGGTTTGCACATAGAATTCTGCCAATAGTGGATCGTAACTATTCATATTATACTTTGTAAAGTAATTGAATATTACGCCTGTTTGTAAGTACATGGCTTTTTTAAATACGTGACTTGAGTAATACAGTGTATTGCGTGTAGTAAGTTGTGGAACGTTTAATATATTATTGTCGTCTTGTACGTTTTGATATAATACAGTGTTGTGCAGTGCGAATTTGCCAACTTTTATTTCTTTATCCAATTTAACTCTTAAATAACTTATTGTTTCGGTATTTTGAAATGGTTTGATTGGAATAAATTCGCCATCTGGAATTCCTGTTGCGTCTCTTTTAAAATATGTGTAATCATTTATTGTTGAATAATCGACTGAGATATTGGCTATTTTTTTTGATTTTAACTGAAATGCTAACTGCTGCGTTTCGGTATTATTAAAATTGTTTCGCCAATTATAGTTTGTATAGTTGCTCTGATATAGCAATACATTATAATTTGGTGCTTTAGAACTGTGATTTATTGATGCTGTTGCAGATAAATCATTATTTAGTTTGAATGTAGCGTGAGCTTTTAGAAAATTTCCATCGAAATCTCCTGAAACATTTATTCCTAGCTCACCAAATAATTCAAACTTTTTAAATTGTTTACGATATTTTCCTCCAGCAGAAAACACATCACCTTTTAATCTATTGGTTATTGTATTGCCATTTAGCACCACGACCTTGTTGTAGCCATAGTTGTAATTATTACTGCTTACATTAAATTGTAATTCGCCAATAATATTGTTGCTGTAATTTAGTTGAAATTGATTATAAAAATTTTCGAGTGTTACCCGATCTCTTAAGTTTGAGCTTGCAAAGGCGTTACCAAAATAGCTTGTATTAGCACTTGTTTGATCGTATTGATAAGATTTATCTTTTAAAGATATAATATGACCTATACTTAACTTGTTTTTTGAAAGCGAATCCTTCTTTCTAATAATATTATAGTTATGCTCTAAATGAAAGCGCTTTCCTCTTAATATGTTTTCTGCATTTTCGAAATTTACTTCTAAAATTGAGCGATCTAAAAACTCTTCAACTCCATTTTCAAAATTCTCAACCATATCATCTCTTAATCCTCCATTTTCTTGATTTAACATGTCTTGCATTACTATATGCGCTCTTGCAAAATAGCGATTGCTTTTAGTTTGATAGTTTGTTGTAAAACGAAAATTCCCTGTACTAGTTAATAAGTGCTGATATTTACCCAAGGACCGAAGACCTTTGTAAGCTATTGAAAAATTTAATTGTGGTGACGTGTTTACTGTAAAAAAAGAATCTGCAAGCTGTCCTTGTTCAAAAGCAGATTTATAAAGCAACTCTGTTAATGGCGTTGGTACACGGTAGTAATTAACATCTTCAATTTCCATGTAATTAAAGTGCCTAGCTCTAGCCCCAAAACTCGGCATTAAGCTAGTATCTTCAAAATTGTACGTTAGACTGTTATAGGTTTGCCCTAAGTTTGAAAAAGGTATTAAACCAAAATTGTCTCTTCTCAAATAATTAAACTTGTATTCCTTTTGAATGGTTAAGGTTGTATCTACAAATGTTGTATCGTTTTTATGGGAGATGATTAAGTAGTCTGATATTTTAGCTTTTTCTTCCTTACCTCCTTTTTTATTTAAAGACGGATTTAATGAGTCTTGCTGTTTTAAGCGATGTACTTGCTCTTTTAAGCTATCCACCTGCTGTATTAAGCGATTCACCTGTTCTTTTGATATTCTAGGTTTAACTTGTGCACTTACATTATTAAACAAAAACATCAAAAACAATACTAAAATTAATCTTATCATAACTTAATTTTCCAGAGCAAAAGTAATTATTTGAACGCTAATTTTAAGTAAATATTTTAAATAAAGAAAGCCAGCTAAATTAGCTGGCTTTCTTTATAGCAATAAATTTGATAAATACACAAATAAAAACAATTATCAATTTTATTAAAGCTATTGCTTAACTATTTTTTTACTTATTGATTTGTCTTTAAAATTAATTTTCACAAAATAGACCCCTTTAGACAAATAACTAATATCAATTTTATTAGAATTATAGTTACTTTGAACCTTTTTACCAAGGACATTATATAGTTCAATTTTATCTATGTTTTGCTTAGATTTTATATTTAAAACATCTTTTACTGGATTAGGAAATATTTTAAGATCTGCAATTATAACATCAGTTGTATTTAAAATTGAACAAGTTTCTAAACTAACACCTGTTTCTATTGTTCCTTGAGGTGTTAAATCTCTCCCTGTAAACGCGGGATAACTAAGTTCGTATTTAAAAGCTCTAAATGTTAAATTACCTAATGGTGTATCTCCTTGAGCTATTATATCTCCATTATTTCTTTGAGGGTTAATATATTCCCAAACTTTATTTTTTAAATTATCTATTTCAAATAAATAACCAGAATCTGAATCGCAAATCAAAGTGTTTCCATTGGGAAGTCTTTGGGCACTAGACATAATCCTTGAAAAAAAGTCAGTGAGAGTAGTTGGGTCTTGATAAGACCAATCCAAATTAGTTGGGCCATAAGGTGCTCCAGTATATGTATAATTTCCACTCATATCCTTTTCTGGGCTTATTATTTCTACTGTAGAAAACTCGGTAGACCTACCAAAACCATTGTTGAATAATAAAATCTTTCCTCCATCATTGTATGTACTCGGAATCCAATGTGGTGTGTGCTGACCAAATAGTTTTTGGTCTGTTTCTAAACCTTTTCCATATGCAAATGGATTTCCCCATCTGTAAAGTATATCGCCCCCTTTATTTCTATTTCCCCCTGAGTGCGAAGCAGCTTCTAATGTTGTTGTTGAATGATCTATGATATATATTTCATTCATTTGTCGTGCACTAATTATAATTTCGTTTAAATCTTCATTGTATTGAATTGAATTACAATGCATCCAATTGGCCTTTTTATCAGATGTCCCTAAATAATTGATATCTAGCAATTGTTGGTTATTAGAAACGACACCAAAATTATCTTTGGTATTATCGAAATCTTGAATTAAATGATCCCAAATATTCCATTCCCATATAATGCTGGCTCCTCCATTTACTAGATCTGGTACAATTTCAATAATTTGTTCGTTATACAAATCTGTGTCATCTAACAATGCAGGGTCTCGTCCTGCTTGTATAGCTTCAGCCGCAGTTTTTTTTGTTAAAGCGAGTATTAAAATATTTCCGTTAGATAAAGGGTATATATCGTGATGCTGAGTTAAACTACTCGAAGAGTATGTATAATTCCAAACTACATTATTATCCCAATCTATTTTTTCAATAATTCCACCTATACCTGGAATTGATATATTGGTGTTTTCTATAACTCCGGTTCTAAGGATACTGCCGTCTTCTAAAAGATATACAGATTTTCCATCAATATAATTACTAGTCCACTTATTAATTATTTCTCCACAATTATTAATTAGGTAAGTTGACTTATGGCTTGTAAATAATGTATAGCCGTTATATGCTTCAGCTGAATTGTTAATTATACCAACCGTATTTTGAGAATATAAATTGGTAATAATTGAAACAATAGCAAAAAAGATATAATACTTTTTCATAGCAGTTTAAAGTATTAAGTTAAACAGTATTATAAAAATACTGATATAAATAAAAAAAAGTTCAACAATTTATATTGCTGAACTTTTTAGTATAATAAAATCGTTTATTTATTAATTACTTAAAGTAAATTCTGTTACTTCAGATGCACCAAAACTTCCTCCGGTTTTTATAACGTTTCCATTATTAGTAAGCGAATAAGAACCATTTCCGTAAGTACAGCAAATACCATCAGAATATACATCGTAAATAGTAAATGTATATGTGCCATTAGCTAAACAGAATTTATGAGAAGCATCTGTTTGTCCACCAGCATAAGCAGCTGAAAACAGAACTGTTCCTGATGAATCTTTAATATCCCAAGATGTTTCAGAAGAATACGAATCAAAAGTTATATCTAAAAAAGTTTCTGGATTTGGGCAAACCTGTTCTAGATTTAACGTAATAGGATCACCTACAAATAATCCTTCTGTATCCATAAACCCTAAAGTTAATGTATCTCCATTTGGATCAATACTTGCTCCATCAACATCGATATTAAATGCACCAACATTACTATTAGCAGGCACTGTTACTGAAGCAGGCACTGTGTAAGTTGAAGCACTAGCTGATGTTTGTTCTGCAACAACGCTAATTGAATACGTTCTATCTGCACTTGCAGTTTGAGATGTATATATCTTCACTTCTTGTGATGCAGATCCGGTTGGGTCAACACCAACATTAAATCCTGTTTCAAAAGAAACATAATCAATATTAGAAATTGCAATAACATCTTCATTTTTCTCACAGCTAACAAAAGCAATTAGAGAAACAAACAGAAAGAATAAGTTAATTTTTTTCATAATGTAATTTTTTAATTATTTATTGAGTTAGTCAAGCCAAATATAATATTTATTTTATAAATATCATATTTAGAATTGTTTATATATGCAGTTTTGCACTGTTTTTAGTTGTAAATTTTATTCGATAATAATTTTCTTATTAAAAATTGCGTTTCCATTCTGGATATTTAAAAAATACACTCCAGAGTAAAATGACTTCGTATCAATAGAATGATTGATTTTTGACGAGGCTCTTTTTAAGTTTTCCTTATATACTTCTCGCCCTTGTAAATCGTACAAACGTATTGTTGATTTTTCACTTTTAGAATCAAAGTTTAAATTTAACCTATCATTTGTTGGATTAGGCCAAACTGTTACGTTAGATATTAATTTATCTGATACGCCTAATGTTAAATTAGCTCCTGTTAAAATTAAAGAAAATGCTTGTGAACCATTAGTTAATGTTCCTTTATGCGTTACCGTTAATGTATAATTTCCTGCTACAGAAGTGGCAATATCAATTCTTTCAATATTATCTACATTATTATCACCTTTAATTGCAGCTGCTGCAACATTGGTATTATCTAATTTCCAAGGCATTGAAACTAATGAACCAGAATCTTCTAATCTTAAATCTAAGTCATTTACTAATCTAGGTGTTAAAACATTACTAGGACTTGATGATGTAGCACCTGCTGGGTCAGTCCAACAGATTGTAGCACTAATTGGTCCAGTACCAGTTGAAGAGAATTGATATGTATACGTACCGCTATTATTTAAAGTAAGTTCATTAATAGTAGCCGTTCCATCATTATCATCTTTAATTGCGTTAGCTGCATCCTCAGCATTAAGTAAACCCCAACCAAAAACGGGGTCTGGTCCTACTTTGTTTCCTCCGTCGATAGCTGTATGACAAACCAAGCCTTTTAAGGTAGCAGCTCTCATAAAATTTGAATTTAACTGATTATAATATTCTTGAAGTAACAAACAAGTTCCTGCTACATTAGGCGATGCCATTGAAGTTCCTGAAATTGTTGAATATGCATTATCGGCACCAGAAAAAGATGAAAAAACAGAAGTACCATCACCTGAAATGTCTGGTTTAATTCTAAAATCATCTGTAGGTCCTTGGCTGCTACCACTATTAATAGATAAAATAACCAATACACCTGACGGATTAAGAGTTGGATTTGCATTTGCAACCACTAAATTATTTTTGGCTGTTTTATTTCCTGTTAACTTATCATAACCATTCCCTAAACCTCCAGTATACGTACTAGTGCCTTCATTACCTGCTGAGTTAACTGCCAAATAATATGGAGAAGAAAAAGCTACTTCATCCCAAGTTCTAGCATTTGATGTATAAGCCCCAATATTAGCAGCAGTTACTTGTTGAGTTCCACTTGAAAATATTGGCACACCATATGAATGATTTGAAACCAACAAACCATTAGAAGCTTCGTTAAGAGCTTCAGTATCATCTATAGTCCAATCGTATGATCTCAAATTTGCTTTAGGGGCCATACCCTTAGCTCTTGTATCAACACCTTTACCCATAAGAGTTCCAGCTACGTGTGTCGCATGATCACTTATTGGCCCAAAAAAGCCACCTGGAAACTCTGGATATATCACTCTAGATTGAGGAACTACTTGATTGTCCTCAAATTCTTGATGTGTTCCTCTTACACTTTCTTCGTCCCAAACACCAATATTCATGTTTTCTCCTTCTAAACTCAATCCCAAGCTCCCCCCAGGATATAATCTATCAGTCTTAGTAGCTATAGCACTATTCGCATTGTGTGTGGTTCTATAAATTGGCTTTCCATCTATAATATCATAAATATCATAAGTTTTCCCTTTGTTTTTATATTTTCTACTAAGATTAGTATTAGCCTTTAAGTAGTTTTCAATCCTTGCTTCTCTTTCTAAGTAGTTATTATGTAACTCAGCTTTAAGATTATTTATGTTTTCTATATTATACGTTTCAGTAATTTTTTTTATTTCAGCTTCAGTTTGCGCGGTTACAGCAAAACCTAATAATACCAATAAGCAAAAAAGTAGTTTTTTATTCATTTTATTTATAATTTATTAATAATATAATTTTTAATGGTTGGTAAAAAATCAGTTAATTATTAATCTATTAAAAAAAATATGGAGTAGTTTTTAGTACTTAAAAACTACTCCATACAATATAATTTATAAATTTAAGACTAGTCCTTAGTTATTGATAGACTCATCAATATTAGGGTTAGCATCAATTTCTTTTTCTGGAATTTTTAAGAAAAACAATTCACTATCTGCAGGAACAGTAAGTACAACTCTGTGCTCTGGGTCTCTTACAATAGCGCTTCTTGTTCTTTTAGCATCAAACCATTCAACACCAAATTCACCGTATAACTCTTTACGTCTTTCAAGTAAAATCTCATCCATAAGAGTTGCTCCAGTACTTGTAGATTTTACAGCACTACCATCTCTAGCAGATTGTAAAGCAAATAATAAATCTTGAGCAGGACCATCATTACCCATTCTTGCTTGAGCTTCAGCATCAATTAATACCATCTCAGATTTTCTCATAATTGGTAAATCTGTATCAAAAGTAAAAGCAAACTTTGTTGTAATGAACTCTCTGTAAGGAGTAGAAGAACCATAAATGTCGAAAAATAATCTTCTAACATCTGTAGCTGCAAATTCATCAACAAAATTAGTATTAACGTATGTAGCTTGATAAGATAATGTTAAATGATCTGTCATTACATGTGGCGCTGCATAAAAGAAATTGGTTTCGTTAGCATCTTGATACATACCCCATAACCATTCTTGATCTCCTAAATCAGTAAAACCAGCTCCCCAGTTTGTAGATACAACAGCTGATGCTGCAGTACCTCCGTAAGCTGCTCTAGCAGACGAAGAAGCTAATGCCCAATCATCTTGAGTCACTAAAAGCACACGAGATAAGATACCTTGTGCTACCGCTTTATTAATATAACTTTTCCCTAAACGAGAATCAGGTAAATCTGCAATAGCAGCTTTTAAATCTGATAAAATTAAAGCGTATACCTCACTAGTAGGACTAGTTGGGTTTCCTTCAGAAGCTCCAGTTGCTGGCTCAGTATAAATTGGCAATCTAGAAGCTGAAGCGTCTGTACCAAAATTAGGTGCAAACTCCAATGCTAATTGAAAATAATGGAAAGCTCTTAACGTTTTTCCAACGGCAATAAACTCTTTTTTAGATACGTCATCTAAAGTACTATTTTCAACACCTTGAATAAGAACATTTGCTTGATTAATATTGTCATAGTTATAATCCCAGTTAAAGATTGTACGTCTATAATTTGGTTCTCTATTTTCATGACCATAATCAAATCTGTACCAGTTAGGTGATTGAATAATATCATTACCTTTCACTGTTCTAGCAAAATACATAGCATATAAACCACCTGTATCTACCGTAGTATACTGTGCTCTGAAATTTCTTAAGATACCAGTTACATAAGCTTCTACAACCGATCTGTCAGCAAAAACAACATCAGCAGTAACACCATTAGTGTTTTTTGGTTCTTCTAAAAATTCTTTTTGACAGCTAGTCATCAATGCGAAAGCTGTAAACATAAGGAGAAAACCTCTCTTTATATTTTTTAAGTTAAAATTACTTTTCATCTTTTTCTTTTTTTTTAAAATTGTAAAATAGCACCAGTTGTAATAGTTTTAGCTAACGGAGATCTGTTGTTAGTTAAACCATTAAAAGCCTGTTCTGGATCAATTCCTTTATGTGATTGCCAAGTTAAAATGTTATCAGCTTGCATAAATAATCTTACTTGAGTAAATCCTATTTTCTCTAATACTGATTCAGGAAGATTATAGCCAAATGTTAAACTTTTCAATCTTATATAATCATTTTTAAATAAAAATCTAGTTGATCTAGATGAATGATTATTATTACCTGTTAATAATAAAGGATAATCAGTTATATCTCCAGGGTTCTGCCATCTATTAACCACATCTACATGGTGATTAGATCCTGGGTTTTGAAATTGGTTAATCAATCCAGAGTAATCAGTATCTAATAAATAACCACCAAAACTAAAGTTAGCCAAAATACTTAAATCAAACTGCTTATATCTAATTGAGTTTGTAAAACCTCCATAAAAATCTGGTAATGAAGACCCTTGTTGGTAACGTGTTGCTTGATCTTGTTGCTTAGTCGGAACTTTATCAATAACATTACCGTTAGTATCTAAAACATCCATATACCACATACCAAACCCATCGGCTGGGTCAACACCTGCCCATTCTCTGATATAAAAATCAAAAATTGAGTTACCTACTTTCCAAAGTTTTGATCCATTAATAAATTCATCTTGAGTTAACTCTGTAATTTCATTTTTATCAAAAGAAAAATTAATTCCAGAAGACCAGCTAAAATCATCAGTACTAACGTTTATTGAATTAAGCGCTACTTCCCATCCTGAGTTCTTTATAGCCCCAATATTTGTTGTAATTTGTGAAACACCTGTTGATGAAGGTATTGGTTTATCATAAATTAAATCAACCGATTCCTTACTGTAGTAATCTACAGTACCTGAAAGTGTTCCGTTAAACAATTCAAAGTCTACACCAACATTAGTTGAAGATGTTTTCTCCCAGCTTATATTTGGATCAGCAACACCACCAAGTAATACTCCTGTATTACCTTCGTTATTCCATCCTAAATTAAATACAGATTGGTATGGGAAATAGTCTTGTGCAGTTCCTCCTGATACAATTATTTGGTTATTTCCTAGTTCTCCATAAGATCCTCTAAACTTTAAATACGTTAACGTATTGCTATCGCTTAAGAAACCTTCGTTAGATACTATCCAAGAACCACCAACAGAGAAGAAGTTACCCCATCTTGTATCTTCAGAAAATCTTGTTGAACCATCACGTCTGAAAGATCCTTCTAAATAATATTTCTCGTTAAAATTATAAGTCAACCTTCCTAAATAACTATTTAGTCTCTCCATAACTGTGTTTCCTTCAACACTTTCTGGACTTGTTGCTCCATCTAACACTTCTACATTAGGTAAATATCCTGTACCTTGAGCTCCTAAGTCGTCAAACTCAAAAGTATAAGCTTCAGTAATAAGGTCTGCCGAAAAGTTATGATTTCCAAAAGACTTAGTATAATTTAATGATTGTACCGCATTTAAAGTAGTTGTAATATCTCTATCTTGATCTACTCTACCACCAAGGTTTGTAGCAAAACTAAATAAATCATCATCAAAACTAAATGAATCAAATAAGTAGTTTTCATAACTAAGGTTAGTTCTAAAAGTAAGTCCTTCTAACAACTTTATCTCTGCGAAAGCATTACCTAAATAACTTGTTCTTCTTCTGTTTTCTCTACCTAAGAAAATACTAGCTAATATGTTTTCACCACCATTTGAAGGTCTAACACTATTAACAGATTGGCCTGGAATAAATCCATTACCTAAATCATAAAAAAGGTTTCCAGTTGAATCTCTTAACAATTCTCCATTAGCACCTCTAGCATATACAGGATAAACATCAGACACATTGTATATCCAAGAAATAGCTTGTGTAGTACTTCCTGTTGTCTGATCTGGATTTCCAGAAGTTGAACGAGAAAAACTTGTATTAAAACCTACCTTAAACCAATCGTTTACTTGTGATTCTAAATTAACACGAGCTGAAATTCTTTCAAACCCTGATTTAATTACTGGTCCTTCATCATTTAAATAATCAAAAGACATAAAATAAGTAGATTTATCATCACCACCAGACAAGCTAATGTTATGATTTACTCTCAACACATCATTTCTAATCACTTCATCCTCCCAACTATTTTCCCATAGTTTATTAGCTGAAGTTAAATTACCATTAGCATCTACAGGGTTAGCTACATTATAAGGATTGTATCCAAAATAATCTACAAGACCATTTGATGCATTTTGAGCCGCATCTGTAGCAGATTGACCTAAAACATATTGATTAGTATTCTTTATAGCTTCCCAAGTATATCTAAACTGATCATCAACACTTGCTAAATCGTGTAATCCTACTGTTGGATTAGATAAACCAATTTGTGATCTGATAGTTACTTTAGGAGCAGAATTCTTTCTACCTTTCTTTGTTGTAATTACAATTACACCATTAGCACCTCTAGATCCATAAAGTGATGTAGAAGATGCATCTTTAAGAACAGACATTGATTCAATTTGATCTTGACTAATTGTGTTAAGATTTCCATTAAATGCAGCTCCGTCTAAAATTATAAGCGGTGAAGCAGATGCATTAAGACTACCAAAACCTCTAATACGTATTGTTGGGTTTGTACCAGGTTGTCCGCCAGCAGTTAAAAGGTTTACCCCAGGAACAGCACCTTGAAGTGCTCTTAACGGCGATGTTACCTGTTGATTCTCTATTGTAGTACTAGACACAATACCAACAGAACCTACAATAGATTGTTTTGTTTGTGTACCATAAGCAACTACTACAACTTCATCTAAAGCAGCTACGTCTTCATCTAAAGACATATTAATTGTGTTGCTCGCTCCAATAGTAGCTTCGGCATTTTTCATTCCTATAAATGAAAAAACAAGAACCTCACCTGCAGATCCATTAATGGTATATTTACCATCAAAATCTGTTTGTGCTCCTCTTGTCGTTCCTTTTACTATTACGCTTACACCAGGTAAAGGTAAACCATCTATAGATGATGTTACTTCTCCCGAAATAGATTTCTCTTGTGCATTAGAGAATTGAATTGAAAACGCCATTATTAGCGTTAACAACCATGTCAACTTTAATTTCATATAACAATTATTTTGAGTTAGTCAACCACAAACATCTTAATAATATATTAAATAAACAAAGAAATGCCTTAAAAAAATGTTAATGGATGTAAGAATTAACATTTGACATAATATGTAATTAACAAAAAAACAAGTTAAATAATTAATTTTACATTAAAATAGATAGCAAAAATTCCGAATTTAATAACAAGCAATGCGTTTTTCGCAAAAAACAATATAAATATATTATGTGTGCATAATAATTAATCATAAAAATTATAGATTTGGCAATATTTAGATAAAAATGTTGCTAAATAATTATTCGAATAAGATATTGGAATGTGGAACTGATGAAGCTGGGCGAGGGTGTCTTGCTGGTCCTGTTACTGCCGCTGCTGTTATTCTTCCTCAAAGTTTTTCTAATCATTTATTAAATGATTCTAAACAACTTAGTGAAACAAAAAGAGATCAATTAAAACCTTTAATAGAAATAGAAGCTTTAACTTTTGGTGTTGCTCATGTTTTTCAAGAAGATATTGATACTATTAATATTCTTAATGCTTCAATTTTAGCCATGCACAAATCTATAGACAAACTAAAACAAGCTCCAGAATTTATAATAGTTGATGGTAATAAGTTTAAACCTTATAATAAGGTACCATATAAAACTATTATAAAAGGAGATAGTAAATACTTAAGTATTGCTGCCGCATCTGTTTTAGCAAAAACACATCGTGATATCTATATGAATAAAATTCATTTAGAATTTCCTATGTATAACTGGAAACAAAATAAAGGTTACCCAACTAAAGAACACAGAGAAGCTATTAAAAAATACGGTATAACAAAATACCACAGAAAATCGTTTAGATTATTACCCGATCAATTAAAATTAGATATTTAACTTAATTATAATAAATTGAGTTTACTTTATAAGGCTTTCTATGTTTTTTAAAATGAAAAATATGTAGGTTTGTAAAAATTAATTCCTCTCATGAGATTCTTTTGTTTTGCCCTATTATTAATAACACTTAGTTGCTCAAACAACAAAACAAACCGAACCAAACTAATTCATTTCATTCCAGATGAAACAGCGGTAATTATAAAAACTTCAAATATTGAAAGTTTAAAAAGCGATATTCAAAACAGTGACTTTATCCAAAAACTAGCTAAAGTCGATACTTATAACAATTTAGAAAGTAAATTAGAATCTTTATCTCTTCTAGACCCTAAAGGTGAAATACTAATTTGTTTTTCAAAAGAGGAAAGCGACAGTCTTCAATATTCAATTATTACAAGACACCACCAAAATTTATTTAAAAGAGATTCTTTATCTAACTATATTGAAGAAACAATTATATCTAAAAATAAATCTATCATAAAATCTAAACTAAACAACAATATCTTTTATAGTACAGTAATTGATAGTATATTTTTTGCATCATCTTCAAAAAAAATAATAGATGCTGCTTTTTTAAATTCTGACACGACTATTGAGTTAGAAAAAATTTACAATACAACAAGTCTTGACAAATCCTTATCTATTATAATTAAATCTGAAAATGAATTTATAAAATCATTTTTTATTGAAGATTCCATAAGCTTTAATAATTTCTCAAATTACTTTGCTGTTGACACCGATATTAGTCAAGATGAAATCCTTATCAACGGTATCACAAAAGCTACCGATTCTTCAAGAAGTTTAATTAACATTTTTAAGAATAATATTCCGCAAGAAAATCAAATTCAAAATATTACACCATCAAATAGTGATGGCTTTATGAGTTTTACTTTTAGTGATTATATCCTTTTTGAAGCCAACTTATCAAAATTCAATAAAAAGGACTCTATTGCTTCCACTACTCTTTTTGATAACATTACAGAGGTTGGTGTAATTTACGAAGATGAAAAACATGCCGTTGTATTAAACTCAATCGACGTTATTGCAACCAAAGATGAATTACTAAGTGAATTAAGTATTATTGATAGCTACAGACAAGTTGATATTTATAATTTTAGTGAATCTGATTTATTTTCCAACACATTTTCTCCTTTAATTACATTTAATAATGCTTCAAAATATTGTGTCTTAGATAACTTTTTTGTGTTTGCCGATGATTTAGAACTGCTTCAAAATATTATTGCTAACTATCAAAACAAAACGACCTTAAGCGAGCAATCTTATTTTAAAGACATTAAAGAAAATTTAAGTGACGAGTCTTCACTATTAATGGTTGTAAACCCATCAATTTTAAAATCAATTATAAATAAAAACCTTCAAGATAATTCTAACTATAAATTAAATAAATACAACGCTTCGGCTTTACAATTTATTTATGACACTAATTTTGCACATGTTAATGGCACTATTAAAAAAGCTAAAACTAGAGGTTACCAAAACTCCATTTCTGAAGTATTTAATATTAAATTGGATACTGATTTATTAAACCACCCTCAATTTGTTACTAATCATATCACTAAACAAAAGGAAATTGTTGTTCAAGATGTAAAAAATAGGCTGTATTTAATTTCTAACAAAGGGAAAATTTTATGGAAAAAACAACTACAAGGGGCTGTTTTAGGAAATATTGAGCAAATTGATATTTATAAAAACGGTAGGCTACAGCTTGCTTTTGCAACACCAAATAGAGTTTATGTAATAGACAGAAATGGCAAAGATGTAGCACCTTTTCCTTCTAAATTTAACGATAAGATTACGCAGCCTTTATCGGTTTTTGATTATGATAAAAAGAAAAATTACAGATTACTTATTACTCAAGGCAAAAATGTTTTAATGTACAATGTTAAAGCAAAAACTGTAAATGGCTTTACCTTTAAATCTGCTAACAAAAACATAATTGGGCAACCTAAACATTTTAGAATGAATGGTAAAGATTATTTAACTTTTAAAACTGAAAACAAACTATACATTTTAGACCGCACAGGAAAAAACAGGGTAATACCAAAAGCTTCAAATAGTTTTTCAAACCAAAGCGTATATCTCTATAAAAACAAGTTTACAACTACTACGCAAAATGGTAATTTAGTAACGATTGATACTAGAGGCAATACGTCAACTCAAAATTTAAAGCTTTCAAATAATCATCATTTGCAAACTACAAGCAAAACACTAGTTACACAAACCGACAACAGATTAGCCATTAAAAATAAAATTATTGAACTTGATTTTGGCAATTATACAAGTCCAAAAATATTTTATTTAAATGATAAAATATATGTATCTGTTACCGATTTACAATCTCAAAAAATACACCTCTACGACAGTCAAGCAAAACCTATAGTAAACTTTCCCGTTTACGGAAATTCTTTAATTGATTTAGATAATGTTGACAAAGACAGAAATCTTGAATTTGTTACAAAAGGTGGTAGCAACTCTATTATTTTGTATCAAATGAACTAAATTGTTATTAAATAGTGCTTAAGATTTTGCGTTTGCAAACTAATTTTTATCTTTAAGGCAGCTATTAATCAAATAATTACAATGAAACCACCTAAAAATGCATTACGCATTTCCTTTATTGGGATTGCTTTGGTGTTTTTTGTATCAAATACTTACGCACAAACTAAGCGATTAAAAAGACCAAAAAGTTCGGTAGGTATTTCCAGCGTTGATAATTTTGTAACCCAATCTTTCGATATATATGATAAAGTATATAAATACGATGGTTATGCTACAGCAGGAACACCGCTTGATGATGATGATATTGATGTTTTAGAAGACGCATTAGATGATTTACAGGGCTTAAGTGACAGCGCTCCAGATATTTTAGGAGATATAGATGGTACAAGTGTTTTAAAACAGGCCAAAGCAACATTACAAATAAACAAAGCAAAAAAAGCATTAAAGTATAGTATAAAAACTGCTAAAGAATTACTTCTTGGTCAGCGAGAGCGTGATAAAAAAGAAGATGATTCTGGCAATACATCTTCAAGTGAAGAAGATTCAAGCAATTCTTCAGGAACTAATAATGAGAATAATGACACAGCTGAAGAGGTTAATACTAACATTTCTGATAATTTAGAAATCTATAGCAAGTTTGATTATGTTCCAGGAGATAAATTATTATTTTTTGATAATTTCTCTCAAGATTTTGTTGGCGACTTTCCTAGCAAATGGAATACTAATGCTTCAGGCGAAGTTGTAAAAATTGGTGATAAAGGCAATTGGTTCGAATTAAAAACTGGATATGGGGTTTTTTATATTCCAGACGTAAAAGATTTACCTGAAGATTTTACTATAGAATTCGACTTACTAACTAAAGGAGTTAATCAACAAACATCTTCTACAGCTAGATTTTATGTGATTTTAAGTGACAATGATCAATTCAAAGACGGTGTAGAGCATTACGCTAAAGTCTCTATTCCTTTAGGACAGTATGCCGCTTTTGCATTTAGAGCTCGAAACTATTTTAATAGAAACGGAGGCTCAATAAATACAGACATAAAAGTCGACATTAGAAAAGCTGTACTTAACCAACCTCATATTGCAATTTCGGTTACTAAAAAGCGCTTTAGGCTTTGGGTAAATGAAACTAAGTATATTGATATTCCGAGGTTTATAGAACAAGAGAATGCACTTAAATATTTAAAATTTCATCTTAACAATCTCAAAGACGGACAAGAACATTTATATATAAGTAATTTAAAAGTGGCTAAAGGTGGTGTAGATTTAAGGCGCGAATTAATAAGTAAAGGAAAAATATCTACCAACGGTATTTTATTCGATTCTGGTTCTGCAAA
Organism: uncultured Flaviramulus sp.; assembly: GCA_947501105.1. Classification (GTDB taxonomy): domain Bacteria; phylum Bacteroidota; class Bacteroidia; order Flavobacteriales; family Flavobacteriaceae; genus Wocania_A. The sequence goes on along the minus strand of CANMUP010000001.1, from coordinate 1,084,302 downwards.
CATCAAACCTCAATCTTATGGAATTATTCGTCAAATTTCTCAAGTATTAATACAAGATGAAAATATCAAATTAAATATTATTGGTCATACCGATTCTGATGGAAATGATGTTGCAAATTTAAAATTATCAAAAAACAGAGCAAATGCTGTAAAAGAAGCTTTAATTAAGGTTTATAAAATATCTGGTGATAGATTACAGACAGAAGGCAAAGGAGAAACTGAGCCTGTTGATGATAATAATACCACTAACGGCAAAGCAAAAAATAGGCGTGTTGAATTTGTAAAAATATAAATGAATATGAAAACAAAAATTATAGCCATTTTCTGCTTACTTTTTATAAGTTATTCTTCAATTAGCCAAAATACTTGTAGCACTTATTATCCTTTTGAGGAAGGCGCTAAATTTGAAATTACCAGCTTTAACAAAAAAGGAAAAAAGGAAAGCGTCGTTAATTACGAAATTACCACTATTGAAAATAATGTTGCTACTATAAAAGCTATAATCTCTGATGCCAAAGGTAAAGAAGTAACCACAACAGAATATAATATAACTTGCAACGGCAATAGTGTTTCAATTGATTTTAAATCTTTAATGAATCCTGATTTATTTAAACAATACAAAGACATGGAAATGGAAATGTCTGGTACTAATATAGAGTTTCCAAATAGTTTAAAAGTGGGACAAACCTTAAAAGATGCCAATCTAAAAATGACGATGAATATGAGTGGTATTAAAATGAATATGAGCATAGATATGCTTAACAGAAAAGTAGATGCAAAAGAGTCTATAACAACAGATGCGGGAACATTTGATTGTTTTGCAATAAGTTATAATACCGAAATGAAAATGGGCATGAAAATGAACTATAAAATTAAAGAATGGGTTGCCAAAGGTATTGGTGTTGTAAAAAGCGAAACCTATAATAAAAAAGGCAAATTGATGGGATATTCTGAACTTACAAACATAACTAAATAAATATTTAAAATATAACGATAACCAAATCTGAAGTCCTCGAATCTTGAACGTCAAAACTATATGTTTTGGCGTTCTTTTTTGGTGCTTATTTGCTTTGAAATTATTACTATTGTAGTCTTAATATTTTATACATGATTTCACGGAAAAACGCTTCAATCTCAAAATTCATTATTCATAAAGTCGGTAATAAATTTAATGACACAAAAAATGCTTTTTCAGATAAACTGGTCGATTTTGATGAAGCGAGTTACGATTTAATGTTACCTTTTTTATTAAAGTCTTTTGGTAGTGTTGTACAAAGCTATCGGTTTAATCATCATGCCAATATCTCTCTAAACGAAATTAATAGTTATGCAACACAACTGTTTAATGATGATGAAGCTTTTATTGATATTTCAAAACATGTAGTTACGCATTTATACGAACAATCTACTTCTGCCCAAATAAAAACTGGAGATGTGCTAGTCGCTATGTTTGAAGGTATAGAATTTGGAGACATGACAACTAACGCTATTGGTATTTTTAAAATTGAAAGTAAAGTTAATTTTTTTCAAACCTATTTAGAAAATAATAGTTACGATGTCTTAGTACAAAAAGGAATCAACTCAAAAAAAGTAGATAAAGGATGCTTAATTTTAAATCAATCTGACACCGAAGGTAACATTATTTTAAGTGTAGATAACAATGGATATGATGCGCAATATTGGACGAATCAGTTTTTAAATATTAAATATGCTGATGATGCCAATAACCACACACAACAATACATTGAGTTTTGTAAAGACTTCTCTAACGAAGTTTTAAAAACCAGTTATGGTGCACAAGAACAAAACACATTTTTGGCAAAAACTATCGACTTTTTTAAAGAAAATGAGGTTGTAAATATAGAACGATTTAAAGAAGAACTTTTTGAAGATGAAAAACAAATAAGGCAATTTGAAGATTATAAAAAAGAATTTGAAGGGGAACAAAACATAGTAATTAGAAATCAGTTTGATGTAGCCGAACGTGTTGTAACTAAAGAAAAAAGAAAGATAAAAACAGACATTAAACTAGATACCAATATTCAAATAAAACTCGATATTGATGCCCCTGATGCATCTGCTGAGTATTTAGAACGTGGTTACGATGATGAGAAAAAAATGCACTACTATAAAGTGTTTTTTAATGCTGAAGCTTAATTTCTTGACTTTTTACTTAAAATAAACGACCTTGTAAAGATAAATTTTCAACTTATCTTATATTAATTTCTCATCATGAAAAAAATTCTTTTTTTACTAGCCTTATGCTCCACTATTCATTCAATTACTGCAAGTACAAACAATGCATTTCTTTTAACAGAAGTTAATCAAGATTCACTTAGAATTGTTGAGCTTGACAAATACTGGTCTGAGCTTTCAAAGACTGTTAGAGAAGGTAGCTTTGAAGCATATGGAGCAGGTTATCACCCAGATGCTGTTATTGTTTTTGCAACTGGTAAAAACAAAACTTCAGTACCTCTGACTAAAGCACTTGCTGGCTGGAAACAAGGTTTTATTGACACTAAAAAAGGTAAAAATAAAAGCGATGTAGAGTTTCGCTTTTCGCAACGTATTGGTGATGCTACTACAGCTCACGAAACTGGAATCTTTAATTATTGGTCATCAGACAGCGATGGTAAAAATAAAGTACAACATCTTATACATTTTGAGATGTTATTAGTAAAACAAAATGGTAAATGGCTTGGTATAATGGAACATCAAAAACATCGAGCTACTCAAGAAGAATGGGATAATTTAAACGAGTAAAATTCCAAGCATTAAATCATTTCTAACAAATCATTCATGCTACCAAATGTTTTGGTAGCTAATGCTTCTAATTCGTTATCTAAATCATGCGCTGTAAATCCGAATACATCAAAGCCACCATTAATCGCTGCTTTTATACCAGATAAACTATCTTCTATAACTACACATTCATTAGGTTCATATCCCATAGTTTCTGCTGCTAATAAAAATACACCAGGGTCTGGCTTCCATTTTTGGATGGTATAGGAACTAAAAATGTTATCCTCAAAATATGGTAATAAGCCTGTTAATTCTAAATTAAGTTTAATTTTGTTTTCAGGTCCGCTGGATGCAACACAAAAGGGAAGTTTTATATTTTGTAATACTCCTAAAACGCCTTGAATGGGTTTTATATTTGCTTTAAAAGCATCAAAACTACGTTTACGATACTCATCTTCAAAAGATTGAGGGATTTCAGAATTTATTAATTTTGAAACATGATTAACACAGTCCTGAAGAAAGCTTCCTTTAAAATGTTTTATGGCATAATGCAAATCGATATTAGCTCCCAACTCGTTAGCCATATCTACAAATACTGCATTACTTATGGTTTCACTATCGACTAAAACTCCATCACAATCAAAAATGACGCATTTGTATTTTGACATAAACTACGGCGTAGAATTAGAAACCTGTAACAGTTTTCCATTATAATATTTATTCCCGCTAAGTGAAAAATCAAAAATATACTGTGCCATTTCTAAAGCACTAGTTGGTGCTTGATAACCAGGAAATGCTTCTTCTAGCATTTCAGTTTGCACTGCACCTAAAGCAAGGACATTAAAAGCAATATCTTGCTCTTTGTATTCTTCGGCTAATAATTCGGTTAAAGTAATTATTGCTCCTTTACTAGAACTATACGCAGCTAATCCAGGGAATTTCATACTACCTTGAACACCGCCCATAGAACTAATGGATACAACATGACTGCTTTTTTTCATAAATGGTAAAACAACACGAGTCATTTCAGCAACTCCAAAAACATTGGTTTTATATACTCGCTCGAAATCTACCATATCTGTTTCGGAAAATGGTTTGCTAAGTAATGTTCCTGCGTTATTTATTAAAACATCAACCTGCTCCCATTCACCTTTAATATAATTCTCGACTTTAGCATATTGCTTAGCATCAGATAAGTCAAAAGACATTGAAACAACATTATCTAACTGTAATTCATTTATTGGCTTCTCATTCCGCGAAAGCGCCAGTACATTATGTCCTGTTTTAGAAAATAACTTTACTAACTCGAAACCTATACCTCTACTCGTTCCTGTAACTATAATATTACTCATCGTTCATTTTTATTTCCTGAGTTGGTGCATTAATCATCCCTTCTAAAGCAGGAATCATGACATTCATAAAATCAGTCATGTGCTTAAAATCCATTTTGTCTGCTTCATCATCTACGTGATGGTAATAATCAAAATTGGTGAAATCAAATGTAGAAATAGCATGGGCTGGCTTTTTAAAAGCTTTATAAAATGGATAATTATCAGACCTCATAAACAATTGAAATTCTTTAGCTTTCGGAAAAAAACCAATAACTTCTTTTCCTCCATATTCATTTAACTTTGCTCCCATATTAGATTTTTCGTAACCCGACATATAGGCCATAATTTCTTCTTTAGCTCTTGGCACACCAATCATTTCAAAATTAATCATAGTATACAAATCGAGGTTTTCTTTTTTAAGCCTTTCCGCTAAATGACCAGACCCCTTTAACCCCATTTCTTCAGCTGAATATAAAGTAAAAAGGATGCTTCGTTTATTACTTTTACTCTTTGAAAAATAATTTGCCCATTCTAAAACAGCTACAGTTCCAGAGGCATCATCATTAGCTCCATTTGCAATAACATCTCCATTAACTTCTTTACCATTTCCAATATGGTCATAATGCGCTCCAAGAATTACAAATTCATTCTTTAACTCTGGATCGTTACCTTCAATATACCCTACAATATTATAACCAATAATATCTTTCAGATTAAAACTATCTCTATAGGTCTTAAAATAAGGTTTTATATTATTTTTTTTGAAATTATTCTCAATAAAGACAGCGGCTTTCTCAATACCTTTGCTCCCTGTATTTCTTCCCTCTAATTCATCTGAGGCTAAAAACTCTAAACTTGCTTTGACATTTTTTTCTAAAACGCGAACTGGATTATCAACTACAGACATACTGCTCTTGGTAACATTTTCAGTTTCAGTTATATTAGTTTCTACTTGAGTTATTTTTTTTTGTGATCCACAACTTAAAATTGTTGATACTGCTACAATTATTAATGTTTTCTTCATTTTATGATTTTAAAAATCTAAAGATAAAAAAAACCTGCTTCAAAAAAACGAAACAGGTTTTTACTTTTGGGGACTTAATTAATAACCTAACTAAAAGCCCAAAACAGCAAAATCAATAAAGAGCTATAAAAAAGTGTTAAAAATAATTCTAACCTATATTTTTCAATCAAAAATTTAGATTTATCAAACATTCTCAATAATATTAATGGTTAACTGCATGGTTACATCCACAGTGCCATCATTTATTTTTATAATGACTGTAATTCTTTGATTGTTGTCATAATCAAAAGCAGAAGCATTTGCCACAAAAACCTCTCCTGTAGTTTCTCCTATAGTTACACTATTTGCTGGGTTTTGAGAAACAATTGAATAAGTTAACGTATCTCCATCAGCATCAGTAGCATTTAAAGTTGTTATTAGATCTGAACTAATATTTTCTCTAACATCTAATACTGTATCTTCTAAAACAGGAGCATTGTTTTTAGGAGCGTCATCGCTACTACATGCACAAATTGTAGCTATTATCAATAATAGCATAAAAGTTTTAATTGTATTCATAATATTTAAATTTGGGGGTTAATATTTTTTATTCTTTTATAAGTTTTTTAGTAATTTTTCCTTTTTCTGTTTTAATGTTTATAAAGTAAAGTCCTGAAGTTAAATCTTCAACATTATACTCCTTCACATTTTCATCGAATATTTTAATTGTTTTACCATGTATATCTAAAACAGATATTTTGTTGAATTGAAGATTGCTTTCTATTGAAAACCACTTTAAAGTTGGATTTGGATATAGGGCAATTTTATTTTCTAATTCTAAATCAGTAACTGATAATGCTGGATCTTGATATTTCCATAATTCTACCCCAGCCGAACCATTATTGGCAGAAAAGAACAAAAGGTTATTTGACATAATTAAATCTGTTGGATTACTATCTCCTGATGGGTTTATATTACTAACCATAGTAGTTCCTGCATTTGTTCCATCAGTAACCCATAGTTCTACACCGTTAGTGCCATCTGTCGCAGAGAAATACACCCTTCCATTATATTCTTCAAAACCAATAGGGTTACTATCTGGAGAAGAAGGAGACGTATTTATATTTTTCACCATACTAGTAGTTGCAGAAAACCCAGTAGATGACCATAGCTCAATTCCATTAATATTATCATCGGCTGAAAAATAAAGCCTTCCTGAAGAAACAAATAAATTTGATGGATTACCATTGACATTACCTGACGCAATATTTTTTAAATTTGTAATGGTTGTCCCTCCTAGTTTAAAAATTTCTGTTCCTAAAGTTGGATGGGTTGCAGTAAAATAAAGTGCATTGTTAAAAACAATGAGGTTTTCAGGATTAGCTAAATCTCCTGCTATTGGATTGATACCATTCATTCGTTGAGTACCAGCAACCGTCCCATCTGAAACCCATAACTCTCTACCATTTGTTCCATCATCAGCTGTAAAATAAAGCTTGTTATTATATACAATTAGGTCTTTTGGGCTTGCTGCTCCTGTTCCAGGGTTTATATCTAGAAGCATATTAGTTCCTGCTGTTGTTCCATCTGAAACCCAAATTTCTCTACTATTTACAGCTCCATTACTTGCTGCAAAATAAAGTAATCCATTATACTCTGTATAGAATTCTGGTGATGAACTGTTTCCTAAAAGGCTAATGTCTTTTATCATTATTTGATCACCTCCTCCTGTCCATGGGTTACCATCAAAACCCATAATTTCTTCACCGTAAAAAGGTGTAGACTGATTTAAGGCAGATGGTCTAGCGTTAAAAACTAACATATTACCAAATGTTGTTAAAAACCTTGGGGACGCTGAACCGTTTCCAGATCTAATTTGTGGATAATTAACAATACCAGCAAAAGTGCCATCAGTAGAACGCAATTCATATTTTGTTTGAGAGCCACTGGCTGCAGAAAAATACACTTTGTTATTAAAAATATGAAAACCATTGGGGTTTGAACTAAGTTGCGCCGTTGCAAATGTTCCTAATATTGTTGTTCCTGCATTAGTCCCATCCGATTCCCATAATTCCATACCTGATGCTCCATCGTTAGCAGCAAATATTAATTTTCCTCCAAAGGCTATTCTGTTTTTAGCATAGGTAGGCATGCTACTTGCTGGGCCGAAATTGATATCCTTAACGATACTTTGAGCATAAATAAATGGACATGCCAATAATGACATAAAAAGTAGTGTTTTTTTCATCATAAATAGGTTTAAAAGTTTGATGTAAAAGTAATTTAGAGAATACCTAGATGTACTACCCAAAGGGGTAGAAGTAAAAAACAGACATGCTTAAGAGACTAAAGCAAATTTTCTTTATTTGCTTTCTGGACAGCTTCAATATTAGAATTTACTTGAAGCTTTATGTAAATATTTTTTAAATGAAATTTAATAGTGTTTTTACTAATAAATAATTGTTCTGCGATACTATCATAACTATTGCCTTCTGAAAGTAGAGAAAGGACTTCTTTTTCTCTGAGCGACAATTTTATTTTACTTGGCTTCTTTTGAAAAGAACTCACAACCATTTTAGCTATTTTAATACTCATAGGCGCTCCACCAGCTATACATTCGTTAAGAGCTCCTTTAAGCTCATCTGGACTTATACTTTTTGTTAAATATCCACAAGCTCCAGCACATAACGCATCAAAAACAATATCAGAATTCTCAAAAACTGTAACCATAATTATATTAGCTTTAGGCAAAGCCTTTTTAATAAGCCTTGTGCCTTCAACGCCATTAATACCTGGTAATTCAATATCCATCAAAAAAATGCTGGCATTATCATATTTTAATCGTTTAACCGCCTCTTCACAATTATCATAGCAATTAACTACTGTAAAGTTTTCAGTAGTTTTAATTACTTCTACAAAACCGTCTCTTAAAGGCAAATTATCTTCTACTATTACTACTCTGTGCTTCATAATTTAAATAGAATTACCTTTTAAAACATTACCACTAAAAGTAACAGTAGTTCCTTTTTTAGCATTGGAATTAATTGAGAGTTCACAACCTATTTTGTTTGCTCTTGATTTCATATGAGACAACCCATTTAATGATTCAAAATCATTGTCCAAAATCCCTACACCATCATCTTTACAAATAATAAAAAGATTATGGTTATTATAATTAAATGAAAGTTTAACAATATGACACTTTGAATGTTTCATAGCATTTGTTAATGCTTCTTTAAAAATAAAAACTAGCTGTTTACTCCAATAATTAGGTAGCTTTATATTTTTTGAAATATTTTTGTCTACAATAAATTTAATTTTAGTTTTATTAAAAATGTCTTCACCAAAATCAGACAAATACGTTGTAACTTCTTCTAAATAATCGCTATTAGATTTTAGTGAAAATATAAAATCACGTGTTCCATTATAAAGCTCGTTTGCGTCTTCATTTATTTGCTTTATTTTTGATTTTACTTTTGAGTTTTTTACCGAAGTTTCTCCACTTATTAAATTTGACAATAACGAAATTCTTGCTAGTTTGTTTCCAAGATCGTCATGGAAGTCTTGAGCAATTTCGTCTCTAACATCAGATAGTTCTTTCTCTAATTTTATTTGTTTTTCAAAAGCCAGCTTTAATTCATGATTTTTTTGTCTTGTCTTTTTCAATTGAATCATACTTCCAACTAAAACAATACAAACTATAACAAGTGATGCAATTACTAATAAAACAATAAGTTTTTTAATTTGAGCTTCTTTAAGTTCTGTTTTATACTTTGTTTCTAATTCATTTATAACTTCTACTCTCTCTGTATTAAAGATACTGTCTTTCATTTTTGTATATATCCTAAAACTCTTATAGGCTTTATCCAATCTACCTGCCTGTTCATAAAGGTCTGAAGCATCTAGGTGCTGCATCATTAAACCAGCAACATCGTTAGAAACATTTTTCGCAAAAGAGGTATCCATCCATTTAACAGCTAATTCATTTTCCCCTAAATCTAAATGATCCCATGACTTTGATAGATAGAGACCACTTAGATTTTTTGACCCCTTAATTCTTTTAGCAAAATATATTGCCGAATCTATAAACCTCAAAGCATTCTCAGCTTCTCCTTTATGGTATGAATAAGCTTCTAGCGCACGATATGATTGCGCTAACTCATCATACATTTTCAATTTTAAAGCACCATTTTTTGATTTTTTTGCAAAAATAAATACCGAATCTAATAATGATTTCCTGTTTGTGGTAGTATATTTTTTTTCATATTCATAAGCCAACCATCGATAATTTTTAATAGACTGAATAAAATCTTGTTCTTTAAAGATTAGTTTTTGAGCTCGCTTAATATAATCCCAGTTTTTGTCGTCTTCATTCATCCTTGTGAATAAATACACAACTTTTTTTATAGCTTCAATTTCTTTATCAGAATCTTTTAGTTCTTCAGCTTTCTTCAAGGCTTTAAAAGCAAAATCTGATAGCCTTTCGTAGTTATTAGTTAACTTAAAATATCTTACTTTGTTTAAATAAATACTAAACTTAAATTGATTTTCGCACTTTGTCTTAGCTGAATATTCTTCAAGTTTATTTAAGACTTTATGGGCCTTCTCTAATTTCAATTGAGTCAAATAAAGCTTAAACTCTAACTCTAAACTTTTAAACATGCATGCGGCTATTTTCGTGTTTTTTAGTTGATAAGCCAACTTTGAAACCTCTAAAGAATCCCTATTGTTTATTATATTTATTTTCTCTTTGTAATCCTCAAAATTACAATCGCAATCATTTTGTGCAACGGAAAAAACTGTAAAAAAACAAAAAAGAGGTAGTGCTATTATTGAAACAATTTTCATATATGGCTTACTATTTCGAAAAATCTAAATGTACAAAAACAAAAAAAAGAAATCACCTACCCTTTTGGGTAGTACTTAGGATTGAATAAATAAAAACCTGTTTCAAACTAATGAAACAGGTTTTTAATATTATAGATTCTGAAATAAATTCAGAATAACAAACTTATATGTTACACCAACATCGTCACGGGGTTTTCAATATACCCTTTTAATGTTTGAAGAAATTGAGCTCCTGTAGCACCATCAACCGTTCTGTGGTCGCAAGCTAAAGATAACTTCATAGTATTTCCAACCACAATTTGTCCGTTTTTAACCACTGGTTTTTCAACAATATTTCCAACAGAAAGAATAGCGGAGTTTGGTTGATTAATAATCGATGTAAACGTATCTATACCAAACATTCCTAAATTAGAAACAGTAAATGTACTACCTTCCATTTCAGCCGGCGTCAATTTTTTGTTTCTAGCTCTTCCTGCAAGGTCTTTAACCGCTACTCCAATTTGAGGCAAGCTTTGTTCGTTTGCAAACCTAACAACTGGCACAACCAAACCATCTGGCACAGCAACTGCAACACCAATATGCACATGGTTATTTAAGCGCATTTTATCAGCAAACCACTGAGAGTTAACTTGTGGGTGCTGTTTTAAAGCTAAAGCGCAAGCCTTAACAATTATATCGTTATATGAAATTTTAGTATCTGGAATTGAATTGAACTGAGCACGGAACGCCATAGCATTCTCCATATCAAACTCTACACTTAAATAGTAATGAGGTGCAGTGAATTTTGAGTTTGTTAATGCTTTTGCAATAGCTTTACGCATTTGCGAATTGGTAATATCTTCAAAATCTTCTTGACCAGTAGGAACAAATTTACCAACTGATGCTCCTGAAGCTGCTGGTTCGTAATTTTCAATATCACGCTTAACAATACGTCCGTTTTCACCAGTACCTTTAACTTTCGTTAAGTTTATTCCTTTCTCTTCAGCTAACTTCTTCGCAAGAGGAGATACATGTAAACGCCCATTCTCTGTAATTGGAGTTGGAGCTGGCGCTTTTGGTTCAGGTGTTGTTATAGCTTTAGATGTTTCTTTTTTAGCTTCTACCTTTGGTGCTTCTTCATTTTTAACAGATGAAGATGTTGTCGAAAAATTAGCCGCTACACCAGAGACATCTGTCCCAGCTGGACCAATGATTGCCAATAAAGCATCTACTTTTGCAGATTCTCCTTCTTGTAATCCAACTTCTAATAAAGTGCCCGATTGGAAAGATTCAAATTCCATAGTGGCTTTATCGGTTTCAATTTCGGCTAAAATATCACCTTCTTCAACCTTATCTCCTACCTTTTTCAACCAAGTTGCTACAGTCCCTTCTTCCATGGTATCACTCAATCGTGGCATGGTTACAACTATAACTCCTTCTGGTAAATCTTGCTTAACTTCTTCTGTAAAGTCTACATCAGAAACATCTTTAGACTCATCTTTCACTTCTGGAATAACATCAGATTTAGCAATCTTAGCGTTTCCATTTAATAATCCAGAAATATCTTCGCCATCATCTCCAATTATTGCTAAAAGTTCATCAACCTTAGTAGTTTCACCTTCTTGTACACCAATATGAAGCAAAGTTCCTTCGTTGAAAGACTCGAACTCCATAGTGGCTTTATCGGTTTCAATTTCAGCTAAAATATCGCCTTCCTCAACTTTATCACCTACTTTTTTTAACCAAGCCGCAACGGTTCCTTCTTCCATGGTATCGCTTAAACGCGGCATATTTACTACTATTGCCATAGCTTATATTTTATGTTGAATAAATGGATAATCTTCTTGCTCATAAACAACATCGTACATCACATTCTTTTCAGGGAATGGAGACTCATCAGCAAATTTTTCACATTCTGAAACTAAATCTTTCACACGCTTATCAATCACTTTAATATCTGCTTCAGTTGCATATTTCTTTTCAAGAATAATCTCTTTTATTTGTGTAATAGGATCTATTTTCTTGTATTCTTCAACTTCATCTTTAGTTCTATAATGCTGTGCATCACTCATTGAATGTCCTCTATAACGATATGTTTTAAGCTCTAAAAATGTTGGACCGCCACCTTTACGTGCTCTTTGAATAGCTTCATCAAAAGCTTCGGCAACTTTTATAGGATTCATCCCATCAACCGGTCCGCAAGGCATTTCATAACCTTTTCCTAATTTCCAAACATCTGTATGGTTTGCAGTACGTTCAACTGAAGTACCCATTGCATAGCCATTATTTTCACAAACAAATACTACTGGTAAATTCCAAAGCATTGCTAAGTTAAAGGTTTCATGTAACGATCCTTGTCTCGCAGCACCATCACCAAAGCAACATAATGTTACAGCATCACTATCATGATATTTATCACCAAAAGCAATACCAGCCCCTAAAGGAATTTGTCCACCTACAATACCATGACCTCCATAAAAACGATGTTCTTTAGAGAATATATGCATTGAACCACCTAAACCTTGAGATGTTCCTGTTGCTTTCCCGAAAAGTTCTGCCATAACACGTTTAGGATCTACACCCATACCAATAGGTTGCACGTGGTTACGGTAAGCCGTAATCATTTTATCTTTAGTCAAATCCATAGCATGTAAAGCTCCTGCTAATACAGCCTCTTGACCATTGTATAAATGAAGAAACCCTCTTACTTTTTGTTGAATATATACTGCAGCTAATTTGTCTTCAAACTTTCTCCAGAATAACATATCTTCATACCACTTGAGGTATACTTCCTTAGTTATTTTTTGCATTGCTAACGTTAATTTAATAAACGAATAACAAAAGTAATACTTTAGTCATTAATGAAAAAACTGAAAATAGTAAATTTTAAACGAAAACGTTATAGCACAGATTTATCGAACACTAATGGCAACAAATTTGCCAAAGAATTAGATTTTGCCACTTTTCCCGTTTCGCCCATAAAATAAATTTCAATTGGCATATCTTGTTTTACTTCATATTCAGCAATGGCTTGTCGACAAGCGCCACATGGTGGAATAGGGCTTGTAGTTTTATTTTTTTTAGAACCAGCAGTAATAGCCATTCTTATTATTTTAGCTTTTGGGTATTTTGCTCCTGCGTAATAAATTGCTGTTCGCTCTGCACATAACCCTGAAGGATAAGAAGCGTTTTCTTGATTACTTCCTGTAATTATTTCATTATTATCTAAAAGAATTGCTGCTCCAACATGAAAATTTGAATACGGTGCATAAGCCTTTTCTCTTGCCTCTACTGCTTTATACATTAACTTTATTACGTCTTGTGGCAACGCACTTAAATCTTTAAACACATAAAGTGTTGATTCAATTTTCACTTCCTTCATAAACTACATAATCTTGAATAAAACTATGACACCAATATAAACAAAAAAACTATTGCTTTACGACAATAGTTTTTTATAAAATTATTTAGCTTTTTATTAAAACTCGTTATAAGCCTCAGCTCCAATGTTAAATGTTAATGAAAAACGCAATGTGTTTTCTAACGGACTTTGCACTTTAGATGCTGAGAATAAATATGATAAATCTATATTAACAACATTGTATTTAAACCCTGCTCCGAGTGCTAAAAACTTTCTAGCACCTTTCTCTTCACTTTCATTAAAATAACCTGCTCTAAAAGCAAATGAATCTTGATATAAATACTCTGCTCCTAATGACCAAGTAAACTCTTTTAACTCTTCACTAAATCCTCCTGGTGCATCTCCAAAAGACTGAAACATACCAGATAAAAAGCTAACATCTTGAGATTGTCCGCTAATTATAACATCATCTTGAGTTTTGCTTCCTAAAGTGTCAACTCCATCATCGTAAACTCCATTTCCATTAGTATCGGTATAATTATACTCGTCTCCTAGCATTGGCGGCGTTGGCACTAACAGTTTTCCAACCTCTGCAGTTACTGCTATTTTATTATAATCATCAAATATAAAGTCAAACCCTGTTCCTAAACGCAACATAGTTGGTTGAAAATTTTCTTGCCCACCTTCATCATATTTAAATTTTGGTCCAATATTTTGAATAGCAAAGCCCATTCTCCATCGTCCATTAAAATCGTTATAAGCTTCCTCTTCTCCTTGATAAAATCCAGAAATATCTACTCCGAATGTGTTTGCAGCAGCTGTATCATTATTTCCTGTATCTAGTCTTAAATCAGAACGTAAATAACGCATCGCTACAGACATAGCAAACTGATCTGCTAATCTTAAAGCGTACGACACATCAATAGTTAACTCATTTGGTCTTTGAATTAAAGCATCGGAAAACTCATCCTGAACAAACTCAATATCTCCTAATGAAAAATATTTGAAACTTGCGGCAAATGCACTTTTTTCATCCAATCGATTAAAATAGGTGACATTTCCTAAAAAGATATCGTTAACCAACTTACTTAAGTACGGTGTATAGCTTACTCCAATACCAGATTGAGTTTCTGAAAACACATATTTTGATGGGTTCCATTGTTGTGAAAATGCATCAACTGATGTTGCTACACCCATATCTCCCATGGAAGCAGCTCTTGCATCTGGTGCTATTAAAACAAATGGAAGTCCAGTTGTTATAACTCTAGAATCATCATTCGGTATTATTGTTGTTTGAGCATCAACTTTAAATAAAACAGTAAACCCTATTAATAGCAATATTCCTTTCTTCATGAATTAGTTTTTATTTAACAAATATAATTTTTTCTTAGAGGATTACAAGTTTCTCTATTTTTTGCACCTTTTTATTTAACAAGCTAGACTGTACTGTCAGCTTATATATATAAACACCTTTACCTATTTTATCACCAAAATCGTCTCTTCCATCCCAAACAATATCTCGAGATAACGAGCTAGTTGTTTTTGTCCCTGCATTGGTTTGACCATTAAGAGTTTTTACCAATTTTCCAGAAACGGTGAATATCTGTATAGAAACGTCTAAAGGGTCTGAACTATTGTGGTTAAACCAAAATTCTGTATAATTTACAAAAGGGTTGGGATAATTAAGCACATTGTTTATAACTAACCCTTCATCTTTATCGTGAACAATAAACTGAATTTCAGTGACTGCCGAATTATTATAAACATCCCAAGCCTTTAAAGTTAAAGTATGAAGTCCTGGTTCTAAATCTCTAAAAGGAAAGGAAACCACTCCCTTTTTATAATCATCAACTTCAGTTTGGTAGTAATCGTTTAATATAAATGGATTGGTTTCATCTCCATCTATAATGGCCACAATATCGTGACCGATACCGCTTGCAGTATTTATACCATTATCATCTTCTAACTTAGCTAATAAGGTTGGTGATTCGTTAGTAATGCCACCTGACACAAAATTTTCATCGTTCATATAAAGCGTAATTACTGGCCCTATATTGTCTTCGGCTGCATTTTCGTTTAATCCACCTATTCTAACAGTATTTAGGCTAACACCAGATTGATCTTGAAGCAATTCTTCGTTTTTTGAATAAAAGCTAACTTTACCATAACCTACAGGGATACCTATATCCTTTGGCACCACAAAATCAAACTCAAATTGACCATTGGTAACTGACGCTTGGCCTCTAAAAATAATTTCTCCTAAAGTTTCAAAGTCCAATTGTACTAACTGTCCATTTAATCGAGTACCATCATTTGCCAACGTTTGTCTATTTATATTCTTATCATAAATAGTTGTTGAAAGCGTTCCGCTATAATTACTTAACACAGCCCCAGAAACATCTGTAACTTCTCCTGCAAGCTTTACATAACTTAAAGCTTTTAAAGTATCTGTAGCTTGTGTGATTGGCACATCGTTAATTCTTGTTAATCTTATATTTGGCTTAGGAAATGCCAATTTCATGGCTGGGTCTC
This sequence comes from uncultured Flaviramulus sp., assembly GCA_947501105.1. Lineage (GTDB taxonomy): Bacteria > Bacteroidota > Bacteroidia > Flavobacteriales > Flavobacteriaceae > Wocania_A. The sequence continues at coordinate 1,068,506 of CANMUP010000001.1, read as the reverse complement.
CAATAAAAAAGACTAATCGTCTTTGGCTTTGATTTGAAATTGATGGTAAATTTTTTGTCAACCTTAATGCTTCTGCCATTGACGGATACTCGTAATCCTCAAAATTATCAGTATCATTAAAAGAAAATAGATATTGTTCTAATTCATTATTAAATGTGATTCCAAAATTGACAAAAACCTGTCTTGTGGTTGTAATTAAACCAATGGCTCCTGCTTTTTTATTCCAATAAGTAAACTCTCCAGCAGTCTCTCTAAAAGGGTTATCAAATTTAGTAAACTCGCAGGTTACTGTAACAAAACAATTGAGTTTACAAAAATTCCTGAAATTCTCCACATCTGGTTTAGTTAAAATGCGTTCTTGCGCCAATCCTTCCTCTCCACCATGTCCAAAATAATTAACTACTAATGCGCCATTATCTATAGCATTAGTTAAAGATTCTGTAACTTGAGGGTATCTGTCCCCTCCTGCTGAGGCCTCTTGTTTAAAAGCATCAGTATGAATTTTAATAACATTTATAAATTGCTTTTCTTGATTAACAGTATTCCCTACATTATCTGTGGTTTCTTGTAAAATGCCTTCCCAATCTTTATCAACATCATCTGAAATGACTACAAAATTATTACGCCAACTCCCAAAAGCTTCTTTTACGTAGTAACTTTCAATTTTATCAACCATTTCTTTGGCGCGTTGTGGAGTATCGGCTAGTATTCTACCCACTGCCAAATCTAATTTATTACTTGTACTCATCGTCCCTTCGTTAGCATCCATCATCCCATAAAAATCGTCTGAAACAAACGAATTGGTTAGATTAAAACTGTTGTACGAATACCATGAAGGCATAATGTTGGTGTTATTGGGAATTCTATCTTTATAATCAAATGAGCCATCTCCAAATAAGCACAAATACTTTAACCTGTTTTCTGGCATACTCGCATTATCATAAACGTATTTTACTAAATTCCTTATTGCTCCAACATCTTGATTTCCTGTACTAAATTCGTTATATACCTCACTCAACCTTAAGGCTTTAACATTTAGGTTGTATTGATTTCTATTTATTTGTGCTAATCGTTCAGCTTGATTATACATATTATCAGGCGCAATAATGATATAGTCGACATCTTGAAATTGACCACTACTGTTCTGAAAAATAGTGCCTTTTATATTTTGATTACTTATACTTTTATTAGCATCTACCTCTGGTTCAAAATAGTCTAATGGTGTTACAGCTACATAGGTTTTAAGTGTTCCTAAAGTTGTCATAAAAGATAGATTACTGCTAGCATCTTCATTAACATAACTAGTTACGCTATACAAATCGGTTACATCCCAAACCTCAGAAATTTGTGATGCATTTGCAATATTATATTGCCCAATACCTGAAGCAGATACAACTGCACTATTTTTAAATTGAAATTGTTTATCTGTAAAACTTAATGCTCTAGTTGCTTCAATCGAAATATAGTCCAAATAGCCTAAACCACTCGGGTTTCCTTGGTTATCATAATTAAGATCTACACTTATATTAGGTGAAGCTACATTTACATTACCAATATATGACGCATCATTAGCTAAACTTGGGCTTGACGATCCTGCAATTGATAGTGTTGAGACAGCGCTACCATTAACACTAATTTGCATACTACTTTGTGTTGTAGACGTAGATGCTACATATACCCTAAGGTTAATTGGGCTAGAAGTAACTAAATTAGGGAAATCGAACTCGAAAGTTTTAGCGTTTTCGATATCAAATCGGTCTCCAAACCATCGTCTTCCTAAAAAAGCGATATTATATTCATCTATTTCATGAAATTTATAATCTTCAAAAGTATCAATAACCATATTTGCATTTCCTGCAGGTTGAATCATGGGCTGTACACGTTTACCTAAACCAGAACTCACATTAATGTAATAATAGGTTTTATCAGTATAGCAATTAATATTGGTGTTACTTTCTATATTAAATTCTTTTGGGCCTTGAGCATAAAATAAAATATGGTCTTCATTATCAAAAACACCATCTTCTTCTCCAATAAACTTTATAGCATTTTCGGTAACATCAAAAGGATATGGCACTCCATTAGAATATGGAATCATTCGTCCACCATTTCCATATAATTTTATGGTTCTTGGGTCTAAACTATTAACGTTTACTCCTAAATCTTGTAAAAAACTTTTGGAAATTTTAAATACTCCTGTTGTATCTACATAAAACTTAAACCATTCTCCAGAACTTAACACCGAATTTGTTATTACTCCAGAAACACCATTACCTTTATTAAATAAAGATACTTTGCTAGTATTTGTATTATAATTTATTTGAAAAGATTGTACTTTTTTATAATTACCATTAGCATCTTTTATAATAGGTGTTAATTGAAAATAGGCGAATTGTTTTGTTCTTGCTTTTGAATTTTTTAAAGCAAATTTTAATTCGTTACCAATAGTATTAATGTTTATGTCCTTTAATTCTTCTTTTGAGATTGAAGTATAACTAACATTACTAATAGCTACTGAAGATTCATTTATTACAGTTGAAATTTCCCATTGCGTAACAAACAGCAAGCCTTCATTAAAATCGTAACTAAAATTATCAGCATTAAAAGCAGGTATTTTAAGATCATAGCTGCCACCAGAAATGGTTTGAAAACCATCCCAATTAATGTCAAACTTTTTTTGCTGCGAAAACAATGCGGCAGAAATAATTAAAAATAAAAGTAAAACTTTCTCTTTCATCGCTAGAATAACGGCTTTTGTAACATGTTATTATTAAAAAAAATAACAAATTTAAAAACCACATCAAAAATACAATAATAAATTAGTAAAACACGCGTTTATTAAACACAAAACAGCGATGAAAAACACCGAAAACATCGTTGTAATGTTAAAAAAATAGGGTGAAATGCATATTTTTTTGGTTAAAATGCAAAAAATTGCTTGCGTTATTCGGTTTAATTCTTATATTGCAGCACCAAAAATATTATTAGCTTACTTAAACGTATGGATATGAAAAAAGTAGTAGCACTAAAGGTTATGATAGTTATAGCACTATCTGTAACCGCTATTGGTTGTAAAAAATCTTCGAGCTCAAAGAATAGTTCTAGAGCAACAGGATGGCAAATCAATGACAGAGAAGGTGGTTTTCAATACAATACCAATTTTAAAGAACAAGAAACTGCCCCAGGTTTAGTCTTCATAGAAGGAGGAACTTTCACAAAAGGAAAAGTACAAGATGATGTGATGCATGATTGGAATAATACTCCAACCCAACAGCATGTACAATCTTTTTACATGGATGAAACTGAGGTTACCAATGTAATGTATTTAGAATACTTAGATTGGATTAAACGTGTTTACCCTCCAACAGACGATAATTTTAGAGCTATTTATCATGGTGCTTTACCAGATACTTTAGTTTGGAGAAACCGATTAGGTTTTAATGAAATTATGACTGAAAACTATTTACGTCACCCAGGCTATGCTGAATATCCTGTAGTTGGTGTAAGCTGGATTCAAGCTGTTGAATTTGCTAACTGGAGATCTGACCGTGTTAACGAATTCTACTTAGAAAAAGCTGGGTATTTAAAAAGAGATGCTAAAACTTTAGATGTTAATGCCGATGCAACTTTTAGTACAGATACCTATATAAATGCTCCAACCCAAACTTATGGAGGAAACGAAGAAGTTATAAATGGTGATGGGCGTAATAAAAGAAATGTAAGAACTGATGCTGATGGTAACGAAACTGGTATTTATGCTACTCGTGAAACTGGTATTATTTCTCCAAAGTATAGACTCCCAACAGAAACAGAGTGGGAATACGCTGCTCTAGGGTTAGGCGAACTAAGAAGCTACAACCTTTATAGAGGTAGAAAAAAATATCCATGGGATGGTCAATACACACGTTCTGGGAAACGTAAAGTTCGTGGAGATCAATTAGCTAATTTCAAACAAGGAAAAGGAGATTACGGCGGAATTCAAGGTTGGTCAGATGATGGAGCAGATATTACTAATGCTGTTAAATCATACGATCCAAATGATTTTGGATTATATGATATGGCTGGTAACGTTGCAGAATGGGTAGCGGATGTTTATAGACCTATTGTTGATGATGAGTTTAATGACTTTAACTATTACCGTGGTAACGTTTATACTAAAAACGCGATTAACGATGATGGTACTGTAAAAGTAGTGACTTCTGATGATATTGTTTACGACACACTGTCTAACGGAAAAGTAGTGGCTAGAAATTTACCTGGTGAAATTCTACAAGTTCCTGTTGATGAAAATGAAACTTATTTAAGAACTAATTTTGATAAGAGTAATGCTATAAACTTTAGAGATGGTGACAGACGTTCTTCTCGTAATTTTGAAAGCTTTAATGATGATGATGAAGAATTAGAATCTGGAGACAAGTCAGATGTTGAGACTCGTCAAATGTACAACTCTCCAAAACACTCAATTTCTAGAGATTCATTAGGAAATATCATTAGAGAATATGATAAAAACGATAATAGATCTTCTTTAATTAATGATGAAGTTAGAGTTTATAAAGGTGGCTCGTGGAAAGATAGAGAATACTGGTTAGATCCAGCACAAAGACGTTATTTCCCACAAGATATGGCTACAGATTATATTGGGTTTAGATGTGCAATGTCTCGTGTAGGTTCAAAAAGTAAATCTAAAAACAAAACGAAGAATTAAAAACCCTTCAAATAAATAATATTTAAAAGTCCTAGCATTAGTTAGGACTTTTTTAATACTTTTAATTCATATAATTTATTAAGTTACACATATTGAAAATAGAACAAATACATAGTCTTTTCTTAGAATGTAATTCGGTTTGTACTGATACTAGAAAAATTCAAAAAAACGACATCTTTTTTGCACTTAAAGGCGATAACTTTAATGGAAACGTTTATGCAGAACAAGCCTTAAATAAAGGCGCAAAATATGTAGTTATCGATGAACCACAATACAAAACCTCAGCTCATACTATTCTTGTAAATAATGTACTTGAAACTCTTCAGGAATTAGCAGCCTATCACAGAATGCATTTAAATATTCCCATCATTGCTTTAACTGGCAGCAACGGAAAAACAACAACTAAAGAATTAATAAACGCTGTACTATCACAAAAATATAACACAACAGCAACTATTGGTAATTTAAACAATCATATTGGTGTGCCTTTAACACTGCTTTCGATGGACTCTAACACCAAAATTGGAATTGTAGAAATGGGAGCAAATCATTTAAAAGAAATTGAATTTTTATGCAATATTGCCAAACCAGACTATGGTTATATAACCAATTTTGGAAAAGCACATTTAGAAGGTTTTGGAAGCGTTGAAGGTGTCATTAAAGGTAAAAGTGAAATGTATGATTATTTAATTACTAACGATAAAACCATTTTTGTTAATGAGAAAGACACTATTCAACTTAACAAAACAAATGAGGCAAAAAGGTTTGTTTTTGGAAATAATACTTTAGCAAATATTACAATTGATTTTATTGAAGCTCAACCATTTGTTAAGTGCAAATATAATGGCACAAACATAAAAAGTCAACTTATAGGAGATTACAACTTTAATAATATTGCTGCTGCTATAGCTATTGGAGAATATTTTGAAGTAGAAACTGAAGCCATAAAAACAGCTATTGAGAGTTATGTACCAACTAACAATCGTTCACAAATAATTAATAAAGGAACCCACAAAATCATCTTAGACGCCTACAATGCGAATCCTACAAGCATGCATGCTGCGCTATTAAATTTCGAAAAACAAACAGGGTACAAAATAGCCATCCTTGGAGATATGTTCGAGCTTGGTAATGATGCCAAACAAGAGCATCAAAATATTACAGATTTGGCTACTTCTTTAAGCATTGATAAAATTATTTTTATTGGTGAAAACTTTTATCAGTCAGAAAGCAAATCTGATAAAGCGCTTCAATATAAAGCATTTAAAAACTTTAAAGATGATTTTAGCTTATCTCAAATAGAACATACCACACTATTAATTAAAGGATCTCGTGGTATGGCTTTAGAAAGAGTTTTAGAGTTAATCTAGTATTCAAAAAAAAGGTATCTGGTATAAATTATGCCAGATACCTCAAATAGTTCTTTCTCCTTAAGAACTAATTAATAGCATTACAAAGATGTATGAATATTAAGTAATACACAATACTCAATTTGAGTAATTATTGTATTTACACAAAATTCTTATTCATTTTAAGCATCCCAATTAACTCACCTGTTGAAGATATATTGAGTTTTTTAAGAATGTTTCTACGGTGTGTATCAACTGTGTTAGAACTTATATTGAGTCGTTCTCCAATCTCTTTACTTGAATAACTTAATACTAATAGTCTAATAATATCACGTTCTCTGTTACTAATACCATTAGTAAGTAGTTTCTGTGAAAAGTTATTAAAATACACCGTTTCGTATTCATTATTTTCATTTAACAATTTAGCTGTAGCAGTAATATCTAGTTTTATTTTAGAATCTAGTACGGTGTAATGAGCTAGCCCAATTATAGGTTTTTCATCACTATCAAACTCAAGAGGTGTCGTGTTTTGCACTACGTTAATATAGTTATCGTTCGCATCTTTTATTCGATAGTTCCAAGTATAACTCATTTTACTTCTTTCAGTAATATCAATTTCTTTTAGAGTAAAATTCATAAGTTCATTTAAAGCCTTAAGCCACAAGTCCAAATCTTCAGGATGCATTTCACTCCAAAAGTAACGCATACCTCGGGCTTTTAAGTCATTAATATCAAAACCCAAGCACGCATTCATATTCTTACTTATAAATTCAAAACTTAAATCTTGGGTATTAGTAATGCAAAAAAAGGTGGAACTATAGGGCAGATAAACATCTAACTCTTTAATCTTTTCAATATGCTTTTCTAAGGATGGGTTTTCGTAGGATTTGAATATTTCTTTGTATACTTCTTTAATACTACTGTTATCCATAAATGAGAGATTTTATTAAAAATAATAAAATTATTCTTAAGTAAACATGTTTAAGCTAAAGCATTATTATTACTAAGTAAATAACAATGAAGAATAGTATCTTTAAAACAAAAAAAATCCACACTTCGTGTGGACTTTTTATATGTTGTGGGCGCGAAGGGATTCGAACCCCTGACCCCTTGGGTGTAAACCAAGTGCTCTGAACCAACTGAGCTACGCGCCCTCTAAATTGGACTGCAAATATAACCTAGTTTTTAATATTGCAAAAACTTTTTCAATAAAAAATAAATAAATTTTCACTCTTAAACTAAGTATTCATTTAAAGCGCTATTACTCTACTTCTTTCATCCCTATAACAACTTTAGTAACAACCTTTTGCCCCGTTATTTCAAAACTCATATTAATAGTAGATAAAGTAGGCACTCCCGAAACTTTATCAATATTCATAACTCCCGTTAAGCTTCCTGTAGAAGAACCAGAGATATCACCTTTAACATCTACTACCACTTCTTTATCATCAATAGATTTAACGGTATAGGTGCTATTAATTTTCATTCCGTTACTGTCTTTTTCTGCTGTCCACGAATATCCAACAGTTACCGCTTCTTTTGGATAGGTTACACTTTCAGCTTGACTAGTAAACTGATCTGCATTTCCTGTTCCTTCTAACATCTTCATTTCTAAGACTTCACCATAGATATTAGTTTTAGAAGATAAAACCGTTTCGAGCATAGGTTTCATTTGTGCGCTCATCATTTTAGCAGTTTCATCTAAATCTTCTTCCTTAAGATTTGAATCATAATTTATTTTCATACCTGCTTGTTCCATATACATTTTAATACTCTTAAAGCTTATTTCTGAACTATAGACTCCGTCATTAACATCAATTACTTCCATAGGCATTTCAATAGCCATGTTCATAATCATAGTCCCTTCACCCATATTTTGCTTCATGTCCATCTGCATTAAATACTTATCACCTTTATTATAGTTTAGTCTTAAAAGTGTTGATTCTTGAGCAAATGATACAGTAGTTACAACTAGTAATAAAAGTGTAAAAAGATTCTTCATAATGTTTGTTTTGTTTTTATTTTTTGATTTCAAATATAGTCTAAAAATGGAATAGTATTAAATTACTTCTGCTACTACAAAAGTACTACCGCCAACAAATACAAAATCGTTTGAATTCGCATGCTTTAAAGCTTCTTTATAGGCTTCTTTTACAGAGTCATAGGCTTTCCCTTTTAGATTCAGTTTATCAAATGTAGATTTAAGTTTATTGGCATCCAATCCTCTAGGTATATCTGGTTTGCAAAAATAATAAGTGGCTTTTTTTGGCAATAAATCTGTAATTGAATTTAAGTCTTTATCATTCACTACACCAAAAACAATATGAAGTTGCTCAAATTTTTCATTTAAAAGCTGGCGCATTACATATTGTAAGCCTTCTCTATTATGCCCTGTATCGCAAACTACTTTAGGTTTGCTATTTAAAACTTGCCATCGTCCTAACAGCCCTGTATTTTTAACGACATTCAGTAAGCCTTTTTTTATGTTTTCTTCAGAGATATTGTACCCTTTTTTATTGAGCTCCTTTATTGTTTGGATAACCGTTCTAATATTTTTTACTTGATAGCTTCCTAATAAATCTGATTTATAAACTTCAGTAATTTCTTTATCTGCAAAAGCTATGTTTGCTTTATTCTTTTTAGCCAAATCTTTAAAAACGGATTGAGTTTCTTTTTGGGTTTCGCCAATAACAACTGGAATATTTGGCTTTATGATACCTCCTTTTTCAAAAGCAATATCCTTTAGTGTATTTCCTAAAAACTGGGTGTGATCTATCCCAATATTTGTAATTACAGATACTTCTGGCGTGATAATGTTAGTAGAATCTAATCTGCCTCCCAAACCCACTTCAACAACAGCAATGTCAACTTTCTTTTTTGAAAAATACTCAAAAGCCATACCAACCGTCATTTCAAAAAATGATAATGAATTGGCTTCAAAAAAGGCTTTATTTCGTTTTATAAAATCAATTACAAACTGCTTGCTTACATCTTTCCCGTTTATTTTAATACGCTCTCTAAAATCCTTTAAATGTGGTGAAGTATATAAACCAACATGACAACCTGCCTCTTGCAAAACAGAAGCTAACAAATGGCTAGTGGACCCTTTACCATTGGTTCCTGCTACGTGAATAGACTTAAAATTATTATGTGGATTGTGTAAATGATTAACAAGTAAAAGCGTATTACTTAAATCTGTTTTATAGGCTGATTTACCCTGTTTTTGATACATTGGTAGTTGAGAAAACATCCAATTTAGTGTATCTTGATACGTCATTATTTATTGACCAAGTTTGAAGTTTACCTTAACAAAACCGATTTGTTTTGCTGGCGCTTTAGAATCTGCTGGCCATTTATGAGACATAGCTATTTTTTTTGCAGGTACCAGTAAGCATTGTGCTGTATTTGTAGTTCCTTTTACACCAGGAGTTGCTTCTACTACGTTCCCGTTTCTGTTAACTACAATTCTAACGATAACCATTCCAGATTCGTTACAATCTTGTTTAAGTTTTTTATATGATGCTCGACCTCTACCATTTAAACCATAACCTACTCCTCCACTACCCGATCCAGAACCTGGACCAAAATAACTTGGAGCATAAGGGTCGCCATTTAGTTGCCCTTTATCACCTGCTTTATTATCGTTGCCTTCACTACCTGTTTCGCTACCTTCAGACTTACTAACACCTCCAATTAAAGCATCAAGCTTTTTCCTCTTTTCATCTTCCACACGTTTTTCTTTGGCAATTCTATCGGCCTCTGCTTTTGCTTTAGCATCAGCAATGGCTTTTGCTTTTGCTTCTGCTTCTTTCTGTTTTTTTATTGCTATGGCTTCAGAGTTATCCTCAGTTAAAACCTCTTCTTTAGTGTCAGATGATTTTGTAGGCTCTGCTTTAGAAACATCCGGTTGTGGTGGCTCTTCTACTTTTCGAGGTTCAGACTTTACAGGTTTTTTAGGTTGCACGTTACCTTTACCAAAATCTGTCGTTCCAAAATTTACAGCAACGCCGTACTCTTCTGGAGGATCCATATACGTTGTACCAACCACAAACAATAGCACTAGAAGAATGATAGTAATCAACGCTGTGATTCTAGCAGAATTCTTCTCATGTATTGTTTCAAAATATTTCATATCTAATTAGGCTTTACAGCTAAAATGACTTTAAATTTATTTCTGTTGGCTATATCCATCACTTTTACAACATTCTCAACAGGTACCGATTTTTCAGCTCTTAAAACTATAGTCGGTTTTTCTTGAGAAGACAATGCTGCCAATAACTCATTTTCTAAAACACTTACACCTACTCGTTTTTGATCGATATAATAAGTCAAATCTTTTTTAATACTTACCGCCACCGATCTTTTATTTTCAGTTTTACCACTTGCTTTTGGTAAAATAATATCAATAGCATTGGTGGTAACCAAAGTGGAGGCAATCATAAAAAAAATAAGTAGCAGAAATACAATATCTGTCATTGACGACATATTGAATTCTGGTGTGATTTTATTTCTTCCTCTAAAATTCATATTACGTTGGTTCGTTTAAATGATCTAAAAACTCTAATGAATTAGCTTCCATTTGATACACTACTTTATCGGTTCTAACCACTAAATGATTGTAAGCAATGTATCCTATAATACCAACTATTAAACCAGCTACTGTGGTTGTCATTGCGGTATATAATCCGCCTGCTAAAACATCCATTTCAATAGTTCCACCTGCATTAGCCAATTCAAATATTGCTAATATCATTCCAACTACCGTACCAAGAAATCCAATCATGGGTGCCGCACCAGAGATTGTTGCTAGAATACTCACGTTTTTTTCTAAGCCATATATCTCTAATCGTCCAGCGTTTTCAATTGCTGTATTAATATCAGCTAGTGGTTTTCCTATTCTGGAAATACCTTTACCAATTAATCTTGATACCGGTGAATTTACTTGCGCGCAAAGCATTTGTGCCGAGTCAATTTTACCATTACTTACGTGATCTTTAATTTGATTCATAAAATTAGCATCTACTTTTGATGCTGCTTTTATAGCAAATATTCTTTCAAAATAAATGTAAGAAGCCACAATAAGCAGTAAAAATAAAAGTGCAATTATAACTTGTCCTGCAGCGCCACCGCTACTTATTAATTCGATGATTGAAAGTGTTTTTTCAACCGATTCATCAGTAAGCACTTCTGCTCCGTCTTGTGTGTTTAGTAATAAAATATTTAGCATATAATTAAATTTATTGCAACTGTATAACGTATCTTTTATTGTTAAAGTATAGCAAAAACACTTTTTGCTTAGATTCTCACTATTGCGAGAATGACTGGTTCATTTGAAATCTCGATAAAAAACGAGACGTTATTTTCAATTAAAATAAAGTTCTAGTAAACATAAATGCTCCTGCTCCTGCAAGGAAACCAATTAATGCTAACCAAGAAATCTTTTTTAAGTACCAGAAAAAATCTATTTTTTCCATTCCCATTGCTACAACTCCAGCTGCAGAGCCAATAATTAGCATACTACCTCCAGTTCCTGCAGAATACGCAATAAAGTGCCAAAGTTGATCGTCTAAAGGCTCAGTAAACATCCCTAAGCTTGCCGCTACTAAAGGTACATTATCTATAACAGCAGACCCAACACCTAGTAAAACCACTACTAAATCTGACACTACTGTGCCATCCATTTCTGTTCCTAACATTGGTACCGACTCTTTTAAAGTACTTGCAAAACCAAATAAAATCCCTAAAGATTCTAAAGCAGCAACAGCCATTAAAATACCTAAAAAGAATAGAATGCTTGGTAACTCAATTTTTGACAATGAATGATGCACCGGACTATGCATAGCATGAGCATCGCTTTCCGTTGAATCAATCTCGGTCATACTAAACTTAGAGTTACTATAAACTTCAGCAAAAATAGCCACAACACCTAAAGATAACATCATACCAACATAAGGAGGCAAATGTGTTATCACTTTAAAAATTGGCACAAAAACAATAGCTCCCAAACCTAAATACAGCATCGTACCACTGAATCTACTTTTTGGTTTATCTTCTGCTTCTTCTATCTCTAAATTCCCTTTAAAAGCAGGTAAAAAAGAGGCTATAATAGCAGGAACAACCATACATATCAATGATGGAATAAACAAATAAACAAATAAATGTCCTGTAGAAACTTTATTACCAATCCAAAGCATTGTGGTTGTTACATCTCCAATTGGAGAGAATGCTCCACCAGCATTAGCCGCAATAATAATTAAACCTGCATACCAAATACGTGCACTTCTATCTTTTACAATTTTTTGAAGAATAGATATTAAAACAATTGTAGCTGTTAAATTATCTATAATAGCAGAAAGCACAAATGCTAAGCAGCAGAAAATCCAAAGTATTTTACTTTTCTTTTTTGTTTTTATAAAGTCTTTGATTGTTGAAAAACCATCAAAATAATCAATGATTTCTACAATAGTCATGGCGCCCAATAGGAATACTAATATTTCTGCCGTTTTACCTAAATGATGCAAAAGTGTTTCTTCCATGAGGTGCATTTTTTCCTCATGACCTAAAAGCCCAAAATTTTCTAGTAGTGTATGCTTACCAGAATCAAACCATTGGGGGAAGCTATCAATACCTAAAGCAATTAACGCCCAACAAATAGCCATCATGACCAATGCAGGGATTAGTTTATCAATTTTTATATTATGCTCTAAGGTAATGGCTAAATAGCCCATTACAAATACTAAAATAATTGCAGCTTCCATATATGTTTGGTTTTTATATTAGTTGGTTTAAGGCAATCTCAAATGCTGTTGCACTTATTCCTGTTTTAGCTTGGTTTTTATTATAAACTTTTTCTATCGCTTCTTTAATTTTATTTGAGGTATCGTTAAATATAGCTTCGTCGGTCATTTGTACACGGCGCTCCATAAAATAAGCAAAAACACGTGCCATGCCACAATTAGAAATAAAATCAGGTATTAAACTCACTCTATAATCTGTATGCTCCATTATAGGACCAAAGAAAATCTCTTTATCAGCAAAAGGCACATTAGCTCCACAAGATATAACTTCTAAGCCACTATCTATCAATTCATCAATTTGGTGAATCGTAATTAATCGTGATGCGGCACATGGTGCAAAAATTTCAGTATTAATGGCCCAAATTTTTTCGTTAACTTCTTCAAAAGGAATTAAATTTTCAGCATTAAGTGTGTTTCCATTTTTTGCTAAGAACAAGTTAGTAATTTCTTCAAAAGTAAAACCATCTTCATTAATTAACCCTCCAGCTATATCAATTATGCCAACTACTTTGGCTCCCATTTGCGATAAATAAAATGCTGCCGCTGCCCCTACATTACCAAAACCTTGTACTACGGCACGTTTCCCTTTAATATCTCCGCCATAAATAGCATAATATTGTTTCACAGCTTCGGCAACACCAAAGCCCGTTATCATATCTGCTACCGTATATTTTCTTGAAACACTTGGAGAGTATATTGCATTTTCAATAACCTTAATAACGCCTTGTCTTAACTGCCCAATTCTATTAATTTTATCGGCTTCAGTAGGTTTAAAATGTCCATTAAAAACGCCTTCTTGTGGGTGCCAAACACCACTTTCTTCTGTAATAGGAATAACTTCGTGAATTTCATCAACATTCAAATCGCCACCTGTACCATAATAACTTTTAAGTAATGGCGATACCGCGGCATACCAACGTTCTAATACGCCCGTTTTACGAGGGTCTTTTGGATCAAAATTAATACCCGATTTTGCGCCTCCAATAGATGGACCAGATACGGTAAACTTAATTTCCATGGTTTTTGCTAAAGACAAAACCTCATTCATATCTAAACCTTTTCGCATTCTTGTTCCGCCTCCAGCAGCACCTCCGCGAAGCGAATTTATAACCGTCCAGCCCTCAGCATCCGTTTCTGGGTCTTTCCAATTAAAAACAATTTCTGGTTCTTTATTTTCGTATTTTTTTAATAATTCTTTCATTTATTAATATATAATCATTTATTTTTTTGCTTAATCTTTTCAGTGTTTTTAGTGTTTCTTTTTAAGCAAAGCTAAAGCTGATTCATACGAAAGGTGTTAAAATTATTAATTTAACAAATATAAAAAACTAAAAGTCCTTTAATATCAAATTTCAATAAATTTTAAGGAAGATATATTTTACCAGAACTATGGTCTTTACTGGCGCCGGTTACGCTTTGCAAACAATTGGTTTCGTTTCTTAATTTTAGTACGCCTAAAAACCCAAAAATAATGGCCTCTTTAAACTCAATAATGTCGTTTGATGGGATTACTATTTTATTATTAGAGAGCGATTTTATGCTTTCAATAAGAAATGTATTATACGCGCCACCACCAGTTATAAATAAGCTAGCGCTATAATCGCTATTTGTTACTTTTAAAATTTGAGTGGCTGCATGTTCAACAAAAGTTCTTAAAACATCTTTAACATCTAATCTAAATGAATCTATTAAAGGAAATATATTAGTATTAACCCATTCTAATCCTAAAGATTTTGGTGGGCTCTCTTCGTAAAAATCAAGAGCATTTAGTTGTTCCAATAACTCATTATTTACAGTTCCTGTTGAAGCAATTTTCCCTTCATCATCAAAGTTAAAACCAAGTTGCTTTACATAATAATTTAGTACAATGTTTACAGGGCAAATATCGTAGGCTATTCTTTTGTTTTTACACTCAAAAGAAATATTAGCAAAGCCTCCTAAATTAATACAATAGTCATATTCTGAAAACAATAACTTGTCCCCAATTGGAACTAAAGGCGCACCTTGGCCACCAAACTCAACATCCTGCACTCTAAAATCGCAAACTACTTTGTTGTTTAACAAGCTCGCCATATTTGGCAAATTACCAATTTGATAGGTTAGCTTATTTTCTGGTTGATGCAAAGCGGTATGCCCATGAGAGCAAATAGCATCTATATCGTTTATATTATTCTTTTCAATAAAGTTGTTGATAATATTGGACAAGTAAACCGTATAATCCTCATCTATTTGTTGCAGTTCCTTTAAAGAATATGAGACTAAATTTTTAAGAATTTGATACCAATGATTATTGTAAGCTACTGTTTCTGTGTGTGTTATTTTAAATTGCCATGTTTGCTCAAATTCAAACGTTACATATACCAAGTCTATGCCATCTAACGATGTTCCAGACATCACTCCAATAACGTTATATTCCGATTTCATCATAGTAAGGTAAAAGTAATCATCTTAAATAAAATGATGAAAGAATTTGCAAGCGAAAACTAAGCTATAATTTTTAAGAATTCACAATTAAAAGGTATATTTGTAAACATTTTTTACTAAAACAAGATTTTAATTACGAATTATGGATTTTAACCTTTCTGAAGAACATTTAATGATACGCGATGCCGCTCGCGAATTTGCACAAACCGAATTACTTCCAGGAGTTATTGAACGCGACAATAAACAAGAATTTCCTGCAGAATTAGTTCAAAAAATGAGCGATTTAGGTTTTATGGGTATTATGGTCGATCCTAAATACGGCGGAAGCGGTATGGATGCGATATCTTATGTTCTTATTATGGAAGAATTATCGAAAATTGATGCCTCTGCTTCTGTAATTGTATCGGTTAATAATTCATTGGTTTGTTATGGTCTTGAAGCTTATGGAACGGAAGCTCAAAAAGAAAAATATTTAACAAAACTTGCTACAGGAGAAAATATTGGTGCGTTTTGTTTAAGCGAACCCGAAGCTGGTAGTGATGCCACGTCGCAAAAAACAACAGCTATTGATAAAGGCGACCATTATGTTATTAATGGTACAAAAAACTGGATTACAAGTGGCGGACGTGCCGATGTGTATTTGGTAATTGCGCAAACCGATCGTGATAAAGGATCGCATGGTATTAATGCTTTTATTGTTGAAAAAGGAATGGAAGGTTTTCATGTAGGACCAAAAGAAGATAAATTAGGAATTCGCGGAAGTGATACACATACACTGCAATTTAATGATGTAAAAGTGCCTAAAGAAAATAGAATTGGAGATGATGGTTTTGGTTTTCGTTTTGCTATGAAAACCTTATCTGGCGGACGAATAGGGATTGCATCTCAAGCGCTAGGTATTGCCCAAGGTGCTTATGAGTTGGCTTTAAAGTATTCTAAAGAGCGAAAAGCCTTTGGTACCGAAATTTGTAACCATCAAGCGATTGCTTTTAAACTTGCCGATATGTATACCGAAATTGCTGCTGCCAGACATTTAGTTATGAAAGCAGCTTGGGATAAAGACCAAGGAAACAATTACGATATGTCTAGTGCGATGGCAAAATTATACGCCTCAAAAGTGGCTATGGAACACACCGTTGAAGCGGTGCAAATTCATGGGGGTAATGGCTTTGTAAAAGAATATCATGTGGAGCGTTTAATGCGTGATGCTAAAATTACACAGATTTATGAAGGAACTTCTGAAATCCAGAAAATTGTGATTTCTAGGAGTTTGATAAGGGGCTAGAATATGCCTTACATCACTGGATTTCGAGGTTTACTCTTTTTTATTTGACATAAGAACAATTATAGTACACTTTTAATATTGGATAATCCAGTGGATGATTCAATATTAAAACAACATTTAGTTATAGATTTGATATGATTACTATGTAGCTATAATTCTCCATATTATGTAAAATATCCCAGGAGCATCACGTTACTATTGAATCATTGTAACTTGGGTCATTAAACTATTAAGCGGTTTGCTTCGCAGAGTTTTTTTAAAACATTATGTATCTATAATTAGTCGTTATGCAAAATAGCCGCTACCAAGCGCTCGATTGTTTTATAAAATCAAATTGCCCTGGCAATTTATTTTACACACAATTATCCAACGCTTGCCAACGCCAAAATAAAAGCTAAACTTTTTGCTCTTATTAAAAATCGCGTATTCGATATAATATACGTAATAAAAAATTTTAGACGATTCTCGTAAGCTTGCCACAAGAGCATAAATTTTAAGAAATCGAGTTTTTACGAGATTCACGAACACATTTGAAGTTTCTTCAAATAATTAAATATGTGAGTAAAAATAAAATTCTATGCACTTGTTATAAATTGAACTTCAATTAATCTTTTTTTTAATGCTTCATTATCTTTTGTCTTGAAACAAAAGAAACAAAAATTCAAGTTAGGTATTCTCAATATTGATACTCAATCAATATCTCAAATAGTATATAATTTTGGAAACAATTAACGGCTCATTCGCTATATTTTAGGAAACACTGGAACTCGTTATCATTGCATTGAAATCCCTTGTATGATTGAAACTCTTAAAAAACTGTATTACTAAACCCCTAAAATATGGACGCTCTTTTCCCCTATTGTTTTGACCAAAATTTTATGAGGCCATAGATAAATCTAAATAGATTTGATATATCCTAAATCATAAGCGATATTTTTATATAATTTAGATTGTAAACCTTTACTTCCAGCTCCAGCATAATTACCTTCCTTTGAAAAATAAGTTTTTCCATTGGGTTTAATTTTTTTAAATATTTTGATTATTTCATTAGTCAATTCTTCTTCATTTATAGTATCAAGATTAATAGTTTCCTGTTTTTTCAAATCTTTAAAGATATTTTCCATTAACTTAATTAGAGCTCCCATCCCTGTCGTTTTAAGCATAATATTTTTATATTTTCTAGAAGTAGTTTCAAAATCTTTTGGCCAATATTCAGAGAAAACCGACTTAATTCCTTTAAAATATGCTCTAAAAAATTTAGGCAGTGATTTATGTTTTGTGCCTTCTGTTGCATAATCATAAGGAATATTTTCAAAAATATTACCATCTCGAAATAGAGGTATTATTGCTTCAACAAAGAAAGCTTGAGAAAATAAACCATCCCCAGTTCCTAATAACTTTATTTTATTTTTTAATACAGATTTTTTATTAATGTTTAAATGCTGAGTCAGCATATGAGCAAGAAAAATCTCATTACGGTTTGGATCAGGATATGATCCAAAAATATCGTAATATAAAGACTTGTTTACAGGTTTTTGATTAAAATTAACATCCGCAAATATTCTCCCTTGCTCCCATAAATCAAATCCAAGTAGAATTGTACACAAAAATTCAAATTTTTCAATCTCTTTAATGATAATATCATAACTTAAATTTGGATAAACTTCGTTTAAACTCCTTCTACCAATTTTTATTGAATTACTTTTTGCGTCATTATATAATTTATTTAAACCAGATAATCTATGTTGTCCATCTACAATTAACCCTAATTTTCTTTTTGGGATCAACAAATTAGTTATATTTGAATTTGAGTGATTTTCTTCTAAATATGCTCCTATTGATTCATTATCGTTTTCATTTAGATCTAAATTCTTTAAATAATTTAGAAATTCTTCTTTAGTATTAGATTCTTCATGCTTATCAAAGGCCAAAATCATTGATGTCGGAAAAGCACCTAATGCTGATTTATTTGTTAAAACTTTATTATTTATTTCTTTGAGTAAATATTGTGAAATCTTTTTTATTCTATCACTATTTCTAAGTCTTTGATAATATGATTCTGTGGATTCTTCTATCACATCGTCTAATTTTCTCTCTGGATTAAAAGGATCAAAATCTTGTGTTTCTCTAAGTGTAAATTTCACCAACTCACGAAGTTCTAAAAAAGGAATTGAAGTAACCAATATGTCTTTTTTTGTGAACTGATTTAGCTTTATAGCAGTATACGTTTTAATATCAATTTTATTCATCACTTCCCTCCTCTTCATTAAATGGTTCATCATCTATTACGATTTCTATATCTTCACCTGAATCTTGATCTTTGCTTTTTGGGTCAACTTTTTGTTCCAAATCAAAAATTCTTTGATTAATATCATCAATATCTTTTTCATATAGTTTTCTAACATTACTAAGTGCTTTTTCATGACTTTTCGTAACAAACTCTTCAGTTAAAATTTCTTTCGAAGTTTTTTCAGCACTTTCTATACTTGCGCTTTTAGCTGCTTCTTCAGCTCGCTCAATAGATAGAGATTTAATATCTGTCATAGTTTTAAATCCAAAAAAACCTGCCAATGCTAGAATTAAAGCGATAATTGAAGTATAAATTCTACCATAATAAGATTCTTCTTTTCTCAATTTTAAAATATCTTCTCTAATTGTCTCGATTCTCTCAATTTTTCGATCAATAGATTTAGTATAGAATTTTAGTGAATCTAAATTTTGCTGGGTAATATAATACTTTGTACTATCCTGAACCTTGCTCTTTTCAAATTTTAAATCTAATTGATATTTTACTAAGTTTTCCGAATTACTAATCGATACATATATGATAAAAATCAATACACCTATTGAAGCAATAATAATTAATGCACTAACATAATTAAGGAAATTCCTAAATCCTCCTTTTTCGCTCATATATTTTTATTTTCTTACCACAAGAACCCCAACTGATTTCTTGTAGTTTGATTACAATATAATTGATTGTTACCATCCCATATTAAATGAATTCCTCTATCATCAATTAGATAATCTTGTATCCAATTCAAATCCTGAGG
The DNA here is from genome assembly GCA_947501105.1 of uncultured Flaviramulus sp. GTDB lineage: Bacteria > Bacteroidota > Bacteroidia > Flavobacteriales > Flavobacteriaceae > Wocania_A. Next base: position 1,048,893 of record CANMUP010000001.1, on the reverse strand, counting down.
CACTGCATTTTCTAAAACTAAAACCAAACTTGCTTGTCTCATATTTTGCAAATACCTATATTCATATAACTGACTTAATCCTTTTCTAACTTGTGATTTAACATTATTTTCTGTTGTAGATTTCATTTCAAATATAAATTCTTGGTTTCCCACTCTAGCTGCTAAATCAATAAATTTATTATACCTAGGGAGATTACCACTTTCTCGAATTCTTTCAGAAACTAAATTTACTAAATGAATATGTGCGTTATTTGCTCTTTCTAAAGAAGCTTGATCTTTATAATATGTAATAGCTTCCTTGGCACTTGAAGACCTTTGTTCGACAGTTTGGTATTCGTTTAATTCTCCAGTTTTCGGCAAAATCGGCTCTTCATCCCTTGTAAAAAGCAATGTAGGTAATGTTGTTGTTATTGTATCAACAATAAAATATTTGGTGCCTTGTTTTCGAATTAAATTTAACGTTTCTAACCATGATATTACCGAACTAAACCTACGAGGTAACATTGTTGTTCCTTCAGGTATATCAGAAACACTTGCTAAATATGATATTAAACCTGCTTTGGTTATACCTTCATTATGATTTTCAAAAAATGGAATAACTCTTTGAAATACATGAGCATTCATAACCGCTTGAAGTAAAAGCGGATTTTGCAATGTGGGATCTGTCTGTATAAATTGTTTTCCTAAATCGGTTAAAATAGAGTTATTCGTTGAAGGAGTTGAAATAAAGCCTAATATTTCGGCGGCCTTTCTGTAATATCGACCTTGTCGCTCCACTTTACCAATAGATTTAGCAATATCTTGATAAGATCTTCCTCCATTTGCTATGCAAATTATTGTTCTTATTACTTCTTCTAGAACATCTGCTTGTGGTATTTCATCACTTTTTATTCTCATATTAAATATTTAATGAGCTACAAAAATATATTCTTTAACTTTATTTGCATTGTTTCCAATTTTATGATTTTGATTTCCAAATGAATAAGTATAATCAATTTCAATCACCTCTACATCATTCTTATACTTTTTAAGCATAGAAATCATGTCTTCTTTATTTGGTAATGAATTGGATGAATAGGAAATAACCAAGATACTATCTCGATATTTTGCAAACAACTTTTCAAATGCCTGATAAACGGTACTTTTTGAGTCGAACAAACTTTTAGTTCTTTTGAACTTTTTAGTTATTGTATTTTCTTGAATCTCTAAACCTTCCCAATTCTTAACAAGTCCTTCAACAAAATGATAACGCCTTGTATAATCATTATCAGAATTTGGTGTTAAATAGGGTGGATCAAAATAAACAACATCAGCTTCTACATTCAAATTATAAACATCATTGTTATAGGAAATATTATTTTTTGAGTTATTAAATACAGCAGAATTAAAAACTTTAGTGTTTTCAAGAAAGTGCTGTTTTAAATCCTTTTTTATATCATTTCTGCCATCATCATATCTATGTCCAATATAAGTGAAAATTCCACGTGGTCTTTTCTTCATACATGCTCTTGAAATTGCTGATAACGCTAAAGATTTTTTATATTCATTATCTAGTAAATCTATATTTGATCGCAAATTATCTAGAAAAGCATTTTCCTCATTAGTGAAATATAAACCTTTAAAGGTTTTTTGTATAAAATCTGATCTGTTATTTTCAGTATTAAGCATTAAAAAATCAATATCATCAGCAGACAATTGCACACTTGAATTTTCAACTAATGATTTTGAAATATGATGGCTAAAAGATAAGAAGTCATTTGATATAACTTTTTTACCTTTAGATTTAAGAAAATATGAAACAACTCCACTACCAGAAAAAGCATCAAAAATAGTATCGAAGTCAATATTATCTAAAACTTCCCAAATGTTAGAAATTATTTTATTCTTGCTTCCCATATATCGCGTACCAGGGAAAGCATCAAATTGATTTGCATTAAGCAATATTTTATTTTTTTCTTTAATTTCCAATTACTATTAAATCTTTACCTGTTCGAGAATTTGGATTGCTACTAATCATTCTTTTTGTTTGGATAACTTTGCATTCATAATCTTTAAATAAATCTAACACAAAATCTGAATCTGAATTCGTTAAGATAACATGACACTCATTATTAACTAATCTATCAACTTCATTTTTTAATTCAACATGATCGTCTTTATAAAAAAAATCTTTTGTATATCTTTTAAAGTCAGAATATTCACCAACTGGATCATAGGGCGGATCTAAAAAAATAAAATCTCCTTTAACTGCATTTTTTCTTAATATTGTTTTATAATCTCCCAGTATTATTTCAGTGTTTTGCAATAATGATGAAGCAGTTATCAATACATCTTCGTCACATATTTTAGGATTTTTTCTTTTTCCAAACGGGACATTAAATTGATCTTTTTTATTCACTCTATAAAGACCATTAAAGCAAGTTTTATTTAAATAAATTAGTCTTGAAGCTCTTTCGAGATTATTCAGGGTATCAGTTTCTACTGCTCTAATTGAATAAAAATATTCTTCATTATTTTCATGTATTTTCAAATTTTCAATTAATTCAAAAACATTATTTTTAATTTCAAGATAAGTAATTATAAGATCTTCATTTGAATCAGAAATTATGGCTTCATTTGGGCATAAATCAAAAAACATAGCTCCACCTCCAATAAATGGCTCTATATATTTATTATAGTTTTCCGGAACATATTGTCTCAAGACACTCAATAGCTGTGTCTTTCCACCTGCCCATTTTAGAAAAGGTTTTGGTTTTGTAGTAATCTCAATTTTATTCATAGTTATTTTCAAATATAATTAAACTAATTTGTTGCTGTAGTAATAGTTTTGCATTCTTATTAACACAAAATAGTTATTTATTATATCCATTCCACACACATTACGCTTCCCTCCTACGTCGTCGCATAAAAAGTGTTCCATTAACATAGTAGAAGAAGCTTTTGAGAATAATTTTTTCAAGAAACTGTAGTAACAACTTTCGCTTTTACCAAAGCTCAAGTTACATAACGCGGTACATTATAGTACAAACGACAATATTTGTTAATTAGCTTTTATACCAATTCAAAAAAGAGGTTACAAAATGTTCTTTCTTTCTTGAGGATACTGGTATTTTTTTTCCGTTTTTAAGGTAAATAGTGCCTGACTTCTCGTACTTATCTATAAACTTTAAGTTTACTATAAAGGATTGATGCGGGCGAATAAAATTTACTGCAATGAGCTGATCTTCAAACTCTTTTATAGTTTTAGATGCGACATGTCTCCTCCCGTCATTACAGTAAAATGTGGTGTAACCTTTATCTGATTCGCAATAAAGTAATTCATTTAAATCTATAACCTGAAAGCTATCATGTAGAGATACAATTAATTTAGTATCGTCATTACTCCATACTTCTTTTACTTTTCTAATTTGTTGTTTTTGTTCATCTATAGGTAAATGTTTCACCTTTTCTAAAGCGGCTTTAAGCTCATCTACGTCCACTGGTTTTAAAATATAATCTATCGCTCCACTCTTTAAGGCTTTTAGGGCATATTCTTCATAAGCAGTGATGAAAATTACTTTAAATTGTAAGTGTTCTGTTTGCTCTAAAAACTCAAAAGCGTTACCATCAGTTAGGTTAATATCTAAAAAAATTAACTCTGGTTTACAAGCACTAGCCACAACAACAGCTTCTTTTACCGATACGCATTCTCCAACAACTTCTACTTCTGCATCTATTGTTTTTAAAATATTAAGTAACCCTTTTCTAATATAGGCTTTATCTTCTACTATTAATGTTTTCATGTGTTGCTATTTATTGTTTTTCAAAGGTCACATGTAACATCCATATTAACCTTTCCATTATGGCATCACAAAAAAATAATCTAAGATGTTTCATCATACCACAAGTGTTTTATGCGGAATTACTAAAGTAACAATAGTACCTTGCTCATTGTATTTTTGCCTATCTTCAATACTAACAAAACCTTCCATTTTAAAATCTTTAGATAATATTTTTAAACGCTCTGATGTTATTGATGATGATAATGATTTTTTATGACTTTTTTTATTTGCTTTTTGAGACTTATAGCCTATTCCGTTATCTGTTATAAAACACATTAATTTTTTGTCTGTATATGTCAGTTTAATATCTATTTCCCTACTTGTTTCCTGACCTTCAAATGCATGCTCAATAGCATTTTCTACAAATGGCTGAATAAGCATTGGTGGAATTTCAAATAAAGACACATCGATAGTATCTTCGACTAAAACTGTAGACTGATAAGCGTTATTCTCTAAATTTTGAAGTGTTAAATAATTTTTAATAGCTGTTAACTCTTGTGACAAAGAAACCGTTTTATCTCTTGAATTTTCTAAAGTAATGCGCAATAATTTTGAGAATTTTGACAAATAATTAACCGACTTTTTTTCTTCTTTATTCAAAATCATCCCTTGTAAGACTGACAATGAATTAAAGATAAAATGTGGTGTCATTTGAGAGCGCAATAGTTTTTGTTCTATAACTGCATTTTGGGTCTTAGCCTTGGCATGGCCTAATTTCTGGTAGAAAATAACAGCACCCAATAACATTGAGATTAAAAGAACACCAATAATTGCCCATAAATAATTGCGCTGGGTTTTTTCTAAATTTATATTAGTTTCTGTTATTGTTTTTGTTAATTGTAATTCTCTTATGCTTGCAGAATCTAATGCTTGCCTGTGTTTGTATTCAGATTCTAATCGTGTTATTTTTTCAATATTTTTCTTATTAAATAAGCTATCGTTTAATATTTTATATTGTTGATGATTTTGAAGGGCTTTTTTATAATTACCTATATGATTATATATGTCAGAAAGTATTTTATTAGCATCTCTTTGAAAATTTAAAAGTTCAAGATTATCTGCAATCTTTTTACCTTTAAGAACGTGGGACAATGCGCTACTATATTTTTTTTTAATTACAAGGATTTTGGCTTGACCCAGAAAAGAATAGCATATGTTTCGTTGATTATCAACCTCTAAGCTCATTTTTTTTGCTGATTCAAAATATTGATATGCTGTGTCATATTCATTTAATGCTAAATGGACATCAGCAGTATTAATTAGTGCAATGGCTTCACCTCCTTTATCATTCATTTCTCTATAGACTTTTTTTGCATCATTAAGATATTGACGTGCCCTTTTATATTCTTTTTTTGCTGTATAAGCTAAACCTATATTATTATAGTTACTTGCAGTAGCATTTTTATAATTGCCTTTTAAATAGTTTATAGATTCTTTAAAACAATCTATTGCTTTATCATAATTTTCTAGCTCTGTATAAATAGGCCCCATATTACCAAAAACATTTCCTATTGCTACACTATCTACATGTTTTTGGGCTATTTCGAGTGATTTTTTATAATAATCCAAGGCTATTGTGTAATTTCCTTGGTAAGAATAAATAGTCCCTAAATCACTAAAGCAACCAGAAAGTAATGTTTTATTTTTTGTTCCTTTTCCTTTAAGTAAGGCTTCTTTATAAATTGACTCAGCTTCATCATAATCCCCTATTAAAATATAAGACCATCCTATATCATTCAAAACACCAAATATTTCCTCTTTATCATTAAGTTTTTCACTAATCGTTAAAGCCTTTTTGTAATGCGATATAGCTTGTTGTTGATCCCCTCTTTTATAATAGAAATGTCCCATTTCTTTATAACATTCTGAAACTCCTTTATCAAAACCAATAGATTTATTTAGTTTAAGTGATTCTTCATACAACGGAAACCCCTCTTCATATTTTGTTTTTGAAGCGTTAATTATTCCATTTATAAGCATGTTTTTAGCTTCCCCCTTAGGAAAATTCAGCACACTTAAAATTTTGGCAGATTTTTTTAAATACACCTCGGCAGTAGTAGTATCTATTTTCCTTAAACTGAATGCCAAATTGTTTAGAAGGTTTACTCTAATCGTATCTTCTACTTTATGATTTTGCAATACCAGTTTAAGACTATCTATTTCTGCATTTTGAGCTAGAATAGTAGTTGAAATAGAAAAAGATAGCACTAAAAAAAATATAAAGGAATTGGTGATTTTCATATTAAAGGTAGAATTTCAAGCTAATTACAATATAATTTTTAACGATAACAAATAAAATACTAACTACAAGCACTTTAAAAACGCTTATAGTTAGTAAAAGGTAAATCTAGTTTTAGATTACGGCTTATATTTTTAGCTACAAAAAAATAAGGTAAAAAATTAATGCATATAATAAAACCAAAGACAACTCTAACCTATACCTTTCTAAAAAACTAAGCATATTCAACAAGGTTTATAATATTTATTAATTAACTATAACTTTTTTGGTAGCTATTCCTTTATCAAAATGAAGTTTTAAAATATAAACACCACTATTAAAAGTTGATGTTTTTATTTCATCACTTGTCCCTGTAGTTATTTTAGCTCCAGTAATATTGTAAATGCTATAGTTTTTTAATTTAATATTATTTGGATACGAAATTTTTAAAGCATCCGCTTCAGTAATAACCTTTACATTATTTGTTAATTCAAAATCAGTATTACTTAATAGCGCATCTTCGGTTACTGGATTAAAACCTGTCCATAACGCTCCAATATCTGTAACATAAGCACCCATAGTATTTGGTGGGATATGTAAATGAATGTTACTACGGTTAAAAGCAAAAGTATCATTAGTACCTGTTGTAATAGTTGGTGGTGTTGTAGCTAATGAGGTTACGCTAGTTAATGGGTTATTACCAAAAGCTAACAAACCAATAAAAGTAACATTACTAGGAATAGTAACATCAGATAAATTATTATCTACAAAAGCGCCAATACTTATATCAGTAACATTAGCTCCTAATGATAGATTTGTAATAGAATTAGTTGCAAAAGCTGTAGTACCAATAGTAGTAACACTATCTGGTATAGTTACACTTGTTAAGCTATTTGTGTTAAACGCTGAAATCCCAATATCTGTAACACTATTAGGAATAGTAACACTAGTTAAGCCTATGTTCTCAAATGCTGAATCATCAATTTTAATTACATCAAATACTATAGAACCTGCCGTAACAGTTGAAGGTATAACTACACTAGTACCATTTGCTGGATCATAATTTGAAACTTCAGCTGTGGTTGGAGAAGTTGCTTCAAAAACCATTTTAAAACCAGTCCATAGTGCTCCACTATCAGTAACATATTCATCTGTGGTATTATTTGGTATAACTAAATTAATGTTACTACGACTATAACTAGAGCTTCCAAAAGTATCAGTACCGCCACCTGTAGTTATAATAGGCGATATTGCACCTAATGAAATAATTGTATTTAAGGGATTACTAAGGAAAGCAATTGGACCAATATTAGTAACACTTTCAGGAATTATAACACTTGTAAGTTGATTTGTATGAAAAGCAGAAATCTCAATATTAGTAACACTATTTGGAATAGTAACATGGGTTAAATTTTTACTTTGAAAAGCTCCACCAGCAATATTTGTTACATCATACGCTACAACACTATAGGAAACAATAGCAGGTATATTTACTACAGTTCCCCCAGCTGTATTATAGTCTATAACTTCAACTGTATTAGATGTAGAAGAAGTCACCTCATAAGTTATAAAATCTACAACAAAAGTGTCTCCAACCGCTAATGCATTTGCTTCTGTTACCGAATTAAAGCCAGTCCAACCCCCAGCAGCATAGGCAGCTGATGTTCCTGCTGGAATCGTTAAATCAATAACAGAACGATTCCAAAACGAATCATTAATCCCAGGAACAAATATAGTAGGAGGTATTGTTGCTTGTGAAGTTACAGTTGCTAATGGATTATCTCTAAAAGCAGTGTTCTCAATATTTGTAACAGTACTAGGAATAGTAACATGAGTTAAATTATTACTTCGAAAAGCACCAACATCAATATTAGTAATACCACTAGGTAATGTAATACTAGTTAATTGATTAGAACTAAAAGCACTACTAAAACTAGTAACACTATTTGGAATTACAATACTTTGTAGTTGGTTTTGACTGAAAGCAGCTGAGCCAATACTGATAAGATTATTTGAGAGTGTTGCATTAGTTAATTGATTGCTTTGAAAAGCAAATTGACCGATACTGGTAACACTATTTGGAATAGTAATGCTCGCTATTTGATTGGTTGAAAAAGCATGATCACCAATACTTTGTATACCATTTTCTATAGTAACACTAGTTAAATTATTATGCCAAAACGCATACTGGCTAATACTGATAACACTTGAAGGTATAGTTACAGTTGTTAAATTCTGATCACGAAAGGCTTGATTTCCAATAGTTGCAATATTACTAGGTAAAGTAAACGTAACGCTAGTTATTTTGCCTGCTGATATAATATAATTAAAAGCATCGTCTCCTATGCTAGTTACATTATAAGTTGTGCTACTATTAGTAACTGTGCTAGGGATAACCACATCTGTGCTACCACTATGATTGTAGTCGTGGACTTCAACTTCATTAGGTGACAGTGAAGTAATCTCGAAAGTTATAAAATTATCAACAAAAGTGTCTCCAACCGATTGAGAATATCCTATTACAGATATACAAAAGGTGATTAAAATAAGTAGGTTTCTTTTCATATTTGATTTGTTTAAAGGTTTATAAAAAGCCAAACTACCTTTATAAAACAAATCGAGAAATAGTAAATCTTTTTTTGTAGGGTTTTAATCAATAAGCGTTAGAGTTGATTTTATATGCGTTTTATGTTGACAAAACAATCTACTACTCTCTTATTGTTGTTTCAGAAAGAATAGTGTTTACAAAGTTGATATTTTTTTAGAAAAGCCCATGTTAATCGCTACAAGTGCGATGGCATTACTATAAAAAATATTTTAAGAAGACATCCTTAAACTAATCACAAAGCACATTCAATTCTTGAGAATCAGATATGGTAAGATTTGGAACATCCTGCCCACTATAAATTTTGATACAAGACAAATCTGGGTTATTATATACCGATAAAAAACCTAAGGCAGTAAGGTTACTTACATCAAGCCCCGTTAGTAAATTACTAGATATCCACAATACAGTTAAATCACTGTTTTGCTCTAAATCAAGTTCCTTAATTTTATTATCTGAAAGCACTAGAGTTTCTAACAAGGTATTAGATGACACATCTATGCTAGTAAGCTTATTTGTTTTTAAAAAAATGTTTTTCAAGTTTACGGCACCTTCAACATCAAAAGATTCTAAATCGTTATCACTTATATACAGCGTTTCGATAGCTTCGTGATTAATACTAAATGCTTTTAAGTAATTAAATGAGGCATCCAACCTTTTTAACTTTGTAGTATTTGACATGCCTATAAGTGTAGTAAGTTGATTAGATTCTATATTTACCTTAAGCAATTCTGTATTATGACTAAGGTCGATACTTTTAATTTGGTTTGAAAATAAAATCAAGGTATCAAGCAACGTGTTGTGCTTTAAATCGATTTGGCTAATGCTATTTTGCGCTGCTGATAATTTCTTTAAATCTACAAATCCTTCAATACCCGTTAAATCATTAATATCTAAATTATCTACATTAAGATCTTGAATGTTTTTTGCATCTGTTTTTAACATTTGCTTATTCACGGTATTATCAGAATCGATTCCTAGGCTTATTAATTTAGCTTCAAAATTGGCATCTGGAACATTTAAGTAGAGATCATCTGGCGGTGTATTTGTGTTATCATCTGAACAAGAGATCATTAAACACGATGGGATTACACAAATTAATTTTATAGCCTTACTCCAAGTCATAACCTATTTTTTTTCGCGCAAAGCTAAATAGAAAAGGGAGTATTTCAGTATAAAAAAACGATTATTAATACCAATTTAACACAACGGTAGCATTCCATTTACATATCAAAACCTCAACTTCATTCATTCTGAGATAATTGAGTAAAATCGTATTTGTTTAATTGAAAATTATCATAAAAAATTAGGTTCAGTAAAAACACTACCAAACCTAATTTTAGAACTTAATTTATAAAATAAATGCATAAAAATTATGCCTCTTATTTTGGACTATTTGGACATCCACTAATACTAGTTCCATAATAGCGATAAGTACTACAGTCGTTAATTTCAGGAGCTTTTCCTTCTTGAAATAACAGGATAATATCTGAACCTCCAAATAAGAAATAACCAAATTCTTCTCCTTTTGCAATTTCTCTTCCTTCTGTAGCAATCATATGCACACCAGACACTTGACACATACCTACTGGAACCACACCTACAATACCCATATCACCATGCTCTGGTTTACTGGCATCAATAGTAAGAATACCTCTTGCTTGATTGAATTCATATCCCGTCTCTGGAGGAGTTGGTGAATCGGAATCGTCGGGTGCATTAAACTGATGCTTGTCATTAATGTTAACTTCTAAATAAGTTAATCCATTAACAGCTCGACATTCATCTACCATTCCTGATACCGGTGCATGAAATCTGTGATACGAATAAGGTCCTAAAAAATAATGAACAAAAGTGCCATTAGCAAATTTGTTGGCATGTGGGCTACCGTCTAATAGTTTAGCAATATTACCTATAATATGTGTTTTCTTTAAAACAGTATTTTTAATATTCGAGTTTTCATCTATTTTATACATTTTCCTATACGTGCAATCTGCTGGTGCAACAGCAACTGTATTATCGTTAGGAGCATCAATTGGTCGTAATCCTGGATTGAGCTCTCGTGCAAAAAATTGATTAAAAGTTAACCAACCACTTGGGCTATTTGGTTTTCCATTTACTAATGAATCATCTATTCTGTAATAAGGTGCATATTTTTTAAAAGATTCCCAGATACTATCATTGAAGGATTCTGTAGTATTTAAAAAATCTCCCCATAGATTAGCATAGTCTATTAACCACTGTTTAAAACCATCAATATTTTGCACAATAGTTGATCCATTTGGGCCAACTTTTTGATCAATTAGATAATAAAAATGACATAAATGATCATATACTTCTTGTGAATAACCTGTATCAGGATCTTGCCAACCTTTATAACGGCTTTGGTGTGGAATCCAACGACTAAAACTTCTAAGGTATTCAATCCAATCTGGAATAGTTAGTGGCCAATCGAGGAGCTTAAATAAGTCTTCGTTTAATTTTCCTCCACTAGCGTTACTTTCAGCTTTATTAATGGATTCTAGCAACAAATCGGAAAGTCCTGGGTGAGTTTTTAACCAGTCTTCAATATAAGCAATGGCGTCATTAGTACTTGTAAATGTGGTTGTTTTCATAATATGAATTATTTAAATTAGTTATTGGTGGTTTTATTTTTTTAATGAGGTATTAGCAATGGCTACTTGAGCTCTTACACGAACATAAGGTCCGTTATTTGAATTCACATCAGCATTTGGATTTACAACTGTAAATTGTTTGATAGCTCCTTTTTGAAAAACAAGACATAAACTCGAACCTCCATAACTAAACCAACCTAATTCTTCTCCTTTGTTTATATAATCCCCTATTTTTATAGGATCTCCATTAGCTTTTCTAATTTTAACCGATGAGATTTCTGTAATTCCTATAGGCATGACAGCTACCAAACCAATTTTTGGATCTTTGTGTTTAATAATAATAAGCCCTCTAGTATTAACATTAGCTTCGTAGCCTTGTGAATAAGTCCCCGCAGTAGGATCCCAACCTTCAACTTTTAGTTCACTGAACATATAGCCATTTATAACACGAGCTTCTACTATTTCACCAGTAATAGGAGCACGCCATCTATGGTAATCATGACCGCTTAAAAAGGTTTGCAAAACATCACCTCCTTTAAATACGTTTGTATATGGTGAGCCATCTAGCATATTAGTTAAAGAATAATTTTGACTTTTAGTTTCAAAATTATCTGTGAGTTTTACATCGCGAGCAACTCTATACACAGTCCCATCATTAGAAGAAACAACAACAGCATTGTTGGCTGGTCCATCTAGTGGTCTACATAGTAGAATAATTTGTCGATGGAAATAATCGTTAAAGGATTTAAAACCCCAATGCAATGGGTCTTTAATTTTAGTGTTTTCTGTTACAAACTCATCCAAATTATTTGCTACCACAGAAGCTGGAGATAGCCACCCATCTGACGCTGTAGTAACAACGCTTAAAGTTTCTGGGCTATCCAAAAAATCGCACCAAGCTTGCAAAATTTTTCGTAATGCATCATTGAATGCTTGACTCCTAAAAACAATCCACCCTGATGGTGTTGCCATCATGTACACAAATAATCCTGACATTGGAAACGCTGTATGACTTACTTGAGGTTCAAATTTTGGAGCATTATGCAAAATATAATTCATCGCTACAAAGAGGTCTTCTAGTGATTTAATAGTGTATTTTACTTTGGGCTCGTACTTTTCATGAACAATAAGTGCCTCTTGAATCATATCGGCTACTTCCTTAGCTAAACTCCTACTTTTAATTAACATGGCTTTCATTTCTAAAATTGAATATGCCATAGTATAATTACTTCCAGCTTTTTCCTTTTCTTTTTGAGAAGCCTCAACTAGATCGCTCAGCCATTTACCAATATGTCCTATATCTTTGGGTAAATAGCCTGCAATAACACCAAATCGTCTTTGATATTGCATTTTTGTTTGTTCAAATTGTTCAGAGTCATCAAGTTTTACTGGATATGCAGTTTTCATGTGCTTTGGTAGTTAGTATGGATAAATAAATTATAGCATCATAATATCTGTATGTCTAGGGAAGACATCAGTATATTACATATGATTTCGTGCTTAATTAATTTATTAGGAAGAACTTGTAAGGTACGAAAAAAAACTAATTTATTAAAGAAAATTTTTACAAAACAATTTCATACACATTATGAGCATATCCAAACAGACTTCTTCGCGCTGTGTAAACTAGCCTTACAAGAAACTTATTTATTAACAAGAAATACTGTGTCTAGAAAGGTTTAGTTTTTCATATCATCTAAAACCAATCGCAGTTCGCCATAGGTGTATTTATTGTCTATTTGATGTTTTAAATCTGATAGGTTTTCAAATTTATGCTTAGGGATAAGAGCCTTTAGCTCTTTATAGTGTGTTTCGGAAATTAAGTCCGTTATTTTCACTTCGCCAGTAGGAATAAAATGAGCTAAATGCCCAGTTATAGTATTAGAATTGAGTTCTCTTTGGTTTGCAATCTCATCAATAGATTTTCCTGCTTTAAACAATTCTAAAGATTCTTTTTTAGTATCTCCTCGCTTTTTCTTGGGTTTTTCTGCTTCAAACAGATCTTCATCAGTTGACGTTTCAATATCATTTTCATCACAATAGGCATGAATAACTTTTAGAATCTTGGTTCCATATTTTTCAACACGGGTTTTCCCCATACCATTAACCTGGAGTAGTTCTTTTTTATTGGTGGGTAAGGTTTCGCATATTTCGTATAAAGCTTTCTGGGTAAACACCTGATAATGGATTAAATCATTTTCTTGTGCGATATCATTTCTAAGCACTCTTAATAACTCAAATAATTCAACATTGGTTGTCCCATCAATAACCGATTTTCGAGTTTTCTTAGGTTTTTCTTTTGCTAGAAAAACAGATTTTGCGCGCAGCTCTAAAAAGGTCTTAACATTAAAACCTTTATCCAGCTTTTGAAAGTATAGTAGCTTGGTTGCTAACAGCTCTTCTATCGTGTCTAGTTGTTTATTAATATCTTTTTCAATCGCTTTATTATCCGTTGTAAAACCTAAGGTTTTAAAAGGTTCGCTAATGGTGGTTTTGGTTTGCTCACTAAAATAATGGATTGCTTTTACAAAACGCTCTTGAACATCTTTACTAGATTCTGGAGCCTCTGTAGATTCTGATAATGTTTTAAGTTGCGCTTTAAAACCATTGCTAATTTTTAACAAGCTGGTAACGCCTTCTTTTATGGTATTTAAAGGTATTTCTACTTGTCCTTCAATAATGGTTCTATTCTTATAATAAATATCTAAAATACGCCCTACAGGATATAAGAACTTATAAAAATCGAAAAGTTCTGCTATTAAATTCAATTGAAATTCAGCTTTCGATTGTTGCAGAATGCTTTCATCTGGTTGATTCTCTTCAGCTCTTTTATTAAATGATAATACATTAGCATCACTTATAATTTGATTGGAGCTTATTTTACTTTTTAACACCAAACCTTCTAAAGATTTACATCTACTTAATGCCACATAAGTTTGCCCGTGAGCAAAAGCCCCTTGGGCATCTATAATGGCTTTTTCAAAGGTTAAACCCTGACTTTTATGAATGGTTATCGCCCAAGCCAATCGCAAAGGCATTTGAGTGTATGATCCTATTTTGTTTTCTGAAATGGCTTTGGTTTCAGCATCAACGGTATAATTTATATTTTCCCAAATTTCTGGCGTGGTTACAATATTAAAATCATCATCAGGACAGTTAATAACAACTTCATCTTTATCCAATAAAATCACCTTACCAATCTTTCCGTTAAAGTATCGCTTTTCTGGAGAGCTATCATTTTTAATAAACATAACTTGCGCTCCAACTTTTAAGACCAGTTCTTCCTTATTGGGGTAAGCATAATCTGGAAACTTACCTTCTACAACCGCATTGTATGTGTGTGCCTTGGTTTTTAATTTGATAAGCTCTGCTTTATTGGTTTGTTCGGCGCGATTATTATGAGTGGTTAGGGCAATATAACCATCTTTTTCGTCTGGTATAAAATTGGGTTGGTAGCATTTATTCAATTCATCTGCAGATGCTTGAGAAAGAGTATCATTTCTAATTTCATTAAGAATATTAATAAACGTAGGATTGTCCTGTCTGTAAATATGTTTCAGCTCGATAGTTACAGCATGACATGCTTGGTAAGCCTTGCTACTAAAAAAGAAGCCGTTTTTATAATGCGCTTTTAATAATTGCCATTCGTCTTCTTTAATCACTGGTGATAATTGTTGCAAGTCGCCAATCATTAATAATTGAATACCTCCAAACACCTTGTTTTTATTTTTAAAACGCCTTAGTGTTTTATCAATGCCATCCAATAAATCGGCACGAACCATACTAATTTCGTCAATAACCAATAAATCTAAAGACTTAATAATATTTATTTTGGTTTTATTGAATTTTCTGTTGAAGCCTGAAGAAGGTCTCATTTCTACATCTGGCAAAATAGGACCAAATGGCATCTGAAAAAACGAATGTATGGTAACCCCTTTAGCATTAATAGCAGCTACTCCAGTAGGAGCAACCACAACCATACGTTTCAAAGATTTCATTTTTAACTTGTGCAGAAAAGTAGTTTTTCCTGTTCCTGCTTTTCCTGTTAAAAACACATTTCTATCTGTATTATTTACAAAATCCCAAGCTAAATCTAGTTCGTTATTTACATCCATAAACTACTAACTCACTTTTTTTACTAGTTTACCAACGGTTAGTCCTTGAACTAATATGGAGAAAACCACGACTATGTAAGTAATTACTAAAAACAAATCGCGTTGCATAGCCTCTGTAAGCCCTAATGCCAATGCAATAGAAATACCTCCTCGCAATCCACCCCAAGTCATAATCAAATTCGTTTTTGGCACAAAATCCAATCGTTTTTTAAAGAAACTTATAGGTAATAATAAAGATGTATATCTACATAAAAGTATAATAGGAATAGCTATTAATCCTGCTAAAATATATTTTCCATCAAAAGCTAAAACAAGCATTTCCATACCAATAAGTACAAATAATATGGTGTTTAAAAGAATATCAATAAGCTCCCAAAATTTATCGACATAACTTTCTGTAATTTCAGACATGGCACTGCCTCTAACGGTATCGTTACCAACAATAAGTCCTGCTGTAACCATAGCTAAAGGTGCAGATAAATGAAGTTTATGTGCAATTACGGTTCCTCCCATTACTGCAGCAAGTGTGATAATAACTTCAATATCGTAATCGTCAATAGATTTCATTAAACGATAGGTTATCCAACCTAAAATACCACCTAATAAAATACCACCAAACACTTCTTTTCCAAAAAGACTAAAAACATCAAAGGCTTCTACTTCTCCTGTCCCTAAAGCGGCAATTTGAAAAATAGTAAGAAACACAACTACACCAACACCATCATTAAACAACGATTCTCCTACAATTTTAGCTTCCAGTTTTTTTGGTACTCCTGCTTTTTTCAAAATACCTAAAACAGCAATAGGATCAGTTGGAGAAATTAAAGCTCCGAATAGCAAACAATAAATAAATTCAACATCTAAACCAATCACCTTTAAAAGGTAAAATACAGTAATTCCTACTAAAAAAGTAGACACTATTACTCCAAAAGTAGCAAACACAAAAACTGGCCAACGCTGTATTTTTAATTGTTGAAAATTTGTATGCAAAGCCCCTGCGAACAAGAGAAAACTAAGCATTATATCTAACAAAACGGTTTTAAAATCTATTTGCGTAATAATATATTTTTCGGCATCCAAAAGTGTAGAATCAAAATAACTTAATGCAAAAACGCCTAAAGTAAAAACAATAGTTATAAGCATTAGCCCAATAGTGTTTGGTAATTTTAAAAAGCGTACATTAATGTACCCAAAAATTGCCGATAGCGTTACTAAAACTGTAATTATAAAAAAGTAGTCGTTCATTTAACTTTTATTTAGTAGCGCTAAAATAAAATTTTAAAATCTATATAAATAATTTATGTTAAGTAATGCTAATATTATCGACTGAAACTTTTTAGATTTATATCTTTAAATAAAATTTTAAAATCACATGCAAAAAACATATTACGATCCTGCCGATTTAAGAAAGTTTGGAGATATAACAGAATGGAGCGAAGAACTTGGAAACAAATTTTTTGAGTATTACGGAAAAGTATTTGAAGAAGGTGCACTTACAGCTCGCGAGAAATCCTTAATTGCTTTAGCCGTTTCACATACCGAGCAATGCCCTTATTGTATTGATGCTTACACTAAAGACAGTTTGCAACGCGGAGTAACAAAAGAAGAAATGATGGAAGCCATACATGTTGGAGCAGCCATAAAAAGTGGTGCTACATTGGTTCATGGTGTACAAATGATGAATAAAGTTAAAAAATTAGACGGTTAGAGTTTTGTTTAACAACACTAAATGTCTCCTCGAGCACAGTCGAGAGGTTTTCATAAGGTCTCGACTGTGCTCGACCTGACAACAAAGTAAATAATGGTTACAAAGTCCCTACATAAACGCGAAAGCGATTTAGCTAATAGTAATAGGCAATTAGAGATTTTATCGAATGGTATTTTCCAAAACGGAGAATTACCAACCTTTAAATCTAAAATTGCTGAAACCAATCAGTTTCCGCTTAAAGCTAAAAAATTAGAAATCCTACAAATAAACGTTGGTTATATGTGTAACCAAGTTTGCGAACATTGCCATGTTGATGCTGGTCCTGATAGAAAAGAAATAATGACACGTGAAACCATGCAGCAATGCTTGGATGTTATTAAAAACACTGGCGCGCATACATTAGATTTAACTGGAGGAGCTCCAGAAATGAATCCAGATTTTAGATGGTTTGTAGAAGAGGCAGCAAAGGTTGGTATTAAAGATTTTATAGTACGCTCAAACCTTACCATCATTAGAGCCAACAAAAAGTATTACGATTTACCAGAGTTCTTTAAAAAACATAATGTGCATGTAGTAAGTTCGATGCCACATTGGACACGCGGAAAAACAGATAAACAGCGTGGTGATGGTGTTTTTGATAAATCAATAAAAGCGTTGCAAGAATTAAATGCAATTGGCTACGGCATGCCAAATAGTGATTTAAAACTAGATTTAGTTTATAATCCATCAGGGGCTTTTTTACCAGGAGACCAAATGTCTATGGAAAAAGATTTTAAAAAGGCCTTATTAGAAGATTTCGATATTCAGTTTCATAATTTATTTGCCATTACTAATTTACCAATCTCAAGATTTTTAGATTATTTAATTGCCTCAGAAAATTATGAAGACTATATGTTTTCACTGGTAGAAGCTTACAATCCTGCTGCTGTTGAAAATGTGATGTGTACCAATACGCTTTCTGTTAGTTGGGATGGTTATTTGTATGATTGCGATTTTAATCAAATGCTAGAACTACCTGTAAATAGTAAATCTAAACACATTTCAGAATTTAACGAAGAATTATTAGAGGGTAGAAAAATTGTCATTTCGCAACACTGCTATGGCTGTACAGCTGGCGCAGGAAGTAGTTGTCAAGGTGTGGTTGCTTAATATGAAACAGATTATCATATACATATTCATTTGTTTTTCGATTTCTGGGTTTTCCCAAAAATCGCTTTCAGAGGTATTAGATAAATACAATAAAGAAAGCATCCCATATATTACCGCTAAAGATTTATTTAAAAAGGAAAAGGAAATTATTCTTTTGGATGCTAGAGAAGCATCAGAATTTGAAGTCAGTCATTTAAAAAATGCCATTTTTGTGGGTTATGATAATTTCAATCTAAAAAAAACAATCAAAAAAATCGACAACAAGCAACAAACTATTATCGTTTATTGCTCGTTAGGAATAAGATCAGAAGATATTGCTGAAAAACTCAAAAAGGCTGGCTATACTAATATTTATAATTTATATGGTGGTATTTTTGAATGGAAAAACAATAATTTTCCTGTTTATAATTCCAAAGAAAAAGAAACAGATAGTATCCATACATTTAACCAAGAATGGAGTAAATGGTTAAAAAAAGGTATTAAAACATATGACTAAAGAACTCATTATTGTTTTTGTAAAAAACATTAAACTTGGCAAGGTAAAAACACGTCTTGCAAAAACCATTGGTAATCAAGGAGCTTTTGAGG
This sequence comes from uncultured Flaviramulus sp., assembly GCA_947501105.1. Taxonomy (GTDB): domain Bacteria; phylum Bacteroidota; class Bacteroidia; order Flavobacteriales; family Flavobacteriaceae; genus Wocania_A. Next base: position 1,030,074 of record CANMUP010000001.1, on the reverse strand, counting down.
TTTATAGCGAACTCGTTAAAATCACAGAAAATGCTACCGAAAATATTCCTATAGATAAGCGTATTTATTTCTCTGATGTTGTAATCAATTCTAAATGGGGAACCCATTATAAAGCGGTTCAAGAAGGTGATGATTTAGGCGAGCGCATGAAAAATGCATTTATTAAGGGTTTTGAAGATGGTTATAATCGTATTGTACTGATTGGTTCAGATTTACCTGAGATCAACTCTAGTCATATTAAAAACGGATTACAAGCATTAAAAACCAACAATGTGGTTTTTGGTCCTGCTATAGATGGCGGTTATTATCTTGTTGGTATGACTAAAATGTATGATTCTGTTTTTGATAACAAACCATGGAGTCAATCTAATTTATTGGAGGTTACTTCAAAAGAATTAAAACAGAATAACACTTCTTTTGCTTTACTTAACCCTTTAAACGATATTGATACTTTTGAAGATTTAGAAGCATCAGCGTTTTACAAATCGAATATTAAATTACAACAACGAATACAACAACTAAATGATTAAGCACATAAACGAAACTGTAGAATATTTACAAAACAAAGGGTTTAAAAACCCAGAAGTAGGGATCATTTTAGGCACAGGATTAGGACAACTTATAGATGAAATAGAAGTTTTAATTGAAGTCAGCTATAACCACATTCCAAATTTCCCAACCGCAACCGTAGAGTTTCATAAAGGCAAACTTGTTTATGGTAATCTTGAAGGAAAAAAAGTAATGGTAATGCAAGGTCGTTTTCATTTATATGAAGGCTACTCGCTACAAGATGTTACATATCCAGTTCGAATCATGGAAAAACTTGGCATCAAAACTTTATTAGTGTCCAATGCTGCTGGAGCTATAAATTTAGACTTCAAGAAAGGCGAATTAATGCTTATTGAAGACCATATTAATCTTCAAGGCAGCTCGCCATTGGCATTTAATGGTGTTGAAAAATTAGGTGAACGTTTTACTGATATGAGCGCTCCTTATGATAGCAGTATCAATTCATCATTTAAAACCATTGCTAAAAATAATAACATAAAACTTCACGAAGGCGTTTACGCTAGTGTTGTTGGACCACAATTAGAAACCCGAGCAGAATACAGAATGCTTAAAATTATTGGTGCCGATGCAGTTGGTATGAGTACTGTTCCAGAGATTATAGTGGCAAATCATTTAAAATTAAAAGTAGCAGCAGTGTCAGTTTTAACCGATGAATGCGACCCAGATAATCTAAAACCTGTAGATATTGCAGAGATTATTGCTATGGCTACAAAAGCAGAGCCAGACATGATTACACTTTTTAAAGCGCTTATAAAAAACCATATAATCGTGTAATGTTTGTTACACTTGATTATTAACAAAATGCCTACTTTTAACATACCAAAACGATATGGTAGGCAACAAACAGTCATCAGTTGGCAGTAAAACAAAACAGGGATTTAAATATAACGAAATCGAAATTCAAATCCCAAATCAATTCGCAGAATTGAACATTGAAATACAGAATATAAAAATTAAATCGTTAATAATTTTTGAACCCTTGGAAAAAATTTAGATTTAATTTTTGGTTCGTTTTGTATCAAGACAAAATGAACAGAAAGAAAAAAAATAAAACATTTAATAATAAAAAATAAGATTCCTGCCTGCGCAGGAAAAAAAATTATGAGCTACTTAGAAACCACTCACAACGTATATAAAGAAGCAGCATTAACCCCAGACGTTGGCTTATGTTGTACCACAAACCCAATATGGGAATTACCAGGGTTAAAAATACCTAGAATTATGCAAGAGATGAATTACGGATGTGGTTCTACTGTCCATGCACGCGATTTAACCAACAACCCGAAAATGCTTTATGTTGGCGTTGGAGGTGGCATGGAATTATTACAATTCGCCTATTTTAACCGCCAAAAAGGGGGGGTAGTTGGTATTGATGTAGTAGATGAAATGCTGGAAGCCTCGCGTAAAAATTTCAAAGAAGCTGAAGCACAAAATCCTTGGTTTAAAAGTGAATTTGTTGACCTTAAAAAAGGAGATGCAATGCATCTTCCTGTTGAAGACAATAGTATTGATGTTGCAGCACAAAACTGCTTATTTAATATTTTTAAAGCTGATGATTTAAAGAAGGCTATCGCTGAAATGTATCGTGTTTTAAAGCCTCATGGTCGTTTAGTAATGAGCGATCCAACTTGTGAGCAACCTATGAATGAAGAATTACGTAACGACGAACGTTTACGTGCTTTATGTTTAAGTGGTAGTTTACCCATTGCAGAATATGTAAAAGCTTTAACTGATGCTGGGTTTGGAACTATTGAAATTCGTGCACGTAAGCCTTATAGAATTTTAGATCCTAAAAATTATCCAACTGATGAATTAATTTATATAGAGTCTATTGAGGTTGCCGCAATTAAAGATCCAATGCCAGAAGATGGTCCGTGTATTTTTACAGGGAAAGCAGCAATTTATTACGGTGATGAAGATTATTTTGATGATAAAGCTGGTCATGTTTTGTTAAAAAATCAACCTTTAGCTATTTGCGATAAAACCGCTGGAACATTACAAGCTTTAGGTAGAGATGATATTTATTTTTCAGAATCTACTTTTCATTACGATGGTGGAGGTTGTTGCTAAACAACTTATTATAATACAATTAAAAGAGCGACTAATTAGTCGCTCTTTTTTTAACACTAAATTCTTTAAAGTAAAAGTAAGCTATCATAGATATTATCGTCAAAAACTAAATAAAATAATTTTCTATGGTTCTTGTGCTTTTGTTCCTTTCTGCTTGCTTTTTAGCTTTTAGTAATGGTGCTAATGATAATTTTAAAGGGGTAGCTACACTTTTTGGCAGTGGAACTACTAATTATAAAAAAGCCATTAATTGGGCAACCATAACTACATTTTCGGGATCTGTTGCAGCCATATTTTTAGCCAACGAATTAGTAAAGAATTTTTCTGGGAAAGGATTAGTTCCTAATGAGCTTATTACCATGCCTATTTTTGCAATTGCTATTGCTTTTGGCGCAGCTCTTACTGTTTTTATTGCGACTAAAATTGGGATGCCGATTTCTACAACTCACAGTTTAGTTGGAGGTTTATTTGGTGCTGGAGTCATGGCAGTAGGTTCTCAATTTAATTTTGAAAAACTTGGAAGCACATTTTTAATGCCTTTAATAGTTAGCCCTTTAATGGCTGCTGTTTTAAGTTTAATAGCTTATCTTATTTTTAAGCTTTTCAGAAAGCAGCTGGGAGTTACTAAAAAAACAAACTTAAGCATTCATAAAAAACAAACTATAAATATTGCATCTGTTAATATGGATAGCACCTCAACGTTAAAATCTAATACCTCTTTAGAAGCTACAATAAATGATAAAGTGGAAACTTACGAAGGCGAAATTTTAGGGTTAGGTTCACAAAAGGTTTTAGATAGCCTACATTATTTAAGTGCTGGGGTTGTTAGTTTTGCTAGAGGTTTAAATGATACTCCTAAAATAGTTGGACTACTTTTAATTATTAATACTATTGATATTAAATGGAGTATGATTATTATTGCTATTGTTATGGCTGTTGGCGGATTGCTTAATGCAAAAAAAGTAGGAGTAACTATGAGTAAAAAAATCACACCTATGAATTCCGGCCAAGGTTTTACAGCCAATTTAATTACGGGTTTATTAGTAACAACAGCCAGCATTCACGGATTACCAGTTTCTACAACTCACGTATCGGTAGGCTCTATTTTTGGTATAGGTACGGCTACCAAAAAAGCCGATTACAAAATGATAAGCAAAATATTGTTATCTTGGTTATTAACACTGCCAATGGCAGCAATTATAAGCGGTATACTCTTTAAATTATTAGAGAATCTATAAAGAAAATGAAGTACACAATATCTATATTTTTAATTATTATTTTATCAGCTTGTTCTGGAACAAAGCGGGTTGTTGAAACTCAAAAACCTAAAGAGCCAACTGAAATAATAGTTAAAACTAAAGATTCAATCATTCAAGAAGAACTAACAACTATTGTGGTTGATAGTGTCATTCCAAATCAAGAAAATATTCCAACTAAAGTTGAACCTAAAAAAGTTTTTAACCATACTGCATGGGATAATTTACTTAAAAAGTATATTTCTAAAAATGGAAATGTAGATTATAACGCTTTTAAAAACAATCGAAAGCTTCTGTCAAACTATATTTCTTCGTTAAGCGATACCATGCCAATAGAAACATGGACAAAACAAGAAAAATTAGCCTATTGGATAAATGCTTACAATGCTATGACCATTGATTTAATTCTACGCAATTACCCAGTAAAAAGCATAAAAGACATTGATAAACCTTGGGATAAACGCTTTTGGAAATTAGGTGAAAAATGGTATAATTTAAACGACATTGAACATCAAATTTTACGAAAAATGGATGAGCCTCGTATTCATTTTGCTATTGTTTGTGCATCAGTTTCATGTCCTAAATTACTAAACGAAGCTTATAATGCTTTGAATTTAGATGAGCAACTAACCTATGTTACTAAAGAATTTCTATCTGACACCTCAAAAAATAATATCTCAGAAAATAAAATTGAATTATCTAAAATATTTCAATGGTTTACTAAAGATTTTAAACAAAATGGTAGTGTAATTGATTTTTTAAACCAATATTCGGATATCGAAATTTCAGCGAAAGCGAAAAGAAGTTTTAAAACCTATGATTGGGATTTGAATGAATAAATAAAACATGTCATTCCGAGAAGCAAAGCGACGGGTAATCTCTAAAACATTAAACAGATTGCCACAACAAATTAAGAATTTGTTTCGCAATGACGAAAAACAAAATATGAAGCACCAAATCTCCATAATAATACCTACATTAAATGAAGTAGATAATATCTACCATTTACTAAATCATCTTTTTGAAAATTCGTCAAAAGAAAATGTTTTAGAGGTTATTATTGTTGATGGTGGAAGTACAGATGGTTCTCAAAATATTGTTTCAAAATTCAACAACATTGTGCTCCTTCATTCAAAAAAGGGTCGTGCAAAACAAATGAATTTAGGTGCAAAAAAAGCCAAGGGAAGCATTCTTTATTTTTTGCATGCTGATTCTTTTCCTCCTAAAAATTTTGATAAACTTATTATTGAACAAGTTAAAAGAAACAACACTGCTGGTTGCTTTATAATGAAGTTTAACAGTAATCATTGGTGGTTAAAACTTGCAGGACAATTAACTCGGTTACCTTTTAAATCTTGCCGTGGCGGTGACCAAAGTTTGTTTATTACAAAGTCACTTTTCAATAATATTGATGGTTATGATGAGAATTTTAAAATTTACGAAGACAACGATTTAATTGGTAAGCTTTACGCTCGCAAGCAATTTGTTGTTATTCAAAAATGGCTAACAACATCTCCTAGGTGTTATTGCACTAATGGTATTTGGCGTTTGCAGTTTCACTATTGGACTATACATTTAAAAAAATGGTTTGGTGCTTCGCCCGAAAAACTGAATCAATATTATTTAAAATATGTAAGTGTTAAAAAATGATAAATTACACTTAACGAAACACTAATTGTTACATTTAGGTCATATAATCGTCTACTTTTATAGCAAACAGATTTTTATATGAAACCAAGTTTACATCTTATTTTAATTACACTCTTTTTTTCTCAGTTATTTCAAGCACAAGAATCTATACATGCTAAATTGATTGATTCCACCACTCAAAAGCCTATTCCGTTCGCAACTATTGAACTTAATAAAAAGTCTGGTGTTATTACTAATGGCTACGGTATTTTCCATATGCATTTAAATAGGAAACCTACCGAGAGGGATTCTCTTTTTATTAACTGTTTAGGTTACGAAACTAGGCGTATTGCTATTCAAAAATTTACAGATAGCATTATTGTTTTAAGTCAAAAATCTATTGAATTGGATGAAGTTTTAGTTTCAAATAAAAACTACACTATTGAAGAAATTTTAAATAAAATAAGCCAAAATTTAGCAAGTAATTACGATTTTGATTTTACAAAAAGTAAGCTGTTTTATAGAGAATCTTACTTAACTAATGTTTTAAAAAACAATATTGATATAAAAAAGTCTACCATTCCAGAATTTAGTCAAAAATTTGTCGATAGTTTACTAAATATTATGCCTAAAAGCTCCGATAATTATACTGAAATTTTAGGTGATTTATATGAAAAACCTATTCCAAATAATGCTCAAAAGTTAGATATTATAAAAGCCTCTAATCTTTATGACAAAAACAACGAAATTACTTTTGAAGGCTTAGAAGAAAAATTCAATGCAATTTTTAGGAAACACGTAAAAAGAGACTCCTATTTTAAAATTAAATCTGGATGGTTTGGTACTAAAGAAGAGATTGATTCTTCGCTTTTTGGAGATGCAAAAGAAGCTAAAGAAGCAGAACAAACCAAAGAGCTTATAGAGGCGCAAAAAAAGAAAGAACGTGAAAGAAAAAAGGATTTTTTAAAATATAGAAAAGGTTCTATTACCAATTTAGAGTATAGTAGTTTTATATATGAAGACTCTCATTTAAATTTTTTAGAAAAATCTAGACGATATGATTTTGAGCTTTTAGATTATATTTTCTTAAACGGTAATTTTGTTTACAAAATAACATTTACACCAAAAAGGAAAGAGGATTTTAAAGGAACCTTTTATGTAAATACTGATGATTTTGCAATAGTGCGTGTAGATTACGAGAATGTAAAATCTTTAAAAAAGTTTAGACTTTTAGGTATTTCGTTAAATGAATACTTGAAAAAAGGAACCTTTATATATTCTAAAAATAATGCTGACAAATATGCCCTTAAATATGCAGAAGTAGAAATGGGTAGCAAGTTTGGAATTAAAAGACCTTTAAAAATTATTGAAAAAAACAAACACACAAAAGGACGAAGAAAGCAAAATGAAATTTCTTCTGATATTCATTTTATAGTATCAAATATTACAAAAAAAGAATTAGTTGTTTTTGAAAACGAAAGTATTACTGAAGCCTCGTTTAATAGCTATACTGAAAAAGCAAAAGTAAACCCTACATATTTACCAAAATACGATCCAGAATTCTGGAAAGGTTATAATGTTATTGAACCTAATCAGGCTATAAAAAATTTTAAGAGTATTGAGTAGTTTTAACCTTTATTCCTACCCTTTTCGTTTGGATATAAAGCAGGTAAATTGTCGCTTTGAAAAAACTCTTTTGTATTAATATTGATAGCTGATAATTTCCCTGTAAAAGCGGCTCCAGTATCAATATTCCATACATTTACCGCATGCATCGGAACATCAACATTAAAATTGATTGTTGGTGTGTGTCCAATATAAATTTCGCTATAATGTTTTAATCGTTGTGGATACAATTCTGAATCTTTTTTAATACGCTTATCCATGGTCAATGCCATTTCAAAAAGGGTTCTATCAAAGTAAAGACTCTCTTTAAAAACTTCTTTTTTCACACCATGCATTGATGTAAATCCAGCATGAACAAACAATCTGTTTTCATTATCAATAAAATAAAGAGGCATGCTTTCAAAAAGCGTTAAATGTTTCTTTTTTATATCTTCTGAAAAGCCTGAATAACTCTCCATTGTTTCTTTGCCACCATGCATATACCAAGTTGGGTTAACCTCATCGGTTTTTAACCAGTTTTCGCACCAAACATCATGATTCCCCTTTATAAAAACACAATTTATTTTTTCAGAAAGTTCAATTAAAAACTGAATAACTTGTGCAGATTCACTCCAACCATCTACATAATCACCCACAAAAACAAGTGTATCTTCATCTTTAACTTCCAACTTATTTAATAACTGGATTAAAGCCTTTAAGCCGCCATGAATATCTCCTATTGCAAATGTTTTCATTGATTAGATTTTCAATCAAAAATAAGGGATTCTTTTAAGAATTATCAAAGCAATATTAGAAATATTGCCCAATACCAAACACAAAACCTTTAGTAGAATTTTTAGTTATACCATGTCCGTAATCAATTCTAAAAATAGCATTGTATATCTTTTTATGAATAAACCTAAGACCTAATCCAGGGTATACTTTAATGTTTTCGTTTTTACTGAAGTCACCAAAATCGCCTCCTGGATTTCGCCAAGAACCAGCATCAACAAAAGCATTGCCTTGTAAAACAAACCAATTTTTTTCATAAAGTGTATGACGAAACTCTGTATTAAGCACCATAACACCTGTGCCTCTATCAATGGTATTACCAACACCTCTAATGTTTAAATTATTGTCTACAGAAAAAGGTGCAAATGGCGTTTTATCATTTTTTGACAGACCTAGTCGTAATCTATTAGCCCAATTACTTCGTGTACCAAAACGTTTAAAATAGAAAAAGTCATTCCATGCAATAAAAAAATCGGGTAAAGCATCGTTTGTTGAAGTAACATACTGAAAGTTAAATTGATTTTTAATTCCAGATACATACTGATAAGAATAATCTAAATTATTATATTCATAAATACTCTTTAATAACCATTTGTGCACATTTAACTCTTGAGGAACACTAGGGTTTGTAGCACCAAACTTATAAGCATAATCTTCAACAAAATAGTTTATACCCAGTTCAATTTTATTATTAAAATTAAACTCATACATACCCAAAATTTCTATAGATTGATTATTATACTTATAATCAGCTGTAGTATTATCAAAGAAAACAGGTTCCTGTGTTGTTAAATCTTGATAATTTACTGCTAAACCTAGTTTGTTTGAAAACAAGTAAGGTGCTCTGAAATTTATGGCGTAACTGCTGTAGATGTCCTTTTGATAAAAACCTCCAAAGCCAATGTTTCTTCCAAACAAATTAAACTCATGTAATCCTAATCGATATGCAAATTCATCATTATTTGTTGTATAAATATTTGCAGACGGAATTAAAGTAAAGTTCTCCTCTATATTATAAAACACATTATACTGCCCTTCATTAGAATGAAACACCTGATAATATGCGTGAGATACAGATGGTAAGCGTTTTAAACGTTTTATATCTTGCTCAATAACTAATGAATCTAACTTTTCTCCTGCTTTAATAGTAGAAATATTTTTTATGAAAGATGATTTTAGTTTTTTATTCCCTTGAATTTTTAAATCGGCGACCATATGGTTCTGCGAAAACAAACTCACACTAAATAAACTTACTAATATGAAGGTTAGAATTTTACTCATTGTGCTTCAAATGTTTTTAGAATCACCCAATTCACCCAATTATCTTCGCTTACATCCATTAAAGTGAAATTATAATTATTGGCTGTTATAAGTAATGGAGGAGTTTGCGTTGTTATATTTAAAACCACATTTGAAGTGTCATAATATTGGAAATGATCATCATAAGTATAAGTTCCTGAAAGTAAATTATCTTGAGCATCTGAAACAACTTGAAAATAAATAGCATTATCGCCAAAAGAATTATCTACCCAAGTAAAATTTGGCATTCCTGCTACATCCTGGTTTATTGAAACATTATCATTCCAAACCGTTGGTTTTGTATTTTGTTTGGACCGAATAGGGTTAGATATTTTTATCTCATTATCCAATTCATAAGTAACTATAATCCATTTTTCGATGATTGATGCTTGGGTAAACTTTCCTAAATAACCATTAAAAAAGGGATCGTTTTGGATAACTACTTGTTTATAATTTGAAAAATCATTTTTATCAACTTGGGCAGTTGCAGTTTCATAAAACCTAATGTTGACTGCCCCAGTTTCTGGGTAATAAAAAGTTAAAACATCATTTGTATTTACATCACTAGCTGCACATGCTATTACAGCTCCCATCTCAGTAGGTTTGTTTAAAACATACGCCTCTAAAGTATCAAACAGCAAATCATCATCATTATCCTTTAAACAAGACGTAAAAACTAAAAGGCCCACAATTATGTATTTAAATTTATTCATTTAGAATGCTCTATATACTGCTTGCGTAACAAATTTTCTACAGGTTTATTTTGTGGTGTAAAAAACACATCTTCAGCACCTCCACTGTGTTCATGTTTATGAAACCATTTCCAAATAAAACCACCAGCAAACCAATCTTCATTCCAAAAGGTTTCAAACAACGCTTGTGTAGTATTGGCCTGAGCTTCTAAGTTAACAACATTCATACTTATATCGCTTTTCCATGGTTCTTTCCCCGAATAATCTACACTTCTATAACCAAATTCAGTAAACAAAACGGGTTTATTATATGTCTCTGAATACTTTTTTATAACAGCTTTATGTGGTACCCACCCTACTTTTAACTGATTAATAGTAGGTGTTTTTTCTTCACTTACGGGAAAATAAGCATCAACTCCAATAAAATCTAAATCGCTCCAAAATGGTGTGCGCTTAAACTCATCCCAATTTGCTGCATAAGTTAATTTACCTTTGTATATTTTCTTTATTTCTACTATTAAATCACTCCAATACTTAGGCCTATTTTCAATAAACTTTTCAAGCTCTGTTCCAATGCAAAATAATTCTGCCTTTACATCCTGAGCTAATTGCGCATGCTCTAAAATAAATTTTGAATACGAATTTTCTAAAGCTTTCCAATTAACTTCAGAGTTCATTTCAATATATCCTGTAAACTCACCATGCCAAACCCAAATTTGAGGTTTCAGCATAATCTTAATATGCTTTTTTCTAAGCTCTAATATATATTGCTTCGCTCCTGCTTTAGTTTCTCCAAACCATTGTCTTTGGGTATTAAATACAATTTCTGGATGTTTTAAACTTTTTATAAAACCAAAAGGCATAATTGCAGCATAATTTGCATTTACGCTAACAACTGGCTTTACATGGGTTTCATTTATGGCTTCAGCTGAAGCTACAAAACTTACCCCATTAATTTTATTGGTTTGCGAAGTACAGCCTTGAATTGTTATAAATAAAAAGGCAATTAGGAGTTTGAATAGTTTCATGAAAAACGATTTACAAACTCCTAATTTACTTATTAATCATTAAAATAACGCTCTTAAACCTAAGTTAAATGATTGCCCTAAGCCAGAATTACTTCCTCTAACAAAATTACTATAAAGCACTTCTAGGTTTAAAGTTTTGCTTAATTGATATTTACCTCCAAGTCCTAAAGCCGTGAAATCTTGCTCAAAGTCTCCAACACGTTGCTGGTGTTGAACAAATCCTAAGATGGTGAATTCTTGATTTGGAAAATAGCTTAAAAATACGCCAGGAGCTAAAACAAATGTTTTATCGGCAAAACTAGTTTTCTCTCCAAAGTTATATTCTGTATTCAACTCCGTGAATAATTGCCAATCTCCACTAGGGAAAGTATAATCATAGAAAAATCTATTTTGAAATGTATAAGCCGTTTGGTCTAAAAACACTCCATCTTCAACTTCGTTATCTACTAAAGGAATATGAAATGCTGTTTGAATAGTAAAATTATTCACGTTTTTAAGCGGATTAAATTTAATAGCTGGCGCAAATGATGTAACTCCTGAACGTGCAGTTCCTCGCTCTCCATCAAATTTAAAAATATCAAATGATTTTCTATCTCCAACAACATTTGATCGCATTTCAATTAGCAAACCAACATTTAATTTGCTGTTTTCTGAAACCCCTGTAAAAACATCAATGGTAGACGTAAAATAGGTTTCCCTTGGTTGATTTTTAGAAACATCGCCACTACTATTTGCTATTTTAGTTTGCGTATATAGGTTATTAAAAAATTTAATATCCCACTGCCCTTTTTTTAACAATTTAGATGGTGTATAGGTTTGAATATTACTTTTTGATTGATCGTCGTCGTTATCTTCGTCTTGCGAAAAACCTGTAAAGGTTATTGCAGAAAAGATTAGTAATGCTATAATTTTTTTCATTTTATTCATTCTTAAATTTACTTGTTTATTGTTTGTTTAATTTCCAATCGTATGGAAAATAACTTAGTTTATACTTTCCTTCTAATTTTTCAGTTTTGTATTTATTAATAAAATCGATTTCGGATGTACCTTTCATAGTAAAATCTTCTTTATACCATTCCATAATCTGTGATGCTTGAACACGTTTCTTTTTGGCATTTACTCTTAAAAAACCACCGTTAATTGCCTTTTTTGTTTGCTCTTCTAATTGCGTATCTAACGTATTTGGTAAATAAGCTTTATTAATTAATGGCGGACAACCAACTGCACCACAGACCAAGACAAAATGAAAACGCGCATCATTAAATTGAGCCCTTAATAATTTATGTTCAATATCATTTAATGTGATGTTTTTTCCTGCTAAGCTATATTTAGTTTTATCAAAAAACCCAGCGTTATCTAGTGGCGAATTTGTTGGGTAATTATCTATAATTCCTTTTATAACAGATAAGTTATAGGCATTAATCCAAAAAGCTTGATATGTTTCTGCATCATTCTTTGAAACCGAAATAGCTTCAGCAATATTTAACAATTCGTTTAAACTATCTTGATTTTCATTAACTTTAGAATAAGCTACTTTACCATTACTAACATAAGTTTTAAAAAAAGTATTGGCTTTATTAAAAAAGACACTCACGTCTTGCGAAAATCCTTTAGTACTCGCCAAAATAATTACTAATACTATTATTTGTTTTTTCATTTGATTCAATTTATCATTTGCAAAGTAATAACACCTAGGTCGTATAAAATGTTAGATAGCTTACATTGGTAAAAAAAAGTTTTTGGTGTCTTTAAAATTTTTAAATCCTTACAATACAACTTCAATTTAAAGCTATTCTAAATTAATAAGGTTAAGTTAAGTTATTATCTTTAACTTCGACATAATACAGCATAACTAACAAAATTATGGAACACATTGTTATTATAGGAAATGGAATTTCTGGTGTTACAACAGCTAGACACATAAGAAAACTTTCTGACAAAAAAATCACCATAGTATCCGCGGAAGCTGATTATTTCTTTTCTCGAACGGCACTTATGTATATATATATGGGGCATATGAAGTTTGAGCACACACAACCTTATGAAAATTGGTTCTGGAAAAAAAACCGAATCAACCTTAAAAAAGGTTATGTAAAGACTGTTGAAACTAAAAGTAAAACCTTGCATTTTGCAAATGGTGACTCATTACAATACGATAAATTAGTAATTGCTACTGGTAGCAAACCTAATAAGTTTGGTTGGCCAGGGCAAGATTTAGATGGTGTAATGGGTATGTATCATAAGCAAGATTTAGATAATCTTGAAAAATATGCGCCTAATAATAAAGTGTGCAAACGAGCTGTAATTGTAGGTGGCGGTTTAATTGGTATTGAATTGGCAGAAATGTTACACTCTCGTCATATTCCAGTTACTTTTTTAGTAAGAGAATCTAGTTTTTGGAATGGTGTTTTACCCGAAGGAGAAAGCGCAATGATTAATCGCGAAATTTTAGAGAATGGTATCGATTTGAGGTTAGGTGTTAACTTAAAAGAAATTAAAGCAGATGAAAATGGAAAAGTAAAAAGTGTTGTTATTCCTGAAACTGGCGAGGAGATTGCATGTGATGTAGTTGGATTAACCGCAGGTGTATCGCCAAATATCGATTTTATTAAAGAATCAGATATTGAAACTGGTCGTGGTGTAAAAGTAAATCGCTTTTTAGAAACTAATATTCCTGACATTTATGCGATTGGCGATTGTGCCGAACAGCACGAAGGCATAGACCAACGCAGACCTATTGAAGCCGTTTGGTATACTGGAAGGATGATGGGAGAAACTGTTGCTCAAACCATTTGTGACAATCGTATTGAGTACAAACCTGGACACTGGTTCAACTCTGCAAAATTTATAGATATTGAATATCAAACTTATGGTTGGGTTTGGGCTCAACCAAAAGATAATGAAGCTCGTTTTTATTGGGAGCACCAAGATGGTAAAAAGTGTATTCATTTAAACTACAATAAAAACACAAACGAATTTATTGGCATAAATACATTCGGAATTAGAATGCGACATGAATTTTTCGATAAAATATTAACCGAAAAACAATCTGTAGATTATGTTTTAGAACATTTAGCAGATGCAAATTTTGACCCTGAATTTTACAAACTGCATGAAAAGGAAATTGTTTCGAAATTCAACAAAGAAAACAATACTAACATTCAACTTAAGAAGAAAAGTTGGAAACGCATATTCGCTTAAAAAATATAGACATGAAAATATTAAAACAACTAGGGTTAGTCTTATTTTTAATTGGCTTAGGTATTTTTACTGGAACTCTTTTTACAGGTAGTTTTAGTTTAACGGAATCAGAACTAAATGAGTTTATAGCTTCAAAGGCTTATAAAAGTGAAATTATAAAAGACGAACTAAAGAAAGCAACAGTAACCAATGAAAGTCTCAATATTTTTCAATTTTCAAGTCGTGTAAGAACAGCATACGAAACTTCAAACAATCATTATGACGCCTTAATTGCAAAGTACGATGCCGAAAAAAATTGGAATAAAAAAGGGGAGCAATATCAATATAGAATTAGCGGAAAGCTACATACAATTAGCTATGAAATAGCTAAAAAAGCAGGCTCTGGTTTTGTAAAAGAAAATGCAGGATTACTTTGGTGGCTTACTTTTGGTTTGGCAATAATAGGAGCTTTGCTCTTCATTCTTCCAAATTTCATTTTACTTGGTAACAAAGGCATAAAGAATAATGGTATTTATTTAGAAGCGAGTACTAATCGTGGTTGGATTGCTTGGTTAGTATTAGTGTATTTAGTGAGTTTTTATTTACTACTGTATTTCATGGCGGATTATGTCGTAAATTGGACATATATTCTTGATCCAGTAAGCGAATTTTTAAACGGCGGACCAGCAAGTCAATGGTTTGTTTACGGCTTTTTATATTGTGTTATTATGCTTGTTATGGCAACGCGTATGTATATCAAATACAGGCATAATAAATATCAAATAATAAGAACAACATCAGTGCTGTTTTTTCAAATAGTTTTCGCTTTTCTTATTCCAGAAATCATGACAAGTCTTAACATGCCTGGGTATGATTTTAAAAATGCGTTCCCGTTAGATTATGATTTCTTTTTTGATTGGAACTTAGATAGCTTAAAAAATAGTGGAGCAATTGGTCTTTTCATTCTTGTTTGGGGAATTGTACTAACACTAGTTATTGTACCTGTTATGGTATATTTCTTCGGAAAGCGTTGGTATTGTTCATGGGTATGTGGATGTGGTGGATTAGCTGAAACTTTGGGAGACCCATACAGACAACACTCTGATAAAAGCTTGAATGCTTGGAAATTGGAACGCTGGTTAGTTCATTCCGTTTTGGTTTTTTCATTAGTAATGACATTGGTAACCCTATATTGTTATTTCTCAGGAGCAGAAACATTTTTAGGTATAAAATCATATTGGATTAAAGACACCTACAGTTTATTAATTGGCTCATGGTTTGCAGGAGTTATTGGCACAGGTTTCTATCCAATTTTCGGTAACAGAGTTTGGTGTCGTTTTGGATGCCCATTAGCTGCATATCTTGGTTTAGTGCAACGCTTTAAATCTAGATTTAGAATTACTACTAATGGCGGACAATGTATTTCGTGTGGAAACTGTTCAACATATTGTGAACAAGGTATTGACGTTAGAGCTTATGCTCAAAAAGGTGAAAATATTGTAAGAGCAAGTTGTGTAGGTTGTGGTATTTGTTCTGCAGTTTGCCCAAGAGGTGTTCTAAAATTAGAAAACGGACCAGAAAAAGGACGCATTAACCCTACTGATGTTTTATTAGGCAATGATGTTAACTTAATGGATTTGGTAAATCAAAAATAATGCGCTATTTAATTGTATTCTTATTGTTTTCCTCGCTTTCATATAGTCAAAAAAGTTATCAAAAAACTTATTTTGATAATGATAATTTAAAATCTGAAGGCTGGATAAAAAACAATCAAAAAAATGGTTACTGGAAATTCTATTACAAAAATGGAGTTATCGAAAAAGAAGGTCATTATTCGGCAAATAAACCTATAAAATATTGGTATTTTTACTCCTCAAATGGCATAAAAAAAAGTGAAGGGCACTTTAAAAAAGGTGAGAAATCAAATTGGTGGTTATTTTATGATGATATGGAAAAAATTAATCACAAGTGCCAACTAAAACACAATCAGAAAAACGGTTATTGCTTAATGTATAAAAACGAGAAACTAGTCTCTGCTGCTAAATTTAAAGTAGGAAAAAAAATTAAAGAATGGACAGATTTAAAGGCATTCAAAAAAGAAAATAACCTATTAGATCTACAATGACACATATAAAAGTCATAATACCTGCATATAATGAAGCAGATTCCATTGCACATGTCATTAATGATATTCCTAATATAGTTAACGAAGTTATTGTGGTTAGTAACAATTCTTCAGATGATACTGAAATGAATGCAAAAAAAGCAGGAGCTACAGTATTATCAGAAACCAGAAAAGGTTACGGATATGCTTGTTTAAAAGGTATGGATTACATTGTAAATCAAAACATGAAACCAGATATTGTTGTATTTTTAGATGGCGATTATAGTGATTATCCAGAAGAATTAACCAAAATTGTTAATCCAATTATTAATGATAATATAGATTTTGTAATCGGCGCTCGAGTTAAGCGACTTAGAGAACAAGGTTCTATGACGGTTCCTCAAATTTTTGGAAATTGGTTAGCAACGACTTTAATGGCTTTATTTTTTAGAGCAAAATTTACCGATCTTGGTCCATTTAGAGCTATTAAATACAATAAACTTTTAGCTCTGAATATGGAAGATAAAACCTATGGTTGGACGGTAGAAATGCAACTAAAAGCATTAAAACAAAAACTTACATATACCGAAATACCAGTAAATTATAGAAACAGAATTGGTGTCTCAAAAGTTTCTGGTACGGTAAAAGGTGCTATATTTGCAGGCTTAAAAATTTTAGGTTGGATTTTTAAATACAGTATTAAAAAATGATTCTAGACACAATAATCATAGTAGTTTATACTATAGCGCTATTACTTATATTTATGTATGCGTTGGCGCAGCTAAATTTACTATTCAATTATTTATCTTCTAAAAAAAATAATGATTCTTGCGAGTCTTACGATTTATCAAACCCTAACGAAATTCCTTTTGTAACTATACAACTACCTGTTTATAATGAAATGTATGTTATGGAACGATTGCTTGATAACATTGCAAAAATAGACTATCCGAAAAACAAATTAGAGGTTCAGGTTTTAGATGATTCTACTGATGAAACCTTAGAAACTACAAAAAAGCATATCGCTATGCTTCAAACCAAAGGTTTAGATATACAACATATTACTAGAACAGATAGAAAAGGGTTTAAAGCCGGAGCACTTAAAGAAGGTTTAAAAACTGCTAAAGGTGAATTTATTGCCATTTTTGATTCAGATTTTTTACCTAAAAAAGATTGGTTAAAACGAACTGTTCCGTATTTTAAAAACAAAAGCATAGGCGTTGTACAAACACGATGGGGACATATTAATCGTAACTATTCAGTATTAACTAAAATTCAAGCTTTTGCTTTAGATGCACATTTTACACTTGAGCAAGTTGGCAGAAATAGTAAAGGGCATTTTATAAACTTTAACGGAACCGCAGGTGTTTGGAGAAAAGCCTGTATCATAGACGCAGGGAACTGGGAAGGAGACACCTTAACTGAAGATTTAGATTTAAGCTACCGCGCACAATTAAAAAACTGGAAGTTTAAATATCTTGAAGATGTAGAAACACCAGCAGAGCTCCCTATAGTTATTAGCGCAGCACGTTCGCAACAATTTAGATGGAATAAAGGTGGTGCAGAAAACTTTAGAAAAATGATGTGGAAAGTTTTAAAAAACAAAAATATTTCTGCAAAAACAAAAGTTCATGGTTTACTTCATTTATTAAACAGTACTATGTTTTTAAACATCCTTATTGTTGCCGTATTAAGTATCCCCATGCTATACATAAAAAACGAATACGCTCATTTAAAACTCTATTTTTATGTCATGAGTTTCTTTGTAATAAGTACTTTAATATTTTTTATTTGTTATTGGATCATGTATCGTAAAATGTACGGTGGTGGCATTAAAAATTTTGTAAATTACATAGGCATGTTTTTTGTTTTTTTCTCAATAGCCATGGGTTTTTCATTGCACAATTCTATTGCAGTTTTAGAAGGTCATTTAGGCAAAAAAAGCGAATTTATACGTACACCAAAATTTAATGTTAGTACTATAAAGGATAGTTGGAAAAAAAATAAATACCTTAAAAAAACGGTTTCAATACACGTCATTTTCGAAGGTCTTTTAATGCTTTATTTTGCCTTTGGTATGTATAGTGCATTTGTGGTGGGCGACCAAGGTGGCGATTTTGGTCTGTTCCCTTTTCATCTCATGCTATTTTTAGGTTTCGGCTATGTTTTTATTAAATCGTTAACTTCAAAGGTATAATCAAACTTCCCATTTGGGCGTTACCTTCATAAATTCAGGTCGTGCTTTTCGTTATATCTTTTTCTCGTTCCTCAAAAAAGGATGCCACTACAATCACTAACGCAAAAACTCACTCTAATTTAGCTTGTAGCTTTTGTTTTAATTCCTCAACTATTTCTGGGTAATCATGAGCTATATTTTTAGTTTCACTTTCAGTGGTAGAATGATCATACAATTCAACAAAACCATCTTTATGTAGCACTAATCTATGTGTGGTAGTTCTTATAGTAGTTGCATAATTATTATATGCTAAGGCAATATGGCCAACTACGTCCTTCTTTTCTAAAGCATTTTTTAACGAAACGCCTTTGGTGAAATTGGGCTTTTCTACTCCTGCTAATTCACATAATGTTGGAAAAATATCAAGTGTTTCTACAATAGCATGGGTTTTAAAACCTTTCTGTTTAGTTCTAGGGTCATGAATTATCATTGGCGCATGCAACGACTCTTCAAACAAGCTATGTTTACCCCATATAGCGTGCTCGCCTAAATGCCATCCATGGTCACCCCAAAGAACAACTATGGTGTTTTTATCTGCTCCAGTACGTTTTAATTCTGCAAGAACTTTTCCAACTTGCGCATCAGCATAACTAACACAAGCAGCATAATGCCTCCTTATCTCATCAGCAAATTGATCATCACTATTTGGATCTTTATCCCAGCTATTATACTGTTTAAATTCTCCTGAATTATGCCATGTTGTTTTTCCTATTGGTTTTTGAGAATGATCTATATCAGGAAACTCAACATCTTTATATTTATCTAAATATGCTTTTGGAGCTCCAAAAGGCAAATGTGGTTTAATAAAGCCAACAGCAAGAAAAAATGGCTTTTCATCATTGGTTGTAAGTCTTTTTAATTGTTTTAATGCCTCGTTAGCAATGACTCCATCAGGATAAATACTATCATCACCATCTACAGCTTGCAAAACATCCATTTCACTAGCCTTTATACGAATTTCTCCATTGGCTAATCCGTGCATCA
This sequence comes from uncultured Flaviramulus sp., assembly GCA_947501105.1. Taxonomy (GTDB): domain Bacteria; phylum Bacteroidota; class Bacteroidia; order Flavobacteriales; family Flavobacteriaceae; genus Wocania_A. The sequence goes on along the minus strand of CANMUP010000001.1, from coordinate 1,010,629 downwards.
TACCACGTGGATGCTCCCATTCTGCAATTGGCATAATATGCTTATCCCAGCCATTAGGCATTTCAATAATAGTACTATCATTCCAATTATCTCCTCCTCTTCCTCCAGGATGATGAGACACCTTTCCTACAGATGTTGTGGTATACCCATGATTCTTAAACCATTCAGGCATACTTGGGTCAACTCTTTCACCTTCTGACATTTTCTTGGAGCGTAAAAAAAGTGCATTATTACCCGAAGCTCCATACTTACCGGTTAATAATGTATATCGTGATGGCCCACAACTTGGTGAGTTGACATAGTGTCTTTGAAAAGAAACTCCTTTATCTGCAAGCTTATCAATGTTTGGAGATATTATATGTTCTGCACCAAAACTCTTTAACTCTGGACGAAGATCATCAACACAAATTAAAAGTATGTTTGGCTTTTTTTTAACTAATTCTTTTTTACAGCTTGATATTAATAGGATTGGTATAACCAAACAAATAATCAATAATGATTTGCTTCTTTTCATATTAATATTTTTTAGCTCATAACTGTATTTCAAACATATTGAATTAAGCTAAACAATTGTACTAGAATAAGGGGTCATCATTATCACTAACTCGGAGGCAAAAAGACTTAATTACTATTAAAGCAACTTATCAATCCTTATCTATTTTCTTGTACTTATTTTTGTTTTTCTTCCAATCAATAAGTTTTGATGGGTAATACTTAACATTCATACGATCTAAAAAAGGAGTTTGATTGGCTAATCGTACTTTGTAATTTTCCCAATCTCGATTCTCTTGAGTGGTCCAACTAAGTTCAGAATAACCAATAGCTCTTGGAAAAGCTAAATACTCTAGTTCTTCAATATTGCTAATAGTTTCAGACCAAAGAGGAGCTTCTAACCCTAAAATATTTTTTATTGGTATGCCTTCGTAAGATTCTGGTGTCCATACATATGCTGTATCTACAGGAATATAAGCTGCCCAATGTAAACCATGTTTAGAAATAGTATCATATTTCATGTCTAAATATGCTTTTTTTGCAGGCGACATAATAATTTTCATTCCTTTATTTATTGCAGCTTGTGCATTTTCTTTACTAGCCCAAAATTGAGCAATTGAGGTTGAGTCAATATCAGCAGTAGCTACTTCATCCCATCCTACCATACGCTTATTATATTTTTGAACAATCTTTTCTACTTTATTTACAAAATAGATGTAATCTGGCTTTTTAGTTACATGACTCTCATCTCCTCCAATATGAATATATGGTCCAGGAGTAAGAGCTGCTATTTCACGAATTACATCATCAATAAAAGTATAGACAGTGTCTTTACGCGTATTAAACGTACTAAAACCAACCTTTGTACCTTGATACAATTCAAGTTTCCTTCCATTTCCATTTAAAATAGGATAAGAAACCGAGGCTGCATTGGTGTGCCCAGGCATATCAATTTCTGGTATAACTGTAATATGATGCATTGCTGCATAATTTATAATTTCGGTATAGTCTTCTTGAGTATAAAACCCTCCAGATTCTCCGCCTACTTCTGTACTCCCTCCAATTTCAGTAAGCTTAGGCCATGATTTAATTTCCAAACGCCAACCTTGATCATCTGAAAGATGTAAATGCAATACATTGTACTTATAGTATGACAAAATATCAATATATTTTTTTACATCTTCTACGCTAAAAAAATGACGTGCCACATCTAACATACTTCCCCTATATTCAAACTGAGGGCTGTCAATAATTTTCCCTGTTGGAATAGTCCATATTTTAGTTCCAGCTTCCAACGTATCGTTACTTGTTTCGGGTATAATTTGTCTTAACGTTTGAATTCCTCTAAAACTACCTGCTGCTGTATTAGAGTTTAGAATTATTGAATCTTGTGTTATATGTAATTGGTATGCTTCTGTACCTCCAACATCAATACTATCAGATTGATTAATATAGATAACAGTTTCTATATTTGGCAGGTCATTTACATTCACTTGCACATCCAAATCCGTTTTTGCTTTAATTTTTTTTGCTAAAAACTTCCCAACTTCTTCAAAGCCTTCTACATTTTTAGAGGTGTATATAGCTGTATATTTATCAAGTGCAAACCCATTATTAGTTGGTATTACTTCTAAAGGTTTAGGGATAAAACTTTCTAAGGCTAAATCAGTTTTCGGAAAGTTGATTACTCGTTTCTTTTTTTGCTCAGAACAAGCAATAAAAGTGATTACAAAAAATAAAGCTGCTAAGGTTCTAATTGCTCTTGATTTTACCATAATTTTAATTGAAACATATTGTATAAACAAGCCAACGAAGTTATCTATTTTTCCTCACAAAATCAAGTAAGTATATCTATATAAAAACCGACAAACAATTAATATTATATTTACTGTATGTTTTTAAACCCTGCCTTTTTAAAATTAAACAAGACACCACTACTTTTAGCATTAGCAATTTTACTGTTTTATATTTCTTTTGCATACGATTTGGCCCGTACAGATTATATAAAACTAGTAATGCTATATGGTGCATTATGGTTTTTGTTTTACAAATTGGTACAACTTTTAAAAACAAATATTAAGTTTTTAACTTGGTTAGCATTTGGGTTTAGAGCTATTTTTATTTTGGCAATACCAAATCTATCACAAGATTTTTATCGTTTTGTTTGGGATGGCAGGATGATTTTAGAAGGCTTTAACCCTTATTTATTTACAGTAGAATCTTTTATTAGTAAAGGTGAATTTCCTGTAGCTCAAGCACAAGAATTATACAATGGCATGGGCATTTTAAATGCTGGTCATTTTACCAACTATCCACCCATTAATCAGTTCTGTTTTGTTATTGCAGGATTATTTACAGGGAAAAGCATTTTAGGGTCTGTAGTTGTAATGCGCTTATTAATTATCGCTGCCGATTTTGGTACATTATACTTTGGTAAAAAACTGCTCACAAAACTTAAAATTCCAGCTTATAATATCTTTTGGTATATTTTAAATCCGTTTATAATTATTGAATTAACGGGTAATCTTCATTTTGAAGGTGTTATGATTTTCTTTTTAGTTTGGAGTTTATATTTACTGCATATTGGCAAATGGCAATTTGCCGCTATTGTTTTGGCTTTATCGGTTTCAGTTAAATTAATTCCGCTAATATTTTTTCCTTTGTTATTTCAAAAACTTGGTTGGAAAAAAAGTATCGTATTTTACTTAATCTCTGGTTTTATAACTCTATTACTCTTTGCACCATTTTATTCTTCTGAATTTATAAATAACTATACTAAAACAGTTGCTTTATGGTTTCAAAATTTTGAATTTAATGCTAGTGTTTATTATATAGCTAGAGAGATTGGTTATTCATTTAGAGGCTATAATGAAATTGCTGTTATTGGAAAAGTGACACCAATAGTAGTAATTGTTTTTGTTTTAATAATGACCTTTTTTAGAAGAAATAAAACGACGATTCAATTAATAACTGCAATGTTATTGGTTTTATCTTTTTATTATTTTACAACTACAACGGTACACCCATGGTACATTGCTACACTTCTAGTTTTATCAGTATTTACAAAGTATAAATTCCCTTTAGTTTGGAGCTTTGTAATTATTCTCAGTTATTTAGCATACATAAATGTTGATAAAGCCGATAAATCTGAAAACCTATGGATTATTGCTTTAGAATACGTAATCGTATATAGCGTATTTATTTGGGAAGTTTTTTTAAAGAAAAAAAAGGAGGTTTTAAAAAACCTCCCTTAGCAAAATTTTAATAAGCTACTTGCCTAATAGTTTTTAAAACATAAACCTCAACATCTTCTTCTTCACCATCATCATTCATTTTGGTTTCTGTTGAAACTGCATATGTTATAAAAAAATGCTTGCCTTTTAAGGTTTCGGACTTTAAATCAAATTCTTTTAAAATTTCAGCGCCTATATCGCTAAATTCTATAGTTTTGGCTTCTTCATTTTCTTTAACAATTGTAGTAAAAGAATAAGATTCTCCATTGTATTCATTGAACATAGCTTTGGCAGCTATTTCGTCTTGTGCATTAGTAACGGTAGTAAAGCTTAATGTAAAAATGCTTACTAGTACTAAAAAATAATTCCTCATAATTAAAAGTTTTTAAATGTTTATAAAAGATTTGGGTAAATAGGAGTATACTCCTAAATAACATATAATAACTCTTGCGCAAGATGTTATCCTTAGTTACAGACATATACGGGCTTAAAATTATATTGGTTTACAAGCTTCTGAAGTTTAACACACTATTAAGGTTAAAATCGATAAAAAGTATCTTTTCTTAACACTTAAAGCATTTTTAGCATGTTCAACTCCTGCTCGGTTAAATGCTTCCAACTACCACGAGGAATATCTTTTTTATTTAAATGCCCAATAGCAACACAATCTAAACTTTCTATCTCATATTTTAAATAATCAAAAATAGTACGGATAATGGTATTGCCCGTATTTTTGATTTTTAAACCTATTTCTTTTTTAGAAGCACCATCAATATAACTAATTTCCTCAACAGCAATTAGTTTACCTTGAACTTTAAAACCTTCTTGAATCTTTTTTAAATCTTCAAGTCTTAAATTTTTATTTAATTCAATATGAAACAAACGCGCCACACCATTTTTAGAATTGGTGAATTTATCTACAATAACATCATCATTAGTAAATAACAACAAACCTTTTGAGTTTCTACCCAAACGCCCAATAGGCTTAATACGTGAAGCTGTAGCATTAGCCACTAAATCCATAACAGTACGTCCTTTTCCTTCGCTAGTTGTAGTAGCAAAACCCTTAGGCTTATTAAGTAAAACGTAAGCCTTCTTTTCAGGGTTAATTCTAGCCCCATCATAGCGAACTTCATCACCAATTTTTACTTTGTAACCCATTTCTGTTATTACCTTTCCGTTTACGGAAACTAAGCCTGTAGCTATATGTACATCGGCTTCACGACGTGAACACATGCCAGAATTAGCAACATATTTGTTTAAACGAATCTCATTCGGGTTAGATGGTTTTTTAGGTTTAGGGTCGGTTTTTTTAAAAGGTGCATTACCTTTAGCATAACTCTTTTTAAAGTTCTTTTTAGAGCCTTCTATTTGAGTTTTTCCTTTTCTATGTCCGCCTTGTTGTTTACTCATTACTTTAATTTTGCTGCAAAGATATAGCTAAAATTACGATTGGCTATTTAAGAATGAAAAATTATGTTTAATCGTTAAACTCAACTGTTGATTGTCGTTCTCTATTCACAGATAACTTAGTGACATCAGGACGCGAGTAATGCCCAACAGGATCAAAGTTTTGACGCTCTTGTAACACCCGATTAAAATCAATAGTTTCAATTATCAAACCTTCTTTATTCAAAACAGGTTCTGTGACCCACTCACCATCAGGCCCTGCAATACAGCTACCTCCGTTAGCTAATACATTTGGGGCGTTTTCTAAAATTTTCTCTATGTGAGGTGTGTCTTCAGGAAAATCGTTTTTGTTCATTAAACTAGAAACCGAAATAACATACGATCTTGATTCCCTAGCAATAAATCGTGTAATATCTTTTGTATTATGGTCACTCCCAGGCCATACAGCAATGTGTAAATTTTCGCCTAAGCCGTACAGTGCAGCTCTGGGTAAAGGCATCCAATTTTCCCAGCAATTAAGCCCCCCAACCGTAAATTCTTTAAGCGGATGTACTTGCAATCCATTACCATCACCAGGTGACCATGTTAAGCGTTCATCGTATGTTGGCTGCAACTTTCTATGTACAGATTCAATACTTCCTTTTTGATTTATATATACTAAAGATGCGTAAACACTATGCCCACCTCTATCTAAAGGTCTTTCAATTATACCTATATAAACAGCCATTTTATGTTGTTTTGCCAATTGAGAAACGGCATCCAAATCGCCTTTTTCAATAGTAATAGAATTAGACACATAATGAGCGTGCAATTCTTTATTTACTTTTTTATTCCATTCTGCACCTCCTGTTAAAGCCAACCAAAAAGGATAACCAGGAACTAAACCTTCGCCAAAAACGATAAGTTCTACCTGATTTTTAGAAGCTTCAATAATAGAATTTTCAACTTTTTTTAGCGTCTCTAATTTATTCAACCAAACTGGTGAAATTTGAGCTAAAGCTACTTTAAGTGTATTTTTTTTCATTTAAATTCTGTTTAACACTAAATCAACATTAATTAAAACAATACTAAAAACACCTGCTAAAATGATGAACTTTAAAATATTATGGAGTATTAAATAATGTGTTTTTGTTTTAGACATCCATAGTAATAATAAAAAACCAAAAAGCAGTACAATACACAAATAAAAATAGATGTACATGTAACCAATTTCAAAATGGTTCACTAATAAATATACAGGAATTAAAGTCAATATAGCTAGTATAGTAAGCATTACTTTTGATACTTTTTCACCGTAAGCAATCGGTATTGTTTTATAATTTAAAAGTAAATCCCCTTTAATATTTTCTAAGTCTTTTGTGAGTTCGCGCATTGATACAATTAAAAACAGAAACAACGCATGGACAAAAATGACTGTTTCAAAATTTTTATAATACATAAAAATGGCAAAAAAAGGCGTAATAGTTAAAATAGCAGATGTTAAATTCCCTACAAATGGTAGTTTCTTTAATTTATGCGAATAAAACCAAATGCCAAATATGTAAACGGAAAAGAATATAACAGGTTTAAACGATACATAGCTTGCCATAATGACTGCAATAAAATTCAATACAAAATAGAATGACAACTTTGTGTTTTGACTTACCAACCTATCTAGTTTTGATTTTTGTGGACGGTTAATTAAATCTTTTTCTGAATCGTAAAAATTATTGATAATATAACCCCCAGCGATAGTAGCTGCAGATGCTAAAACCAGCATAAATAAGTTAACATCAAAAAGAATGCTTTTAAGAGGTTTATCGTGTGCCAGAATATATATGGCTGCTAAATACTGCGCAATAATAATTACCAAAATATTATAACCACGAACCACAGAAAACATGCTAAAAAATTTCAGCAATACATGTTTTTGTTTTCGAGAAAGCATAATGTAAGTTAGAAGTTGTAAACCACTTCTAATTTATAATCTTTTAGAGATTTTTGAGCAACGTCAATATTTTCGGTAAAACCTAAAATATAACCACCACCACCAGAACCACATAATTTTAAATAGTACTCGTTTGTTTCTATTCCTTTTTTCCAAAGTTCATGAAACTGCTTTGGTATCATTGGTTTAAAATGGTTTAAAACTACTTTTGATAATTGCTTTGTGTTACTAAATAATGATTTAATATCTCCTTTAAGAAAATCATCAACACAAGCGTCAGTGTGCTTAATAAACTGATCTTTAAGCATTTTTCTGAAACCTTCTTGTTTCATATTCTCCATAAAAATATGAACCATAGGAGCTGTTTCTCCAGTTATTCCTGAATCTAATAAAAACACAGCGCCTTTACCTTCGCTTTTTTGAGAAGGAATTCCGGTAGCTTCAATATTATCTTTAGAGTTTATAAGAATAGGAATACTTAAATAGCTATTTAAAGGATCTAAACCTGAAGATTTTCCGTGGAAAAACGATTCCATTTCAGAAAAAATAGATTTCAGTTTAAGTAATTTTTCTCTTGTTAAATTCTCTAAAACCGTAATTTTATCTTGAGCATATTTGTCATAAATAGCAGCAACTAGTGCACCACTACTACCAACACCATAACCTTGCGGAATTGACGAATCAAAATACATGCCTTTATCAACATGTTTCTGAAGCACATCGATATCGAAACTTACCAGTTCAGCATCAATATTACTTAAATAATCAACAAAACCTTTTAAACTTTTATTAGATTTTATAGCTTCTTCAGAAGGGTTTTCGTCCATCTTTAAAGCACCATTATAAAAATTATATGGAATAGACAACCCTTTAGAATCTTTAATGATTCCATACTCTCCGAAGAGTAATATTTTTGAGTAAAAAAGAGGTCCTTTCATTATATAAATCTGATTTGGATTATAAAGTTACAATTGTTTTGCACCAAAACCAATTCTGTCGCAAATATAATGACCGTTTTGGCAATATGCAACTAATTCATTTTTAATGAATTCATTCACTAATTCTGATTCGGCTTCAGGAAATAACACATGAACATTAGCGCCTGCGTCCAACGTAAAACAAACATTAGAGTTAGTTTTTTCTCTAAAGGCCCATATTTTATTAATAATTTCTAAAGTGTTTGGTTTCATTAGAATAAAATACGGCATGCTAGTCATCATCATTGCATGCAATGTTAAAGCTTCACTTTCAACAATATCAATAAAAGCCTTTAAATCTCCATTATTAAATACGCCTATAAGGCTAGAAAGGTTTTTATGTGCTTGCTTAAATCGCTCTTGAGCAAATGGATGATTATGCATTAAATTATGTCCCAACGTACTACTTACTTGCTTTTCTCCTTTATCTACTAATAAAATAGTGTCTTGATAATTTTTGAAATTTTGATGAACTTCAAAAGGATATTTTACTCCAAAAAGGTCAGAGCTTTTATCAATCTTTTCATGTTTTCCCCAAACAACTAAATCACCTTCAAGACTTCTGCATGCACTCCCAGAACCTAATCTGGCTAAAAAGGATGCTTTTTGAATGAAATATTCATCTATAATTTCTGGGTTCAATTCTTTTTCAATGCTCATCAAACATGAAGCTAAAGTGCTCATACCAGATGCTGATGATGCAATACCTGAACTATGCGGAAATGTATTTGAAGTTTCTATTTTAAAATGATAGTCTTTTAAGAATGGTAAATAAGCTTCAATACGCTTAAAAAAAGTTTCAATTTTTGGTTTAAAACCTTCTTTATTTTCTCCATCTAAATATACCTCAAAAGAAAAATCATCATTATCCTCTTTTTTAGAAAAACTAAGCGTGGTAATTGTTTTACAATCATTTAGTGTAAAACTAATAGATGGATTTTCAGGAATTTGATGTTCCTTTTTACCCCAATACTTTACTAATGCTATGTTACTTGGAGACGACCAAGTAAAGCTTCCGTTTTGTAGTGTTTTTGAATATGATTTTAAAATAAAGTCTGGTTCTATCATCAATCAATTTTATTCCGACAAAGACTGTCTAAAGACAGATTATTTCATCTTATATTTTTAGCAAAAATAAGTAAAATCTAATCGTCTTTTTCATTTTCTAAAGACATTGCTAGTAACTTTACCATTGTATTATAGTTTCTAGCAGTTCCAATTGTTTTGAGTTTTCGTTCAAAAAAATTCATATTGAATTTGGCTTTTCCATATCCTTTTTCGCAGTAAAAATAAATACAATCATTAATGATATAATATTCTTCACCTTCATATACTTTTTCTGAAGCTATTTTTACCAATTCTTCTTCTGGTGTTTCATGTAACATTGTAAAATAGCTCTTCACTTTTTTTTCTTCAGAAAATGGGCAATTATTAAAAATGGTTTGCAAATGCTCTCTTGTTCTTACTAAAACGGACACATCAAACCCGAAATGAGAAATAATAGCCTTTTGTATTATCTCTTCAATATTTTGAATGTTTTTATTTGAAGATTGAAAAACTACATTACCACTTTGTATGTATGTTTTTATATATTTCAATCCAGATTTAGTAAGTAATTCACGTAATTCTGCCATTGGCACTTTTTTGTGTCCGCCAACATTAATTCCTTTCAATAAAGCAATATACGTATTCATTTATTTTGATATAGATTTTGCTGCAATATAAGCTCCTGTCCATGCATTTTGAAAATTAAACCCTCCTGTTACAGCATCAATATTTAAGACTTCTCCAGCAAAATACAAGTTTTTATGTAGCTTACTTTCAAATGTTTTAAAATTAATCTCCTTTAAGTTTATACCTCCCGCCGTTACAAATTCTTCCTTAAAAGTACTTTTGCCATCAACTTTAAAAACCGCTTTAGTTAATTGCATTGCTAAATCTTCAAGCTGTTGCCTATTAATTTCTGCCCAAGTTTTAGTTTCATGAATATGAGCCGCTATAACTAATTGCTGCCATAAGCGCTTTGGTAAATCAAATTGCGAAAATTTGAATACGGTTTTCTTATTTAAGTCCTGTTTTAATTGTTTTAGAATAGCTAAACAATCTTCAAACGATTGTTGAATAAAATTAACTTCTATAGAAAATTTATAATGGCGTTTTGCTAATTCTAGTGCTCCAAAAGCAGATAATTTTAAAATAGCAGGAGCACTCATTCCAACATGTGTTATAAGTAATGGCCCTTCTGACTCCAAATTAGAATTTACAACTTTCACATTCACATTTTGCGCAACAACTCCAGGAATATTCTTAATACGTTTATCTTTTATATTGAATGTAAATAATGACGGAATTGGTTTTGAAATAGTATGGTTTAATTGCTCTAGCAATTTCCAGATTTTAGGATTACTTCCTGTTGCTATTAATAATTTTTCTGACACAAAATGATCTTGATTGGTTTCTAACAGCCAGCTTTCATCTTTATTTTGAATAGACTTAACTGAATGGTTGTACAAAATATCAACATGATTCTTCTTAGCTTGATTTAAAAAGCAGTCAATAATGGTCTGCGAAGAATTTGAAACTGGAAACATACGCCCATCTTCTTCAATTTTTAATTCTACTCCTTTTTTTTCAAACCATTCAATAGTATCACCTGTCATAAATTGGTGAAATGGCCCTAGCAGTTCTCTTTCTCCTCTTGGATAGTTTTTTGTTAATTCTGAAGGAATAAATTCGGCATGAGTTACATTACAACGTCCGCCTCCAGAAACCTTTACTTTCTGTAAACCTTCTTTTCCACGTTCCAGAATAGCAACTTTTAAACTTGAATTCTGTTCAGCAATATTTATGGCTGCAAAAAAACCCGCGGCTCCTCCTCCTATAATAATAACATTGTATGCTTTCATAAGTTTTAAAAACGGTGTAAATTTAGCATTATAAATTATCTCTAACTAAATGAATAAGTTTCTTTTATCTTTTATACTACTTACATCTTCTTGTAGTACAGGAAACTTAAACGTTATTGCAGACTTACCTAAAGCATTAAATGAAGCTTCTGGGATTGAAACTAACAATCATTCTGATTTAATATGGATGATAAATGATGGTGGAAATGCATCTAAATTATTTGGGCTTTCAAGTGATGGAAAAATAAAAAAAGTATTAAAAATAAATGCTAAGAATTACGACTGGGAAGACTTGACATCTGACAAGGAGGGAAACATATACATTGGTGATTTTGGAAATAATGCTAACAAACGTGAAAATTTAGCCATTTTAAAAGTCAGTGTCGATTCTTTAAACAATAAAGGTAAAATTAATATTGAACGTATTTCGTTTAAATATCCAAATCAGACAAAATTTCCACCAAAAAAGAAAAGCATGTATTTTGATTGTGAATCATTTCTCCATTTTAATGATAGCTTATATTTATTTACAAAAAGTCGTGTAAAAAACAATTTTGGAAAAACCAATTTATATAAAATTCCTGCAAAACTGGGACATCATATTGCTGAATATGTAGCTTCTTTTAATTCGTGTCCAGAAATAGATTGCTGGATTACTTCTGCAGATATTAGCGATGATGGTAAAAAAGTAGTGCTTTTAAATTCAAAATCTGTATGGGTATTTACTGATTTTAAGGAAACTGATTTTTTTAGTGGTAAGGCAATAGAACTCCCGTTAAACCACAATTCGCAAAAGGAAAGTATTTGCTTTAAAAATAAAAATACACTTTATATTTCGGATGAAAAAGCGCATGGGGTTGATGGTAATCTGTATGAATTAAAGCTAAAATAATTTAATTCTTGGTATTATGTTGAATGTATTTACCAACTACAATAGCAGTAACAATTACTAAATAAAACTGCCCCATTAAACCTGTTATAATAGCTGCTTTTTGAGCTAAAGGAGTAGCGGGAACAATATCCCCGTAACCAATAGTCATTAAGGTTATATAAGAATAATACATAATAGAATCTAAGCCTAAAGCGACTTTACTACCATCCATTACAATTCCTTTAAACGAATTAGGCTCTAATAACTCTATAGTAGCAAATAGAAAAAAAGCAATAAACCCTAAAGAAATATAACCACACATTAAACCAATAACTACGGTATTATTAACCCGTTTAGCTTTCCATATTTGCATGATAATTTGGTGGGTAACTATGATATAAAAAATAAAATAAACACTTAATCTTATTAAAAAATTATCTTGAAAGTCTGTATCTCTACTCATCATACTACTACCAAAAACAAATAAAGAAATGGTAAACAGTATAATTAAAAACCACATCAATTTTTTCTTTTTAGAAATAAGCAAAACTCCTGCTATTGTATTAACTAAAAACAAAATTGGGGTTAATACGTTTTCGAAAAATTCACTAGGAAACAGCAAAGACCCAAACAATATAAATAATTGTGTAGCGAAAAAAATCTCGAATCTATGTTTATATAAATCCTTAATCATCCAATAAGGTTTCATTGAACTCATAATCTTTATAATTCACCTTAAAAAAAGCACTGTATAATGAAGGTATAAATAACAGTGTAATTACTGTACCAAATAATAACCCAACCATTATACCTATAGCCATACCTTCCCACATTTCTCCTCCAGAAATATACAGTGGTATTAAGCCTAAAACGGTAGTGAATGTAGCCAGAAGTATTGGGCGAAAGCGTTGTAAGCAAGCCGCTATAACAGCATCTTGTTCTGTTCTACCTAAATCTCGTTCTTCTATTTCCATACGATCAATAAGTACAATGGCATTATTAATCACAATTCCTGCTAAAGAGATTAAACCTAAAAATGGCATAAACCCAAATGCTTCATTAAAAATCAATAATCCAACAACCACTCCAATTATTCCTAAAGGTATTGTTAATACTACCATCGTCATCTTTCTAAAAGAATTAAACTGAATAATTAAAAGCAAAACAATAATAAAACCTGAGACAGGTAAATAACCAATTACAGAGCCCATACTTTCTGCTGTTTGTTTGGCATCACCTCCAAACTCATAGCGATAGTCTTGAGGCCAGTTTTGTTGTTGTTCTTCTAACCAAGGCGTTATTACTTTGGTGATTTCAGATGCATTTCCACTTGCTCTTAATTCACTAGTTACGTTTATAGTTCTGCGCAAATCAAAACGTTTAATTTTAGAATATTGCCACTGTGGAACTATAGTTGCTACTTGCAATAATGGTACACTTGCTCCTGAACTTTGCGAGTATATATTTAAAGTTTCTATTGATGCTAAAGATTGCTGTTGATTATCATCACTGCGCATTAGTATTGGAATGGACTTATCATCTTCACGATATTCGCCAGTTTGAAAACCATCTAAAACTGTTCGTAAAGACGTAGCTATATCTTCACTACTAACACCTGCGGTTTGTGCTCTATTTTGATCTATTTCTATTAAGAATTTTTTACTTTTTGGTCCCCAATCATCTTTAACATTTTTGGTTCCTGAAATGCTTGATAATTTTAATTTAACAGCTTCGGCTATTCGAGATAATTCATCAGGATTTTGTCCTGAAACTTTAATTTCTATGGGAGTTCCTCCTCCTCCAGCTCCTAAAGCACCTACTTTAATATCAGCATTTGGAAAACTGTTAAACGTAAACTTATCCAGTTTGGAAACCATCTTATTATTCTCATTAAAAGATGAGGTGTTCACCAAAATGTGTGCATAATTAGAATTTGCTTCATCTGGCGAATACCCTAAATCATACGACTCAGGACCTTCTCCTATATAGGATGACCAATCTGAAATTCCAGTAGTTCTATTATCATTCACCTGTAACGAATCTGCCATAAATTGCTCAATCCGTTTTACAACTTCTGTAGTACGCTCTATTTTGTTTCCTTCAGGAAGATTGATATTTACAGTAATCATATTACGATCGCTATCAGGAAAGAAGATGAATGGAATTTTAGTAAAACCGTACAAAGACGCAAAGAAAATAAGGAAAATACCAATAATAACTTTCCATTTATTTAACAACGCCATCAAAATAAGGTCTTTATAATACACCTTAAGCTTATTAATAACTCTATCAATAAAACTTGGTTTCTTTTCTCCTTTAGGAGCTACTTTTAAAAACAGGTAACAGAATAATGTGATAACTGTTAAAGCGATTATCCAAGATGATAGTAATGCAATTGTTATCACAACAAAAATAGGTCCTACAATGTCTCCCATTGTTGTAGGTGATAAAAAGAATGCTAAAAAGGCGGCAGACGTGGTTAAAGTAGAAATGAGTAATGGCATCCATAATTCAGAAAAAGCTTCCAACGCTGCTTGTTTTTTGTCTATGCCTTGTTCCATTTTCACCATAATAGTCTCGGCGACCACAATGGCGTTATCTACTAACATTCCTAAAGCCATAATCAAAGCTGCTAACGTCACTTGATTCAACCCTATATTTATGACTCCCATAATCATTAAAGTCATGATGGTTACTATAGGAATCAAACTCGCAATAACAAAGCCTGTTCTAAAACCTAGGAAAATTAGCATCACTAATAATACAATACCTATAGATTGCATAAGGTTTACAATGAAGTCACCAACTTTAACGTCTATATAAGTATCTAAAGAAGATACTCTGGTAATCTCTAAGCCTATTGGTAATTTTTGTTGCCACTCGTTTACAACTTTATTTACTTCTTCTCCTAGTGTAATAACATTAGCATTTTCTTTTAAGTTAACATGTAATGAAATTGCATCTTTTCCATTAATTCTTACTTTTTGAGTTGGCGGGTCTATATAAGCTTTTCTTATGCTTGTGATATCTCCTAATTTCACCAATTGCGAGCCATTGCTATTACCAACAGATATAAGCATGTTTCTAATATCTTCAACCGAATTAAAATTCCCAGTTGGTTCTAATATAATTCGCTCATCACCTAGATTAATTTGGCCTCCGGAATTTAGAATATTAGTAGAAGCTATAGATTGTTGCAGTTTAGAAGCAGAGAGCCCGTATTCTTTTAACCTTGTATTATCAAACTCTACAAAAATACGTTCTTCTTGTTCTCCTCCCATTTCAACTTTTGCAGCATCTGGTATTTTGATAAGAGCATCTTTTATATCATCTGCATAAGTTTTCATTTCAGCATAAGAATAACCATCGGACGTTAGGCCAATAACAATACCATACACATCTCCTACACCATCATCGTTTAAAGAAGGGTTTACACCCTGAGGCAATCCTTGTAATGCATTTAATTTTCTACGAAGTCGATCCCAAACACCTTGCATTTTTCCTGATGCTACTTCATCTTTTAAGGTTACAGTAACCACAGACAACCCTGTTCTAGAAGTACTAGAGACTTCTTTTAATTCAGGAAGCTCTTGAGCTACTTTTTCTATTTTGTCGGTTACTAATTGCTCAACACGTTCTGGTCCAGCACCTGGAAACTGAGATACTACCGTAGCAACTCTTACGGTATACGGTGGCATACTATCTCGAGACAAACCAGAATACATAGTTAAGCCCATAAGTATTATGGTACCTAGCACCATAAATGTAATTCTGTTTTTATCTATTGAAAATTGTGCTAAATTCATTGGTTGGTTGTTTAGAATTATTGAAGCCTTACTTCTTGTCCATCTAATAATGTTTGCAAGCCAGCTGTGGCTATTTTTTGTCCAGCTTTTAATCCTGATTTTATCTCAAACCCTTCGTTAGTTAAATCACCAATAGTAATTTGTTGTTTCTTAACTTTCGTAATATCCCCTGCTTCTTCAACAAGAAATACAAAGCGCCCATTGCTATCTTCTCCAACAGCATTTGCTGGCACAACTAAAATAGTTTTATCATTTTTACTATCTCCAAAATCGAAAGTGATATTAGCTGCCATACCACTTTTAATTTCATCACTAGGGTTTACTATAGTGACACGTACTGGATAAGTAGATGTATTTGAATCCACTGCAGGTGCAATTTCGGTTACTTTAGCTTTAAACTTTTTATTAGGTAGAGAAGAAAAGTCTACATCTACCGCCATATCTTGTTTTACACCATTAATAACACTTTCAGGAATTCCTAAAGTAATCTCCATATCTCTTCCTGCATTAAGTGTCGCTACGGGATCACCAGGATTAACATTTTCATCAACTTCAGAATTTACAGCAGCAATAACACCATCTTCTGGTGCGTAGAGGTATCCAAAACGAATTTGTTCTTGCTGAATTGACACACCTCGTTTAGCAGATTCATGGCTTTGTTGCGCTGTTTTATATGCGTTTTTAGCCGCTTCAAAATCACTTAATGACGAACTTCCTTTTTCGTATAGTGAACGCACTCTATTTAAACTCAGCTTAGCTGTGTTCATTTGAGAAGCTGCGCTATTTAAGTCCGTTATGGATTGCTCATAAGACAAGCGAGACTGAACATTATCTAATTTAGACAACAACTGTCCTTTTTTTACTTTCTGTCCTAACTTGATATCATATTGAGTAATGATTCCTGTGTTACGGAAACTTAATTTAATGATTTTATCTGTTTGGGCTGTCCCGCTAAATGTTCTTATTTTTCCTCCTCCTAAATAATTAACTTCTTGATATTTAACTGGACGTACAAACTTTTCTACAGTCTTTTTCTCCTCAGCACAAGAAAACACTACTAAAAGGAATATGATACAAAGGTTGGTTATATTCTTCATAATTATATTTTAATTTCTATTATTTAAAAATTCCATAAATCGTTTGTTAAACTTTTCGTTATCGGCTTCACTATTTAATAAGAAATAGTACCCTAAATAACGCTCTAACTGCAATGCATTAATCATGTAATTATACACTGCATTTACACTTGCTATCTGCGCATTTAGGTAATTGTTTTGAGCGTCAATTAACTGAACAATATTTACTGCCCCATTAGAATAGGATGCTTGAGTTAATTCAAGGGCTTCATTGGCAGTATCTTCAGAAACTTTAGATAATTCAATATTGGATATTTGATTAATAACATCTAAAACAATGTTTCTAATGTTTACTGCAATACTTAATTCGGTATTCTCCTTATTAATATTTAGTTGATCTTTTTGAATTAATGCCGTTTGACGATTTATATTAGTTTGGTTGCTATTAAGTATAGGAATGGAAACATTTAAACCAATATTATAATTGCTGTCTAAAAAGCTAGAACCTGCTGGTGCAGTACTACCAACACCGCTTCTATCGAAAGTTCTATTATATTGACCTTGTAATGCTACTGTTGGTAAAAAACGTCCAGAGCCATTTAATTTAATATTCCGGTTTGTAACCTCTAAGTTATAACCTAACGCTTTTAATTCAGGGGCATTTGCTTTAGACTCTTGAATCAAAAACTCTATAAATGGTTCTCGTAAAATAGGATTGTCTAATAAATCAATAAAATTATCGTAATTATAGTGTTTTAATAACTCGTCGGTCAGTTGAACATCTTCAATATCAATCTCTGTATTTATAGGATTATTTAACAACTGATTTATAACGACAAGGCTTTGCTCAAATTGATTAATCGCTTCAACTAAAGACTGTGTATTTTGTGCCATTTGACTACGAAAACGAAGCAAGTCTGATTTTCCGGATTCTCCAGCCTTAAAATTTTGTTCAGCAATTTGTAAATTACGTTTAGTAAGGTCTAAATTTCTTGCCTGTATCTGTAAATTAGCTTTTAGTATAAGTACATTAAAATAGGCATTTGAAGCATTAAAAATAGTATTAAGTTGTTCTACATTAAAGCTTTCTTGTTGCGCTTTTTGTAAGCTTTTTTGAATAGAGATATTGGCATTTGCTGACTCTGAAAATACGGTTTGCTGTAAGGTTATATTTCCTGTTGTTTGAAATTCTGGGTTTTGACCACTGCTAACTTCTGCTAAATTAGGATCTGTATACGTTCCATTTGCAGATGCGGTTACACTTGGTAAATAATTACTCTTTGCCAACTTTACATCTTGCTCGCTTAACACGACATCTTTTTGAACAGATTGCAAAGATAAATTCTGATTAAGTACTGTATTAATTACTTCTACTAAATTGTATTGTTTCTCTGAGATTGCATTTTTAAAGTCTCCAACAAAATCTGTGTCATTAATTAAGCTATATTTTATAGGAACACCAACCAATTCGGCTGTATTAAAATTCATGGTTAAACGACTACTATAGTCAATAAAAACTGGCATATCTGATAACAACTCCCCGTTTATATACCCTTCTACAGAAAGCGATACACGACGTATAAACTGGTCGAAATTATCCTGCGGCTGATTAGTTGCCATAATGCCTAATTTCACTTGTTTAATACTATTATTAGTAAACGATGGTAACTGCTTATTAATAAATGCTTTTGCTAGTATATTTACCTCGTTATCCTTTAAGAAAAAACCACTCGCTAAATATACTGCATCAACATCATCGAGGTTTGAAGTAATATCAGATACTGTCTCAAAAGGAATGAGTTTGTACTCTGCATCTATAGCTTCAAATTCTTTATCAAAAGTTTCTCTTATAGGTAATAGGTCGATAATATGATTTTCAATTATTATACCTAGTTTTTTATAATTAGTAAGCTCTTTAAATTTGATAAAGTCTTCTTGATAAGACTCAGATTCTACTAAATAAGTAAAGTTATTTATCCCAGATGTTGCTTTAGTAAAATCAATTGTGCTAAAATCTCGATTAACAGCTCCAAACAAAATAGTTGGTTTTTTATAAACTGTTTGCTTACTAACTATTTCGTTGTTTACTATCCCAAATGCAAGAATTATGTCTGTTTCATTATTAATAAGCTTATTATAATCTTCTTCAGCTTTTTTAAGGTTATAATTGTTTACCAGAATATTACTTTCAGAAAAACTAATCGTAGCATCTTCTCCTACTACTGCAATAATTTGGTCTTGCATTGTTTTAAGAAGCGGATTAACTTCTTCTGTTCTATTATCTAGAAGAATTCCTATGTTGTAATTTTTTTTACTTTGTGAAAAACCTACTAAAGAACAAATTAACAGTAGTACTAAAATATATTTTTTCATTGATTAGTTGTTTTTTTCTTAAAAATCATAGTATTAAAATTTCAATTTAGGGCTAATTGTTTGTCAAGCATATAAATATAATTGATTATTTGCTCATATCACAACTTTAAAAAATTACACCATTATAATTTTTTATAAATTCATTTAACATTGCTAAATTGAAATTATCTAAACTTATTGTTTCTTAATGAAATAAATTTACTATTTGATTCTAATAATGAGAACTAAAATCCAAACCCAATTTTGAAGGCTAAACGCAAACCATCATCACTATTGAATGCAGAAATATTAGCAGTAAACATATCTGCCGCATTGGCAAATATACCGCCACCAAATGATGTATTCCAAGTATTGGAATGGTACATAGGGCTTAACAGCAAACTATCATCAACCCAAACACGCCCATAATCGAAACCTCCATAAAACCCTATTTTTAAAGGCATTAACCCTGTTTTTACCTTACGAAGATTTAATCGTATGTCTGTACTTTGTGCAAAGGCACTTTTACCTGTAAAACGTTCATTTCTATAACCTCGCAGTCCATTATTAGCGCCAATATTTGCGCCTTGATAAAACTCAAAATCATCTCCTAAATTAAAATGTCCTTTAAATTTTGTAGCTAAAACTAGTTGGCCACTTGGCTCCAGCTTATAATCGAAACTCAATTCTGGGATAACATATCCAAAACCTTTAGATTCGCTAACATTATTCTTATAACCTGTTTGAATTGCAAATAGCATCCCTAAAGTTGGAAACGCTTTATTATCAGAATTTGCAAATTGATATTTTGCATGAAAACCATAAAAATCATCATTAACATCAACGTTATCTCCAATAAATTCATCATTTATAAATCGTCCTTCGGTTTCTTCAACCTCAATTGATTCGTAGGATACTCCAA
Organism: uncultured Flaviramulus sp.; assembly: GCA_947501105.1. Classification (GTDB taxonomy): domain Bacteria; phylum Bacteroidota; class Bacteroidia; order Flavobacteriales; family Flavobacteriaceae; genus Wocania_A. The sequence goes on along the minus strand of CANMUP010000001.1, from coordinate 990,657 downwards.
ACTCAAAACTAGCACCTAAGCGTCCTCTCCATACTAAAGTAGGATAAAATTCTAAAGTCCTTAATTTTACACGATTATAGTCTAAATCTACATCAAGTCCATCATTTTCATCAGCCTCTGGGTTTGGTGTTGCATTACCGTAACCAAAAAAGTTTACAGCATAATTTGGGCTAGTAAATTTAGCATTTATGCCTAAATTCATGTTTCCAACTACATTTGCAAATTCTCCTTTGTAACCTAAATCAAAGCCTTGTGTAGCAAAATAATAAGCAGCAGACATGGTGTGCTGAGAAGTAAATGGATTACGTTCAAAGCCATAATTAGTTAGTGTATTTGTAAACCCAATTTTAAAACCATCATCTGGATTAGACCCGATAGTTGGTACAAATTGGTTACTACTATTTTTTAGTTTCTTATAATCGTATACATTAATTTCATAATCATCAGTAAGCTTTCTATGCCCTTTGTTAGTTAAAAAATCACTTTTCTTAGACTTGTAATCATAGATCTTTACTCTTTTCCCGTTTTCTACATTATAAACATCTTTGTTTTGACCACCTATTAACCTGAGTTTAATTAACTGATCGCCTACTCCAGATACTCTAAACATATCGTCATCATCTAAACCATAAATCCAGATTTCTTTGGTATCATGGCAGGTATAAATACGTTGATGAAAAATATCTGCTTTTTCACCTTTCTTAATACGATATGCTGTTACTTTTGTATCTCCTTTAGGCATACGCTCAACCTCAAACCAATCGTCTTTATCTGTTCCTTTTATAATTGCAAATTCATTGATATGATTATAATATTGATCTGATATTTTTTGAAGATTGTGGCGCCTTCCTTGTAACTTTCGTTTAATCTCTTGTAATGTTTCTTGATTAACTTCTGAAGGGAAATAAGTAAATGCTTCATCAATAACACTATCTGTTAAATTCTCGACAATATGTTTTACTTGAGCATTCCAAACACTTCTATTAGACTGATTTATTAAAGCCATATCTAACGGGTAAGGTTCTAAATTGAACCATTTGGGGCTTTTTAAATCTTCATCATAGCTTTTCATTAAACGTAACGATGGCAATACTGTTGTTGCAAAACCTAACAAAGCCCCATCGGCCATAATTGAAAACGCTTGATCGCGATCTCTAGGCACAGGACGATAAATTGTTTTTTTATTCTCTTTAAACTTCGCCCAACGCCATTGATCTTCATGCCTGTCCCAGTCTCCAATAAGCATATCAAATAAACGTGCTCTAACATAAGCTTCTTCATCTAAAACAATGTCTTCATCTTTATTCAATTCTTTAAGTAAATCGTCAGTACTAATTAACTCATTTGAGAAACCAAAACTTGCCTTATCTCCATGACCATCAGAAGCCCGTTCTTCAATCATATATAACTCATCTCCAAACTCGTCATTAAACTCACCTAAAGCTTTTTGTTTAGGAATATAATATAATACTGGATTGGTATGGTAAACACCAACAGCATTTGACAATGTAGCTATTGTGAAAGGCGCATAAGGATGAGACCCTGTAAAAACATCTAGCAATAATTTTTCGGTATAAGTATCATCAAACTGTCCTTCAATATATTGGTCTTTAAAGGCAACTGCTTGTAAATACTGAAGTGCATTTTTGCGAAGTGCACGCATTACGTATTCTCTACCTTGCTTGTCTTGTAAACGAACAGATTTAGATTGATGTCCGCCTCCTTTTCTTACTGGGGTTAATCCTCCAAATAAAGTGTCAAGGCTAACTGTTGGAACTGTTACTTTTTTACTAAATTCTTCACGATAACGCTCTCCCCAAAGTGCTTTATAAATACCTCCTTTAGTGGTTTCTTTTTCTGAATAAATTGAAGCCGTTTTTTGCTTAACTAAATTGTCACTGTATTTAATACTTTGCACCTTTTTTTCTGGAGCAATAACTTCTGTTTGAAATACAACGCTATTTACTTCTGTAGAGTAAAAACGAACATGAGATGAACCATCTTTAAACACATCTAATCTAGCATATCCTGGCGTGCCGTAAGAAAATTTTCCGTTTCCAACATTTCGTGTTGCCATAGATTTGGATCCAGATCCACTAACAATTTGTGGCAAGTTATCTTGAACAATATATTGTAAATTATGATCGTGTCCTGAAACAAAAATGGTTTTATCGTTTTCTTGAGATAATGTTATAATACGTTTTCTAAACTCATTATAGAGGCCATTTTGAATATCTACTGTAGTTACTCCACCAGTCTTACGAAGCACATTTTTTAATGTTCCTAAAACTGGAATAGGTGACATGTGACTACCGAAAGAATATTGCCCACCATGAGAACCATTAGTAAACATAGGATGATGCAAAGCTATTATTGTTGTTTTTCCTCTAGCCTTTTTTATTAAACTTTCAAATTCTTCAAAAAACTTAGCTCTTGTTTTAATCTCGCAATCATCATTTATAGTTGGGTGTTTATCCCAATCGGCTAAATACCATTCCGAATCAACAACTATCATTACAATTTCATCTGATATGTTAACCTTTTCAATTGGACATCCATTTTCTGGTAAAAAGGTATTCTTACCCAACTTATTTTCAACATACTTTTCTTGACGTTTAAGCCCTTCTAGTCCATCACTATACCAATCATGATTCCCTGGAATAAAAATAGCTTCTCCTTTAAAACCCTTAACTGCATCTGTTTGAACATTAAGCTGGTGTTCAGCAAAACCTCTACCCTCTTCTTCTTTTTTTGGTAAGCCTTTTGGATAAATATTGTCTCCTAAAAAAATTGCTGTGCTGTTTTTTGAAGCTTTACTTAATTCTTCTTTAAACGCCTGTAATGCCTTTGAGGAAGTTCCTATAGGTGAATTTCCAGCATCTCCTATTAGATAAAAAGAATGCTCTATCTCTTTATTAGGGAAAACAGAATTGGTATTTTGATTTTTATATTGAGGCTTGTAATTTGCACATGCATTAAGTATAAAAAAAATACCTGCAATAAAAACAATTTTGGTTAGCTTATACATTTATGGTTGTTTAATTGTCTAAATTTAATCAAATCTAAAATAACTTTAACACAACTGACATTATATTAGCTGGAATATTACTTTAGACGACAGATTTTGAGTTTTGCAGCAATTGCTTGCTCTCACTATTTTACAGATTCAAAATTTTAAATTATTACTGTGTCAAATACTACTTCGCTCGCAATGGTTTTATGCACTGGGCAACGTGATGCAATTTCTTTTAAACGTTGTTTTTGGGAAGCATCTAAATTACCAACAAATTTTAACTTTTTACTAATATGATCCAAATAACCTGGTTTTTCTATACCCAATTCCAACTCATCACTATGCTTTTTAGAATGAGAAATATATACAAACACTTCTTGTAAATCCCATTGTTTACGCTGCGCATACATTTTTAAGGTCATGACCGTACAGGCCGCTAAACCAGCATTAAGATACTCGTAAGGCGAGGGTCCAAAATCGTCTCCTCCAACAGATATAGGCTCATCAGCAACCATGCTATGTCGTTTAGTTTGAATAGATGTAGTGAAATTATCTTCTATTAAATTTAAATGTCCAACTAATTGCTCTCCTTGTGTTTCTAACATCGTGTTTTCCTCAGGTTCAAAATAACGCTGTACCCAAGTACCAATAACATTTCCTGCATAATTGCTGTCATTAGCATTAGTTAGTAAATGATCTGCATTATCAAGTGTAACAAAGCTTTTAGGATGGTGCGCATTATGATACAATTGTTCTGCATTTTTAATACCAACAATAGCATCAGTTGGAGAATGCAATATCAACAGAGGCTTTCGTAAGTTTTTCACAACTGAAGGCAAATCGGTTTTATCAAAATCTGAAACAAATTCAGGGTTTATTTTAAATGGTCGTCCACCAATATTTACTTCGGTTAATTCGCCTTCTCTAATGGAATCGATATCATGAGAAAACAAATGCTTAACATGACTTACCGTTGCTGGAGCACCAATTGTTGCTACAGCTTTTATGTTTTCTAATTTTGAGGCTGCGCTAATTACAGCTGCGCCACCGAGGGAATGACCAACAAGTAATGCAGGTGCTTTATAATTGTTGTTCATAAAATTGCTTACAGCAATTAAATCTCTCACATTTGCAGAAAAATGACTCTCAGCAAATTCGCCTTCACTTTTACCTAAACCAGTAAAATCAAACCGAACCACACCAAATCCATAATTGGTTAATGCGCGACTAATATTTTTCACAGCACTCAAAGAACTTGTACATGTAAAACAATGTGCAAAAATAGCATAACGATTAGGCTTTTGATTTGCTGGAAGCTCTAAATGTGCTTGCAATATCAAACCATTATTATTTTCAATATTTAGTTTTGTACTCTTCATTTTCCTAAATTGATATTATTAAATGTTCAACTTTTTTCTCATCGACATAATTGGAAAATTTATCTAACAAAAGTTGTAACTTCGGATTGATAAATGTTTCGCAAAAAGGTTTATTTGGATTCTTTTGATAATAATTTTGAATAGCTTCTCGTGATACCTTAAATTCTAAAAAAGGAAATACTTTAGTAATAATTTTATTACCGAAATCCTTTTGAATACTTTCAATTATCTCTTTAGAATTATTTTCTTGTTCATTTGAAAACGTATATACTGCAGAACGGTATTTATTCCTCATAGAATGATTACTATTGCTTTTATGCGTATGTAAATGAATCTCTATTAATGTTTTTAATGTAATTTCTTCTGCATCAAAATGTACAACAACAGCTTCTGAAAATTCATGATTTTCTCCAACTGAAGCCACATATCCTTGTTCTACTTTTTCAACACCTTTTAAAGATTGAAAAACAGCTTCGGTACACCAATGGCATCCACCACCTAAGGCTATTTTTGTTTTTCTATCCATTTATTTAATTCTTTATCTGACGGATTTCTCAATTTCTTTTTATCAATAGTTATAGTCGGGAAATTAAGTTTTCTGTTTTTATAAAGACCACGCAATTCTTCTGCGTGGTCTTTATTTTCTTCAACATCAAGAAATGCATAATCTAAACTACGAGTTTCAAAAAACGCCTTATAATACTGCGTTTTGTGACACCTACCGGCACCATAAAGTTTAATTTGCATTTTAGTTTAGGCTTTTAAAAAAGGTAATTGCTGCATCTGGGTTTAAGTGAAAATCTGAAAACACAACGTTATCATTTTTATCAATAAAAATAAACCAAGGTGTGCCTCCAGTTTTATAGCTTTTCATAATATTTGAATGCGATTTACCATCGTCTCCAGCATCATGCCCAAACGGTATTTTTAAATTATATTGCTTTTGAGTTTCCACCATCTTTTCATAAGTATTAGAATCGTGACCTTCAAAAACAGTTTGCACTGCTAAAAAAACAACCTTAGCGTTATCTTTTAAAGCCTCAACCATCTTTTTTAAATCTGGCAACCCTTTGCTATGGCAACCAGGACACCAATGCTGAAAACAATACACTACTTTAAACTTTCCTTTAAAATCTGAAAGTTTAATAGGTTCCGTTTTCTTTCCGTTGGAGTTAATCCAATCATTAACTAGAAATTCGGGAGCTTTAAATACTTGTGTTTGCTCTGCTTTATTTGACATTATAATTGTCCTTTCTTTTTTAAGGTTATTTTAATTTATCAGCATGGAGTTTTCTCAGTTTTGCCAATTTAGGTGTAATTACAAAACTGCAATATCCTTGCGCTTGATTATTTCTATAGTAGTCTTGATGCTCTCTTTCTGCTTCATAAAAAACATCTAAAGGACTAATTTCAGTCACAATGGGGTTTTCATAATAAGGTGTTATTTCTTTTGAAACAATTTCAGCAATTTCCTTTTGTATATCATCATGGTAGTAAATTACCGAACGATATTGCGTCCCTCGATCTGCACCTTGGCGATTCAAAGTTGTTGGGTCATGAGTTGTCATGAAAATCACTAAAACATCTTCATACGAAACTATACTTGCATCAAAAGTAACTTGTACTACTTCGGCATGACCAGTTAAACCTGAACAAATTTCTCTGTACGTTGGATGTCCTGGAACATTGCCTCCAGAATAACCAGACACCACTTTCTCTACACCTTTAATTTCTTGAAATACAGCTTCTGTACACCAAAAACAGCCACCACCAAAAGTGGCTATTTGTAAGTTTTTAGTTGTCATTTGAAATCTCCTTTTCTAGCTGCATCGATTCTGAATTAATGCAATAACGTAGTCCACTTGGTTCTGGTCCATCAGGAAAAACATGCCCTAAATGCCCATCGCAAGTATTACACATTACCTCAACACGAACCATCCCAAAGGCCGTATCTCTCTCATACTTAATGGCGTTTTCTTTAATAGGTTGTGTGAAACTTGGCCACCCAGTGCCAGAACTGAACTTAATGGTAGAATCAAACAAAGGCGTATCACAACACACACAGTTGTATTTACCTTCATCATGGATACTACAGAGTGCTCCGCTATGTGGTCGTTCAGTACCTTTTTGTCTTGTAATTCTAAATTGCTCTGGAGTTAATTGAGCTTGCCATTCGGCTTCTGATTTTTCAACTCGTTTATCTGGAGTTGGGTTTCCTTTTACGGAAAAGTTGATTACTTCTTTCCAAGTTAGCATAAAATATTCCTTTCTTTTTTTAATTAATAATATGCTTTTTTTCAACTTAAATATAGTCGAATTATTGTTTAAAAACTTACAGTTATAGTTTAAAGGAAAAAGCACATCAATTACGACTCGTATCAATGTGCTTTTTTTAATATTCTAAGTGAGCTCTAATTATAAGTATTACTTAGGTTTTTCCAATTTTTGTCAGCTATAGAAACGAGTTTGTTATGATTTTTTTCAGCCAACCATAATTGCTGGGCATCCAATTCTAGATTATATAAATATAAGAAATACTTACCATCTTTAACTATAAACTTGTTTGGGTCTGGTCTAAATTTAGCACCTGCATAAGCCCCAAAAGCACAAAATCCACCGTATTGAGGTTCATACTTTGCTGGGTTTTTATCGAAACTTGCTTTTTGCTCTGCAGATGTGAAATAGTAAACTACTTTCTTGTATTCTGATTTAAACTTTTTTAAACCTTTTTGAGCGATTCCTAAATTTAAATATGATACTGGGCTATACCCTTGTAAAGCAATATTGCTATTATCTATGTTATTTGCTTTTTTATCCTGAGCAAATGACACTGTAGTCATTAAAAATGTTATGACTAAGACTGATGTTTTTATTAAGTTTTTCATTTTATTAATTATTGTGCATTAAAATATTCTTCTTGTATTACTCTACCTTCGTCATTCCAAATGCGACGTATAATTTCGTGCCAGTAAATTTTAGTATTGTCTTTCATATTAAAATCAAAAGTAAACTCTGAAGCTGATGCATTTCCATCAACAATTGTATGATGAAGAGTAATACCATTTACTGCAGCAATAGCTCCTGCAAAACCTTCCATTTTTTCAACCATTTGTGCTTTATTGGTTGTTGCTAAACCGTTATAATCTGATGTGGTTGCATTATCTGCAAAGAATTGTTTAACAGCATCTACAATTGCTCCTTGAGCTACGATGCCATCCATTTTTGACGCTTGTTCTTTAATATTCATTATTATATTTTTAGTGATTAAACAAATTGTGTTTTGTAATTACACTGCAAATATGCGAATGAACTTAGATTAAGAACATATACAAAATACGCTAAAAATTGTACTTTTTATTTTTTGTAAACTGAAGGTGAAACACCAACATAATTTGTGAAGAACTTAGAAAAATGATTGGCTTCTTCGAAACCTAAAGCAAACGCAACATCTTTAACATTTTCATTTTGAGAAAGCATCATTTTTGCGGATTGAATAATTTGAGAGCGTATTAACTGACCTAGAGAGCTGTTCATTTTTTGTTTCACTTTTTTTGAGAGTGTTTTAACACTAATATTCATTTTGTCTGCATAGAAACCTAAGGTGTGTTCTTCTTTATGAAACAATTGAATAAGCTCAATAATGTTCTGAGAAAACATATCTCTATCCTCATAATCAAACGTATTTCTAAATTGGTTTGGAGTTTCCCCTATAGTATCTTTAAACACCCGATTAAAATAAGCAGGATCTTTATAACCCTTTTCGTAAGCAATTTCTTGAATACTTTTATCTGTAAATGCAATATCTTTTTTACTTTCTAAAAGCTGCTTTTTATGAATGAGTTTATTTATAGTAATACCTAATTTATCTTTAATCAAATACTGTACGTTATAATCATGTTGCATATGATTCATAAAAGATTTTACATTAATTTTATTAGTAAACTCTTCATCAATTATATCTTTTACATCAAAAATAACTTGATACTCTTCTTTATTTGCTTGAAACGGATTTTGCCAATACCATTGTTTTGTAGAAACATCAATAAGGTTACTCATTTCATCATTAAAAACAGTCTTATTTAAAAAGGACTGACAATCTTCACATTCATTAAAGTTTATATAGCCTAAAGAAATAAGGTGTTTAAATAGAATACGAACATCTTTAGACTCAAATAATATTCTATCTGGAAATTCAATAAAACGAACCACAAAATCATCAGACATGAATTTTATATACTGTCCTTTTTCCAAAAAAATTGCTTTGTCTTTCCAATCATGATAGCTATTAAAATCTACTTGAATATTTCCTGTTCCGTCAAGTATATGAATCAAAGTGTACTTATTTATAAAGTACACTTTATTGATTTCAGCTTTAATTTTACTTACCATTAATTTTAAATAATTATGATTATTTAGACGTATACAACAACTAAATACTACAATTTAATACACTTGAAAGTAATAACAAAATTTACGACAAATTATAGCGTTGATTCACATTAATAAAAGTTTAGTATTTTTACTAATAAATCATTGCTCTTTATGAAAGACCTTATTGCAGAAGCCGAAAAACATGTCATTCATCTATTAAATGAAAAACTTGACAATACATTTGTTTACCATAATTTGGGGCATACGCAACTTGTAGTTGAAAAAGCAAAAGAATTAGCAGATTTGTCTAATTTAAATGATTCTGAAAAAACTGAATTAATTATTAGTGCTTGGTTTCATGATACAGGTTTTACTGAAAGCATTAAAGGGCATGAGGAAAAAGGCGTTGAAATAGCTACCTCCTTTTTAAAAAAACATAATGTTTCTGAAAAAGACATAAATAGCATTTCTTCTTTAATATTAGCTACCAAATTAGATTATGAACCAAAAACTCTGTCAGAAAAAATAATTCGCGATGCAGATTGTGCTCATATTGGAAGTAAAAATTTTAGTGACATAACAGTATTACTTAGAAAAGAGTGGGAACTTAATTGTAATAAAACTTTAAATTCTGATGAGTGGTTAGAAGAGAACATAAACTTTTTAACAAAAAAACACCGATTTTATAGTGACGCTGCTTCCTCAAGTTGGGACAAAGCTAAAAGCAAAAACATATCGCAATTATTAAAAACTCAGCAAAAACTAAAGGAAAATACTAAAAAGTCAAAGCAGAAAAAGGCTGAGTTAGACTTTAAAAAAAGTAAAATAGAATTACCCGAACGTGGTATTGAAACTATGTTTAGGGTGACATTAAAAAACCATATAACTCTAAGTAATATTGCCGATACTAAAGCCAATATTTTACTATCAGTTAATGCTATTATTGTTTCTTTAGTCTTATCTAACTTAGTTTCTAAATTAGACAACCCTTCTAATAGTTATTTAATAATTCCAACTATTGTTTTTGTATTATTTACTGTAGCTTCAATTATCTTATCCATTCTAGCTACTCGCCCTAATGTTACGAGTGGTAAATTCACAAAAGAGGATGTTGCTAACAAAAAAGTGAACTTATTATTTTTTGGAAACTTCCATAAAATGAGTCTTAACGATTTTGAATGGGCTATGGGAGAAATGATGCAAGACAGAGAATATCTTTATTCTTCAATGAAAAAAGATTTATATTTTCTTGGGTTGGTTTTAGACAAAAAATATAAAATACTCAGACTTACTTATTCTGTATTTATGGTTGGCATTATTGTAAGTGTTATTGCTTTTGCAATTGCATTTCAATATTCTGGCGGTGCTCTCTAAGCCTTAATTTCTTTCATTAAATCATTATATGTGTAAAAAGATTTATCTTCTTCACTTTTATGATATAACACACTTACTCTAATGGCTTTTAAACCAGTTACTGCCTGTAGATCTTGTAATTCAACTATTTCTACATCAGTATCTAAATAGTGTTTAGATTGCAAAAACTTAATATATCTTAAATACTCGCGCTCGTCTTGTTTTTGAGAATACACAATACTTATTTTCCCTTTTTGAGTAACACGCTCTTTTGTGCCTTTTATGTAGGCTTTATCTACTCGTTTTTTTACAATTTCATAACGTGCATTATAAGTACCATCAACATCAAATTGTTTTTCATCCATTCTAAAACTAATTGATAAAGGCTGATTAAATACTAAAATCATAGATGCAACATCTAGCGCCACAGGAAATCCAGATTGCATTTGGTAATAGGAATTTTCCATTTCGCACATAACCTGCAACTGCCATAAACGTAAATTGTACAAATAAATAGGGTTAAAACTTTCTTCTTTAGTAATAGATTCTCCTATGTACATATTATGCTCAACACCATCTGTTTTAAAACGTTCAAAATAATGTGGATACATAGTTTGCGCTACTTCTTGTTTTTTATCTAAAAGAGAAGCCATTTCCTTATTAATCAAAGCAATAGTATCATCGTAATCTTTTCTATGGCGATATAATACATTTACCTTATCATCAATGCTTTCAAAATATGCATCAATAGATTCTTTTAAAGTATCAATAGTATAAATGTGTTTAAGTGCTGGCTCAATTTCATCTTTAACAAACTCAGATATTTGTTGTTCGCTATCAACTTGAAAATGTGTGTTCAATCCTTCTAAATACTCATTAATTTGATAAATAAATTGATCATAAATTGGTAAGGTTTCTATTTCTGAAGCTTTATCAAAAATATCCTTAACGGCATTTAATTGAAGTGTTAAATCCAATCTTGTTGCTTTATTTCTAGCCTCTGAAGATCCTTTAATATCTATTTGCCCATAAAGCGGATAAATATTATCGAAAGCTATTTTTTTAAAAATAGCTTGTTCTCCATTAAATTCAGATTTTATAAAATCTTTAGCCTCTTTTTCAAATCGCCAATGTACACTTGGATGTATAGAAGTACATTCTTTTTGAATTATAGCTTCAATTAAATTTTCTTCATCACTCTTAGAACGTTCTACTGCTGATACTATAAAAGGCATCACATCAATTAACTTATTAGCATTAATACTATTAAGTACCTGAGGTTTATTAGACACTATTTCTATAATACCCATTAGCCCATTTTCATTAGCTATGGGAGCAAAAATGGCACTTTTAATCCCTTGTTCATGTAGTGCTGTAATATGTGGTGCTTGATCTTTAGCTTTTTCCAAAATTCTATCTACATCTGATACTGAAAAATATTTATTCTCATTTATCAGCCTATTATAGGACCATGAGCATAATGAGCCTGAACAACTAGCGCTTTCTTTATTTCCTAAAAGAAAACTATTCATCCCAACACCATATACACGTTCAAAAATACCTTCTTCTTTATTAAATATTGAGAACCCTACCTTTAAATCGTTAATTCCAAAAAGTGATCTGAAAATCTCATGGAATCCTTCCATAAAATTCTCATCTTTTCTTTTTTCGTCTCCTATAAGATTAGATTTTATGTTAGATATAGATTGATCATCTGTTACATCAAAAATATTTGAAATCACAAAACCTCTAAAAGTGTAGCTGTTTGGTGGAAATTTCTCTTTCCAAAGATTAATATTTTCAAAATTATCTAATAATTCGTCATAATCTTCTTGAGTAATTTTAGGTGCATTTTCTGATGGAATTATTTCAGTAAAGTCAGCATTATAAAGTATTTTATAATAATGAAGTATGCCATTTGCATCTGGTATTTCGTAGTAAAATGGTCTTTTAAAATTTAGACTATAACCATAACAAAAATTTAAAATGATGGTACACGCAATAATATATGTATCATCTTTTGGCATGTTTTTTATGTCAAGTTCAAAATCATCACCAGCAATTTTTATTATATTTTTAAACCTTTCAGACGAATTAAAAATTAGATTATGAAAAGGAACAGATGCTGTTTTAATTTCATTTTTTGTCAAAACTGGGCTAAAAGAATCTTGGAGGATAACACTTATTTCTTTTTCTCTTTCCTTTAACTTTGAAACATCACTAAAACCATCCCTTAATTCAGGGAATGCATCGGCCGTTTTTAAAATACGCGTTGCCTTTTCTGCTACAAACTCATTATCGCTATTAGCCAAAGTCTCATAGTGTTGAAGCAATTTATTAAAGCTAACTTCTAGCCTTAACGGTGATTCAATATTATCGTTAATATCCATGATATCAGATGTCTTATAATACAAAGTTACAAATTATTGGATTAGTCGCTATTAACTAGACTTTCTAACACCAAAAATGTTACAACTTTATATGTTAAATATTATCATTTTTTTCACATCTAAAACCCTTATTAATCATCATATTTTTGGAGTTATTAACTTTAAAGAGAATTGAATTGTTCGTAATTTTTTAACCATAAAACTACGAATATGATAATTTTATATATCTTTAAATTCATATTAACTAACTAAAACTAATTATTATGTTTTCAAAAACAAATTTAATTTCTACGCTTGTAACAGGTATTTGGGGCTTTTTTGGTGGCTGGGTACTTTGGGGAATGATTGGAGACCCTATCCTGAAAGATCATGAAATTACCTCCGGACTTATGAAAGAAATGCCAGATATGGCTATTCTTGCTATTGGGTGCTTAATTGTCGGGTTTGCGTTTTCAACTATGTATTCTAAGTGGGCAAGAGGTACTCATGGTGTTTCTCATGGGGTACAATTTGGTATATGGCTAGGTATTTTAATTGGACTAGGTAGCGGTTTAATTGATCATTCTACTTCTAATCTTTTAGATTTAACTGGAACTATAATTAATGCAGTAATCTACATTGTGCATTTTGCTATTATGGGTATTCTAGCAAGTTTAGTGTATGGTAAATTTAGTTCTGCTGAATAGATAATATTAATAAAGGCTAATTCAACTAAAAAACTCCTCATACGAGGAGTTTTTTAGTTTGATACTATTCAAAATCATTTCAGTCACTAATTTATTTTCTACAATTTAAACCAATTTTGAGTGATTTCTTCTTCTATGTTATGATTTCCTTTATGGATAAACTCATTCTTAATAGCATTGTATTCATAATCTTTACTCCATGCTTCATAGTTATTAGCAACTTCCTCTATAGAATCACATATAAAATGAATCTCTTCATTCGTCATGGTAGGATGGATAGACATGCGTATCCAACCCGGTCTTTCTATTAAACAACCATCTAGTATTTTTTTCTCTATAGACTTTGATGTTGACTCATCTACATTTAATAAATAATGCCCATAAGTTCCAGCACAAGAACAACCTCCTCGTGTTTGAACTCCAAATCGATCATTTAAAAGCTTAACAATTAAGTTGTAATGTGCATCATCAATATAAAATGAGAACACGCCTAGCCTATGAGTATGTTTAGGGGCTAAAATTTGTAAATTGTCTATTTTAGAAAGCTTATTAAAAACAATATCGTTTAACTCATGCTCTCTATCTAAAATATTCTGAACTCCCATCTGTTCTTTTAACTGAATGGACAATGCAATTTTTATAGCTTGTAAAAAACCTGGTGTACCCCCATCTTCACGGGTTTCAATATCATCAATATAATCATGGTCTCCCCAAGGGTTTGTATAACTAACTGTTCCTCCTCCCGGATTATCTGGCACTAAATTTTTATACAATTTTTTATTGAAAATTAAAACCCCTGATGATCCTGGTCCTCCTAAAAATTTATGAGGCGAAAAAGTAATCGCATCTAAATATTCTTCTTCATTTTCGGGATGCATATCAATATTAGTGTATGGTGCAGAACATGCAAAATCTACAAAACACAAACCATTATTTTGATGCATTATTTTTGCTACTTGGTGATAATTGGTTCTAATACCCGTAACATTAGAACAACCTGTTACTGCTGCTATTTTTATTGGGCAATCTTTATGTTTTTCAATAAGTTTTTCTAAATTTTCTAAACAAGGTAAGCCTTGACTATTAGAAGGTATTACTTCAACTCTAGCTATAGTTTCTAACCATGATGTTTGGTTAGAATGATGTTCCATATGCGACACAAAAATAATCGGTCGCTTTTCTTCAGGGATTTCAGTATGATCTTTTAAATTCTCATTAACTTTTAAACCTAAAATTCGTTGAAATTTATTTATAGCTCCAGTCATTCCTGTGCCAACTGTTATTAGCACATCTTCTTTAGATGCATTAACATGCTTTTTAATTATGTTTCTGGCATCATGATAAGCCAATGTCATAGCAGACCCTGTAATAGCTGTTTCTGTATGAGTATTAGCCACATAAGGACCAATCTCATTAAGCAGTTTTTCTTCTATAGGTCTATATAATCTTCCACTTGCAGTCCAATCTGCATAAATTATTTTTTTTCTACCGTAAGGAGAATCGAAATAGTTATCTATTCCAATAATATTGTCTCTAAATGGCTTGAAATAATTTTCAAGATCAGTCGATTTTTTTATAGTTGAATTAATCATATTTGAATATAATTAAATTAGTTAGTTCTGTTTGTTAAAAGCATTCAAGCCTTTTTGCAAGAATTCAGCATATTCTTCTTCATCTGGCGTATATCCAACAGGTTCATTTAAAACTTCATTATTATTAGGATTAAATAAAACGTAATAAGGTTGAGAATTCGATTTAAAGAATTGTGTTTGAAAGTTAGCCCATTTATGACCATAATTTTTAAGCAATCTTGTGCCTCCATTAACTCTATTAACTTCGACTTTCTGATCATCAGGAAGGTCTTTTTTATCATCGACATATAATGAGATTAACACATAATCATTTCTCAAATAACTGTCTATTTTTTCTAGAGGCCATATATGCTCTTCCATTTTTCTACAATTTACACAAGCGTACCCAGTAAAATCAATCATTATGGGTTTATTAACTTGTTTAGCATAAGCAATTCCTTCCTTTAAATCTTTAAAGGTTTTTAAATTATTGGTAGTATTACTAGGTAAAAACCAACTATAGCCAACAGGAGGGGCTAAACCACTTAATAAGGTTAAAGAGGTAAACGTATTAGTCTCTTTATTAACTCTAAACCCAGACACTAAATATATTGCGAACGATGCTACCAAAATACCCCCAGCTATTCTTGAAAAAGAAAGCTTTTTAATTGGTGAATCGTGAGGGAATTTAATTTTTCCAAAAAGGTAAAGTGCTAAGCCTGCAAAAATGATAATCCATATCACTAAAAATGGTTCAACTTTTAAAATACCCCATCGCTTTACTAAATCTGCATTCGATAAAAATTTAAACGCTAAGGCTAGCTCCAAGAAACCTAATATTACTTTAGTTGTATTTAACCAACCACCAGATTTTGGTAATGCATTCATCATATTAGGGAACATGGCAAATAATGCAAATGGAAGCCCCAATGATACACCAAACCCTGCCATACCTGCTGTAAGTTGCCACGCTCCTCCATCGGCGGTTAAAGAGCCTGCAAGTAGCGACCCCAAAATAGGTCCAGTACATGAAAAAGATACAATTGCTAAAGTTAACGCCATAAAGAAAACACCAATTATACCGCCTGCATTTTCTCCTTGAGTGGTTTTTGTTGTCCAGCTAGAAGGAAGTGTTAATTCATAGTATCCGAAGAATGAAAATGCAAAAAACACAAATACAGCAAAGAAAATAATGTTTAACCATATATTGGTTGATATCTCATTTAAAATGTCTGGGTTAACAGAGTCTAAAAGATGAAAAGGAACACTTAAAATTAAATAAACCATTAAAATAAAAAACCCATAAAGAATTGCTTTAGAAATACCAGAGCCTTTGCCTTGATCTCCTTTTTTAGTAAAAAAACTAACCGTTAATGGAATCATTGGAAATACACAAGGAGTTAATAGTGCGAGTAAGCCTCCTAAAAACCCTAACCCGAATATAGTCCAAAGTGATTTTTTTTCAACCGAGGTGACTTCAGTTAATTTAACATCTTCTGGAACCATTCCGTACAATAGTTTGTTGATGTTATCATTATCAATAGATCCATTTTGGAGTGTATTAGAATTTTGAGTCTTAATACTATTATTAAAATTGAATACTAAATCAACTTCTGTTGGAGGTAAGCATCTTGTATCATCACAAACCATAAATTCAACAGTACCACTTACTTCATTTATACTATCTATAACTTCTATAGTTTGTACAAAGGTTGCTGATTCTTCAAAAAACTTAATTTTCATATTAAAAACTGGGTCATCTACAGTATGTCCCAAGTCTTCAGAAGTATTCCCAATAACTTTAAAGGTTGTATTTTCTTTATTTCCATAGGAAAAAGTAGTAGGTATCGGACCATCTTCAGGAACATTTTGAGAATACAAATGCCAGCCAGATTCAATCGTAGCTTTTGTTATTAACTTATATTTTGTACCTGAAACTTTCTCAACTGAAGTGGTCCACTTTACTGGATCCAATATTTGTGAAAAAGCATTTATGCTTAGTGATAATAGGAAAATTAAAAATAATTTCTTCATTTATAAGTTATTATATTTTTCAAAAATAAAGTTATGTTTTTTGTTTAAAGGTAACATGTGTTACTTAAAAAGCATCAAAACTATTAAAAGTAATATAAATTGTTACTTGTTTAGTTTAAAAAAGGCTATTAATTAACCTTTTTCATCTAATGAAACAAATTTTACATGTGTCCTTCTTATGCTTATAAGACGTTAAAAAAGACATTCCCCCTACTAAAGAAATGTTAAATAACATATTTTAGAATTTTAAGCTAGTATAAATAGCTAGGAGATTTGTACGTTTTTATAAAACTTATTGAAGTATTTTAATTGTATTACGAACCGCATAAACAAATATATTTACCAGGTTCACATTTATTTTTTTCCTCAGAGAAAATCCTTTTTAGTTATTTTACTGCTTCGTAGTTATCATCCCAATTTTTAACTTTAGGTTCTCCTAATTTCCCAATAGATTTTGCTACGAGCATTGAAACCGCGGCGTCGCCTGTTACATTTACTGCTGTACGGCACATATCCAAAGGTCTATCTACAGCAAAAATAAGTGCTAATCCAGCTTCAGGTATTCCTGCATAACCTAATACCCCAACTAACATAACCATGCCAGCCCCTGGTACAGCAGCACTACCAATGGATGCCAATGTTGCAGTAGCTATAATACCTAACTGGGTGCTGAAACTTAAATCCATACCAAAAGCTTGTGCTATAAACACTGCAGCAACTGCTTGATACAAACTTGTGCCGTCCATGTTAATAGTTGCACCAATTGGTAAGACAAAACTAGCGGCTTCTTCCTCAACCCCTAAGTGTTCAGTTACACGCTCCATAGTTACTGGTAATGTTGCTGCGCTTGAACTAGTTGAAAATGCTAATAACTGAGCTGGAGAAATTCCGTTAATAAAAAAACTAGGTTTCTTCTTGGTAAATACTAATACTAACATAGTATAAATTGCAATCATTAAAAGCAATCCTATAACTACTGTTAATGCATACCACCCTAAGGCTTTGAACAAATCAACACTTGGTGATTCAACAACTAAGGCCGCTAATAAAGCAAACACCCCATATGGAGCTGCTAGCATTATGAGATCGACCATTTTTAAAATGACTTCATTAAATCCATCAAAAAAGCTTTTAACGGTTTTGCCTTTTTCTTCAGGAATCAAAATTAATCCAATACCAAAAAATATTGCGAAAAAGATGACTTGCAGCATATTACGATTACTAGTCGCTGATGAGAAAATATTTTCAGGGACCAAATCTTCTAAAGGTTTTAGCGGGCCTGCTTCCTTTTGGGCTTTAGCGGTTTCTTTATACTTAGTGGTATTGTCAGCATAATTGCCCACCATTTCCTGCCTAGTTTCTTCAGATATAGAATGCCCAGGATTTACCAGGTTTACTAGAAGCAATCCAATAGATACTGCAATAATAGTAGTAGAAATATAAATCCCTATAGTACGTCCGCCCATTTTTGAAAGCTTAGAAATATCTTTTAAATCTGACACGCCCTTTATTAAAGCTGCCAAAATTAATGGAATAGCAATAAGTTTTAAGGAATTGATAAATATTTTTCCAAATGGCTTTATCCAATTTTGAGCAATTTCTTTTCCGCCATCAAAATTTGCAAACAATAATCCTACTATTACTCCAAATAGCATTCCTAATAATATTCTCCAATGTAACGCAAGTTTTTTCATGTTTTCAAAAATTTAATGGTTATCCTATTTTCTTTTTAATTAAACACACTTTTTAGGGCATTGCTCATCTTAATCCATTCATTATCACTTTCTCTAAGTTTAGTTCTTTCCTGTTCTATATGAATAAATCTTCCGGTAGTTTCTGATGCTGATGCAGAACATGGATTTGATGAATTATTAATTAATCGTCCTTGGGTATTCGTAAAACCTATAAGCCTCGTCCAACCAGTATCAATATGTGCTAGCTTAAAAGTTAATGCATTATCCTCTACAAAAAGTGCATCTTTTATTTGTGTTGCATAATCTGTAGATGGTGTTTCTCGTGTTCCATTACTCAATATAACATAAGGGTCGGTGGCATTTTTACCGAAACCATGTAATTGAATAAAAACAGAATTTGAAACTGTATTAAAAACATTTTCTGTTGTTTTTTGAAAAACAGAATTGGTATTGTGTGCTAAATCTGAAACTCTGTAAGGTTGCGATCCAGAATTACAGGTTGAAGTTGTTCCCGAACATGTAGACTCTTCACTATTATTACAACGATGTGTTCCGCTTATAAAAACAGCTTTGGCAACATTATTTTTAAAACAATATACAGCTTGTTTACCAGTATTGGTATCATTCTTTATATGTGGCGCTTGAATAATGAGATTACTTATGGTAGGTGTTTTACTAAACACATAAGTTCCCCAATAATTAGATTTATCTGATTTCTCTTCTAAAATATAAAATACTTGATTTGGTGTTAATGATGTATCAGTAAACTGATTAATTTGATAGTTTACTTCAGAAGATTTTAAAACCGCATCATCAATATTCTCGGTTAAAATAGCATCAATTATTTCATTCCATGTATTTAATTGTGCATCTAAAGGGATTTTATAATCATTTCCAGAATCTCCAGGCACATCATCGATAAAACTTCCTAAATAGGTTTCAATATCTCCAGAAGTAGTAACTAAAGCCGCCGTATTATCATCCGTTTTAACATTAACAACATTACTAAAACCAGATTCGTTTCCTGCAGCATCTCTAGCTTTTAACTTGAAAGAATACGTGATGTTAGCGTCTAATCCACTTACGACATGACTTGTTGAAGATATTGTTACTAAAGCTACATTATCTTTATAAATGCTATAATTTTTTACACCAACATTGTCTGTAGACGCTGTCCAGCTCAAATCTATAGACGTTGTAGAAGTGCTCGTGCCTATAAGGTTTGTTGGTGCTGATGGTGCTGTGGTATCTGTTGTTGGTGCAGGAGCTGAATCGTCGGTTCCTCCACTTGAACAACTTGAAATTATAACACAACATACTATAACTAAATATCTGTAAATTTTCATCCTCTTGTAACTAAATTTTACTTTCTTCCTTTAATGATTTTGTTTTACCGTTTTTCTGATTAAAACCTTGCATTAATTGATATACATATGGGATTTGTTTTTGAAAACGCGTTAAAATATCATACGAAATATTGTCTCGACTAAAAGGCACAACTTTTACATATTCTTGAATTTCATCTACATTCCTACCATATTTGTAATCATATGGAAAACGGCCATCAGCATCAATTTTATTATTTGCATTGTCTTTGTTGGCAACACTAATGTAGAACTCGCTATCCTTAATATTTCCGTTAGGATTAAACAAAGATTCATTATTTAAATAATCGTGTAACTCTTTGGCTGTATCAACTGCTGGGTCTATTAAGTCTATATTTTCAACCATAAACTCACGGTACATATATTTTCCATTTTTTCCTTTGTAGCTATATAATTCTTTTAAAATATCGTCAATCTCATCCGTCATATATGGGTAATGGGTACAACCTAAAATGATTGATTTTAATTTGTTATTAGTTTTAGACTGACGGATTTGCTCCATTAAAGTTACCAAGTGATAACGCACATAATTTTTCGCATCATTAATCTGAAGGATTGAACATTCATCTGACTTTTCAGTATCGCAAAGCATTTTACTATTATCGAAATCGAAATTATAAATATCGAAAAGCGTTTTGTCTATTTGCACATCACCACTTAAACTTGGACCTTTATAATCGTCTCGTGGTTTTTTAAGATTTTTATCAAAATAATTAGGGTCTTCGTCAACAGCTTCAGCAATACCAATCCCGCCCTGAGAAAACACTTCTATATCCCCATTATAACCTAACTCATCTTTAAGCTTTAAAAGTGTATTTCTATAACCTTTAGAAGCTACGGTTCCTGCAGTAGCTAAAACACCAACAATGGCATCCTCATCTTTTTCAATGGTAGCCAATGTACCTCTAACACCGGCATCAATTACACCAATTACTTTTAGGTTTGAATTGGCTTTTCTTAAGAATTCTTCAATATATTCTTTACCATAAGCTGTAGCAGTGTTACAAGCAATCACCAAGACTTTTACAGGTTGTTTATCGGTATTAAAAGAAGTATTTGTAACATCAGCATAATATTTATTACTCATTAAAAATTGTGCATCCTTGATGATATGCTCATTTAATAAATCAACCTTATTCTCTTTTGAATAATTACCATAAGGCATATTAGCTTGATCTCCTAGGTATATAAATGATTCTTTGTTAAAATCAATCTCACCATCGCCTCCTTTTTTATGGTTTTCATTATTGTTTTCATCATAATTAACAATAGCTTTCAGAACTGTTAATCCGCCAGTTCCAGAATCGAAAACACCAATTGGTAAGTTTTTATTTCCATTAGGGTAATTATTAAAATCGATATGATAGAAACTATCTTTGTCTTCAATAATGGTAGTAACAATATCTTTCTTTTCTGAGGAAGCTTGTGATACTTCTTCTGTTTTTGTCTCTTTTTTACAACTTACTATTAGCAATGCTAACAATAAAAACAAGCGTTTTGACTGTCTCATAATTATTTCTTTTTTAATACTTTTCCGTTTAAAAGTCCAGTGAATTCTCCTTTTTCAATAGATAATTTTCCATTAATGATACTATATTCTAACCCTTCTGCATACTGAAAAGAATCTTTGTAATCTGCTATATCTCTAAAAGTTTTAGGATTAAAAATTATTATGTCTGCATAAAAACCTTCTTTAATTTGTCCTCGTTTAGGTATTCTAAATATGTTTGCAGTTTTTGAAGTGCTTCCGTTAATGAATGTTGCCATATCAACTATACTATCTTGCTTTACATATTTGTGATACTTCCGTGGAAATGTTCCATATTTTCTAGGATGCCCTGTATTGCCATCCGATCCAGTAACTACCCAGTCTTGTTTCATGAAATTGTGAATATCATCAGAATTCATGTTAAATGAAGCTACTCGAACATAGCCTGTTTCTAGAACAGGATACACTGCTTGTTCTGGTGGAATATTTAGTAATTCTGATATTTGTTGAAGTGTTTTACCTAGAAAAGCAGTATTATTACATTTAACCACAAGTAGTTTTTCTGCGCCACCTCGACGTCTAATATTATTTTTGGTTTCTTCAAAAATGCGCTCTTTAAATTTTGGATTGGAAGCACGATACAATAAAGAATCTTTTCCTCCGCTTTCTGCCCAACGTGGAGAAACAGCCGCATTCAAACTTGTTCCTGAAGCATCATAAGGATATTGATTTGCAGTTATTTCAATACCCTCTTTTCTTGCTGCTTCAACAATTTTAATAATGGAATCACTTTGATGCCAAACATCAACACCTAAACATTTTATATGTGAAATATGTATTGGCAATTTTGCCTGACGACCAATTTGTATAGCTTCTTGAACCGATGCTACTAAACCAATAGTGTTAGAGCTTTCGTCTCGCAAATGCGTATCATAAATACCTCCATTTTTTGCAACAATTTTTGCCAGAGCAACAACCTCATCTGTACTCGTATAACTTCCAGGAGCATAATATAATCCTGTTGACATGCCAAAGGCTCCTGCATTCATTTCTTTTTGCATTAATGCTTGCATTTCTATAATTTGTTCTGGAGTTGGCTCAATATCACTTTTACCAACAACTTCTTTTAAAATTTCGTGATGTCCTATAAGCTGCACAGCATTAGTACCAATACCTTGTTCAGCATATAATTTTTGATATTTTTTAGTAGGATAAAAACTATCACCATCATTACCAACTATGGTTGTGGTAATACCTTGCATCATAAAAGGTAGATTATGAGCTGTTTCTGGGTCTTTATACTCTCTATCGGCATGCGTATGCGGATCTATAAAGCCTGGTGACACGATTAATCCTTTTGCATCGATTGTCTTTGTTGCTGTTATTTTAACATCGCCTTCATTCCCAACAAAAACAATTTTATCATCTTTTATAGCTATTAAAGCATTACTTGAGGCTTTATCTGTTCCGTTATAAACGGTTCCGTTTGTTATTAGAATATCGGCATCTACCTTTTCTTCAGAACAGGAAAAAGTCAAAAGGACAACTAAACAACTTATAATGTTATTTCTTAAATACATTGGTTTATATAACTTATTACTATTCATTCATCACAGTTATTGTTGTACCATCTCTTCTGGGATCTGCTGCAGCTTTCCACTGACCATTCCTGCATTCTATAGCATGAACTCCTCCAAAATAAGCGTTCAATCCAGATTTATTGGTTAAGTCATAATTTGGGAATGCTATTTTAAACCTTTTGCTTCTAATTTTTTGAAGATTTTTTGAAGTTATATTTTCATCTTCTATATAGGCAAGGTTTCTAATAGCATGAACACGGGGCTCATTAATGATATCTGTAATACTCATTTCACTATCTACCCATAATTGAATTAATTGTGAAATAGTTGAAACAATACGCTTGCTTCCTGGTGTACCAATTACTAATACATTCTTGCCATCTTTTTTAACTAGGCTTGGACTCATTGATGATGGAATACTAACATTAGGTTCTAAAGACTTACCAAGACCAAAACCCATTAGTGACTTTAAATAGCTATTATAAAAGAAACCTAAACTTTTAGTGGATGTTATTGAGCCAAAATAAGCACCAACACTCGAGGTTACACTTACTGCGATTCCTTCTTTATCTGTTACTGAGAAATGTGTGGTTTCCCCTTGTCCTTTTTCTTCAGAATTAGGAATAACTTTTAATAAGTTATTGGCATTCTTCAATAAAGTCTTAGCATAATTTTTGGAGATTTTCTCATTTATTTCAGACTGAAAATTGCTATAATCTTTAATAGCATTATCTAACCTATCATTATGGCTTAAATTAAGAACATTAAGTATCGCCAAAGTTCTTTCAGTGGTATTAGCCTTTAAATCATTCACATGATATTGTTCAAGCAAATTTAGAACTTGTAATACCTGCCAACCACCCCCTGGAGGGATAAACGAATAAACATCGTACCCTCTGTAATTAATATGTAAAGGTTTATCTTCTTTTGGTTCTGGAAAATTAGATAAATCGTTAAACGTTATCCAGCCTCCATTATTTTTAAAATCTTCTGCAATTTCCTTTGCTACGTCTCCTTTATAAAAGTCATCACCTCCATTTATGGCTAATTTTTTTAGGGTCCTAGCTAAAGTTGGTTGCTTAATTAAATCTCCAATAGCAGGAATCTCATTATCTACTAGTAGTTCTCTATTATGATATGGGTTATCTATAAACTTTTGCTGCACTCTTTTAAACACATGATGTCTATGAATCCCATTTATGAAGCCATTTTCTGCATAATGGATTGCTGATTCTAATAATTCTTCCCATTTTAATTGACCACTTCCATACTTTTTCCAAACATAATTTAAAATTTTCACCTGAGAAGGTATAGAAACTTGCTTATAGAATGTAAGATCTTTTTTTTCTATGTTTGAGTCTAAAATCGTAGGTGTTAAAGAAATACCTCCTATAGCAATAGGTTCTTGATTAGGAAGTGACAAAATAATCATTGTTCTACCTCCTATACCAGACATAGCTGGTTCTGTTACTCCTAAAGTAAAAGCAACAGCAACTGCGGCATCCACTGCATTACCACCTTTTTTTAAAATTTGCGCTCCAGATTCTGTTGCTTCTGGAGTTGCTGAAGATACTAGTCCTAAGGTTTCATTTTGCGCTATAACAACATTAAAGTATAGAATACTTATCGTTACTGAAGCTATTAAGTGCATTGTTTTCATTTATTTTTATTTAGTAAAACACGCATCATTTGTTCGGCAGTAACTTTACCTATTAATTTTATTCTGTCTTTAGGTGTTGCATCTCCAATTTCATAAGTTATACCTGTAGCATTATGCCCGTATAAAAACCACCCTTTAGATACAGGCTTACTACTGTTTCCTGCGGCTTCATTTACTTTATAATTTGGGATATTTTGCTCTAAGGCTTTAAACCAATCATCAATAAAATTTGGCAAGGTTGTTTCTTTTCTTATTGTATTTGTATAAAACACATCTTTGTATGTGGAGTGAAAGTCTAAGCCTAGTATCACTTTAGATTTATTTTTCCGTAAAGTTTTAGTAATATATTCTACCGTTTGTTTTACTTCTGGCTGATTATAAACTGACCAATCTCTGTTTGTGTCAACACCTCCAGCATTATGACGCCAATGTCCAAGATCGACTCCATCAGGATTCATAATAGGAAAGGCCAAAACTCTATATTTATTTAAAAAAGCATCAGAAATATTAGAATGACTTAAAATGGTTTTTAAAAATTCTTGAAACGCAAAATAACCGGTAACTTCGGGTGGGTGCTGGCGCGTTAATAGAACAATAATGTCTTTCCTTTTTTTATCTCCTTTATAAATATCAAGAACAGGTAAATTTCGTCCTAATGTTGATTTTCCAAAATTACTAAAGTGAACATAATCTTCCTTTCCTTTAATTAAATTTGTGTACCACGATTTAACATCTGACGACGAATTTATTTGTTGAGCCGCCACAGCTAAAGGGGATTTACTCAATTTTAATTTTATAGTTACAATACTATCTCTTTTGAAAACATTTGTAGAATCTATAATAACCCAATCTTCATCTTTTTTTAATTTAGGAGCATATCTATGTTTAAATCCCTTTGGGTATTGAAACCTTAAGTAAAACGACTTTGGGTTTTTTGACCAAATTTTAAATGCATAATATGCACTATTATTAATGGGTTCATTTTCAGGGTTTATTAAAAGAATAGCTGTACTATCATTTAACTCTTTTAACCCATTTAATCTTGCTCCATCAAACTCATTACTGGCATAGACTCCTAAACCATCTAAAGCAAATATTTGCTTTTTTTGAGATGTAATTGATTTGGTTGTAGTATCTACAGGTGTTTTAAAAGAAACAGTATCTGTACTTTTACAGCTTATAATAATTAGAATAATTAATACTAAATAATTACGATGAAATGGTTTCATAAATTCGTTCTTTAAAAATTATTGCTTTTATTTAATGTTGCCATAAATTCGTGGGCGTATACTTGGGCTCTTTTTATTATGATATCTCTATCTACCTCATCACCTTCTTCATAGGTGACTGCTTCACAATCATACTTGTTAAAGAAATAATTATAACAATAGGGGAGGTTTTGGGCACGCCTTCTAGCTTCAACCTTAAACTCTGAGTTATTTTCAATACGACGAATCCAATTTGGAATAATTTCATTCTTCTTTACTTCATTTATAGAATCTAAAATTAAAAGATATGGTCCTGAATATGAAGTATGAAAATCTAGCGCAAATCGAATTTTTTTTCCTTCACTAGTTTTATGAATTAAGTATTTATCAACCATTTGAGTTTCTGGTTGTGTAAAATCTACCCAATCACGATTTAAATCCATACCATTGGCATTATGCCTCCAATTGCCCATATCTGCCCCGTCTGGATTTAATAAAGGAAACGTATAGATGTTAAATTTGCTTCTAAAAGTATTGGCTGTTTTAGAGTTCTTTAATAGTTCTTCGTAAAAAGCTTTAAATGCTATAGAACCGCCTGGAATTTCTGGCGGATGCTGTCTAGCTATTAATACTACTGTATTTATAATGCTATCATTAGCAATTTCTAAAGCATAGTTGTTTTTATTCAACACTGTTTTACCAGCAACAATTTTATTTATTTCTGGATGCTTAGTCAATAACTGATTCATCCATAAATAGGTGTCATCTGACGATTCTATTTCTTGAGCAGCTATATATAATTTTTGAGGAGATACATTTAACTTTAATGTGGCTGTTCCTGTACTGGTATCAATCTTAATTTTTTGAAAATCAATTTTTTCCCAATTCTTTTTGTCAACACTTAATTTAGGAACATAACGATGTTTATACTTGCCATAGTTAAGCTTTAGCTCAATCTCTTTATTTGTTTTAGAACTAATACCAAAAGCAAACCATGGGCTTTTATTTACTGGCTCGAAAGCTGGAGAAATATAAGCCGTATATTTATTTGCTCCTGTCTTCTCCACTTTGGTTAATTTTGAGCCATTAAAATCTGTATAAAAGGTAGTATCCTCAGACACCTCTTTATTACAACTAAGTATACTACTTATTACAACCAAACAAAAAATAAATTGAAAAAGCTTCATATAGGTTTACTTTAGTATTGAGAATAAAATATTAGTGTATAGGCTTATATAACTACTCGCCATTACTTAAAATGAG
Organism: uncultured Flaviramulus sp.; assembly: GCA_947501105.1. Lineage (GTDB taxonomy): Bacteria > Bacteroidota > Bacteroidia > Flavobacteriales > Flavobacteriaceae > Wocania_A. The sequence continues at coordinate 963,581 of CANMUP010000001.1, read as the reverse complement.
GGATTGTCTTTAATAAGAAGTGATTAAAAACAACCCCTACACTAACTCAAAAATCAAACTTTTTTGTCTATTGATTTATTTGTGTCTTCACAAAAATATCTGCTATATCTGGTACATTATCCGCATTAGTATTTTCTTCATCAAACGGATATAAGAATCGTTGTGGTCTTTGCGACCCAGTATTGAAAGGTACAGGCACTTGTAAAGCTGCAGCATCTTTTTCAGTTCTTCTAATATCGTTGAAGCTTAAAATATCTGCAAAGAAAGTTACATAACGTTCTTCAATAATTTCTCTAAGCAAAGCATCTTCTTTTGATAAAGAACTATCAGCATTTTCAATGCCTCCCGCTTCAAAGTCAGCTTCTACATAATCGTCATAAACCCCTGAACTTGTAGAAAAGTAAACTCCATTTCTTAAATTAGCTCTATGCTCATTTAGTTTAGCTAAAGCTGAATTAAAATTAGTTGAGTTTGAGCGTAATGATGCTTCTGCCCAAGTTAACAGATTCTCTTGGTATGATATCTGATTCATTGGCTCGTTGTTTGCTGCTATTCCTGATAGATTAATATTTACACCATCATAGTAGTAAGCAGCACGATCTACTTCATCAGTTTTAGTATTGTTTCTACTGCTAGCACCAGTTCCTACCAAATCAATTAAAAATGATCCTTCTGTAGTTAAATCATCAGGGAAACTACCAGTAAAAAATTGATTTAATAAATTTGTATCACCCGTTAAAACAACAGCTGGAGGGTAATATTTCATAGATTCTGACTCTGAAGATATCCCATTTTGAGCTGCGGTTGACGCACTTGAATAGTCTCTAACATCTAAAAACAATCTTGCTTTTAATGTATAAGCTGCTTTAATCCATTTGCTTGAATCTCCACCAAAGTAAAGATCTTCGCTTACACCACCACTTGTACCAGCAGCTTGTAAATCTGAAATACCTTCATCTAATAAATTTTGTAGCGCTGTATAAACAACAGTTTGGCTATCATATTTTGGTGTTGATATTTCATCATTACTCGCTTCCGAATAAGGTACATCTCCAAATACATTTACTGCTGTACCTACTGCGTAAGCTTCTAAAACTTTTGAAGCACCATAGAAAAAATCTTTATTAGTAACTTCAATTCCACTTCTTATTTCTCTAGCTTGCTTTACAACACCAACATAAATATTACGCCAAGGTGTATTTGAATTGGTATTCCCGTATTCATAATTCTGTACCGGAGCAAATCTACCTGAACCAACAAAATTACCTGTCCAAACTCCTGCTGCCCAATTTAAATAACCAGATTGAGCTGTTGTATTTGCTAATTGCATTCCTGTAAATAATGTTTCACCATCTACAGTTCCAATTTTATTTGGATTGTTATCATTTATATCGTCAACAACGCTTTGGCATGCTACTAAACAGATAAAGGTTGTTATAATTAAACTTGTTTTAAATAATCGCATAATTAATTTTTTTAAAATGTTATATTTAAATTAAACATATAAGACTTAGTGGATGGGTTTGTATAATAATCTAACCCTCTAGAATTACCAACACCTGCAAAATTCTTATCCGGATCATTACCAATCACATCAGTCCATAAAACCAAGTTTCTACCAGTTACACTAAAAGCAACCGCTGATAACTTTAATTTGTCCAATACTTTTTGCCCTAAAGAATATGTTAGTGTTAATTCTCTTAAACGAGTCCATGTTGCATCTTGTAACCATAACTCACTAAACCCTCTGTTTCCAGCACCATTACCTCGATACCAGTTTTGTTCTAATAGCACTTGTCCTGCACCAAAATCATATAAATTACCTCTAACAACATCTCCAGCTGTATATGCATTTCCATTTACATCAACAATACCTCCTGTTGGGATAGTTACTTTATTTCCTGATTCAGCACTAAAACCTCTTTGCGAATTTACCTGTCTAGTCATATCGTAAAAATCACCTCCTTGAGAATGTTCAAATAAAACATTCATAGATAGATTTTTAAACCCTAGATTAAATCCTAAACCACCTGTCCAATCTGGATTAGGATCACCAATAACATCATAAACTGGTGTTCCAACAGGAAATCCGTTAGCATCTAATTCTATACTTCCATCGGCATTGCGCGGTAATTTACCTCCAAATAATGCTCCCATTTGATATCCAACAGCTGCTACAGAATCACCTGTACCAAAGCCTGTTAATAATTGCACACCTGCTCCAGATAAACTAGTTACTTCGTTTTTATTAGTACCAAAATTACCGTAAGGAGAGAACGACCAATCTTCATGATCTCTAAATAGATTAGCGCTAAACTCAAATTCAAAGCCATTATTCTTCATAGACGCTCCGTTGGTATAAATACTTGTAAACCCACCACTAGGCGCTCTATCTAACGTTAGCAATATGTCCTCTATCTCATTAGAGTAATACGTGAAGCTTGTAGACAATGCATTATTAAAAAAGCGTAGCTCTAAACCTCCTTCAATTTCTGTTTTTATTTCTGGCTTTAAATCTGCATTACCTAATTGATTATCTAACCTAAACCCTCCACCATGATTAGTTGAAGAAAGGTTTCCAAAAATACCATTACTATAAGTAAAATCTCCTTCATAGTTTGTAGCACTTCGGTAAATTCCAGGTTGAATACCTACTTTACCCCAACTTAATCTAGCTTTTGCAAAACTTATAAAACTGTCTTCTGGAAAAAAGCTAGCATCAGAAAATTGCCATGCTGCACTAGCTGCTGGATAAAAGAACGGATCATTAATTGTTGAAGCCGCTTCTACTGTACCAGATAAATCTATAAATAACTGATTATCTATTCCAAAATTTGCAGTCGCAAACCCTCTGTTAGATCTACGATGACTTATAAAGTTATCGGCTTGAATTATTCGCGAATTATCTAAAGTATAAATTTCAGCATTTACTATAAAATCACTACCTACAGTGGTTTCTCTATTAAATTTTCTATCATTAACATTCCAACCCAATACAAACGAAGAACTAATTTTATCATTAATATCTATGTCGTACTTAGCAATAGCATCAAAATTCAATTCTGTTGCTCCAATACTTTCAAAAGTTAAGTTACCTTCTAGTCGTGGTTGAGACCCTGTTCTAGCAGATCCTCTTGGATATAAATAAGTTCTATCATCGCTATAAGTATCAACACCTCCTCTTAACTTAACATTTAAGCCTTTAACTGGAAAAAGGTCAAGTTCAGCAGAATAAATATGCCTATTTACAATATTTGGTGCTTTTTGTTTATTGGTTGTCCATAACGGATTATTATAACGAGGTCTTTCACTTGCTCCAATAGGGTTTCTATACGATCTATGACGACCACTTGTTTCTGCTCCTGAAGCACTTACATAAGTTCCTGTATAATCTTCAATGTCAAAATCTGAAATATTTCTATAGAAGCCTAATAACAGTCCTGCAGTATTTGAATTTTGCTGAATTCTATTAGCACTTACTCTTGAATATTTGCCTTTAAGTTTTAAACTGATGAATTCATTAAACTTACGAGAAGCACTTAAATTTACTGTGTGCCTTTTGTAATCATTATTTCTAACCACACCTTCATGATCTGTATTTCCTAAGCTGAAAAAGATATTACTATTATCGTCTCCACCACTTATACTGACTGATTGTTCCAATAAAACTCCGGTTTGGAATACTTGATCGAAATTTTTGTCAAGGAAAGTTTCTTTAGAGTTTTTTCCACCATGAAGATTGGTAGATGTTCCGTCTGCAATATCATAATATGTTCTACCTGTTTGATCTCCTATAAAATAAGCTCCAGAAGTATCAAATGCATCTTCTCCTCCAGCTCTAGTCGATATTTCATCTCCCCAGCCGTGTAAATAACCATATCTAAATCTGCCACTTAATCCTTGTCCATAATTAGATTGAAGTGGTGCTGTTGCATTTACATCATCAAGAGCTAAGGATGTTTTCAAAGACACTCTAAACCCTTTTTTTCCAGATTTAGTTGTAATAATTACTACACCATTTGATGCTCTTGATCCCCATAAAGCTGCAGCAGATGCTCCTTTTAAAACTTGTAAGGTTTCAATATCATTAGGATTAATATCATTTAAACGTGATTGTTGTGATGTACCGTTTCCTGTAGAAGAACTTGCTCCACCTTGTGAGTTACTATTGCTAATAGGGATACCGTCTACAATAATGAGTGGTTGCGTACTTCCAAATATAGTATTAGCACCTCTAATTCTAATATTAGAACCAGAACCAGGGTCGCCATTTGAACGTGTAATATTAACACCCGACATTTTACCCTGTATAGCGTTGGCTACAGAAGTTTCTCCAGACCTAGTCATCGCCTCTGCTTTAACACTAGATACGGCACTACCTAACTTATCAGTCTTAACAGCAAAACCTAAGGCATTAATTACAACTTCATCTAAACTTGCAGCATCTTCTTCTAAAGCAACATTAATTACAGTTTGGCTTCCAACAACAATTTCAGTTGTTTTAAAACCTATATAACTTAAAACAAGAATAGCTCCTTCTTCTACATCTAAACTAAAGTTTCCATCAAAATCTGTTGAGGTTCCTGTTGAGGTTCCTTTAACTATAACATTAACACCTGGCAGTGGAACACCATAGTTATCGGTTATCGTACCAGTTAGGGTTTTTTGTTTGATTTTTTTAATTATTACCTCTGGCTTCTCATTAATAACAATTGAATTGTTTTCTGAAACCTCAAAATTATAATTACTGACTGAAAAACATTTCTTCAATAATTTATTTAGTCTGATGGTTCCTTTAGTTATATGAACCTTAGGCAGGTCTTTAAATAAATCTGTTTGATAAATAAATTTATAATCTGTTTGATTACTGATTAATTTAAAAACCTCATCAATACTTACAGTTTTATCCTGGTCTATTACCACTTTTACATTCTGGGATAAAACATTGTTCGGAGTTAAACTGAAAACTACGGAGCAGAAAAAGAATATTAAAGTTTTCATAACGATTGTTAGCAGTTTCTTTCTAAAAAAGAACAAAACTTTAGTTGGTTTAATTTTCATAAATTTGCATGTGTTAATTAGTTACATTTAATTGATTAATTACCTAAAGGGGGAGGAAATGTTTGCGGTGAGATGTTAATACTTCCGACCCTCTTTTTATTTTAATATGATAGTATTATTATTTATTTCATAAGCATTAATGATTTTTGTTTTTTTAATTAAATCTAATACGTCTTCTATTTTTTGGTCTCTTCCTAGCTCTCCATTAAATTCTGTATTTTCAAAAGATTTATTTTGAAAAATTATAGTAACATCATACCACCTAGATAGCACTTTCATTATTTCTTTTAATGGCTTTTTATAAAAAATGAATTCTCCATGAATCCAGCTAATTTCACTATTAACATCAACCTCTCTAACCCTTATATCATTAGTAACTACATCAATAACTGACTGTTGCTTAGGTTTTAAAAATTCTGTTTTACTATCATTTTTAACCGAAACCAGTCCTTCAACTAATGTTGTATATATGGTGTTTTCATCTTGGTAAGCCTTTATATTGAACTCTGTTCCTAAAACTTCAATTTCTTGAACATCAGTAAGTATTTTAAATTTGGAGCCTTTATGTTTTGTACTTGGAGACACATCAAAATATGCTTCACCATATACTAATTCTACACTACGAGTTTCTCCATCAATAAAACTTACTGGGTATTTTAGTTGAGATTCAGAGTTTAACCAAACTTGGGTTCCATCAGAGAGTTTAACGAAAAACTGACCCCCTCTTGGAATCGTAAGATAATTGTATACTATTTCGGAAGATTTATTTTTTTTAGCCGAGCCATAAACTATTTGTTCTCCATTACTATTTGCATTTTTAGTTTTAAAAGACTCCCCTTTTTCTAGGGCTACCACAGAACCATCACTTAACGTTAATGTTGCTTTGTCTGTTCCAGACTCAATATTATTTACAATTACTGGGGTGTTTTCGACAGGGTTATTAAATATATTATCTCTAAAAAAGTAACTCGAAGCCAATATTCCAATAAACACTGCTGCGGCTGCGTATTTTAATATATTACTACTCTTACGCTTTTCTTTTCGAATACTACGAACAATATTTTCCTTGGCTTTTTTAATATTATATTTACTCACAGCCATATTAGAAAAAGTATTGGCCTTGATGTATTCAAGAAACAATATTTCGTTTTTAGGATTACTTATCCATAATTCCAATTGCCTAAGCTCATCGATATTTGCTTCATTAGTAAGAAACTTTGTAATTATTATTTCGGTCTTTTTATCCATTTCTTTTACGGCATCTATAATTGTATAACGAAACTAAAATTACTATACCACCACGCTTTATTAAAAAAAAAATTAAATTTGTTTTAATTTAATTCCATATTATCTAATTGCGTTACGTATTTTCTAATCAAAAAAAACTTATCAAACACCTTAAAAAAGGTAATACTGGCGCATATTCTTATTTGGTAGACCTTCATTATAAAAAGTTATGTGATTATGCCAGTAATCTTGCAAGAGATAACTTTAAATCGGAAGATATTGTTCAAAATGTTATTACACGAATGTGGGTAAATCGAAAAAAGTTAAGTCCTGATATTTCTATTAAGAATTACCTTTATAAGTCAGTTTACAATGAATTTATAGATCAATATAGGAAAGAAATAGCCGTTACAATTCTAGAAAAAAAATACATTGAAGGTTTAGAGACAATTATTGAAATAAAGGACGCGTCTGAAACGAATAGACTAATGGCTCTCGTACAAAATGAAATAGAACAATTACCGCCTAAATGCAAAGAAACATTCTTATTAAGCAAACAGGACGGTCTAACATATGTTGAAATTGCGGAATATCAAAACGTGTCTGTTAATACTGTTGAAAAGCAAATGGTTAAGGCCTTTTCAATTCTTAGGAAAAAGATGAAAGAAAAAGTGATGTCATTTATGTTTTTGTTGTTTAATATTAAAAGCTCCTAAATAACTTCTAATTTTTCACCTATTTTAACAAAAGCTTTAATTGCCTTTTGAATATGCTCTTTATTATGTGCAGCAGACAATTGCACTCTTATTCTAGCTTTTTCTTTTGGTACTACAGGAAAGAAAAAACCAATAACATAAATACCCTCTTCTAATAGGTACTTAGCAAAACTCTGAGCCAATTTTGCATCGTACAGCATAATTGGAACTATAGGATGAATTCCTGGTATAATATCAAAACCTGCCGCTGTCATTTCTGAACGAAAATACTTTGTGTTCTCTTCTAGTTTATCTCTTAATTCTGTTGAATTTGATATTTTGTCTAACACCTTTAATGTAGCCCCGACAATGGCTGGCGCTAAAGTATTTGAAAACAGATAAGGGCGAGAATTTTGTCTTAAAATATCAACTATTTCTTTTCTAGCTGCTGTGAAACCTCCTGAAGCACCTCCTAAAGCTTTACCATATGTGCCAGTAATAATGTCAACACGATCCATAACATTATGGTGTTCATGAACACCTCTACCTGTTGTCCCCATAAACCCTGTTGAATGACATTCATCAATCATTACTAAAGCATTATATTTATCAGCTAAATCACAAATTTTATCTAATTGCGCAATGGTTCCGTCCATTGAGAAAGATCCATCTGTTACAATTAGCCTTCGCCTAGACGAACTTGCTTGTTGAAGTTGTTCTTCAAGGCTAGACATATCATTATGTAAATATCTATACCTTTTGGCTTTACATAGACGAATACCATCAATAATAGAGGCATGATTTAAAGCGTCAGAAATAACTGCATCTTCAGCAGAAAGCAAAGGTTCAAATAAACCTCCGTTGGCATCAAAAGCTGCGGCATATAGAATGCAATCTTCCATGCCTAAAAACTGTGCAGTCTTTTGCTCCAATTCTTTATGAATATCTTGTGTACCACAAATAAACCTAACCGAAGATAACCCAAAACCATAATCTTTAATAGCATTTACTCCAGCTTCAATAACTTCAGAGTTAGAAGCTAATCCTAAATAATTATTAGCGCAAAAATTTAGAACTTCTTCCTCAGTTGTTGTGCTTATATTTGCCCCTTGTTTTGAGGTAATTATACGCTCATTTTTATAAAGACCGTTAGATTTAATAGTTTCTATTTCATTTATTAAATCATCTTTTATATTGCCGTACATAAATTATATAGTTATAGGGTTGTTATTGTATTTAAGTTCTAGGTTTTTCAGCATGACATCTGTCATTAGCTTTAAATCAAATTTAGGTTGCCAATTCCAATCTTTTCTTGCCTCAGAATCATCTATACTCATGGGCCAAGAATTTGCTATATCTTGCCTAAAGTCTGGTTTGTATGTTATTTCGAAATTTGGGCAAACTTCTTTTATAGCTGTTGCTAATTGCTCTGGACTGAAACTGCTACCTGCAATGTTATATGATGTTCTTACTGTTATTTTTTCCTTTGGAGCTTCCATTAATTCTAATGTAGCTCTAATTGCATCATCCATATAAATCATAGGTAACATAGTTGATGCATTTAAAAAACACTCAAATTTTTCATTATTAACTGCTTTATGAAAAATATCTACAGCATAATCCGTTGTGCCTCCTCCTGGTAAAGATTGGTATCCAATAACACCCGGATACCTTAAAGAGCGAACATCCAATCCATACTTTTCATAATAATAATTTCCCCAGTTTTCTCCAGCCGCCTTACTAATTCCATAAACTGTTGAAGGTATTAAATTAGAAGACTGAGGTGTATTTAATCGTTCAACATTACTACCAAACACGGCAATAGAACTTGGAAAAAACACTTTTTTAATATTGTATAACCTTGAAGCCTCTAAAACATTAAAAAAAGTTTTCATGTTTATATCCCAAGTATTTAAAGGTGCTTTTTCTCCATTTGCAGATAAAATTGCTGCAAGATGGTATATTTGAGTGATTTTATATTTTAAAATGGTAGCTTTTATCGCTTCAAAATTTGAAACATCAAGAACTTCAAATTGCCCATTAAAATCTCTATTATATCTCAAATCAGAGGCAATTACATTATCTATACCATATTTTCTTTGTAATTCTCCTGTTAAAACAGTTCCTAATTGTCCGCTAGACCCAGTTATTAATATGATTTCTTGATTCATTTTTATTGAAATAATTAAAGAATAAAATTAAATATTTCGTTCATTTTACAATTAAAAAACCCTTAGATACTAAAAAAATAAGTAATTTTATCTTTAATTATCTAATTAAACAATAATATAATCTTTAAACAATATCGATTACATATATAAAAAAGAAAATCTATCTTCAAATGGAAAAACTAGACGAAGTAGATCTTAAAATTTTAAGAATTCTACAAAAAGATTCAAAAAAAACAACTAAAGAGGTTGCAGAAATGCTTAACCTAACATTGTCGCCAGTATATGAACGTATAAGAAGATTAGAAAAAAGAGGGTACATCAAAAAGTATGTAGCACTTTTAGATAAAAAGCTACTTAATATTCCCATAACTGCCATTTGCATGGTTTCATTAAGATATCATAATGAAGGTTTTATAGATAAATTTGATAAGCAAATTAAAGCATTAAAGGAAGTGCAAGAGTGCTATCATATGGCTGGAAAAGTTGATTTTTTTTTAAAAATAAATTTAGACAGTCTTGACGAATATCACGAATTTGTTCGATTAAAATTATCTAAGATTGAAAATATTGGGGTACTAGAAAGCTATTTTGTTTTAAAGGAAATTAAATCTACTACCGAATACTATATATAATAAACAGATAAAAATTCTACTTTCTTTTTATAAGGTTTAACCCAAATTATTAAGTAAAAAACCATTTATTCAGAATACTTAACGCTTATTACATTATCATTTGCTAATATAAATGTTCTCTATAATTTTGATATTATGGAAAAAATTTATTTTGAAAGGATCAATAGGCATTATTTAAGTTTGCTGATTTTTATCCCTGTTGCAATCCTGCTCCTATTAACTAATGAAAACCTTGAGTGGTATATTTACCTTATAGCATTTATTCTTGCAGAAATAATAGGGTTTTTTAGTTCTCTTATTTTCACTAACTATATTAGGTATAACAAAGAGACTATCTTTTTAAGGTTCAACAGCCTTAAAGGACATCGTATTAAAATTAAAGATATAAAGAAAATTCTTTTTATTAAATCATGTTTAATTATCCGATTATATTCTGGGAATAGTTTTGTTTTCAATACAAAAAATATTGGTAACAATAGTGTAACAGCTTTAGAAGAACTATTTGAACGAATTATGCCTAAAGAAGCAAATGAGTATTATCATCAGCAGATAATTTAAGTATTATATAATTTCATACTGAATATTAAACACAGTTATCATAATTATCATCCATCTATTTGAATATAGCCTCTTTTATTACATTCTAAATTGTTATTAGAGCATATAACCCTAAGTTTGATTACCCATAACTTTATAAGTAGGTTAAGTTTATGGTTGCGTTGGGACAAAAGGCGAACAAAAGTTCGCCTTTTACTTTTTACTTAAAGTAAATCTTTTCTGAATTTTCAATCAATAGTTTTGGCTTAATTAAATGATGAGTTAATACCTACTTTTGAAAAACGAAATATATCTCTCCTAAAAAACATTCTTACAACACACCACCCATTCCATAAAGAAGTAACTATACAAGGTTTTATCAAAGTAATTCTTAACTAAAGCTACGACTGAATTTGAAATAAAAAAAGCTTCTCAAAAATGAGAAGCTTTTAACTACATATTTATAGTTTAATATGTGCGGGCGGAGAGCGCAAAACCTATTCAATTACACTTCCAACAAAATCTCAACAGAGGTTACAGTTAACTCAATAAAATCGATACTTAATGAACTTTAAAAAATTGCAATATAATTTAAACAGATTTAATATTGTTGTCTAAAATTGCAATTTGGTTGCCTAAATGTTGCCTAAATTGTTATATTTGGTTCTACAAAACTCAAACAATGGCAACAATCAGATTCTTTATTCAAGGTAAATCCAAACTAACCCCTATTTATATTCGTTTTTCCATATCAAGAGGAAATACACCAAAAAGAAAAACAGGGCTATCAATAAACCCAAATGATTGGAGCTCTAATACAAATCTACCCAAACAAAATACAGCAGAAAACAAGAACCTTATCACAGATTTACAAAAGCTAGAAACTTTTATACATACGGAATACAATGTTGACTATGTGAAAGGCATAACGATAAACGGAGATTGGTTAAGCAATAAAATTGACAATCATTTTAACCAAGGTATACAGAAAAGCAACCTCAACATTATAACAGAATACATTAATCACTATTTAAGCACCGCACATTTAAGAAGAAATTCTAAAGGTGGAGTTGGGTTAGGTATAAGTAGAATTAATGACTACAAAAGATTGTCAGGTATAATTTCTGAGTACCAAGGTGGCACACCACTATTAATTAGCGATGTAAACTTAATTATGAAAGATAAGTTTTTGAAATGGATGACCGAAAACAAAAGCTATTCTATTGGTTATACTGGTAGAATGTTAGGAAATCTAAAATCAATTTGTTTAGACGCTGAAATGAATGACATCAAAACGGACAAACAATTATCTAGGGTATCTGGTTTTAGAGTAAAAAACGAATACGTTATATACTTTAATGAAAAAGAAATTGAAAAAATAGAACATACTCACCTTTCCCAACCTTATTTAAACAACGCAAAGAAATGGCTACTACTTGGCTGTAACATTGGACAACGTGGAAATGATATACTAAAAATTAATCAAAGTAATTTTAAAACTCGAAATGGTCTAAAAGTGATTGAATTGGTGCAGGAAAAAACTGGGAAAAGTGTAACTATTCCTGTTTTACCTAATACTGAAAAGATTATAAAAGACGGTCTTCCACACAAAATATCTTTGCAAAAATTTAATAATTACATAAAAGAAGTTTGCAGATTAGCAAAAATAAATGTGATGACAGAAGGTAAAAAACTAAACCCAAAAACAATGAGGAGAGAAGTAGGAGTTTATGAGAAGTGGCAATTAGTTTCATCTCATATTTGTAGACGTACTTTTGCAACTAATCTTTATGGTAAACTGCCAACCCCCTTAATAATGCAAATAACAGCTCATAGTAGTGAAAAAACATTTTATGGTTATATTGGAAAAAACTCCTTCGATTTCGCTCAACAAATCGCTGACTTTTATATTCTACAATCCCAAAAAGAGAAAAATGAAACAAATTTAACTGTCATTCATAAATCAAACTAAACAATGTTAGAATACCCTAAACCAAAAGAATTAAGCCTCAAAGAGATAATAAAAAATGATTTCAATAAAGGTGTTTATAATTTCTACCATGAAGTATTAGAAAAAGAATACAATATAAAGATCGATGACTTAAAAGGCTTTTTCAATACTCTATATGATACTTCATCTCTATTTTATTACAATTACGAACATCTTCCACATGAAGTAAACTCCGAACTATTAAAACAAATAAAAAATACTAACGACAAAGACCACATATTAAGCGCTTTCAAGTTTACATTACTCTTTTTAATATTAACAATTATAACTAGTAAAATCACTAATACCAAAGAGGGTAAAAAAGAATTAGATTACAATGAATATTTTGACAACAACGAGAGATGGACGTATCAGATGGAGATATTCGGAGAACTACATAACAAAGCCCAGATTGAAATTTCAAGAATGACTAAAAAAGAAATAGATTTTACAAACGACTTTTCAGAGCGTTTATACAAATACACTAATAACTATTTTGGAAACCCAGTTAAAACAATCGAATTACAAGATTACTTTTTTGAAATAACAAATGAAAATAACTTAGTAGAAGCTAGTGCAAAAATTAACATATCTGCTTCAGAGAAGATTATCTATTTAGAAAAGCTCGGGATAATTAATTTTCTGAAAGAGCAAGAACCCTTCATATCATCTACCAATTTATTTGCAAAAGCTTTAAGCTTTATTACAGGAGAGAAACAATCAACTATGCAAAGCTATTTAAACCCTATGTTAAGCAAAACCTCAAATCAAAAAAACAACCCTTTAAGTAATCTAAAAAAAGTTGAAATAGCAAAAGAACAACTTATTAACATAGGATATAAACAACCTAATTAAATCATCTTACTTCTTTTTAGGGAAACCCTAGAAAAACCCTAACCGCTATTTGTTGCATAACATTTAAAAAATATATTATGCAACAAGTACAATTCATTCAAGTAACTCCTGAACAACTAAAAGAAACAATTATTGAAGGTGTAAAAGCTGAATTAGAGGAATTCAAAAAACACTTTGAACCAAAATCTCCAACCGAATATTTAACACGTAACGAAGTAAGCAAATTACTGTCTGTTGATTTATCTACTATTCATAATTACACTAAACGTAGATTGCTTCAATCTTATCAAATAGGTTCACGCGTTTATTACAAGCGTAGTGAGGTTGAAAACTCTTTAGTCAAACTTAAAAAGTAGAATTATGATTGACTACCTTAAACTAAGGACTAGAGATGTTAAGACAATACATTTTTTATGGAATCATCCTTTATTATTTTTCTATTCAACAAAAGAATTCCTCTTATTTGACCGAGAGACTATTAATTTAAAACAAACTAAACAGTACAGAGAAATTTTATTTGAATTAACTAAGGACGCCTTATACATACGCTTTAAGCCTCATTACTTCTTTAATGACAATTTACATAATGCAAATGATTTTAATGTTTCGAACAGTATTCAAGTACTTAATGATTTTGCCAAATTGTTCAATCTAAAATTAAAGCATTTAGAAATAATTAATATGGAGTTTGGATTAAATGTAATTATTCCTGAAAAACTTATTTGCGTTAAAGACTTATTGGCTTATATGATATATCATAAACAAAATGAGTTTCGAGCAGATAGAAAGTATTCATATTGCATATATAGTCATTCAACAAATAAAAAAGGGATTGCGAATGTTTACAAAATGATTAAAGCATATGCAAAAGGTATACAGTTTCCTACATACACGGATAAGAATACATTTCGCTTTGAAATTAAAAGTAATCGCAAAAGGTATATTAATAGTTTAGGCATATATACACTTGATGATTTACTCAAATCACAGTTATATAAGTTCTTATGTGAAATGCTATTAAAAGAATTTGATGAAATATTAATAATAGATATTGAAGCAATACCTCAGATATCCCAAAACAAACTAAATCGTCATTATAAGAGACTTAACCCTTTTCATTGGCGTAAATTGTTTTACAGAAGTCGAAACGTCTTTAAAAGACACTTCAATACTTATCATAGAGATTTAAATACTTGCGAAACACATCTTAAAAAAGAGATTAGAAAATTAATTAGCACAAAACTAGACGAATTAAATAAAGATGCAGATTCAAATTATATATATACTCAAAACTGCACACTTTTTAATAGTGAACAAATTACTGTTTGATGGTTTTTTTATGGTCTATATACGTGTGCGCGACGAAAATTTTAAACATACAAATTATTAGTAAACTTTACTTCTTAAAATTTATCATAGGAATAATAATAAATAAAATAATTAAAAATTATTTTTCTTATCTTGAAACCAATTAGTTTAATGTTAATAAAATGAAAAGAAACATATTAATCTTTTGCTGTACATTCGCAATAATAATTGCTGGTTATTCTCAAGAATCAGATAAATTTAAGAAGCGTTTTTTACAAGAATTAGCTTCGGGAGAAGTTGAAGAAGGATGTAAAATAGTCGTTTTTGTATTAGATTTAGCAGCTAACGCAGCTTGTTTTGTACCTGAACCTACAGTTTCTAAGGTTGCATGTGCTGCTGCCAAAATAATTAATACAAGTAGAGTTAGTGGGATTGATCCAAATACCCCAAGTTCTATAATAAATGAAGCTGGTGTAAGAGTTTGCCAACTTACTTACACATCATCAAAAGTTGGTATAGAATACACATTTGAATTTGCAAAAAATCAAACAGAAGAGGTGAAAAAAACTTGGGGATGGTTAAATTCCTTGGAAGGTTCGTTACAGTTTATAAATTACATATCTAATTAGCCGCTTCATAGGTTAGCTCATAATCAAAAAACCTATTGTTTTGTAGAATCTGAAACTATCTCGTTATTTATAATTAATAAATATTTTCCATCTTCTCCTTTTTTTCCACTATCTTCTCCAACTATTCCTGATTTCCCTGATAGAGAGGGAATAATTTGCCTATTACGCATATGTATTCCACCAGGTCCACCTTCACCTTTTAGGCCGCCCTCTCCTCCTTTTGAATTCACATTAATTTTACTTGCTATTTGTTTTTTTGATAAGGAAGTATAATTATCTATTTTAACTATAACATCCCCTCCTTCTCCGCCATCACCTCCATTTCCTCCTTGTCCGCCGTCACCTCCTGGAATTTTAATATCTCCTCCTTGTACCTGCCCTCCAAGACCATCTCCTCCTTGACCTCCTTGTTGACCTTTTCCTCCTTGACCTCCAGAAACATTGATAATTATTTTCCCAAAATAATATAAATTTCCAGATATATTAATTTTTAAATTACTAGACTCTCCCTTTTTCCCTTTTCTTCCAGCACCTCCAATTCCTCCTTTTGGTGCTGGAGCTCCCCCATTCCAAACGACATTATTTCCCTTCTTTCCTATTGATCCATATTCACTTCCATTTATAACAAGTTTTCTAATTTCGACATCAGACCCAATAACAATTCTTTCAGCAATAATATTTAATTTGTAATTTTTTAAGCTATCTGCAGGGACTTCAATTACAGAACTTGACTTTAGGATAAATTCTGTTAGCTTCAAATTAATTTCACAGTCTTTACCCTCCTCATTACATTTATAATTCTCATTGGGTAATAAGAACAACTTAAGAGCTTCTGGTTTATCAATAATTAATTTCCCTTTATCCCATTCTTCAATATCTATTTCATCTTCTCTCTTGAGATTATAAAATAAACCTTGCTTATCAAAAGTCCCTATACTATTAGCAATAATATTTTGTGCCTTTATTAATGACTCAACATCATTTATCCTTTTTAAAACGGAAGCTTCATTTAATTTACACTTATAAGCTTTTTGGTATTGAAATGCGCTTAAGTAATATTGAGCGGCCAATCCATAATAAGAAGATGCTTGGTTTAAATCATCTTGATTCGTTCGAAGTTCTTTCTCTATTAAAGCTATTGCTAGGTTTTCATAAGCAACTGCTAACTTGTTGGAATAGTATACACTGTTTAATAAATATTGATTCTCCTCGCTTTTCAAAATTTCAATTGCAGTTTTATTCGCTGATATTGCTTCAGAAAAATTACCGTTTTCTAGATATACCTTTCCTAATTGACTATTCACGCTAATGTTTCCAGACTTTATCTCCCTATTTATATATTCAAGAATTTGTATTTTTTCTTTTGTAGAATAACTACCACTATCTTGATTGTCTTCAATTACTTTAGCTATATCTTCAACTATAGAACTTCTATAGTGGGTCTTAAGTCGATTATTTAACCACCGATCTAAAAGGTCAATTGAAACCTTGTTTCGTTGTATTAATTTTTTAAATTGTTTATACCTTTCAAGAGGGTATATAATTATCTTAAGTTCAAATTTCCCATCATGTTGTACTGGTGTCCCTGTACATTTAGGGATAGATTCTTTACTTATAAACCCCATTAAACTTAAATGGTTTTCAAATTGAATTCCATCTCTTTGGCCTAGCAATAATACATTGGATTTTATTGTATTATTTTTGCATCCACTAAATGTAAATTCCTTGCTTCCTAATTTCATTTTTAAATTATTAGGAATATCACATACCGACTTATTATAGTTTCTTCTTTCTGTATACCTTTTTCTTCCAAAACCTAAAAATCCATCTGTTTTTTTTTGATAATCACATGGATTTAAATTCACATTTCCAGTTGCAATAATTTGAACTTTTTCATAAGGATAAATGTAAGGGTCATTGGCTATATTAGAATTGGTAACCTCTGAAGGGTGAGATAGTGGAATTATTGTATTAGCATTTAGTTTTGCTGAAACCTCTCCTTTTAAAACTTGAATTTCTTGAGAGAAACAGTTTAAATTAAAATAGCATGAAATTATAAAAATCAGTACAGTCTTATTCATTTTCGTTATTAATTATAGGTGAGTATATATATCCGAAATCAGAATTTGTATAATGGTTATTTTTTATAATACGGTTAATTTCTTCAGAATCTATTTGTTTGTCGTTAACCGATTCATCTTCTTTTTCCATTTTAATAGCCCATTCAGAGAAATTTATATCTCTCCCTCTGATTGATATTTCAAACCTATCGCTATCTATAAACATTGGATGTACATAATTCATCATTATTAAATCATTCTCTTTAATTAGATCTGATCTCTTAGAGTTATATATATACATAATTTGTATCTGTATTGAATCGTTGACATTATATTCTTCATCTAAGTGAAGCTTCCAACTCGAAGCTGCACCATATCCAACAAAACTCGATTTTATTTCTTTATCTGTTCTATTTAGGTCTTTTAGTATTATTTCATCCTCACCTGTATTTATAGAAAATTCTCCTCTAATATTTGATAAATTAAGACTCACCTCATCCAATACTTCAAACCCAACGCCCTCTTTTTCTGTAGAAACTGTGAACATGCCTGAATGGACAAGCCGTTTATTCTCATATTCTGAAAAATCTTCAGAAGGTAGTTTAGCTTTGATTGCTACTATTCTTTTATTATATCTTAAATCACTACTATTAAAATCATCATGTGAAAAACTAATATCACCATTTTTATTTAAGGGAAATTTTTTTGTCTTAAAATCATAATCTAATTTCGAAAACTTTATTATTTCCTTATTACTACTAATAAGATTATTGAGAGCGAAAAGTTCAGAATAAATACCAAAAGTATTAGTTCTTTTTCCAATGTGCTTATGGTTAAACATTTCAAAAAGCTGAATGTCAGGATCAATGGCGTACTTTAAGTTATTTGCACTTCCTACAAGCATTTCTTGAAAAGATTTGCCTTTCCAAAATTTAAGAGCTTTATTCATTAATAAATACTGTTCTCTGAGTTTTTCAGATAAATAATAATAAAATGGTAAAAACTCTCTTATTTTAAGCCTGTTTTCGGTTGTTGTTTTCTTAATCAAGCCTTCCATTTTACTAAATACTATATTTTGATTACTGTATAACTGTTGAGATAACTTTGTTTTTTCCATTTCAAAAAATATTATATCTCTTTTTTGAGAAGTCTTACTAATTTCTCTTTCTAAAACATACAAGTCTTTAGAAATTTCAGACATTCTATTATGCAACTCTTTATATTGTTTAACTCCATCATTTACGGAAAAATAGCCATCAATTGCCAAAGCTACTTGACCCAGTCCAGGATAGTAATAATTCAGTGCTGCAACAATAGCCTGCTTAGCTAATGCATCGTTCTTATTGAAGCTTTCTTGCGGAGCACCAATAGCTTCCTCTTTCGGCACTTTACTCGCTATTTCAGCTTTAAAATAATTTGCTTTTTCCTCAGGAAAATTATTTGGGTTTGTTTGAATGTTTGTTCCTATTACTAGTTTTGCAACATAATCATCTATAGATGTCTCATCTAAATTAAATTCTGCTATAATTAATTTATATAAGTTTTCTTCATCATCTTTAGATAAATTACTATTCAATAAAATAGTTACTTGATTTTTAATAAAAGACTGATACAAATCTTTTGGGTCTGTTAAAATCAAATCTCTATTTGAAATCAATAACTCTCTTGCATTGTTTACCAGAATTTTATCTTTAGGTAATAATTTTACAAATAGAGAAATTGTCTTATCAAGTTCATAATCATCCCTTTTGTTAAGTTTTTTCATTCTTTTTGGAGCTTTTACACTAGAATTACTTATTAATATCTTTTCCCCATCCCATAACTTAGAGTATTCGGCTTGAGTAATGTTCCTAAAAAATCTATTGTCCGGATGAATAAGCTTAAAATCAACAAAATGATTTTCAATCAAATATTTTTCTATTACTTTATTCAATTCTTTATTGGTTCCTGATTTATCATAATTACTTATAAATAATGATGCATGCTCAATTACAATTTTATCTAAAACTGAAGACCTTTGATTTTCAATGATTGAAAAGTATAGATTTTCAAAATTGACTGAGTTCTGATTATCAAGATAATGCATAAGTATTTTTAAAGATTTTGTTTTATTTACAAAATCCTTCCATTTCTTTTTCATTTCATCATTTAAATCATTGTTAAATATAATGTCACCTATCTTATAGATTGATTTGTACTTATCTTTTTCAAGTTCATTTAGTGAATTTATTATTGTTTCATACTTTTTTAATTCTTCTAAGTTTGGAACTATTTCTTTACTTAATTCCAAATACTCTTTTAAACCTAAGGAATCAACCATTGAATTAATATTAATAGAATTATTATTACCCCAAACTACCTTTCCTTGATTCTTTAACCAATTCAAATATTCTTTATCTAACAGATCTCCGGCATCAGAAATCTTGCCTAGCTTATCTTGAATACAATCCACAGATAAGCTATTAGATTCAAGACACTTTGTTAAATCAATATTACCACCAACTTCATTAATGAATTGATTTGTCTGAGAAGCCCATTTCAATTTTTGTTCAAGCTCAATCCCCAATTCGTTTGTTGCATCACTTAATTTTAATTTAGAAGACACTTCTAGTCCGATTTCTAAATAATCAGCAAACTTTAAGTTTCCATTTTTCAATTTAGAATTGATTTGATTTCCTAATTCAATAACATTTTTTACATCTTTATAGACAGTATATAGCTCTTTAGCTGTACTTAATAATTCTTGAAACCCAGTGGTTGTAGCAGCAATGTTTTGAATTAATTTTGAGGATTCAGCAGAAAGATTATTGATATTACCATACCATTCTTGATTTAGTTCGGATACATCGCCATCAATAAAATCACTACTAAAGTATGATACAGCCGCTTTTTGCAAGTTATTCATTATACCTTCCTCAGTAGTTTCTATATCTTTTAAAATTGTTTCAGCATCTTTAGAAACAGCTATACCTTCCTCCATCTTTTTTTTATAGCTATTTGCCATAATCGACATTTGATTATCATAAAATTGAATTTCTCTTTCATATTGTGACATATCAACATTGGCAACTCTTTGATTATACCTACTTTTCAATTGCCTAAGTGTATTTTGTAATTTTTTATCTTTATCATCATCAAGTTCATCAAACCATTTACTTATATCATCATGAAGATCTTCAAAATCTTCAAACATGGTCGTATATTTCGTAGCAAATTCATTTGGTAGTAAAACTTTTTGATGATATTCTAAACCCCAATAATCAATATTGTTTTCAAGTAATAGAAGCCTGTAATCAATATCCATTTTGATATAAGATATTAGAGCTTCGGTCTGACTACTATTTGTGTAGTAATAGTTTGAATTAACTATTGCTATTTCATCAATTTTCTCTAAAGTATTTTTTGCTTTCTCATAAAATATTTTTGCCTGAGAAAATTTCGTTATATCATTTTTAATGAATATTTGATCAGCAATGTTTTTAGTAATCCAAGCTTCCTCAAACCGTAAGTTTTGTTTAGATAATTCTTGTGAGGTAAGTTTTAATGGCACGCAGAAAATGGCAAAAACTAAGAAATAAAATTTCATGTTTACATTAGTGTTAATTAGAAACAATAAATATTACCAACACACTAGACAGATATAAAGCTCTTAGGCTTCGGGGAAGATTTAAATTCGCAACCATTTCAAATATAAGAATTTACATCTAAAAATAAAAGACTTTACTTCATTTTTCACATTGCTCTCCTATAAATTTAACCCGAACTACATTTATAGATTTTATTTATATTTACACCGTATTTAATTAAATACAAAGAAATAAAGCGTTAGCTATTTATTCTTGCAAGGGAAAACTGGTAATTTAAAACTGCACTAGATAAATAGATTAATGCTCACGTAATGGCGTGGGCTTAGTTTATTTGTGCAGTTGGTATACCAGTACCTCCCTTGCAGTAAGCTACAGTTCCACGCTTTTTTTATTCCAAAAAATCTAACTCGTTTAGGAACTAAACGAACAAATTAAATGATTATGAAAAAAACATTAGTATTATTTCTAGGCTTATCCTTTATTATTTCTTGCAGTGAAAAAGAAAAAACAAAAGAAGAAAAGATAAAAGAAAGCATCACATCAAAACTAAAAGAAAAAATGAAAGACCCAGCTAGTTTTAAATTTGTCAATATGAATATTAAAGAAACTTTTTCGGTTAAAAACAGAAAGGAAACCATCAATGCTGGCTATTTAGACAAAGTTCGCAAGCTTAATGAAAAAATGGCTTCACCAGTCTTATTAAAGAATGCTGAAACTGAATACACCTTTTTACAACAACAGACGGATGAATACAAGGACGCTGTATATCGTATAGATTTCACCGCTAAAGGAAGTAATAGTTTTGGAGGTATTATCCAAAGCAACTATTCTGTAACGGTTATCAATGATGATAGTTTAACTGTTTTAAATGTGAGTAAGAATTAGCCTTTAATTAAAACTAATTAAGCGTATCATTTTCCTTTAAAACTGATGCGCTTTTTTTAAGTACTTATTAAAGCGTATTAATAACCGTAACGGAATATTCGCATAGCGAATGCTAAACTTATTTTGGTAATGATATACTTAGTGTAACCCAAATTAAGCGGTTGTTTCTTTTTTAACTATATAAATAAACATATCTCCCATATTTAAATCGTTATTGTTAGTAGTATTTCTAAATTCGACTATTTCAGGTGAAAAGGGATTATTCTTAAAATTTTCTGAATGTATAGGAACTAAAGTATTTACACAAAACTCTTTTACTTTTTCTTCTGATAACTTAGATATTACCCTATACTCCCACCACCTAACCCGATGTTCATCTAAGCTATTGTGTCGTATTTTTTCAACACTAAAATCTTCATTGTATTTATAAAAAGCCATTATTTTGGTCTAACGATTTGAAGTGAATAACTGCCTGTTTCAAATTTATTAGTTTTTTTAACCAATATCCAATAACTAGGAAACTTTTTTTCAATGTGTTCACAAATACTTTTTAAACTCCAAAAAACCCTAAAACGTCTTTGTTCTCTAATAAAACGTAATACTGTTGAGATTGATGAAAGTTGGTATGGTGGACTTGAAAAGAATAAACAGATGAATAAAAGAACAAAAGTAACGCAAGGGAGAAGCGCGAAAACTAAAACTCCTATACTTGAGATATTAGAGCGTGATGGTAAGGTTTATGCGTTGCTAGTTGCAGATACTAGAGCTAAAACCATTATCCCAATTATAAAAGAAAAAATCGTAAAAGGAGATACAGTATATACTGACGAATGGAAAAGTTATCGTACTTTAGCTACTGACTATGACCACCAATTTATCAAACACTCTGCACATCAGTACGTTGATGGCGCAATTCACACAAACAACATTGAGAATTTTTGGTCGTTATTAAAACGAGGAATAAATGGTATTTACAACCATGTAAGCGACAAGTATTTGACTAAATATGTAAATAAATATACGTTTAGATATAATAATAGAAAAATGACCGACGGTTCAAAATTTGATGTTTGTATTGCAAATGCAACTAAGGAAATAACATATAAGAGCCCTATAAAAGATGTTTAACTTTTCAATAAAAATAGACGATAAAAAACATTCTCTAAATGCCGAGAACGGTGTTTCTATGGATTTAATTGCTGAGTTGTTAAAAGACTTGTATAAGGCTATTGATTTAAAAGATGGTGCGAAATGTACATTAAGTAGTATTAGAGGGAATTGCTATGCTTTAGATTTTTCAAGTGAACACAAAACCCATTTAGAACGATTTAAGGTTGTCCATAGAAATATTGAAGGAGCAT
The DNA here is from genome assembly GCA_947501105.1 of uncultured Flaviramulus sp. Taxonomy (GTDB): domain Bacteria; phylum Bacteroidota; class Bacteroidia; order Flavobacteriales; family Flavobacteriaceae; genus Wocania_A. The sequence continues at coordinate 940,583 of CANMUP010000001.1, read as the reverse complement.
CGATAGAAGATTTAAATGTAGAACAAAGAAATTACGCAAAAACTTTAAGAAAAGTTTTAGATGGACAATTCTACATTAACGCTTATGATGAAAATAAGAAAAAAATAGCATCTATAAGTGAAATAAAATCTGGAAAAAGTATAAAGTACTATTATACACAAAAAACAGTTTATGGTTACTTATCGGAATTAGGAGGGAAAACATTAAATTCAAAAAGTAAACATATTATAATAGATGGTTATCCTTATCAAATAAAAATATCTAAGGACTTAGATTTAAAACTTAAAGATTTTTATGGCACTCAGAAGCTGGCTGTAAAAATTAGAGTCAAAAGAACATTTGAAAAAGGTAGTGTTATAGATACTGAAATGATAACTTTTAAGAAAGTAGGTAGTCTTTCATTGTCTGAAAATTTAAAAAATGAAGGATACATACCTTTTGAAAAAATAAGTAATTTAAACTCGCTAGATGGTATAATAGAAGCAATTTATGGCAGTAATTGATAAAGGTATTTTGGATTGGAAAGTTATAATGCTTGACACAAGTATTATATGTGCTCTTTTTACATCTGAAAACACAAAAGTAAAAGATGATCGAATTTTATTCACTAGAGAACTCATAGATTATTTAAATAACTCTAAAGCTAGTGATGATAAACCAAGGAAATTTATAATTTCTTCAATAGTAATTTCTGAATTGCTAACCAGAGAGAATGATTCCGAAAAAATAAAAAAAGTATTAAGAGTACTTGATAGTGATAATGTTGAATTTGTTGATTTTGACTTAGAGACAAGTTTATTATTCAATAATCAATTATATCCTTATTTAGCAAATAAAGAACTAAACAAACTAGCGTCATCATTTGGGTTTAAATCTCATGAGTACATGATGGCTAGAGAATGGATAACAAGAGATTTTATGATTATTATGTCAGGTGTTTCTAATAAAGCTGATGTTATTTTAACCGCTGATTATAAGACTTTCTACCAACTAGCTAATAAATCTGATGCATTTTGTGCCTTAACATATAGATCTTTATTTGAAAAACCATACAAGTCAGCGACGAAGTATTATCATGATAAAGCTAAATCTGACTATTTAATAGAAGAAACAAACGTTGCCGTTGTTAAAGATATTTTACCAAGTAAAAAAGTTGTTTTAACTGAAATATCCTTATCAAATGAAGAAGAATAAATACCCCCTAAGTCCAAAAGAGGATGGTTAAAATAGAAGATAAAGAACATGGGGTTGAGACCCTAAAAAGGTTGTAAAAAGCAAAGAGTCGTCTAAAAAGATGACTCTAAGTAATATCATAGTCGCACTCTATCCGTTGAGCTATAGAGGCAAATTTGTTAGACTTTTAGAACCCCTAGTGAGAATCGAACTCACATCACCGACTTTACTTTAAGTATCTTCGTCTAACCTACTATTATACAGCAATAACTATACCAAAAAACTATGTCATGTTGGATTACATAAGTATATTATTGCCTACAAAATTTATCAAATAGCACATCTACTGAAAAAATTTCATAGAGCACTTAGCTATTCTAAATAACATTTTTCATGAACAACTCTTTCATAAACTGGGCACTAGTATATGCTGCAAATTTTTTGTAATTAATTCCAGCCACAGAATCAACTTTATTTACTGTCTTGTCCATTACCGACTTAAATATAATTGGTATGGTATTTCCATTATTTGCAAATTGACAAGCCCTAGCCACACCATAACTTTCCATTTCAACAGCAGCTGTTTTTCTATGAATTACTTTAATAGTGTCTTCAAAATACCCTTCTTTATTTATAACCATGGTACTGCATGCCATCGGTTCTAGAATTATATCAATACTTTTATCTTTAAAAAAAGTTGATTCTGAAATTGCTCCATTAATACTTCTTTTTATATCACTTAATTTAGTGTTTAATTTATCTTCAACGAGGCTATTTAACTGAATTATAGAATCATTTTCTCTTTCAAATTTCTCTATGCTTACACTTATCTGGTTTCCGTTATCATCAAACAACTTATTATAATTAATAAGATTATTTTTTTCATCATATAAGTTAATTTTCTTTAATTCCCCCTTATCGTTTTTAGTTTTTATATCTGAAATTTTTCCTTTTTGAAAAGTAAATATTTGCTTTGCTAGTACAATATCTCCAAAATCTGTATCCTCAGCCCCTCCACAAACTCCAGACATTAACAAGTAATCAGGTTTAAAAAACTCAAGTAATTGAGTAGCTATAATTGATGTATCTAACATTCCTGTAGAATTAGGAACTGCTGCAATTATTTCAATTTCTCTTTTTCCTTTTAAATACCCTCTATAGAACACTTTAGTTTTAGTGTGAATTTCTTTATCTTCTGGAAAATCGAATATCCTCTTTAATTCTTCAAATTCATCATCAAATAACGCAGTAATTACTGCATATTTTATTTTAGGGAAATCTATTTCCGTAACTACTTGCTTTTGTTCTTCAAAGGTTCTTATATCTCCCTCCATTTCTGAAACAGTTTGAGGGATAAATATTTTGTCTATTTCTTCTCTATATCCTTCCCAATTATAAACATTTAATTTTTCTTTTTTGGCATATATTTCTCCTCTATCAATTCTACTAATAAAGTAATATTTAAGTTTAGGGTATTCTTTAACTATTTTCTGTTCTACAAATGTTCGATGACCTTCATTTTCGTTGTTATGGGCTAGATGAATAAAAAAAATATATTCTTGATTTTTATCATACTTTCTAAAAATGTTTTTTAAATCATCTATAGAATAAACTCGATGTTTCGCTCTAAATAAATCTCCTATTTTTTTTTGAGTACTATCTTCATTATAATCTTTTTCATTGTCCCACAACAAAAAAACTATTTCTTCTAACCTATCATATAATTCAGTATTTATCATAATTCTTTGCACTTAAATATTTGAAGAAATTGCTTTTTATCATTAACAATTTCACTTTTATATTTTATATCAAAAGGAGAGTTATTTAAATTACTAAATAGAACTGTACCATTACTCCTTCCTTTTTTTCCTTTTTTTATGGTTGTAAGTATCTCTATATCAAAATAGGGGTGCTTTTTCGTTATACTTATATTTACATCACCAGATGAATGTCTTAAATTAGCATTAACCTCCTTAAATATTAAGGACATAAAATGTTTAGGTATGTATACTGAAAAATCAATTTGATATTGATTAATATCTCCAATAATATTATAACCTGAATGAATACTTTCTTTCAACAATAGCAATACATTATCTGTATGGATTTGTTGAAATAAATCAAATAAATTAGATTTATTATTAATAAAATTAGCATATATCTTATCGAGAATATTTTTACACTTTTCTACGTTGAATTTATTCCCATTTGAATAAACCAAATCATTAAATTCTTTATGAAGCATTCTTAGTGAATTCTCGTTATTTGAATTTATATCATTGTAAATATTATCATCTATAAAGAAGCTTCGATGCGTACTACTTAACCCTAAAATATTTTCTAAAAAACATACTAATCTTTTAGAATATTTTATAAAACTTTGTTTGTCCTCTGAATAATCTAAATCTTTATAAATCTTACCATGTATATCGGTCAATAATTCCTTTAGAACTTGTTTGTCTACTTTGAGATTTTTATTGTGATAATCAATACTCTTTGGATTGATTTTAGAATATTCAGAAAGGATTTTATTCAATATATCTTCTACAGATTCGTTAATGGATAACGTAGCAATAAAATGATTAAAAACTTCAATCTTATTTCGCTCTACTTCATTTAGGGTTTCTTGCTGACTTTGATATATCAATTGATTTAAAATATAAGACCTAATGAATTTATTACTTGAATGGTTATTTGATATAGGAAAGTATCTAGATAGCTTATAGAGTACATAGTCTAAACAAGATTCAGACGGATTAGTGAACTTAATAAGTTTATTGAATTTAGTTTTAGTTAATTCTGCTATTAATTTTTCGTCTTTAAAAACAATAAAAAACAAATGGACTACATCTTTTTTATCCCAATCATATGACTTATGATTTTCGTAATTGTCATATGAAAAAACCAAATAGCGAACAAATTGTTCTATTAAAAAGGTAACATCGGGTAGTATTAGAGATAGTTTTTCATAAAGGTATGGCTCATAAATAAAACATGCACAAATTAGCTCAATCTCTTTATAGCGATCTACCTCTTCATCTTTCTTTTCTAAGCTATATTTTTTTACAAATGCATTAAAATAATTAAAACTTTCTTTATATAATCTATAACCTATAACTTTACCTATTTCTTCTCTTCTTTTTATTAACTCTTTCTTTGGTGTTTTTTTTGTACCAATTATTTTCGGTAAATACTTATAGTCTTTAAAATTTTCTTTTTTTGGTTTAATTTCTTCAAGAATTCTTTCAGCTATTTTTTTTATACTATTTGGGGCATTTGTAACTTTGATTAGTTCCCTTAGCCAGTTTGTTTCTTTAATAATCGGATTACTATCCAAATAATACGTTGGAATATGCCAATGAGTTGCAAAAAAAATTGACAACGCTACAGAATTACCTCTTTGAACTTTTATTGAAGATAATCTTGAAAAAAATTCTCTTTTATGATCGTTAATTCTCCCGATGAAACAGAGTAGTATTATTTCTTTAGCATTATAAAAGGAAATTTCGTCAATCATTTGTATCAATGAATCTCCAGTAGATGTACCATCATCTATTATTAAGCATAAATTATCATCGACCTTTGAAGAAAGGTGCTTTGAGTTGTGAGGAAATCTCCATCCTTCACTTGTATTAATTCTATCTATCTCAATTTCTTCTACATTATCGTTTCCTAATCCAGACTTCAAATTAGTGAAAAAAGTATTAGATTTAATGCCTGAATCTCTAGGATAAAAAATTTGAACTTTATCCGTCTTAAGCTTAGGATTATCTATCTTGATAAAGATGTTTTTTAGAATATCGACATCTAGATTATCTAAAATTGGATTTGTATCAAAAAAGTACGGATGAATTACGTTATTAAATTTAAAATATCCAACTTTTAAATTTTCATCATCTACAGAGTCAAGAAATTCATTTTTAAAAATAATTTCATTTAGGCTTTCATCGTATTCGACAGTTGAATGAAATATAATCGAATCATTATAATTAGTTTCATCAAAACTTAACCTAATAGGTATATTTGTATATGGATTGATTCTAATAATCTTTTTATTACCTATTTCGGTTTTAATTTCATCAGAATCAGTTTCATACTTATTTATCTCGTATTCCAGTAAACTAATTATTTTATCAGAAATGGAATTTAAATAATTTTCATTTTTTCTAAAATTCAAATCGATAACAGATACCAAAACCCCAACATGGCTCAATACAGAACCCAATTCAATAAGTTTATTTGCTAATTTTTTAGTTAAAAACCCTGTGGAAATAACATCACATATTAGAATGTATTTTGCGTGAGATTCAATTGTTAATTCATTCATTTCTTTTTCAAAAGAATGATAATTTTCATAGGGATGAGATCGTTCGTTTGAAATTAAATTCAAATTAACAAAAGACTTTAAAATCTTATTACTTGTTGACGTAATGCCTATAAAATGAAAATCATGAATATTATCAATTTTAGATTCTAATTTTATAAAAAAAATATTTGTGATACTTTCTAATTCTTCTTTACTATTTATTATATTATTGATTTCAATATATTCCTTCTGAAAATAGTTCCCATTGCATAGATATAACCCTTTCCCATTGTCTCTGACAATTCCTTTACTCTGCTCTAAAGTATATAGAAAATTTTGACTAATTATTGCATCCTCTTCACCTGTAAATATTTCAATTAATTCTCCCCTATTTGGAAAATGAGAAATAAGATTACCATACGTGTCAAAAGACAAAACATGCCCCTCGATATATGAAGATTCATTAAAATCCGATTTCGCTAATGAAAATTCTGTATAAAGTAAATCATTTAGTTTTACAGCATCTTTTTTATCGTATACACCTAGCCATTGAACATATAGTTCTTCTTTTGCACTTTCATAATTAATTATTGGCAAAGGATGTATTTTGTATTTTTTATAAACGGAGTTTAGCGAGTTAATGATTTTAGAAACACTATTTATTATCTCTTTCTTGGGGCTATGAATCAATACAACGTTTGCTCTAATATTAATTTGATAATCTGTAAGTAAAAAAATTAATACTTTTCGAGCTACCCTATCCTCAATTGTTGAGCCTAAAAAACTTAAGTATACTATTGTTGGCTCATTATTATTAAATAAAATTGCATTCTTTAATTCTTGTAAAGAATAACTATATAATTTTTCTTTACCCTTTGGTATATTTTTTAACACCTGATTAATGTTTACATACCTTTTATTTCTTGGGTTTATGTGTTCAAAAGATATCTGAGGCTTTATACTTGATTCATTAAGCAAGCTTTCATTTTCAATCGCAGGAATATATAAACTGATTAATGTTCCTGGAAAAAAGAAATCATTATTTCCAAAAATTTTAAATGCTTTTTCTATATCATCGGATTCGTTAAAATCGAAAAGAATCTTTCCATAATTACTTCTTGCAACAAGCAATCCTTTATATCTTCTAACAATAGTGAGTGCATCGTATAAACCTCTTGGAATATAATCATCAGCTTTACTATCAACTATTGATATTGGATGCCTAGACGAATCATGATTAAAAGCATGTTTCAATATTTCGTTATCAGATAAATTTGCATACTCAGATCTTAAAGTATTTGGTATTCCAGAGCCAAAATCAAGAAATGAAAATTCAATATAACTTCTATTGTAAAATTCTTTAGAAAATGAATCATAGAAAAATGATTTTGATTCAGGTAGTTGTTCACTTTCAAAATTAAGTTTATTTAAATATAATTTATCATCCCTCTTTCTTTTAACTGAAATACTCATAGAAGCAAAAAGAGTAAAGTCCTCAAAGGAAGAATGCAAAGAATGATCTAAAAAATTTAAATATAATTCTTCTGAAATTATTACACTTAATGAGTCACTTGTAAATGGGTGAAAACAATCATTATCATATAATATTTCCTGAATGGCTTCGGAAAGTTTAAAAATTCTCTTAACCCTATTTTGAATCTCATTTGCACTATAGTTTTCAATAAAATCTAAATGAATGAATGGAGTTACGCCATGCCTATCATACAATTCAACTCTACTTTCTGGGTAATAATTTTCTTCTTTTTGTAAACTTTCAATAAAAGTTCCATCTAATCCAAAATATTTTACATAGTACTTATCACTTGGTATTAATTTCCAAATTCTCCAAACAACCCACAACTCTATTAACTGCCTTCTTACTCTAGAGGGGATTTCTGAAATTGAAAGGCCTTTTTCGTATAAAACAACCTCAAACTCTACTTTATTTTGAATAAACATTGAAAACAAAGAAGATAAAACCAATAATTCTTGGTTAGCAATGTATTCAAGTTTAATTAAATCAAAAACATAGTAATCATCCTTATTTTTATTGAAATTCTCATATATAGAGTTGATTTTTTCATCTAAATGTTTGTCGGTGAATTTTTCAGTAAACTTTATTATCATTTAGAATAATTTATTTATAATAAGCCAGCTTTGTGAATTCACAAGTTTAAGCTTTCTAAAATAAGAAAATTCTTAAACAGAGTGAAGAAAAAAATTAAAAAGTAGAGATATAAGTGATTTTTATTCCATATTATATCTTTTATTCTCTTTACAACTAATAATATAAAAATCAACAATTACAAGTTATGTTGCCTAAAGGTTGCCTAAATTAAAAACAAAAAACCTCTAACTATTTATTAGTTAGAGGTTTTAAGTTTTTATATGTGCGGGCGGAGAGACTCGAACTCTCACACCTCGCGGCACTAGATCCTAAGTCTAGCGTGTCTACCAATTCCACCACGCCCGCAATTAAGGATTGCAAATATAAACAACATTTTTAAATTGCAAACTTCTTTATCATTAAAAACATTCTTTTTTTATACTTTTGATAAGAACTTTACAAACACCTTATGAATAACATACAATCATATATTAAAGAGCATAAACAGCGCTTTCTAAACGAACTTGTAGAACTCTTAAAAATTCCATCAATAAGTGCAGATTCAGCATACAAAAATGATGTACTTAAAACTGCCGACAAAATAAAAATTAGTCTTAAAAATGCAGGATGCGATCATGTAGAAATCTGCCAAACAAAAGGATATCCTATTGTTTATGGAGAAAAAATAATTGACAAAAATTTGCCAACAATTTTAGTTTATGGACATTACGATGTACAACCACCAGATCCGTTAGATTTATGGCATTCACCACCTTTTGAACCAATAATTAAAAAAACAGAGCGTCATCCAGAAGGCGCCATTTTTGCTCGTGGAGCTTGCGACGATAAAGGGCAAATGTATATGCACGTTAAGGCATTAGAGTTTATGACCTCTACAAACCAACTACCATGCAATGTTAAATTCATGATTGAAGGTGAAGAAGAAGTAGGAAGCTCAAACCTTGCCATATTTGTAAAAGAAAACCAAGAAAAGTTAAAGAATGATGTTATTCTAATTTCCGATACTGGTATGATAGCCAATGACACCCCTTCAATTACAACAGGCCTACGCGGATTGAGCTATGTAGAAGTGGAAGTTACTGGTCCTAACCGCGATTTACATTCTGGTTTATATGGAGGCGCCGTAGCAAACCCTATAAACGTGTTAACCAAAATGATTGCATCGCTTCATGATGGAAACAATCATATTACCATTCCTGGTTTTTACGATAAAGTAGAAGAACTATCAAAAGAAGAACGTTCAGAAATGGCTAAAGCGCCTTTCAGTTTAGAAAACTACAAAAAAGCACTTGATATTGAAGCTGTTTATGGCGAAACAGGGTATACCACAAACGAAAGAAATTCTATTCGCCCTACGCTAGATGTTAATGGTATTTGGGGAGGTTATACAGGCGAAGGTGCAAAAACCGTTATTGCTAGTAAAGCTTATGCAAAAATATCGATGCGATTGGTTCCGCATCAAGATTGGGAGGAGATTACTCAATTGTTCAAAACGCATTTTGAAAGTATTGCTCCAGCTGGTGTTACCGTAAAAGTAAAACCGCACCATGGTGGTCAAGGTTACGTAACCCCTATAAATAGTTTAGGTTACCAAGCGGCAAGTAAAGCTTATCAAGACACTTTTGGCAAAACACCAATACCGCAACGTAGCGGTGGTAGTATTCCTATTGTATCGCTATTTGAGCAAGAATTAAAAAGCAAAACTATTTTAATGGGCTTTGGCTTAGATAGCGACGCTATTCATTCTCCAAATGAACATTTCGGAATTTTCAATTATTTAAAAGGCATCGAAACCATTCCATTGTTTTACAAATATTTTACCGAATTATCTAAATACTGAAATAAATTCAGCACAAGTAATATTTTGGGTGTTACCCCGCTTTTAATGGCGGGGTCGCGCTTTTCACTATATCTTTTGCTAAAAAGCAAAAGGATGCCGTTGCAATCGCTAACACAACAAGCGTTAATACATGAACAACCAACATAGTAAAAACCTTCTTCTTCTTTTATTAGCTACACTTTTTATAAGTACTTCTGGAGCTTTAGGCAAATATATAGATATGTCTATTCCAGTTATTATTTGGTGGCGTTCAATTATTGCTTCAGTTTTACTATTTGCATTTTGCCGTTATAAAAAAATTAGCCTCAAGCTAAAATCAAAAAAAGAAATCATCCTTTTTATAATTAGTGGTGCTTTTTTAGCGACTCATTGGATTACATATTTCTATGCCTTAAAGCTATCTAATGTAGCCATAGGTATGCTTTCATTATTTGCTTACCCTATACTAACAGCGTTTTTAGAACCTTTATTTATAAAAGTAAAATTCGATCCCATTTATATACTCCTTGGAGTTATGGTATTAATCGGTATTTACATTTTAGCACCAGAATTTAGTTTAGAAAGTACTCACGTAAAAGGTATTTTATTCGGATTAGCATCTGCTCTATTTTATGCTATTCGCAACATTATTTCAAAACAATTGGTAACCAATTATAATGGCACTGCCATCATGTTATATCAAATTGGCATCATTACTATTGTTTTGTCACCTGTGTTATTTTTTATGGATACATCTGGTATTTCTACACAATACCCTTATATAATAATTCTAGCAGTAATTACTACTGCCATAGGACATACCATGTTAGTTAATAGCTTAAAACATTTTACAGTAAGCACTGCAAGTATTATTAGTAGCACACAACCTATTTTAGGAATCATTTTAGCATTCATCTTCTTAAACGAAATACCAACTTGGAATACTTTCTTTGGAGGTCTCATTATTCTTTCAACTGTAGTTATTGAAAGTATTAGGTCTAAAAAAAGTAGTTAATTACTTCCTATTTGTTAGGTCGAGTGTAGTCAAAACCTCATTTTTATTTTCAAAAACATATTTTTTAACTCTATGTTTGTAGAATTAAAATAATTACTCTACATTTGTAGAAGCAATTCTAACTCTGTAGAAAATGAAATTATCAAAAACCGAAGAAGATTTAATGAACTATTTATGGAAATTAAAAAAAGGGTTTATGAAAGATTTGCTTGAAGCTTATCCTGAACCAAAACCGGCAACTACAACTGTTGCTACGCTTTTAAAACGTATGAGCGACAAAGGTTTTATTGCGTACAATCTATTCGGGAATTCTAGACAATACTACCCTTTGGTAAAAAAGAAAGATTATTTCTCCAAACACGTAAATGGTTTAATAAAAAACTTCTTTAATGATAGTGCGTCGCAATTTGCATCATTTTTTACCAAGGAAACCAACCTTACAAAAGAAGAGTTAGAAGATTTAAAAGCTTTAATTGATAGCGAAATTAAAAAGAAGTAATTATGTTATTGTTTGTATTGAAATCAAGTGCTTGTTTGGCTGTTTTTATGTTATTCTATAAACTATGCTTAGAAAAAACTAGTGCGCACACTTTTAAACGTTTTTATTTAATAGGAACAATTTTAATTTCCATTAGCATACCTTTTATAACTTTTACAGAATATATTGAGCTACCAATTGCAGAATATGAGATTGTTTCGCCTATAGAAGCATCTACTCAGAGTAAAACATTTCAAGATTTTTTTCCACATATATTATGGAGTATTTATGCTTTAGGTCTATTAATATTTTCATTTAGATTCTTTAAAAACATATATAAGTTATTTCAAAAAATAAGAACAAATCCAAAACTCAAAAATGAAAAATTTATCAATGTTTTATTAAAAGATTTAATTATTCCACATACTTTTTTTAATTACATCTTTCTAAACAAAACTAAATATGAAAACAAACTAATTCCCAATGAAGTATTGTTGCACGAACAGATTCATGCTAAACAAAAACATGCTTTAGATATTTTATTTATAGAACTAATTCAAATATTATTTTGGTTTAATCCTTTGTTTTATTTAATAAAAAAAGACATAAAACTTAATCATGAATTTTTAGCAGACCATGCCGTTTTAAAGCAAGGTATAGACTCATCAACTTACAAAAAAACTCTGCTTACATTCTCATCTCCCGATAGCTTTCGAAATGCTCAAGATCAACAATTAGCAAATGCCATCAATTATTCATTAATCAAAAAACGTTTTACAGTTATGAAAACAAAAACATCAAAAACAGTTATTTGGCTACGAAGCCTTATTATTTTACCCTTGTTAGCAATTCTAATTTATAGCTTTAGCAATAAAGCTATAATTGAAATTGAAAACACAACAGAACAATCTGCGTATCAACAAAAAGCAACTCAAAAAGAAATTGCAGAATATAATAGATTGGCGAAAAAATATAATAATCCTCAAGGTAGAGTTATTATAAAAAACAAGGAAGTTGAGCTCTTAAATTACATTTACAGGATTATGACTGTTGAACAAAGAAAAAAAGCTGAGCCTTTTCCAGTATTTCCCCCTCCGCCTCCAGCTCCAGATGAGCCTACCAAACTAAGAGAAGTTGTTGAAGTTCTAACACCAGAACCAACACCTGCAAGAGTTGTTGAAGTAAGAGAAGTTCCTTCTCCTGTTGAAGTAAGAGAAATTATTGAAGTTCCGCCTCCACCACCGCCTCCTAAAAGCCCATTAGAACATGTAAAAGATATGGCAAAAAAAGGAGCTAAGTTTTACTATAATAAAAAGGAAATATCTTCTAAAAAAGCGATAAGTATATTATCCAAAAACAAAAGTATTAGCATTACTACAAATCATTCAAATGATAACGATTACGTTGTTCAACTTTCAACAAAACCCATAGTTATTAAAGAAGATTAAATTAATCAAAATCAAGCCTAAAAAATTCTTTAGGCTTTTTTTAGCTCTCTAATGTAACAAAATGGCAGTTTTAGCGTTCTAATAAGCAATCAATCAAAATCAATCACACCATGTTAAAACGCTTTTTTATTATCTGCTCGGGTTCCGATACCGATATTTTGGAAACATGTTCTGTTGGCGAACAAAATAAATATGCAGGAATTGGAGCTACTGTTTTCTTTACAGCCGTTATGGCTTTTATTGCATCTAGTTATGCCCTTTATACTGTTTTCGATAACCTTTATACAGCTATATTTTTTGGGTTAATTTGGGGCTTACTCATTTTTAACCTAGACCGTTATATTGTTTCAACAATTAAAAAAACAGGAAATGTTATTGACGAACTTATACAAGCATCTCCAAGAATAATACTTGCAATAATTATAGCCATTGTAATTTCAAAACCTCTAGAATTAAAAATATTTGAGAAAGAAATTAATCAAGTTTTACTAGAACAGAAGAATGATTTAACATTAGCAAACAAACAACAGATTGCAGAACAATTTAATCCAAACATTGCTTCGCTTCAAGGTGAAATAACAGGTTTACAAGATGATATAGACACAAAAGAAGCTGAAGTTAATGCGCTTTACGACACCTATATTGCAGAAGCTGAAGGGACAGCTGGCACAAAACTACTAGGCAAAGGGCCTGTTTATAAAGAAAAAAGAGAAAAGCATGATGCATTATTAGCTGAATTACAACAGCTAAAAGCAGAGAACAAAGCAAAAATTGTTACTACTGAAAATAAAATAGCAGAACTTAAAGGCGATTATGAAACTCAGGTTGTAAATACACAACCAATAATTAGTAATTTTGATGGTTTAATGGCTCGAGTTAATGCCTTAGGAGAACTTCCTTGGCTGCCATCTTTCTTTATATTTTTATTGTTTTTAGCTATTGAAACGTCTCCTATCTTTGCCAAGTTATTATCGCCAAAAGGGGCTTACGATTTTAAACTTGAAGATCAAGAAACTGCGATAAAAACAACAGTGCTTCAAAATACAAATCAAAGAGAAGCCTTGTTAAAAACAGATTATGCCATTAACGATCGTATTTATAGCGATATAGAAAATGAAGAAGAATTGTATAATTACAAGCGCAAAAAAGCGAGGGAGCTTATGCAACTTCAAGCTGATGCCTTTTACAAGCATCAAAAAAATGCTTTATAATATTTAACATTACGCTGCAAAATCAGATTTAAAATGCTCGTATAAATCTTTGCATCCTAAACCAATTATAGACATTTTCTTGTTTTTAGATATGGCCTCATAATGCAATTCTGCTAATGCATTTACGCCATATTTATCCATCCATTCAATGTTTTCAATACTAATGGTAAGCGCACCTACTCTATCAAAAACATTATTAAATTCATTCTTAAACACACCTAAGTTGCGTTTACTAAGAATGCCTTTCATTTTAAAAAAATTGTTATAGCTTGAAATCTCTAATTCCATAATTAAGATATTTATACTGGTTAAACAATAAATTTGAGGGAGACTAATCAATTGATTTTCATATAAATATACAAACACAAATAGGTTTCACATTATTTTATCGATAAATAGATTTTAACTTTAGATAAAAAAATAATAAATGTCAAATTAATCGATGAGCGACCACATTTAAAATAAGATTTTTGCTATTTTTACTTTTTGTATAAAACAGATAATATTCATTATGAAGCATCTTATTTTACTACTATTTATAACAACTTTTTTTTACGGCAACGCTCAATCTACTGAGAGTGAAGACAAAAAAGCAATCCAAAGTGTTTTAAAAGCACAAAGAATTGCCTGGTCTAAAAACAATATTGAGAAGTTTATGGAAGGTTATTGGAAAAGTGATTCGCTTAAATTTTATGGCAGTAACGGTGTTACTTATGGCTGGCAGAATACTTTAGAACGTTATAAAAAAAGCTATCCAACCGAAGATCATACGGGTAAATTAAGCTTTAAAATTAACGATATTTCTAAAATAAGCGAAGGTGCTTACTTTGTTTTAGGCGAATATCATTTAAAACGTGTAGTTGGAAACGCCGATGGTATTTTTATGATTATTTTCAAAAAAATTAATGGCAAGTGGAAAATTATTGCAGATACATCTAGTTAAATTATGCAACCAATTGTTAGAAAAGCCACCTTAAACGATGTGCCTATTTTATTAGAGTTTGAGCAAGGACTTATTGAAGCCGAACGTCCAATGGACGTTACCATTAAAGGAGGAGAAATAAGTTATTATGATGTTTCAGAATTTATAAAAAATAAGGATTCAGAATTATTTGTTGTTGAATTGAATAATGAAATAGTTGCATCAGGTTATGCAAAAATAAAAGAAGACAGACATTATTTAAAGCATGACAAGCAAGGGTATTTAGGTTTTATGTTTGTGCCAAAAAACCATAGAGGTAATGGTTATAACAAATTAATAATGCAGGCTCTTTTAGAATGGTGCAAAACTAAAGAAATAACCGAAATTAGATTAGATGTTTATGAGGAAAACCCATCTGCTATTAGAGCATATGAAAAAGTTGGCTTTAAAAAACATATGATTAGTATGCGCTTAGATATTGAAAACTTAGATTTATAACTTCTATTTATTCTTTTAAAGGAAAAACCTCTATATCATCTCCTAACCATTCTCTTAACTTGTTATATATTTTTTGTTGATCTTCTTCAGAAAAATCCTTAATTCTAGTACCATGATCACCTCCTTCTAAAACCATCTTTAAGGCATCTACATTTGGTGCTGGTGTTGGTGCACAAGCTCCCCACGGGTCGTAAGCACCATAAACATATAAAATGTTATTGCCCTTGTTTTCAGCATAATCCCTAACTTTTTTAATATACTCTGAGTTATATGTTAAATCTACATCTGTTGGTGCAAAGCGCATATTTGATGGTGACTTTACTGCCTTAAGCAAATCTTTCACTGGTTCTAAATCAAACCCGTAATACCCCAACTCTATCATGTGTTGGTAAAAAGATGGTAAATAATGATGAAATCCTTTATCGTTATATAAACCCATACCCGATATTTTAATTAAATACTTAAAATAATTATTTACTGTAGCGTTATCAGTTGGAATATCGTCACAGTTTCCTCCCCATTGCCAGAATGAAAATGGAAATTCTAGCACAGAATATTCCAAAGCTTCTTCAATTGAAACTTTTGTAAACTGCATGTTTTCTTTTTCAGCATAAATTTTTAATTCGTTTAAAATAGTATCTCTATGCTTTAAAACATGTCTTTGAAACTGAGTAATCTTATTTCGACACGCATCAGTTCCAACAGAATTTATCAAATCTTCTGTCCTAACATCTTCTTGAGTATTTATTAAAGGGGCCACATAAGGTACAGCTACATCAACATCATTAGGATATTTAGACTTATATATTAAAACTGTTTCTCCGCCCTTACTTATTCCTGTAGAAATCCATTTATTTTTATAAAGTAGTTTCAATTTATTAATTATTGCATGATAATCTTCAACAGCCTGATCGTTTGTTAAGTATTTCCACGGAATTGGTTCTGGCCTAGATTTACCATAAAATCTATACTCAACCATAACTTGATTAGATTGTAAAACCTTACTCAACTCGTAAGTTTTATGCTTAGCATTATAACCTTCGGTTACCAAAACTGTAGGTTTTGAATAATCTGTGTGAGATATGTATACATAGTGGTTAAAACTCCCTGCTTCAATATTGCTATGGTCTAAAGGTTGTTTTAAAATAAGTTGATATGCTTTTTTAAAATAATCCTCTACCTTTACTGGGCTTATTTCTGCCGTAGGGAATAATACTTTCAACTGTTCTTCAAAGGTTAAACCTTCTAAATTTGCTCCAGATTCTTTACAAGAGTATATACTTATGCTTACTAAAAATAGGACTAGTATTTTTTTAATTGAATTCATTTGTAATCATTTTAAGTTTTAAAGATAAGCTTTCAAAAAAAATGCTGTATGTATTATATTATCCATGTTAAGTATCATTTTAGTTTATTAGCAAATAATATTGAATTAAAAATAATGATTTTGTTACATTTAACTCATGGAAAAGATTTTACAAATAGATGATACCTTTATTGAAAGTAATACTGTGTTTTCTGAATTAATTCAAGAACTGAAACATGGGTTTTCTAACAATAACACAATTATACCAATGCGTCATCATCATGACTTTCCTAATCCAGAAGTTAGTGCTGATTCTACATTATTATTAATGCCTGCATGGAACCCAAGTAATGATGCAGGGGTAAAAATAGTTACTGTAAGTCCTGAAAACAGGCAATTTAATTTACCATCAATACAAGGTACATATATTTATTTTGATGCCACAAAAGGAACTATAAATGCCATTTTAGAAGCAAAAAGTTTAACTGTTAAGCGAACAGCTTCAGCTTCAGCTTTAGCATCGTCATATTTATCCCGAAAAGATTCAAATTCAATGCTAATGATTGGTACTGGGGCATTGTCAATAAATCTGATTAAAGCTCATGCATCTGTAAGACCTCTAAAAAATGTATTTATATGGGGACGAAATTTAGAAAAAGCACAAGCCGTAGCATCGGCATTGAAAAATGAGAATTTTAGCATTAAAGCTATTAAAACAATTAAAGATAAAATATCTGAAGTCGATATCATTTCATGTGCTACCTTATCTAAAGTTCCATTAGTTCTAGGGAAATATTTAAAAGCAGGACAGCATATTGATTTGGTTGGTGCTTACAAAAAAGATATGCGCGAAGCAGATGATGAAACCATTACAAAAGCATCTGTTTTTGTCGACACGTTTCAAGGTGGACTAAAAGAAAGCGGAGATATTGTTATTCCTATTGAAAAAGGCATTCTTAAAGAAGAGCAGATTAGAGCAGATTTATTTCAGCTTTGTTCAAATAAACAAAAAGGACGAATTTTTGAAAATGAAATTACAGTATTTAAATCGGTTGGGCATGCACTTGAAGATTTAGTTGCTGCTGGATATTATTTTAACAAATTTAAAAATGAGTAACACGTATCAAAATATACTTAATAAAACCCATTTTGAACCATCAAAAGATTGGCTTCAAATTAAAACAATTGATATGCATACTGGCGGTGAACCGTTAAGAGTTATTGTTGATGGTTTCCCAAAGTTAAAAGGTAATTCTGTTTTAGAGTACCGTAGATATTGTAAAGAAAATTTTGATTTTTTACGTACTACTTTAATGTTTGAACCTCGTGGTCATGCTGATATGTATGGCTGTATTTTATTACCTCCAAATGATGATGAAGGTGATTTTGGAATTCTTTTTTTACATAACGAAGGGTATTCAACCATGTGTGGTCACGCAATTATTGCTATTTCTACTTTGGCTATTGAAATGCAATGGGTAAAAGTAAAAGAAGGAGACAATATAATTAAAATTGATGCGCCTTGTGGAAGGATTACTTCTTTTGCTGATGTTGAAAACGGAAAAGTAACTGGAGTAAGGTTTCATTGTGTACCAAGCTTTGTAGTTGGATTAGACAGAATTGTTAATGTTGAAGGATTAGGAAAAGTAACTTACGATCTTGCATATGGAGGCGGTTTTTATGCTTATGTTGACATGGCTAAAAACAATTTTAATTTTGATTTGACTCCTGAAAGCTATAGAAGCTTGATTCAATCCGGAATGGATATCAAATATGCTGTTATGGATGCTGATAAGGAGATTACACATCCCTATGAGGCAGAACTTAGTTATTTATATGGAACCATATTTATTGACAACAGCAAACAAATTTCTGGTAATGATAGTCGTAATGTTTGCATTTTTGCAGAAGGCGAAGTAGACCGGTGCCCCACTGGCTCTGGCGTATCTGGAAGAATGGCTATACATAAAGCTAGAGGCGATATTGATTTTGGAGACACTATGACTGTTGAGAGTATTACAGGCTCTGTTTTTAAAGGGTCTGTGGTTTCTGAAGAAAATTATGGTCCATTTAAAGCCGTAATTCCTCAAGTTGAAGGCACTGCACATATTACTGGCATGCAAACTTTTGTAATTGATCCTAACGATCCTATGAAAGACGGATTTATTTTAAGATAGACAAATGCTATAACCCAAATGGATTTTCTATGCTATACATGGGTTTAGTAAACCATTTTGGGCCATTTTCGGTCATATAGATATGGTCTTCATGACGAACCCCAAATTCATCGGGTACGCAAATCATAGGTTCGTTGCTAAAGCACATTCCTGGTTCTAAAACGGTTTCATCGCCTTTAACTATGTACGGATACTCATGAATATCCAAACCAATACCATGACCTGTTCTATGCGGCAATCCTGGAAGTTTATAATCTGGTCCAAGAGCATGAGACTCTAACACTTTTCTTGATGCTAAATCAATTGTAGCACATGTATTCCCTAATTGAGCAGCATCAAAAGCAGCTTGTTGAGTTTCCTTTTCTATATTCCAAATACGACGTTGTAAATCATTCGCTTCTCCAAAAACATAAGTTCGTGTAATATCAGATATGTAATCATGTAACACACAGCCAGTATCAATAAGAACCATATCATTCATTTCTAAATCCTTAGGTTTACTTACACCGTGCGGAAATGAAGAATCTACACCAAATAATACAATACAAAAATATGATCCCGAAGGGGCACCAAATCGTTTATGAGCTTCATTAATAAAATCTACAACTTCTTTTGCACTAATGCCAACTTTTAAAATTCTTGCAGCTGCTTTTTGAACTTCTAAGGTAATATCCATAGCATGCTGCATAATGGCTATCTCTGTAGCAGACTTAACCATTCTACAACCCGAAATAATTGGTTTAGCATTAGTTAAAGTATATTCAGATGATGCTTTTAAAATACCTTCTGAAATAAAAAAAGGGGTAGTTTCGTCAATTAAAATTTCACCATTTACTACATCATTGTCATTAAGAATTTGATTAAATAATTGAAAAGGGCTTTCATGCTCCTCCCAACAATGGACTGTACCATTGATAATCATAAAATCTAAAATAGTTCCTTTTTCAAATTGAGGTGAAATATAATGAAGCTCTCCATTAGGAAATAACAAGGCGCCTACCATTCGTTCGCTAGAATTCCAATGAGTTCCTGTAAAATAATACAAATTAGTTCCTGAATGCAGATACACAGCTTGAGCATTTTCTGCTTTCATTAAACGGCAAGCCTTTTCAATACGTTTTTGAAATTCTTCTTTTTGAATGGGTTTTACCAAATGTGCTTTTGGTTTAATAGCATTTAATTCCGTTTCAATAGTCGATCCTCCAATTCCAATCATACTTTCTTAATTATTCATTAATGCTTCAATATCTTCAATTTCAATAGGCATAGTTTCAGTTAAATTGATATTCCCATCTTCAGTAATAAGGTAATCGTTTTCCAAACGACAGCCTATACTTTCTTCTGGAATATAAATTCCTGGTTCACAAGTTAAAACCATTCCAGCTTCAAATGGACGCGAATACAAGCCTACATCATGCACGTCCAAACCAATGTGATGCGCTGTTCCGTGCATAAAATATCTTTTATACAGAGGTTTTTCAGGGTCTTGTTTTAAAACTTCTTCAGCATTTAACAACCCTAACTTTATCAATTCAGTTTCTATTAAAGTTGCCATTTGTTGTTCATAATCAGACGATACTATTCCTGGTTTTAAAAGTTTACCTCCTTCTTTTAAACAATATAAAACAGAGTTATACACTTCTTTTTGCCTCTCTGAAAATTTCCCGTTTACAGGAAAACAACGTGTTGTATCACTGTTATAATTAGCATAACAAACGCCAAAATCCATTAAAATCATTTCACCATCGTTACAAATAGCATCATTAGTATTGTAATGCAATGCACAAGCGTTTTTTCCTGAAGCCACAATGGGTTGAAAAGCATGACGAATGGCTCCAGATTTTGTTAAATTATAGGTTAATTCTGCTTCTAATTCGTACTCTTTTATATTAGGCTTGCAAGCTTTTAAAACACGTTTAAAAGATTCAACGCTAATATTAGCTGCCTTTTGAATTAATTTAACCTCTTCTTCAGATTTAATTTGACGCAATGCTCGCGTAATTTTTGCAGCTCGTAAATATTGATGCAAAGGATATTTTTCTTTACACCATATAATCATTCTATCTTGTCGTGTTTGTTGGTCTTTGGTTGCTCGTTTTAAATATTCATTATGTCCTAAATAAAAACCATCAGCCTCAAAAGCCATATATTGTAAAACCATTTCGAAATCTTGAATCCATTCTACACGTTTAATTCCTGAGATTTCACTTGCTTGAGCTTTAGTTAATTTTTCGCCATCCCAAATTTTAATGTGCTCATTCGTTTCCTTTATAAATAAAATTTCTCGATTTTCCTTTTTATAAGCATCAGGATATAAAACTAATAATGTTTCCTCTTGATCAATCCCAGATAAGTAAAACAAATCATTATTTTGGGCAAACCCCATTACATCATCAGCATTATTGTGTTTTACATCATTTGATGTTAAAATTGCAATGGTGTTTTCATTCATTTTAGAACAGAA
This sequence comes from uncultured Flaviramulus sp., assembly GCA_947501105.1. GTDB lineage: Bacteria > Bacteroidota > Bacteroidia > Flavobacteriales > Flavobacteriaceae > Wocania_A. The sequence goes on along the minus strand of CANMUP010000001.1, from coordinate 919,638 downwards.
GTTAGCTCTGTCTTTTATGAATAATGTATTCGAAATTTTATCGTATCGCATAATTTAAAAAATTCTATCTGGATGATAATTAGTTATTTCTAACGAGGTTTTTTGTTCAGAAATAATTTCAGAAACCAATTTCCCTGTAGCTGTTGCCATGGTCCAACCCATCATAGCATGGCCAGTAGCAATAGTTAAATTTTCACATTTAGTAGATTTACCAATATATGGTAAACCGTCTGGAGATACTGGACGCAAACCAGATGCAGCTCCATTTTTTTCTTCTTGAGTTAATTCTATACTTGGGTAATATTTTTTTGCAGCATTTGCAATAGTCTCTACTCTAACTTTATTAATATCGTGATTTATACCTGCAATCTCCATAGTGCCTGCAAATCGAGTAAACCCATTCATTGGAGTAACTGCAACTTTAGCTTCGCACAAAATTGCCGGAATAGAAATTCCTGTTTCCTTTTCTGAGTTAATTCTGTATCCTTTTCCTGCCTGAAGTAATAGTTTTAATCCTAATTTTTTGCTCAATATTGAGCTCCAAGAGCCAGCAGCTAAAACAAATTCATCTGCTTTTAATGTTCGTTTGTTTGTTTTAATTCCTGAAACTTTTTGATTTTCAACTTCTAAATCTTCAACCTTTTCATTGGTATAAAAAACAACACCTTCCTTTTTTAAATGTGCTTTCATGTCGCTCATAAACTCATGCGGTGTGGTATGAGAATCACATTTATAATAAGTTCCTCCTTTTACATTTATAGCCACATTCGGTTCTAACTGTTTTAAAGTCTCAAGACTAATTTCTTCTGCATCTAAGCCTTCCTGTTTTGCTAAATGAGCGGTTTTTATTTCTTCATCTAACATTTTATTAGTTTGACACAACATGAGTAACCCTTTCTTTTCGTAATGAAAAGTAAAGTTTTCATTGCGTTTTATATCATCATATAAATCTTGACTTAAAAGCGAAATATCTTTAATGGCAGGAATAGCCTTATTTACATGTTTTATATTACAAGATTTGTTAAAGGCCAGAGTCCATTTAAAAAAATCTAAATCTAATCGTGGCTTTATATAAAGCGGACTTGATTTATCAAACATCCATTTCATTCCCTTTTTCATAACACCTGGTGCGGACAGTGGAATAATATGACTTGGAGATAAATACCCTGCATTTACATACGATGCTCCAGAATCAAGATTTGATTGATCGACAATAGTAATTTGATGCCCTTCTTTTTGAAGATAATATGCAGAACATAAACCTATAATTCCTCCACCAATAATTACAATATTTTTACTCATTTTAATAAAAAATCAAATTACTTGAAAACCATATGCATAGGGGTCATCATCATCTATTGTAATTGTATTATGCCCGTATATTCTTGCCCATCCTTTTATACTTGGAATTATGGCAGGTTTACCATCTAAAAATACTTCTTTTTCCACACAACCAATAAATTTGCTTCCAATAAAACTTTCATGAATAAATTCTTCTCCACTTTTAAGCTTTCCTTTTGCATGTAGTTGTGCAATTCTTGCCGATGTCCCTGTTCCACATGGTGATCGATCTATAGCTTTATCACCATAAAACACTGCATTCCTTCCAGAAGATGTTGGGTCGATTGGGTTTCCGGTCCACAACATATGAGTAACATTTTTAATCGTTTCGTTTTCTGGATGAATAAATTTATTAGGATATTTTTCATTGATTCTATCTCTCACCACTTGAGAGTATTGAATAATTTTGGAAGCAGTAAAATCGTGAACTCCAGAAAAGTTTTTTTGTGGATCTACGATTGCGTAATAGTTCCCTCCATAAGCTACATCAAAAGTAATCTCTCCTAATTCTGGACAATCAACTGTTAAGTTTTCAGCAGCTAAATAACTTTTCACATTTGTTAGTTTAACCCAATCTACCTTTTTTCCTGTTTGTCCATATTCAATTTGCACCAAACCAGCAGGTGCTTCCATTCTAATTTTCCCAGGGCTTTTTGGTGTTATCAAACCTTCTTCAATAGCAATAGTTATAGTTCCAATTGTGCCATGACCACACATAGGTAAACACCCTGAAGTTTCAATAAATAAAATTGCAAAATCATTTTCAGGGTTGTGCGGTGGAAATAAAATGGAGCCACTCATCATATCATGTCCACGAGGTTCATACATTAACCCTTTTCTAATCCAATCGTATTCTTTTAAAAAATGTTGACGCTTTTCGCTCATGGTATTTCCAACCAAATGTGGACCTCCACTTTTTACGACTCTTACAGGGTTTCCGCAAGTATGAGCATCTATACAAACAAAAGTATTACTTGCCATTTAAATTATATTTTTTAAGTAAATAGTTTAAAACTTAAAGGGTGCTATAAAATGCACCCAATAAGCCTCTATTTGAGTTAGTCAAACTCTTTCCTAATTATTTTTTACTTATATTTTATTTACACTTTTACTTCCATTAACCAATCTTGAAATACCTAGTGGGTTTTCGTTTTTTAATTCGGCTGGCAGCAGTTCATTCGGCCAAGACTGAAAACTAAACGGACGAACCCATCGCTTAATAGAATCTACTCCAACTGCGGTAAAGCGGCTATCTGTAGATGCCGGATAAGGCCCTCCATGAAGCATTGACGGACAAACCTCAACACCAGTAGGAACACCATTAAAAATAATACGTCCCACTCTATTTTGTAGTGCATCAACTATGTTGGAGCTATTGCTCAACTCATCTTCATCAGCAATTATTGTCCCAGTTAATTGTCCTTCTAAATTATTAATTACTTCTTCTAATTGAGTTTCGTTTTCACACTCAACCAGCATTGAAAATGGTCCAAAAACCTCATTATGCAACGTTGGGTTTTCTAAAAATGTTGAACCCTTAACTTTAGTCACTGCTTGTCTTGCATAGTTAGTTTCCACATCTGAATTATAATCTGCTAAAATATTTACCTCAGATTGTTCCAAAGCTGTAGCCTTATTATTTTCGTATGCTCCATAAATATTTGGGTGTAGCATACAAGAAGGTTCTATTTTAATAATCTCTTCAGATAAAACATCTGCAAATTTTGTCAATCCTTCTCCCTTAATTCCTAACAACAAACCTGGATTTGTACAAAACTGTCCAGATCCTAAAGTAATCGATCCTGCATAGGTTTTTGCCCAATCTGACGCTTTATTATTTAATGCGCTTGGTAACATTATCACTGGATTAACACTTCCCATTTCTGCAAGCACCGGGATTGGTTCTTCTCGTTTTGCAGCTAAATCAAACAAAGCTCGCCCACCTTTGATACTACCCGTAAATCCTACTGCTTTTACTTCTGGGTGCTTTACCAATTCTTGTCCAACTTCTATCCCACTACTATTTAAATTTGAAAAAACGCCATTTGGCATACCTGTTTTTTCAGCTGCTTTAATAACTGCTGACGCTACCAATTCTCCAGTTCCTGCATGCATTGGATGTGACTTAACAATTACTGGACAGCCCGCTGCTAATGCTGCGGCTGTATCACCTCCTGCCGTTGAAAATGCTAGTGGGAAATTTGATGCTCCAAAAACTACAACTGGGCCTAATGCCACATTCATTTTTCTTAAATCTACTTTTGGTATGGGTTGTCTATCTGGTTGTGCTGTATCTATTGATGCATCCACCCAGTTTCCTTCTGTAATATGATTTGCAAAAGCACGTAATTGCCCAAGTGTTCTACCACGTTCGCCCATGGCTCTTCCACTTGGCAATCCGCTTTCAGAAGAATATACTTGTAACAATTCATCGCCTAATGCTTCTATCTCATCTGCAATAGTATTTAAAAACAGAGCTTTTTCTTGCCCTGATTTTTTTGAGTATTCTTTAAATGCCTTAGCAGCTAAACTTGCTGTTGCATTTATTTCATCAGAAGTGGCTTCAATGAATACATTATCATTTTCAATATTTAATTGTGGGTTAAATGTTTTATATGATTTGTTTCCTTTTGCTGAAAGTTGATTTCCGATGTAATTTTTTCCTGTTATCATTCTTTATTTAATCTTTTTAAATGCGCTTCAATATCTACTGGTTTATGAACTATTTTAGTTGACACTGGATATTTTTCTAATAAGTTTTTAGGGCGTATTGGTCGTTTTTCAAAGTCTCCTCCACAGTTTGGACATACTTCTTGCAATATGTTTTCTACACAGTCTTTACAAAAGGTACATTCAAATGTACAAATCATTGCCTCTTGAGAATCAAATGGCAATGATTTGTTACAGTTTTCGCATGTTGGTCTTATCTCTAACATACATATTTTAGATTCTGCACTAATTTAGTACTAATATCTAACTCTAGCAACGGCAAAAACCAATGATAAATTTCGATAGCTTCTTGAATTCTACCTGCATTTACCAAATTGTTAATTGCTACTGTTTCTGTAGGAAATGCACAAACCAATCCATCTGCTCCCAATAATGTACTTTCTAAGGCCAATGTATCTACTCCACATAAGATTGCAAAACGATCTCCAAAACGATTTTTCATTCTTGTAATATTTGAAAGGCTTAACCTATTAAGTCCAAAATTTCAAGTCTTTCTTTTGCCAGAATATATCTTGCACGGACATCATCAATTTGCTGTTGAGTTAATTTCTTCCCAAAGGTACGAAGCCCTCCAGCAACATCATTATGATGAATTCCCATAGCAAGTTTAAGATATTCCATAAGCAACGGCTGAGCATCCAGATACGATAATGAATTTAAAGCCTGAGAAATTTTGTTTGCCTCTGCCCATTCTCCATTTAAAACATACTCCTGCATAGTAACACTTGCTTTTGGGAAGATACAACCAACACCTGTAATTCCACCACATGCACCTGCAAGTCCTGCATGTACAGTGACTGTGTCTACTCCTGCCAAAACTTTTGAATCTTTGTTCTCTAACACCAAGGTTTCAATAATTGAAACATCTATAGTCGATATTTTAAGAGCAGTTACCTTAGGAAGAACAGAGAGTCTTTTAAGAAGATCTGTTGACAGCGCATGATAACCAGCTGCATCAGGATTATTATAAGGCATAATTGTAACGCCTACATCTTTTGCAGTTTCTTCAGAAAGTGCATAGTACTCATACATTTCTTTTTCAGAAGGAACCGCCTTAGTTTTTGGTGGCATGACCATGACTGTATCAACTCCAACTGTTGCAAGTCCTTCAACGATTTTGGCAAGTTCTTCCTTAGTTTCTGCTGCTGCTCCACTAATCAACGGGACATTGTATTCTTTAGCAACCTCAGAAAGGGATTTAAGTAAGGAAAGACGCTGTTTGGTGCTCAGGTAGCTATTCTCACCCAGAGTTCCAGAACCGACAAGTCCGCTCATTCTGCTTCCGCCCTTTCCTTGAACTTTTAAAATACCTGCAGCCTGTTTTTGTGTTGCATCAAGGTCAATTTCAAGAGCGCCGGATTTTGACTCTTTCAACCATGTAAACACGGCTGGCATTACGCCATTCCATTTTAAACTCATTGTTTGATAATTTATTTTTTAGCAAAATTATAGTTTGTTTGGCTTGCTTAATAATGCCTGCTTATCCAAAATAAATACTATATTATCCAAATATATAATATTAACAATTAATTAGAGTATTATTTATGTATTTTTGAATGAGATACGTAAAATAATATGATAAGATGCTGAAATGAATTCAGCACAAGTAAATTTAATACAAGTGAAAGTTTTACCATTTAAAATACCAAAACCTGAAGATGATGCTTTTGTTTTTCAGGTAGATTATGCAAATACCTTTTACGACAAACTGCATCAACATGAAGAAATTCAAATAAGTTATATTGTTGAAGGTGAAGGCACTTTAATTGTTGGAGACACCATAAATTATTATACCAAAGATGATGTTTTGATTATTGGAAGTAATATTCCTCATGTATTTAAAACTGATGTGGAAGCTTCAAAAAAATCGCATATGCTCACCTTGTTTTTCACCAATCAATCTTTTGGACCTTACTTTTTTGGGCTTGAAGAATTAAAAGAATTAGCACCATTTTTTAAACGTGCTAAACATGGTTTTAAAGTAACTTCGAAACAAAAAGTAATTAAAGATTTGTTTTTTGAAGTTGAAAACTCATCTAAACTAAACCGATTCATTACGCTTCTTCAACTTTTAAAAATCACATCAAAATGTAATTACAAAAGTTTATCTTCTTTTATTTATGATAAAAAATACTCTGACAATGAAGGTAATAGAATGCGTAATGTGTTTGAATACACTATGAATAATTTTGAAAAGGAGATTACATTAGATACTATCGCTGAAGTTGCAAACATGACTAAAAATGCGTTTTGCAAATACTTTAAAAAACGTACAAATAAAACATATGTCCAGTTTTTAAATGAACTACGGTTAGAACATGCCAGTAAACTTTTGCTATCAAGCGAAGATTTATCAATTTCTGAAGTTGCAGAAAAATCTGGTTTTAATAATATGTCTAACTTTAACAGACAGTTTAAGGTTGTAAAAAACACTAGTCCTTCTTTATTTAAAAAGAATAATCGTTATACGAAAGTTCTATAAAAAAGGTTCTATTAAGTTTATTTTGCTAAAAATTATGCCGCTATTTGTTGGTTTAAATTATATGCTGAAATAATTGTGATATTATCCGTTGCTATTACTTGACCTCCTTTAATAATATTAGTAAAAACTGATAAGATTGTATAAGAGAACCAAATATTCACCAACATTAAAGGTATTTGCAAAGCATCTTTCATTCCTAATTTTGAATCCTCTACATGTACCCATCTATCTAAAGGTTGCTCATACATACAATTCATTATATTTTTTGAACCAAAGTGTTTTTTTAATCTTAAAAAGATTTCTACATCAAATAACCACCTTGTTAAAAATAAATTATCATATGCAACTGGAATAATATGTCGTTTAAAAACTTTTGCACCACATTGCGTATCTTCAATAGGTAAGCCTAAAATTAAAAACACTATCATTTTCACCATTTTAGAAAAAATATTTCTAAGTAAGTTTCTTTCAATTCGTCCTTCGCCTTTTCCTCTTGAACCATAAACCATGGATAGTTTATCATTATTATGAAGTGTCTCTACCAATCTTTTAAAGTCGTTAAAATCGGTTGATAAATCGGCATCAATAAAACCAATGTAATCAATATCTTGTCTATTATAAAGATAACGCGCACCCGATCTTACAGCAGATGCTTTACCTGCATTCTTTTTCACATCTATAATACTTATTTTGTTTTGAACTTGTTCTTGAATATTTTGTAATACTTTTAATGTATTATCTTTACTTCCATCATTAACAAAACATAAATGGTATTTGTTATGTGATTGAATAAATTTAATAAAAGCTTTAGTATCTAATCTTTTTTCTTCGTTATAACACGGTATAATAATTCCAGTCTTCATAATAAACCTGTTTTGATTTATGACTCAAAAGTATCAGCGATTGACGTCTTTTTTTGGTGTAATTCGTTAGCTGGAAACGTTGTGTAGATGAATGAAAACTTTACTTCGATAAATACCACTCGTCGAAACAAAACTTTGTTATATCTTTAATTCGTAGAAAAGAGCTTACATTTTTTAATGAAAGAAAAGTCAAATAAATATTTAACTGTTGCTATACTTATAGGATTAGCTTTTCATGGAACTTCTATATTTTTTACTTTAGAAGAAACATACGATGCCCTAACCCATTTGTTTTTTGCAGATCACTATGCCAATAGCTGGTTTGAACCATGGAATTATAAATGGTATACAGGGTTTACGGTAATGAGCTATCCGCCACTAGTGCATCAAGCTATTGCTGCATTTTCTTTTATTGGAGGTTTAAAATTTGGGTTATTTACTATAGCTATAATTAGTGTAATATTATTTATAACTGGAGTTTATCGATTTTCTTTATTAATTACTTCAAATAAAGCTATTGCAGATTACGCAGCAATTTTATCTATATTTTCATCTTCTTTTGTAGAGACTTTACACTTATTTGGGCAGTTGCCGAGTATTATTGGCATATCTATTTTAATGCATGCGTTACCAGAAATCTATTTGTGGTTAAAGACGGGGAAATACCGATATCTATTTACTTCATTATCCTTAATAGCAGTTACTGTAACATCACACCATGTAACGCCTATTTTTGGTATGGTGTTTTTTGTTTTTCCGTTAATAGGTATGGTTATTATGGATGTATCAAGAGAACAGGTTGATTCTGTAAAAGCCATTACAATTAGAGTATTCCTTAATAGTTTCTTTAAGTTATTTAAACGGATTATAAGTTTTGGAATGAGTTCTCTTGTTATAATTATAGGATGCATCCTACCTTATTGGATAAATTCTAAAAACAACCCTATTACCCAAGTTCCTATTCCTCATGGGTCTCGCGATAATTTTTTAGAAATCACATCATCAGGTTTGGTCTTTTTCTTAATTCCTTGGGGTGTATTACTTATTCTTCTTCCTTATATTTTTTATAGATATTATAGTAAGCGCTATTTGTTTTTTGGTTTATCTATAACCATATTATTCATTTTAGGAACAGGAGGCACAACGTTTATCCCTAAGTTCATGTTGGGGGAAACCGCTTATAATATTTTAACGCTGGACCGATTTACGCTTTGGGCATCTATCATGTCTTTACCTCTTTTTGGGGAATTTACGTATCGTTTTGCACAAGGTGATTTAAAAACCTTAATTCAAGACAAATTTGGAGCTATTTATCATCGTACTATTGGTGGAATGCTTGCAGGTTTATTTGTATTCATGACTGTTTTTACTATGAGTTTGGGCTATTTTAGACCTTCGCAACCTCAGCAAATTAAAACGTTGCCTATTGTTAATTTTCTTAATCAAGATCAGCATGATCAATGGCGTTATATGACTTTAGGTTTTGGTGACCAAATGGCTTGGTTATCTGCACAAACTAATGCCCTGAGTGTTGATGGCAACTATCATTCAGCAAGACGATTACCAGAACTCACAACACGACCTATTGAACGTCTAGAGAATTCCAAATTTAAAGGTTTAGAAGGCATTGGATCTTTACAACAGTTTTTAACAACTCCAGAAAAATATCATCTTAAGTATATATTTTCCAACGATAAGTTTTACGATCCCATATTATATTTCTGTGGCTGGCAACGTTTGCCACAATTAGAAAATGGTATCCAAGTATGGGAAAAATTAAATGTACCGCCAATTTCTTCAATTTTGCCTAAAGAAGATGTTGCGACATGGCAAAAATTATTTTGGGGCATTATACCATTTTTAACGGTTATTATAGCTTTTATACTAAATATTCAATGGCTATGGATTCGTGCTTTAAAAGCAAAAATCAGAACAATTCCTGATTACTTGAATTTTGAGAATAATTATGGTTCGTTTTCAAAAAGACTTCTTAAAACTACACACATTTGGTCTGTCTTTTTAGCTGTTACCTTATGTTATGGTATTTATAAATTCTATATAAAAAATGATGCTCATCATTCACCAGAAAACACCATTTTAGCTTACTATGATGCGCTTGATTTTAAGGAATTTAAAAAAGCACATAATCTTATTAATCCAGAAAGTAATATGTCAATTGCTCAATATATGTTAGAAGTTTCGGTAACTGATGGTTTATTAAATTCTTATGCCAAATTAGACGCTATAGACACTAAAGTTACTCATAAGACAGACAGTTTAGCAACGATTAAAGTGAACACCAATTGGATTACACCTTTAGAAAAAATTAGTAAAACCAACTATAAATCGCTTATTAAATTAAATGGAAAATGGTATATCCAACCAGAAGATATTGATTTAGATTTACCCCCAGACCAACTATATTCTGATAATTCCACTGGATATTTTAATCAAGGTCGTAGACGCATTACTACAGAACAAACCCATCATGAAGATGTTTTGAAACAACCAGTTTTAGAAATACTTTCAGCTAAATTGATAAAACGTGATAATAGTTATGCTTTAATTGGAGAAATTCAAAATATAGATAATGTTCCAGCAGATGTGGTTTTAAATGGTACTTTATATAATGATGATGATAAAGAACTAGCAGCCTTTAACGCCAAATATCATGTAAAACATAAATTACTGCCAAAGGAAGTCACTTCCTTTAAAATTAATTTTGAAGGCATTGCATGGTCTAAAATTCAAGATTCTATACCTAAAACATTTAATCCTGATGAGTTTACTCCTATTGAATTTAGTGAACAACCTACTAAATTTAACTTGCAGGTCGCTGGTAATGTTTCTGGATCTGATTTGTATAAAAAAGCTACTATAAGTGATTTAAATATCTCTTCAGAAGTTATTAGCGGAAAATTATTCAATTCCGGATTAGAAGAAATTACCATCCCCCAATTACTTATTACCTATTATGACGAAAACAAAAATATGATTTGGGTAGATCATTTGTTTTTAGAAGAAGGTATCAGACAGCAACGGCAACAAGCTTTTGAATATCTGCTTTTAAAAGATAATAATATCAATATAATAACTGATGATATGGAGAACTGTTTTGTAAATGGTTTGCCAAATGAAGACATTTCTAATAAAATAGTACCCAATAGAATTAAAAACCAAACACATGTTGCTTTACAAACCATAGACCATCCAAACTATAAGTTTATCAAAATAGAAACAAATAGTTATATAGGAAATTCGAATTAATGACATTAAAACCTACATATCTTTTAATAATTGCATTGGTGTTTTTATCATTCACATCATCTGTGGATGAATCGATTATTAATGACGACATTCAATTACTTACTACTGAAACTGAGTTTGAAGCAGGAAGCACTATCGGTTTAACATTTTCAACTACTAATGCTTCTAAACCTAACTTATATTTAAGTAATAGTTATGGTTCTACAATTCTTAAACCTCATCTAGAAAATAGTATTTTAAATTATCAACTCCCTAAAACTTTCAGCAATAAAACGGGGATGGTTAACTGGAAATTACTAAGTGATAATACAGCACTATCGGGTAAATTTAATATACACTCAAAGCAAGATGTCTCCTCTATGGAAACATACTTAGGTCCTCCAAGTATTGAAGCTGGAGAAACAGATTACACCATGCTTGTTGTTATTCCAACGGATATTTATGACAACCCTTTAAAAGATAGTACGGCGGTTTCAGTAAAACATCAATTTTTAGAAAATGAGAGTAAAGATGTCATTTACATGAAAAATAGTATCAGCTATAAAAATATATATTCAGAGTCAAAAACAGGCAGAATTCTTATCAGCTCTGAATGTCTTAGCAAAAACTCAAAAGAATATGATGTTAATATTATGCCTGCTATTCCGACAGATTTTACCATAACCTATAATCGTAATCACGAGTATGCCGATGGCAATCAAATCACAAGTTTTTCAACCTCTATTATAAAAGACAAATACGACAATATTGTTAGTGATGGTACTTATGTCGATTTTTTTATTACCAATGCTTCTAACCATATTCTTAAAACGTCTGGTATCACCATTAATGGTATTGCGAAAGCTAAAATGATTCATCCAGACCACAAAGAAAACTGGACGGTTAAAGCCTTTATAGAAGGTATGTCCGAAAGCGATAGTATATCATTAATTTACAAACAGGCTGTTTTAGATTTTCAGGTTGCTTTTTCTGAGGATAATCGAACCATAAGCGTTGGACCTTTAAAAAGCTTTATGAATCAAATGATTCCTGATGGTCTAGAAGTAAAGCTACACATCTATCAAAATGACAAAAAAACTAAAACACTTTTTAAAAGTGCATTTGAAGGCTATACCAGTTTTAAATTGAATTCTAATATTTTTCCAAAAAACGTCTATACTTTTAAAATAGAAACTGCTGGAATTCAAAAAACATATCAAAATATAAAACTATGATGGGTATTAATAAAAACATATTACGTGTGGTTTTAATACTATCCTATATCGCTATAACTGCGTTGGTAATTTTCGGCATTAGTAGTTTATACAGTTATCTTAACACAGGTGCCGATAGAAGTGCTATGCTGCATACAGACATTAAAAAAATAGACCAGTACTTACCAAAAGTTACCTGGGCACCTTTAAACAACGAAGGTAGACCAATGAATGAGCAAACCTTAAATGCTATTGAAAATGATTATTTAGATGCTTGGTATGTAAAACATATAGCCTATAAAACAAATGAAACCATTGGCATAGACGATTATTATACCGACAGTTCACGTGAAAATATCTTCAATATTATTGAACAAAATAAAACTAAAAACATCACTATTGAAGGTACAACATTAAAGCATCATCCAACCTTAGAGTTTTTTAGTGAAGATGGACAATTAGTGGTTATAACAGATAACGATGTTGTTGAATACAAGCGTATTTATGAAAATGAAAATATCATATTAGAAACCACTGAAAAATCGACTTACAAAGTTATTTTATTATTAGAAGATGGGTTTTGGCGTATTCGGCATATTATAAAACAGAAAACCGAAGTTTATAATGAAGATATTGATCCGGTTTTAAATAACATAACCAACATAAAAGGCATTAATTATTATCCTCAAGCTACGCCTTGGAATACGTTTGGCGACAAATTTGATCCAGCTATCATTACCAAAGACTTTAAACTTATTAAAGAATCAGGACTCAATAGCATTCGAATTTTTGTGCCTTACCAAGCTTTTGGAAAAGCTAATATTAATAGTGAAAAACTAAAAAAACTTACTCAATTATTAAACTTGGCTGAGGCACATCAATTAAAGGTTGTGGTGACATTGTTTGATTTTTATGGTGACTATTCAGTACTGGATTGGACATTAAACCAACGTCATGCAGAAACCATAGTATCTACTTTAAAAAACCATAACGCATTATTAGCTTGGGATATAAAAAACGAACCTAATTTAGATTTTGAATCCCGTGGACAAAAACACGTCATAGCTTGGTTGGATAATATGATTGATTTAGTGAAATCTGTTGACAATAAGCACCCAGTTACCGTTGGGTGGTCTAATGCTAAAAGCGCTAAGTTTCTAAAAAACAAACTGGATTTTATCACTTTTCATTATTATGAAGATTTAGATGATTTAGAGGCAACTTACAACGGTTTAAAACAAGATATACCTAATAAACCTATCGCAATTACCGAATTTGGCATGTCATCATATAAGGGGCTTTGGAATCCTTTTGGCAATTCAGAAAAGAATCAAGCTGAATATCATAAACAAGCACAAAACATTTTTAGCAATAATGATATACCATTTATGTCTTGGACGCTTTATGACTTTATAGAAATACCAAAGGAAGTCGTTGGACGACTTCCTTGGAGAAAACGGGTTCAAGGCAGTTTTGGCTTTATTAACCAAAACGGAGAGACTAAACCCGCTTTAAAATACATCTCTAAAGAATAGATTCATTAACACTTAACTTTTAAATAGGCTTTTCTTTTGAGATATATGGGGCAAAAAGTTTGTGTAACTGTTTTAAGCTGTAATTTGATCTTCTATTATTACTGCTTCTTTTTTATTAATGATATTCTCAAATGTATTTATATACATGTCTGCTATTTTTGACATTGGGTAAGCTGTCGCAGCTTTATAATTTGCTTTTTCTAATTCAACTCTGTAGGTATTATTAGAAAGAATATTTACTATGGCTTGGGCTAAACTGTTAACACTTTCTGGTTCAAAAAATTCACCTCTGTAGCCTTCATCTTTTACCAGCAGCGCTAAATCCCCCAAATCTGGTATGACTACTGCTTTACCATAACTTCCAGCCTGGTGTAACACCCCTGAGCTTCCTGTTGTAGACGTATAAGGAAAAACCACTACAGCACTTTCTTTAAATAGTTTTGGCACATCTTCTTCGGCTACATACCCAGTAAAGGTTACACCTTCTACACGGCTATATGCTTCTTTTACAGATTCTAAGTATCCTAGTGTATTAGGATTATCTGTTCCAGCGATGACAACTTCTAAATTTAAATTTGAATGTTGTTTAATTAACTCAACAGCTTCAATCATTCCTTCCACTTTTTTGTAGGTTCCAAACTTCCCAAAAGTCATCACTTTAAAAGGTTGCAACGGCACATCATAAGCTGGTTCTTCAAGAATCTCAAAAGTACCATGAGGTATTAATTTCACATTTTTAGCGTTATATTTTTCTTCTAAAATATCAACATACTTTTGCATGGTTAAAGCAACCACGTCAGCTTGAAGTATTAATCGTGTTAACGTGTTTCCAATAAATCCGTAGATTTTCTGCATGACTTTATTATTGGTAAAGCCTGCTTTTCCTAAATCTACTTCTTCTAAAATATTATGCAATAAAACGATGTTAGGTATTTTCTTCAGTTTACAAACCAATGGTAACATTAAACCTAAAGCAGCAGCCACTTTTTTATCACCAAACTTCATAAATTGTAAGTTGAATAATACGGAGTCTGGTTTGGTTTCATTAATAGCTTTAGTAACACTATAAATGTTTTTATAGCTATTAAATGTCCAGCATTCGTTTACTGTTATTTTACACCCAGCTTCGGCAAAATCGATATCATTTTTACCTTCAGTTCTATCAGTTAACAATATAATCTCAGTAATATCTTCTTTTTGTCTAAAGTGTTTTACTAAATGATAAGCGTATTCATTTAAAGTGACTTTACTTGGTGGATATGCTGTTACGATTGCTAATTTCATAAGTTCTATTTTTTTATTACACTGTAAATTTGAGGCTTTTAAGCTCTAAAAAAAGGTGATTGTAGATAGGGCGATATTTGCTGTAGACGAATGGTAATTTGCCCTAGATTAGCTCAAAAATGTGTTTTGGCCTATACTTTCTTACTTGATTTAATCTGATCTAGTTTGAAGAATACAAGCTGAATGATTAATAATAAAATCATTGCAAAAATCTGCATATGCACCACTTGCTCTAAGCTTTCATGGTAAAAAACAACCAACACCATTTGAAGCATCCCAAACACACCAGAAATAATGACTGGCACATATTTATCTAAAGACAAATAGTAATACGCAAATATGTTAGAAATGGCAAACATACTTGTGGCAATAGCATACTTCCATAAAAGCGGTGCCATAGCTATATAACTTTTACCAAATAATAAGTTAATAATGGTTTCTGGAAAACTCAAACATGCTAAAACAATGATAAATGAAATAACCGCTATATATCCAACATATTTAAATAATGTAGATGTTGTTTCTTTTCCTTCTTTTTTAAGTTGAACCACTGTTGGCAATAAAAGCATCACAAACATCCATGCTATAAAGTAAACCACACGCCCAATTAAAGCTAACGAAGCATATAAACCCGCTTCGTAAGATTCAAAATAATGCTTTACTAAAAGAATATCACTGTTATTAATAATGATTTGTGTCAACTCATAAAACGCCGTTAATATAAAAAATCGTCTTACCTGTTTAGCGTGCGAAACATCTATTAATGTTTTTGTTTTAAAATTTATAGTTTTGAATTTAAAAGGCATTAACCCAAATCCAAAAGAAATCAAAATTCCAGTAGCAATAACAACTGAAGATTGAATGCTAAACAAAAATAGTAACGCCAAAGTAATTAATAAACGGCTCAACATTTCGGCCTGATACGTTACAGATAATACTTTAAATGCTTTTTTTCCTTGAAAAATACCTCTATTCACACTCATTAAAAAATACAAAGGCACACCACAACCAAAAATCACAAACATACTAGAGGTTGATGTATTAAACAGATCCTGTAATTGTGCAGCAAAGCATATAATTATTGCACCCATAGCAATACCTACCGCAAGCGCATTTTTATAAATTTTTGAAATAAAGCTTTTAAATAGTTGATTTTCGAGTAGTACTGAAAATTTTGCGGTTACTAATTGAAAAGTCATAGCTATAAAAGATAGTACCAATAAAAATGTAATGAGTACTGCAGCATCAGCAAATTGAGCTGGACCAAGCAAACGACCAAGGATTAAATTATACAAATAATTCCCTCCGTTTACAGCCAGAACACTTATCATAAACAACTGTTCTGGTGTGATTCTTTTAGCCTTTAAAGTTGAAATAATTTGCATAAGTTTACTTTTTTAATGATTTGGGGTTTATAATCATGAGGCAATACTATACTGATTTGGTTTCTGATGTAAATATCATTTAACAATCAATGGAAAGACTATATATTTCGGTGAGTTGCAGTTTGCTGTAGATGAATGAATCGATACTTATGCTTAACTTGCATTATGATAAAAACCCAAATGATGTCCTTTAAATTTCGAATCGTAATACTTGTGTTATTAGTAACTACTTCTATGTATGCTCAAGACATGCAAACAGGTTTTAATTACTTAGAAACTGGCAAATATGAAGCCGCACAATCGTTTTTCGAAGCTGTGTTAAAAGATTACCCCGAAAATAAAACCGCTAAATTATGCTATGGTCGTGCGGTTGGATTAAATGGAAATTCTAAAGAGGCCGTTTCCATATTTACAGACTTACTAAAAACATATCCAAACGACTTTGAAATTAAACTCAATTATGCCGAATCTTTACTTTGGAACAAAAATTATAATACTGCTAAACCCTATTACGAAAAACTGATAAAAGAAAATGATCATAGCTTCCCAGCGCTTTTGGGTTACGCAAATACGTTGTCAAATCTTAAAATTTATGATGACGCTCTGGTTTATGTCAATAAGGCTCTAGACGTCTCTCCAGGAAACCAAAATGCGTTAACCTCTAAAAAATACATGTATTTAGGTTATGCTTATCAAAATCAGCAAAAACAAAATTACGCTGAAGCGGAAAGGCTTTTAAAAGAAAACTTAGAGCTTTTTAAAGATGATAAAGACACCTTATTAAACCTTGCTAACTTATATTTAATTTCAAATGATTTAGAAAAAGCGCGTGACACCTATAATAGTATTGCTAAAAATCTTGATAATAAAATCACAGCTTTAAACGGATTAGCTTTAGTTGAACATTTAAACGGAAAAGAAAAAGACGCTTTAAAAATAAGTCAACAAGCATTTGATGCTTTAGATAAAAACACAGATGAAGCCTTAGTAAAGCAAACCAAAGAACGCTATATACAAGCCTTAATTTGGAATAAAAAGTATAAACAAGCCAAAAGCTTAATAGATGCATTAGTAAGTAAGAAGTCAAATGAAAATTGGATTTTGGCTTTACGAGCTACGCTAAACATTTATAAAAGTGACTTTAAAAAGAGTCTTGCAGATTACAACCAAATTTTAGTGAATGATAGTAGCTCTTTTGACGGTAATTTAGGAAAGGCAAACGCCTTAAAAGCTTTAGGTTTTTATGATAATGCTTACACATCGGCAGAAAACACATTAACCTTTTATGAAAACCAAAAAGATGCTACTAACTTTATAAAAGATTTAAATGCCAGTTTCACACCATTTTTAGAAACAAAAGCCTCGTATAGTTTTGATAATGGTGATAATGAAGCGTTTTCTTTTCAAAACAATGTAGAGATTCCAACGTCTACTAAATTTAAATGGTTAGCTAATTATAGTTACCGCACTACAAGCAACAAAATAACTAATAACAAAGCTACATCAAACAACTTCTCTGTAGGTTTAGCATATCAATTGCTGCCAAATATAACGTTTAAAGGAACTGCAGGCATCGCCTCAGCAAAAGCAAATACTGATGATTACACGCAATTATTAACCGATATATCGTTTAACATCAAACCTTTTAAACTTCAGGTTTTAGATATTGGCTACAAACGTGAGGTTCAAAATTTTAATGCTGATTTATTGGATCGAGAAATTGTAATGAATAACTTTTATGCTAACTATAACCTCAGCACCAATTTTAACTTGGGTTGGTTTACACAATATTATTACACATCTCAAAATGATGACAATAGCAGAAACCTATTATTTACCTCTTTGTACTATAATATTTTAGCCAAATCATCATTAAAAGTAGGTGTAAACTACCAGTACATTACTTTTAAAAACCAAGTGCCTACTATTTATTTTAGTCCTTCAACATTTAATGCAGGTGAGGTTTTTATAAACCTAATTAAAGATGAAATAATTACTAAACCTAATGAATGGTTTTACGAGTTAACCGCTGCTACAGGTTTACAATATATTGAAGATAACAGCAGCCAAAGCACCTATAGAATACAAGGAAAATTAGGTTATAAATTCTCTGATCGGGCGCTTTTAAATGTATTTGGAACGCGTAGTAATATAGCTTCAGCCACAGCTGCAGGATTTACATTTACCGAAATTGGTTTACGTTTTAAATGGTATTTGTTTAAAAAGCCTATTTTTAGGGAGTAAATATTTTATTATCAACCACTTAAACCTTTTTTATATACTTCTAATGCCCTATTTCTTGCGTATTTATGTTCGATTATTGGATCAGGATAAATGTCAGTTCCAAGTTCTGGAACCCACGTTTTAACATAAACTTCATCTTTATCAAATTTTTTCAATTGTTCTATTGGATTAAATATCCTAAAATATGGAGCAGAATCACAGCCAGTTCCTGACACCCATTGCCAATTACCATTATTAGAAGATAACTCATAATCTAAAAGTTTTTTAGCAAAATAAGCTTCACCGAAGCGCCAATCTGTTAGTAAATGTTTACATAAAAAACTTGCAGTAACCATTCTTAAACGATTATGCATGTATCCGGTTTCATTTAATTGACGCATTCCTGCATCAACTAAAGGGTACCCTGTTTTGCCCAGACACCATTTTTCAAAATCCTCTTCTTTATTTAACCACTTTATACCATTGTATTTGGACTTGAAATTTTGGGTTACTACGTGAGGAAAATGAAAAAGTATTTGCATAAAAAACTCTCGCCAAACTAATTCGTTCATAAACACATCGTCATTAGATGTAAGTTTTGACATTATTAATCGAATACTCACTGTTCCAAAACGCAAATGCGGGCTTAGATAGCTTGTGCTATCTAAATTAGGAAAATCTCTGTTTTCAGAATATTTTGAAATTTGAGATATATTATAGTCTTGTATATTTATGGAAGATTTTTTGAACCCTAACTCATATAAACTTGGAAAGGGTATTATCTTTTGGAAAAAATTTTGATAGCCTTGAAGGTTAGCAACAGGTTTTGATTTATAGATATCTAACCACTTGTTTTTGTATGGAGTAAATACAGTATATGGGGTGCCATCCTTCTTTAATACTTCATTCTCTTCGTGAATCACTTGATCTTTAAAAGACAAAAAATCAATGCTTTTAGAAAGTAAAAATTTCTTGATTTTTGCATCTCGGGTTCTTCCATACGGTTCATAATCTTTATTTACAAATACGCTTTCTATGGAATAAGATTGTACAAGTTCTTTCCAAACTTTAATAGGGTTTCCTTTTACACAAAGTATGGAAGAATTATTTAATTTAAGTGATTGGTCTATCCTGCATAAATTGTTATAAATAAAATTGACTCGAGCGTCGTCAGAAGGTAATTCCTTTAGAATTTGTTCGTCAAAAATAAAAAGGCATAATACTTTTTTTCTACTTAAAAGAGCTTTGTTTAATGCAGTATTATCCTCTAACCGTAAGTCTCTTCTAAACCAAAAAACAGAAATATTCTCCATAATTTAATTAAAAAATAAAATGTAACCATTAAGCGATGTAGCTATAATGAGCCAAATAAAATATGGCATAATCAGTAGAGATTTTAATTTGAGCTCATTTTTATAATGAAAAAGAAAATAGGTGATTAAAGTAGTTAGCAATAAAATAGTTATAAACCCTAGTAAAACGGCTTGATAATAAAAAAACACAGGGTTCCATACAACATTTAATATCCATTGGGTAAAGAAAAGAATAATGATTTTTTTCTTATTGGCATTTCTCATAATTAAGTAAGCCATATATATGGCAAAACATACCATAATTAATGTCCAAGCGCTACCGAACACCCATCCAGGTGGAGTCCATGGAGCTTTATCTAAATTTTGATACCAATCTGAAGGGACTCCTTTTCCTGTAAAAGTTCCGCCAATAGCTAACGCTAAAAAATTGAGCACTAAAAACAATATTATCCTTTTGATCATATTACTCTGTTAATTTAGTTAACATTCCTTTAAAAATAAATCCATGAAATGGCAGAACTAAAACCCAATAGAATCTTCCAATTAATCCTAAAGGCCTAAAAGTTGCTGTTTGCATAAGATCTCCTGATTCTATTTTGAACTCAAGCCAAGCCTCTCCTGGTAATTTCATTTCAGCAAAAAGCAGTAGTCTACCTTCTTCCTTATTCACATATAAAACTCTCCAAAAATCAAGAGTGTCTCCTACTTGAATAGTATTTTTATTGGTTCTACCTCTTCTTAATCCAACCCCGCCAAAAAGTTTATCTATAAAACCCCTAAACTTCCATAGCCAGTTTCCATAATACCATCCATTTCGTCCACCAATGTTCCAAATTTTCTGAATGCATCTTTCACGTTCTTTATATTGTTTTTTTCGTTCATCTTTAAAACAACCATAAGATGGAACTTTTACGAAATCTGAAATATCTATATCTATCCCGCTACTTACATAAGCATCTTTCCAACTTGATATAATTTCATTATTTTCAATTTTACTAAAAGCTCTCGTAAGAGATTCTTTATATCCAAGAGGCTGAATCTCCAATATGGAATTGAGCTCTGTATTTCGGCAAATTACTTCAACCTTCATGCTATTTACTAGAGACACAGCTAATTTATAAGATGTTGAGGTTACAAAATACAACCAGTAAGAAGATAACTTTGGAGTCATTACAGGAACTATGAAAATTTTGCGGGTTAAATTTCTTACAAACCCAAAACCTAAAAGCATTTCTTTATAAGAAAGAATATCTGGACCACCAATATCAAAATTTTTATTGAATGTTTTTGAATTAAACATTGTTTTAGATAAAAAAGAAATTACATCGGATATTCCAATTGGCTGACACCTTGTATTAAGCCATTTAGGAGTCACCATTACTGGTAATTTTTCTACTAAATCACGAATAATTTCAAATGAGGCGCTACCAGAACCAATAATAATCCCCGCTCTTAATGTTGTAAAATTATATTCCCCTTTTTCTAACTCATCTTCCACATTTTTACGCGATAACAAATGCTCGGAAAGGTTTTCTTCATTCACAATACCACTTAAATAAACTACATGCTTAACATTAGTTTTTGACAGCGCATTTCTGAAGTTTAAAGCCGATTGACGTTCAAGAGACTTATAGTCTGATGAGACAGACATGGAGTGCACTAAATAATATGCTCCATCTATATTTTTTGAAATGTTTCCTAAAGTTGTTTCATCCAGTAAATCTAATTTAATAATCTTAATCCTTTGTTTTAATGATTCTGGTGGATTAAACCTTTTGAGGTCTCTAACACAACAAATGACTTCATGCCCACTGTCTACCAAAACTGGCAAAAGTCGTTTCCCTATATACCCAGATGCACCTGTTAGTAGTATTCTCATTTTCTAATTAAACAATAATAATGTATATGTATCACTAATATAATAAGATTTTCACCTTAATTCATTTCTAAACATGACAAATATAAAAGGCAAAAAACTTACGTTTTTTACCTTTTACGAAGTCAGGGCAATCGCTATTAATAATTCTTTTTAATTTATAAATAGTTTTATGGTTTTATAATTTGTGTTTTGCCCTTTAAGAGTACAAAAATATAAGCCACTACTTAAGTTTTCTCTTGTTAATGGTAAACTGTTTTGTCCTTTTCTAGCTTTAAAAGTTTGTTGCTTTACAAGCACGCCTAATTGGTTGTACACCCTCAATTGCACATCTTCATTAGTTTGTGCTGTAAACTTTATAGTAGTGTTAGCACGCATTGGGTTTGGTACAGCGGCAGCTTTATTATAATCATCTTCTGTATTTAAAGTATCAATCGAAAGTGTATTACTTTTAGAAAAACGCACGTGTTGTAAACTCATGGTTTTTGTTTCTTCAATACCATTTTTAGCTAGCATGGTAAATACTACTGAAGTTATATCGTTTGCTTTAAACGCTTTATTGTTTATAGATTTAAACTCAGAAAAAGGAATGTTATACGTTTTAAGTTCATCAGTAAGTTCTATACTTGCTTTATACTGTGTTTCCCAATTATCGACACCTTCTTTCACAAGTCTAATAATTAGAGTTCCTGTTCCTTTTGCTTCCAATTGGAAACTGTTATAGCTTGTAAAATCTAGAGGGTTAAACTTTGGTGTTAAAGCTCTATAAGCTGCAATATATTCGCTTGTAGTAGCAGTTAGCTCAATATTTCTCTCGATAGGGAACTCATCATCACTAAATGCTTTTTCGTTAGTGTTAACCGTATAATTAATTACTGTGGTACTTGGTGCAGCATCATCATATCCCCAAGGTCCATCAGACATAAATAAATCATCTGGTGTTGCAATACCATCTCCTATTCTAAATCCGATATCAAAAAGGTTTCCTGCATCTACTTCCATATTGGTAATGTAGTTTCCATCTAAATCTAATGTTGATGACACGTAATCTACTGCATTAGTTTCAGTAGCTCGTAATCCGCCATCAAAAACAACAGCTTCACTTCTATTCGTATTTACAATTTGTAAATCTAACTTTCCGTTATGATATTTTCCTTTTCTAACAAATACCGTTGGTGGTGTAGAGTTATTATAACTTGAAATTGGTTTTTGAATTTCTAACAAACGCACAACTTCTTCTCCAAGACGTAATAAATCATCTAAGGAGTTAGACCATATTTGGAAATTGTAAAACGGTACATTATCCTCGTATTTATCTAAATTCCAATGGCTCTCTACATCAAAGCTATTAGCATCTTTAGTGACTTTTGCCGATAAACTTAAAACAAATTCCAAAGAGCCATCAATATTTCTAATTAATGCTTTTATAAATTTTTGCTCTCTAATCTCAATAGTAGACACCGATATTAACTGGGCGCCTAATAAACGGTCACAAATGTATTTTGTATGCTCATATACACCATCTTCTGTTTTAAGTGCTAGTATAGAACCTACCGTTTCTCCTGCTCTTAAATAATCAACAGAATACACATCGGTAGCATTTGTAATACCTATTAAATCTTTAGGTGAAGACTCAATAGCCAAATCTTCATTAACAACTTCTAGTGGAATTAAGTCTGCTAATTGGAATTCGCCTCCTTTATTAGAAGCGTTTTTTCCATACTTAGATAATTTATTAAAACTTTTGGCAGTAGTTTTATCAAATCTATAACTGCTTTTTGCTCTGTTAAAGTTTCGTTTACTAATTTGTTGAGACAGCCTGTTATTACTTTCTAAACCACCTGTGTTTCCGCCAGAAGTTGGCGCTTCTATAACAGGGCATGCAGCATAACCAGAGCACGAAGGATCTTCGCAATCTATAAGTCCGTCACCATCATCATCAATACCATTTGTACAATCTTCTTGTGGCACCGGAGCTGTTGGGCAGCGTGCGCCATCATTACTTGAGCTTGATGGGCCAAAAGCAAACAAATTAGAATCCATGGTATTTGTACCATCTAAATCTTGTACATTTTGAATCACATAAATAGTTCCTGTTTGATTAGCAGACACATAAAAACGGCCAGAAGCATCAAAATAAACAGCACCATAAGTATAATTTAATCCTGATAGAATAGGCACTTCACCTAAGCTTTCCATAGTACCAGTTTCTGCAACAATACGGTATAAAATATTGGTGTCTTTCTCTACAGTGTATAACTTATTATCTACGGCATTAAATGCCCAATCATGATTGCTTATGTTTTGTGAAAGATTAAGAGTAGCTATATATTTACCATAATTACCTGATTCTGGGTCTAAGTCTATAGAGTAGTATGTTGTACCTCCTCCTTTTAAATAATATATACCTGCTTCATTAACATCTCCAACATAACGACCGTTTGTAGGTAACTCATCAACATAAAACGTTGTGGTTTCAAAGTTTTTACCAATACGTACAATCGTTTTGGACGGTGTTGATAAAGACCCCCAGATAAATCCATCTGCTGGATTATAAGCAGCTGCGTTAATATTTCCTTCAGTAACATCGGTAGCAACCACGTATGAATTTCCTGAAGCTAAGTCTATAGCATAGACATCGTTGTACTGAAATAAGTACGCATTATGATCACAATTAAATGGTGTATTTTGTGCATTAATGCCTAAAGTAGAAACAAATAATAATAGTAATAGTTTTTTCATAAAACAATTATTCATCTCACAAATTTATCTCACAATAAGGGTTTGAAATTTAATTTTCGATGGATGAAAATTAAGTGTAGATGAATGGGTGTTATACAGCGTTTAGGTAGTTTGTCATGGCAAAATGACGAACCATTGGGGCATCGTATTATAATTGAGTATAATACTTTTATTGTTTGATGAAATTTCTAGCCACTTATACTTTGCACTGTCGAAATGACAATGTGTGTTTCTTCGTTTACAACAAATTTAAACGTTTCATCAACTCTGGCCTGTTAGAACGACTCACTGGAATAACGTCCTTTTTAATAAGCACACTGTTATCTTCAATATCTATAATTTTTTTAGTATTGATAATATATGAACGATGTACTTTTAAAAATAAATCGTTTGGCAATTTATCTTCAATTTTTTTTAATGTAGAATGCACTGTATAGTTTTTATCTTCTGTTTTTACGTTGATGTAATCCCCCTTGGCTTCTATTAAATAAATACTAGGAATATTTATTTTAATTAAACGTCTGTCTATATTAACATATAAATCGTTACCTGAACTTATTTCGATATTTTTTGATGAAGACATCTCAGTTGAAATGGCTTCTATGGCTGTGCTTTTAGCCTTCAAAACGGCTTTTTCAAAACGAGGCAACGTTATAGGTTTTACTAAATAATCAACAATACAGTCATATTCAAAAGCCTCAATGGCAAATTGCGAATCGCTTGTTGTTAAAATTATTTTAGGTGGGTTCTTTAAAGTTTGAATAAAATCGAAACCAGTAAAGTCTGGCATGTGTATATCTAAAAAGATGAGATCAACATCATTTTGGTTTAAATATTTAATAGCCTGAATTGCATTAGGAAATTCTTCTAGAACATTTAAACTTGAAATATTAGAACATAATTGAGCTATTATAGCTCTTGCTGTTGCTTCGTCATCAATAATAATACAATTCATATAAATGATTATAAGGTATCTATGAAATCTGTTATAAGCTGTAAGATAATATCAAAATCATTTTGCCCGCCCGTACAGTTTGCTTTCAAATTGTTTTCAAATTCTGCTGCAACTTCATAACTTTTTTCAAGCCCTAAAATACTAATTTTATGCTTAAGTTTGTGTACATTTTCTGAGGCTTCTTTAAAATTATTAGATTTTATATTATTATAATAGATTTTTTTTTCCTTAGGAAATTCTGTTTTAATAATAGCTATAAGCTTGTCCTCGAAATTTTTATCGCCACCAGATAAATTATGAATGTAAGACAAATTAGGCTGTTCCATAGTTATTTCTTTAATGTAAAATAAAAGGTTGCGCCTTTTGTAGGTTTAGATTCTACCCAAACTTGACCTTTAAATGAATCTATAATTTTTTTAACAATAGATAGACCAACTCCTGTTGACTCTTTACTTTCATGCAGTGCGTGAAAGATTTTAAAAATCTTGCCATGATATTTTTTATCAATTCCAATACCATTGTCTTTTATTGAAAACTGATAAAATGTTTTTTGATCTTGAAAATCAATTTCAATGAGCCCTTTTTCTTTATCATTAAACTTAACCGCATTGCCAATTAAATTTTGAAATAATTGTTGAAGTTTTATTGTATCTCCATAAACTACGGGGAGTTTATTTAATATTTTAATAGTAATATTTTCTGGTATAAATAAAATTTCCTCTAAATCCCTTAAAAGAATATTCAAATCTGTTTTTTGATTTTTATTATTTTCTGAGTCTATACTTGAATACAACAGTATATCTGAAATAAGCTGTTCCATTTTTTCTAAAGTAGATTCAATAAGTCCTAAATTATTTAAACTAGAAGCGTCTAAATTCTCAGAATTATCCTCTTTAATCCAGCTTACTAAAGCATTAATACTTCTTAAAGGTGATTTTAAATCGTGTGATACGATATGTGCATATTCTTGAAGCTCATCATTACTTTTTTCTAATCTTCTTAAAAGATCCTTATTTCTAGACTCAGCTTTTTGGCGTTCTCTTAAATTAATAGCACTTTTAAGCTGCATTGCAACTAAGTTTGCTAAACTTTCTAAGGTTTGTAAGTGCTCCTTTGTATAGTAATTTTCATCGATATGCTCAGAGTCAATAATTCCAATAACATGTCCGTCATTTATAATTGGCACTGTAATTTCTGAAAGTCGTTTAGTCTCATCTACAATATAACGATCATCTAATGTTGTATTTTTTATAATCTCTCCAATTCCTGTTTTGGCTACAGCACCAGCTATTCCCTCACCTATTTGTAATGTGATTTTATTAATAATCTTATTTTTACTTCCAGCTTTTCCTCCATATGCTGCAATTTGCTCTAAAATCCCTTTTTTTTCGTCTACCAAATAAATTACACAATCTTCAGAATTTAAATATTTTGCTATATTATGGGCTATTTCCCAAGCAATCTCATTAATGTCTATTTTGCCGAGTATGGATTTAGCCACATTATTAATCATCTCTAGAATTAATGCTTTTTCTCGATCTGAAGTGATGTCTTCTACCAAAGCCACTTGATATTTAATGTTTCTTGAGCCATCTCTAACGGCATTTACATTTGTTTTTGCCCAAAATATAGAACCGTTTTTCTTCTTATATCGTTTTTTAATAATAAAATTGTCGATTTCACCGGAATCCATTTTCTCTAAATAGATTTTAGATTCAGGAAAATCTTCTTTTAAAGATATATCTTTAATAGTTAGTTTTGATAATTCCTTTTCAGCATATCCTAATAGTTTTTGCGCAGCTTCATTTGTTCTTACTATATTTCCTGCTTGTGTAAGAACTATACCCAAAGATGAATTTTCTACTATAATATCTAATTCTTTCTTTTGTTCTTTTATAAACTCAGCAATTTGCTTTTGCTCAGTAATGTCTCTTATAATACCTTGAGCTGCAATTGGCTGCTTCATTTTATTATAAATAATACTGGCATTAATATGCACCCATCTAATAGCTTTTGTTTTTGTTATAATTCGTGCTGTATAATCAGTAAAAACTCCTTTTTTTCTTAGTTCTTTAAAAGATTTAAATGCGTAGTTAGCATCCTTTCTATAAATAAGATCTACAACATTAAATTTTTCTTTATTTAAATCATATCCAAACAGTTCTGTAGCCGCATCATTCACTTTTATAGCATTCCCATCAAGATCCATGATTAAATAAGCATCATTAATGTTTTCAAAAACACCTTGCAGTTGTGATGTCTTTTCTTCTAAAAGTAACTCTAACTTTTGACCTGTATGATAAAGATCTAAAGACTTTTCTTCTAAAATACTTTCAGCTTGTTTTCTAGCAGCTTTTTCTCGATTTAAGGCACGCTGCAATATGTCGATTTGGTCTTGACTCATTAATTTTTATTAATGGTAAATTTTACTTCTGTACCATCTTCTTTAATTTTTTCCAAAACTATCGAGGCAGTTGCATCAAAATACTCGAAGGTTTTATTCATTAACCCTAAGCCAAAGTGATGCATTGCTCGGCTTGATTTGTAAATCATAATTATCGAATTATTTGTTCTTTCTAAAATTTCAAATGTAGGTAACTCAGCATCAGGGTAAATTTTTCTAACTTCAACATGTATATGGTTTTCAATAGAGGCTAACATCTCTATTGGATCTTTATATTCAGCCATTATATCTGGGTAGCTTTTTTCTAAAACACTAAAAAAATGTTCGGCATAAACTAGTAATAAATCATCAATAGTAATATTTGTATTCAAACTTAAATTTTGAAGCAATTGCAACATCTCAGTAAACTTATAAGTTCCTACTGATGTATATACCCCTTCCGTTGCTAATTTAGATTGGGTTATAATTTTGTCAACCATTTCTAAACCAAATTTATCCTCTACTAAGTCTAGAAACTCTGTAAATACAATTCCTTTCATTTATTTAAAATTTATTACTACTTACCTGTCAAATGTAATTTACCATTAAATACCTGGTCCACTTCAAGAATTATTATGGCTCATTTCATGCTTATAATTATTGTTTTATTCGTTACTTTAATTCATTAATACTCCAATAGTCTAATAGTTTTTCAATCTTAAAAACATAATCTTCATATTTTAAAGGCTTTAAAATATAGCCAGCTATCCCTATTTTATAGCACGCTAACAAATCCTTTTGATTGCTTGAAGTCGTTAAAACTATGGTTGGAATACATCTTAAACTTTCATCATTCTTAAGAATATTTAAAAATTCAATACCATTAACTTTTGGCATATTTAAATCTAACAAAATTATGTGAGGTAATTCATTTTTTTTTTGCAAAATTTTCAATGCCTCTTCGCCATTATTAGCCTCTAAAATATTATGACTGAGCTGAAGTGATGAAACTACTCTGTTCAATTTCATAATTTCAATCACATCATCCTCAATTAACAAGATGTTTAACTTTTTTTCCATTATTTATAATATATTAAAGTTAAAATAGGGGAAATCGATGAAACAGCTAATAGACTTCGATAATATGAATTTAACTGTAGGTGAATGACGGTTAAGTGTCGACGAATGGATTTCGTTAAGCTGAATATTTTGATATTAAATTAGCTGTAGTAATTGTATTAATTTGGGCTTCTAACTTAATCTGTGCTAGTTTTTTTAGAAAATCTAATGAGATGTTTTTTTTGCTTTTGTCTTGTAGATAAAAGTCAAAATGGTTAACAAATTCTAGTTGTTTTAAATTTCTATTCAACAATTTATTATAATTTGTTTTTGTATTATCGTCACTTCTTTTTGTATTATTCTTAGATTCTAATTCTTTGGTTTGTTTCTCTTTAGTAATAAAGGCTCTTATTTTAAACAATATCTTCATATGCTTCCAATTTGTTTTAAAAATAAATTCCATAATTAATATTTTTAAATCCTTAGCAGATTAATTAATAATTATAAATTTAACTGTATAAGTTTTAGAATTTGAAAAAATTCTTTGAAATTAAAAAATGAGTAGATGGAATAACATTAAGTGTCGACGAATGGATTTCGTTAAGCTGAATATTTTGATATTAAACGAGCTGTAGTAATTGTATTAACTTGGGCTTCTAACTTAATCTGGTCTAGCTTTTTAAGAAAATCTAAGGAGCTTTTTTTGGAGCTTTTCTCTTGTAGATATAATTCAAAATGGCTAACAAATTCTAGTTGTTTTAAGTTTCTACACAACAATTTATTATAATTTGTTTTTGTATTATCTTTAATTATAATATTATTTTTAGATTCTAACTCTTTGGTTTGCTTTTTTTCAGAAATAAATGCTCTTATTTTAAACAATACCTTCATATATTTCCAATTTGTTTTAAAAATAAACTTCATACCTAATGTTTTGTATCCTTTGCAGATTAATTAATACCATAAATTTAAACGTATAGGTTTTGGAATCTTAAAAAATTCTTTGGAATTAAAAAGTTAATAGTCGATCTAACTTTAAGTATCGACGAATGGTTTTCATATTAAATTAGTTGTTGCTAGTTTTAAACTTATTTATACTTCTAAGTTATACAAGTCAAAGTCTATATCGAGAATAAAACCTTTTATCTTAAAAACAAACAAGAATGAAAATGCACTAATTATCTATAATTTCTTTACATAATCGGTAATAATAACTGTTAGCGTTGGCCCTACTTTGCCTTCAATATATTTTTCGTTATCTCTATCTAAACGAATATTTCTTACGGCCGTTCCTTGTTTAGCTACCATACTAGATCCTTTTACTTTTAAATCTTTAATTAAAACAACCGAATCTCCTGCTTGTAAAACCACACCGTTTACATCTCTATGAATCAATTTTTCTGGATCTGCTTCTCCTTCTCCAGTGGCTTTAGCAAACTCTAAAACATCTTCTTCCATGTACATCATGTCCAATAAATCTTGTGGCCATCCTTCATGTCGCAAACGAGATAACATTCTCCAAGCTACTACTTGTACTGCTTGATGTTCACTCCACATGCTATCATTTAAACAGCGCCAGTGATTAGCATCTGTAGTTTCTGGGCTTTCAATTTGACCGACACAGAGTTTACATGCTATAAGCGATTTATTTATATTTTGATCTTTATGTGGTGCTAATGTATGTATTTGTATATGCTCATCATTTCCACATAATTCGCATTTATTATTGGCTCTTTTATATAACTCTCTTTCTAAACTCATTGTTTGTTATTTTGAATTTCAAAAATACACTAAATAAAAGGTTTTTTTAATTTGAATATTAATCAATAGAAAGGGCACCAATGGCGCCCTTTTTAATAGATTAATAGTTAAGTTATATTATTTTCTGAGTTCGGGGACAACTGTATAAATGGCATCACCATGTATACCAGTAAAATATTTATCTCCCATTTTCCCCATTTTCTTTTTTGCTTCCTCGTCGCTCCAATGTGCATCAAATAATTCTCCATCTTTGTCAAACTTCTTATCTAAATCTGCTAAAGAATCTAAAAAGAAAGCCTCCACAAACTCCGTCTTATCTGATCCGTAAGCGTGATTCATAGGGTAGTATGCTTTTACATATTCATTTTTGTGCGTAACATTTTCAGTATACTCGGTAAAAGTTTCCATAAACTCTTCATACGAACCATCTTCTGGAAAAGCAAAATGACTTGTACGCAAGTATACAATCATATCTTTTTTAGGATCTTCTGATAAACTCTTGGCAAGAGGCATAGTTGCATAAATTTCATCTGAGTGAAAGGGTGAATAATAATTGCCTTGTTTTTTAAAAAAAGCTTCACGCTCATCTTCATCAGCCCAAGCTTCTTTAGCTAACTCACCGTTTCGTTTTGCTGCTAAATCTATAGCATTCCAGTTAGCATAGGCTTGCACATAAACTAATTCTCTGTTATCTGGTGTTATTCTATGTAAATAAAAACCTGCTGCCATTACATGTTCGTTCTTCTTAGTAACTTTATCCATGTATTCCTTCTCTGTAGCTTTCCATTCATCCATTTTAAAGTCTTCCAAATCCATATTCCAATGCATCGTAGTTACAGTAACATATTCTGGTCCTGCTGGCGGATCATCTTGGGCAAAAATTGTTGTAGTGTTTAACAGCAATAGCATAACTACAATTGCTGAAAATAATCGGTTAGTTGTTTTCATAATTTGTTAAAAATTAAAGGTTAGTATATTGATTAAAATTAAATACTTCTTTAAGATTATGGGGCAACAAAACATGATTCAGGACAACCTATAATGTGCTATTAATAAATAATTTAGGAGATTGAGAGAGATTCAAATATACAACAAAAAACATCTTGTTTTACATTGTTAAACTCTTTTAAAGAGTTATTAGGGTATCGCGAAGTTTTTTAGGCAGGGTTTTTATAACCATATCGTAAGAATGGTTTATGAGCTTTAAAATAAGTTTAATTTCTAATTCGCCTTCGTCAATATATAATGTGTTCCAATGTTTTTTACTCATGTGATACCCAGGACGAATGCTATTGTATTCTGCTCGTAATTCTTCTGAATAATCTGGGCTTGCTTTTAAATTAACTGCAGCTTCGCCTTTTTCCCAACTATCCAAACCTGTAAGTACAAACATTTTCCCTAGCACTTTAAATACCAAAACGTTTTCATCAAAAGGAAAACTTTCTGTCGCTCCTTTTTTACTTAAACAATATTCGCGAAGTTGTTCTATGTTCATGAACTAATCATTCAATTTTTTTACACTTGCATCTTCAAGTTTTAAAGCTGAATAATCTAATTTCCAACCAATCGTTTCAACAATAGTTTCCATAAGCAAAATAGTTTCTAAAGCTTCTTTTTGTGCAACTTGAATTAAACCGCTTTCTGGAATTTTATCTTTTATATGTTGCTTCGCTTCGGTATGCAAATCGGTTAAATCGGTCGCTTCAAATTTGTTGAACAAGCCATCTGATTTATCATAATAATTCAAATTAGTTTCGATAGATAATACTTCAGGTTGCGGAAAATGTTCTAATATGATTTTCTTATTATTATTATCAGACTTGAGTTGAATTTTAGCTAAATCGTAACCTACATAGGCTTTGGCATTAATAACAACAAGTGCTTTCTTTTTACTTGAAATAAGCTTTAAGAATTTTTCTTTTACATCCTCATAATGATATATTTCAGCAAAATCACCTTCAACAGTTATAAACTTGCAAACCGTTTTTATCTTATCTAAAAGCAATACAGATTGTGAGTTAACTAGCTGTTTTTTCTTAAGAGATTTCAGGTAAGTAACAACACCTAAACTCGCTAAAACACCAATGATTATTCCTAAAAATGCTTCCATTAATTTATTAGTTATTTCGTTTTAATCTTTTAAAAATCAAATAGTATTCCAAAAAAAATTATTGATTTTCAATTTTATATAAAATAGGTTTGCTAGGAGTAGCATCATTTTCAAAAGGGGCTATCATAAGGTTCAATAAATATTCTCCATCTTCAACGGTGTTAGGCACATAAATAAACTCAGTAATAGTTGCATCCATTCTAAGTTCGCCTTTGGTATTCCAAAATGCATTATGAACCAGCAATTTTCCATCATCCCTTTCTTTATCTACCGATGGTAAATCTATTAATAAGTGCTTAATTCCTTTTTCTTTTAAATAAACAGCGACTTCTTCTAATAAAAAAGGCGGGTTTGTATTGGAGTAGCGTTTGCTCTTTTTCTCCAATAAATTAGGTAAAGTCCTAATAATAATGGCATCTCTTTTTTTATTTCTTAAAGCTGTTTTAATTTGTTTTTTAGATATAAAAAAATCGTCTCCTTCGTTTTCTGGCGCAACAGTAACTACTTCTGCCACAAAAAAGTAATGCTTTAAATTTTTGTTTATAGAATGAACTTCCTTTGTAATATGACCAACACATTCGGTATGTGTTATGTGTGAATGAGGATTAAAATGAATGTTGTTAAAATTGACAACTGCTCCTTCTGAAACTTTAATAATTTCACCATCAGAATCTTCAGGAATAATCTTTGGATCATCAACATACCAAGCGTTTATGTTTTGTTTAGACATATCAATTGCTATAGAAATATCTATAGGTTTGGACACATCAATTTGTATTTTTCTAGAATTGTATTGTATAGTTGCGATCATTTATGCTGAATTTATTTCAGTATCGTTTTATTATTAAATCTATAATTCCAAATATAAGTTTTTTAATTCAGGGTTCTTTAATTCAATTAAATGCCATTTCCATTCTTTTCTCCAATTCTTTAATTGCTTTTCTCTTAAAAAAGCATCATGATAATCCTGAAATTCTTCAAAGTATAATAATTCATTCACACTATACTTTTTAGTAAACACTGTTGCTTTACCTAAAACATGTAGCTCTATTCGCTTTTTTAAATCGCCAGTAGCTCCAATATACAAAACTGTTCTATTCTTGTTTGATAAGATGTATACAAAACCTGTTTTCATATTTTAAAAAGATCCTAAATCTAGTTCAGGATGAATAATTCAGAGGCTATCCCATCAACTAAAAATTTTCCCTTTTGGGTTGTTTTTAAAACACTAAGTCTTGGAGAACCAGAAAAACTTGTGATTTCTAGCAGTTTTTTATTTGTGAATTTTTCAGATGTAGTTTTTAAATACTGTAAAAACTCTACACCAAATTCAGTCTCTATTCTATATAAAGAAACGCCCCAAATAGTTCTTAAACCCGTCATAATATATTCATTATACTGGTCTTTTACAGATAAGGTTTCAACTGTGTTTGGCAATCTGTCATCTTGAATAGATTGAATATACTTTGAATTATTTGCAACGTTCCAACTACGTTGCGTTTTAGCAAAAGAATGTGCCGAAGGTCCAATTCCTATATACGGTTTCCCTTGCCAATAAGAAGTATTGTGTTTTGAAAAACAATTTGGTTTTCCAAAATTAGAAATCTCGTAATGTACAAAGCCTTGCTCAGTTGTTTTTTCTACTAAATGATTAAAATGTTGCAATGCTAAATTTTCGTCAATTGGTGGATAGGTTCCTTTTTTTATAAATGTATCCAACGCTGTTTTAGGTTCTACTGTTAATGCGTAACTTGAAATATGATTAATCCCCAAATCAAAAGCCATTTCAAGGTTTTTATTCCATTTTTCCATACTCATACTTGGGATGCCGTAAATTAAATCGATAGTTATATTATCGAAGTGTTGAGTAGCTTCTTGCAAGCACGATTTGGCTTCCTTTGCATTGTGAGCACGATTCATGCTTTTTAAATCGTCTTCAAAAAAGGATTGAACACCAATGCTAAGTCTGTTTATTCGAGTATTTCTTAAATCATTAATTCGTTTATTAGAAAGGTCATCTGGATTTGCTTCTAAGGTGATTTCTGGGTTTTCAATTACCCTATAATTTTGGTAAACCGAATCAATCAATAATTGCAATTCGCTATTGGTTAATAAGCTTGGTGTACCTCCGCCAAAATATATGGTTTCAATAGATTGGTTTTCAAGTTCGCTTTTTCGTAATTCCAGCTCTTTTACAAGTGCTTGAATCAAAGCATCTTTCTTTTTTAAAGATATTGAAAAATGAAAATCGCAATAATAACATGCTTGTTTACAAAAGGGAATATGGATGTAGATACCTGCCATTATTTAGTTTTTAACCAAACAATAGTTAATGAAATCCCATAACCAATTATAATATATAATATTACAGAGATAAAATATATAAAAATAATCTTGATGATATTAAGTAAGCTTCTTTTCTGAAAAAATGAAATTAATGCATAAATCATGTAAAAGAACATAAAAATAAATGGCACCATTCTATACTGTGGGTTTGCATATTGTAAACCAAACATTAATATTACTGTTGCAAACATATAGAACCCAATTACATAAAATGAAACCGCTATATATTCAGCAAAAGTGTATTTTTTAAAAAAGAATAATTTTACAGCTAATGCGAAAGAAAAAACGAAAGCGAAAATAATATTATTTATGTTTTTCGACATAAAAACTCCAGCATTATTTATCAAACTTTGATTTATTTCGGCGCCTCCAGCTGTTGCCATATTCTCCATTGGATCGTAATTCAATAATGCTTTTACAATTACAAAAATTAATGCTATTAGAATGAAAAAAGGTACTGGTTTATAATACATTTTCCTTTTTCCATTTAAGTACGCTCTGAATAGTTTTCCAGGATTTATTATTAATAATTTAAGCGTAAGGAATAAAGGTGAATTCACTGAAAAAGCAGCTTCAATAAAATCTTGAAATGTTTCTTTAAATGTGACTTTATTAATAGAGGTTCTTTGTCCACAATTAGAACAATATTTGCCATTAGCAACAGATTCACAATTTTTACAAATTATCCACATATTCTGTTACTTTTTAACCCTTCCTTCATTCTGTTTTACAAAAGCACTCCAACCCGAATAGCTTTTACCAACAGTAACTTTTCCTGAATTATAAAAATGACAAACTGCAGCAGCTAAACCATCAGTAGCATCTAAGTTTTTAGGCAACGTTTTTAGTCCTAATAAGCTTTGAAGCATTTTGGCTACCTGTTCCTTACTAGCGTTTCCATTACCGGTAATCGCCATTTTTATTTTTTTTGGAAGATATTCTGTAATAGGAATTTCTCTACTCAAACCTGCTGCCATTGCTACACCTTGAGCACGGCCTAATTTGAGCATACTCTGTACATTTTTACCAAAAAATGGTGCTTCAATAGCAATTTCGTCTGGGTTATGAGTGTCTATGAGTTCTATAGTCCGCTCAAAAATAAGCTTTAACTTTAAGTAATGATCGCTATATTTTTTCAAATCTAACTCATTAAGTTGAACAAAATGCATGTTTTTTCCAACTACTTTTATAAGTCCGAAACCCATAATAGTTGTTCCTGGATCAATTCCTAAAATAATTCTTTCTTTGCTCATTAATCGCAATATTGACAGCCACTAAGCGAAATAGATGCGCCGATTGTTAATGTTAACATGCTTCCGTTAAACGATCCCAATCCACTGGAAACAGGATCAAAATCTTTTCCAAAACCTAATATATAAGAGGCATCAAAATATACTGAAAGTTTATCTGAAATGCCATAATGAAACTCCATTCCTGTCATTACATTTAAAAACGAAGTATTATTTTGAGTGTAATTCCCTAAAGGTTTTATAGTTGTATAACCTGGGCCAGCATGAACAAATGTTCCCATTTTTTCTGGCAAAAAACTAAATACAGTTGTAGCGTCGTAAACCAATTGCGCATTGATTCGTGTATAATTAATTTTAAATTCTGGTGTACTGTTTAAGTTTGAAAAACGATTATAACCAAAATCTAATTTTGCTCCTAACTTGGGCTTAAACATATACTGAACTCCTAAGTTTATGCTAGGAAAATTAATAGATTTAGCTTCAAAATTACTAACAAAACCATTTGCCGACGGACTATTAACACCTAATGCAAATTGAGCTTTAACTGTGCTTTTATCGCTTTGTGAAACCGCTGAAAAACTAAAACTAATAAAAATTATTGAAAATAATATCGATTTAAATTTTGGAGGCATAAAATAATATTGGTTTAATTTGCTGTATAATTTTATATGATAAATAATACATTGCCATACAAAACTAAGCAATTCTTTTTTGTGCTCATTAAATTAAGCATTGTTGTCGGCGCATTTTATTTTATTTACAACAAACTAACAAATAATGACAATTTACAGTTTTCTACTTTTATCGATTTTTTGTCAAAAAAGAATGTTTTTTCAACAAAAAACATCATTTTATTGCTTTTTTTAAGCATTTTTAACTGGTTTTTCGAAATCTTAAAATGGAAAACTTTAGTTTCTCCGATTAAGAAAATCACCTTTAAAAATGCTCTCGAGCAAAGTTTAGGTGCCTTAACAGCATCATTATTTACACCAAATAGAATTGGAGAATACGGAGCAAAAGTTATGTATTATCCAACAAATTTTAGAAAACGCGTTGTGCTCATTAATCTATTAAGTAACCTATTACAAATGACCATCACTACTGTTTTGGGTGTTTTAGGTTTTTATTTTTTAACAACTACATATCAAGTAAATTTAGATTATTACAAACTTGCAAGAATATGTATAATTGGTTTAATGATATTGTTTTTAGTAGGCTTTGGTATTAAAAAAAGTAAACTTACAATTAAAGGTTTTTCGTTAGAAAAGGTGAAACGGTTTATTTTAGAGTTTCCTAGAAGAAAAATTATATTTGGATTTTTATTTTCGCTTGTACGATACCTTATTTTTTCATTTCAATTTTACTTTTTATTATCGCTTTTTGATATAAATATGACTTACTTAGACGCCATGATTATTATTGCATCTATGTATTTATTAGCGTCAATCATCCCCTCTATATTCATTTTTGATGTGGTTATAAAAGGAAGTGTTGCTCTATATTTATTCGCATTAGTTGAAGTTAACGAGCTTACAATTTTAAGTGTTATTACTATAATGTGGTTATTAAATTTTGTATTGCCAAGTGTGTTTGGAAGCTTTTATGTGCTTAATTTTAATTTACCACAAAACGAAGATTAATTATGATTTTAATTAGCATTATTATAACCATTTTATATTTGCTTTTAATTGGAAGCTTTGTTTTTGGTTTTGATAAAGTTCCAGTTTTTAAATTGAAAGATGTAGGTGCAAAAACTAAGTTTTCAGTAATTATTCCGTTTAGAAATGAAGCTAATAATTTACCAGATTTGTTGGCATCAATTAATGCTTTAGAATACCCAAATCATTTATATGAAATTATTTTTGTTGATGATGATTCTAATGATGATTCTAATGATTTAATAACGAAGTTTCTAACTAACGCTCGTAATGACATCAAAGTAATTTCTAATGAAAGAGCTTCTAATTCTCCAAAAAAAGATGCTATTACCACTGCAGTAAAACATTCAAAACACAAATGGATAATTACCACAGATGCAGATTGTATTTTGCCAAAATATTGGCTAGATAGTTTTGATGAGTTTATTCAAAAAAAACAAAGTAAATGTATTGTTGCTCCTGTAACCTATGTTAATGAAAACAGTTTTTTAAATCGTTTTCAAACGCTCGATATGTTAAGCTTACAAGGCACTACCATTGGCGGGTTTGGTATTAAAAAACCCTTTTTGTGTAATGGAGCAAATTTCGCTTATCAAAAAAAAATATTTTTAGAGTTAAAAGGTTTTGACGGTAATAGCAATATGGCAAGTGGCGATGATGTTTTCCTTTTAGAAAAAGTTATTAAAGCACGCCCAAAAATGGTTAATTACTTAAAATGCGAGCAAGCTATTGTAACAACTAAAGCACAACACAATTGGAATACATTAAAAGAACAACGAGTTAGGTGGGCAGCAAAAACAAGTCTATTAAAAAATAACTTCAGCAAGCTAACAGGCTTAATTGTTTTGCTAATGAACTCATTAATAATTGTTCTTTTAACACTAACCCTAATAAATGAATTTAGCTTTAAAAGTTTTATTTATATTTTGATTATTAAATTTAGTATTGATTTCTTATTAATTTATAAATCTGCTTTGTTTTTTAATCAAAAACATATTTTATCAACTTATCTTTTTGGTTTTTTAATTTACCCTTTTTTTAGTGTATTTATAGCTTCAATTTCAATGTTTAGGGGTTACAAATGGAAAGGTAGAAGTTTTAAAAAATAAATCTAATTGATTTATTTTTAGTAGTTTTACATATAACCCAATATCTTAAAAACCATGAAAAAGGTTCTTTTCTTACTCGTACTTACTACTTGTTCTTTTTCTGTTTCTGCTCAACAAAAATATACTGTTGACGGAAAAAGCTACGAACTTAAAACTGCCGTAGAAGGTCATCTAAATTTGCTTTGGAATGTTGTTGATAAACAATTTCGATATTTTGTTAAAACGTCAGATGGAACCGTTTCTGAATTACTAAACACTAAAGATTCAAACAACATCTACCAAGAGCAATATAAAATGCAGCTCAAAGAATTAACTGAAAATTCTAATATCGCTACAAACGATTTAAAATTCACATTAAATGATTTAACGCTGTTTTTTAAACACTATAACACAGCTATTGGAGATTCGGCTTATCTTGATGAAAAACCAACACTGAAATCGCGTTTAGGCTTTTATGGTGGCATTACAAATCATCCTTTTGTAAATAATCCAAATAATACAACAGTTCCTTTTTTTGGTGCAGAATTTGAAGTTTTCTCTTCTAATAAAAACTCAAACCATGCTGGCTTTTTTAGTATTGAACATGCTTTAGATAATGATGATTTTAAATATACTTCAACTCAACTCGCTTTGGGTTACAGATATAGGTTTATTAATAAACCATCGTTTAATATTTACGGAAACGCTCTTTTGGCAACTTATAATTTCTCAAAAAGCACTATTGCATTAACGAGTACCACAAATGAAGTTGTAAAAAACTCAACCTTTAAAATTCCTTTTGCCTTTGGTTTGGGAGCAGATATTAAAATAGGAGACAGTAGTTTTATAACTTTAGCTTACAACGAATTGTTTGCCCTATTTATAGATAGTAATGGTGATTTTCCAATTGATTTTGCTGTTGGCTATAAGCTTAATCTATAAATGAATCTATTAAATAAAACATCAAATCCTGCGTTTACAAATCACTTTTTTGGTGGCGCTAACGTGCCACCAGAAACCATGTCTGTCGCCGGTATTTTCATAAAATCTTTAGCCTCTATAAGTATTATTATAATTATATCTATTGGCATTTGGAAGTTACACGATGAAGGGGCAAACCTAAAATGGTATTCTATAGGCGGTATGCTAGCTGCCATTGTAATAAGTATTGTTATTTCTGTCCGGCAACACTGGGCACATATTTTAGTTCCTCTTTACGCTATTGCTAAAGGCTTTTTTCTGGGGAGTATTTCGGCTTATGCACACGCTAAATTTCCAAATTTTCCCTACCAAGCCATTGGTATTACTATGGTTACTTTTGTAGTTATGCTTTTGTTGTATCAGACACGAATTATAGTGGTCACTAAAAAACTACGAAGCGTTATTATTACTGCTGTAACAAGTATTTTTGTAATTTATATTATTTCATGGATTTTAGGCTTTTTTGGTATTAAAGTTTTTATTTGGGGCGTTTCTTGGCCTGCAATAGTTTTTAATATTCTTGCCACTATTTTTGCTTCACTATCATTACTTCTGGATTTTGATTATATAGAGCGCTACAAAAACAAAGCTCCAAAATATAAAGAATGGTTAGCTACCTGGGGCTTATTAGTTACTTTAGTTTGGTTGTATATTGAAGTTTTAAGATTGATGAAAAAATTAGCAATTAGGTTTTAATACTAATTCACCTTAACAATTATTGGTAATTTAAATTCTGTAGTCACTTGTTGTCCGTGTTTTGAAGCTGGAAAAATTTGGGGGAGCGAATCTAAGCTTTTTGTAAGCAAACTTTCAATATTTGGAATTTCTTCACGGGTAACAGCGTTTATTTTTGCATCTATTAATTTTAAGTTTCCCGTTTCAGATACTTTAAAATTTAAAACAATAGTATCACTAATATCTTTTGATACAATAATTATTTCTTTTTGTAAAAAATCAGAAATATGTGAGGTTAGAATTTTCTGGAAACATTCTTTTACATCATTCTTAACAGTCAAAGAATCGCACGCAGAAAAACTTGGATATTCATCTACATCATTCCAATTAAAAGTTTGTAATTCTTCTTTTAAAATAGCTTCAGACGATGTTTTTTTTACATTAAAATACTCGCAAGAGGTAAGCATCAAAATAAATAAAAAACCTAAAAAGTATCTCATGGGTAATAACTGAAACCGAAAAGTACAATTTTTTTTAGATTTTAATCTTCTTTCTTCTCTTCATTAAGAAATTTTTCCTCTTTAAGTTTAGAAATTCTATCATTTACAAAACCTATTAACTTGCCATTAGGGAACTTTCTCTTAAAATCTTCTAACGCCTTAATCCTAGAATCAAAATCGGCATAATAAGCATCGAGCGTTATTGCCAAGTGAAAGCTTGAAAACTCATTTGAAGGATTCTCTTTTATTGCTTTTTTTAAGGCATCAATTCCCTCTTTATATTTTTTTTGACGATTTAAAACTGTTGCTAGCTTCATATATTCAGCATCTAATGGTGTATCTAACAATGCCAAAGCTTTCCATATATATTCTTCGGCTTTTTTAAAATCATCTATTTTCTCATAGTAGGTTCCTATCACATAAATAGAGGTTGCATCCAGTGGATTAAATTTCAGTACTAACTTTCGTTGTTCAATAGCCTTTTCAAATTCATATAATTGCGCATAACTCAAACTTAATTTTTCATAAATAAACGCTGAAGACTCACCTAATTCAAGAAGTTTTTTAAACCAAACTATAGCTTTTTCATATTGATGCCTCACGTAGTAATTTTGAGCTTTTAAACTTATCAGCTCTTTATTATTTTTATAGGATTTCAGCCCTATATCAATATATTTATCTGCAGCTTTATTATGCCCCTTTTTAAGGTGATGCTTTGCAATTTTAAAAATTGCTTTTTGGTGTGTACTATCTAACTGAAAAGCGCTATGAAATCTATTTTGAGCCGTAGAATCTTTTAATTGCTCTAAAGTTAATCCCAACTCGTAATGAAAATTTGGATTTTTATAATCTATATAAACAAGTTTATTAAATACTTCTGAAGCTTTTTTGAATTTTTTAGTTCGGTATAAAAATTTGCCAAAATCATATTTTAACAAGGTGTTTTCTGGGTTTGTTTCCACACCTTTTTCGTAATTAATTAATGCTTCGTCGTAATTACCAATAGCTATATAAGCTTTTGCTATTTTATGATATACTTCTGGTTGGCTATTGTATGCTTTGTATTGTAAAATTGCTTTACTATAATTTCCATGAGCAAACAAACTATCTGCAACATTTAAAACCGAAGTTTGAGCTTCGGTTTTAAATGTTAGTAATAAAAGTATAAAAATTAGTCTAATCATATTTAATCGGCTACTTGGAAAATTATTGGTAAAGAATATGACACATCTACCTTTTTGCCTTTATGTTTACCAGGAATTAACTTAGGAATTGATTTAATTACTCGTATGGCCTCGGCTTCTATATCTGGATGTGGCGCTCTAGATTTTTCAATTACAATGTTACCTTTTTTTGTGATTTTAAAAACTACATTAACGCGTTGTCTTCCTTTTAAACCTAAACTTTTAGCTAAATCAACATTAAAGTTTCTATTTACAAACTTTGTAACTCCATTCGTTGTGCATTTTCTTCTTTCTTTTTCAGTTTCTAAAGCTTTGCATTCTCGTAAAGTTGGTGCCTTATCAACAATTGCAAAAGGCTTAGCAGTTCCATCTATAGTATCATCTGCATAACCAACAACAGTAGCCTCATCTAACATTTGCGTATCTTCAACCTCAAAAATTATAGGTAACGAATATGGTACAGTAACTACTTTGCCACGTTGTATACCAGGTTTCATTTTCGGTAAAGAAGAAATTACACGTATAGCTTCTGCTTCTAAAGCTGGGTGTGGCGCTCTTGAACGCACACCAGTAATACTCCCTTCTTTATCTATTTTAAAAATAACATTAATACGTTGTCTACCGCTTAACTCGTTTTGGTTAGCAATTTTAGTATTAAAATTTTTAGCTACAAATTCTGATATGTTATCAGACATGCATTTTTTCTTTTCAATATTACTCGCTAGGTCTTCACAGCCTGGATAAACCGGCACATTCTCAATAACTGCAAAAGGGACTTCTACTTCATCTAGCGGAATAACATCTGATACTTTTTCTTCTATTTTATCAGCAATTTGAAATATAATTGGTAACGAATAAGGAACTACTACATTTTTTCCTTTGTGCTTACCTGGAATCATTTTTGGCAGTGTATTAATAACTCGAATTGCTTCTGCTTCTAAATCAGGGTGCGGTGCTCTTGATCGAATTCCTGTTACATTTCCTTCTTTATTGATTTTGAAAATTACATTTATACGTTGTTTTCCAGTTAAACTTAACTTATTAGCTAAATCGATATTAAAGTTTTGATTAACATGCTTTGCAATATTATTAGAT
The DNA here is from genome assembly GCA_947501105.1 of uncultured Flaviramulus sp. Lineage (GTDB taxonomy): Bacteria > Bacteroidota > Bacteroidia > Flavobacteriales > Flavobacteriaceae > Wocania_A. The sequence goes on along the minus strand of CANMUP010000001.1, from coordinate 876,359 downwards.
ATACATTTTTTTTGTTCCTCTTTTGTTATGTTTTCGCAACCAGGAAATATTGGAACTTGATCTATAACAGCAAAAGGGACTTCTAATGCAGATTTGTATTCCTCTTTCAGTTTTAAAAGCTCTTCTTTTCTTTCCTTTTTTTCTTTTTCAGAAAGCTCTTTAGGTTTTTCAGGGTTTCCCCAATCAAAATAGCTTATATTATAATAGATTATATAAGAAGAATCATCTGGAAAATTTACTTCACTTTTTGAAAAGCCGTTTGGTACTTTTTCGTTAACAGAATGAACACTATATTTTACTATATCATTTTTTATATCAATATAACCCCAACTTACGTAGTCTTTATTGTTTTTCAGAAAACGCTCATATTCCTCATGAATTTTCTTTTTCTCACCTGTGAGTTGTTCTTCTTTACCCAAAGAATAACTAAATTTGTTTAACTCTATTTCACTGCTAAGATTTGATTTCTCTTGAGCTTCCGCAGAAGTATAAACCAACATAGCTAAAACCATAGGAATTAATAAAGCATATTTAAATAAATGAATTTGTTTTGATTTTGTTTTTGACAACATAACGATTCGTTTTTTGATTAATGATTGTTTAAAAAATGTATTGATGAATGATATTTTTTTTGTTTCGAAAACTTGTTCCAAAAGGTTTTGATAGTACTCGTTTTTATCTTGATGCTTAACTGCATTAGCATCGGCAATAAACTCATGCAATGTTGCCATTCTGTTTTGATACATATACACTAAAGGGTTAAACCAAAACGCAATGCGTAATACTTCAAAAAACAATAAATCTATGGTGTGCTTTTGTTGAGTATGAATTAACTCATGTTTTAAAATAGTTTCTTTTTCTTCAGCTTTAATATGCTCTCCTAAAAAAATATAATGGAAAAATGAAAACGCTGCATTGCTATTTATTAATTCAACTAAAACTATATTACCAATGGATTGTTTTGGGTTTTTTATTACTAGCACAAAAATTTTGATTACCTTAAATAGAAATAAACTAAAGGCAATAAAAACTCCTGCATAAAAAATAAACGACCAATACGGAATAGGGTTACTTTCTAAAACAACAGCATCTAAAGCTATAGCATTGTTTGCGCTTATATTTATCTGCCCTAAAACAACCTCTGGTAGTGAAACGATATAATTTTGCGAAATAACCTCTTTAAAGCTTTCAACCTTTATAAATGGTAGTATTAAAGATAGAATAGCTGTAACTAATAGATACATTCTATTCCAATTAAAAAAAGTGTCGCGTTTTAAAAACACATCGTAGGTTAATAAAAAGAATAACTGAAACGCTATAGTCTGCAATATATAATGTATCATTATTTCTCTTTTTTATTGATTTCTTTTAAAACCGACTCGAGCTCGTTTAAATTAATATCATTTTTCTTCATAAAGAATGATACCATACTTTTAAAAGACCCTTGAAAATAATTATCTACCAACTTATTAATAGATTGATTACTATATTCTTGCTGTTGTACTAACGGAAAATACACATGTCCTTTTCCTTGTTTTTCGTAATCTACAAAACCTTTACTTTCTAAAATCCTTACAATTGTAGATACCGTGTTGTATGCTGGTTTAGGTTCAGAAAACTCTTCTATTATAGCTTTTACATTGGCTTTTTTAAGCTGCCATAGTATTTGCATTATTTCTTCCTCAGCTTTAGTAAGTTGTTTCATTTTAATTGAGATTATTTTATTCAACTAAACATTTAGTTTGACAAATATAACTAAAAAATTAGTTTTAACTAATTTTTTAGTTCAATAAATGTAACAACTTATTTAATTTAACGTCATACTTTAAAACATTTAAACACTTTTATGGATATTATTTTAATTATAATTTCTGCCTTATTTATTGTTTTAGGAATTATAGGCAGTTTTCTACCTGTATTACCTGGACCATTAACAAGTTGGGTAGGATTATTAATTCTTCATTTTACAGACGCCATTCCTATGGATATGTCATTTATTATTATAACACTAGTTATAGCTATTTTTATTTGGATATTGGATTACATTATACCAGCCATTGGAACAAAACGTTTTGGAGGTACAAGGTATGGCATGATTGGTACAACAATTGGTTTAATAGTTGGATTGATTGCCCCTATTCCTGGTGGAATCATTATTGGTCCTTTTGTGGGAGCACTTGTTGGAGAATTATTAAATAACGCAGATTCTAAAACTGCAATTAAAGCTGCATTTGGTTCTTTTATTGGCTTTTTAACCTCAGCTTTTATAAAATTTATTGTCGCTGTAATTTACCTAGGCTTATTTATTGGTATTTTATGGGATTATAAAAATGCTCTTTTTGTATTTTAAAATAACAAAATATTCAAAATAGAAGAACCCTGTGGGTCTCTCACCTCCACAGGGTTATTGTAAATTGCTATTATCAACAAAAAAATTGAGGGATTAATTAATTTGAAGTGTTGATATTACAAATATAGATATAACAAACGGCTTTGAACTGTGGAAAAACCGTAACTCCTTTACGGTTAAATTGTAGAATTGAGATATAGTAAGGGTTTCGAGATTCGAAAAAAAGCGAAATAGTGAAAAATTTAACAAATGTTAATGGTTTTGTTATCTTTTTACACAAAACCTTTGTCTCTTGCTTCCTTTAACAAGGTCTCATCTTGCCCATCTTGAACAGAAAATAACTCTTTAAGTTGTTTCTTTCTTTTTTCAACAGCACTTAAAGAAATGTCTAAATGTGTTGCAAGGTTTTTAGTTTTTACGCCTTGAGATAATAAGTGAAGTATCTTTCTGTTTTTATCATCGATTACAATATCACTAGTAATTGTTTTTCTTATATGACTATTTACTGTACCGCTGTAAAAAGGCGGGTTATTAAGCACAGCTTGAAACGCACTTGCCAACTCGCTAGATGTTAAATCGCTTTTAATTAAGAATCCTTCTGGGTCAATGGTTTTAATAATGTTATGTATACGAAAAGATTCGTTAAACATAGTTAATATTATAATTTTAGCATCTGGTAAAATATGGCGTGCATGTTCTGCTAAGTCTTCTCCAGATTGCATTAACCCATCTGTTGATGGTGGTAAACTAATATCTACAAATAATACATTATAGGGCGTATTATTTTCAACAGACTTATTCATAAAAGCAATAGCTTCATCACAATTATTAGCTATGTCTATCGATAATTCTTGACTTTCTTTTTTAGAAAATAATAATGTGTTTTGATACCCTTCAATAATCATTGGGTGGTCATCTATCATTAATATTTTAATATGTTCTGTCATTCAATTATAATTAATCTGTTCTAACTTTTATTGTTATGGTTGTGCCTTGATCAACTTCTGAGTTTATGGCTAGGTCTCCTTTAATTTCTTCAACTCTAGAGTTAATGTTTTTTAACCCAATTCCTCTTTTAGCTTTATTTACATCAAAGCCAGAACCATCGTCATTAATCATTAAGCAAAATACGTTATTTTCAACTTGAAAACTAATTTTTACAAGTGTAGCATTAGCATGTTTATAAATATTTTGCAGCGATTCTTGTATTATTCTGTAAATGTGAATTTTAGTTTTATTTGTAGCTTCTTCCCAATTAATATGATCATCATGATTTAGCTCATAATTAAATCCGTAGGCCTTTGTTTGAGTTTCTACTAACGCTTCTATAATATCGATAAAACCAGATCCAGAAACAAAATCGGTATTTAATTCATGAGATACTTTCCTAATATCATCCTCAATAGTTTTAAGCTCCGAAATATATTGGCTTCTAGTGTTAATAGCTTCTGCATTGGTACCCATGTTTAAACTATCTAAACTTAAACGTGTACCAAACAATCGTCCTAATACACCATCATGCAATTCTTCAGAAATACGTTTCTTTTCTAAGGTTCTTGCTTCTTCTATATTATCTTGTTGCGAAAGCATTAGGTTATAAATTTCTTCGTTTGTTTCTTGTTGTTGCTGTATAAATTTTAATTCTTTGTTTTTATTTCTTTGAGTAATAACTAAATAAAGTAAAAATGACGTTATTATTAATGTTACTGCAATAATAAAAAGCCACATCCGTTCTCGAGCTATTCTAACGTTTTCTTGTTCAATTTGATTTGTTTCAAACCTTATTCTGGCAAACTTATCTCGTTTATCTCTTTCACTTTTGTGCAAACTATCACTAAGTTTTACATATTCTTTTAAATGGTTAGCGGCTATATTACCTTCTTCTATTTTTGAAAGCAGCAACAACGATTTTAGTAAATCATCATTATTATACTGTTCAGAAATATTTTTAGCTTTATAAGCATAATACTTCGCTGAGTCTTTATTGTTTTCATTATTATAATACTCTGCTAAATGTTGATGAATTATAATTGAATTATAACTATCGTTAATACTATCACAAATCCTTAAAGCTTTTAAATACAAACCAGGAAGCTGTTCTGTTTGTTTAGATAGATACAAGGTGTTTGCATAATTACCTAAAGCTAAAACATGAACATCTGGATGATTAATTATTAGCTCTTTATTAGAGAAAATCTCATTATACTTTTCTATAGCCAAATCATATTCACCAGAACGTCTATAAACTTTAAGCATATTATTTAGCGTTAAACCCATGCTTCTTTCAAAATCTCCTTTAAGTTTCCTTTTTAATGCTAGAGATTTTTCTAAATAATTAATTGCTTCACTATACTCTTCTAGCTCATCAAAAACAATTCCTAAGTTATTAAATATAAAAGCCTTATACTTATTAACATCATTGTTTTCTTTTAATCCTTCTAAAAGAGTTAACGCTTCAATCGATGTAACTTCACTACCTGTATAATCCTTATCATATGTTTGGCAAACCGCAATTCCATATAATGTTATAGCTGTTTGATAGTTATAATTAAGCCTTCTAAAAACTTTTTCTGCTTTATGAAAATAGAAATAAGAACTATCACTCATAAGTGAATGCCTATACAATTCTCCAATCTTATAATGCTCATTAGCAATAGAGACAGAATCAGTAAGCTTAGAATTAGACAAATAATTTTTTATGGAATCAATCTTATGCAAATTTTTATGTGTTTGCGAATGCGATTTACCTAACCAAAAAAATATGAAAATAAAAAATATATGGTATTTCAATACAATGAGGGTTATTTTCTTTATACCCAAATGTATTTATAATTTTTTAATTCTTAGCTAATCGTTCTATATATAAAAGCCCTAATACTAATTAGTATTAGGGCTTTTATATATTTTTCAAAAATTCTTAGTCTTGACCACTACCTCCTGTGAATAAAGTTTCCTCAGCTTCTGGTGCAGTTAACACGTCATCTTCGTTTAAGTCTTGTTTAGTACAAGAAGATAATACTGTTACAAATAACGCAAGTAATAAAGTAATTTTTAGGGCTTTCATAATTATTTCGATTTAAGGTTAATACTATTTTTCTCTATTTATTTTTTAAAATTCAAAAATGTTATCGAAGACTTTGAAATCAAAATCTTTGATGAGGGAAAAATGGATAATTAACTTAAAATCGAATGCATAAAAAAGCATATAGATTTTTTAATATACTATGAGGGAAAAATGACTATAAAGTCAAAAAAATGGATTAGTAAATCTTAAATAGCTGAGGGGAATTGATTTGGGTGCTTATTAAGAACTGCTAATGTATGTTAATCGGGTTCAGTATTAGAAATAAACTCGATAAAGTGTATGATTTTATCGATAAAGTGTATTTTATTATCAATCTTATTAACAATTAGCTGTTAAGAACTCATAAAGTGGAACCATTTTTAACTAAGCTTGTTTTAACTATTTTGGTCTTAAAATCAAGCTGTTGATCAGATATTTTCTGTAATCTCTTTATAAGCATTTGTGCAGCATTAGCTCCAATTTCTTTAGCATGTTGCCTTATTGTTGTTAGCCTTGGAATAGAATGATTGGATACAGATTGACTTGAAAACCCTATTACCGATATCTCTTTTGGTACTTTAAGACCAAAACTTATAGCTACATTAATAGCAATAACCCCAGAAGCGCTATCTGCAGCAATTACCGCATCTATATCTTTATGTTCCTCCATAAAGGCTTTTATTTTGTCTTGAGAGTTATCTTCTTTTTTAATCTTTAAAACTAATGGCTTATGTTTAGAAGTTTCTAAAACTGCTTTGTTATAACCTCGTTCTCTTAACTTACCAACACTTAAATCATCAATATTACTTATAAACGCTATTTGTTTTCTGTTTTCTTCTAGCAAATTTTTAGTAGATCTATAAGTCGCATCAAAATCGTCAACAATTACTTTATCACACAACACATCGTGTGCCACTCTATCAAACATAACTATTGGTAAACCTTGTTTAATTGTTCTTTTAAAGTGTTCTATTTCATTTTTAATTTGTGTTTCTTCTGAAACGCATAAAATAAAGCCATCTACACTTCCATTTGCTAATAATTGTAAGCTTTCCTTTTCTTTATCTAAAGATTCGTTAGATATACAAGTAATTATATTATATCCATGTTGTGTAGCTTCGCGTTCAATTCCAAATAAAACCTTTGCTAAAAAGTGATTTAAAATATCGGGAATAATTACTCCAATAGTATTTGTTCTGTTTTGCTTTAAGCTTAAGGCTACCTTATTTGGTTTGTAGTTATATAAATCGGCTAGTTCTTTAACACGCTTAACTGTTTCTTCTCCAATTTCCTCACTATTATTTAAAGCTTTAGAGACTGTAGATATTGAAACATTTAACTCTTTTGCTAATTGTTTTAAAGTAACCATTCTATATTATAAGTTTGTTTTATAAAAATGCAATTTACAAAATTACATAATGTAATATGTGCTGTCTTTGAATTTGTTGAAACTAGAAACAAAAAGAATGAGTTAATAATTTGAATAGTAAGCATAAAAAATAGCTACATTACGAGCTCTTATTATTAAAATAATTGAGATCATAACGTAGCTATTAATTATAAACTAAGTATAATTTTTTGACTAATTTCTATATACATAGGTTTTAAACAGTATAGCAATTATTTGATTCTTATATATTTTTCAAGTATTTCTCTTTTTATTCCAGCTTCTTTAACTTCCTCTAACCCTGTTTGAATTAAAGTATCTCCTTTTATCAAAATTGTAAATGGGAACTCATGATTTTTTATTGCCTCAACACTCGTGTAATTCAAGACTTCTACATAGTCGCTTCCATTTAAAGTATATCTGCCTCCGCCTCCATAAAAATTATTCGTACTATTATTTTCTTGATTAAAAAAAGCAAAATGGTTGTCGTTAATAATTTTTATAAAACTAGTATGGCTTAAATCTTTTATTTTTAAGGAATCATTTTCATTAATTTCTGCATATACCATTTTCCATGTGCCTTCTATAGTATTGTTTGAATTAAGATTTTTTTTATTTGAGCAACTATATGCTGTTAAAATTAAAATAATGCCTAAAATTAATTTTTCTGTTTTTCTCATTTATGCAACTAATTAAAAGTGGTAGCGTTTAAAAGCTTCAATAGCTGCATAATCTGCTAATCCTAAATCATTATATTTTTTTGCTGTCAATCTATTTCTGTCTTCAACACGCACCCAAAATTCCCTAGAGTCGTCTCCTTGAAACATAACCCCATCTTTTTGAGATTGATGATAAAAAATAGCATGGCGCTTTTTAAGTACTTGATCCGGGCTCATAGGTACAGCCATTTCAATTTGATAAGGCTCCCATTCGTGCCATGCACCACGATACAACCACACCCAACAATCATTCATATAACTGTTGTGCTTTATTTTTTTTAATGCTAAAAACAAACTATCTAAACACATTTTGTGAGTTCCATGTGGGTCTGCTAAATCGCCTGCAGCATATATTTGATGTGGTTTTACATGCTCTATTAAGCTACACATAATATCTATGTCATCATCTGAAAGATTATTTTTCTTAACAGTCCCTGTTTCGTAAAAAGGCAAATCAAGAAAATGAACTTTAGAATCGTCAACACCTAAATACCTAGTAGCTGCAAGAGACTCACTTCGTCTTATTAATCCTTTTAGTTTTCTAACTTCAATGGAATCAATATTATTTTCAGTTTTATTTTTTAAAAAGCTTATAATATTTTCAGGCTCAACAGAATCCGCATTTAATAATTTAGATATTTCAGCAAACTTTAAGGCTTCTTCATCTGAAACTGCAATATTTCCAGAAGTTTGGTAAGCTACATGCACATCATGTCCTTGTTCTACTAATCTGTCTAAAGTACCACCCATAGAAATCATATCATCATCTGGATGTGGACTAAAAATAATAATTCTCTTTTTTTCTGGAGTTGCTCTTTCTGGCCTATTTGTATCGTCAGCATATGGTTTTCCACCTGGCCATCCAGTAATTGTATGCTGCAACTTATTAAACATTTTAATATTTAAATTGTAAGCAGTACCATCTTCAGTTAAAAGACTAGACATCCCATTATCATTGTAATCTTTATCAGTTAACTTTAAAAAAGGCTTATCTGTTAACTCGCTTAGCCATACAACAGCTTTAAGTTTTAAAGTCTCTGTCCAAACACAAGACGTTACCAACCATGGCGTTTTTACTCTAGTTAATTCTGATGAGGCATCACTATCTAATACAAAAGTTGTATTATTATGTTCTTGCAAATAAGTAGCTGGAACTTGAGATGTAATCTTGCCTTCTATTGTTTTTTTAAGAATTTTTGCTTTGCTAATTCCCCAACCTAAAAGCACTATTCTTTTAGCGCTTATTACAGTGCCAATTCCCATAGTAATAGCCTTTCTAGGGACATTATCAATACCAAGAAATGCAGGTGCAGCATCTATACGTGTTATATGATCTAATGTTATACCTCTAGTACCAGAATTAAAATGGGATCCTGGTTCGTTAAAACCTATATGACCTGTTCTACCTATTCCTAAAAGTTGAAAATCTAAACCTCCTAGGGTTTTAATTTTCATTTCATAATCTATACAATATTGATATAAATCTTCAGCACTTATTTTACCATCTGGAATATTAATGTTTTCTGGCAAAATGTCAATATGATTAAAAAGGTGCTCATGCATGAAGTAAAAATAACTTTGAATATTATTTCTATCCATTGGTAAATACTCATCCAAATTAAAAGTAATAACATTTGCAAAACTTAGTCCTTCTTGAATATGCATTCTTACCAGTTCTTCGTAAACTTTTATTGGTGAAGACCCAGTAGCTAACCCTAATACACAAAATTGATTTAACGCACTTTTTTCTCGTATTAAATTTGCTATTTCTTGAGCAACTAATACTGAGGCTTTATGTGAAGATTCAAAAATAACATTATGGATTTTTTCAAAACGTGTGTCTTCAAATTTTCCTGGTTTTTTATAAGAAATGCTATTGTTGGCAATATCTACTTCCATTTTTAAAATTGATTAGAACTGTTTTTTGACAAAGCAAGCGAAAACTTAGAGTCTTCGCTTGCTTTTCTAACTACTCAAAAAACTTTAATTTAAAAAACAAACACTTAATAAAGAATGAAAAAAAGTATTATAAATTCACTCTTTTAGTAATAGTTTGCGGTAAAAAGTTAGTGCATTAACCGCTTTATTTGTAAGCAATATACTATCAAAATACTTACATTTTTAAATAAAATATACAAACAGCATTGTTTTAAAGACAGACGACAATATATTGTGGATAAGTGATTTGTTTTAACTAAAAATATGTTTTCTTGGTAAAATCTTGATAAATTTTTACTTCATTTTTTTATTAAAAATCATACTTAAGAAATACTTTTTTGCATTTAGTTTTAGACAAAAAACAATCAAAAAAACAATTTAATTTCACAATTAAATATTAAAGCTTTGTATTGATGTATTTTGTTTTTACAGCATAAATTTTTATATTTAGAGTATTGTACCTCATCTATTATTAAACAATTGCTATTGTTAATACGTTTTTTTTCTAAAATTTCGTCAACACCATTAATCGCCAATTAATAGTTGTTTGTCATTAAAAACGTGTTGTATATATATTATTTTTTATATCAAACCTATAATTAGATATTTTGCATATTCTTTATGCTTTATAAGATTTAACATATTTAAAAACCAATAAATTAACTTAAACTATAAATAAATGACAAAAAAAAAAAACTAAACTAAATTAAACTCTCAAGAATAAATCTTGAAACAATCAAAATTAAAAACTAATTCAAAAAAATTATGATTCAAAAATTACTAAAACTAATGTTTGTGTTTTGCTTGGTCAGTATGCAGAGTCTGCAAGCCCAAAGCACTATAACAGGAACTATTACAGACAGTAACACAGGTATACCTTTAGGAGGTGCTAATGTTATTGAAAAAGGCACTACTAACGGTGTGTCAACAGATTTCGACGGTAATTATAGCATTACAGTTTCTAGCTCAACTGCCACTTTAGTTATATCTTATATTGGTTATACTAATCAGGAAATAGCTGTTAACAACCAATCAACTATTAATATAGCCCTTGTAGAAGATGCTAGTCAATTAGAAGAAGTTGTTGTAACTGCCTTAGGTATTAAAAGAGAACGTAAATCTTTAGGATATTCTGTTCAAGAAATTAAAGGTACTTCAATATCTGAAGCTAGAGAGCCTAATATGGTTAATGCCTTATCTGGTAAGATAACAGGTTTACAGGTTATTAAAGGAAGTAATGGTCCAGCAGGATCATCTAAAATAGTATTAAGAGGATACAGCTCATTAACTGGTGACAACCAACCATTAATTGTGGTTGATGGAACACCGTTAGATAACTTTACAGGATCTTCTGGTGAAGGTTTCTGGAGTCCAACTGCCGATTTAGGTAATGGTTTAGCTGATATAAACCCAGATGATATTGAATCCTTATCTGTTTTAAAAGGTGCTTCTGCAGCTGCATTATATGGTTCGCGTGCAGGTAATGGGGTTATTTTAATTACTACTAAAACAGGTAAATCAAGTAAAGGATTAGGCATTTCATACTCAGTAACCACTGGTTTTCAAAGTATTTTTTCTGTTCCAGATTTACAAAGTAGTTTTGGACAAGGTTCAGTAGGTGCTTATGATGAATATTCTCAATCTAGTTGGGGACCAGCAATTGCAGGGCAAACAGAGACAGGACCTGAACAAGGGTCAGTTGTTTTTGATAAAGCTTATGATAATATAGGGAACTATTACAAAAATGGGTTTAGTCAAACCCACAGTATCTCTTTGCAAAACTCAACGGATTCTGGTTCTTTTTATGCTTCTGCTAATTATTTAGATGATGAAGGTATTTCGCCTTCTGCTACATTAGAGCGTTTAAATTTAACCGCAAGAGGAGTATCTAAATTTGGAAAAGATAAGAAATGGACTGCTGATACAAAAGTACAGTACAACAGAACAGTTGCTAATAATAGACCAAGAACTGGTTTTGGAGCATTAAGTCAGTACCAAACCATAATAAATTTTCCGAGATCGCGTGATATTGAGCAATATTCTGCTGGAGTAGATGAGTTTGGAAATCAAATATGGTTTGACCCAAATTCTAATCAAATCAACCCTTACTGGGCTAATCAAAGACGTTTAAGCTCTGATTCAAGAGATCGTTTTATAATGAACGCAACTTTAAAACATCAATTTAATGATTGGTTAAGTGCAGAAATTAGAGGAGGAGCAGATTTATATACCACAAATACTGAATCTAAAGTATTTGCTGGTACTTCAAGTACGTCTTCTTATGGTTTAGGGAAAAACACTTTTATTGAGCAAAACTATAGTGCTTTAATAGCAGCTGCTAAAGACAATATTTTTGGAAAAATAGGAGGGTCTATTACTTTAGGAGGGAACTTAATGTCTACTGAGAGAAGTAGCATAAGTAGTAATTCAGGAGAATTACTTGTTCCTAATTTATTTAGTTTAAATAATGGAGTTAATCCTGCAAGTGTTTCACAAGGGTTTAGCAACAAAAAAATAAACTCAGCGTATGGTCTTTTACAAATCAACTATGATGGATATCTATTTGTTGATATAACTGGTCGTAATGATTGGTCATCGGCATTAAGTGAGGCTAATAGATCATTTTTCTACTCATCTATAAATACATCTCTTGTTATTTCTGATATGATAACAAAAAATGGTGGTGACTTACCAAGTTGGTTTACTTTTGGTAAGATAAGAGGATCGTATGCCGAAGTAGGTAATGATTTAAATCCTTTTTCATTATATAACGCATTTACTATAGGTAATGATTCTAATGGAAATACAACTGCTGGCACAAACAGCGTATTAAGAAACCCTGACATTGTAAATGAGTTGATTAAATCTGTTGAGGTTGGTTTAGAAGCACGTTTTTTAAACAATAGAATAGGATTAGATCTTACTTGGTATAAGCAAAATGCAACAAATCAAATAATAAATCTTCCTTTAGACCCTTTTAGCGGATTTAACTCTAAGTTGATAAATGCTGGTGATATTCAAAATACTGGTATAGAATTAACTTTAAAAACAAAAATCTTAGATAATCCTGATGGACTATCTTGGGATATGGACGTTAATTACTCGACAAACGATAATACCATTGAAGAGTTAGCTGACGATGTTACGGAATATAGCTTAGGTGGGTTTGACAACTTTAATATTAGAGCTGATGTTGGTGGAGATTATGGTGTAATAGTTGGTTCTAGGTTTAGAAGAGTTGAAGATGAATCAAGCCAATTTTTTGGAAGAATTTTAGTTGATGCTGATGGATTACCACTAGCTTCAACAGACAAACATGTTTTAGGTTCTCAGCAACCTGATGCATTATTAGGCATTACTAATATGTTTACGTATAAAAACTTTTCTTTCAGCTTCCTATTTAATGCTAGCATTGGAGGTGAGATTTTCTCTGGAACTAATCACGCCTTACAAAGATCTGGTTTAGCTGCTGTTACAGCACTTAACGGAGAAAGAGCTGACATTGTTTTTAACGGTGTTGTAGATGACGGCGCTGGGAATTTAAGTGAAAACACAACTGGAGCCACACCTCAAAATTACTGGGCAGCTATTACTGGCCGTTCTGGAAACTTAGGTATTAATGAGGCAAATGTATATGATGCAACACACGTGAGGTTAAGAAATGTAAATTTAACCTATACTTTTGATAAAGCATTTATAGATAGAACACCTTTTCAAGGGTTATCTGTTGGAGTATCAGCCAACAATGTATGGTTGATTACAGAACATTTAAATGGCGTAGATCCAGAAGCAGTAAATGCTACACGATCTAATGCTACTGGTTTTGAAAACTTGGCACCACCAACGACGAGAACTGTATTTTTAAATATAGCAGCTAAATTTTAAAAAAGAAAAATTATGAAAAAAGTATTAAGTAAAACACTGGCACTATTTTGTGCCACTCTATTGATTTTTTCTTGTAGTGATTTTGAAGAAATTAATAAAGATCCCTTGGCTGCGACAGCAGAGCAAGTAGAAGTAGAATTTTTCATTAACAATTCTATTCAAGCAGCACAGCAAAATCCACATATTGCTGAACGTGTATTTGTATTATATTGGAAAGATGCTTCAAGAACCTCTAGATTAGGAGTTCTATCTCAAGGACGTTCTAATGATGGATGGACAAACGACTATTTTAACGGATATATCTCTAAATGGTTGCTTAACATTACAACTGCTGTTACAGTAGCAGAAGAAAAAATTGCTACAGGAAATGTTAAGGAATATACTGAGAATATATTACAAATTGCAAGAATTTGGAGAGTCTATATTATGAGTGAAATGTCAGATGGTTTTGGTCCAATTCCTATAAATGGATTCCAAGGCGAAAATCCTGACTATAATAGCGTAGAAGATGTTTACATGTTTATGCTAGCCGAATTAAAAGACGCCGTTAGTAAAATAGATGAGACCAACACATTTAAACCAGATTCAGATTTAGATCCAGCTTTTGGATATGATTATGCAAAATGGAAAAAGTATGGAAACTCTATGAGAATGCGTTTAGCGATGCGTTTATCAGAAGTTGCTCCTGCTGTTGCTCAACAACATTTTGAAGAAGCTGCTAATAGCGGACAAATCATTGCTACATCTGACGATGATATGAGAATCACTGAAGGTGGTGGCTGGAATAACTATACAAATGTACAGTCTAGACAATGGAACAGTCATTATATGACTGCAGCTTATAGAAATTTAGTTGTAGGATTAGGAAGTGTAACATCTGTTGACCAATTACCAGTTGAAGATCAAATTAACATTAAACCTGCAAATTACATGGGATTAAAGTTTGATGATCACTTTACACAACTTACTAATGATCCAGCTAAAGGGTTCTGGTTTGATGGTTTACCAAACACAATCGATCCTAGAGCTTATAAAACATTCCCAATTCCTGGAAACCTTGACGATTCAAATTATAGTAATTTCCCAACTTGGGGTAATGGTCATACACAATCTGAAAGAAATTTATTAGATGATGCTGGAGATGTTTTAATGACTTTAGATTGCGCCTATACCTATAATGCATTTGCCGCTGGTGACTGGGGTGATGTTGGAGCCAAGAACCAATTACGTTCATCAGGATCTTACCCACGTTTGGGGCTTGATTTTAGAGGCGGAGGGAAGTTTACTGAGCGTGTATTTTTCCCATCTTGGGAAACACATTTCTTAATAGCTGAAGGTGCTGCAAGAGGTTGGAACACTCCTATAAGTGGGCAAGTTGCTTACGAAACTGGAATTGCAGAGAGTTTTGCATATTATGGTACTTCAGATCATTTAGCTACTTATATAGCTTCTGAAGAATACAATAATGCTGGAACATCAGTAAGCTGGAGTCATACAACAGAACCTCCAGCAAGTGTAACTATGGATTATATTGACGGCTATACGGCTGCAGCTGGAACAGTAGAGTATACTTTTCCAGTAAATACAATTTACGAAGGAGGTACTGTTAGAAACGACCTTCTGAATAAAATTATTACGCAAAAGTTTATAGCATCAAATTCGTGGTTACCACTTGAAATATGGAATGATCATAGAAGATTAGGTTTACCATTCTTTGAAAATCCTGCGGTTGAAAATCCACTTCCAGATTTACCACAATTAACTCCTGGAAATGTAATGACAAACCAAGTAAATTTCCATGGGCAACGTATAAAATATCCTTCATCATTTGAAAATAATATCCCAGCTGGACATGCTCAAGCTGTAGATTTATTAGGAGGACCAGATACTGTACATACACCATTATGGTGGGCTAAGCAAAATTAGGCCAATATTATACTATTATAAATAATATTTTATAATTGTAATAAGGGAGAATCTATATGATTCTCCCTTATTTATTTTTATATTTATCATTCATTACAAAAAGTGCTATTTTGAAAAAAATTATTATCTATATCATCCTAGGTTTTGTTCTTGTTAATTGCAATCAAAATAAATCATACAATACCCTAAAAACAATAAAAAACAAGTCTTCTAATGCCTCTACACTATTTACTTTAATTTCAAATAAAAAAACAGCTTTTACTTTTCAGAATAACGTAGAAGAAACTTCAGATTTAAATTTTCTGAATTTTGGAAACATTTATAATGGTGGTGGTGTGGCCACAGCCGATTTTAATAATGATGACTTAGTAGATGTGTTTTTTGTTGCCAATCAAAATTCAAATAAACTCTATTTAAACGAAGGTGATTTTAAATTTAAAGATATTACTGAAACATCTGGATTAGGAGATGCTAACGGATGGTCTACAGGGGTTTCTGTGGTCGATATTAATAATGATGGATGGTTAGATATTTATATCTGTAAATCAGGAAGTCGTAACGCTAATTCATCAAGAGAAAACAAACTATTTATCAATCAAAAAAATAACACGTTTATAGATAAAGCCAAAGAATGGAAAATTAATAATCCGGGCTTTAGTACACAATCATATTTTTTTGATTTTGATAAAGATGGTGATTTAGATATGTATTTGGTAAGCCATAGACCAGATTTTGAAAACAGTGGCACACTTGATATGCGTATAGAAAGAGAGTATTCAAGATTCAGTTCAGATATATTATATAGAAATGATGGCACTTATTTTACTGAAATTACTCACCCAGCAGGTATGGTTAATAAAACCTGGGGCTTAAGCGCTTCAATTGGCGATTTCAATAATGATGGATGGCCAGATGTTTATGTATGTAATGATTTTTTAACTCCAGACATGCTTTATATAAATAACAAAAATGGCACATTTACAAATGAGATTTTAGATAGAATAAAGCACATTTCTTTTAGTAGTATGGGGTCTGATTATGCCGATTTAAATAATGATTTACTTCCAGACTTATTCGTACTAGAAATGGCATCAGAAGATCATGTACGGAGCAAACAAAACATGGCTACAATGAGCACTGAAAATTTCAATGGTTTAGTTAAAAACAAGTACCATCATCAGTACATGGTAAACACTTTACAATTAAATAGAGGAAATGGAAGGTATAGCGAAATGGCACAAATTAGTGGTTTAGCTAAGACTGACTGGAGTTGGGCACCTTTAATTGCCGATTTTGATAACGATGGCCTTAAAGATATTTTTGTTACAAATGGTATTCTAAAAGATATGGCTAACCAAGATTTTAGAACCGAATTAAATAGACGATTCTCAGAAAAAAAACAACCTAGCTATAAAGAAATAACAGCTTTACAACCCTCTACAAAACTTAGCAATTATGGATTTAAAAACGAAGGCAACTTAAATTTCACCAAAAGTGCTAAAGCATGGGGGTTAACTGAAAAAACCCAATCAAACGGTTCTGCTTATGCTGATTTTGATAATGATGGTGATTTAGATTTGGTTATAAATAACATTAACGACACTCCACTACTCTATCAAAATAATGACACCAATAACTTTATTCAAATTAAATTAAATGGTGGTAATAAAAACAAATTTGCTATTGGTTCGAAAATTACCCTAACCGTAAATAACACAAAACAATATCAAGAATTATATACTAGTAGAGGTTTTATCTCCTCGGTACAAAATGTAGTTAATTTTGGCGTAGGGGATGCCACAATTATAAATGAGATTTTAATTGAGTGGCCTAATCAAAAATATACTAAGCTTACTAACATTGAAGCAAACCAAATAATTTCTTTAAATCAAGAAAACGCTATTCAACTAGAAAATAAAAATCAGGAGAATTCTAGAACACTTTTAAAAAGAAATAATCCTACTCAACAAGGAATCGTTTATAAGCATAATGAAAATGAATTTGATGACTACAAAAAACAAATATTATTACCACACAGTCAATCAACCAATGGTCCTTTTATAGATAAATCTGATATAAATGGAGATGGTTTAGAAGACTTTTTTATTGGTGGAGCCAAAGACCAAAGTGGAGAATTATATATTCAAAATAAAAATGGAAATTTCATCAAACAAAACACAAAAACTTGGCAAGATGATAAACAATATGAAGATTTAGGAGTACTGTTTTTAGATATTGATAATGACGATGATGATGATCTTTACATTGTTAGTGGCGGTGCAGAATTTGAAGAAAACAGTAGTTTTTATCAAGATAGAATTTATCTAAATGATGGTAAAGGCAATTTTAGCAAAGGAGAAAATATACTTCCAAAAATTAATTCTAGTGGGCAATCCATAAAAGCTTCAGATATTGATAATGATGGTGATTTAGATTTATTTGTTGGAGGTCGAATTATTCCAAACAAATATCCCTACGCACCCGAATCCTTCATATTAATAAACGAAAACGGTAAATTTTATAATAGAACCGAAACCATAGCTCCTTCAATTAAAAATATTGGTTTAGTTACAGATGCTATATTCTCAGATTACGACAATGATAATGATATGGACTTAATTGTTGTTGGAGAATGGATGCCAATAACCATATTCGAAAATGATAATGGTATCCTTAAAGCGGTAAAAAACGAAACGCTTAAAAATACCGAAGGACTCTGGTTTAGCATTGAAAGTATGGATGTTGACAATGATGGAGATATGGATTATTTTGTTGGTAATTTAGGATTAAACACAAAGTATAAAGCTAGTGCTAAAAAGCCTTTTCATGTGTTTTGTGATGATTTTGACAATTCTGGAACCTACGATATTGTTTTAACTTCCAATTACAAAGGTTCTTTAGTACCTTCCAGAGGAAGAGAATGTTCTTCACAGCAAATGCCTTTTATTAAGGATAAGTTCCCAACGTTTAGCGAATTTGCAGAAGCCACACTTGAAGATATTTATGGTAAAGAAGCTTTATCTAAAGCACTACACCTTAAAGCACACATGCTAAATAGTGTGTTTTTAGAAAATGATGGGAATGGCAGTTTTGAAATTAAAAACCTTCCAAAAATGTTACAAATAGCGCCTATTATGGATTTTGAGTTTGTAAATATTGATAATGACAAAAACAAAGAAATTATAGCCATTGGCAACCATTATAATGCTGAAGTTGAAACTGTTCGTTATGATGCTTCTTTAGGCAGTGTTTTATCTTATAAAGACAAGACATTTAAAGTATTAAACATGAATGAAACAGGCTTTATAAATCTAGGAAACTCAAAAGATATCATTACAATAAACAAAAAAAACGATACTATATTACTAATCACAAATAACGATGATAGAGTTAATTTGTTTAGTACACAAAACAAGTAAGTTAACAAAATACTATATTGCCTTTTGTAATATAAAAGGTTTACACCACAATGAAAAAAACCTTCTCAATTTTTAATAACAAAATAAGGCAAACTATTGCGCTAAGATATCATGTCTTATTTTGGCTTAGCTATTTTACGTTTAATGTTGTAAGGTGGGGAAGTTATTTTAGTGATTACATGTATTCATTAAAATCAAATTTAGTTGAGTTTCCAATACACATTATTATCGTATATTTTAATGTCTATTATTTAATTCCAAAGTTTATTTTAAGAAAGAAATACTGGAAATATATAGGCTCAATTATGATAATACTGGTTCTGGTTTACATAGTTAGAACTGGATTAATTTATTTTCTTGTTTCTAAAACCTTATCACCCGAACTTGGTAGGCCTGTAAAGTTTTTAGACATTAATCACTTTATAGTGGTTGCTTTAGGTGAGCTTTACGCAGTTACTTTTGTTACAGCAATAAAATTACTGGTTGATTGGACCATTGAAAAAAGAAGAAATGAAGATTTAGCTAAACTCCAAATGAGTACTGAACTTAAATATTTAAGAACACAAATACAACCTCATTTCTTTTTTAATACTTTAAATAATTTATATGCATTAACATTAAAAAAATCAGATAATGCTCCAAGATTGGTGTTAAAATTATCAGATATTATGCAATATGTTTTGTATGAAGTTGTAAGTTCTAAAGCAAATTTGTTGCAAGAAATAAATCATATAAATAACTTTATAGATATTGAAAGAATGCGATTTAAAGATCGTATTGAGTTTGATATGGATATTACAGGAGAGATTGATGGTCTTCAAGTTCCGCCATTATTATTTCTTTCGTTTGTAGAAAACTGCTTTAAACATGGGCTTAATGGAAATGAAAAAGTTCAAGTTAATATGAGTTTCAACACTTTAAACAATCATTATTTAGAATTTAATGTTGCAAATAATTTTAACCCTAAAAACTATGTAGAAGAAAATCATGGCATAGGTATAGCAAATGCAAAAAGAAGGTTACAATTACTGTTTTCAAATGATTTTATTCTTGAAACTAAAGTAAAAGGAGATATCTATAATTTATTTTTAAAAATACCTGTTTAATGAAGATTAAATGTATTATTATTGATGATGAACCACTAGCTATTAGTGTTATAGAAGATCATTTAAAAAACTTCGATAATATTGAAATTCTCGAGACCTTTAATGATCCTTTAAAAGCTTTTGCTATTTTACAACAAGAAAAGATTGATATTCTTTTTCTTGATATTAATATGCCACAAATGAGTGGCTTTGAAGTTATAGAAAACCTTAATCCTAAACCTTTAGTAATTATTACAACTGCATATAGAGAATATGCCGTTAAAAGCTTTGAGCTAGATGTTTTAGATTATCTAGTAAAACCTATCCCTTTTAATCGTTTTTTAAAAACAATTAATAAAGTTTATCAACAAATACACACCAATAATAGTTCTTCTGGAGATTCTAAATTAAATCATGAGCCTCATATTTTTTTAAAAGTCGACAAAAAATTAATTAAGGTTAATCTTAACGATATTTTGTTTATTGAAAGCTTAAAAGACTATATTAAAATAGCCACAACATTAGGCGATTATGTAGTGCACAAATCGCTTACTGCAATTTCTGAAGAGTTACCACAATCAAACTTTATACGCGTACATCGTTCCTATAATATTTCAATAAATAAAATTGTAGCTTTAGAAGGCAATTCCATAGAAATTGCTGGTAGAAGAATTCCTATTGGACGAAACTATTTAAAGCAAACCAAAGAACGCATATTCAATATTAAAGAAGATAAAGATAGCTAACGTATAGTAGAGAACGTTCCTTTTTTAATCAACACTAAAAAATTTATAAAATGAGTTTAAAGCCACGAATTGAATCTGTTGATATTCTTAGAGGATTTACCATTGTTGCAATGATTTTAGTTAATACCCCAGGCACTTGGGCCCATGCTTATCCTCCATTGCTTCATGCTAATTGGCATGGATTAACACCAACGGATTTAATATTCCCTTTTTTCTTATTTATAGTGGGGATTTCAATTTCGTTTGCTTACAAAAACAAACCAAAGAATTGGATTACTTATAAAAAAATTATTATTCGTAGTCTAAAACTTATTGGCCTTGGGCTATTCTTAGCTTTATTTCTACCTTATCTCCCGTTTATAAAAGATTTAGAAGTCTTAAGATTTCCTGGTGTTTTACAAAGAATTGGTATAGTGTTTTTAATTTCTGCAATATTATTTCTAAACTATAATTGGAAGACACTACTAGCAATAGGGTTATCAATCTTAATTGGTTATTGGTTGTTTTTAGGCTTTGTTCCTTTGCCAGATGGAACTTTACCAACTTTTGATAGAGCTTCTAACAATTGGGCAAATCATATTGACCTTAAAGTTTTAGGAAAACACATGTGGAAAGCAGATTATGACCCTGAAGGCATTTTAAGTACGTTGCCAGCTATTGTAACCAGCATTTCAGGTGTTTTAGTAGGCTGTGTCTTATCAAAAGAAAACATTAATAAGCTAACTTATTTACTAATAATTGCTATATCTTTATTAGTTAGTGGTTATATTTTCAGCATTTGGTTTCCAATCAATAAGGCAATTTGGAGCAGTAGTTTTGTATTGGTAACTAGCGGATGGGCAACTTTAATTCTAGCTACTATCTATTATTTAACCGATGTATTACATTGGAAATTTGGCACCGTTTTTAAGTATGTGGGCTCCAATGCTATTACTATTTATTTTTTATCTAGTTTTATTTCTAAATCATTTTACTTAACAAAAGTTAACGAACAAGAAAGTATCCACTCCTGGTTATATAATAACATATTTGTGCAACCTTTTTTAGCAGACAAATTATCTTCCTTACTTTATGCTTTAACAGTAGTTCTCTTTTATTTGTTTCTAGGATATATTATGTATAAGAAAAAGGTTTTTATTAAAGTTTAGTTTTTATCTAAAAAAGTCAGAATAGTTTGCTAACAAAAAAAACTTGTATTAAACATATTACAACAAAACCGTTACTAAGCATTAGTATCTCTAAAAAAAAACATTAAACATTACCAAATATTCAGATATTTTTTAAATTGCGCTAAAATTAATTAATAGCATTATCAAAAAACTACTAGAAAAAACTATTCCTCTAAATAAAACTAGTAAAAAAGATTTATTTGATTTACTATACAATATGCATTATTCCTTGTTGCTACAAATTGTTCAACAATATGTACCTACCAATGAAGATGCTGAAGAAGTGTTACAAGATGTTTTTATAAAAATTTGGAATAACATCGACCAAATAGATGTAAATAAAAATATTACAGGTTATTTATTTAGAATTACAAGAAACACTTGCCTTGATTTTTTAAGAAGTAAAAGACACGCCTTAGCTTTAGAAACAAATTCACTACAACAAAAAAACTTATTAAATTTTCACGCTTTAACAAATAATACAGCCTCAACAATAATTGAGAATGAACTTATTGATTTAATTAATGAAAATATAAAGTTACTTCCAGAAAAGTGTCGTTTAGTTTTTATTAAAAGCAGGTTTGAAGGCAAAAAACACAAGGAAATTTCATCAGAACTTGACATATCTACAAAGACCATAGAAAATCATATAACAAAGGCAATCAAGCACTTAAGAAAGTCTTTGAAAGATTACTTACCTTTTTTATAATATTTTTTAAAAACACACTAGGGGATACACTTACTTTTTACCGTATTATATTGTAGTAAGGTTATCTACATGAACAATAAAGAAATATTAAAATTAATTAAAGGGCAACTCTCTTCAGAAAAAGAAAAGGAAGTTGTTGATTGGTTACTTAATAATCCCAAAAAAAGGAAACAATACGAAATACTTAAAGCCAAAGAGGTAGCAAAAAACTTAAGAAAAACAAGTAAATCATCTTCTAGGTATACAATTAAAAAAAGAGTTTATAAATATGCTGCTATTATATTAGTAATTCTTTCTTCATCTGCATTAACATGGCAGTTATTAAACAAAAACGACTTTACAAATAGCGACCTAAACAATACCTCATTAGTTTTAGTAACAACACAAAAAGCTGAGAAAAAAGTAATTATTCTTGAAGATAGCACAAAAATAACTTTAAACTCAAATAGTGCTTTATCTTATCCTAAGCATTTTACAGGCAATACCAGAGAAGTAGTTATTAAAGGGGAAGCCTTTTTTGATGTTACAAAGAATGAGCAAAAACCTTTTATAGTTACTACTAATGAAGGTTTAAAAATAAAAGTACTAGGAACCTCTTTCAACGTTAAATCCTATCCCGAGGATAGAAAAATGGAAACGACTTTAGTTACAGGAAAAGTAAAAGTAATTGAAGAGCGTAAAAATACTATTGTAGAATTATCACCATCACAAAAAGCCACCTACTTAAAGAGCGAAGATAAAATGATAGTAGAGCATGTTAAAACTGAAAATTTCACATCATGGAAAGAAGGAAGGTTAATCTATAATGAAACTCCAATGCGCGATGTTATTAAAGACCTTGAAAGAATGTATGATTTGAAATTTGATGTGTCATCAAGTAAAATACTTGATTACAAATACAAAGGCGAATTTAATAACTTAAATATAAATCAAATATTAGAGTTATTTGAAATATCGTCACCAATTACCTATTCAATACAAAAAAATAATATTATAAGATTAAACATTGAACAATAAAAGGGTAAGTGTTGCACCACTTACCCTTTAAGCTAATCATTTAGCACATCTAGTATTAAATAATTAAAACCAAACAAAAGTATGAAAAAAAAGCAACACTTTTTTTCAAAAATCCCTATTCTTCGGATTATGAAAATTTATTTAGTTTTACTTTGCATATCACTTACAAAAATTTTTGCAAGTGATGCCTATTCGCAAAACATTACATTAAATGCAGAAAATGTAAAAATCAAAAAAATTCTTACTGAAATTGAACAAAAAAGTAATTTTAGCTTTTTCTACAATTCCAGTATTGTAAATGTTGATTTAAAAAAGTCTTTAGCAGTTGAAAATATTGAAATTGATGAAGCTTTAAGTCTATTGTTTAACAACACAAACATAGATTATAGCTTTATGAGAAATCAAATAATATTGTTCCCTAAAGACAGACCTGAATTAAAATTAAGGATTCAAAATATCCTTAGAGAAAAAAACACTACAATTACATCATCGCTAACGCCCAAAATGGTTACAGAATATATTAAGTCTGTACTCCAAACCAGTGTTAGTGGTAAAGTTGTTGACCCTAAAGGAGATCCATTACCAGGAGTTACTGTATTAATAAAAGGGACAGCTAAAGGAACTTCAACAGACTTTGATGGAAATTATTCTATTAGCGTAGAAAACTCAAATGATGTTTTGGTGTTTTCGTATGTAGGATACTCTACACAAGAAGTAGCAGTGAACAAACAAAACATATTAAACATAACATTGCAGGAAAACACTTCTGAATTAGACGAGGTTGTTATCATTGGTTATGGAACTCAAAAAAAGGTAAACTTAACGGGTTCTATTGCTACAATAAAGTCTGACGATATTGTAAAAAACAGTACGGCAAGTGTTAGTAGTGCATTGTCAGGAAGATTAGCTGGTGTAGTAACTATACAAAGTTCTGGCGAACCTGGTAGTGGTAGTTCATCCATAAACATTCGAGGAATAAGTACATTAGGCTCGAATGCTCCATTAATTTTAGTTGATGGTATTCCAAGGGCTCTTAACAACATCAATGCAAACGATATTGAGAGCATTAGTGTATTAAAAGATGCTGCTGCCTCAGCTATTTATGGTATGCGAGCTGCTAATGGAGTTGTTTTAATTACCACAAAAAGAGGTAAAGGAAAAAACACTTTTAACGTTAATGTATACTCGGGCATACAACAACCAACTAGATTACCAGATTTTTTAGATTCATACGATTATGCTACACTATTAAACGAAGCTAATGCCAATGATGGTGTTGCTCCTGCATATACAGATGATGATTTACAAAAATTTAGAGATGGGTCTAGCCCAGACACACACCCTAATACAGATTGGATAAACGAACTATTAGATTCTAGTGCACCCATGCAATCTATTGATATCTCATCTAGTGGAAGCAGTGAAAATAACAGCATCAAATATTTTACATCTTTAGGATACTTATACCAAGATGCACTATATGATAATAACAATTTTGATCGCTTTAATTTCAGATCTAACTTAGATATTAAAATAAATGAAAACATAAATCTTTCTACCGATTTTAGTGGGAATTTTGAAACTAGAAATCGCCCAGGAATTGGTGCAGGAACTCTGTTTTCTAGAATTATGAGAACACCTCCAACAGAAGTAAATCAATACTCTAATGGTGGTTATTCAATATTTGCATTACAACCAGAAATTAATGTTGGATATTCAGATACTCGTAATTTCGATTTCCAATCTAAAATTGCATTAAGAATTGATTTTCCTTTTCTTGAAGGGTTAAATTTAACAACCCAAGTAGCTTATGATAGAGCTACTTTCAGAAACAAATCATTTTCTGTTCCTCGAACATTTACAACATTCAACGCTACCGATGGCACCTTTGCATTAAGCACTCCTAACGACCGTGGTGAAACAGCAAGTCTTTCAGAAAGCCAAAGCCAAGGTTATAAATTAGTTACCGAAGCCATTTTAGGGTATAACAAAACTATCGATAAGCATGATTTTGGAGCTAAAGTGATTTACTCAAGAACAGTAACTGAAAATAATAGTTTGAATGCAGGTATAAGTAATATATTAGGTACTGCAGTTGATTTCTTTATTGCTGGTGACGCTGAGACAAGAAGTAATTCGAATGGTACTTCTGAGACTGGAATATTAGGTTATGCAGGTAGATTCACTTATGCATACGATGATAAATACTTGTTTGAATTTAACGGAAGATATGATGGCTCTTATAAATTTAGTAAAGACTCAAGATTTGGGTTCTTCCCATCATTCTCTTTAGCATGGAGAGCTTCACAAGAAAATTTCTTGAAAGAATCTAGTATTATAAGCAACTTAAAACTTAGAGCCTCGTATGGAGAATTAGGAAATGATTCTGGTATTGGCGCTTTTAGGTATCTTGAATTTTTTGGCTTTGGCGGACCTTTTATAGACAATGCCAGTGTAGCCCAAACTATAGCTAGTAGTGGTTTACCAGATCCAGCCACAACCTGGGAAAAGGCAAAAACTTATAACTTTGGTTTAGACTTAGGCTTATGGAAAAACGCATTAACTATTGAAACTGATGTTTTTTACAAAAGAACTAGTGATATTTTAACAACAAGAGCATTACAAGTACCTAGCACTTTTGGAGCCTCATTGCCTTTTGAAAATATTGGTATTATAGATAATAGAGGTTTTGAGGTAGTTTTAAACTACAGAGGAAACGTAAAAGATTTTAACTTCTTTACTAATTTTAATTTCGGATATGCAAGAAATGAAATTGTAGATGTCGCTGAAGCTGAAGATGTTGACCCTTTAAGGAAACTTACCGGCAGACAAATACAAATTCCAGGACAAAATCGTATCGGGTTTATTGCAGAAGGTTTGTTTTTAACTCAGCAGGAAATTGACGATTTAAATGCTAGTGCTCCAGATGGCGTATATCAAACTCAAAATCCACAACCTGGTGATATTAGGTATGCAGATATTACTGGTGATGGTAAAGTGGATAATGACGACAGAACATTTATTGGGAATAATACTATACCAGAGGTTACTTTTGGTTTAAATCTTGGGTTTAGCTATAAGCAGTTTGACTTTTCTGCACTTTTCCAAGGTGCTGCAAACTTCGATATGTATTTAGCTAATGAAGCCGCTTGGGCATTTTTTAACGGCGGAAAAGTTTTTGACAGGCATTTAGATAGGGCTCAAATTGGTACAGATGGCAATGTTATAAATACTAACGCTAGTTACCCTAGATTGACTTTAATAAATAATGCAGTAAACGAACGTACTTCGTCATATTGGATAGTACCAGGAGACTATATTCGCTTTAAAAATATAGAAATTGGGTATTCTTTGCCTGAAAAAGTTTTAAACAAAATTGGCATTAACAAATTACGTGTCTACCTTAATGGAAGAAATTTAGTTACTTGGTCAAAAATCAAGCATTTGGATCCTGAAAACCCTCAAACAAGAGGCTGGTTTTACCCTCAACAAAGGGTGTATAACTTAGGTGTTAATCTACAATTCTAAAAAAATTATTATGAAAAATATAAAGCTATTATTTTTTATAGGATCATTTGCTATATTACAATTCTCATGTACTAGTGATTCTATCGAATTCGATCCTCAAGGTGCTATTTCTTCCGAAGTAGTCTTTACAGATCCTGCTTTTGCAGAAACATTTTTAAATGCAGTTTACAACAGTGTTCCTCATGGTTTTAACAGAGGTTGGTATATGCTTGATGCAGCTACTGATGATGGAGAGAACTCATACACATGGCCAGCATCAAACACTCAGTTTAATACGGCTAACATAACCTCAAACAACTCTGCCTTTAATGGGTTATGGGGTAATGCTTACTTTCAAATAAGGCGATTAAATAATTTTATTCAAAATTATGATCAACTTGAAGGTACAGACCCTGTAAAAAACAGACTAAAAGGGGAAGCTCACTTTTTAAGAGGCTATTTTTACGCCTTACTTTTAAAAACTTATGGAGGTGTTCCAATTATAACTGTTCCTCAAGAGTTAACGGATGATTTATTGGTAGCAAGGAATACCAGTGATGAAACATTAAACTTTATTGTATCCGAATTGGATACTTCAGCAGATTTATTTGCCAATGCAACCAGTGCTTCATCAACAAGAGGTTCCTGGGATGCTGCCATGGCATTAAAGGGGCGTATGTTAATGTATGAAGGTAAGTATACTGAATCTGCAACAGCATCTAAACAAGTATTAGATAATACATCGAGAACACTTGATAGTGATTATGAAAGTGTTTTTGTTACAGACGGTGCTTCAGAAGTTATTTTCGACACTCAATTTAGCGATCCTGATAAAACACATTGGGCAAATTTATTTAACACCCCAAAATCTACAGCTTCAGTAAGTGGTTGGGGAGGAACAGGGCCCACACAAAACTTAGTGGATCAATATGAAATGCAAGCCACTGGTTTATTACCAGAAGAAGCTGGTTCAGGTTACGATTCTAATAACCCATACTCAGGAAGAGACCCAAGGTTTGATGCATCAATCCTATATGACGGCTCACAATGGAAAGGTTTAACTTGGGAGTTTAGACCTGGAGGATTTGCAGGTATTGCAACCAGTGGAGATTTTACAAGAACTGGATATGGCTTAAGAAAAATGATTCAAGAAGACAGAAACCATGGAGATGGCAGTACACAACACTGGATACATTTAAGATTGGCAGAAGTGTATTTAAACTATGCAGAAGCTTTAATTGAATCTGACACAGATTTAGGTTTAGCAGTGGATGCTATAAACTCAGTAAGAAACAGAGCTAATATGCCGCCTATAGTGGTAGGCAGTCAGTCAGAACTAAGAACAAGAGTAAGGCGAGAACGTAGAATTGAACTCGCTTTCGAAGAACATCGTTTTTGGGACATAAGGCGCTGGGGTATAGCTGGCAATACAGAAGTTTTGACTATTTATAGAGTAGACATGGATGCAAATGGTGATCTAATAGATGATGGAAAAGAGATTTGGGAAACCAGAACCTGGAATAACGCGAATTTAAAATTCCCAATTCCACAAGGGGAAGTTGATAAAAATTCAAATTTAACTCAAAATTCAGGGTATTAATAGTTCCCTTATAAAATAGTTTGAGTTAGTTTAGTTGTTATAAAACCCATTTTTAGTTTTAAAATGGGTTTTATTTTTTAAATAAAATTTTAAGAGACGAAATAGTATCTTAAAAAATATTTAGGTGTTAATACAAAAACAAATAATATAAGCGCATGAAAAGAATCACATTTTATTTATTGATTTTCTTAATGGTATATGCTTGTAAAAAAGATAACGCCACTAAAATAAAGCAAACACAACCTGTAGTTGAAGAACTAGAAAATCTTTTTACGGTTCTACCCCCTGAAAAAACAGGTATTTTCTTTATAAATGAGCTTAAAGAAAACTTAAGCAATAATGGGTTGTACTACGAATACTATTATAATGGAGGGGGCGTAGCTGTAGCAGATTTTAATAATGATGACTTAATTGACATCTATTTTGTAAACAGTACTACCTCTAACAAACTTTATCTAAACATTGGAGCCATGCGATTTAACGACATTACCTCATTAGCCAATGCTGGGGGTGGTTATGGCTTTGGTACAGGCGTTACTTTAGTGGATATTAATAATGATGGCTTAATGGATATTTATTATTGCAAATCTGGCAAGCTTAAAGATCCTAATAAACGAAGAAATGAGCTGTTAGTAAATTTAGGTATTGACAGCGATGGTAAACCAAAATTCGAAGACCAAGCTCAGCAATATGGCTTAGATATACCAGATTTCACAACTCAAGCTACTTTTTTTGATTATGACAAAGATGGTGATTTAGATATGTTTTTATTAAATCATGGCATAGATACTTATGATGAAAACAATTTAAAAAATCTTATCACTCAAAAATCTGACCATAGAGGAAACCGTCTTTACAAAAATAACAATGGGAAGTTTATCGATGTTACAGACGACGCTCAAATAATTAACAATATGATTGGTTATGGGCTTGGTGTAGCAGTAGCAGATTTAAATAATGATGGCTGGCCTGATGTGTACGTAGGTAATGACTTTTCTGAAAAGGACTTCTTATATATCAACAACCAAAATGGTACGTTTAAAGAAACGTCTTTAGAAGCCTTTAAGCACATCTCAAACTTTTCTATGGGTAATGATATTGCCGATATAAACAATGACGGCCTTTTAGATATTATGGCAGTAGATATGATGGCTGAAGATAATTTTTCTCAAAAAACAAGTATGAGCGGAATGGCTCCAGAAAAATTTTATAAAAATTCTAGCCTTGGTTTACATCATCAATACATGTATAACACATTACAACTAAATAATGGAGTAAATAAAGAAACTAACACGCCTATGTTTTCAGATATTGCCCAAATATCTGGAGTTTCAAGTACCGATTGGAGTTGGGCACCTCTATTTTTTGATATGAATAATGATGGGCATAAAGATCTCTTTATTTCAAACGGAATAAAAGGTGATTTCAGAAACAATGACTTTGTTAATTATCGAAAAGAAAAACAGGCTGAAGTTATTAAAAACCAAAGCGTTGAACCCAAAAGCTACATTAGTGATATTTTATCGAAAATGCCATCTCGAAAAAAGAAAAATTATTTTTACGTAAATAATGGCGATTTAACATTTAAAAAACTTGGTATAAAGCAAAATACCACAAATTCAAATGGAGCTGCTTATGCAGATTTTAATAACGATGGAGCTATTGATGTTGTAGTTAACAATTCCTCGGGCCTATCGTTTATTTACAAAAACAATGCAACTTTAAACAACTACTTAAAGGTAAAAGTAAAAGGAACTAAACAAAACCTTAATGCTTTAGGAACGCGTATTGAATTATATTCAAAGTCTACCCAACAAACTATAGAAAATCATTTTACACGCGGGTTTCAATCTGCCATGGCAGATGCTATTCATTTTGGTGTAAAACAAGACGATATAATTGATAGCTTAAAAGTGACCTGGAATGATAACACCTACCATATTGTTAGAAATATAAAACCAAATCAAGCTATTACTGTTTCATATGAAGACGAAAATGCTTTAGAAACTAAACTAGTAAAAACCTCTGAAGGTCTGTTTACAGATATTACTGATCAATCAGGAATAAATTTCAAACATGAAGAAAATAATTTTAATGATTTTGAAAAAGAAGTACTCCTGCCTCACAGAATGTCTCAACTTGGTCCTGCACTAGCTGTTGCCGATGTTAATAATGATGGTCTTGACGATTTTTTTATTGGTGGTGCAAAAAATCAAAAAAGCGCATTGTATATTCAAACCTCTTCTGGTACTTTTAACAAAAACACTAGTGCATTTGCCTCAGATAAGAAACATGAAGATGTTGGAGCTATTTTTTTTGATGCCGACAACGATGGTGATAAAGACTTATATGTTATTAGTGGAGGCACAGAATTAAAGCCAAATGACAGCTACTATTTAGATCGTTTTTACGAAAATAAAGGCGAAGGTCATTTTATTAAAAATACTTCAGCAATACCTAGCATAACCTCTAGTGGATTACGTGTTTCTCCTTCTGATTTTGATAACGATGGTGATATTGATTTGTTTATTGGTGGCAGAATAAAGCCTGGGTTTTACGGTCGTCCTGTTAACAGCTACTTATTGGAAAACACTTCAAAAGGTGGCACAATAAGTTTTAAAGATGCTACTCAAAAATCAATTCCAGAGCTAGTAGAACATACCATGATTACTGCCTCAACTTGGGCAGATATAGATCAAGATGGAGACCCTGATTTACTTATAGCGAACGAGTGGGGACCTATAGAATTGTTTATTAATGATTCTGGAGTTTTTAGTAATCAATCTGCTGAATATGGCTTGTCTGAACATATTGGTTGGTGGAGTTCGATTGAAGTAAACGATATTGACAATGATAACGATCTTGATATTATTGCAGGTAACTTAGGGTTAAATTATAAGTACAAAGTAAGTTTTGATAATCCATTCTATTTATACTTAAACGATTTTGATGGTAATAATACTGATGATATTGTTTTAGGTTATAGTCAAGAAAATAAAGTATATCCTGTAAGGGGAAGACAATGTTCATCTCAACAAATGCCTTTTATTAAAGAGAAGTTTAAAACTTATAACGATTTTGGATCAGCTGATATAAAAGATATATATGGCGAAAAACTCTCCGAAGGCATTTCTTATAAAGCTACTTATTTTGCATCGGCTATATTAAAAAATAAAAATGGAAAGTTTGAATTTGATGCTTTTGAAAATAGAGTACAATTATCTTCTGTAAACAAAATTTTAATTGACGATTTTAATAAAGATTCTATTAAAGACATTTTACTATTAGGGAACCTTTACGGATCAGAAGTCGAAACTCCAAGAAATGATGCCAACTATGGCTTTTTACTTAAAGGTAATAACGTTAATCAATTTGAGTTTGTTTCAAATGCTAAAGCTAATTTATGGGCAAATGGTGATGTAAAAGATGCTGCTTTCATAACAGTAGGTGGCGCTAAATCTATATTAATTGCTAGAAATGACGATACTTTATCGTTGCTAAAAATCAATACCAAAAAATAAAAAACTAATGAAACCTTTATACCTATTAATTCTTAGCTGTTTTATATCATTTTATACAACTGCTCAAGATGTTGCTACATTAAACTCTGATTACTTAAGTGTTTCAATTGACAAGGGTTTTCCAAGAATTATTGGATATAAATGGAAAGCTAATAACGCTAATCTTTTAGGCAATGAAAACACTTTAAACACTATTAAATTAAACGACAAAGAGTTTATTCCTAAAGTAAAATCAGAAGTTAAAAGTGATGCTATTTATTTTGCCTTAAATATTGATGAAATCGACTTAAAAATCGATTTACATATTAAAGTTGTAAAAAATACCGTTATTCTAAAATTTGATAATGTAACCGAAAAGGGAACGTTCAAACTACACACTATTGAAATTCCTAACCATAACTTATTAAGTATAAAAAGTAGCGAAAAAGACGCTCAATTTTCTGGTTCTAAAATGTATACTGCCATTAAAGGTAATGGTGATACATTTCAAAAACTAACAAGAAAAACTCCCATTGATAGTGTTGCAAAAGGCTATCTATATACCATAATAAACAACAATAAATTAGCCGCTGCCTTATGGACTAATGCCGTTGAAGAAAGAACAGATAAGAATCGTATTAAAAAACAAACTGTAAAACAAGGTAGTACAATAAAAACTAGTATTTGGAGTGGTTCTTGGATTTATCGAGCAAATCAAGCAACAATACCTAGTCCATTGCCAGAAGTAAAAATTGTGATTACTAATGATGTTAATAACGATTCAAAAATTGATTGGCAAGATGGGGCTATTGCTTACAGGGATATTTTAAATACACCTGTAGGTTCAGAAAAAATTCCAAATATGGTGGTACAGCGTATTCCCATGAATTTTAGTAGTCAAGCTACTAATCCGTTTACTAAATCATTAGAAGAAACCAAACGCGTTTACTTAAACACTGATGGTTTGGGTCAGTATGTTATTTTAAAAGGATATGGGTCTGAAGGTCATGACTCCAAACATCCAGATTACGGAGATATTGGTCACAGACAGGGAGGTACTGAGGAGATGAATATATTATGTAATGCTGCCAAAAAATATAATGCATCAATTGGCGTACATGTTAATGGCACGGAATCATACCCTGAGGCGAATGCATTTAATGAAACTTTAATAGATAAAACCAAGCGAGGGTGGAATTGGTTAGACCAATCTTATTATATGGATAAACGCTATGATGGGGTTTCTGGAAACAGGTTAAGGCGATTAAAATCTCTTAAAGACCAAGTACCTGAATTAGACTTTTTATATGTAGATGTCTGGTATGCCAAAGGTAGTTGGGATAGTAGAGAACTAGGGCGTGAAATTCATTCACTAGGGTTGTATTATACAACAGAGTTCCCACAAGATCATGAATACGATGCTGTGTGGAATCATTGGGCAGTAGATTATAAATATGGTGGCACAAGTATTAAAGGCTATAATAGTAAGATTGTTAGATTTATAAGAAACCACCAAAAAGATACGTGGATCGCAAAACATCCTTTACTTGGCGGCGCAGAAATGGTAGATTTTGAAGGTTGGCAAGGTAGAATTAATTTTGATGATTGCATTGATATTACATTCGATGTTAATTTACCAACCAAATATTTGCAGCATTTTCCAATTTTAAAATGGGAAGATCAATCCGTTACTTTAAAAAATAATGTTATTGTTTCAGAAACTTTGGGTTACAGAACCATTACTAAAGATGGTAAAACTATTTATAATAAAAACACTTATCTCCTACCTTGGAGCCCTAAATCTGAAGAAAAATTATATCACTGGAATTCAAATAATGGTGAAACCACATGGCAATTACCAAATTCATGGCATAATATTACCTCGGTTTACTTTTATGAATTATCAGATTTAGGAAGGATTAACGAAAAAGAAATTAAGGTGAAAAATAGCGCTGTAACTCTTTCCGCGAATGCGAAAACCCCATATGTTATATATAAAAAGAAACAAAAAAATGAAGACGTAACCTGGAGCGAAAGAGCTTTAGTAAAAAACAATGCTTTTAATAGTGGTGATTTAACAAACTGGACTGTGAAAGGAGATAATGCCAAAGTTAAAAGAAATAAAAATGGTCAATACGAACTAAACATTGAAGGAGGGAATGAAGCTACGTTGAGTCAAACTTTAAAACGATTACCTAAAGGACATTATTATGCTTCAGTATATGTTAATTCAAAAAACAGAAAAGCAATTTTAGGTGTTAAACATGAACGTGGAAATGATTTTAATTATGCTAAAAATTCACTGTGGGAAAACTTTATAGCTGCCGATAGTAAACATGGCTCAAAAATGCAACGTATGTATGTACATTTTGATGTAAAAAAATATCATGAAGATGTTGAGTTATATTTAAAAGCAGAAAAAGGAGATAGTGCTGTTGTTTTTGATAACATTCGTGTGAAACAGATTCAACTAACCACTAAGCCAGATAGCCTTTATTTTAAAGAAGATTTTGAGCATGTTCCATCTGGTATTTATCCATTTGTAAAAGGTCCTGCAGGCGGTGCGAATGATCCTAGAATCCATTTGGCAGAACTTCATTCACCATTTACTCAAAAAGGATGGAATAATAAAAAAATAGATGATGTTATAAATGGAAAATGGTCGCTAAAAATACATGAAAATGTAGAAGGGTTAGTTGTGCAAACCATCCCTCAAAATGTGCGTTTTGAAGCAAACAAAAAATATAAAGTTTCTTTTAATTATCAAGCAGAAGCAAAAGATTATTCTTTTGTTATAGGAGATAATACCGAAATATTAACAGAACATATTATTAGTCCTCAATTTGAAACACAAAAATATGTGGTCACGTTTACTGGTGCTGCTTCTGGGAATTCATGGTTTGGTTTTATAAAAAACAATAAAAACGAATCGGACTTTATAATTGATGATATTGAAATAATAGAGCTTAAATAAGGTTTTGGAAATAAGTATTTAATGCTAGATTAAGGCGTCAGCATAAATTAAGCCAGTTAGACGTATGTGCTGAAATCAAAATGTGAAAATCCAATCTTTTTGCTACTGAAAATAGACGTCAAAATGTTACTTCACTAACACTTGAAAGGATTGCTAGTGCTATATATAGGAATAGAAATTCAGAGAGTTTTTAATTTTTAAACCCTTTTAATTTTGATTAAAAAAGTTGACAACTTAACTTAATAAAAAACCCACTCTAATAAAGAATGGGTTTATAATTATATTAAACTTTTAGAAACTTATATTAAAAAGCAGGTGTTCCTCCATCATCATCATCATCACAATCTGTCAAATCAGCTTCAAAATACATTGCCCAACTATTACCTCCAAAATCTTCACCTTCTGCCCAAGCTGTTTCTTCAGATGGACCATTAACTTCTGCATGTGCTGCAAAACATAATACTTCTGTAATTTCACCTATATCTATTGTATAAATAACTTGAGTTGCTCCATCTTCATGTTCACTTGCATAATCAAAATGACCAATTTTTGGATTATTTGCTCCTGTAGTTGGGAAACCATCTTCTTCACAATTGGTAATATGTAAATGTGTGGCACCTAAAACCCAATCACCATTTGTTGTATAAGTTACTGTTAAAATATCTCCTTCAACATCTATAGTTACTGTTCCGATTTCATGATGTTGGCCAGCAATTAAATTAACTGTATAACAATGCTCATCTGAAGTATTATCAGCTAAACTATTAATTTCTACAACATCAAAATCTTTATTCTTTTTAAGTGATTTTTTCTCTGCTAATATTTGGTTCTCAGATTGTTCTAAAACCTCTACATTACATCCAAAAAATAAGAACCCTAAGCTTAATAGAGTAACTTTAGCTATATTCTTCATAACATTTATTTAAGTAGGTTAATAAACCAAATATAGCTTACAATAGATTATTGGCTAAATATTTTCGTTGAAATACATTATTTTATTTAAAAAAGAACGTTTAATACTACAAATAATAAATGAACTCATAAAAAACCCATTCTATTAGAGTGGGTTTTTTAATTTTATTTCATTTTTGTTAGTTACTCTAATTCCAATATAATATTTTCTAAAACTTCAATATTACCTACTTCAACAATTATTTCACTTGAAGCATAGCCTAAATAACCTCCTTTAGTAATTTTAAGAATATAAGTCCCTTGTTCAAGACCTTGTATTACAAAATCTCCATTCTCATCTGTTAAAGTATCTTTAACCAATACATCATCAGTAGTATATACTTCTACAACCTGATTTCCAACTGGTGTTTCAACTTCTTCAATAATTTCAACTACCTTTCCACTTATAGAACCAGAATTAACTTCCACATTAACTTTAATAACAGGTTTTAAAATATATTTTCCTGAATTACCTGCTTTAACAATAGATTTTTGAACATTCCAGTCTAAAATAAATGAATACACAAATCCAGCTTCTAATTCCTCATTTAAATTGAGCTTTAAACCAGATTGTTGAGCACTAGGAGTGTCTAAAGGAATTAAATCATCTTCACCTTCAATTTTTAATGTGCTATTATCACTTAAAACCAATCTTACCTGTTTTAAAATTCCAACAGGTACAACTTCATCTGTTAATAACAAACTATTTCCAGCTATAAGTTCAGTGATATCAACATTAATAGGATATCCTCCATCAGGCGTAAAACTCACCCAACTTTCCTCATCATCTGATGATTTATATTGTATGTCTATAATTTCAATATTAACTTCTAAATAATCTCCTGGTTCATCAACTAATTTTAATTGAATCCTAGCAGTATCATTTTTGTTACTATTATCACTATTACAATTAAACATTAATAACATTAAGACCGCGCCAATTCCAAAAAAGGATTTCAAATATTTAAAACTCATAACTTCTTTTTTTTCAGATATTTACAAAAGTAACAGCAACTATAAACTATAACAATATATTACTGTGTTTTTCGATGAAATACACAATATACAACCCTCTTTATAATTAGTATATCTATTTTTCTGATTCTTTTTCTGATTCTTTACCTAACTTCCTTCCTTTTTTAACTTTTTCTTCTAAAGCATCAACTTCTTTTTCAATAGACTTTAATTTCTCAACCTTTTCCTCATACTCTTCTTCTGTCAACTTCCCTTCTTTCTTCTGGCGCTTTAAGTCTTCTTTTACTTTCTTTACTCGTTCTCTTGTGCTATTTGCCTTAGATTCTCCTTTTTCAACAGAACGCTTTAATTCCTTAACTTTTTGCTTTTTATTTAATTTAGCCTGTTTTGCACGTTCTTGACCGAAATCTTTTCCTTCAAGTCCTTCTTTATTCTTGCCATAAGAATTTCCTTTGTTCTCAAGTTCCTCCTTTTTATCCTTTAGCTCTTTTTCCTTTCTCTTTAACTCCTTTTCAGCTTTATCCTTCTTATTGTTCTTTATTTTTTTTTCTTCTTTAACTCTCTCTTCTGTTTTTTTAATTTGTTTTTCAGTTTTATCCTTTTTTGCTGCTTTTTCTGGCTTTTGCGCAAAACTATTTTGAGTAACTAAACCCAATAATAACATAAGAGTGGCTATAATTTTAAATGATTTCTTCATGATTTTTAAGTTTATAATTCATTAAACATTTCATCCAACTTCTTTATGGATTCTTCAATACTGGCTTCTGTTTTTTTTATTTCTTCAGTTACTGCTTCTAACACTTTTATTTCTTGTTCTACATGTAGTTCTTCAAGTTTTACTGAAGTACTTTCTTTTTCTTCTTTTTTATCGCCACAGCTAAAGGCTATTAATAACAGCAAAATAATTAAACCATTTATTTTTTTCATAATTGATAAATTTACTTGTTCAACATTGTTAAGACACCACATATTAAATAAAGTCACGTTATTTAAATAATTAAAAAGAGCAAAATGTAGCTAACTAAATTGCCGCAAAGCAAAAAAGCCTCCCAATTTTCTATAAAAAAGGGAAGCTTTCTATCGGCTTAACTGATTAAGCTATGGACTAACTCAAATATAATTCTCTATATTGGGTTTTGCTCAATTAATGGGTTAGCATCAATTTCGTCTTGAGGTATTGGCCATGTCCATCTATTATCACCTACAGGAACTTGCATAATTCCATTAGTGTATGTTGAACTTTGATTTGACCCTGTTCTATCTAACGGTAAGTTTAATCGTTTTAAATCATACCATCTAAAACCTTCTCCCCATAATTCTACACGACGTTGTACCATAATTTCATCAATTAAAGCTTGTCCTGTATTGGTTGATAAGGTATAAGCATTGTCTCTGGTAATGACCATATCATACAATGCTTGAGCAGCTAAACCATCTTGATTGTTTCTAGCCAAAGCCTCTGCCTCAATTAAATACATCTCTGCAGCACGCATTAAAGGGACATCTACACGACTATCACTATTGCTTACAGCTATAAATTTTTGATTAGTATAAGGAAACCTTTTATGGCTAGATAACAATGAAACTCCTGGAGGTAAGTTTAAATGATCTCCTGTTGGGTCCCATAATGTTTTACGCACATCTGTAGTAGAAATCATATCGTATAATAAATTACTTATTGACCTAGGATTACCTCTTATGGCTGATGAACTAAAGTTTCTTGAAATAAAAGCTCCATAATTCCCAAAACCTTCTGACTGATCTTCAACGATTTGGCTTGCCCACATAAACTCGCTATTGTTTTCAGAAAATACCCGAAAACCATTAGCATATGTTGCCTCATCCATTAAAGGAAATCCTTCTCTAGCTTCAGTAGCTAATTGCGCTGCTAATGTCCAATTCCCTTGTGTTAGTGCCACTCTTGCTTTTAACCCTTTAGCCACATTTACATTAAAATGAGATTTGTTATTTCTAACATAACCATTTAATAAAACGATGGCATCATCCAAATCTTTATTTATTTGGGTATAGACTTCCTCAACTGTGTTTCTTGCAATGGGATCAATAGAATTATCCGTTTTAATAGGAACTCCTAACTGTGAATTTCCTCCACCTGCTTCATATCTATTTCCCCATAATCGAACTAAATGAAAATGGCAAAAGGCTCTATAAACTAATGCTTGTCCTTTTATCCCATCTTTATCTATTTGATCTCCAGTTGCATTATCAACACCATTAATTAATACATTGGCATTTGCCATCCATTGATAGAACATTCCCCAATTAGCTGTATTATATACGTTATCTGGTTCAGAATTTGGTCTCCACCTATAAGAATGCGTCCAATTACTTCTATTAAATACATGGTCTTCTCCAGCTTCATCAATATGCATATTAAAAGGTCCTATTCCTCCTCTACCTTGACTTCCGTATCTTATATACAAAGCTCTATGTATTCCGTTTAATGCTGTTAAAGCATTATCTGTAGTTAAAACTGCCGCTGCAGATGATACTTGGTCTGTAGGAAATGTGTCTAAGTAATCTTTTTCACAAGCTGTAAAACAAAAGGAAACAGCCAAAATTCCGATAAAAGAAATTATTATTTTTTTCATTGCTTTTTTTTTAAAATTTAACATTTAATCCTAAAGAAACTATTCTTGATGGTGTGTAAACATTTGATGTTGTTCCACTAAAGTTTTGCTGTATATTTAAACCTTTTCTTGCATTAATAGAAAATACATTCTCCGCACTTAAATAGAGTTTTGCTGTATTTATTCCCATTGAACTTATAAAGTTTGAAGGTAAATCATATGAGAAATTAATACGTTTCATATTGAAAAAAGAACTATCAACTAACCATCTATCAGATCTGGCATTAAAATTAGTGGTTTGTGAGGCATCTAATCTAGGCACATCTGTTATGTCTCCTGGTTGTTGCCAGCGGTTTAAAATGTCAACACTTTTAGAAGTTCCGTACCCTCCAGAACTCATAATGCTTTGATAATTATAATCTATACTTTCGCCTCCTATTTGGTAAGTAAGTAAGAAACTTAAATTAAAGTTTTTATATCTAAACGAATTATTTATTGCGCCTATTAAATCTGGAATTGCTGTACCTGCATAATGAAATTCAGCATTTGCTTGATTTGTTGTTAAGGTGTTTCCGTCAATAACTCTTATGTCTGATCCATTAGCATTAAT
Source organism: uncultured Flaviramulus sp. (assembly GCA_947501105.1). GTDB lineage: Bacteria > Bacteroidota > Bacteroidia > Flavobacteriales > Flavobacteriaceae > Wocania_A. The sequence continues at coordinate 836,237 of CANMUP010000001.1, read as the reverse complement.
AGCATCTTGATTTGCTGTATACAATGCTGCTCCGTCTGCAGGATCAACTCCATACCAATCCTTTAACCAGTAATCATAAATTGAACGACCAACCATTAGTTTTTTCGAGCCATTTATAATTTCGTCTTGTGGTAATTTTGTAAACTCATTTTTTATAGTTGTTGCATTTATGCCAAAATTCCAACTAAAATTATCGTTTTTTATAACATCATAATCTAAACTTACTTCAATGCCTCTATTAAATAAAGTACCTATATTTCTTGGGACATCTTCGCTTCCGCTTGAAAGCGGTAATGGCACATCAAAAAGTAAATTAGCAGATTCACGATTATAATACTCAATCGTTCCGTTTAATCTATTCCATAACCCAAACTCTAAAGCAACATCATAACTCTCACTGGCTTCCCACTCAAGTAAAGGTGCTTCAAGTGAAGCTTGTAAAAATCCTGATTCGGACTGGTTATTAAAGTCTAAATCATACAATCCTTGGTAAGCATACCAACCAATTCCTGAGTTGTTTCCCAATTCTCCATAAGAGGCCCTAAATTTTAATAAGTTTATAGCTTCAATATTTTCAATAAAAGATTCTCTTTCTAACCTCCAAGCTACTCCTAAAGACCAGAATTCACCCCATCGAACATCTGATGCAAACTTTGAAGTACCATCTGTTCTATAAGATGCACTTAAGAAATATTTCCCATCGTAATCGTAATTAAAACGCCCAAAATAACTCTCGTCTCTAAGTAAATCTGTAGTAGATTCTAAATTAGTAGTAGTAACAAAGTTTATTAATTCCGTATTACCATCAGCTATTAACTGTGTTCTTGTACCTGTGAAATTATTTACTTTTAATTGTAAAGATTCGTGCGCTGCTAATAATTTAAAGTTATGATCACCAAATGATTTGGTATAATTTAAAAGCTGGTTAAACCCTAAAGTAGTTCTTCTATTATACCTTCTTAAAGCTCTACCTCCTGGAGCCCCATCACCAACTAGCTTGTTTTCAAAATCTGTGGTATACCAATGCCTTTGATTCCAACTGGCGTTAACCGTTAGCATTAAATCTTGAGTTAAATTAATATCAAAATATGTTTTCCCACTTACAGATGTAATCTCATCTATATCTTCATTATAATCTATTTCTGCAAGAATATGTCTTCCTCCACTGGCTCCACTAGGTCTATTATCATCTAATTCATAAAGACGATTTCCATTATCATCCAAAATAAAATTTCCAGAAGCATCATGTTGATAAATAGGATAAATAGGAGCAACTCCTCTAGTAAAACGAATTGGGTTTACAAACGAATTATCTTGAGTGCTTCCTGTTTGGGCTTGGTTTCCTTTAGAAGTAGTAACGGCTATATTCAACCCTGTTTTTAACCAATCATTAGCTTGAAAGTTCGCATTAATACGTCCTGAAAATCTTTCGAAATCAGATTTTAGAATATACCCTTCTTCATCTAAATACCCTAGCGATACATAAAAATCACTATTATCTGTACCTCCTTGATAATTAATATCATAATTATGTCGTATACCTACTGTAGTAATAGCATCAACCCAATCTACATCGCTATATAATAATCTTGCATTTGGGTTAATTTTTCCATCAACTCCAACAATTTGGTCATCAGCTACATTATAAGGGTTATTTAATAATTCTGTAATAATGTTAGATGAAGCAAAAGCATTGGCTGCAGTAACATCTGTGGCTGAATCGACTCCCGGAATAGCTTGACTGTTTCGCATGGACTCCCACATAACTTCATAATATGCATCAGAACCTAATCGGTCATACTCATCTATAGCACGATCAACAATACTAGTTGATGCATTTAAAGTAAATTGCCCTTTTTTGTTCTTACCTCTTTTAGTGGTAATCATAATTACTCCATTTGCAGCCTTATTTCCGTAAAGCGATGTAGACGCCGCGTCTTTTAAAATGGTAAGACTCTCTATATCTGAAGGGTTAATTGAGTTTATTGACCCATAAAACGGAATACCATCTACAACATATAAAGGAGCACTACTCGCACTAAAAGAACCAAAACCTCTTATACGGACTGCTTGTCCTTGACCTGGTTGTCCGCCAGCTGCTGTAACTGAAACACCTGCTGAAGAACCCTCAATAGCTGCAGAAACATTAGCTACGGTTATTTTTGAAAGCGTTTCGCTATTTAGTTGTGTTGCAGACCCTGTAAAGTCTGCTTTTTTAGCGGTACCATATGCAACAACTAAAACTTCGTCAAGAGAAGTATCGGCTGCCATTTCAACATTAATTACATTTGATGTACCTACTTGTATTTCTTGAGTAGTCATTCCTACATAACTAAATACAAGGACATCACCTGTGCTGGCCTCAATAGAATAATTCCCATCAAAATCTGTTTGGGTTCCTGTTTGAGTTCCTTTAATTATAATACTTGCTCCAGGAAGTGGAAGCGTTCCGTCTGAAACAACTCCTTTGATAACATTTTTTTGTACCCCTGTGTTTATAGGCTCTAACTTCTTTTTAATTATAATTGTGTTATTTGATGCAATTGAAAAGAGGAAATCACCATATTTAAGGCTTTTGTCTAATAATTTATTTGCTTGAATACTTCCCTTATTTACAGATATTTTCGGGAAATGTTTAAACATATCTTCCTGATAAATAAACCTATAGTCAGTTTGTTTTTTAATGATTTTGAATACTTCATCAACAGATAAGGTTTGGTCCTTTTTTATCTCAATCTGAGTGTTCTGGGAAAAAATATCAATTGGAGAGAACCCGAAAGTTAATGAACATAACAAGAATATAAAAGTTCTCATAATGATGGTTAAAAGTCTTTTTCTGAACAGGAAAAAGACCATAGTTAGTTTAATTTTCATAAATTTACATGTTTTAATTGGTTAACATTAATTAATTGATTATTACAAACTTTAAAGGGACGAAGTTGGATACCGCTAAATGTCTACTTCGTTCTCTTTTTTATCTTAATATTATTTTCTTATCATTTATTTTGTATGAATTAATAAACCCTAAATCTTTAATTGTGTTTAAAATATCTTCAATGTTTTGATTTTTACTTAATACCCCTATAAATTTAATTTCCTCTACTTCTTTATCTAAAAAAACAGCATCAAGATCATACCATCTGGATAATACCTTCATAATTTCTTTTAGCGAAGTACCCTCAAAACTAAAAACTCCATTTACCCAAGATGTTGCATTATATACATCAACTTGCGACACTTCAATATCTTCATTTACAGCACTAATTCTTGACTGCTCGTTAGGTTGCAAAAGAACATTTGTTAAATCGTTCTTTACATTTACTTTTCCTTCAACCAATGTGGTATATATAATTGCTTCGTCTTGATACGCTTTTATATTAAACTTAGTTCCTAAAACTTCTAATTCTTGTATTCGATTTTTAACTATAAACTTTGTTCCATTATTTTTAGTACTAGGTGAAACTTCAAAATAAGCCTCTCCATAAATTAGTTCAACCATTCTTTTTTCACCTTCTAAGAAACTAACTGGATATTTAAGTTGAGATTCTGAATTCAACCATACTTTTGTGCCATCAGATAATTGCAAGAAAAATTGCCCTCCTCTAGGTATTGTTAAATAATTATAAGCTATTTCTGGCTTTGGAGCCTTTTTGTTTTTATAAATTAATTTGTCTCCTGTACTTGTGAGGTTTTTTGCAGAGTAGTTTTGTCCTTTTTCTAGAACGATGTTAGACCCATCCTCCAATGTTAGTGTAGCTTTGTCTGTCCCTACCTCTATTTTAGTTTTTACTATTTGTACTTCTTCAACTTGAGGTTTTGGTTTATTTGTTAATCCGTAAATCGAAACTAAAGCTACTATTAATGCGGCGGCAGCATATTTAAAAATGTTTCTTTTATATAATGGTATAACCTTATTATCTTCAATACGGTTCTTCTTTATCTGTTCTTGAACTTTGCTAAAAACATCTTCTTTAACAATCTCTTTAAATTCAATATCGATTGGCCATTCTTTGCTATTTTTCTGATTCACAAAAAAATTAGACAAAAACTTTACCTCTTCATCGGAAGCTTTTCCTTCATGGAGTTTTTTAATTAATTTTAATAAATACTCTTTATCTTTTAAACTCATAATTGAGACGCTTTACTTTAAAGACGTAAAAAGCGTTTACATCCCTAATAAAAAAAGTGTTTTTTTATTTAGAGCATTGTTTTGAAGTAAAAAAAATGATTCTATATTAGATTAAAAAGAATTATAATATTAGAAATATTAGCCAGAGTAGGTCTTAATATTTTTAAAGCTTTTGTAATATATGCTTCAACAGATTTTGTAGAAATATTTAACTGTTTTGAAATTTCTTTATGGCTTAATTGGTCTTCTCTACTTAATACAAATACCTTTTTGCATTTTTCAGGCAATAAATTAACTGCGGTATTTATTTGAGCCTCTAACTCTTTATAGATTAGCTTTGACTCTGGATTAGAGCTTTGAATTTTTTTGTCAAACTTTTCAAAAATAGCGTCGCTAAAAACATTCTTATTCTTTCTAAAAGAATCATAGACTCTATGTAATACGCAAGTAAAAAGATAGCCTTTTAATGTAGTTCTGATTTGTAAGCTATCCCTCTTTTCCCAAATTTTAATAAAAACTTCTTGGATAATATCTTCAGATGCTTCACGTTTTTTTAGAAGACTAAATGAATAAATAAATAATTGCTCCCAATATAAATCATAAATTAATTTTAAGGCACTTTCATCTCCTTGTTTAAGACGCTCAATTAATTTTTGATCTTTAATTTTATTAAAACTCATCATTTAATTTTCATTCGGGCACAAACAAATTTAATTAAAATATTTTATTCAATACACCCTAAAACAAAAAAGCATCCCAATCTTCAATAAAGAAAAAAGGAAAGCTTCTCATCATTATATAATTATGAGCAATTAGACTAGTTATCTAAGATAAATCTTCAACCGTTGCTTTAGGGGCATTAGTTTTAACAGAGTTTATTCCATTTTCCATAGCACTTATAAAAGAATACATCTCACTAGTACCAATAATCTGCCCATTAGATGCTTTTAAATTAAAATACGGCTTACCGTTTGAAGTGGTAAGTCTCTCAAATTTAGAATCATCTGCTGCGTTTTTTCTAACTGATTCTATACCATTATTACAACCAGATTTAGCTGAGTAACCTTCGCTAGCAAGAATGTTCTGTCCATTAGATGCTTTTAATCTAAATCTAAACTCTCCTCTTTTGTTTTTGTAAATTTCAAATTTTGCCATCTTGATTAGGGTTTAATATTTAAGTTTAGGCATGAGACACTATAAAGAGTGAAAAGTCACATGTAAAAGAAGAATATAATACGTCCTAAAACAAAAAAGCATCCCAATCTTCAATAAAGAAAAAAGGAAAGCTTCTCATTGGAATACCAAACTAACTTTGGTATAACTACGTCCTAGATTTCTCTAGGAACAACACAACTTCTTTTAATTGCCAAAAAAAGCCCTAATCTCTTAGAGCTTTTAGCAATACTTGCGGTCTGGACGGGACTCGAACCCGCGACCTTCGCCGTGACAGGGCGACATTCTAACCAACTGAACTACCAGACCGTTGCATTATTGCGGTTGCAAATATACACGCCTTTTTTTATATCTCAAATCTTTTTTTGAGTTTTTTAAAGAATATTTTTACTAAATAAACTTTTGACGTTCTATCATGTATGTTGTGAGGATGTTATTAAAAATTTTATTAATATCTGCCTCAACATATTTAATCTTGTATTGGGCGCATTTTAATCGTAGTGCATCAAAATAATTACTTACAGCTTCACTATAGTTTTCTTTAATAGAATCTGCATACAAATTAATATACTCACCAGTTTCTACATCAATAAAGCGTTTAGGCTTATTATCAAAATCAAATTTTAATTCTTTGTTTTTATCTAATACATGAAATAAAATAACTTCATGCTTATTATACTTTAAATGGCGTAAAGCTTCAAAAAGTTTAGTTTGATCTTCTAAGGTCTGAAACATATCTGTAAACAGAAAGATCATCGATCTTCTATGAATCTTTTCTGCTATTTGGTGCAAATATTTATAAGTTTCGGTAGTCTTATTTATAGATTTAGAAACAACAGCATCACTAAGTTTATTTAATAACATTTGATGATGGCGTTCACTACCTTTTTCTGGAGCATAAAAATCGTAATCATCACTATAAATACTTAAACCTACCGCATCACGTTGTTTTTTAAGCATATGCATTAACGAAGCCGAAGCCAGTGCCGAAAATCCTATTTTATTTAGATTATCAATTGAAAAATCATCCATTTCAGGATAATGCATCGAACTACTATTATCTACAATAATATGACAGCGCAAATTGGTTTCATCATCATAACGCTTAGTATAAAGTTTATCTGTTTTAGCAAACAGTTTCCAATCTATATGTCGTGTACTTTCTCCTTGATTATATATTTTATGTTCAGCAAATTCTGCCGAGAACCCATGAAACGGACTTTTATGCATTCCTGCAATAAAACCCTCCACAACCTGTTTAGCAAGTAACTCTAGGTTTTTAAAACCACTTGCTTTATTAAGTTCGTGCTGTAAATTCATGGCTATTAAATATCCTTATTTTAAAACAGCATCAACAATACCATAAGCAACAGATTCGTCTGCACCCATCCAATGGTCGCGATTAAAATCTTTCATTATTTTATCAAAAGTTTGTCCACAATTATCAGCTAATATTTGTGCACTTAATTCTTTAGTTAACACAATTTCCTTTGCAGTAATTTCAATATCACTTGCTTGCCCACGAGCACCACCACTTGGTTGGTGTATCATAACACGAGCATGTGGTTGTATAAATCGTTTTCCTTTTTCTCCAGCCGATAGTATAATTGATCCCATTGAAGCCGCAAATCCAGTACAAATTGTAGATACAGGGCTTTTAATAGATTTCATACAATCATAAATAGCAAATCCAGAAGTTACATAACCTCCAGGGCTATTAACGTATAAATGTATAGTTTTGCTAGACAAGGCATCTAAATACAATAATCTATCAACAACATGCTTTGCAGAATCATCATCAACTTGTCCCCATAAAAACACTTTACGTTCTTCAATTAATTTGCTATCAATAGCGTTTTGAACTTTATTTTCACTCATAATAATTATTTTGCATCTAAAATAAAAAAAGGTTCACCATAAATGGCAAACCTTTTCATTTTTCTTTTTAATTATCTACTATAAAAGTGCATCGATAGCTTCAGTATAAGCATTCTTAGGTGCTACACCAACTTGTCTACCAACAACTTCTCCGTTTTGAAAAACCAAAACAGTAGGAATGTTACGTACTCCGTATTTAGCAGCAAACTCTTGGTTTGCATCAACATCTACTTTCCCTACAACAGCTTTACCATCGTATTCACCACTAATTTCTTCAATAATTGGTCCAACCATTCTACATGGTCCACACCAAGCTGCCCAAAAATCAACCAATACTGGTTTGTCACTTTTTAATACCGTTTCTTCAAACGTTGCATCTGTTATTTCTAATGCCATAATTTTATATTTTAATCTGTTTTACTTTATATTTATTTACAAACTTAGTCAAAATATTTTCTATAGCTTACAACCAAACTATTTGTTTTACTTATATCCTTATTGTCTTAGGTTATTTTTGCATTTGGGCGCATCATTTTAATAAAAATGTCAGGCTATTCGTTATATCTTTTTTGCTTTTAATGGCAAAAAAGGATGCCACTACTATCCTTTGCGCGAACCCACATTTCAATTCAAATTAACTTTACGCAACCAAAAAGTTGCGTATTTAAAATATTTATTCTAGTTTAGCAACCGCGAAGTTGCATATTAATTAAAAAACAAATAATTATGAATGATGTTATTAAAAAAGAGGCCGTTTTAAATCATGCTATAGATGTGGTTTGGAATGCTATTACAAAAGCCGAAGAAATTTCTACCTGGTTTATCCCAGCAGATTTTAAAGCAGAAAAGGGTTATAAGTATACATTTACGTCTCCTCCAAACGAAAAAGGCTGTACAGTAATAAGTGGTGAGGTTAAAAATGCGAGCCCGTATGTGCTTATATACACTTGGATAGTTGCCGATACTAAAGTTGAAACCACTGTTAAATGGGAATTAGAAACAACAAGTAACGGCACTAAATTATCTTTAGAACATTCAGATATTTCTAACTATGCAGGAGAAACTGCAGTTGCCATGTTTGAAAGCTTTAACGGCGGATGGGATAATTGCATTTCTGGTTTAACAAGCTATTTAAAACAAGAAGTTAATGCAGGATAAAATAACAAAACTATTTAAAGCCATTGCAGATCCAACAAGGCGTGATATTTTTCACGCCTTAGTGATTGCAACTTCAGCATTGTCTATCACTCAAATATCCAATCAATTTGATATCACAAGGCAAGGTGTAACTAAACATATAAAAACTTTAGAAGAGGCTGGTTTGGTTTATATTAACACACAAGGAAGAGAACGTTTTTGTAATGCCAATGCAAAACCTCTTAAAGAAGTTAATAAATGGATTAAGTTTTACGAACAATTCTGGGATGATAAACTTCAGAATTTAGAAGATTTCTTAAACACAAAAAACAGCTAAATGATTGATTCAATAACAAACTACTCTCATCAAATTGAATTTTCTTCAAGCCCTAAACAAGTTTTTTATGCTTTAAATGACGGCATTCATAATTGGTGGGGAAAAAAAAGTAACTTTCAATTTAAAACTGGCGGCCAATTTACTATTACTTTTGAAAATGAATATTGGTGGACATTTAAAATTCTTGAATACACTCCAAACAAAGAGTTGGTTTGGAAATGTATTGGTGGCGAACCCGATTTTAATAAAGAATGGATTGGGCATGTGTTACATTGGCAAATAGAAGAAAAAGAAACCAAAACTATTCTTAATTTCAATCAGATTGGTTTAACACCTCAGCTGCATTGTTTTGAGGTTTGTTCCTCAACATGGGATATGTTTATAACCCAAAAACTAAGGGCGTTTTTAACCTAAACAGTTGTCAATTTTAATAGTTCATTTAAAAAATTTAATAAAATATTTTATTTAGTTAGGATTCCTTACTATATTTGTACCATAATTAATTTAAAACATAACATTATGAGTAAATCAATTTTTTATCATGCAGGGTGCCCTGTATGTATTAGTGCAGAGCACGACATTATTGAATTAATAGGGAAAGACAACGTAGACATTGTGCACTTTGGAGAAGACAATTCAAGAATTACCGAAGCAGAAAATGCTGGTGTAAAATCAGTTCCGGCTTTAGTAACACCAAACGGAAATGTGCTACATATTAATTTTGGAGCTTCGATGGAAGCTGTAAAAGGGTAATTTTTTTATCACAATTAGTTAGGAATCCTAATTTATAAAATATATCATATTATGAAATCAATAGTATTATTTATAGTAACCCTATTTCTTTCCACAGTAAGCTGTAAAAGTCAAAGCAATGAATATCAAAACGATAATTTTTCAATTACAACCACCAAGGTCACCCATGATTCAAATTTAGGAATTACAGTTTGGGAGATCGCAGTAAAAGGTAACGCAGGTGAAACAACCCCAAAAAAAGCAGGCCAATTAGATGGAGCTCCCGTTTTAGGCTACGTATTCCCTACAAGTTTAAAGCCAACTGACGTAGGTTTCAATCAAACCGAAGGTATTCTCGCGCTTGCACTAACTTCGCATCCAGATTTTGATGATACACCGCTTTGGGATGAAAATTCAGATTCCATCTACGATAATGATGGCGTAATTTGGCATCCGCACTGGGTAGTTTTAGTTGAAGATAAACGCGTAAAAGGAGGGCTTTCGGTAAAACAGTTTAATAAAGACGACAAATCTATAGTTTTACCGCCTACAAACCCAGGAATGCCTATGTATATGGATTCTCCTGGTTACCCCGTAATTACAAAAGCTAACTCGATTAAAGTAATTATTCCAGATTATAGGATAAATCATAAAACCGATTTTAATTTTGATGCTGTAACAGCTTTTATGAAAGTTAACACGAGTAAAGAAAACCTTCCAATGCTCGGGGTTTATGAGGTTTTTACCGTTGCAAGTGGCGATTTATCATTACCTTATAAAGTAAAGCAATAATTATGAAAGTTTCAGTTTGGGATACATACGTAAAAAGAGAAGATGGAAAACTAATGCATTTCGATATTTTAGTTCCAAATAAGCTAAATGATGAACAAGTCATTTTGAATTTTGGTACAGCATATTTAAATAGTAAAACCTTTAAAACAGAAAGCATATCGTCCAAAATTTGTAAGTTTTGTCATATTGAACAAGCTACTGATGCTATCATAAATGATATTAAAAGTAAAGGGTTTTCAATTATTGAAATGGAAAATTGTGACTAATTTAATTAGGATTACTAACTTTGCCTGTCGATACCATTCGGCAGGCTTTTATTTATGAGTGATAGTATTTTTAATCCCAATCATCAAGAAATTGATATTTCCAGCAAAATTGTAGCTGGGTTAGAACGTATTTCTGAAGCATTTAAGGTCTTGCTTTGGGAAAAGGCTAAACTGTTAGGCTTAAGCCCTATTCAAATTCAAATACTCATTTTTATAAAATATCATAAGCTTGAATTTTGCAATGTGAGTCATCTTGCTAAAGAATTCAATATTACTAAACCCACAATAAGCGATGCAGTTAAGGTTTTAGATAAAAAAGAATTAATTAAAAAAGTGTTTTCTTCATCAGATAGTAGAAGCTATGCGATACAATTATCAGATACAGGTAAAACTATAGTTTCTGAAACCGAAAATTTTGCGCAACCATTAAAAAAACAATTAAATGCCATTGATAATGAAAGTTTAGAGTCTACTTTTAATACGCTTAGTAAACTCATTTACAAATTAAATCAAATAGGTGTTTTAACGGTTCAGCGCACTTGTTATGGCTGCAAATTTTATCAAAAAAATGGTAATCAACACTTCTGCAATTTATTAGAAAAAGAATTACAAAATTCTGAAATCCGTATTGACTGTGTTGAGTTTGAGGAAAAAGTTTAATACAAAATCGTCATTGTGAGGAGTCACGACGTAACAATCTGTTTAACGTTTAAGTCAATCAAAGTAAAATAGCCAACCATCAGACAAATCTTTCCATTCTGAATTCTCTTTATTTATTAAAGCTAGTTTTTTAATCCTTTTATATTTCTTGATTTGTTTTTCTCTCAAGATAGCTTCTTCAATTGAATCAAAACCTTCAAAATAAACTAACTTTTCACAATTGTATTTCGAAGCAAAACCTTTATAGGTTTTTGACTTATGCTGATATATGCGCTTAACTAAATCACTAGTAACTCCTGTATACAAAACAGTATTGTTTTTATTAGTTATGATATAAACGTGAGATTGTTTCATAAAAAGATTAAGGCAATCAATAAAACGTCATTGTGAGGAGGCACGACGTAACAATCTGTTGATTGGAAACTCAAAACTCAAAGTAATCGACAAACAGATTCTTACGCTTTTTTTCTAATGAAAAAGCTCAGAATGACGGAAACATTAATTAATATCAATTCAACTTAAACCTAACTTCTTGCAATTCCAATTCGTCTAAAAGCTCTTGAGACACTTTTACCTTTTGCTTTCTACTTGGCATTGATAATTTTATTTTCTCTTTAGTATCATACACTAAAAAATTAAGCATTTGGTTTCCTGGATGCATATTTAATAATTCTTTTAATGCCATTATTTTTTGTTCGTCTAAATCTTTTATATCTACTTGAATCGATAATTTTTTTGCATAATTTTCCATCACATCGTGCAACAATTGAAAATTATTAAACTGCAATCGCGGATCACTTTTCTTACCTGTATCTTTATTAACCCATCCGTCCCGGACAAAAGTTTTCACAAATACAAAGTTATTCTTCATTAAAAAGTGGCGAAACTTCAAATATTCTTCGCCAAAAATTCTGAACTCAAAACTATCGGTATAATCTTCAACCGTAAATAATGCCCAACCTTTCCCTTGCTTACTTACGCGGTGCTGTACATCGGTTACTACGCCTCCAAAAACGAGTTCTCTATTTACATAAGGCTCTAAACCATTAAACATTGCCAATGCTGCATTACAAAAGGTTTTCATTTCGGTTTTAAAATCATCTAGCGGATGCCCAGAAATATAAACCCCAACAACTTCACGTTCCTTACTCAATTTTTCCATAGTTCCCCACTCTTCACAAGGCGGTACTTCTGGTTCGGCAATCTGAACATCACTAGCTTCTCCAAACAAACTTACCTGTGCTGAATTTTCATTTTCTTGATGTTTGTGTGCATACTTTATTGCTTTTTCTAAAAAAGTAATCCCATCGCCATCATCATGAAAATATTGTGCTCTGTGTGTATCAGCCAAACCATCAAAACCACCAGCTAAAGCTAAATTTTCAAATGCCTTTTTATTAGCGGCTCGTAAATCTATTCGCTTTGCAAAATCGAAAATCGATTTATAATGTCCATCTTTTTTTCTATTCTCTACAATGGTCATAACAGCACCATGACCAACCCCTTTTATCGCTCCCATACCAAAGCGCACCGCATAATCTTTGTTTACTGAAAACTTGTAAAAGGATTCGTTTACATCGGGTCCTAAAACATCTAATTTCATGCGTTTACACTCTTCCATAAAGAAGGTTACCGATTTAATATCGTTCATATTATTAGACAAAACCGCTGCCATATATTCAGCAGGATAATGCGCTTTTAAATAGGCTGTTTGATAAGCTATCCAAGCATAACATGTAGAGTGAGATTTATTAAAAGCATAACTTGCAAAAGCTTCCCAATCTTTCCAAACTTTTTCTAATACTTTAGCATCATGACCATTAGCACTTGCTTGCTCAACAAATTTAGGTTTCATTTTATCAAGTACTGCAATCTGCTTTTTCCCCATCGCCTTACGCAATACATCGGCTTCACCTTTGGTGAAATCTGCCAGCTTTTGAGACAATAGCATGACTTGCTCTTGATAGACTGTAATACCGTAAGTTTCCTTTAGGTATTCTTCCATCGCCGGTAAATCATACTCAATATCTTCATCACCATGTTTTCTACGTACAAAACTTGGAATATATTCCATTGGTCCAGGACGATACAATGCATTCATTGCTATTAAATCTTCAAAAACGGTGGGTTTTAAATCTTTTAAATGTTTTTGCATTCCAGGAGATTCATATTGGAAAACACCAACTGTTTCTCCTTTTTGAAAAAGCTCATAAGTCTTTTCATCATCTAAGGGAAAATTATCAGGGTCGAGTAAAATATCATGTTTTGCTTTAACAATTTTTACGGTGTCTTTAATTAAAGTTAGTGTCTTTAATCCCAAGAAATCCATTTTCAATAATCCTGCATCTTCCACTACTGAGTTGTCAAACTGCGTAACATACAAATCAGAATCTTTTGCTACAGAAACGGGAACGAATTTGGTAATATCGTCTGGTGTGATAATAACACCACAGGCATGAATACCAGTATTACGAACAGAGCCTTCTAGTGTTCTAGCTAAATTTACTGTTTCTGCTTCTAAATCATCTCCTTCAGAAATATTTAAAAGCTGATTTACTTTTTCTAAATCTTCAGCTCTAAATTTTTTGCTTAATTCTTTTTCATCTAACCCAAAAATCTTTCCGAGTTTAGACATTGTAGGAATTAATTTGGCAATTCTATCAGCATCAAACAATGGTAAATCAAGCACTCGAGCGGTATCTCGAATAGAAGATTTGGCTGCCATTGTACCATAGGTAATAATTTGTGCTACCTGATTGCTTCCATATTTTTCAATCACATAATCCATCACGCGACTTCTGCCCTCATCATCAAAATCAATATCAATATCTGGCATACTAATACGATCTGGATTTAAAAAACGCTCAAAAAGCAAATCGTATTTAAGTGGATCTATATTTGTAATCCAAAGACAATATGCTGCTACAGATCCGGCAGCCGAACCACGACCAGGACCAACTGACACATTCATATTTCGAGCCTCTCGAATAAAATCTTCAACAATTAAAAAATACCCAGGATAACCAGTATTTTCAATAACACTTAACTCAAAATCTAAACGTTCTTTAACCTCCTCAGTAAGTGCTTCACCATAACGCTTTTTTGCACCTTCATAAACCAAATGTTTTAAATAAGCATTTTCACCTCGCTTACCTCCATCATCTAAATCTTCTTCATGTTTAAACTCATCTGGAATATCGAAAGCTGGCAATAATACATCTCGAGCTAATTGATAAGCTTCTACTTTATCAATAACCTCTTTTACATTTAAAATAGCTTCAGGTACATCCTGAAACAACTTTTTCATATTATCTGTTGACTTAAAATAATACTCTTGATTTGGTAATCCGTAACGATATCCTCGACCTCGTCCTATTGGCGTAGCTTGCTTTTCGCCGTCTTTTACACAGAGTAAAATATCGTGTGCATTAGCATCTTCTTGCTTTTGGTAATACGTATTATTAGACGCTACTAACTTAACATCATGCTTTTTTGCTAATTGTATTAAAGTAGGATTAACTCTATTTTCATCTTCTTGGTTATGACGCATTAATTCAACATACAAATCACTTCCAAACTCATTCTTCCACCAAAGCAAAGCTTCTTCTGCCTGATTTTCACCAATATTTAAAACCTTGCTTGGAACTTCTCCATATAAATTTCCAGTCAGTACTATTAAATCTTCTTTATATTGTTGGATTAATTTTTTATCAATTCGAGGTAAATAATAAAACCCATCAACAAAAGCATGTGATGACAATTTTGCTAGATTATGATATCCGTTTTTATTTTTAGCTAATAAAACAATTTGGTAACCATTATCTTTTCTTGTTTTATCTAAATGGTTTTCGCACACAAAAAACTCGCAACCAATAATCGGTTTTATTTCTTTATCTGTAACAACTTCTCCTGTTTCTTCTGCAGATTTAATTTTTGCTTTAACACCTTTATTGTGTTTATTAACAGCATTTACAAAATGAAAAGCTCCCATCATATTTGCGTGATCTGTTAATGCCACTGCTGGCATATTGTATTCGGCTGCTGCCGAAACAATATCAGACACACTCATAGTAGATTGTAAAACTGAAAACTGTGAGTGATTATGCAAGTGAACAAAATCAACATCAGCTAAATCTGACACATTTTGTTTGATTTCTTCAGAAGAAATATCAATGGTTTGAGCCTTTTGTAATCGCTCATTAATCTTAGCACTTTCTTTTTTTAAATTGATGTGCTTTAACCCTATAAGTTGAATAGTTTGCGGGTTAGCTTCTTTAAATTTTTGAAAAAAATCAGGCTCAACATCAAGTTGTTCTTTTGTATATTCTCCTAAACGGATTAATTCTAAAAAACAACGTGTAGTCGCCTCAACATCAGCAGTAGCATTATGCGCTTCGGCAAAAGGCTTGTTGAATAAAAACTCGTGAAGTTCTGTTAACGTTGGTAATTTAAATTTACCATAGCGCCCTCCAGGAATTTGACATAAACTAGCCGTATGTTCTGTACAAGTATCTAAAACTGGTAATTCTTGTAATTGGTTCGCAACATCACCTCTCACAAATTCGGCACCCATAATGTTCAAATCGAACTTTACGTTTTGCCCAACTACAAATTTGGTTTTACTTAATGCCTCATTAAATTTTTCTAAAACCTCAGCTAAAGGCACTCCTTGTTCTTGTGCTAGTTCGGTAGAAATTCCATGAATTTTTTCTGCATCATAAGGGATATTAAAACCTTCTGGTTGTACTAAATAGTCTTGACTATCAATACAATTTCCCATAGCATCGTGCAATTGCCACGCAATTTGTATACACCTTGGCCAATTATCAGTATCGGTAATTGGTGCATCCCAACGTTTTGGTAATCCAGTAGTTTCTGTATCGAAAATTAAGTACATTCTTCTTATTTATTTGTTGATGCGGTTATTTGTAGAGTCGCAAATAATGAGCTTATAAAAATACATATAAAAATGAGTTTGTTAAAGTGAAGTTATAAACAGTTGTAAACAAGTTTTGTGATTAATATTCAATAAAATTATTCTATTTTAGGGGTTTAAAAACTTTCTCATGAAATTCAAAATGTGCTTATTTCTTTTTTCTGTTTGTTTATTAAATTGTTCAAACCCAAAAACCTCAACTTTATATGTTGGTACTTATACCAATGGAGATAGTGAAGGTGTTTATCAATTTCAATTCAATACAGAAACTGGTGAGTTAAGTCAAAAGCAACTAGCTGCTACCTCAGAAAACCCATCTTTTATAACATATTCACCAGATAAAAAACATATTTATGCTGTTAATGAAAATGAGGAAGGCGCTGTATCTGCATTTAAAGTTGAAGATGACAAAACCTTAACTTTTATAAATAAAGCTAAAACTGATGGAGCACATCCGTGTCATGTTGCAATCAACAAACAAGGAGATAAAGCTGTAGTTTCTAATTATACTGGTGGCAATTTCTCATTATATGATATAAAAACTAATGGTGCTTTATCAGAAGCTTTTCAGGTAATAGACCATAAAACAGATAGCCTTGTTTCACATGCGCATTCGGCTCAATTTTTTAAAGATGATTTGTATGCTTCAGATTTAGGACTTAATGCTGTTTATCAATACAAATTAAATGACACCAATTATAAATTGGCAGATTCTTCGATTGTGAAAATGCCACAGAATGCAGGCCCTCGTCATTTCTCTTTAACTAAAGATGGACAATTTATTTATATAATAAACGAGTACTCAAATACAATTACTTCTGCTAAAAAAACAGAAAACGGATTTGAGTTTATAGAAAACATTTCAACGCTTGCTGATGATTTTAAAGAAAAAAGTTTCTGTGCAGATATTCATTTATCTAGTGATGAGCAGTTTTTGTACGGCTCTAACCGTGGAGAAAACTCTATTGTTGTTTTTAAGAGAGATGCTACTACAGGCAAACTTGATAAAATTCAAAACATAAGTGTTCACGGAGATTGGCCTCGGAATTTCACAATAGATTCCACAGGTAAATTCTTATTGGTAGCCAATCAAAAAAGCCACAATATTTCTGTTTTTAAAATTGATGATGTTAGCGGAACTCTTGCCTTTTTACATTCGGTAGAACTACCATCTCCAGTGTGTTTATTATTCTAATATAAAACATTGATAATTAAAAAAATATAGTATCTTTGCGCCCTCATTAATAACCGAGGTCGAGAACCTCAAATAATTAATTATTATGCCAGTAAAAATTAGATTACAAAGACACGGTAAAAAAGGGAAACCTTACTATTGGATAGTTGCAGCAGATGCACGTTCAAAAAGAGATGGTAAATACTTAGAAAAGTTAGGTGCTTACAATCCAAACACAAACCCAGCAACTGTTGAATTAGACGTTGATGGCGCTGTAAAATGGCTACAGAATGGTGCACAACCAACTGATACAGCTAAAAACTTATTATCTTATAAAGGTGCTTTACTTAAAAATCATCTTGTAGGTGGTGTAAGAAAAGGAGCTTTAACTGAAGAGCAAGCAGAAGCAAAATTTACTGCTTGGTTAGAAGAAAAAACAAGCAAAGTACAAGCTAAAGCTGACGGTTTATCTGAAGCAGAAGCTAAAGCTAAAGCTGATGCGTTAGCTGCTGAAAAAGCTGTTAATGAAGCAAGAATAGCTGCGGCTGCTCCTGTTGTTGAAGAAGAAGTAGCTGAAGAAGCTGCTCCTGCTGTTGAGGCTGAAGCTTCAAACGAAGAAGAATAAAAACATTTATTTTTATACTTTTAAACTCCGATAGCTACTATCGGAGTTTTTTTGTGAAATAGTATTTTGGTTTACAAAATACGTCATTGAACAAATCCCGATGAAAATCGGGATCTCATAATTATCAACGCATAAAAAGATCCTGAAACAAGTTCAGGATGACAAAAAAAATCATTTGTCATGAAAAAAGAAGATTGTTTTTATTTAGGAAAAATTGTAAAAAAATACAGTTTTAAAGGTGAGGTTTTAGCAAAATTAGATACCGATCAGCCAGATATTTATGAACACTTAGATGCTATTTTTTTAGAATTGCGAAATAACCTAGTACCCTTTTTTGTTGAAAGCTCGCAACTACATAAGTCTGAATTGCTACGTATTAAATTTGAAGATGTAGACACTGAAGCCGATGCTGATGCTATTATGAAAAGTCATTTATATTTACCATTAAATTTACTTCCTAAACTTGAAGGCGATAAGTTTTATTTTCATGAAGTTATTGGGTTTACTGTTGAAGATAAAAACTTCGGTGAAGTTGGAATATTAAAAAGTATTAATGACTCTACAGCGCAATCTCTTTTTGAAATTGATAAAGATGGTATTGAAATTTTAATACCTATGAATGATGAATTTATTTTAAAAGTGGATCGAGAAAATAAAACTATTTTGGTTGAAACTCCAGAAGGATTGATTGATTTATATTTAGAAGAATAGCAGTGCAAAAAAAGCCATTTGTTTTTAAAGAGTTTGAAGTACATCAAGACCAATGCGCCATGAAAATTGGCACAGATAGTGTTTTGCTAGGGGCTTGGGTTTCATTAAAAGGCAACCCTTTTTCTATACTAGATATTGGTGCAGGAACAGGTGTTATCGCACTTATGTTAGCTCAACGCAGTCATGCTGAACTTATTGATGCTGTTGAAATTGATGATAATGCATATGAACAATGTGTAGATAATTTTGAGCAATCTCCATGGGGAGATAGATTGTTTTGTTATCATGCATCGCTTGAGGAATTTGCAGAAGAAATAGAAGATAAATACGACCTTATTATTTCTAATCCTCCTTTTTATTCAGAAGATTATAAAACCGAAAATAATCAGCGTGATTTAGCTCGCTTTCAAGACGCAATGCCATTTAATCATTTGATTGAAAGCGTCTCAAAATTACTTTCTGAAAATGGAATATTTTCTATCATTATTCCTTTTAAAGAAGAGGCTTCATTTATTAAATTAGCTTCAGAATTCGGTTTATTCCCAAACAGAATATTACACGTTAAAGGGCATCCAACCTCAGAAATTAAGCGAAGTCTAATAGAGTTTTCATTCCGCGAAAGCGATATAAAAACTGAAGCGTTGATTATTGAAACAGAAAGGCATCAATACACTCAAGATTATATAAGCCTTACTAAAGATTTCTACTTAAAAATGTAATTTCTAATAAAGCATTACTCTCCAGTAATAATGTTTATTTGAGGTAAAGAATCTTTAATTTTCAATATTCCTTGTTCCGAAATATTTGTTTTCCAAAGGTATAGTTTTTTTAATTTTGATAGCTTTTGAAAACTTTCAACGCTAATATCACTAATTGGGTTTCCGTAAACATTTAAATATTCTAAATGCTTTAATTGCGTTAATTGTTTTACGCCTTTATCTGTGAGTTTAGAATTATTAGCTCTAAGCTCTGTAAGGTTTTCTAATTGTCCTATTGTAGAAATCAGGTTTTCCTGTATAGGTACTCTGGAAAAATCCACCCAAGTAATGTTTTCTTTTGCGCTTAACAAAACATTCATCTTATCTTGGTTTAATGGGTTTTTATTATACGCTGAATAATTAACTTCTAATAACGTGCTTTTATTTGTAATTGTTTTAATTTTAAATCCTTCTGCTCTAATTGAATCTAAAATATTTTCATCTACTTGTGGCAAATTCAGGCTTCCTATAAATGTTCTTTTTAATCCAATACCCACATCTTGCAAATAACCTTTAATTCTGTCTGTAATATTAAGCTCTACAATTTTTTTATCAAAACTAAGCCCTTCATCAATCCACCATTTAATTAATAATGTCTCTTCGTTTGTAAGTGGTGTTCTACCTTCAGTAGGCATAAACTCTTTATGATTTGGATCTAAAGTAATGCGTCTATATAATTCACTTTTAGATGCATTTCCTGCGATTACTACCTTACCGTTCTCTCCGCCTTTTAATATACTTTCTGAATCGACCAACAACAAGTCTCCTTTAGCTTTATCATTATTATGACATACATTACATTTCTTTTCAAAAATAATATGGATTACATCTTCATAAACCAATGCTGAGTCTAAAGTTGTTATTCTTTCTCTAGCTGGTTTTATTCCTGCCATAGCTCTAATTGAAGCTGGTGCATGCTCAAATAAGTAGTTTGAACCATGTGTTAAGTTTCCACCGTAATGACCGGCAATTGATAATAGGATTATAACCAAAGCCATCATTACTGGGTATATCTTTTTAGCCCAAAGTATAGTCTCTTTCTTTTTACTAAGGAAAAACAAAAGAAATGCCACTATAGTTGTAGATATTCCAGTCCACTTATGAAGATTTAAGGTATCTATATTATAACCGCCATCAGAGGCTAACATAAGACCTAAAACAACAGCAATTACCCCAAATAATGCTCCTATTAAAAGGGCATATGATATTGCTAATTTTAAGTCTACCTTTTTTTTCCAAGCAAGGCACTCAAAAATTACAGCTAAAATTATAAATCCAATAGGCAAATGTACTATCAAGGCATGGAATCTGCCAAAAAACTGATATATGTTGGTTTCCAGAAATATTACCATATGCGGTCTTCTATCATAAAGAATTAATTATAAATATCTTTTTCTCCATTCATGCATCATATGTACATTAATAGCCCATTGATTTGCCAACGGTTGCCTAGTATATGGCATAGTCCACATATAATTAGCTGGTCCAAATTCCGTTGTCATGGTAAGAACTTCTCCGTTTTCTTTCTTCTGATTCACAATAGTATCCCACCATGCATAATGTGCATCAACAGCATTTTTCCATTCGGGTGCTCTTGGCTCACTAACCTGAGCACTTTCTTCGTGACCAATTCGCGAATGGATGTGTGATGTACGTTTTAGTGCTTTTGCTACAGTTTCTTTTTGATCGACCAATAAGCTTTCTGCTACAGCACACCAATGTGAAATATCTAAGGTTAACTTCAACTCTGAAAACGCATCTATAAAACGACTGCAAACATGGGGTGCAAATAATATCCGTCCTCTATGAGTTTCTTGATATATTGGTATACCAGAGGTTTTTGATTGCTGAATAGCAAAATCTATAAGTAGTTTATTTTCTTCAAATGAAAAAAAATCTTTTCCAGCATGACAGTTTATAAAATCTGGCTTTCTGGATAATGCCCTAAGCAAATTTTCAGTGTAACTTTTCTTGTGTTCTGCGAAATTTTTACCGCTACTCCCTACCAAAGCACCATAACTTAACTTATGCTTATCTAAAGCTTCATATAATATTTCTTCGTCTGCTATATTATTAGGAAACCAATCTTCAATCCCATCATATCCTTCTGCTTTTACTTGTTTACAAAACGCCTCCATAGTGCCTTTAAAACCCCAGCGTGTAGCATAAATTTTAAGGGCAAAACCTTTTTTGGGAGTAACTTTTAGTGGTGCATCCATACTGGTTAAAAGCAACCCTGCACTGGCAGCTCCTGCTGTTGTTAAAAATTGACGTCTGGTTTGTTTCATGTATCTATATTTTAATTTACAGCAGTAAATCTTTAATTACTCTACCGTGTACATCGGTAAGCCTAAAGTCTCTACCTTGAAAATTATACGTAAATTTTTCATGATTTATTCCTAACTGATTTAATATTGTGGCCTGTAAATCATGAATATGTACTTTGTCTTTAATGCCATAATACCCAATTTCATCAGTCTCTCCATAAGATATTCCACCTTTTATGCCGCCTCCAGCCATCCAAATGGTATAAGCTTCAGTATGATGGTCTCTCCCATAATATGGCATTATAATACCTCCTCTATTTTCGCGCATAGGCGTACGTCCAAACTCGCCTCCCCAAACAATCAATGTATCATCTAAAAGTCCTCTTTGTTTTAAATCTTTAACTAAGGCCGTCATCGATTGGTCTACTTCTTCACATTTTGTTTTCAATCCTTCATTTAAAGAGTTTGCTTTACTATCTCCGTGCATATCCCATCCCCAATGATATAATTGCACAAATCGTACGCCTTGTTCAACCAATCGACGTGCTAATAAGCAATTGTTAGCAAAAGAAGCTTCTCCTTGCTTTGCACCATACATATCTCTAATGTAGTCAGGTTCTTTAGAAACATCCATGACATCTGGAACTGAGATTTGCATTTTAAACGCCATTTCATATTGAGAAATACGTGATAAAGTTTCATCATCGTTAAACTCCTTATGCTGGCTTTCGTTAATTTCGTTTATAGCTTTTAATGATTTTTTACGAATATCCCTACTCATCCCATTAGGGTTAGACACATATAAAATGGGATCACCCGAATTACGACATTGCACACCTTGATATTCTGACGGCAAAAACCCACTACCCCATGCATTTTTACCTGCACTAGGGTTTTTTCCACCTGAAACCAAAACCATATATCCTGGTAAGTTTTCATTTTCTGACCCCAACCCGTAAGTTACCCACGCTCCCATGCTTGGTCTTCCTGATCGAGCACTTCCTGTTTGTAATAATAATTGGGCTGGAGCATGGTTAAATTCGTCTGTATGCATTGATTTCACAACAGCTACCTCATCTACAATACTACTAAAATGAGGTAAAGCATCTGAAATATATGTTCCTGACTGACCATATTGCTTAAAATCAAATTGAGGCCCTAACATTTTAGGTGTGCCTTGTATAAATGCGAATCGTTTCCCTTCTAATAACGATTGTGGGCAATCTAAATCATGTAATTTTTTTAAAGCTGGTTTGCAATCAAACAGTTCTAATTGAGAAGGCGCTCCAGCCATATGCAAATAAATAACTCGTTTTGCTTTAGGTAAAAAATGTGGCAAAGCACCGGGATCCATACTATTGTTTATATTACCTCCAAATACATTTTGAGGCCCTATTAACGATGATAATGCAATACCACCTAAACCTGTAGTGCATTGTTTAAGAAAATGCCTTCTTGTTGTAAATTCTAATTTTCTTTTCTGCGCTTCGTTATACAAATCCATTTGTACTAGTTTAATTTTTTACAAGAAATTCATCCATATTCATTAAAGTATTTACCATAACGGTAAGTGATGCTAATTCCAAATCCTCTGATTTTACTAGTTGAAATGCTTCGTCTTCATGTTTTAAGTAGTAAGCTTCTGTTTCATTAAGTAAATTATATAATATCTCAGACTTTTCTGTACTAATGTTTTTGCCCATTACTTTTCTATACGCAAAATCTACTTTTTCTTTTTTTCCTCCTTCAGTTTTATCAACTTGTTGTGCTAAATTTATAGCCGCTTCAAAATACACAGGGTCATTTAAAGTTATTAATGCTTGAAGTGGTGTATTTGTATTAATTCTTCGTGACAAACAAGTCTCTCTTTCCGATGCATCAAAACTTATAAACGACGGATAAGGGCTAGATCTTCTTAAATAGGTGTAAAGCCCTCGGCGGTAAGCATCTTCACCTTCACTAGTTTCCCATTTGTCATTATTATAAACCACAGTCCAAACACCATCTGGTTGATGTGGCATCACACTAGGTCCATACATTTTATCGCTTAATAAACCAGATACCACTAAAGCTTGGTCTCTTATTTGTTCCGCAGACAAACGAACTCTTGGGCTTCTTGCCAGCCATTGATTATGAGCATCTTTACTTTTTGCCTCTTTTGTAACTACAGAACTTTGCTTATACGTATCTGATAACACAATGGTCTTCAATAGTTTTTTGATGCTCCAATTCCATTCTTTTGAAAAACTAAGTGCCAGCCAATCTAACAACTCTGGGTGTGTTGGCCTATCTCCTAAGGTTCCAAAATCCTCTGAAGTCATCACAATTCCTTTTCCAAATATTTTTGCCCAAAATCTATTTGCAATAACTCTTCCTGTTAAATAATTATCTTCACTTACCAACCATTTTGCAAAATCTAATCTGTTATTGAATTGCTTCTCTTTTGAATTAAATAACTTAGGAATTGATGCTGTTACTGTATCAGTTTTTACCAACCAATTACCTCTATCAAAAACTCTAGTTACACGGCTAAAGTCCGTAGATTTTTCTACCATTATTGGTGTCGTATATTTTGGGTGCATATTTAATAAGGCATCTATTTTATTATAAATACTTGCATACTCTTCGTTTTCTTCAGAAGGTAATTTTTTACCTATTAAGAATCCATCAATAAAACACTTATAGTCCTTCGAATTGCTTTTAAATTGAAAATATAAATCTGCAAATTTAGATTCTGTTTCAATTTTTATTGGCACATTATTAAACCCATGTGTTTTATGTAAGTCCAATTTACCTATTATTGGACCATTGATACTATCGGTTTTTACTAATATTCTTCCTTTTAATTTTTTGCCTTGATTATAGTTTAAATATATTCTGTCTATATTATTTAGCGAAACACCTTTTAATTTGATATAGGCATCATTACTAACCATCATATAATCTTGATTAGACCTATTATAATGCGTTGTGTTTTGAGTTTCACTAAAATCTTCTGGTCTTATTTTAGGTTCTTGAATATGAATAAAATGCTCCCATTTATTAGTTTCAGTTTCAGAAGAAACATTAGAAATCCATTTTTTAACATCCTCTAGTTCGGCTTGATTAATACTATCAAACTCTCTGTATACTGGGTATTCTGTTGGCACATCCCAATCTGAAGTGTTATTAAAAAAAGCAAAAGAGGTATAATATTCTTCATGCTTGATAGGATCGTAGGGATGGCTATGACATTGCACACAACTCATCGTAGTAGATTGCCATATTTCCCAAGTAGTATTTACACGATCTATAACAGCAGATATTCTATACTCTTCATTATCTGTGCCTCCTTCTCCATTATTTAGTGTATTTCTATGAAAGGCCGTTGCAATTAATTGCTCTTTTGTAGGGTTGGGAAGTAAATCTCCTGCTAATTGCTCTATAGTGAATTGATCAAATGGCATATCTTCATTTAAAGCCTTAATTACCCAATCTCTGTATTTCCATATTTCCCTGCCTCTGTCAGCTTCATACCCTTTAGAATCTGCATATCTAGCTAAGTCTAGCCACATGCTAGCCCAATGCTCACCAAATTTAGGAGATTCTAAAAGGGAATCAACTAGTTTTTCATATCTTTTTTCAGATGTATCTTTTATAAATTCTTCTATTTGATTTGTCGTTGGAGGTAAACCAATTAGATCAAGATACACACGCCTTACCAAATCATGAGAGTCTGCTTCTATATTTGGCAAAAGGTTATGTTCTTCCATCTTTTTATATGTAAAAACGTCTACCTCGTTATAACCCCAATCTGATTCTAAATTCGGTATTTCAGGTTTTTCGGGTTCTAAATAAGCCCAATGTTCTTCCCATTCGGCCCCTTGTTCTATCCATTTGGTTAGTGTTTTTATTTCATCTTCACTTAAAGGCTCTCTTTCAAGAGGCATTCTCATTTCCAGGTTTTTGTGAGTAATTCTGGAAATCATTTCGCTTTTTTTTGGTTGGCCTGGAAAAATTCCAATGTTACCATTTGCAGTTTCACCCAATGCATTTTCTCTAAAAACTAATCCGAACCCACCAGATTGTTTTACACCTCCATGACAGCTAATACAATTCTTATTGAGGATAGGACGAACTTGAGCATTGAAATCTATCCTTTCTTCTTTGCATGATGTAAAAACAAAAAATATTAAAAAATAAAATCTTATGTATTTGCAATTATGCATATTTATCATGTTAAAAGGACATTAAATTTCTAACTATAAAACACTCATTGAAGAATAGCTGTTATTAATTATACGCAATTTTCATAATCTCTCCCCTATTCAAGTTTCAAAACTTTTATTGAAACGCAAACCGAAACAAATCATAATTTACTAATAATCAGTTAATACCAAATATAATCACACAAATCAATATTATTGTTTGATTTTAATCAATGAAAAAAATTAAACAATAATTATGGACTCATAATATTTCATCAAACCCAAGAATATTTCTATCTCTTAAATAATGATTTATATCTTAAATTTTCTCAACTGATTTAATTAAATTTGACCAATTATTACTTTTTTAATAAAAAAAGGGTCAATAATTTCTCAATAACACAATTTTAAAAATATCAACTGAATGAAACCTGATTTATTCGAAGCTCCTGATTATTATAATTTAGATGAATTACTAACAGATGAGCATAAATTAGTTCGCGATGCCGCCAGAGAATGGGTGAAACGTGACGTGTCTCCTATAATTGAAGAGTATGCGCAAAAAGCAGAATTTCCAACTCAGATAGTAAATGGATTAGCTGAAATTGGTGCTTTTGGCCCTTATATTCCTGAGGAATATGGAGGCGCTGGATTAGACCAAATTTCTTATGGCTTGATTATGCAAGAAATTGAACGTGGTGATTCTGGTGTACGAAGTACCGCCTCAGTGCAGTCATCTTTAGTTATGTATCCAATATGGAAATATGGTAACGAAGAGCAGCGCCAAAAGTACTTGCCAAAACTAGCTAGTGGAGAATGGATTGGATGTTTTGGATTAACAGAGCCTGACCACGGTAGTAATCCAAGTGGTATGGTTACCAACTACAAAGATATGGGTGACCATTACCTTTTAAATGGAGCTAAAATGTGGATTAGTAACGCTCCTTTTGCACAAGTTGCAGTAGTTTGGGCTAAAAATGAAGAAGGTAGAATTCATGGACTTATTGTTGAGCGTGGAATGGAAGGATTTTCTACGCCTGAGACTCATAATAAATGGTCGCTTCGAGCAAGTGCTACTGGCGAGCTAATTTTTGACAATGTTAAAGTGCCTAAAGAAAATTTATTGCCTAATAAATCTGGGTTAGGAGCTCCGCTCGGTTGTTTAGATTCTGCACGTTACGGTATTGCTTGGGGTGCTATTGGAGCAGCCATGGATTGTTATGACACTGCCTTGCGCTATAGTAAAGAACGTATGCAATTTGGAAAACCAATTGGGCAGTTCCAACTACAACAAAAGAAATTAGCTGAAATGATTACCGAAATTACTAAGGCGCAACTTTTGACTTGGAGACTTGGTGTTTTACGTAATGATGATAAAGCAACATCGGCACAAATATCTATGGCTAAGCGTAACAATGTAGATATGGCAATAAATATTGCTCGTGAAGCAAGACAAATGTTAGGAGGTATGGGAATTACTGGGGAATACTCTATTATGCGTCATTCTATGAATTTAGAAAGCGTTATTACTTATGAGGGGACTCACGATATTCATTTATTAATTACTGGTTTAGACGTTACTGGTTTAAATGCCTTTAAGTAAAACCTTTAACTATAATATAAAACAAAAAATGCTCCTAAAATCAAGGAGCATTTTTTGTTTTATAAATCCTTATATTTATGTAAAAAGTTGAAATGAAAAAGATTGTTTATTTAATAGTAATTTATACCACAATAAATTTAAGTTGCTCTATTGAAAAATCTGCTTTTAATCAAGAAGAAACTCAACCAAATAAAACAGTTTCTGAAAACCAAAACACATATAAAATATTAGCTTTGGGTGATAGCTACACCATAGGAGAAAGTGTTTGTCAATCTTGTCGCTTTCCAGAGCAGTTAAAAGATAATTTAAAACTAGAATTTGAATCTAGTAAAGAATTCCTATTGAAAATTATAGCCAGAACAGGATGGACAACCTCAAACTTACTAACCGCGATAGATACCGAAAAACCATCAAAAGATTATGATTTAGTCACCTTACTTATTGGTGTTAACAATCAATATCAAGGTAAATCTTTTAATGTTTACAAAAAGGAATTCGTTCAACTTACAAATAAAGCCATCGAATGTGCAAAAGGAAATAAAAAAGACATTATAATTATTTCTATTCCAGACTATGCCTATACACCATTTGGTAATGGGAATCAAAATGTTTCAAAAGACATTGATAGGTATAATGATTTTGCTAAAAACTATTGTGGCACAAATAACCTAACTTATGTAAACATTACAGATATAACTAGAAAAGGTTTGCAGGATAGTAACCTAGTAGCTTCAGATGGTCTTCACCCTTCAAAACTTGCTTACTCAAAATTTGTTGAACGATTATTACCAATTGCCTTAGACAAACTTAAAAATTAATACAGCGTTTCTATTTGAAACGCTTTTTTGTTTACATTTACTCCTATGTTTTCAGCTAAAAAGAGATTAGATTACGCTTATAAAAATGCGAATGTCATTGATTTTGATGATGATAGTAAGTTTATCCTTTTTAGCGACTGCCATCGTGGTGACAATAGTTTTGCTGACGATTTTGCCAATAATAGAAATATTTACTTCCATGCCCTAAAGCATTATTATGCTGAAGGTTTTCAATATTGCGAGATTGGTGACGGTGATGAGCTATGGGAAAATCTATCATTTACCTCCATATTAAACGCTCACAAAAACGTGTATATGCTTATGAAATTGTTTCATAAGGCCGATAAGTTACATATGATATGGGGAAACCACGATATGGTTTATAGAAACTCTGATTATGTAAAGAAACATTTATCAACTTATTTTGATGCTAAAACGGGAGAAGATGTTGAGCTGTTTAAAGATATAAAGTACCACGAAGCTATAGTTTTAAAGCATTGCTTAACTGGTCAAGAATTATTTTTAACCCATGGGCACCAAGCCGATTGGTGGAATTATCTGTTTTGGAAGTGGAGCCGGTTTATGGTTCGCGTTCTTTGGAAACCCTTAAATGTTATGGGTATTGCAGATCCAACAAGTCCTGCAAAAAACTACAAAGAACTTATAAAAGTTGAGCGTAGAATAAAAAAATGGATTTCAGAAAACAATAATTTGCTAACTATTGTTGGACATACGCATAGACCACGTTTTCCTGAACCTGGAGATATTGCTTTTTTTAACGATGGGAGTTGTGTACACCCTCGAAGTATAACTGGCATTGAAATTGAAAAAGGCGAAATATCACTTATAAAATGGCAAATAGCCACTAAAGAAGATGGAACACTACAAATAGTAAGAAGCCTCCTTGAAGGTCCTATAAAATTAATAGACTATAAAACAGAATAAATCAACTAATAAAAAATTCAAAATGGCATATTTAAAAAATTACTCCTTGCTGATTATCATTTTTGCTATTACTATAAATAGTTTTAGTTGCAAAAAACCTACCACCCAAAAAGAGAATACTATTGCTGTTATGGCTTATTATGTACCTGAAGAAGATTATAAACCAGAAACGCTTCCATTAAACCAATTAACACATATTATATATTCATTTACTAAGGTTATTGATAATGAAATGAAATTTAATAATGCAGCGCATGATAAGAAACTTAAACAATTGGTAGAACAAAGAAAAAACCATCCAGATCTTAAGTTTATGATTGCTTGTGGCGGTTGGGGTTCTAAAGGGTTTTCGGATATGTCTTTTTCTCCCGAAAACAGAAAGAAATTTGTAAAAAGTGTGGTTAAATTTATTAAAGAATATGAATTAGATGGCTTGGATATAGATTGGGAATATCCTTGTATTCCAGCTGCTAATACTAAAGCAAAACCAGAAGATAAGCAGAGTTTCACCTTTTTAATGAAAGAACTTCGACAAGCTTTAAACACTTTAGATAGAAAACAAACCCTAACCTTTGCATCTGCTGGCTGGAAACCTTATTATAAAAATATAGAAACTACAGAGGTTATGAAGTATGTAGATTATATGAATATTATGACTTATGATCAGATAAGTGGAAACTCACCATTTACTGGACATCATACACCTTTAGGCTGGATTAAAAACGAGCATTTAAAAGATTCGCTGGTTTCTGGTTTTTATGAAGAAATGACTAAAAGGAGTGCCGAGCATAATGTTGAATATGAGCCAGGTTCAGCTGAAATGATTGTTGATTATTGTATTTCTCAAGGTGTAAACCCTAAGCAAATTGTAATTGGGGCCGCTTTTTATGGCAAAGCTTGGAAAGGAGTATCTTCAACAAATGAAGGATTATATCAAGCTAATAAAGGAGCGTTTGCAACAGACGCTTATAGAGATATTAGAAAAAAATACGAAAGCAACAATAATTATAAAAGACATTGGGATTCAGTTGCGAAAGCACCATATTTATTTAGTGCAACTGATAGTATTTTTATAACTTATGATGATACTGTATCTGTAAAACTTAAAACTGAGTATACTATAAAGAATAAATTAGGAGGTATTATGTTTTGGCAACTTGGACATGACGTTAAAGAAAAAAACAGTCTCTTGAATGCGATTTATAAGGCTAGCAAAAATTAGCTTTCAGGAGCTAATTCAACTTCTAACCCTTCCATGGTTGGGGTCATTTGTATTTGGCAACCTAAACGACTATTGTCTTTTACATCAAAAGCTTCAGATAGCATTGCCTCTTCATCATCGCCCATCTCTGGTAATTCGTGATTCGAATTCACATAACATTGACATGAAGCACACATGGCCATTCCTCCGCAAATACCAATAGTTCCTTCTGGTGCAAGCTCATAAGATCTTA
Source organism: uncultured Flaviramulus sp. (assembly GCA_947501105.1). Taxonomy (GTDB): domain Bacteria; phylum Bacteroidota; class Bacteroidia; order Flavobacteriales; family Flavobacteriaceae; genus Wocania_A. The sequence goes on along the minus strand of CANMUP010000001.1, from coordinate 805,655 downwards.
CAACTTCCATAAGGTTCATTGCCATATCTGTAGGCGCTACAACCTCGTGTGTTACACCATCTCTATCGGTTATCTTTATATTTATGTCTTGTTCCATAATTCAATTTATACTTACGCTAATAAACGTATATCACAATTTATGCCGCAAAAATAAGCTTTCTGAATTATTTAGAAATAAGTTTCTCTATTATTTTAGTAGGAATTAAAAAAGAAAGATTACGCATCAATATTAATAACTTGTTCTATTTGTGGCGCGTATTTTTTAATAGTCATTTCAACACCAGATTTAAGCGTCATTTGATTTACACTGCAACCCACGCAAGCACCTTGAAGTTGCACTTTAACAAGGTTATCATTTTCAATAGCTAATAGCGAAATATCGCCGCCATCACTTTGCAAAAACGGACGAATTTCTTCTAATGCTTTTTCTACATTCAATTTAAGTTCTTCTGATGTCATAACTATTTTTTAACTGCTGAACATCCAGCCATTGTCGTAATTTTTATTGCTTCGGTTGGAGGCAAATCGTCATTTCGTCTTACCACTTCTTCTACTACATTTTGAGTTAATTTCTCAAAAGCCTGTTCTAACGGTGTTGCCGTTTGTAATGCCGCTGGACGACCAACGTCTCCTGCTTCCCTAATGCTTTGCACTAATGGTAGTTCCCCTAAAAATGGTACTTTTAAATCTTCTGAAAGATTTTTTGCTCCTTCTTTCCCAAAGATAAAGTATTTATTATCAGGAAGTTCTGCAGGTGTAAAATAAGCCATATTTTCTATGATTCCTAAAACTGGCACATTAATACTATCTTGTTGAAACATAGCCACTCCTTTTTTCGCATCAGCTAACGCAACATTTTGTGGTGTACTAACAACAACTGCCCCTGTTATTGGAAGTGATTGCATAATACTTAAATGAATATCACCGGTTCCTGGTGGCAAATCAATTAACATAAAATCGAGTTCTCCCCAATGGGCATCAAAAATCATTTGGTTTAATGCCTTTGCTGCCATTGGCCCTCGCCAAACTACAGCTTGATCAGGTTTTGTGAAAAACCCAATTGATAGTACTTTAACACCATAATTCTCTACCGGCTTCATTTTAGATTTTCCTTCTATGTTTACGGCCAATGGTCTTTCGCTTTCAACATCAAACATAATAGGAATTGATGGCCCATATATATCGGCATCTAAAATACCAACTTTAAAACCCATTTTAGCTAAAGTTACTGCTAAATTAGCCGTAACTGTAGATTTTCCAACACCTCCTTTTCCAGAAGCAACTGCTACAATATTTTGTATCCCAGGAATTGAATTGCCTTTTATAACATTAGCTTTAGGTTTTGCAGGTGCATCAACCTTAACGTTAACCGTAATTTTGGCTTTCTCATAAACTTGCTCATGAATGGTTTTAAGGATATCAACCTCAACACGCTTTTTTGCCTGTAAACTTGGATTTATAATGGTAATATCTACTATTACTTCGTCTCCAAAAGTGATGACGTTTTTTACAGCTTTACTCTCAATCATATTCATTCCTTCTCCAGGAACAGTAATAGATTCTAGTGCTTTTAATATATCTTGTTTATTTAACTTCACTATATTTAATTTAGATTTATTCTAAAGTACAAATATACAGTGAATTGTTTAGAATTTAAAGTGGTTTAATTGAAATGATTTATCTAGTAATTGGGTTTATTTATATAGTTAAAAATTCATTTCACCTATAGTCAAATTATTAAACATTGTACGTAAACCGCGTATTATCCTACACGAAAAAAATTACAACAAATATTTCATTAATTAAATAGTTAAAATGCGTTTAAATGCGCTGAAACACTGCACACACAGTACTTGGTGTGACTTTGGCATTGATATTGTTTCTTAACACTATATAATCTTCTTGGTTTTTAAATCAAGTTAAAATTAAAAAAGATGTTTCTATTTAAGAAAAAAGCAATGAAGGAAGATGCAAAATTCATTATTGATATTGTATCTAATTATTCAAGTAATGAATCTATTAAAAAGTTGATTTCTCCAATATCTGACGAATATTTTTTAATAGATCGAAAAAACAAAGTGTCTATTTGTATTAGTGATGGTGAAGTAACCTTATCTAATCACACTTTTTTATATAAAAAGCTGTTCAATTTATCGTTCACAGATATGCTTAAAAAGCAAATAAAAGAACATATGGAGCAAGAAATGCAACTTTTAAAACAATCTCTTTTTAAGAATGAAACAGAATTACTTTCAAAAATTTTAACTTTTTCAAACAAAAAGGCAAAGCCAGTTATTATAAAGCATAATTTTAAATCAAGCTAAATATTACTTTAGCTCATTTGGATCCCAATACACGCTTTCAAGGTTTTGAATTTGGTTTTCAACTACCTCTATTCCTTCACTTTCTAAAAGTTGTTGCATCAAGTTAGTGCCATCAAAATGATGCTTCCCTGTTAACAAGCCTTTTCTGTTTACAACACGATGCGCTGGCACATCTTTACTTCCAGACCCATTCATAGCATAACCAACCATCCGCGCACTTCTGGCAGCTCCTAAATATCTTGCAATAGCCCCATAACTTGTTACTTTTCCGTAAGGAATTAATCGAGCAACTTCGTAAACCTTATCAAAAAAATTTAAAGTTTCTGGTTTCATTTTACAATTCTTTAACAATATTTATTATAGTAATTATAGAAATTATTCCTGTAATACCTCCGATAAAATAGTTCATATTTTTTTGAGATGTAAACGATTTCTTCTTGATTTTATCAAAAAAGAACATATACATATATAGCATTACAAAAGTCCCCGAAGCAGCTCCTGCAACATAAGATATAATACTTATTTGATCAAATTCCAACCATCCAAACGAGGCTAAAGTAATAGTCATATAAGCTTGATATGGTATAGGAAACACATTTATAGAAGACAGGAATAGACCTTGAAAAAAACGACTGTGTTTGCTTCTCATTTTAGGTTCAACCTGCTGTTTGGGGTGTTTCTTAGCAATAAATAAAAAATAAATTGTGATTAAAATAAAAATAACGAGTGCTACACGCTGAAGAATATCTATAACTTCTGGATGATTACTTAAATATCTCGCAAAGATAGCAGCAATATAAGTTTGAGCAATTACAATAACACAAACACCAATAGAAAACACTATGCCTCTAGAATGTCCTTCTTTTAAGCTTATTTTAGCAGCTGTCATATTTAACAAACCAGGTGGAATAACACCAACTAAAGCTATAAATAATCCTAAAAAAAAGATGAAAGTAATATCCACTAACCTTTAATTTTAAACCTAATATACGTAATTGGTTTGTTTTGCTCTAAATATTGTGACTCGTAATACGTTTGGATGCTAGTAACCTCCTCTGGACTCCCTTCTTGTTTATACACATTATGGTTTGCATAAAGCACTTCGTGTCCTGCACCATGCAATAAACCAAGTGTATAACCATGCATAAACTCGCTATCCGTTTTTAAATTAACTATACCTTCTGGTTTTAAAATGGTTTTATAGCGTTTTAAAAATGTAGCATTAGTCATGCGATGTTTTGTACGCTTATATTTTATTTGAGGATCTGGGAAAGTAATCCAAATTTCATCAACTTCATTTTCTGCAAAAGCATAATCTATAAGTTCAATTTGTGTACGTAAAAATGCCACGTTATTTATTTCATCTTCAATAGCCGTTTTTGCGCCTCTCCAAAAACGCGCTCCTTTTATATCAATTCCTACAAAATTTTTATTGGGATACTTTTGAGCTAAAGCTACGCTGTACTCTCCTTTGCCACACCCTAATTCTAAAACTAACGGATTATTGTTTTTAAAAACCGTTTCTCGCCAATTGCCTTTTAAATTGAAATTTGAGTTTACTAATTCATCTCTTGTTGGTTGAAACACATTAGCAAAGGTTTCATTTTCTTTAAACCTTTTAAGTTTATTTTTGCTTCCCACTATTATTTAAAATTTTGGTAAAATTAAGGAAATATATGCGAGTGTTTATATGCTTATCTTTGATTTTAATGAAAATTTGCGTGAGGGATTGATACGGCATCCTTTTTTGCTATACAAAAAAGATATAGTGGAAAGCCCGACTTGAGTTAGCGAAAGGCACGCCCAAAACATTACGATGAAAAAACGAATACTAATTGCACCACTAAATTGGGGATTGGGTCATGCTACCAGATGCATTCCCATTATTAATGCGCTTATTATTTGTGGTTTTGAACCCATTTTAGCAAGTGATGGCAATGCTTTGTTGCTTTTGCAAAAAGAATTCCCTAATCTATCTTCTGTTGAATTACCATCGTACAATATTACTTATGCTAAAAGCGGAAAACTTTTTAAATTGAAGTTACTAAAAGATTCTCCAAAACTTATTAATGCTATAAAAGCAGAAAAAAAAGTACTAACAGAGATTATTGAAAATAATAATATTTCGGGTGTTATTTCTGATAACCGATTGGGTATATACAGCAAAAATATTCCTTCTGTCTTTATTACACATCAGCTAAATGTTTTAAGCGGAAATACCACATGGTTAAGCACAAAAATGCATCAAAAATTTATACATAAATTTGATGTTTGCTGGGTTCCTGATACAGAAAGCAATATCAATTTAAGCGGTAAATTAGGACATACAGACTCCCTTAAAGTTTCTAAAGAATATATTGGTCCTTTAAGTAGATTTAAGAAGAGAAACTTAAGCACGGTAAATGATATTTTGGTTTTACTTTCTGGTCCTGAACCACAACGAACTCTACTTGAAGAAAAGTTATTAGTTGAGTTAAAAAACTATAACGGAAAAGTTGTTTTTGTAAAAGGAGTAGTAGAAAAGAAACAAGCTAGAAAAAGAATTGGCAACATGGTTATTTATAATTTTATGACTTCTGAATTGCTCGAAAAAACTATAAATGAAAGCGCTTTAGTAATTGCTAGATCTGGTTATACTACAATAATGGACTTAGCAAAACTTAATAAAAAAGCTTTTTTTATACCTACTCCTGGGCAATTTGAACAAGAATATTTAGCTAAAAGATTAACCGATTTAAACTTAGTCCCAAGTTGTAATCAAGATGATTTTACGATAGAAAAACTCAAAAAAACGAACACCTTTAGAGGTCTAGAATCTTTTGACGATAATGTGAATTTTAATGATTTATTCAGCCTTTTCGAGCGTGAATGAGAACTCACTCCCTACGCCAATTTCACTTTCTACATATATTTTTTCGTCGTGAGCTTCAATAATATGTTTTACAATTGACAAACCTAAGCCTGAACCTCCAACTTTTCTATTTCCTGTTTTATCTACTCTAAAAAAACGTTCAAACAAACGAGGCAAATGTTTACTATCAATACCTTCGCCATTATCAGTTACTCTAACAATAACCTTGTTTTTTATTAAATTTTCTATACTAATCTCAGTTGTTCCTTTTTCTTGACCGTATTTTATAGAATTCACAAATAGGTTTGCCAATACTTGCTGGATACGTTCCTTATCTGCTTTAACCAAAATAGGTTTTGTATAATCGGTATCAAAAGTTAATGTAATACGCTTTTTATGAGCTCGCATTTCAAACATATCAAAAACATTTTTTATGAGCTCAACTATATCGAATACTTCTAAATTTAAACTTAAATCTCCAACTTCTAATTTGGTGATCATATCCAAATCTTTCACAATATAACTGAGTCTTTCAACACCTTTACTAGCTCTTTCAAGATATTTTTTTCTTATATTTTTATCATCTAAACCGCCATCTAGCAGTGTTAAAATATAGCCTTGAACTGTAAATAAGGGTGTTTTCAATTCGTGTGATATATTCCCTAAAAATTCTTTACGGTATTTTTCTCGAACTTTTAGGGTTTCAATTTCAAGTTTTTTATCGCGGGCAAACTTATCTATTTCTTCAGTAAGCGTTCCCATATCGGTAGTAATAGAACCTCTTGTTAAACTAGCAGATTCTAAAAGAGTTAAATCGTCGTATATTTTTTTAACCCGTCTATAGATAAAACGTTCAACTCTTAATTGAATCACTACAAACGAAAACAAGTAACAAGTAATAGCAAATGCTATAATTAACAACCAATTGATTGAATAAAAGGCATACAAAAAAACACTCAATAAGAGCGTTATAAAAAGCGTTATATAGAGCGATGTTTTAATCGCAAAACGATATGTCCTTTTTAATTTCACAACATTAATCTACAAACTTATACCCAACACCTTTAACCGTTTTAAAACTATCGTTCCCGATTTTTTCTCTTAATTTTCTAATATGAACATCAATAGTTCTTCCTCCAACTACAACTTCATTTCCCCATACCTTATCAAGAATTTCGTCTCGTTTAAAAACTTTTCCTGGTTTTGAAGTCAATAAAGATAGTAATTCAAATTCCTTTCTTGGTAAAAGAATTTCTTTTCCTTTTAAAATAATTTTGTACTCATCCCTGTCAATAATCAAATCACCAATTTTCAAAACATTTTCTTGCTTTTCATCTTCTTTATAGCGTCTTAATAATGCTTTTACTTTGCTTACTAATACTTTTGGCTTAATTGGTTTTGTAATATAATCGTCAGCTCCAGCTTCAAATCCAGCCAATTGAGAGTAATCTTCTCCTCTTGCCGTTAAAAAAGTAATGGTAACATCTTTTAACTCTGGTATAACTCTAATTTGTTCGCATGCTTCAATACCATCCATTTCTGGCATCATTACATCCAAAATAATTAAATGAGGTATCTCTTTCTTTGCTTTTTTAACGGCTTGAACGCCATTTTCGGCTGTAATTATTTGATAGCCTTCATTTGATAAATTATAGCCAACAATCTCCAAAATATCTGGCTCATCATCAACTAATAGTATTTTAATATCTTTTTTATTCATTGTAAAAACAATAGATTCAGTCTTTATTGAAGTAAAGATAAAACTAATAACATAATTTTATTAAAAATCTAAAACAAATAACATTAAGGTAACACACAACTTACACTGATTTAACCTTTCGACAAAATGTGCAAATCTTTAACACTTTTTTTGGTATAACTTTTGAAGTAATTTATTACTTTTATATCAGCGAAAGTTTAATATGAGAAAAAACTACTTTTTAACTACATTTTTGGCTTTAATGTTTTTTGTAACCCAGCAAGGGTTTACACAAGCAGACATTAACAATGCCCCTGCGCAACAAAACATTGAAGGGCTTTCCATTTACCCAAACCCTGTTAATAACGGAAAACAGTACATATATATTACTTCAAAAAAGAATTTTACTAAAAAAATTGAGATTTTTAATACCTTAGGAAAACAAATTTTATCGACTGTTTTAATAGGAAAAGAATTAAATATCGCGAAATTAAGTACAGGTGTCTATATTTTAAAAATCACAGAAAGTAATATTAGTGAAACACGAAAACTGGTAATTAAATAGAAATAACACACTTAAAATATATTTTAAAAGCGTTGCTACTAGCAGCGCTTTTTTATTTTTATACTTTTGCCTACGTTATTAATATAAACAAAACCATTTTGAACTGATTATAGCTTAATGATAAACAGTAATACCATTTTTAATATTAAAAATAAAACAGAGTTTGAAGACTTAACATTACAAGTTTTTAATTATCAGTTTAAAAACAATCGTGTTTATCGATCATTTTGCGACTTACTTTATAAGCATCCAAGCGATGTTAAAACCATAAAAGATATTCCCTTTTTACCTATTCAGTTTTTTAAATCACATAAAATATTAAGTTCTAAAAATAAAGCTGAGACCATTTTTACAAGCTCAGGTACTACAGGAAGTATAACAAGCAAGCATTATGTAACAGATTTAGAGATTTATAAGCATAGTTTTACTAAATGTTTTCAACAATTATATGGTAATATTGAAGACTACGTTATTTTAGCCTTATTGCCTTCTTATTTAGAACGCAAAGGCTCATCATTAGTCTATATGGTTAGTGAAATGATTTCAAAGTCAGAACATCCTGAAAGTGGTTTTTATCTTAATAATTTTTCTGAATTAAAAAATACTCTAGTTTCTGTTGATTCGCAAAATAAAAAGGTGTTGCTTATTGGAGTATCGTTTGCTCTATTAGACTTAGTTGAAACCTATCAATTCAATCTTAAAAATTCTATTATTATGGAAACAGGTGGAATGAAAGGAAGAAGAAAAGAATTGATTAGAGCAGATTTGCACAAAAATTTAAAAGCTGGTTTTGGAGTTGAAAACATACATAGTGAATATGGTATGACTGAGCTTTTAAGTCAAGCATATTCTAGCGGAAATGGTATATACGATTGCCCTAATTGGATGCGTATATTAACACGAGAGACCGAAGATGCCTTAAGTATTCAACCATTAGGAAAAACTGGCGGTATAAATGTTATAGATTTGGCGAACATTAATTCCTGTTCATTTATAGCAACTCAAGATTTGGGAAGAACTTTTAAAAATGGTTCTTTTGAAGTTATTGGTCGTTTTGATAATTCTGATATTCGAGGTTGTAATTTAATGGTGCTATAGCTAATTGTAAGATGTGTAATAGTTTTCGACTTACATTTTATGAGAAACTTGATATTTATTTTTCTATTTACAACAACATCTTCTTTTTGTCAAACTCAAGATTACAATATTAAAAAAGGCTATGTAGCTAATGGTTATGATGTTGTTGCTTATTTTGAAAACAAGACTACTGAAGGAAACAAGGAATTTACAGCAGAATTTGAAGATGTCAAATACAAATTCTCTTCTCAAAAAAACTTAACTACTTTTAACCAAAACCCTAAAAAATATATACCTCAATATGGAGGTTATTGCGCATATGCTGTGGCCATTAAATCTGATAAAGTTTCGATTAATCCAAAAACTTTTGAAATTAGAAACGGAAAACTTTATCTGTTTTATAATGCTTGGGGGACAAATACTTTAAAATCTTGGCAAAAAGAAAACGCAGAAATACTAATTAAGAAAGCAGATAAAAACTGGGAAACAATAAAATTTTTAAAATAAAATAATTTTCTGTAAGAATAGGAAAACCATTTCGACAAAACAAACAGCTAAGAAAAAGAAAAATTAGTTTTTTAGTTGGTTGGTTAAAAAAGCCTGAGGTAAAACTCAGGCTTTTATTATTTTATAGATAAAACAAAGTAATTCTTTTTACCCCGTTGTAGTAAAACAAACTTGTTATTAATTAAATCTTTAACTGTAACTTTATAGTCTTCCTTTACCTTTTCTTTATTCACAGATATAGAATTTTCTTTTAAAGCACGACGCGCTTCTCCATTCGATTTTAAAAAACCTCCTTTTTCGGCTAATGCAGCTATAATATCTATTCCGTTTTCAACATCAGATTTTAAAATTTCCGTTTGTGGTACACCATCAAACACATCTAAAAATGTTTGTTCATTTAATTGCTTTAAGTCATCACTTGTTGACTTTCCAAATAAAATAGCGCTCGCTTTCACGGCATTATCTAAATCTTCTTTAGAATGAACCATCGTTGTTATTTCTTCGGCTAAGCGCTTTTGTAAAACACGCAAATGCGGCGCTTCATTATGTTCTTTTACTAAGTTTTTTATATCTTCTTCATTTAAAAAAGTAAATATCTTAATATACTTTTCGGCATCTTCATCGCTTGAATTTAACCAATATTGATAAAATTTATATGGTGATGTTCTATTAGCATCTAACCAAACATTTCCACCTTCAGATTTACCAAATTTAGATCCATCAGATTTTGTTATTAATGGGCATGTAATAGCAAAACCTTTTCCGCCACCAACTCTTCTTATTAATTCTGTACCTGTTGTAATATTGCCCCATTGATCGCTTCCTCCCATTTGAATTGAACAATTGTTTTCTTTATATAAATGAAGAAAATCGTAACCCTGTACTAATTGATAAGTAAACTCAGTAAAACTCATCCCTTCTGATGATTCAGATGAAATTCTGTTTTTTACAGAATCTTTAGCCATCATATAATTAACAGTAATATGCTTACCAACATCGCGAATAAATTCTAGAAAAGAAAAGTCTTTCATCCAATCGTAGTTATTCACTAAAATAGCTGCATTTTCAACATCGCTTTCAAAATCTAAAAAATGTGCTAGCTGATTTTTTATAGACTCTTGATTATGTCTTAATGTTTTTTCATCTAATAAATTACGTTCATTTGATTTTCCAGACGGATCACCGATCATCCCAGTTGCACCGCCAACCAATGCAACGGGTTTGTGTCCACAGCGTTGATAATGAGCCAGCAACATAATAGGAACCAAATTACCAATATGTAAAGAATCTGCCGTTGGATCAAACCCAACATAAGCACTTCTCATGCTCTCCATTAAATGTTCATCTGCTCCAGGCATAACGGTATGTATCATGCCTCTCCAAGTTAATTCTTCAACAAAATTCTTTATCATTATTTAATATTTTTAGTAAACTGTCGCAAAGATAAAAATACGTGTATAATTACACTTGTATTCTGAATATTTCTTTACTTTAGTCACATGATTTTAGTTACCGGTGGTACAGGTTTGGTTGGTGCACATTTACTTTATAAGCTTATTAGTAATAACGAAACTGTTTGTGCTATTTATAGAAATGAGCATAAACTTGATAATGTAAAACATGTGTTTTCTTGCTATACCGAAAACTATGAGTCGCTCTTTAAATCAATTCAATGGATACAAGCAGATCTATTAGACATTCCATTACTGTCTGATGCTTTTAAAGATATCACACACGTTTATCATTGTGCCGCTTTTGTGTCTTTTGAACCTAACAAATATCATCTTTTACGTAGAACCAATATTGAAGGCACTGCCAATATTGTTAATCTTTGTATTTCAAATAATATAGAAAAATTATGTTATGTGAGTTCTATTGCAACCATAGGGAATTCTATAAATAGCGAACCTATTACAGAGGATACAGAGTGGAATCCTGAAGATGACAATAGTGCGTATGCTATCACAAAATATGGTGCCGAAATGGAGGTTTGGCGAGCTACACAAGAAGGTTTGGATGTAGTTATTATAAACCCTGGTGTTATTTTAGGTGCAGGCATTTGGCGCTATGGTAGCGGCAATTTATTTAAAAAAGCGCATAAAGGCATTAAATATTACACGGCAGGGTCTATTGGGTTGGTTGATGTTAAAGACGTTGTTTCTGTTATGGTAACTCTTTTAAAAAGTGATATTAAAAATGAGCGTTTCATTTTAGTTACAGAAAATTGGAGTTACAAACAATTTTTACAAAGCATGGCAAAAGCTGTAAAAGCCAACCCTCCTAAAAAAGAAGCTAAAATTTGGTTGCTACAATTAGTTTGGAAATTAGATTGGTTAACACATAAATTAACTGGAAAAAGAAGGCAATTAACAAAGCAATTAGTCGCGTCTTTAAACTCTGAAACCAACTACAGTAACGCTAAAATTAAAAACGCAATAGATTTTGAGTTTACACCAATAGATGAAAGTATTGTTACTGTTGGAAATCTATATCTGAAACAGGTGTAATTAGCTCTTCTTCTGTTTGATTCTTTAGTTTAAATCTAGTTACCTCGTCTTTTTTAATCAACATATTTAAAGAATCTTTCATTTTTACTAATCGTATAGAGTCCTTTTTAATTAATGCTTTTATAGAATCTTTTTTAACAAGTAAATCAATATGATCTTTTAATTTTGAAATGCGTATTGAATCTTTTTTTATAATACCTTGAATAGAATCTCTATATTTTTTTTCTTTTTCTTCTTTAAACTGCAAATCAGCAAACTTATTTTTTAAAGCCTCTAAACTGTCTCTGACTTTTACATAAATTGCTTCGTAATCATCAACATAATATGCATAATAATTATTACTTAATGCAAACTGCAAACTATCAATATTATACTTTTTAAAAATATATGCTTCAGCTTGTAAATTATTTTTCTCTAAAGTAGTTTTATTCTGGCCATTTGCAGAAGATAACAACCTTACATCCATTATTATATCAATCATTTTATCCTTTGAAATTAAATTCTCAGGTTTTTTAGGCTTGTCATATTTATAACAAGCCGTAGCCATTACTACAATAACAAAATATGCTAATAATCGTTTTAACATCATCTATTAAAAGTTAATCGTCTTGCAGCATTAACACTGTAAAACTTAAAGTTTTTATATGATAAACTTCCATTTACAAAAGTGTGCGTAATTCTCGATTTAAAAGTAGTTCCTTCAAAAGGAGACCAACCGCATTTGTAAAGAATATTATCTTTTTTTACCGTCCATGGGTTATTTAAATCCACCAAAACCAAATCGGCAAAATAACCTTCTTTTATAAATCCACGTTTTTCAATTTGAAATAATATAGCAGGATTATGACACATTTTTTCTACTATTTTTTCTAATGAAATTTTATTTTTATGATACATTTCTAACATAGCAGGTAATGCATGCTGCACTAATGGTCCACCAGAAGGCGCTTTAGTATAAACGTTTTCTTTTTCTTCAATAGTATGTGGTGCATGATCGGTAGCTATAACATCAATCCTATCATCAAGCAAAGCGTCCCATAATTGATCTTTATCTACTTTCGTTTTTACAGCCGGATTCCATTTAATAAGTGTTCCTTTTTCGTCATAATCTTTATCTGTAAACCATAAATGATGTACACAAACCTCAGCAGTAATTTTTTTGTCTTTTAAAGGAATATCATTAGTAAATAAACTGGTTTCTTTTCCTGTTGATAAATGAAACACATGTAATCGCGCTCCAGTTTTTTTAGCTAGTTCGATAGCTTTAGAAGATGATAAATAGCACGCTTCTTCGCTTCGTATTTTTGGGTGATATTTAATAGGAATATCATCACCGTACTTCTCTAGATAGGTTTCAAAATTAGCTTTAATTGTGCCTTCATCTTCACAGTGTACCGCTATTAACAAATTGGTTTTCGAGAAAATGTTTTCCAAAACTTCAGGGTTGTCAACTAACATGTTTCCTGTAGAGGATCCTAAAAATAATTTTAATGCAGCTACATTTTTAGCATCAACTTTTAAAATTTCGTCTAAGTTATCGTTAGTGCCACCAAACATAAACGAATAATTTGCCGATGATGTTTTTGAAGCAATATCAAATTTCTCTTCTAACTTTTCTATCGTCGTGGTTTGTGGATTGGTATTTGGCATTTCTATAAACGAAGTAATCCCGCCAGCAATGGCTGCTTTAGACTCGGTTTCAATATTTGCTTTGTGTGTTAAACCCGGTTCTCTAAAATGTACTTGATCGTCAATAACACCAGGTAACACATATTTTCCTTCGGCATCAAATACATGTACATCGGCAGATTTTGCACTAATAGATTTGCTTATCTGTTTTATATATTCTCCTTCAATTAATATATCTCCATTAAAAATTTCACCTTCATTTACAATGTTAGCATTTTTAATAAGTGTTGTTTTAAATGTCATTTTATGCTTTTATTTTTTTAATAAACTTTTCAGTTTCATTGTAATTACTCCAAAAACAGCTTCAGAAATAATTCCTGAACTTAGTTTTGATTCGCCTTGTGTTCTGTCAGTAAATATTACTGGAACTTCAATTATTTTGAATTTTTTCAAGTAGGCTTTAAATTTCATTTCTATTTGAAATGCATAACCTATAAATTTAATTTTGCTTAAATCTATAGTTTCTAGCACTTGCCTTTTATAACAAACAAAACCTGCTGTAGTATCATGAATACGCATTCCAGTAATTATGCGAACATATTTTGATGCTAAATAAGACATAAGCACGCGTGCCATTGGCCAATTTACAACATTAACACCTGTTACATAACGAGAGCCTATAGCTAAATCTGCACCATTATCTTTACAAGCCTTATAAAGTTTAATTAAATCTTTTGGGTTATGTGAAAAATCGGCATCCATTTCAAAAATATATTGGTACGATTTGTTTAAACACCAATTAAATCCATGTATATAAGCGGTTCCTAGTCCTGCCTTTTCTTTACGTATTTCTAAAAATAGTCTATTAGGAAATTCTTCTTGAAGTTCTTTTACTTTTAAAGCTGTTAAATCTGGAGAGTTATCATCTACTATAAGGATGTGAATGTTATCCGATTGAGAAAAAACCGCTCTAATTATAGCTTCAATATTCTCTATTTCGTTGTAAGTTGGAATTATAACAACCGTATCTTGCATTTGCTAATATATTGTAATCGTCATATTTTTAGCAAATGTACATCATTTAAAAGTTTATTTTTTTTAAATATTCCTTAATAATTTTAGCCAAAGTGTGAATATTTATAATAATTTTATGGCATGTATCGCGACATCGTCTCAAACGAATTATTTACAATATTAATTATTGCTAGTCTTACCATTATTGCAGTGGCAAAATTGGTAGCTCCAAAGCGTTTTGATGATTTTATTTATGTTTTAGGAAACTCCAAATACCTTAAAATATATGCCAGGGATCAAAAATTCTTAGACAAATTTGATGCTTTACTTTTTTCTAACTTAATTATTTCGGCATCCATTTTTAGTTATTTAGTCTATCAATACACTACAGACACTAAAATTATTTCAATAAATATTCTTTTTAAACTAGTTTTTGGTATTGGCACTTTTATTTTAATAAAAGTACTTATTGAGCGCTTACTCGCTAGCCTTTTTGATATTGACAAATTAATAGACAAATACCTATTTCAAAAAATAAGTTATAAAAATTATTTAGGTCTATTGTTACTACCAATAAATGCTTTATTAATATTTTCAGTTAAGCCAACATTACCTATTATTTATGTTATAGTTACGATATTATTAATTATTAATATTATGGGCGTAATTACTTCATTTAAAACACATCAAAACACAATAAAAAACAACTTGTTTTATTTTATTTTGTATCTTTGCGCTCTCGAAATCGCACCTTACATTATTTTATATAAGGTGTTTATTTCTTAAAGTAAGAAAACAAACTACTTGTGTATATGAAAGTGAAAACAATTTTAGTATCTCAGCCAGAACCTAAAATAGAGAATTCTCCTTATTTTGATTTACAAGAAAAGCAAAAGGTTAAAATAGATTTTAGACCTTTTATCCATGTTGAAGGTGTTTCAGCAAAAGATATTAGACAACAAAAAGTAGATTTAAACAATTATACTGCCATTATTTTAACAAGTAGAAATGCGGTAGATCATTTTTTTAGAGTTGCTGAAGAAATGCGTTTTAAAGTTCCAGATGCGATGAAATATTTTTGTCAGTCTGAAGCTGTAGCATACTACCTTCAAAAGTATGTAGTTTACAGAAAACGTAAAATTTATGTTGGAAAACGTACATTTTCTGAACTTTCACCTTTAATTAAAAAGTATAAAGACGAAAAATTCTTATTACCAAACACTGATAAAGTAAAACCTGCAGTTCCTGAAACTTTAGATGCTTTAGGTGTAAACTGGAAACAAGCTACCTTCTACAAAACTGTTGTTAGCGATCTTTCAGATTTGGAGAATGTAACTTATGATGTACTTGTGTTTTTTAGTCCATCTGGGATAGAATCGTTATTTAAAAATTTTCCTGATTTTAAGCAAAATGAAACGCGCATTGCTGTATTTGGAAATACCACGATAAAAGCTGTTGAAGAAAAAGGATTGCGTGTAGATATTGCTGCACCAACACCAGAAACACCTTCAATGACGATGGCTTTACAAAAGTATATTGATAAAGCTAACAAAGGAAAGTAAACATTACTATCTAAATAATAAATAAAAAGGGCAATTTGTATAAAATTGCCCTTTTTGCTTTTGAGTTAGTCACTCTTTTAATTAAAACGCATAGCGTTGTGGTCCGCCTCGTCTTATTTCTTCACTACAATGCTCTTCAAACTTTTTAAAGTTTTCTCTAAACGCATTGGTTAATTTAAATGCTGTTTTGTAATAAGCATCGTCATCGTTCCAAGTGGTACGAGGGCTCAACACATTTGTTGGCACACCTGGACAAGTTCTTGGTTGTGCTACTCCAAATACAGAGTGAATATGGTAATCATCATAATTATACAATCCTAAATCTCCATTTAGCACTGCATTAATCATAGCACGTGTATACTTTAATTTCATTCTAGTACCAACTCCATAAGGTCCACCAGTCCATCCTGTGTTAACTAACCAAACGTTAACACCAGATTCTTTCATCTTTTCACTTAGCATTTCAGCATATTTTGCTGGATGCAACGGCATAAAAGGCGCTCCAAAACATGCAGAGAAAGAGGGTTGCGGTTCAACAACTCCAGCTTCTGTACCAGCAACTTTTGCAGTATATCCTGAAATAAAATGGTATGCTGCTTGACTTGGTGTTAATTTCGAAATTGGAGGCATTACACCAAAAGCATCAGCAGTTAAAAAGAATATATTCTTTGGATTTTTCCCTGTAGATGGAATTCTAATATTTTCAATATGATCTATTGGATAACTTACTCTAGTATTTTGCGTGATAGAAGTGTCTTCGAAATTTACATGTCCATTTTCATCTAAAATAACATTTTCAAGAATGGCTCCTTTTTTAATGGCATCGTATATTTCTGGTTCATTATCTCTCGATAGGTTAATAACCTTCGCATAACATCCGCCTTCAAAATTAAAAACAGAGTTTTCGTTAGTCCAACCATGTTCATCATCTCCAATTAAACTTCTATTTGGATCTGTTGACAATGTTGTTTTTCCTGTACCAGATAATCCAAAGAAAATAGCAGTATCTTCATTTTCACCTACATTAGCGCTACAATGCATAGGCAAAGTGTTCTTAAACACGGGAAGTATAAAGTTTAAAGCAGAGAAAATTCCTTTTTTAATTTCACCAGTATAACCAGTACCACCAATTAAAGCAATCTTTTTAGTAAAGTTTAAAATCGCAAAATTATGTTGACGTGTACCATCTTCATCTGGAACCGCCATAAAACCAGGCGCATTAACTACCGTCCATTCTGGATTAAAATCTTTTAATTCATCTTCAGTGGGGCGCAAAAACATATTAGATGCAAATTGATTACTCCAAGCATATTCATTTATAACTCGAATATTCAATTTATAATCTTCATCTGCACAAGCAAAACTATCTCTTACAAAAACTTCTTTGTTAGATAGATAATCTACAACTTTATTATATAATGCATCAAACTTATCAGCATCAAAAGGAATATTAATATCTCCCCACCAAATGCGGTCTTTGGTGATATCGTCTTTTACAATAAATCGATCTTTTGGAGACCGTCCTGTAAACTCGCCTGTATTAACTGCTAAAGCTCCAGAGGATGCTTCTTTACCTTGCCCTTTTTCAATAGCAATGTCATGAAGTTGTTCTGGTGAAAGTTGATAATTTACTTTGGCATTTTTAATTCCGTATTCCTCTAACGAAATCGTTTTCGTAACTTGGTTATTATTTACCATTTTTTGTTGTAAAATTATTTATCTGGCAAAATTAAAACTTTATTTTAAAGTATCTACAAAATACTACTATTTATCACCCCTGTTTTTTACGAAATCAATAAACAACAAAATCCACCCTATAATTAAAAGTAATCCACCAATTGGAGTTATAAAAGCAATACTTTTAAAATCGAAAGCTGTTAATGTATTTGTTGCTAAACCATAAATAGACCCAGAAAAGAAAAGAACACCTATTATTATGAAATAAAAAATAAGGTGTTTTGTTTTTTGAGTTATAAACGAACTACCCCCAACAAACAATAGTAAAATAGCATGATACATTTGATAACGTACACCTGTTTCAAAAGTTTGTAATGACTCAGTCGATATTAATTCCTTTAATCCGTGAGCACCAAAAGCACCAAAAAGAACACTTGTTAAACCTAAAATAGATCCAGTAACTAAAATTTTCTTGTTCATAATTTATATAGATTATTCGTAAAAAATCCTTTTTATATTTATTAAATTCGCAAAATCAAACTGCTTTTTAGCATCCTTAATTTAAAAAACAAAATTACTCAACAAATCTCACTATGCGAAAGATTTTAGTTATTGGTTCTGGAAAATCGGCATCATACCTTATAAAATATTTATTAGATAAGTCTACATCTGAAAACCTACACATTACCATAGGCGATCTTCATATTAAGAATGCTAAAAAACTAATTGGAAATCACGAAAATGCTACAGCAATTACATTAGATGTGTTTAATGAAACTTCGCGTATCGAGGCTATTAAAAATGCAGATATTGTAGTATCTATGCTTCCTGCCCGTTTTCATATAGAAGTTGCAAAAAACTGTATTACTTATAAAAAACATATGGTAACAGCTTCTTATATAAGTCCAGAAATGCAAGCTTTAGATGATGATGCCAAAGCAAACGGACTTGTTTTAATGAATGAAATTGGTGTAGATCCAGGTATAGACCATATGAGTGCCATGCAAGTTTTGGATAGCATTAGAAACAAAGGTGGCAAAATTATTTTATTTGAATCTTTTACTGGCGGACTTGTAGCGCCAGAAAGTGATAATAATTTATGGAACTATAAATTTACATGGAACCCAAGAAATGTTGTTGTTGCAGGTCAAGGCAGTGCTGCTAAGTTTTTACAAGAAGGCACTTATAAATACATTCCATATAATCGTTTATTTAGACGTACCGAATTTTTAGAAGTTGATGGTTTTGGACGCTTTGAAGTCTATGCTAATCGCGATTCTTTAAAATATCAAAACGTTTATGGTTTAGATAATATTAAAACTTTATACCGAGGCACTATGCGTCGCGTTGGTTTTAGTCGTGCATGGAATATTTTTGTAACCTTAGGAATGACCGATGACAGCTATACTATTGATGATAGTGAAAACATGAGTTACCGCGATTTTGTTAATGCCTTTTTAACCTATAGCCCTACAGATTCTGTAGAACTAAAATTAAGGCATGCCCTTAAAATAGATCAAGACGATATTGTTTGGGATAAACTAGTTGAACTCGATATTTTTAATGATAAAAAACGAGTTGAACTAAAAAAGGCAACACCTGCTCAAATTCTTCAAAAAATATTAATGGATAGCTGGACATTAAAAGAAGAAGATAAAGATATGATTGTTATGTACCACAAATTTGGGTACGAACTTAATGGTAAAAAACACCAAATAGATGCTACTATGGTTGCAGTAGGAGAAGACCAAACCTATACTGCTATGGCAAAAACCGTTGGCTTACCAGTTGCCATTGCTACACTTGCCATATTAAACAAAAAAATTACAACGCCTGGTGTACAAATGCCTATTACTAAAGAAGTTTATGAGCCTATTTTAGAAGAGTTAAAAGATTTTGGAGTTCAATTTAACGAAAAAGAAGTGCCTTATTTAGGTTACAATCCTTTAAATAATTAATATTTGGGCGTTACCACAAGGGTCGCGCTTTTTGTTGCAATCTTTTTAAAACGTCATTGCGAAGGAGGAACGACTGTGGCAATCTGTTAAATTTTAGCTTATAGTCTTTTGTACTTACCTAGTTTTAAAAAGGATTTCCACTACAATCGCTAACGCGAGAATTTGAAGGTTCGTTTAACGTGTTTGTGTATGGTTTGTTGCGTTGGCTAGAACTAAGTTAGCAAAAGAAAACGAACCGAAGGAATTTCCAAGTAGGCAAGAACCTAGCAATTAATTATACACGTTGTTGTGCAACGTTTATTTCTTTTTCAATTCGATTAGTCTCAGATTCAACTAATGGTTTTAAATCAAGTTTTCTAACTTTTTTAATATATTCAATCGCTTCATTATAGTTCTTTTTTAAAAGCTCAATATTCGCCAAATTCAATAACACAATTGATTTATCATTTTCAGTTCTTAAACCTATGTTCAAAGCTTGAGTTAAATCAGAATGACTTTTTTCAAATTCTTTTTTCTCTAAAGCAATAATTCCAGTTGTGAAATAATAATAGCTTTTGTGTCCTTTATTCAGTCTGTCTGGTTTTTTAATTTTAGAAATTAATTCTTCAGCTTTTTCTATATTATCCTTTTTCATTTGCTGAAAAGCAGCATAAACAGTTCCGTATTTGAAATACCCATAAATGAAAAGTCCACCAGCAATTAACATCATTGACATATTTGCAAAATCTTCTTTTGAGTAAAAGTATGCAGATGCTATTAAGCTAAATATAACGAGAATGACCCTTATCGTTAGTGTAAACATATATTTTTATTATTGATTTTTCCAAACAATGAATTCAGCATTTTCAGTCGAACCCATTGCTTTAATTAACTGTCCATTATCAAAATTCGGAAAGCGTTGAAAATTTTCTAACATTTCAGATTCTCCGCTTGCACCTCCAGGAACAGACAAAACTCCACTATTCGATAATATTCTCCACCATACATCAGTTCCCCAAGGGCCAGAATCGTTAGTCTCTATAATTATTTGATGTATTCCGCTTATTTCTATTGAACTCTCAATTCCATCATAATCAGTAGCCTTAATAGTTGTTCCAATAAATTTCACTTTCCATTTAGATTCTGGCTCTAAACTGCTTTTATCTTTTTTGCTTTTTTTGAAAAACGAAAATATTCCCATTCCTAATTCTAATTCTAATTCTAATTCTAATTCTAATGTTTTTTAAGTATATGAATCCGTTTTAATGTTTAATATAAAACGTTAAACGAATTTCGACATTTTTTCTAACAAAGTCAAGCTATCAACCCCATTTGTTCTCAAGGCGTTTTCATAAAAAATAGTTTCAATATAAAATCAAATTCTTACTTTTATGTTTTATAAATAATTCAAAAACCAAATGAAAGTTATAAATCAAAACATACACATTGATGGTATTGATAAAAAGATACTTAGAGCTTTAATGGGAGATGCTCGAACTCCAATTCTGGAAATAGCCAGAAATGTTGGCATTTCTGGAGCTGCCATTCACCAACGCTTGCGTAAACTAGAAAAATCTGGATTAATTTCAGGCTCTAAATTTGTAATCAACCCAAAAGTGTTGGGCTATACTACTATGGCTTTTATTGGTATTTATTTAGATAAGGCCATCAGTAATCCTGAAGCTGTTAAACAACTTAAAAAAATACCTGAGGTTTTAGAGTGTCATTACACTACTGGTAACTGGAGTGTTTTTATTAAAATATTGTGTAAAGACAATGAACACTTAATGCATTTATTAAATAGAGAAATTCAATCAATTTCTGGTGTTTCACGTACCGAAACTTTTATTTCTTTAGACCAACAAATTGATAGACAGATAAGTATATAAAAAATATTTTTTAGTCAAATTTATTATAAGGTTTTATTTATTCTTGGAATGGTTATTGTAAAAAATAACCAAATCAATTTAAAAAACATAATCTTATGAAAAAAGCTTACTTACTATTACTAGTCGCAATTTTATTATCTACATCTTCATTCTCTCAAGAAGAAACAAATGATGAAAACATTTCTTCTGAAAATTTTAATGAATTTAAACTCAATGGTCTTTACCTTGTTCTTGGTGCTTTTGATGTTACATACGAACGAACTATTAACGAAGAGTCAGCTTTTGGTTTAAATGTATTTCTCCCTTTTGATGATGACGTAAATGATGATATTAACTACTATATTTCACCTTACTATCGTTTTTATTTTGGTAATAAATATGCCGCAGGTTTCTTTGTGGAAGGGTTTGGAATGTTAAATTCTACAAATGATTACAGACTTTCTAGTGATGGATTTGATACCGTTCTACAAGAAGAAAATATTACTGATTTTGCTTTAGGAATTGGTTTAGGTGGAAAATGGATTACTAATAGTGGATTTATTGGAGAACTAAACTTAGGCTTTGGAAGAAACCTATTCAATAATGACAGGTACGATTACGAAATTATTGGCAAAATAGGTATTAGTGTTGGTTATAGGTTCTAATAAATAACAAAAACCCAAGCTTTAGCTTGGGTTTTTGTTTGATATAAATATTCTAGTATTGTAAAGAACTACATCTTCATTAACCAAGAACGCACATCTACTTCTTGCTTAATAATATGACGTAAATCTTCAATCTTAACACGCTCTTGTTCCATAGAGTCTCTATGACGAATAGTTACGGTGTTATCTTCTGTGGTATCATGATCAACAGTAATACAAAATGGTGTTCCGTTGGCGTCTTGTCTTCTATAACGTCTTCCAACCGCATCTTTTTCATCATATATTACATTAAAATCCCATTTCAAATCTTCTACAATTTTACGAGCTATTTCTGGTAATCCGTCTTTTTTAACTAAAGGTAAAATGGCTGCTTTTACTGGGGCTAAAACACTTGGTAATTTTAATACTGTTCGTGTTGTTCCATTTTCTAATGCCTCTTCTTGTAAAGAATTTGAGAACACTGCTAAAAACATACGGTCCAAACCAATTGAAGTTTCTAACACGTAAGGCGTATAACTTGCATTTTCTTCATGATCGAAATACTGTAATTTCTTTCCAGAATGTTCCTCATGTGCTTTTAAATCGAAATCGGTTCTTGAATGAATACCTTCTAATTCTTTAAAACCAAATGGGAATTTAAATTCAATATCTGAAGCTGCATCAGCATAATGTGCTAATTTTTCATGGTCATGAAAACGGTAATTATCTGCACCCATTCCTAAAGATAAATGCCATTTCATTCTAGTTTCTTTCCAATGCTCGTACCATTTTTGCTGAGTTCCTGGTTTTATAAAAAACTGCATTTCCATTTGTTCAAACTCACGCATTCTAAAAATAAATTGCCTTGCTACAATCTCATTTCTAAAGGCTTTACCAGTTTGCGCAATTCCAAACGGAATTTTCATTCTTCCCGTTTTTTGCACATTTAAAAAGTTTACAAAAATACCTTGAGCAGTTTCTGGACGTAAATATAAATCCATCGCACTTTCAGCAGAGGCACCAAGTTTGGTTCCAAACATTAAATTAAATTGCTTAACATCTGTCCAGTTTTTACTTCCTGTTAACGGGTCTGCAATTTCTAATTCTTCAATTAGAGCTTTAACATCAGCTAAGTCTTCATTTTCTAAAGATTTTGCCATCCGCGATAGCGTAGCTTTAATTTTTTCTTGATACCCAACAACACGTCCGTTAGTAGAAACAAACTCTTCTTTATTAAAAGCATCACCAAAACGTTTTGCTGCTTTTTTAACCTCTTTATCTATTTTAGCCTCAATTTTAGCACAATAGTCTTCAATTAAAACATCAGCTCGATAGCGTTTTTTAGAATCTTTATTATCAATTAAAGGGTCGTTAAACGCATCAACATGTCCAGAAGCTTTCCAAGTGGTTGGGTGCATAAATATAGCGGCATCAATACCTACTATATTTTCATTCATTTGCACCATGGCTTTCCACCAATAGTCGCGTATATTTTTCTTTAACTCTGCTCCATTTTGTGCATAGTCGTAAACTGCACTTAATCCATCATAAATTTCACTACTCTGAAACACATATCCATATTCCTTTGCATGCGAAATTACCTTCTTAAATTTATCATCTTGATTTGCCATGGTGCAAAAATAAAAAACCGTTTAAATTCAGTACTATACATTGGATATTTATTCTGAAATTTTATAAAATTTTTATTGAAACAGATTTTAAATTATAATGCCGATACTATTTGTATTGATTGCAGACATGATTTGCCAGTTACTAATTTTCATTTTGATGATAATAATGCTGTTAAAAAAGTACTTTATGGCCATGCAAAAGTTGAAAACGGAACTGCTCTTTTTAGGTTTGAAAAAAAAGGATTGACGCAGCAACTTATCCATAGATTAAAATAGATTGTAACTTCTACCTAACTAGTGTTTAAGCAAAGTGTATGTCAAATAAAATGTCAAACAATAGAATACAATTAAAAATAATTCAAGCTTGTATTTTTCGATAAAATGAATCATTATTGTTTTATAAGTTTTTTAGTTACCTTTTTATTTTTAGAGCTAATATTAACAAAATATAATCCGTTTGATAGTTCATTTATATCATATTCTTTTTGTTCAGAATTAAATGTTTTTATAAGTTTTCCTTGCAGATTATAAATAGATATTTGATCAATTGTATTGAAAGTTTTAATAGTGAACCCTTGACTTGTTGGGTTAGGAAATAGATTTAACTCACTAGTTAAACCAAAAAGATTTGCTCCTAAAGAAGAATCTTGAAAAACTCTTACATGTCCAGCTTGTGGATTACCACCAGGGTTTAATGGAGCTCCTACTGCAACTATGGAACCATCTCCACTTAAGCTAACTGCAGCACCACATTCATCACCAGATGATTCTCCCACAATATCGGAACCTATTTGTGTCCAAACACTTGAGATGTTTTTATAAATACGAGCATAACCTGTTCCGCTAGGTTTTCTTGCGCCAATCGAGATTAAAGTCCCATCATTATTTAAACTTACTGACCAGCCAAATTGATCATTGGAGGATGCTCCTATTAGTGTAGCCCCACCTTGTATCCAATTACCGAGGAAGTTAACGTAAACTTTAACCCTACCAGTACTAACAGCTAGTGATTCACCAATGGCTAATACTACTCCATCATCACTTAAGCTTATAGCGTTGGGAGACGTACTAACAGAAACTGGAATATCTGCACCAAATGGCACCCAATTACCACTTACTAATGCAACTGCTTTAAAATATGAATTTCCACCAAGGTCTGATGCATTTCCTGCAACTTTGGTTCCATCACCACTAATACAAACAGATCTCCCGAAGAAAAATTTTGAACCAGGATCACTTCCAATTATATCCGAACCTAATTGGATCCAGTTTCCTGAAGAGAGTTCATAAACCCTAATCACTCCAGAGTTTGATGTGCCACCTCCAACTTCTCCAATAGCTAATCTAGTTCCATCATTACTTAAAGATAAGGAATAACCAAATTCTCCGTTTTGAACTATTCCAACTATATCTGAACCTAATTGTACCCAACTATTCCCAATGTTTTCATATACTTTAACTTTACCAATTTGATTTAGTGAGGGTGTTGAAGGGATGCCAATGGCTAGTATCATTCCATCTGCACTTAAACTTACAGATGAACCAAACCGATCACCTAAAGTCACACCATTTAAGTCTGTACCAACTTTCCCCCAACTTCCTGAACTATTTTGATAAACTCTAACTGCTCCAATTTGATTGACATTTGCTCCTGGAGAGCCAATAGCTACAATAGTACCATCATTGTTTAAACCTATAGAAGATCCCGAATAATTTGCTGCGTCTTCTCCATCAATATCAATCCCTATTTGAGCCCATTGAGAAAATCCTATAAAGGGTATTAATAATAAAAGTAGTAATTGTTTCATAATAAATTTGGTTTAAATTATTTAACCAAAAATAGTTATGAAAGGGTTGGATTGTACTACCTTAATTGGGTAGGAGAGAATTAGATATATCTGTTTTCAGAAGCCTTTTTAATGGCGTCTTCACGATTATGCACCTGTAGTTTATCATAAATGTTTTTCACATGGTATTTAATAGTATTAGGACTAATTTTTAAATTTATTGCTATAGATTTAATACCACTTCCTTTTGCTAGCATTGAAAGGACTTCTGTTTCTCTAGAAGTTAGGATTGAACTTGGAGCTTTTTGAAACGACTGCACGACCATTTTAGCAATATTCATACTCATTGGAGCTCCACCAGAAATTACTTCATCTATAGCATTAATAAGTTTGATGGACGTTGCATTTTTAGTGAGATATCCAATTGCTCCTGCACATAAAGCTTCAAACACTGTTTTTGAATTTTCAAACACAGTAACAATAATAACTTTAATTTTTGGTTTAATTTTCTTTAAGAGTTTAGTGCCTTGAATTCCATTTATTCCAGGAAGATCAATATCCATCAATACTATTTCTGGCTTATCATCATTTAAATACGTTAATGCGTCTTCACAATTAGTATAAGAAGAAACAACATTTAAATGTTCAGTATTATTTAGTACTTCAACAAATATTTTGCTTAGTTCTTTATTATCTTCAATAATTACAATTCTAGTTTTATTATACATATGTTTTGCAAATTATAACAAACTTTAAACAATTGAACTACCTGTTTTAGGTAGCAGGTATTTAAGTTGAACTATCGTGCTATTTGGTTTTGACGTAATTATAAGTTTAGCCTTAATGGATATGGCACGCTGTTTCATATTTAAAAGCCCTCTTTTTGCATTTATATTATAATTGAATCCAATACCATTATCTTTTAAATTAATATGTAGTACTTGATTTGAATAGTTGAATTCTAAAATTACTTCCGAACATTTAGAATGTTTTGCTGCATTAGTCATGGCCTCTTTGAAAATAAGTATTACTTGTCGATTCCAATAACTTGGTAATTTTATGCTTTGTACAATATTAGTGTTTAGTGAAAAGTCTATGTCTAAATCATTAAAGAATTCAGTACCGAAATCAGTTAGATAAGTTACTATCTCTTCCAAATTGTCACTTTCAGATTTAAGGGAAAACATGAAGTCTTTAGTGTCTCTAAACAGCTCATTAGCATCTAATTTTATTGTGTTCAATGCTTTTTTGAGCTCTACCTTTGATTTGTCTTTAACTGTCATTAAATCTGACAAAACTGTTATTTTAGCTAGTTTATTACCTAAATCATCATGAAAATCTTTGGCAATGTTATTACGTACATTGGTGAGCTCTTTTTCTAAAATCACCTGCTTTTCATAAGCTTTTTTAATGGCTTTATCTTTTGCCCTAGCTTTTCGTAAACGTATAATGTTAAAAAATAAAAAACTTGTAAGAGTAATTGTGATTGCAATAATGAGTAGAAATGTTAGGTTTTTAATTTTTGAGTCCTTTAATTGACTTTTATATTTAGCTTCAACTTCATTAGCAGATTTAATACGTTCTATAGTCAGAATACTATCTTTTAGTTTCGTGTATGTTTTATAGCTATTATAAGCCTTTGCCGTATCTCCTGTTATACCGTAAACTTCTTTAGCTTCATACCATACATTGGCTGAAAAGCCTAAATCTCTTTTATTATCTACTGCTAAAGAGGTGTCAATACATTTGCTAGCATCATTAAGTCTTCCAAGATCTACTAAATCCCAAGCTTTTGCTATATAAAAAGGTGAGAGATTAAAAACTCCTTTCGTTAATTTTCCATAATAAATGCCAGAGTCAATGTGCTTTAATGCGTTTTTGGGTTCTCCCTTGTGGTAAGCTACCGCTTCATGAGCTCTAAACGATTGAGCTAATTCTCGGTTTAAAGAATATTTTTTAGCATTAATTTTGGCTGCTTTGGCATAAATCAGACTGGAATCTATTAATGATGTTCTACCAGTTTCTAAATATTGGTTTTCAAATTCATATGCTAACCAGATATATTCTGAAGCTTTATTTTTATTGTCATTTAGCCTTAGAATTAAATCCCTGGCACGCTTAATATATACCCAATTTTCAGCATCTCTATCTAATCTCATAAAAAGGTAGATTACTGCTTTAAGAGATCTTAATTCAATGTTTTTATTATTTAGCCGCTCACTCTCATGCAATGCTTTAAAAGCAAAATCAGATAGATTTTCTAAATCATTAATGAGCATATAATAATTAGCCTTATTAATATATAATTGATTTAAAAGGGTATCATTACAATTTATAGCTTCAATAATATTTTCTTGTTCTTCTATTCTAATAAATGCTTGATTATTAAGCTTCTGTGAAAAATAATATCTAAATTCTATATCTAGTGCTTGAAAAACACAAACTTGATTGAGAGATGTTTTTAGACCTTTTGTGTATTGAAAAATCTTAATTGAATCTGATAGAAAGTGAACATAATCCTGTGCTTGGTTATCAAATATTGCACATCGACATTTAGATTGCCCAGAACTTGTAATTAATGATAAGAAAAATAATATTAGAAATATAGCTCGCATTAAAGCTAAAGTACAAAACTATATCTATTAATACACCTACCCAAAACAGGTGGGTCTTAATGGGTCATTTCTTAAATAATTGATAGTTAGACATATAACAACTAGTTCTGATGTCCCGTCCAGACTAAAAGGTTACTAATTAGTAATTTTTAATTAAGTTTACAGCACATATTACTTTTAAATAAATGTTCAAGCCGATAGTTAATTTATTCTTTCCTAAAGTATGTTATGCTTGTCTTAATTTACTAAATGATAATGCCGATACTATTTGTATTGATTGCAGACATGATTTGCCAGTTACTAATTTTCATTTTGATAATAATGATGTTGTTAAAAAAGTCCTTTATGGCCGTGCAAAAGTTGAAAACGGAACTGCTCTTTTTAGGTTTGAAAAGAAGGGATTGGTACAACAACTTATTCACGGATTAAAATACAAAGGCTATGAAAACATTGGATTTGTTTTAGGCAATTGGCTTGGTAGCGAATTAAAAGATATTGAAGCGTACAATACCATTGACATAGTTATTCCTGTACCATTGCACAAAAAGAAATTGAAAAAACGCGGTTTTAACCAAGTTGCTAAATTTGGCCAGCAAATTGCAAAAATTATAGATGCAGAATATAACGATGATGCTTTGGTTAAGATTACAAATACAAAATCACAAACCACGAAAAGCCGTTTTACCCGATGGACCAACAGTAATGAATTATTTGCACTTAAAAACATGGATGCTATTGAAAATAAGCATATTTTATTAGTTGACGACATTATTACAACAGGTGCAACTTTAGAAGCCTGTATAAATGTTTTAAACCAAGTTGGGAATATAAAAATTAGTATAGCTACTATGGCAATAGCTTAATGTATTGTCCGTTATGTTTATAAACTCAAAACACATATAATTTGTGTTAAATTATGTAGGTTTCTTCAGTAGAATTAAATTTTGCTCAAAAAAACACAAAATTTAGTTTCTCTTTAGTAATCGCTTCGCTAGTGCATAAATTTTTTCATTCTGTTTTTTGTTAATTTCAGAACGAAAAAATTCACGTACTTTTGCTAAAAATTTAAAATTGTTGATGAATAAATCCCTTTCTAACTTTATTTTTATAGCGTTTATATGCTTGGTTTTTATTAATTGTGCAAATCGTGGTACTCCTGGTGGCGGACCAAAAGACGAAACACCTCCTAGTATTGAGAGCTCAACCCCTGATAATTATTCTACTAATTTTAAAGGGAATGAAATTAAGATTGTTTTCAATGAATATATTAAGATAAAAGACATACAAAAGCAGCTTATTATTTCACCCCCAATGAAATGGCAACCAGACATATCGCCAGTTGGTAGTGCCAGCAAAGAAATTAGAATTAAGATTAATGATACGCTACCACCAAATACTACTTATGCATTTAACTTTGGAAATAGTATTAGTGATAATAATGAAGGTAACCCGTTTCCTTACTATAGATATGTACTATCAACCGGCGACTATATAGATTCTTTAACCGTAAAAGGGCAAATTGTTGACGCTACAAAGAGGCAGCCTGAAACATTTGTATCTGTTGCTTTATACGAAGTAGATTCTACATTCAATGACTCTATAATTTACAAAGACGTTCCAAAATATATTACCAACACATTAGATAGTCTTACTACGTTTTCTATTGAAAACATTAAAGCTGGAAAATATATGCTTATGGCTTTAAAAGATGGAAATGGCGATAATAAATACCAACAAAAAACAGATCAAATAGCGTTTCACAAAGAGTTTATTAACGTCACACCAACAGATTCAGCATTTTACACCTTAAAATTATTTTCTGAAGAACCAGATTTTAAAGCTATTAGACCTCGTTTAATATCTGGAGAAAAAATTGCTTTTGGTTATGAAGGAGATTATAAAAATATGGATATTAAAATAACATCTGAAACTCCAGAAGATTTTACACATAGAATTACCAAAGACGAAAAAACAGATACACTTTATTACTGGTACAAACCTAGATTAAAGGTAGACTCTTTACTCTTTAAAGTATCGCATCCAACATTTGAAAAAGATTTTACAGCACGAATTAGTGAACAAGAAAGAGACTCGTTAATAATTAAAGTACAACCATCTGGCAACATACGTTACGAAGCTCCATTTAAAATTTTTGCAAATACCCCTTTTACTGCTTTTGATGTCTCAAAAATAAGTATAATGGATAAAGATTCTACTAATGTAGATTTTTCAACCGAGTACGATTCTATTGCTAATACATATAATTTCAACTTTAAAAAAACCGAAGACAATAATTATAGAATACAGGTGTTGCCTGAAGCTTTTGTTGATTTTTTTGATAACAAAAACGATACTTTAAACTATTCTTTAAAAACAAAAAAAGAGTCCGAAAATGGGAACCTTAGAGTTCTTGTTAATAATGCCACATACCCTATTATTGTTCAATTAACAAATAATAATGAGGAAGTAAAATATGAAAAGATTTCTAAGAAAAGAGAAGCTTTGGATTTTTTAAATATTGACCCTGGTAAATATTTTTTAAGAGTAATATTTGATACTAATGGTAATGGAAAATACGATACTGGTAATTATCTTAAAAAGATTCAACCAGAACGCATTAGCTATTTACCAACAAAACCAGATGATGACATTAGAGCTGGTTGGGATGATGTTTGGACAATTAATCTGTTAGATTAAAGCTATCCCTATCATTTAAAAACTTAAGCTTATTTCTGTAAGCCGAAATGTGTCTTTTTTCTAAAGTAACAATCTCAACCTGTTCTTTATTAGGTTTCATTGAAGTTATGCAATTCCCTAATACATCGTAAACCGCAGAATGACCTGAATATTCACTATTAACACCATCAACCCCTACTCGGTTTACACCAATGCAGTAACTCATATTTTCAATAGCTCGTGCTTTTAATAATGCATCCCATGCAGAAACTCTAGGTTTTGGCCAATTAGCAACATATATTACAACATCGTAGTTTTCAGTATTTCTTGCCCAAACAGGAAACCGTAAATCGTAACAAACTAAAGGGCAAATTTTCCAGCCTTTATACTCTATAATTACTTTTTCGTTTCCAGCAGTGAACACTTTATCTTCTCCAACCAATGTAAACGTATGACGTTTATTATAAATAGTAATTTTACCAGTAGATTCAACAAATAACAAACGATTATAATAGGCTTTATCCTCTAAAATGATAACACTTCCAACAATAGTTGTATTATGTTTTGAAGCTTCATCTTTCATCCATTCAACCGTTTTACCCTCCATAGTTTCAGTAACTTCTGAAGCATTCATTGTAAAACCTGTTGTAAACATTTCTGGTAATATAACTATATCGACTTGCTCAGAAATACTTTTAAACTTTTCTGAAAAATTCTTTCGGTTCTGCTCTGGGTTTTCCCAAACCAAATCAGATTGTACTAATGCAATTTTAAGCTCTTCTTGTGTCATTATATTTTATTTAAAATATCTGCAGCGCGTTTTAATGTATCATCTTTTTTAGCAAAACAAAATCTAAGAATATTACTTTTAGCTTCAGTATTATAAAAGACAGAGATTGGAATAGACGCTAATTTATTTTCAATAGTTAAACGTTTAGCAAAATCCACGTCGTTTTCTTTAGTAATTTCTGAATAATCTAACAATTGAAAATACGTACCTTTTGATGGTTCAAAATTAAACCGTGAGTCCTTTATCAAACTTAGGAACAAATCTCTTTTTTCTTGATAGAACCCTGATAGTTCTAAATAATGATTTTCGTTTTCTAAATATTCAGACAATGCTTTTTGTGTTGGGTGATTTACACAAAACACATTAAATTGATGTACTTTTCTAAACTCGCTCATAAGTTCTTTAGGAGCACAACAGTAACCGGTACGCCATCCTGTATTATGAAATGTTTTCCCAAAAGAAGCTACTACAAAGCTTCTAGACTTTAGCTCTGGAAATAAGCATGCACTTTGATGTTTTTCACCATCAAACACAATATGCTCATAAACCTCGTCACTCAATATTATAATATCTGTCCCTTTTGTTATCTCTTGCAATTGTAACATATCACTTTCAGAAAAAACAGTGCCTATTGGGTTTTGTGGCGTATTAATAACAATCATTTTAGTACGATTATTAATTTGTGATTTTACTGCACTCCAATCCACCATAAAATTTGGAGATTCTAATGCAATTGAAACTGTTTTACCACCATTTAATTCTATTGCTGGTTCGTAACAATCGTAAGCGGGTCTAAAAATAATAACTTCGTCATTCGGTCTTATAAATGCAGAAATAATACTAAAAATGGCTTGAGTAGCACCAGCAGTAATTGTGATTTCTGTTTCTGGGTGATATGTAGAATTATATAATAAATCAAACTTTTTGGTAATGGCTTCTCGTAACTCAAAACTCCCTTGCATCGGCGCATATTGGTTGTATCCTGTATGCATTGCTTTTGTAACCAAATCGATAAGTTGTTGATCCATTTTAAAGTCTGGAAAGCCTTGTGATAAATTTATAGCATTGTGCTTTTTTGCTAAAGCACCCATAATTGTAAAAATGGTAGTTCCTATTGTAGGAAGTTTAGAGATGTGTTGCATGGGTTAAAGATATATAATTTGAAAATGAATTGAGCTTGTCATTCTGAGCTTTTTTTAAAGCGTGAGAATCTATCTAATCCTAACAAGATTAACTTTAGAGTTTCAATTAAAGAGATTGTTACGTTGCTGTGCGCCTCACAATGACAGCTAATTTAAACGCCTAACACTTTTAGTAGTTCCTGCTTATAAGTTCTACCGATTGGAATTTTATTTTCCTTTATAAAAAGGGTGTTTCCAGAAATTTTATCTATAAATCTTCTGTTTATAATAAATGATTTATGTACTTGTATAAATTGATTTTCTGGCAATTTAATCGTCCAGTTTTTTAAAGAATCTATATATGACAGTCTTTGTGTTTCGGTAACTACAGTAATATAATTTCGATCAGACTCAATATAAAGTATTGTATTTAAAGTGAGTTTGTGCAGTGTTTTATCTACATTTAAAAAAATAGTTTCTGCTACTTTTTCTTCATTACTACTTTTTGGTATTTCAATTCTTTCTTTTGCTTTGTTAATAGCTTTTAAAAAGCGATCAAACGAAAAAGGTTTCACCAAATAATCTACAATAGTATCCAATTCAAAACTGTTAACGGCATAATCTGGATAAGCTGTTGTCATTATAATTGCTGGTGGGTTTTTAATGGTTTTAATAAAATCTAATCCAGATATATCTGGTAAATTAATATCTAAAAAAACTACATCAACAGTGTTTGTATTTAAAAACGAATTAGCTTCTATAGCTGCTTTAAACGTATCAACTAGGCTAAGGCTAGGTATTTTGCCAATAAAATTCTTTAAAATTCTTTGAGCAGGAATTTCGTCTTCTATTATAATACACTCCATTATAACTCTAATTTTAGATGCACTTTAAACGTTTCAGCTTTATCAATTGTAAAAGTATATTTATCTTTATAAATAAGTTCTAATCGTTTTTCTAGGTTTTGTAGGCCTATTTTAAAATCGGTTTCACTTACTTTTTCTTTATTAAAATCGTTTTCGCAAGTACATTTTAAAACGTTGTTTTCTACATCAATATGTATCGAAATGTCACTATTTAAAGTGCTATGTTTAAAAGCATTTTCTATAATGGTTATCAAAAGTAACGGTGCAATTTTATAATGAAATGAATCTATTGTTTTTGAATAATGAATCTGTTTTGTGCCTTCAGTTCTTAGCTTCTGAAATCTCATGTAATTATCTATAAACTGAATCTCTTTTTCTAACGAAATAGTTTCAGAATTACTTTCATACAGTACGTGTTTTAAATTGTCAGACAGCATTAAAATAAGATCGGCAGCTTCGTTAGGTTTTTCTAAAGTATAGGAGTAAATGGTGTTTAGGTTGTTAAAAAGCACATGCGGATTTATTTGTGATTTTAAGAATTTAAGCTCCATTTCGGTATGCTCTTTTTTAATTTGCTCAACTTCTGCTTGTTTGTCTAAAAAACGATACAACATCCATATAAATGAGAAAAAAATAAGCGGCACTAAGGTTTGCCATAAATAATCACTCAAACATTTCATTACAGAGCAACCACACTGCGCAAACGCGTTGCAATACAATTGGGTTGCAAAAAAGGAGATGGCTGCAAATACAAAAACATATAAAATGTACAATCGCTTTTTGATAAA
This sequence comes from uncultured Flaviramulus sp., assembly GCA_947501105.1. Classification (GTDB taxonomy): domain Bacteria; phylum Bacteroidota; class Bacteroidia; order Flavobacteriales; family Flavobacteriaceae; genus Wocania_A. Next base: position 771,520 of record CANMUP010000001.1, on the reverse strand, counting down.
AAACGGAAGTAATATAAAATGGTTTACATATACTATAACTACAAGTATAGAGAGATACTGTAAAAATGGGTTTTCACGCCAATAAAAATCTGAAAACAAAAAAAGTGATACAAACACAAACAGCATCCAAAATAAGATGTGTACTAAGATTTGCGAAGTGTGTTTTTGTAAAGTAATCATTTATTGCTGTTGAAAGTTAACAGAAATGCTTCAATCACCAAAAAATTATGTACAAAAAACCTTTATAGTATTGCAAACTACATAAATATTGCCGTTTGTTAATTTAAGTATGTTGTTTGTAAACTTAATTCGTATCACTTAAAAATCTGTTTTAGGTTTGACTTAACAATCAATCAAAACCATCACATGAAACATCATCTCATCAAACGAACAGTTATTTTATCAATCCTTTTACTTAACCTACATTTCGCGTTTTCTCAAACGTCTGAAAAACTTACTACCGATAAAAAAGGCAATGAGCTTTTACTGGGTGAAATCACTAAATCTGATTTAACCAATAATACTTTCAACACTTGGTTTTTAAAAAATCATAATGATTATTTAGTTAACAAAAGCATCGCTAAGCAATTAAAAGACTCACTAAATCAATATAAAATCAAAGCCTTTTTAGGTACTTGGTGTGGTGATAGTAAAAAGGAAATCCCAAGGCTTTATAAGGTTTTAGAAGCAGCCAAATTCCCTGAAGACCAATTACAAGTTATTGCAGTAAATAGAACTAAAGAAGCTTATAAACAAAGTCCTAATGGAGAAGAAAAAGGGTTAAATATTCATCGTGTACCTACTTTTATTTTTTATAAAAATGGGAAAGAGGTGAATAGAATTGTTGAGCATCCTAAAGAAACTTTAGAACGTGATATTTTAAACATTGTAGCAAAAAACAAATATACGCCCAATTATATGGCGGCAAAATACATCAATTATTTACTTGCCTCAAAAACCATAGATAGTTTAAAATTAGAGGAGCCCGTTTTAGTCTCAAGGTTAGCAGAATTTGTAAAAGGCAGTAGAGAATTAAACACTTACGGATATTCGCTTTTGCGTTCTAATCAATCAGAAAAAGCGTTATATATCTTCGATTTAAACACTAAAATATTTCCATACAAATACAATGTTTATGATAGTTTAGGTGAAGCCTATTTTGAAACAAAAAACTATACTGAAGCTTTAAAAAATTATTATAAAGTATTGAGTTTAAAACCGGATGATAAAAATGCAATAAGTATGATTGAGAAAGTTAGATTAGAAATCAAACACTAATTATGTACAATATAAAAGGCAAATGCATTTTTACTTTATTATGCGTTTTTCTCTTCAATTGCAAAAAAGTAGATAAAGAAAATCAATTTATTGATTCATTTCATAAATATACTTTCGCAAAAAAACATAATCCTGATAGCAAATGGGACTTTACAACTGATACCGTTAAGCTTTGGTTTGATAATAAAAATGGAAGTCCAATTTTACAGATAAAAGGAGAAAAGTCTACTAGTCCATGGAAAGGTTGGGATGAAGAGATGCACTCCAACACAGATTATGATTCTATTTGGTTTGATTATAATGAAAATGCAATTAAAGGATATTTTTATGAAAACAATGATTTTTATAAATTAATAGGGAAGCCTCCAACTAAAACTTTGAGAACCTATTGGCTTAATAATAAAAATAAAATTGAAGAAATTTTGATGTATTGGATACCAGAGGAAAATAAAACAACAAATGAATATTTAAAACCAATTGTTGATTGGGCTCTTACTAATTATCCACATGAAATTAAAAACATTTATCCAGATAATAAAATAAAACCATCAAAAGAGAACGCAAAAACATGGAGGAAAATTATTGAAAAATATAAAGAATCTAGTAACTAAACAATATTCATTTTTTTAAGTAAAAAAGAAGCATTCATATTCTGACAAATGCCTTCTTTTAAAGTATAATCAAAATGAAGTTCGTCGTTTATAATTTCTGCATCAAAATAATAGTTCTTTACGTCATCGAGTTCTTTTTCAATTTCACATAAACTTAAATCGTGAGTAGCAATAATTCCCGTTGCGTTTGAAGCTACTAGTTTCTCAACAAACTTCTTAGACCCAATAGCCTTATCAGTGCTGTTTGTACCTTTTAAAATTTCATCTAAAACAATAAAATAAGGTTCTTTTGCAATCGCGTCAACAATGTATTTTAAACGCGTTAATTCAGAAAAGAAATACGAACTATCATCGGTTAAAGAATCTGTGGTACGCATACTAGTAATTAATTTTACTGGCGAATATTTACTCGACTTAGCGCAAATTGGCAATCCCACGTTTGCCATAACAATATGCAATGAAACTGTTCTTAAAAATGTACTTTTCCCTGCCATGTTTGCTCCGGTAACAATAAAAAATTGTTCATTTTCAATAGTTAAATTACTATCCACACGCTTGTTCACATCTAACAAAGGATGTCCTAAACTTTCAGCATTTATAACTGCCCCTTGAATATCTATTTTCGGAAAGATGAATTGCGGGTGGTTATATGTATAAGTTCCTAAAGAATTGTAAGCATCAAAAAAGGCTACAACTTCAAACCAGTCTTTAACTTTATTGCCATATTGTTCAATCCATTTTTCAATACGATAACTATTCTTAATATCAGTTAAAAATAAACCGTTACCAAAAATGGCTCCAATAATATTATTTCTATTATCTAAGGCATCTAAAGACCTTGAAAGTTTTTTAAAGATAACTGAAGCTTTTTCTGTATCTAATTGAATTTTTTCTTGTTTTTGTTTTAATAATTCTGATGTGAAATTTTCATTTTCAATTAAATCTAATAACAAGGCATATTGACGAAACGTATCTTTAACCTTATCCGTTTTTGATGATAGTATGTTAGTTTTTTTCACATATCTCCCCGTAATTCCAAGTCCTATTAGCAACCAATAACCAATTAAAGACATGTCAATTAACTTAAAAAATGTAAGTGCAAATATTAACACCGAAAGCAATATAAAAACTAACGGTACCCATTGTACTATTTTAGGAAGGAATGATTGATAACTTTGTAACCAATTAATAATGCTCTTTGCAGGAGTTTCAACCTCAACTAAAGTAGAAGTTGCAGAGTAATACTGGCGCCATCTAGGTTTAGTGCTTAATTCTTTTATGGCTTCCTGACGCAAAACAATGTCATTAATGTCATTTGCTTTTAACTCATTAGCTAGTTGTTCTGTGCCTTCTTTAATTGTTGTTCTATCTATGAATTGAAAAAAAGAACCACGACCGAACAAATCAATATCTAAACTGTAAAAGTGATTTGGGTCTTGAAATTGCAACCCTTTATCTCGGTCATAAAAATCGCCTGATGCAATTTTAATTTCATCTTTATTAATATCTACAAGCGCTTTATTAAAGTTTCGTTGCGATTTTACATCGGTATATTTTGAAAGTAAAAAAACAAAAACACCAACGCCTATAGCTCCAATTAGCACTGCAATTTGCCAGTATTCAAAACTTAAATAAATTCCAAAGCCAGTAGCTAAAAACACTAACAACCTAAGTGTACTAAGCGCTGTCATTTTTTTGTACAATTTTTCAGCCTGAGTTTGGTAGGTCTTTAAATGCTCTTGATAATATGTTAAAGGGTTGTTCATTTTAATTCTTTAATTGACATGTAAAGGAACAAAAAAGCCCTGAAACTATTCAGAGCTTTTAATATTAAAATCGTTAGTATTAATCTCTACCTCCAAATACCTGAAGTGCCCAATACACTAAAGAAGCTAGTGCACCAATTGCAGCTACTAAATAAGTTCTAGCGGCCCATTTAAGCGCATCTTCAGAACCTGCATATTCCTCTTGAGATACCATGTTTTTATTTTTCAACCAAGCTAGTGCTCTATTGCTAGCATCGTATTCTACAGGAAGTGTAATGAAGCTAAATAACGTAGCAAACCCCATCATAACTAAACCTGCAACTGCAACCCAGTAACCAAATCCAAGACCAGCAGCAGCTCCTAACATGAGGCCGCCTATAACAACCCATTGAGACATTCCTGATGTTACACTCACCACAGGCACCAAAGCAGAACGCATTTTCAGCCATTCATAGGCTTGTGCATGTTGCACAGCGTGTCCACATTCATGGGCAGCCACAGCAGCCGCAGCGGCGTTACGCTGATTATAAACAGCCTCGCTTAAATTAACGGTTTTATTTTTCGGGTTATAATGATCGGTTAAACGGCCAGGAGTTGAAATAACTTCTACATCTCTAATACCGTGATCTGCTAACATTTTTTCAGCAATTTCGGCTCCGCTCATTCCATTGCGTAATTGTACTTTAGAGTATTTTTTAAACTTCTTTTTTAAAGTATTACTTACTAACCAACTTACTAGCGCTATGGCTCCTAATAATATATAATATTGTATTAACATCTTTGTTTAATTTAATTTTTATGATACCATAAATATAGCAATAATTACACCAATTTTGCACTCTGAAACTTTGTCAGTAAGTAAAATTATTTCTTATATATTTTATTTTAAAATATATAAGGAAAAAAGAAGAAACTACTGTAATTGAATTAGCCATAATCATAGATGGGCTATTTATATAAAACGCATAAACTAACCATAAAACAATTCCAGAAAAAAACATTAAAAGCATTGGCAATGAAAGCCCTGTTACATCCTTTGTTTTCCATGTTTTAAAGACTTGAGGTAAAAACGCTGCAGTAGTTAAAAATGCTGCAATAAAACCTATAATTTCTATGTTGTTACTATTCATATTTTCGTGGATTCCACATAAAGCGTGGAATGATAAATTATTAGTCTAACATTTTAACAGACGAGACTTTAAATCTATCAGCTTCTATTTTACCGCTTACTTCTGCTTTTCTAATGGCTTCGCAAAACCCAGTGTCTTTGTCATGAGCATCTCCAAAATCGTCTATATCTGCGCCATCAACAAAATAAGCTTGGTTATCAAAACGCACAGCTAAATCACACCCCTTTTGAGATGTTAATCCAAATTGACATTGTCCACAAGACATTTCAACAACCTTGGTTTCTGTATTGTTTTTACATGCAAAACTTAAAAATAGAACTAAAACAAAACTTAATTTTTTCATCATTATGTGTTTATTATCAGATTACCAAGTCGTTATGTTCCTCGTAATGACGTTAACCAACAATATTTACAATTTTACCAGGAACTACAATTACTTTTTTAGGTGTTCTTCCTCCCAATTGCTCTTGAGTTTTTTCATTTCCTAAAACCGCTTTTTCGATATCATCCTTACTCATGTCTAATGGGAGTTCCATAGTGAAACGCATTTTTCCATTAAATGAAATTGGATAATTCTTGCTACTCTCAACCAAATGACTGGCATCAAATTCTGGAAATGGAGCTGTTGAAACAGACTCATTATTCCCTAACTGATTCCATAGTTCTTCGGCAATATGTGGTGCGTATGGAGATATTAAAACTAATAAAGGCTCTAATATTTCTTTACTTGTACATTTTTGAGCAGTCAACTCATTAACAGCAATCATAAAGGTTGACACCGATGTATTAAACGAAAAATTCTCAATATCTTCTTGAACCTTTTTAATGGTTTTATGAAGTGTTTTTAAGTTGTCTTTAGTTGGGGTTGCATCATTAACATGTAATCCGTTTTCACCAACATACAACTTCCAAAGTTTTTTAAGGAAGGAATGGACACCTGTAATACCAGCTGTATTCCAAGGTTTGTATTGTTCTAATGGGCCTAAAAACATTTCGTAAAGACGCAAACTATCTGCACCGTATTGCTCGCAGATATTGTCTGGATTCACAACATTAAACCAACGTTTGGACATTTTTTCAACTTCTCTCCCAACTATATATTTGCCATCTTCTAGAATAAATTCAGCATCATTAAATTGTGGTTGCCATTTCTTCAATTCTTCTATATCAATTTCATCTGAAGAATTAACCATATTAACATCAACTCTAATTTCTTCAATTTCAAAATCACCTTTCAATCCATTAGACACGTATTGATTTGTTCCAGAAACTCTATAAACAATAGCACTAGTCCCAAGTATCATGCCTTGGTTAATCAGTTTTTTTGCAAACTCATCAACGGGCACAACTCCTTTATCAAACAAGAACTTTTGCCAAAAACGAGAGTATAATAAATGCCCTGTAGCATGTTCGCTTCCGCCTATATACAAATCGACATCTTGCCAATAGTCCATAGCTTCTTTTGAAGCCATTTCATTTGGGTTTTCAGGATCCATATAACGCATAAAATAGAATGAACTTCCTGCCCACCCTGGCATGGTGTTTAACTCTAAAGGAAAGACACTAGTGTCATTTATTTTATCATTGCTTACAACCGAATTTGTTTCTGTACACCAAGCCCAAACCGTAGCATTACCTAATGGTGGTTCGCCAGTTTCGGTTGGTAAATATTTTTCTACTTCTGGTAATTTAATTGGTAAATGTTCTGCTTCAATCATTTGAGGCATTCCATTTACATAATACACTGGGAATGGTTCGCCCCAATAACGCTGACGAGAAAATACAGCATCGCGCAAACGGTAATTGGTTTTACCTTCGCCTTGACCCATTTGTTCTAATTCGTAAATAGCACGTTTAGTTGCTTTTTTGTAGTTCATTCCATTAAGGAAATCACTATTGCCTATTTTAGTATTTGCTTTATCAGCAAATGCTTCTTCAGAAATATCAACCCCATCAAAAATATTAGGAATTGGAATATTGAAATGCTTCGCAAATGCATAATCTCTTTCATCACCACATGGCACCGACATAACGGCTCCTGTACCGTAACCTGCCAATACATAATCACCAATCCAAACCGGAATAGGTTCTTTGGTAAATGGGTGTTCTGCATATGCTCCTGTAAACGCTCCCGAAATGGTTTTTACATCGGCCATTCTATCTCGCTCGCTTCGTTTTGCTGTTGCTAGAATATAAGCATCAACCTCAGCTTTTTGCTCAGGTGTAGTTATTTGCGATACTAATTCGTGCTCTGGAGCCAAAGTCATAAAACTTACTCCAAAAATAGTGTCAGGACGTGTTGTAAAAACATCAATAACAGCATCATGTTCATTTACATTAAAAGTAACCGACGCTCCTACAGATTTCCCTATCCAGTTTCGTTGACTTTCTTTTAAAGCATCTGTCCAATCAATGGTATCTAATCCTTGAAGCAAACGCTCTGTATAAGCAGAAATACGCATACTCCACTGCGTCATTTTTTTACGAATTACTGGATGTCCGCCACGTTCTGAAACGCCATTTACAATTTCATCATTTGCCAAAACAGTTCCTAAATCCGGACACCAGTTTACCTCTGTTTCAGCTAAATATGTTAATCTATATTGTAATAATATTTGTTGTTGTTTTTCAGATGAAAAAGCATTCCATTCTTCAGCAGAAAAGGACTCAATATTATCATCACAAACGGCATTTACGTTTGTATTTCCTTCAGAAGAAAAAATAGTTGTTAAGCTAGAGATGTCTTCAGCTTTATTATTATCATTATTGTACCAAGAATTGAACAATTGAATAAAAATCCATTGTGTCCATTTGTAATAACTTGGATCTGATGTTCTAACTTCTCTACTCCAATCAAATGAAAAGCCTATTTGATCTAATTGACGACGATAGGTTTTTATGTTTTCGGCAGTGGTGATAGCTGGATGTTGACCCGTTTGAATTGCATATTGTTCTGCTGGTAACCCAAAACTATCATAACCTTGCGGGTGTAATACATTAAATCCTTGGTGGCGTTTATAACGCGCATAAATATCTGAAGCAATATAACCCAACGGATGACCAACATGTAAACCTGCTCCACTTGGATAAGGGAACATATCTAATACATAGTATTTTGGTTTTTCACTATTATTTATAGCTTTGAATGTTTTATTCTCAGCCCAATATTTTTGCCACTTGGTTTCAATTTCGTTGAAATTGTACTTCATTATCGTCTCTTTTAAGAAGTTGCAAATTTACGCTTTATAAACAAACTGAAAAACCTTTAGTTTTAATAAATAACTCTATTTATTCCTTTTTAAATCAATTTATAGAATATTAGATTTACTTTTGAATTTATTTCGAAAATTTAATCCTTGAAGAATAACATACTTAAAGCGCATATAGCTTTACTTGGAGCTAATTTAATTTATGGTGTAAATTATATTATAGCTAAAGGTATAATGCCACAAAAAATTGGTCCTTCTGCATTTGTTTTTATTAGATTGATTTGTGCCACTGCATTATTTTGGGTTTTAAAATCTATTGCTTTTAAAGAAAAAATAGCAAAAAAAGATATCTCTCGATTGATGCTATGCGGCCTTTTAGGTGCAGCGGCAAATCAATTATTATTTTTTCATGGTATTAATTTAACATCTCCTGTTGATGCATCAATAATAATGACTACCACTCCTGTAATTGTGCTTGTTTTTAGCTTTTTTCTTCTTAAAGAAAAAATTACACCAACAAAACTATTAGGTATTAGCATTGGTAGTATTGGAGCAATAGTATTGATTATCTATGGAAATAACTCAGGTGGAACGAGTTCCTTTCTTGGTAATTTGTTTGTTATTTTAAATGCTACTTGTTACGGCCTTTATTTAGTTGTTGTTAAACCGCTTATGAAAAAATACAACTCCATAACTGTTATAAGTTGGGTATTTTTATTTGGTTTTATATTTATGCTACCTTTTGGTCTTAGCGACTTTATTTCAACAGATTTTGCAGCCTTTGATTTAAATACGTATTTAGTTATTGGCTTTGTGGTAATATTCACCACCTTTTTTGCATATCTTTTCAATGTTTATGCGCTTAACTACGTATCACCATCAGTAAATAGTAGTTATATATATTTACAACCCGCCATTAGCTTTATTATGGTTAGCATTTATGCCAATTTTTTAATGCAAGACCAATATAAAAATGATATCAACCTAATAAAAATAGGTTGCTGCTTGCTAGTTGTTATTGGTGTATATTTATTGAGTAAGCAACCCAAGAAGTTAGCATAATTACAACAATATTAATATGTTTTAGTTTATATAAATGAAGATTGCAAAGACTTTATTATTTTTACAGAGTTAATCCACTATTTTATGAGTTCATCTTTCGAAAAACATCAAAAACGCAGACTTATTTCTTCCTATTTTTCTGTTGTATTAAGTATTGCTTTGGTTTTGTTTTTATTGGGCTTATTAGGTATGCTCATTCTTAATGCTAAAAAAGTATCTGATCATTTTAAAGAACAGGTTGTTGTTACCATTTATTTAAAAGATAGTGCTAAAGATGTTGAAGTAAAACAGCTTGAAAAAAGCTTAGCCATGGCAGATTATGTAAAATCAACCGAATATGTTTCGAAAGAACAAGCTGCCGAATTTATGAAAGCTGAAAGCGGTGAAGACTTTATGGATTTTGTAGGTTATAATCCGTTACAAAATTCTATCGATGTACATTTAAAAGCAGATTTTGTCACCTCAGAACATCTTGAAAAAATTTCTGCGGAAGCGATAAATAAAAACTTTGTTGATGAAGTAACTTATGATAACGATTTGGTAAATTTAATGAACGACAATGTTAAAAAAATAAGTTTTTGGGTATTGGTAATTAGTGCTATTTTTACGTTAATAGCTGTATTATTAATTAACAGTTCTATAAGGTTAGCTGTTTATTCTAAGCGTTTTACAATAAAAACGATGCAAATGGTTGGAGCCACAAAACAATTTATACGTCGTCCATTTGTTTGGAAAAGTGTCCGTTTAGGCATCATTGGTGCCGTTTTGGCTTTAATTGGTATGGCAGTTGTTTTGTTTTATCTTAATAAAACATTTACAGAACTAGAGCTATTAAGCAACCCTGTTTTAGTTAGCTTATTGTTTGTTTTTATATTTGCTTTAGGCATTATTATAACTTGGATTAGCACGCATTTTGCAACCCAGCGTTTTTTAAATTTAAAAACTGATGAATTGTATTATTAGATAATTTACAAAGGTGTTAACATATCTTTTTAAATAAATCCGTTAATTTGCATGTCTACTTTATAAAGAATTATGGGAGAGAAAAAACGAAAAGAAAACGCAAAGCCTGTATTTGTTTTTGGAAAGAAAAACTATAAATTTATGTTTATTGGTTTAGCTTGTATTGCGCTAGGTTTTATTTTGATGGCCGGTGGCGGTAGTGATGATCCCAATGTTTTCAATCCTGAAATTTTTAACTGGAGACGCATAAGGTTAGCTCCTACTTTAATTTTAATTGGTTTTGGTATTCAAGTGTATGCTATTTTATTGAATCCTGATAAAAAGTAATGGATATAATCGATTCAATTATTCTTGGAATTATTCAAGGGCTTACCGAATTTTTGCCTGTATCTTCTAGTGGGCATTTAGAATTAGGAAAAGCTATTCTTGGTGATAATTCAGTACCTGAAGAGAGTTTACTATTTACTGTTGTTTTGCACTTTGCAACTGCTTTAAGTACTATTGTTGTTTTTAGAAAAGATATTTTAGATCTAATAAAAGGTGTTTTAAAGTTTAAATGGAATGAAGATTTACAATTTGTTTCTAAAATTGTAATTTCTATGATTCCAGCAGCTGTTATTGGCTTTACTTATGAATCTCAATTTGCAGAATTGTTTGGAGGAAACATTAAACTTGTAGGTTTTATGTTAATCATTACAGCATTGCTTTTATATTTAGCAGACAAAGCAAAGAACACCAACAAAAAAGTATCTTTTCAAAACGCTTTTATTATAGGTATTGCTCAGGCCATCGCAATGCTTCCAGGCATTTCTCGTTCTGGAGCAACAATTTCTACATCGGTATTACTAGGAAACGACAAAACCAAAGCAGCTCGCTTTTCATTTTTAATGGTTGTGCCTTTAATATTCGGAAAAATTGCTAAAGATGTTTTAAGTGGAGATATTTCAATGGAAAGCCAAAACATTACTTCGCTTTCAGTTGGGTTTATTGCTGCTTTTGTAGCTGGTTTATTTGCCTGTACATGGATGATTGCATTAGTAAAAAAGAGTAAGCTTTCTTATTTTGCTATCTATTGTGCCATTGTTGGGGTAATTGCCATTGTATTTTCTTTTTTAAATTCATAATATGATTTCTAAAGAAGAGTATCTTTCTGGTCAAGTATTATTAGTCGACAAACCTCTAAACTGGACATCGTTTCAAGTAGTAAATAAACTCCGTTGGGAAATTCGACAAGCTTTTCAAATTAAAAAAATAAAAGTTGGTCACGCAGGCACTTTAGACCCCTTAGCGACAGGTTTATTAGTGATTTGTACAGGAAAAATGACTAAGCAAATTGACACTTTTCAAGGCCAAATAAAAGAATATACGGGTACTTTTGTTTTAGGAAGCACGACTCCTTCTTTTGATTTAGAAACCGAAATAAATAACACTTTCCCAACCGAACATATTACACCCGATTTAATACAAGAAACGACCAAACAATTTATTGGCGAAATTCAACAATATCCACCTGTTTTTTCAGCATTAAAAAAAGACGGAAAACGTTTATATGAATATGCAAGGGCAGGCAAAGCAGTAGAGATTAAAACACGAACTGTAAGCATTCAAGACTTTGAAATCACGAAGATTGATGGCTTAAGTATTAGTTTTAGAGTGGTTTGTAGTAAAGGTACTTATATACGTTCTTTAGCTAATGATTTTGGTAAAGCATTACAATCTGGAGCACATTTATCAGCTCTCAGACGCACTAAGATTGGTGCTTTTAATGTTGACAATGCCGTTTCAATTGAAACCTTTATTACATCCCTAAAAGACTAATTTGTTTATTTTTACGTATATTCCATACAGAATTGCTATAAATTAATAAAGATTTGAACCTAACAAATCAACATAAAGCCCTACTTATCACGTTTCTCTTAACGGGAACTATTGTGCTTTCTATTTTTAATTTAGGGTTAAAAAAACACAGTGAATTCATTTCTGAAAGCTTTTATGAAATGGAGCCAGAAGAAGAACTAACCGAAGAAGAGATTAAAATTTTAGAAGCTTTAGAGCAACTAAATGCCAGTAAAGCTGAAACCAATAAGGCTTTTAACGAAACCAGCAACAATAAGCATTTTGCTGAAGCTTACAAACCTATTGCTCCTCCTGAAGATTATGTTCCAAAAAGCAATAATGCATCAGAACAAGCTGATGCGTTTAAAAAGGAATATGAAGAACCTGATGATTCTAAATTAAATACAGAAGAACTTTCGTCATATAGTAAAGTAAATGATTTGCTTAAAAAACAGCAAGATGAAGGAGCGAATACAAAAAGTACCATTAGTTTTTCACTTGTAGATAGAAAAAAAGTGTATATCCCTATTCCTATTTATTTATGCGAAATTGGCGGAAAAATAGTTATTAATATTACTGTAAACGCAAAAGGGGATGTTACAGATGCTTATGTAAATTCTTCATCATCAACATCAAATGAGTGTTTGACTGAACATGCTTTGGAATATGCTAAAAAATCTCAATTTAGTGCCAATGCTACTAAAAAAAGTCAAATAGGTTCTATTACGTTTCTCTTTATAGGCAAACAGTAGGCTGTAATTGGCACATTATTTCGGTAAGATCCTCTATTACATTTTGCCCTTTATCTTTATTATACCAATGCTGTAAATCTTCCTTAAATTCTGGAGTAAGCTTACCATATTTCGCTTTAAATCTATTTACATAATTTGTTGCCTCACTTGGTCTAGGTCCGTAAGTATTTGTTACTTTTCCAGACTCTTTATCAATCATTATCAATTTTGGTATAGCTCTACCTCCGTTGGTTAAAAATGCATCCATCAATTCTGGGTTTTCATCACGAAGTACTATTCTTAAATTAATATTTTCGTTTAATTCTGCTACTTTGTTTATTACAGGTGTAACATGTGCGGCATCGCCACACCAACTCTCTGTAATCAACAACCAAGTATTGGCTTCGTTAAAAGATTCAATTCTATTTTTAGCTTCTTCTGAAATTTTCACGGTTTTATCCCAACGTTTCATACGTCTGTCGTTAAGCTTAGTATAGTTTATTAAAGCCTCCGTTTTTTCTAAACCAGTTGTAGAATTTCCGTCTGCTAACTGCTTAACCAAACTTCTATAGGTTTTATACGATATACTTTTCTCTAAACTTTTTTTTATAATAGAATCCATAAATTTATTTTTTGAGACAAAATCTGATCACGCAAATTTAGTATCTTGGTATTTTAATTAAGATGATATTTGTCATGTTTTTAATTTAAACCTTACAGTAATATTATGAGTACAAAACATAGATGTGATTGGTCCGTTGGTGATGCGTTATATGAAGCCTATCATGATGAAGAATGGGGTGTTCCTGTTTATGATGATGCCACCCTTTTTGAATTTTTAATTTTAGAAACTTTTCAAGCTGGGCTAAGCTGGATTACTATTTTACGTAAACGCGAAAATTTCAGAAAAGCTTTTGATAATTTCGACTACAAAAAAATTGCCAACTATAAACAAGATAAGATTGATACCCTACTACAAGATGCTGGCATTATCAGAAATAAGCTAAAAGTAAACGCCACCATTACTAACGCTCAAGCTTTTATGAAAATTCAAGAAGAATTTGGGTCGTTCTCAAAATACATTTGGGGGTTTGTTGATGGAAAACCGATTAATAATGGTTTTAAAAATTTAAGTGAAGTACCTGCAAATACTCCTTTAAGCGATAAACTCAGTAAAGATTTAAAAAAGCGTGGTTTTAAATTTGTGGGATCTACAGTTGTTTATGCTCATATGCAAGCTACAGGCATGGTGAATGACCATGAAATTGAGTGTTTTAGGTATAAAGAAGTTTGATTTTGTGCTTTCCTTTTTATTTCACATGTATAAAAAGAAAGCTTCTGTCATATTTTTATATGCAACAAAAACATAAAATTAGCTAGTCTTATTAATTAGCGTACCTTTACCCAAGGATTACTAATCTTTTTAGTATCAATCATTCACTATCATTTTTGTTGATGACCTCTAGAGGCATAATCATCACATTAGCGGACTTCATACTTATAGTTGAATTATCAGGAAACTAATCCAACATCAGAGTGCTAATAATTAGTACGCTAGATGCTTCAATGCATGTTTAGTTTTTTTGGTGTCATTAATACAATTTTGTATGAATAATGATTTAGGTAATGATTGTGGTCAAAATCGAATAACCACAGCATTACTTCTTGCGGCTGGTACAGGAAGCCGTCTTTTTCCATTAACAGAAAATTCCCCAAAGTGTCTTACGCTAGTAAGTGACAAGTCGATTCTTAATAGGCTATTAAAGAATTTAAAAAGTCAAAGGTTTAAGCGACTTGTAATTGTAACTGGCCATTTAAAAGAATGTATTATAGATAATCTTGGTGAAAGATCTGGAGACATTTCTATTGAATATATTCATAGCCCTTTATATAAGACTACCAATAATATTTATTCACTTTGGATGGCTCGTCATATCATAAACGAACCATTTGTACTTTTTGAAAGCGATTTAGTATTAAACACTACTTTACTGGATAATATGGTTTATCCTGATAGAATGGCTGTTGCACTTATGAAGCCATGGCTTAACGGTACAACGGTTTCTATAGATAAAGCAAATAAGGTTACTAAATTCCAAAAAGGAACTAATGAGGCCTATTCGGGTATCCGATATAAAACAGTGAATATTTACAGTTTTTCCCTTTCATCGTGGAAATCCATCATTAAAAGACTGAATCAATATATTTCAGAAGGGAGTGTAAATTGTTATTATGAGAGCGTTTTTGCAGAAATGACTCACAACAAGAGTTTGGTTTTAGAATCGGTTTCATTTGACCATCAACCATGGTATGAAATAGATACTCTTAAAGACTTGGCCAAAGCCGAATTGTTGTTCCCTAAGGAGTTGATTGAATTAGAAGCGCTAGAAAACACTTTAGCATAGTTGCTTTAAGCGACGGAGCGGAAATAACTTAATTAAGAATGAAATTATAATGATAAATAAATATACCACACAAGAAGAAAAATATGAATACATATCAAAGCAGCATGGTGGCTATTATAGACACGATTTTACAGACCATGCCTATTTATATAATTTATACTTTCCACCTGAGGCAATATTTAGTCATTTAAAATCTAATATTAACAATTTGGTTTTAAATTACCCAATGGCACAAAATGCATTGGCAGAGCTTGTTGGAGATATTATTAATCAACCTTCAGAAAGAATTGTAGTAGGTAATGGAGGTGCAGAGATTATAAAAATATTATCTGGAAGTTTAGCTAAAAAACTAATTGTTCCTGTTCCTTCTTTTAATGAATATGCTAATGCGGCACCTGAAGGGCGTGTTGTAGAGTTTCCACTTGATTTTCCTTCATTTCAATTAGATGTGGATAAATTTGCAGATGAAGCCATAAAAGTTGGAGCAGATATGGCTGTTGTGGTGACACCTAATAATCCGACATCGTTGTTAGTTCCTAAAGCAGATTTAATTCGATTGGCTGAAAAGCTTAAGCCAAATAATTGCATGCTTATTATCGATGAATCTTTTCTTGATTTTGCTGATAATAACGAGCAAATAAGCCTGGAGCAAGATATTGCAAAATATCCTAACATGGCTATACTTAAAAGCATGAGTAAAGCCTACGGGATTTGCGGACTTAGAATTGGTTATTTACTAACGGCTAATGCAAATTTGGTAGCGTCTGTTCGCAATAGAGTTCATATTTGGAATATTAATGGTTTTGCTGAAGAATTTCTTAGAATACTACCTAAATACAAGAAAGAATTTGAAGATAGCTGTAAAATAGTTAAGGCAGACAGAGATATTTTTTATGAGGATTTATGCACTATAAAAGGGATGACGGTATTTAAACCAAATGCAAACTATATTTATTGTCGTTTACCTGATGCCGCTTTAAGTGGACCAGAAGTAACAAAACGTCTTTTTATTAAATACAATATTTATATAAAACATAATGTTGGAAAAACCCAACCAGATGCTGATAGATATATTAGGATTGCGAGTCGTACTAAAGAAGAGAATGTGTCACTAATAGATGGGTTAAAAGATGTAATGTATTTAATGAGAGTAAAATGAATAAAAATAAACAAGCAAGTATGTTAAGTTTTGCTAAAGACCCACCTAATGTTTGTTCTTTAGTTGGCTTGTTTTGCACTGTAATAGCCATTTACTTTGCGATAGAAGGGTGGTTCCTAGCATCTATTATAGCCATATTATGGTCCGCATTATTTGATTGGTATGATGGTATTATAGCGCGTAAAATGAAAGGTAGAACCAAAGAACAAAGTATATTTGGAGTACAGTTTGATTCTATTATAGATATTGTTAGTTTTGGTGTTTACCCTGCAATATTACTTTTAAGCTATGGAAATTATGAAATATGGTTTATACCAGGTGCATTTGTAATTATTGCTGCTTGTGCAATACGCTTAAGTTATTTTAATATTTATGGTCTTATTGACAATGAAACCTATATGGGATTATCTGTAGATAATAATGCGCTTATTCTTGCTTTTGTCTTTTTATTTGAAACTTTATTTCAGCATTCTACTTTTTCTATAGTTCTTTATAGCGTTATAATCATTTTGGCAGCACTTAATTTATCTTCAATACCAATACACAAATTTTCAGGAAAATGGGTTTATGTTTTAGTGGCTTATGTGTTAATTCTGTCAAGTATTTTTGGATGTTTATTGTGGAGCGAATTATAGAGTTATAGTAGAGACTTAGCATAAAACCTTATGCAAAAGCACTCTTAATCATTAAAACTACCTTACAAGTCGGCCATTTTTGTTCGCAAAACTCGATTTTGTTTTTCAGCTTCCAAATCTTTATTTCTACCAATTGCAAGACCAATTGCCATTCCTACAGCAAGACCAATTGAAGTGCTAGGCACCCAAAACTTGTACCGATAGCAACGCCAAAACACATACCTAAGCTCATTCCTAAAACTGTGTAATAACCTTCTGTGATTAAAGAAAATTCTTCTTTTAAATAAGCTTTAAAAGCACTAAGCTTTTTGCTAAAATATTTTCTCTTGTTTTCAGGGTTCGACTTTAAGTCCAGTTTCTTAAGTTCTGTTTCTATAGACATCAATTCGTCTTCTGTTAAATCCCTGTTTCTTAAATTTAATAGAATAGTATTAAAGCTTTTGTAAACTCTTATTTCTCTTTTATTATTTGCTTCTTTTAATAATTTTTCAAAAAAACTAGAAGCTTCAATGATAGTCATAATTTTAATCTTTATTTAATTAGTATTCGAAATCAAAAAATATTACACGTTTTTAAAAGTTATTTTTAATTTGTTCAAACTAGGCTCTTAAATCTTCCATATCTGTAATTAACTCATCTAGTTTTTTTAATATCCGCCCGTAAACTATATTCAAATCCCATTTATAAATTCGTCCACCAAAAATTGCTAATAATATTATAATTACTACCATCGCTAACACCCAAAATACAGGTATTCCAAAAAGATAATATACCTCATGATTTCCTAATATTCTATCTAAAGATTCTTGAAATGGAGTAGAAAACCAAAACCCAGAAACCATTGCAATAAAAATATATGGATATATATATCTAGACATTTTATAATTAACTGCAATTTGAGATTTCATCCAAGCATCAAAAGATTTAAGATATTGGTAACTACTCACATTCTTATCTATAGTACTTAAACCTTTAAACAGTTTTTTATTTACGATCACAATAACGTTTAGTAAAATAAACATGAGCACTCCCATAACAGGTATCTTTACAAAAAAAGAGGCTACTAAAACAACAAAAGAGAATATAACGAGAGCGTTAAGGTTTATTTTAAACATTCTTTTAAACTTATCTATAATATGAATAGATTTTTGATTGTATAGGTTATTTAGCTTTGGTGCTACCATGGCATTATTATCTAAAAAACCTTGCTTCCATATTGTTTCAATTGATTTTTCCATCTAGTAATTTTTTTAATCTTTCTTTAATTCTGTTCACACGAACACCTATATTATTTGGTGTTGTACCAATAATTTCTGCAATTTCTTTATTAGGTTTTTCTTCCAGATAAAGTAAAATAATTGCTCTATCAATTTCAGATAACTGTTTGATTGCTTCATAAAGTAGATTAAGTGATTCGTCTGAAAACGTACGAGAATCATCTTCTAACGCTTCATTTTGAACCTTATAATTTGAATTATAATGCTGGCGATTTTTTTTCTTTTTCTTGATTAATGTCAAGCATATATTTAGCGACAGTCTGTATATCCAAGTAGACCATTTTGCGTCTCCACGGAACTTATCTCGACTTCTCCATATTTGCAGGCAGACCTCTTGATAGTAATCTTCAAAATCTTCTTGCGAATCGGTATATGCCCTACATATCTTTATTATTATTCCGGAATAGGGTAAAATTGATGATATATAAAAATCGTTACTCAAACACTGTTTTTAAAGATTAGTGGTAGAAGTTAACGATTATTACATCTTTTTGAATATTTTTTTGAATATTTAATTTCGGAGCTATAAAAACTTCAAAAAAAGGGTTCTAGAAATTTCCTCAGCACCCAAGCTTTCTAAATGTTTGGTATATACTTGGCAATCGATAAGTTTGTAATTTGTGTTTTGTATAAACGTTATAAAACCAGCTTTACTAGCATTGCTTTCTTTGGTAAACATACTTTCTCCGCAAAACACATGGTTTCCTAAATCTACACCATATAATCCTGCGACCAATGTATTATCTCTCCAAACCTCAACGGATTTTGCGTAACCTAGCTCGTGCAAATTCACATATGCTTCAATCATACTATTAGTTATCCAAGTGCTTGCTTGTCCATCGCGTTTTGTTTTAGAACATTCTGTAATCACCTCTTTAAAAGCTTTGTTAACAGTAACCGTATAATCGCAATTACGTAATACTTGTTTCATGCTTTTTGAAACTTTTAGCTTTTCTGGAAACAACACAAACCTTGGATTAGGCGACCACCACAAAATGGGTTCTTCTGCTTCAAACCAAGGAAAAACACCATGTTTATAAGCATGAAGTAATCGTTTAACAGATAAATCACCTCCGATAGCCAGTAAGCCATCCTCGGTAGCTTCGGATATGTTTGGAAACCATATGTCTTGGGTTAGGAGTTGCATTGTGATTATCTGTAAAAGTAATAAACCTCTAAGTTTCAATAAACAAAGAGGTCCATACAATAAAATTCCCGCCTACGCGGGAATGACTAAATTATTTAAAAAGGAAGATCGTCATGATCTTCTTCTTTTAAATCGCCAGCAGGTTCAAAAGCATCAGCTGGTGGTACTGGCGGTATGTTTTCTCCAGAAGCTTCAGCTTGCAAAGCTTCAATTCTCCAACCTTGAATGGAGTTAAAATATTTGGTTTCTCCTTGTGGATTAACCCATTCTCTACCTCGTAAATTAATACTAATTTTAACTTGTTGCCCAACTTGGTAGCTGTTTAATAAGTCTGTTTTATCCTGAACAAATTCCACCATTATATGTTGTGGATATTGCTCCTCTGTAGTTACAACTATTTCTCTTTTTCTAAACCCATTACTTCCAAAAGTTTGAGTTTCTCCTACCATTTTAATTCTTCCTTGAACTTCCATTTAATTATTATTTATCCTTTATTAATATTCCATAATTTAGATTGCCTACCTATTTTCAAATCAGGACAGCAATATTTTCCAAGCACTTTCTACATCTCCAAAACTTAAATAATTACGTGCTAATTTATGTTTTTGTCTATGTGTCGCTGTTTTTATATTTGGGTAGCGTTCACCCAAATCTTTAACAAAATCATTAACGCTTTGTTCGGTTGGTAGTTTTTCAATATTACCTAACATGCCTAAATCGTTTCCGGTTAAAACCATGCTGTTTTTTACAAAATCCGGAAAACTATCTACGCCAATACCTAAAGTTGATATTGGTTTTGGTATTTCAAAAAATCCTTTTTTAGCGCGTGTATAATAACTACCACCAGCTCTGGCTACCAAATCTAGCTTTTTCTGATTTATAACGCCTTCTTCATTTAAAACATCATTATCTATATGAAGTTTAACAACTTCGCATATAATTAAGTTTCCTGCGCCACCTTCTGTTCCTAATTTTACAATCTCATTCACTTTACATTCAAATTGCACAGGTGATTCGGCAACACGAAAAGGTTTTACAATATCTGATTTTAACATCGTTAAACCTGCTTTATCAAACTCGTTAACACTTTCAGCATACTCTGTACTGCTGAGCGACATTTGATGAACCATATCGTAATTTACCACATTTATAACAACTTCTTTTATAGCCTCAGCATTTTGTAATGTATGCTTAGTTGTGTTATCTCTAACACGACGTGCAGGCGAAAAAATCATAATTGGTGGATTTGCACTAAACACATTAAAAAAACTAAATGGCGATAAATTTGGGTTGCCATCAGCATCTAAGGTGCTTGCAAAGGCTATAGGTCTTGGTGCAACTGCACTTAACAAATAGCTGTGCAATTTACCTGTTGAAATGTCTTTAGGTTCAAATGACGTCATTAAACTTTTTTAAGTTCAACAAATGTAACTATTATACTATTCAACTAAAAACCGATTTACTAACAACTTGCGCAATAATATTAACAGATTTACATTATATTACATGTTAAACTAGTAGTTAATGATTTTTACCGAGTATAGAAATGCATTTCGTTGGGTTATGATTGCTGCATCATTTATAATGGTGTCTCTTATTTTATGGAAAACTTATGAGTTTTTTCAACACTTTAAGGAAGAAGAACGTGTGAAAATGGAAAATTGGTCGTTTGCTCAAACCGATTTACAAAAAATGAACAACCTTAATGTTGATATGGGTAATTTGTCATTAAAAGTTATTACAAGTAATAAAACAACTCCAATGATTCTGGTAGATTCTGATGGCAATATTTCTAGTTATAATAATATTGATGAAACTAGAGCAAAAGATTCAATATATATTGAAAAACTAATTTTAAAATTTGAAAAAGAAAATGATCCAATAAAAGTAAAACAAGACGGAAAAATTATAAGTACAATATACTATGGTAATTCTCCATTATTAAACAAACTAAAATACTATCCGCTGGCTCTAATACTTATTATCATTTTGTTTGGTGCGGTTATATTTTTCTTTTATCGCAGTAACAAAAATGCGACTCAAAATAAGTTGTGGTCTGGTATGGCAAAAGAAACGGCGCATCAAATTGGCACGCCTTTATCGTCTTTAATTGGGTGGACAGAAATTTTAAAAAGTGAACATGTTAACCCTGAATATATTATTGAAATTGAAAAAGATGTTGATCGCTTACAAACTATAACAGAACGCTTTAGTAAAATAGGATCTATCCCAACTTTAGAAGTTGCAGATATTATAAAGGAAACAATTAACTCTTATGACTATTTAAAATCGAGATCATCAAAACTTGTAGATTTTGAAATTATAACTCCTAGTGGCGATATTCCTGTAAAACTTAACAAACAATTATACAGTTGGGTTATTGAAAACTTAGTTAAAAATGCCATTGATGCTATGAAAGGCCGGGGCAAACTTACTCTTGAAATCTCTCAACTTGAAAACAACGTAAAAGTAAGTGTAATAGATACTGGAAAGGGTATTCAAAAAAATCAATTTAAAAAAATATTCGAACCTGGATATACCACCAAAAAGCGCGGTTGGGGATTAGGCTTATCGCTTACCAAGCGCATTATAGAAGATTTTCATGATGGTAAAATTAAAGTTTTGCAATCTGATATAAACAAGGGTACAACTATACAAATTGCTTTATCGAGAGCAGTTTAATAATCTCTAAAAATTATGTCTGAGAAATTCATCACCATAAAGGAAGTAGCGCTAAATAATAATTGTCCAGAATGTTATAGTAAAGACGGCTTGCGTTTAACTTTTAAACAGCAGTTTATTGAAACTAAATTTTACAAATCAATAACTAATAACATTAAAAACAGTATAGCTTGTAAAACTTGTAATACTAGTATTTATCCTGAGCAATGGACCGAGGATATTGAGCGCGTTTTTGAATATCATCAGAAAGCTTTTGTACCAAAAAAAGTATCAACCTATTTAAAAAAAACAACTTGGTTTGTTATTGCATTTATTGCTGTAACTTTTATTGTTATTCTATTTTTTATACTTTACCCTAAATTATAAATGTGATTTAATAGTTTCGGCTATATTTTGAAATTCTTCAGGTGTCAGTTTTACTTTTTGAATAAAACGCGCATTTTCCATAGAGTGCAACGGAATTAAATGTACATGTGTATGCGGAACTTCTAATCCTATAACTGTCATTCCTACACGCTTACACGGAATAGCTTTTTCAATAGCTATAGCCACTTGTCTCGAAAAGTGCATTAAACCGTTATAAGTAGTTTCATCTAAATCAAAAATTTTATCCACTTCTTTTTTGGGAATACAAAGTGTATGCCCTTTACTATTAGGGTTTACATCAAGAAATGCTAAAAAATCATCAGTTTCAGCAACTTTATAACAAGGAATTTCGCCATTTACTATTTTAGTGAAAATTGAAGCCATATATCTTGAGAGTTTTGAGAGTATCTGTAAATATAAAAGATTCCTGCTTAACTTAAACAGGAATCTTTTTTTAAAATACTTTTATACTTAATTATCTAGAAATCTCGATTACATCAAATTTCATTACGCCGTTAGGTACTTCTATTTCTGCTACATCTCCAACAGATTTTCCTAATAGTCCTTTTCCAATAGGTGAATTAACAGATATTTTACCTGAAGCTAAATCTGCTTCACCATCGGCAACCAAAGTATAATTCATTTCCATACCATTGGTTTGATTTTTTATTTTAACTTTTGATAATACCAATACTTTAGAATTATCTAACTGTGATTCATCAATTATACGTGCTCCAGCTAATGCTTCCTCTAATTTAGAAATTCGCATTTCTAACATACCTTGTGCTTCCTTTGCCGCATCATATTCAGCATTTTCACTTAAATCGCCTTTATCTCTAGCTTCTGCAATTGCTTTTGAAGCTTTTATACGCTCTACATCTTTTAACTGCTTTAGCTCAGCTCTTAACTTTTTTAATCCTTCTGGTGTATAGTATGATACTTTACTCATAACTTCATCGTTTACTTAATAAAAAGATTCCGAAACACAGCTTGATATTTGTTATTACAAGTGCTCGGAATAAAAAAATCCCGTTTCCACGAGATTGTACAACAAATATACAAAATATTTATCTCAATCTGCTTTTTGTTAGTAAATTGCGGTTTAATC
The DNA here is from genome assembly GCA_947501105.1 of uncultured Flaviramulus sp. Taxonomy (GTDB): domain Bacteria; phylum Bacteroidota; class Bacteroidia; order Flavobacteriales; family Flavobacteriaceae; genus Wocania_A. The sequence goes on along the minus strand of CANMUP010000001.1, from coordinate 748,155 downwards.
TTTTAGCACAATGAAGCCATATTTCTATCTTATAATCTTTGTTATTTTCACTTCTTGTAGTAAAAATTCTGTAGACAATAAAAACTGTAAATTTTTACTTGATGTAAGTGTTAATGTAAGTATCAATTTAAATTTACCGCAGTATAACCAACTTAACTCTATTGGAAATTCTGTTTATGTTGGTAATGTTGGTAATGGTGGTGTTATAGTTACTAATGCTGGCTCTGGCTTTTTTGCTTGGGATGCTGCAGATCCTAATCATACCCCAAGTGCTTGCTCGATAGTTACAGGTTCTGGATTAGAAGGTACTTGCGGTTGCGCAGACGAAAACAAATATAGCTTTGTAACTGGGCAACCTTTAGAAAACACAAGTTTACAATGTGGATTAAAAAATTACCGTGTTGAAGAGAATGGAAATACACTTCTTGTTTTTAACTAAAAAAAGCCCCAATATAAATACTGAGGCTTAGATATAAATTTTTCTTCTTTTTTAGAACTTTAAAGTTGCTCCAATTAAAAAATTGGTTGTTGCTTGTGGGTAATATCCTGGCACTTCAAAAGATGCTCCAGGTGTACTCCAGCTATCTATATATATGTAGCCGTTTGACACATATTTTTCTCCAAAAACATTATTTATTAATCCAGATAAAAGTATTGATTTAAATATTGAATTAGTTTTAATTTCATAAGTTACATTAAAATCATTTACAAAATAACTCTCTAATTTCGAAACTTCAGAATCTGTATTACTCATAAACTGTTCTCCAACATATTTACTTAAAAAGGAGATTTGAAAGTTAGTTGTTGGTTGAAAAATCAATGCATTCGCTGCAATAAAATCTGGAGAATACGAAATATTAGTTTTACCTAGATCTATCAATGCTCCGTCTCTTGAAATAATAGTTTTCTTATTTTTATTAGTGCTCACTGTAAAATTGGGTTGTACTGCAAAATGTTTTGTTATTTGTACAGTAGCATCAACTTCTAAACCTAAACGGTAACTCTTTCCACTATTTGTTCTAATTGGTGTTCCTGTATTGTCAATAACGCCCGTTAAAACCAATTGCTCGTTGTATAACATATAATAGGCATTAGCGCTTATTCTAACTGCATCATTATTATGCCTCCAACCTAATTCAAAATCATTTAATTGCTCTGATTTTATGTTTGGATTACTTTCAAAATCACTTCTACTTGGTTCTCTATTTGCTCTAGCATAAGAAAAATATACGTTGTTTTTCTTATTCAACTCATAAGTTACCCCTGCTTTAGGGTTAAAGAAATTATAATTTTCATCAACCAACAAATTCACTCTATCAGAAGTTAATCCCGTAGTTGTATAATCTATAAATCTCATTTGCAAATCTCCATATAAGCTCACTTTACCATTAAGTCTATAGGTAGCTTTTGTGAATATGCTAAAATCTTTTTTCTTACCCTGACCTTTATAATAAGTATCTCCTATTTCTGAATTACTTGCGTAACGTGCCCAAATAATTTCGCCAAAATGATCACCAATATAACTACTATATGAAGTTCCAAAAGACATATCTAAGGCTCCTTTTTTATAATTAGCACTTGCATTTAATACATAAAAGTCGTTATCCAACCAACGACGACGAATTAAATCAGTTTCGTTGATAGTTTCTCCGCCAATGATAATTTCTTCTAAATCATAATCTGCAAAATCCTCGCCTTCTTTATATTGCTCAAAATACCCGCGACCATACGTATAATTTAAACCAAGGTTAGTGGACCAATTATTGTTATATCTTTCATTCCAATGCAATTGATAGTGATCTTGTTTGTAATTATCAACTTCATCTTCATGGAACCTTGTCGCTCCGCTTTCATCAGTATACATTCCAGACGGATTAAATTTCCTGTTACTTATTAAAGTTGCTGCATCAATACCATTCCATGCTTGATAAGTTATTTCATGTCCTCCAAATGCCAAAGCTTTAATTAATGTTCCATTATTTACATAAGCGCCTTGTAAGAAATAAGATTTCAAATCGGAAGTTGCTCTATCAATATAGCCATCAGAATTTATTTGAGACAAGCGCCCCGATAATTCAAAATGATTATTTAATAACCCCGTGCTAAATTTAATATTGTGTTTTCTAGTATTGTAACTGCCAAAAGCATTAGAAATTTCTCCATTTGCTTCATTAGAAACGGCATCAGTTAAAATATTAATACTGGCTCCAAAAGCACCAGAACCATTGGTTGATGTGCCAACACCTCGTTGCAATTGTAAATTTTCTACAGATGATGAGAAATCTGGTAAATCCACCCAAAAAGTTCCTAAGGATTCTGTGTCATTATACGGAATCCCGTTAATTGTTATGTTAGTAGATTGTGCACTTACACCACGCACCCTAATACCTGTATAACCTACACCAGCTCCAGCATCACTAGTTGTTACAACTGATGGTAAATAGTTAAGTAAAATTGGTAAATCTTGACCTAAATTGCGTTTTTCTAGGTCCTTTTTACTAACGTTAGAATGTGTAATAGGTGATGTTGCATTTACACGAACTGCTTTTACTAAAACTTCATCTAGTTTTTCAACTTTAGTAGAATCTTGTTTGGCTTGATTTTGTTGTGCATTTGCACTGACGCTTAACACTAATAGCGTTAAAAAAAGAAATAAATTTTTCATTACGATTACATTTAAAATCGAATAAAAAGAGGTGATTATTCTTTATTATTAATAAATTAGTTTTTGAACGTTAGAAATTTTTCAGTTAAAATTTAGCTTTGTTCTTAGCATCATATATAAGATGAACTAATCGCGCTCGCTAAAAATGTTCACTGAACGTTTTCTTTACGCTCGTTTCCTAAACAGCATTACCTGTTCTAGGTTCAATGGGTATGATCTCAGCCACTTATTGGCACCCCTTTTTTGAGAACGTTGCAAATGTAGTAACGAATTATGGATTTATAAAAACTTCTCGGTACAATTTTCAAAAAAAAAATTACTCAAAGTCACAATTGGTTTTTAATCAATGTTTGGTTTTTTGCGATTGGCTTTTTTTTCTGAACGATTACGCTTGTTTTTTAAACGTTTTCTAATAACAGATTTTGGAATTTTAGTAGGAATCCTTTTTTTAGGAATAATTAAACTATTATTTATCAATTCTAAAAATCGTTTAATTACTAAGTCTTTGTTTTTATGTTGACTTCGGCTTTCATCACACTGTAAAACAAGAACATTATCTTTAGTTAATCTATGTTGAAGTTTATTTTGCAAACGTTCTTTTTGATCTTCATCAAAAACTAAAGATTTTGATAAATCGAATTGCAATTCTACTTTTGACGCTACTTTGTTTACATGTTGTCCGCCAGCTCCAGAACTTTTAATAGCTTTAAAAGTTAACTCTTGTAATAGTACTTCTTTATTAAACATTACTATGCTTGGTGTTCTGGTTTTAATAAATCGTTAACTGTTTTTACAGGATTAAAAGTTTCTACAGGGATTTCAACAAAAATGGTGTTCCAATACGCCATACTACCATTCCATAACCCTGGTAATTCTAGCGCTTTTATATCAACTCCGTTTTGTGTTTTTATAGTTATAAAAGCAGCTTCAGAGTCTACAAAATCTAAAAGGTTAAATTTCTCCCCTTTATAATTTTTAGTTCCACAAACTAAATCGGTTGGGTTAAAATGTGTAGCGTTTTTAACAATTTCAGCTTGTTCTACATTTTCAATATCTATTTGAGCAAACTCTACTATTTGTAGCGATATTTCATCGTTTTTATCTTTAACCCAAAATGGTCCGCCACCAGGTTCTCCTTCATTTTTTACCATCCCGCAAACACGAATTGGGCGGTTTAGTTTTTCTTTTAAATATTGTTTCTTCTTTTCTGAACTTAAATCATCAAACTCATCTAGAATTGAAACATTCATTTTTTTAGATAAAAACATCGCCATACTTAGCATGTTTTCTTCCGTAACAGATTCTTCATCAAGTTTATGTAAAAAAGAAAAGGCTTGTTCTTGGGCTTGAATTAGCACACCTGCAATAAGTTTTTTATACTCAGATAGTTTTTTATTCTTATTAAAAACCACAATATTATCGATGTTTTTAATAAAAATAAGATCGCTATTTAAATCGTTTAAGTTTTCTAACAAAGCACCATGTCCTGCAGGTCTAAATAAAATGGAATCATCTTCGTTTCTACAAATATCATTGTTGGCCGTTAAAGCTAAAGTTTCAGTTTCTTTTTTTTGATAAGAAAACGACACATTAAAAATGGCATTTGTTTTTTGCTCTAGCTTGTCATTAATCTTGTTTAATTCTGAATTAAAATAAGGGTGATGTTTTTCCGAAACTGTAAAATGCAGATCAGCTTTATTATTTGTTGAAGCATATAAAGTAGACTCTAATAAATGCTCATGAAATGCTGTAACTATTTCTGCTTCGTATTTATGAAATGGAAGTAACCCCTTAGGAAAGAAACTATAATTTAAACCATTATCATGCAGCATTGTTTTCACAAACTCTAAATAGCTTTCCTGTTTACTTAATTTTTCAAAATTAGGATTAATGGCTTTAGCTTTTGATACGATTTCATTATAAAACGGAAAATCTTCTAATCTTGAAATAAAAGTTTTTATCAGGTTATCGTTATACGTTTTAGCATATGATTCAACGGTTTCTTTTTTAGGGTTAAAATGATTTAAAAACTCAAATAAAAATTTAAACATACGTGTTGCTGCACCAGATGCTGGAACAAATTTTACAATATTTAAACTGTTTTGTTTTGTTTCATACAAATTAACCAAATTTTGAATCTCATGCTCATTATAACTCTCAATTCCGTTTCCAATATTTGCTGCTGCTGTTAGATTAGAATAAGACATGCCGCTTTTTATACGTTCAATTTGTTTCCTAACCTGAATGATTGTTATGCCCTTACTTTCTATATATTGGATATCTTTTTCTGATAACATTAATCTTCTACGTTTAATAATTTATCAATATGCATTACAGCCGTTTTTAGTCTAGTTTTTTTATCCCCTTTTAATAATATATAAGGTCTTTTGTTTTTAATTAGTGCCTCTTGAAAAGCGTTAAACATTTCTAACCTGTGCTCTGGTTTATCTCTTAAATCATCTGCTTCCCAAGGGGTATCAATATAAGTTAAAAAATACAAATCGTAAGTATTCTCTAAGGCGTATTTTTCAAGAATAGGATCACAGGTTCCTAAATAGTAAGCTTCAGAATATACTTTAGTTTCTAACAAATCGGTATCACAAATTAAAACAGTTTCAGTCTTTTTGGCTAATTCATTTTCCAATTTCATTTGCCCTTTAGCGATAGGTAATAAATCTTTTGGCTCGCAAGTTTTACGCTCGTCATTCCATTTGTTTTGTAAATATTCGCGTGCATATTCTCGTACCCAAACCGAATTATAATGTCTGGCTAATTGTCTTGAAAGTGTAGTTTTTCCCGTAGACTCAGGTCCAAATAAAACAACTTTTAAGCAGTTTGTAGGTTGTTGTTTAAGCTCTTTTTCCATGCAATGTATCCTTGAATTGCTAAAATGGTGAAAATTAAATATTGTAATGATAACATTCCTAATCCTCTATAAGCATATAAAGGTATAGTTATTAAATCTGCAAAAATCCATAGTGTCCAGTTTTCTAATTTCTTGTTGGCCATAAACCACATTGCCGTAAAGAAAACTCCTGATGTAAAAACATCAATATAGTTTACAATTTTAATATCATATTCGTTAGCTTTATATACTAAATAAGTAATTATCATTGTTATTAGAAATAAGCAAAACCCAATTATTTTCTCTTTAGTATTTGTTCTAGAAATTGGGACTACATATTTATCTCCCTTTTTTCTAGACCAGTTCCACCAGCCATAAACACTCATAACTGAATAGTAAAAATTCATCATCATATCTCCAAAGTATTCATTAATGTAGAGGAGATAAACAGTTATTACAGTACAAATTATTCCGGTTGGGTATACCAAAATATTTTCTTTTTTAGCATACCAAACACTTGCAATACCAAATACAAAAGCAACAGCTTCTAATACTATTTGTATTGTTGGTGTTTGCTGATAAGCTTCTAGAAAAAAATTAAAAATTTGGTTCATAGTCACTTCTGTTAGTTTTTACCACTTTCATTGCTAAAACTGAAATATCTGTATTTTCAAAAGAACGCTTAATTTCTTCATTCAAAAAGGGCATCAACTTATCATAGTTCCCAAAAATTTGAGTGCTTAACGGATTTTCTAAAATGGTAAATTCAGAGTCACGCAGTGCTTTTATAAAGTCTATGATATGTTTTTCGTAATCATCTTGTAAAGGAGACAATGTTAAATCTACTGATACTTCCATTTTATTAATTGTTTTTTGTCATTCTAGCTTATACTGTTATCTATTTCTTTTTATGGGTTACCGAACATGTTCAGTATGATAGTTTATTTTCTTAAATCGTCAAAAAACGATTCACATTCTTCAAAAGCGGTACCTATTACGACCATATCGGCTCCAGAATTATATGCGTTTTCTAATTGTTTTATATTTTTTATACCGCCACCAACTATTAATGGAATTTGTATTTCATCTTTTACTTTTACAATAGTTTCAGTAGCTATGGGGTTTAAAGCACCGCTTCCTGCTTCTAAGTACATTAATTTCATTCCTAAAAGCTCGCCTGCTTTTGCGGTATCTGTTATTCTTTGAATATTGCTTCTATCTATAGGTTGTGTTTTTGTTACGCGCTCAACGGCTGTTTGTTTTCCGCTTTCTATTAAAACATATCCTGTTGAAAGCACTTCTAAATTGGTGTTTTTTAATCTTGAAATAGACTCTATATGTTTTCCAATTAAATATTCTGGATTTCTGCCAGAAATTAAGGATAAAAATAATAACGCATCAGCTTTATCTGTAATTTGAGATACATCACCAGGAAATATAATAACGGGGAGTTTAGTATGCTTTTTAATTTCCGAAACTAATACTTCAGTAACGTTATCTTCAACCGTGCTTCCACCAATAAAAATATGTGTTGTGATAGATTTATTTACTTTTTTAAAGAAACGAGTAACGTTTTCAATAGAAAATTTATCTGGATCAATTAAAACAGCCAATAATTTTTCGCTATTTAAGATTGATCTTTGTATGTCTATATAAACATTATTCATTTGGCGCTATGGCATAGGCACAAGTAAAACCTTCAAACTCTAAAAAGCGAATATTGTATCGATGTTTTTTGCCTTTATAATCAATCCACGCTAAGGTTTCGTCATCAGTTATATTAAAAGGAATTACCAGACAATGTTTTTTAAAACTTAATCCTGGTATTGCGTAAAGCTTATACAACGATTCTTTTACACACCAAATAGCTGTTAGCTTTTTTATGTAATTCGTATTATTTTCATCTAAGTAATCAAACTCATACTCTATAAATTTATGAGCGATGATCGTGATTTTATCGCGTTGTTTTTCAACATCAATACCAACAATTAAGTCACTTACTATAACAGCTGAAAAATTAAATGAGTGCGTAATAGAAATTTGCTTACCATCCTTTAGATGCGGTTTTCCATTGTCATCGTAAAACAAATCAGAATCGGAATATTCAAATTCAGCTAATAACTTTCTAACGCTTAAAAATCCACGTTGGTGCATCTCACTTTTCATATCCAAAACACGTTCTAAACTTTCAGGGTTTAAAGTTATAGATTGAAACAAATCATTATAAGACTCTGAAATTTTCCAGATTTTAACTGTGGTTTGTGGGTTTGGAGTAATGGTTTTATAAAGAGGCATTTAATATTCTGAAAGTTATTGATTATATTTGCACGGTCTATGACACATAACAATTTTGATTAGCGAATTTAACTATTTTTAAGTGCTAAAACAAAGTTGTTATACTTTAAAACATTTAAGAAAAATACTATGAGTACAAAAACAATTCCTTACGTAGCAAATAAAGTAAAAGACATATCGCTTGCAGCTTGGGGACGAAAAGAAATAGAATTAGCAGAAGCAGAAATGCCAGGACTTATGAGTCTTCGAGAAGAATATAAAGATTCACAACCTCTTAAAGACGCTCGTATTGCAGGATGTTTACACATGACTATTCAAACTGCAGTATTAATTGAAACTTTACAAGCTTTAGGTGCAGAAGTGACTTGGAGTTCTTGTAACATTTTCTCTACGCAAGATCAAGCAGCGGCGGCCATTGCTGATGCTGGAACTGCAGTTTATGCATGGAAAGATATGACTGAAGAAGAATTTGATTGGTGTATCGAGCAAACTTTATTTTTTGGTGAAGATAGAAAGCCTTTAAACATGATTCTTGATGATGGTGGTGATTTAACTAATATGGTTTTAGATAAATACCCAGAATTAGCTTCTGGAATTAATGGTTTATCTGAAGAAACTACAACAGGAGTTCACAGATTGTATGAGCGTGTAAAGAATGGAACGTTACCAATGCCTGCAATTAATGTAAACGATTCGGTTACAAAATCTAAATTTGACAACAAATACGGATGTAAAGAATCTGCTGTAGACGCTATTCGTCGTGCAACAGATATTATGTTAGCTGGTAAGCGAGTAACAGTTTGTGGTTATGGTGATGTTGGTAAAGGTACTGCTGCTTCTTTTAAAGGAGCTGGGAGTATTGTAACCGTTACAGAAATAGATCCAATTTGCGCATTACAAGCTGCTATGGATGGTTTTGAAGTTAAAAAATTAGAAACTGTAATTGGTAATACTGATATTGTAATTACAACAACTGGAAATAAAGATATTGTACAGTCTCGTCATTTTGAAGCTTTAAAAGACAAAGCTATTGTTTGTAACATTGGGCATTTTGATAACGAAATTGATATGGCTTGGTTAAACGACAATCACGGGCATACTAAAAACACGATTAAGCCTCAGGTAGATAAATATACCGTTAACGGAAAAGATATTATTATACTTGCCGAAGGTCGTTTAGTAAACTTAGGTTGTGCAACTGGTCACCCAAGTTTTGTAATGAGTAATTCGTTTACAAACCAAACTTTAGCTCAAATCGAACTTTGGAATAATGCCGATGCTTACAAAAACGATGTATATATGTTACCAAAAGCATTAGACGAAAAAGTAGCAAAATTACACTTAGCAAAAATTGGAGTTGAGTTAACAGAACTTCGCGAAGAGCAAGCAAGTTATATTGGTGTAACTGTTGATGGTCCATACAAACCAGAACATTACAGATATTAATTGAACGTCATGCTGAACTTGTTTCAGCATCTCATTATAAACTAAAATCCCAAGCAGAAATGTTTGGGATTTTTTATTTTCTGTCATTTCGAACAAAGAGAGAAATCTCATAATCATGCTAGTCTGTTTTGCGATTTTTTTGGGCAATTTTATTTTGGCAGAAAAAGCCAAAACAAACCGCGCTTTCCACTATATCTTTTTAAAACGTCATTGCAAGGAGTAAACGATGTGGCAATCTGCTTGTTTTTAGTTCAAAACAAAGTTTATTACTAATTTTTATTTTTAAAAAGGATGCCGTTGCAATCGCTAGTGCAATTAATAACCTGTAACCAATAAATTCCTAGCCCCTTTAATTCCACATTTTTGATAGTGATTGTAAGCTTTAGCTGCGCGTTCTCTAATTTGTAAATCAGTCTCATTTAAAATCCAACCGTCTATTGCCCATTTTAAGGTGTAAGCTTCAGGGGCCATTAACCCTGTGGTCCACACCAATGGATTAGCCTTTGTTTTTTCTATATATGGTTTAAAATAATCTTTACTCACACACGCTAAAATAATCGCATCTCGGTTATTATTATTCAATGGTTTAAATTGGCCTTCAACATTAAACTCCATTAAACCATCATGACCTATATAGGCTAGCAATTTTGCATCACCGCCAAATTTTAACACCTGTTCTTTATGTGTAACATTAATTGTATTTCTTCCTGCTGAAGCTTCTAAAAAATCAATGGTTGTTTGTTTTATGTACTTTCCGTCATAAGCATCAGCTAAAAGATAGGTGTTGGTCATTTTATGTTTAAATAAGACACGCTCTAAAATATGATTGCTAATATTTTTTTTAGAAGAAATTAAAGTCCAGTCCTTACTATTTTTAAAATGAGTTTTCACACCATAAAGTGCAGACCAATATAAATTGCCTTTAACATCTTGACCATTGCCAAGTTTTGAAGGAACTGGAACTATGCCTTGATTAACATTATCACATAGTGCAACAAATATATGAATGGTTTTAATCGATTCGTTTTGTTGTGAAAAGCCTATAAAAGATGCAAAACAAAATACGTAGAGGAACCGTGTTTTCATAACAAAACAACGCCTGTAGCTTGTATAATATTATAAAAGGTTTTTCTTTTTTACTTTTCAGAGAAATATCTATTCAAACTCTCATCAATTCTAGTTTGCAAAGAATTAATATCTACACCATCCTTTCTAAAAATGGTAATATTTTCAGAAACACGATTACGTTCAACGCTTTTTCGTATTTCAATAAGTTCAATCTCATTAAAACTTTCTAAATAATGCTTAACATTATTATCTAAAGATTCATCGCTTAAAAAAACCTTAATAGTTTGTTGTGTTGGAGAATTTCTAATTTCTGTTCTAAACTGTAGCATAAACAATAGTTTTAAGTGAAACAATTCATAATTGCAAATGCAATAGATAAAGTTAAGAATTAAATTAATATCTTTTTAAATTAAATTGTAATAATGAGCAATAAAAAAATTGAAGCTTTAAATCTGTTGTTATCTGAAATAGAGCAAAATATACCTTTTAAGGACAAAACAAACCCAAACGTTACAAAATCTGATATTGGTTGGCAACTGGACCATAGTTTAAAAGTTTTTAATGCAGTGAGTGAGTGGACCATAAAATCTAACCCAAAAGATTATAAACGAGAATTTAATTTTTGGCGTATGGTTTTATTCCCTTTAAGGTATATCCCAAGAGGTAAGGTGAAAGCACCTAAGTTTGTTTTACCTCCTAAAATAATAACATCAGAAGATTTACATGCTCAGTTACAAACTGCAAAAAACCACATTGATACTTTTAAAGGATTGCCAGGAACAGCTTATTTTAAGCATTTTATTTTTGGGAAATTATCAAAAAAGCAAACCTTGCACTTTTTAAAAATGCATACTAACCATCATTTAAAAATTGTAAGAGATGTTTTAAAAACATAAAACCCCTTCTGTTTCCAGAAAGGGTTTTTATATTTTAAACAGAAATGTTTCTTAAGCTTCAAAAGCTTCAATAGAAACGTAAGACCTATTATCTTTTTTCTTTGTGAATTTTACAAGACCATCAACTTTAGCGTGTAAAGTATGATCTTTCCCTTGGTATACATTTTCACCTGGGTGATGTGTGTTACCTCGTTGTCTTAATATAATGTTTCCAGCAATAGCAGCTTGACCACCAAATATCTTAACGCCTAAACGTTTCGATTCTGATTCTCTACCATTCTTAGAACTACCTACTCCTTTTTTATGAGCCATTGTCTTAAGTTTTTATATTGTTAATAATTAGCTTAATGCAGCAATTAAATCAGCTTTCTTCATTGAAGAAATCCCTTCAATCCCTTTTGCTTTAGCCTTCTCTTTTAATTCAGCAACAGTAAATTTACTTAAATCTTGAGTTGCTTCTGCCTTAGGAGCAGCAGCTTTCGCTTCTACTTTTGGTTCAGCTTTCTTTGTTGCTTTTGCTGGGGCAGCTTTTTTAGCTCCCTCGTTTTCAACTTTGGCAGCCTTTTTGGCTCCCGAAGCAGCAATGCTTTCAATTACGATTTCAGTTAAAGATTGACGATGACCATTCTTAACACGGTAACCTTTACGTCTTTTCTTTTTGAAAACGATTACTTTATCACCTTTAAGGTGCTTTAAGACTTTTGCTCCTACTTGAGCTCCGTCTATAGCCGGGGCGCCTACAGTTACTTTGTCACCATCTCCAATTAAAAGAACGTTATCGAAAGAAACTTTCTTACCTTCTTCAGTTTGTAAACGGTTAACAAAAACTCTTTGGTCTTTTTCAACTTTAAATTGATGCCCTGCTATCTCTACAATTGCGTACATAGCGAATTTTTATTAATTAATTTGTTCAAAAAATGAGTGCAAATATACAGCTAATTAATTAAACTGCAAACGTTTTATTTGTTTTGAAGAATATTTCTGCTGTTTTTAAATAATTGCATAACTGTAAGGGTAGAAACTACAGATGTAGCTAGCCCCATTACTGCAACAACAAAAGTTACCATACCTATATCTAAATTAAATCCACCATTGATTTTTTCAAGTAAATTTGGCAAAAAACTTGGGTTAACTTCGGTTGCATAAAACAAGAAAAATATAGTAAAAAATAACGTAGCAATAAAACCCGTAATGATACCTGTTTTAAAACCTTCTCCATAAGAAAAATGTTCGGCGTCTTTAAGTTTTTTTAATCTAACAGCTTCATATATTCCAAAAACTGTAATAACAGCATTAAAAAAGCTAAAAACCGGATTAGTATGTTTATTAAATAATGCTAAAATTAAAAAGTATGCAATAAGTATTGCACTAGTAACGAGGCCAAACCGAATAGGAAGTGTTATTGTTTTCATCTGCTTAAATCTTTTAATTATTAAACATTAATTAAAAAACTGAGAGCTTCTGTAAAACTTTATGCCCTCATATTAAAATTTTATCATATACTGTATATAATTAGGAAGTTTAAAATAGATTTATGTTGAGTTTCAACATGAAACTCATTTATAAGGTTCTTAAATTTCGTGAAAAAAATTGATTTAAAATAATTTCTGACAAAGTATTTTAAAATAAATGGCTCATTTTAAGGCTATTAAACAATTCTACTTATTTCTTTTATGAGATAAATAAACCCCAAGTAAAATAATTAAACTGGCTACGCCTTGCAAAAAGCTAAAGCCTTCTCCGTCTGCAAAGCCCCACATTAATGCTACAACTGGCATAACATAAGTAACAGACGAAGCAAAAACTGGTGTAGATAGATGGACTAGCTTATTAAACAATATTTTTGCCATGGCAGTACCAAAAAGAGACAAAAGGGTGATGTACACCATTGACATTTTAAAATCAGGGTTATTAAATGTTGCTTTTGAAAAGAAATCAGTAAATAGTAATACTATAATACCTGGAATAAATATAGCTACAAAATTACCAGTTGCTATGGTTAATGGTTTAACATGTTGTAAATGCTTCTTTATTATATTAACATTAAAAGCATACATAACAGTTGATAAAATAACAAAAACCGCATACACGTAATTTTGATTTGGGTTTAAATGAGCCCCTTTTAAAATTAATATAGCGGTACCTATAAAGCCAACAATTACACCTAATATTTGCCGTTTTGTTGATGCTATTTTAAAAACTGCAAACCCCAATAAAATAGTATTTAAAGGCACTAACGAATTTAAAATAGAAACTACCGCACTATCTATTTCAGTTTCTGCAATAGCAAAGAAAAAAGCTGGAATAAAAGTGCCTAGAAAACCCGAAATTATAAGCCATTTCCAATCTTTAGGTTTTATTGTTTTTATTGTTTTATATCCTATGGCAAATAAAAACAACCCTGTAATAATTACCCTTAAGGCTCCTAGTTGGTATGGACTTAACCCTAAAAGGGATTTTTTAATTAAAATAAACGAACTCCCCCAAACTAATGAAAGTACAAATAGATATATCCATTTTGAATTTATATTGTTCATTTATGCTATTTTTAGAATCACAAAATTCTACTTTTTTGTGCAATAAACAGCATTATTTAGTAGTTTTGTAGAGAACTTAATACTTTAAAATAATGAAGACATTTAAAAATATTATAGCAGTTACATTAATTACACTTTTTGCTTTAAGTTGCAAAAATGAAGCTAAACCAGAAGTTAAAACTGTTGCTGTTGAAAATGAAACTGTTACAGAAAAAACTTTAGATCCTAATGCTACATATGCAAAAGCTGAATTTACTATTGACGGTATGACCTGTGAAATTGGATGTGCAAAAACCATTGAGAAAAAAATCTCAAAAATGGAAGGTGTAAAATCTGCTAAGGTAGATTTTGACAGAAAACTAGCTATGGTTGAATATAATGAGGCTAAGGTTACACCAATTTCTCTTGAAGAAACCGTAACTAAAGTTGCCGATATTTATAAAGTTAGCGATATGAAAACTGTTGAAGGGTTTTCAGCAAAAAAAGCATGTGCAGCAGATTGCACTAAAGCGTGTTGCGCTAATAAAACTGACGCAGAGAAAAAAGCATGTGCGGCAGATTGTAAAAAAGCGTGTTGTGCAGAAAAAGCTAAGGCTTAATTTTTTAAATGATTCGCCTTTAAAAAGCTTCTCAGAATTGAGAGGCTTTTTTTATTTCCACGTTATCGTTTCCATAATATGCTTAATATCTTTTTGCAAATAATTTGCCGCAGGAAGTATAGAGTCGTAATTAGGTTTTGCGTAGAAATATAACGACCCTGTTAAAAAATGATTAATGCTATCTGTGATGTAAAATTGTGCTGGTGATGCTACGTTTCCTTTTACCTCAGAAAACTTACCATAAACTCGACGTTCACTGTTTTCGTATATATCAACAGGAATTTCATCTGCTTTAATAGTATGCTCAAAAGTTAGTTTTTCTGCATCTCTTATAAAATCAATTAGGTTTTTTTCGCTACCATCAACTGCTTTATAAGTTAAAAAAATTGTACCCTTTAACGAAGGATATTCTAAATTAATTCCATAACTATTTGTTGTAGCACTAATACGTTTTGGCTCAATTTTAGCCGCTAACATATTGGTTTCAAAAGAAAATGGCAAGTTTAGATAATCATCAACTTGCTTATACTTAGCCTTTGGATAATCTAGCCTTAAATAAGCTTTTGGCTTTGGCACATAACTTTCTCCGCAAGACAGACAAACCAATATTAGTACTAATACATAAAAATTCTTATTCATTAAGTTCTAGTTAATTTAATACGCTTAATACGTTTTTTATCTAACGCTTCAATAGTAAAAACGTAATTTTCAAAATTTATTTTACTGTTTAGTTTCGGAAAGCTTTTTGATATTTCCAATACAAACCCTGCAATGGTTTCAGCTTCACCTTTATTATCTTCAAAAACAGTGTCGTTTTCAATCTTAATAACCTTATAAAAATCTTTTAATGCTGTTTTGCCTTCAAACACATAATTATTCTCATCAAGTTTAGAGTACATCAAATCTTCATCGTCAAACTCATCACTAATATCACCAACAATTTCTTCAATAATATCTTCCAAAGAAATCAATCCAGAAGTCCCCCCGTATTCATCTACAACAACCGCTAAATGCACTTTTTTCTCTTGAAATTCCGCCATTAAATCATCTAGTTTTTTATTCTCTGGCACAAAAAATGGCTCACGTAATAATGTAGACCAATCAAACTGTTCTCTATCAATATATGGCAATAAATCCTTTACATAAAGAATACCTTCTATAGTATCAACATTATCTCTAAAAACAGGAATTCTTGAATAGCCATTAGCAATTATTTCTGGCATAATTTCAGCATACTTTTGCTCAATATTAAGCGCAAAAATATCTATTCGTGGGCGCATAACTTGTTTTGTATCCGTATTTCCAAACGAAACAATACCCTGCAATATTTTTTGCTCTTCTTTGGTGGTATCATCTTCACTTGTAAGCTCTAAAGCTTGAGATAATTGGTCGACACTTAAATTCGACTTTTGTTTCCCTAGTTTCTTATGAATTGCCAATGTAACACTTCGCATAGGCATACTAACTGGCGTTAGTAATACATCTAAAACGCGCAAAGGGTAAGCCATAAAAGAAGCGAACTTTAGCTTATTTCTACTAGCATAAATTTTAGGTAATATTTCACCAAATAATAAAATAAGAAAAGTTACAATTATGACTTCTAAAGTAAATTTTAATATCGGAGAAGTAATAGATTCAAACATATTACCACCTATATAAGCGAATAAAATTACTATGGCTATATTAATGAAATTGTTAGACACTAATATGGTAGCAAGTAATTTTTTTGGACGTTCTAAAAGTTTAGAAACGATTTGAATACGTTTAGATTTCGCTTCTAAACCTTCCTCAATATCGGTTCTTGTAAGTGAGAAAAGAGCAACTTCGGCACCTGAGATTAGTGCAGAACAAATTAAAAGTAAAAACAATAAGGCAAAACCGCTAACAACTGAAAAATCAATTGCAATAAGTAATGTTATAAAACTCGCGGGATCAGGATCCAATTACCAAAGTATTAGTTAAACATAGGCCTCGATACACAAATCGAGAGCCACTCTTAATATTAAAACGGAAGATCATCATTTTCTTCACCAACAGGTTTAGTTTCTTCAGATTGTTTAGCTACAGGAGCTTGAGCTACAGTATTACTAGCAGCATTATTTTCGCTTTCTTTTTTAGTTGATAAAAACGTAAAATCGGTGCAGTGAATTTCAGTTGAATACCTATCAGCACCTTTATCGTCTTGCCATTTTCTGGTTTTTAATCTTCCTTCAACATAAACTTTATCTCCTTTGCTTAAATATTTTTCGCAAATTTCGGCGCCTTTATTACGCACCACTATATTATGCCATTCGGTATTTGTAATACGCTCGTTAGTTTGTTTGCTGGTATAAGTTTCGTTTGTAGCCAACGGAAAACGCCCAATACAACCACCTCCTTCAAAGTAATGCATTTTTACTTCATCTCCCAAATGCCCAATAAGCATCACTTTATTTAATGTTCCAGACATAATTTTTTTATTTATTAGTGCAAAATTAATCTTTTGCATTTGATAAACTTAAAATTAATAAAAAAATATGATTGTTTATAATGAAGTGTCAAAAATTAAACGCATCAATAAAATTACCAATTATAATAGGGACAGGAAAATCATGAATTTCATCAACTAAAACGCTATTAACGTTTAGAGTATCAATATTTACTATCCAAAATTTAGTATATAAATGTTGGTGGGATAATTTGTGAATAATTGCGTCCTTATTATATAACACCAATTCAAAAGATACATTATTTAATAAATGATGCGATTTTACATACTTTTTAAATGAGTCATAGCTTTGCTCTCTATTAGTTTCAACTAAAGGGAATTGATATAAGTTTTGCCAAATTCCTCTACCTTCTCGCTTCTCTAGTATTGTTTTCTGGTCTTTTGAAATAAACACTAAAAAATTAAAATGCTTTTTTTTCGCTTTCGCGGATTTAATTTTAACTGGCAATTCATGTATTCTATTTTTATTAAAAGCCATACATCCATTATTTAAAGGGCAAACATTGCAATCTGGATTCTTTGGTCTACATTGCACAGCTCCAAATTCCATAATAGCTTGATTAAATTCTGCTGGATTTTTTTTGTCAATTAACTTTTGAGCCAAATTTTTAAATTCTTTTGCTCCTTTTGAGGAATTGATAGGCGTATCAATTTCAAAATACCTCGACAGCACACGATAAACATTACCATCAACCACAGCAGCAACTTCGTTAAAGCAGATAGATGCAATAGCACTAGCTGTATAATCGCCAACACCTTTTAATTTTAATAAATCTTTATAGTTATTTGGAAAAACACCATTTAAATTGCTAACAATATATTTTGCCGTAGCGTGCAAATTTCTAGCTCGAGAATAGTACCCAAGCCCTTGCCATAATTTTAACACATCGTTTTCTTTAGCATCAGCTAAATCAAAAACTGTTGGGTATTTACTAACAAATGCTTCGTAATAAGGTAAACCTTGCTTCACTTGCGTTTGCTGCAAAATAATTTCAGACAACCATATATAATACGGGTCTTTAGTTTGCCTCCAAGGCAACATTCGCTTATTATTTGAGTACCAGTGGGTTACTGTTTTTGTAAATATCATTAATTAGTTAAATAGAGCAAACAAAAATAAACGTTTATAATCTTAAATTTTAATGAATTAGGTTTGAAATATTGAATATTTAATTCCTATATTTGCATCCCTTTTATAATCTATAATAGTAACTAAAAATAAAATATTAAAAATGACGAAGGCTGATTTAGTAGCAAAAATTTCTGAGAAATTAGGAATTGAAAAAGGTGATGTTCAAGCAACTGTTGAAACATTTATGGAAGAAGTAAAAACATCATTAGAAAGTGGTGATAATGTGTACTTAAGAGGTTTTGGAAGCTTTATTATTAAAACAAGAGCAGAAAAAACTGGAAGAAATATTTCAAAAAATACAACTATTAAAATACCTGCTCATAATATTCCTGCATTTAAGCCTGCAAAAGTTTTTGTAGAAGGCGTTAAAACAAATGTAGACGTTAAATAAAAAGAGCGTTAAACGAATTATTAATTTAAAAAGACACTATTTATGCCAAGTGGTAAAAAACGCAAAAGACATAAGGTAGCGACGCACAAACGTAAAAAACGTAGACGCGCTAACCGTCACAAAAAGAAAAAATAAACCAAAAAAGTAGTTAGATTAGCTACTTTTTTCGGTTTTAAAACAACAAGTTCTTTGAAATGAGTTCATTAATTTTTTAACGCCTATTGGTGTTTTATGAACTCCACAGATTTAAAAATCCTGTGAAAAAAATAATGTATAATCCATCTGTCGCTTATTTAAAGTGATGGATTAAAATTAACTAAATGGATAAAGAATTGATCATTCGATCTAGTTCCGACAACGTTGATTTTGCCTTATTAAAAGATGGAAAACTTATTGAATTACAGAAAGATGAAGATAGTAACGACTTTTCGGTTGGCGATGTGTTTATAGCCAAAATACGAAAAGCTGTTCCAGGACTAAATGCTGCATTTGTTAATGTAGGTTACGAGAAAGATGCATTTTTGCATTATCACGATTTAGGTCCAAAACTACCTTCTCTTTTAAAATTCACAAAACGTGTAAGCACAGGTAAACTAAAAGATTTTTCTTTAAAAAATTTCCCATTCGAAAAAGATATTGAGAAAGATGGCAAAATTGCCGACGTCTTAAAATCTAATCAATCGCTATTAGTACAAATAGCAAAAGAACCTATATCAACTAAAGGGCCCAGAATTAGTTCTGAGCTTTCTATTGCTGGTAGATATATTGTTTTAGTTCCCTTTTCTAGTCGTATTTCTATTTCACAAAAAATAGAAGACAAAGCAGAAAAAGACAGATTAAAACGATTGGTGAAAAGTATCACACCGCAAGGTTTTGGTATAATTGTTCGTACTGTAGCACAAGGCAAAAAAGTAGCTGAACTAGATAAAGATTTACAAAATTTGCTTAGTCGTTGGACAGCAATGTGTAAAAAGCTACATAGAGCCCATCATCCAAGTAAAGTATTAGGAGAAATGAATAAAGCCTCGTCAATTTTACGAGACATATTCAACGACACCTTTACAGGAATTACTGTTGATGATGAAGAGCTTTATTATCAAATTAAAGATTACGTGCAAGAAATTGCACCAAAAAAAGAATCAATAGTTAAATTGTATCAGTCTAACGTTCCAATTTTTGAAAAATTTGGAATTGAAAGACAAATTAAAACCTCCTTTGGTAAAACCGTTTCTATGGCAAAAGGTGCGTATTTGGTAATTGAACATACCGAAGCACTACATGTTATAGACGTAAACAGCGGTAACAGATCTAACAAAGCCAATAGTCAGGAGGATACAGCATTAGAAGTAAATTTAATCGCAGCTACCGAAATGGCTCGCCAATTACGATTACGTGATATGGGTGGTATTATTGTAGTAGATTTTATTGATTTAACTAGTGCAGAAAATAGGCAAAAGCTTTTTAATCACCTTCGTGATGAAATGAAGGACGATAGAGCAAAACACAAAATATTGCCTCCAAGTAAATTTGGGTTGATACAAATAACAAGACAACGTGTTCGACCAGAAATGAACATTAAAACTCGTGAGGAAAATCCTGACGCTGCAATTAATGGTTCTGAGGTTGAAGCACCTATAGGATTAGTGCAAAAAATAAATCACGATCTTGAAAGACTATTAAAAAAAGACTATAAAAAGTTGACTTTAAACACACATCCTTTTATAGCAGCCTTCTTAACAAAAGGTTTTCCATCAGTGCGTTCAAAATGGTTTTTTGAACACAAAAAATGGGTTAAAGTTTTACCAAGAGATGCTTACACATACTTAGAATATCATTTTTTCGATAAAGATGGTAATCAAATTAAATAATTTAAAAACGCCTTACTATTTGTTTAGTAAGGCGTTTTTGTTTTATAGGCTATTGCGGAAACTTTAGGTTATGACAACCTTATTTTAATATTAACATTTTAATTCTGTTTGACCTAAATAAGCCTATATCTAATTCAACTATCATTCTATAAAATATTCTTAGCTGTTCTCTAACTAACCTATGACATAGAATACTCCATTCACATGACTAACTAATCTAAGCCCTTAAGTTTTATGAGTAAGCGCTTATTTTTAATTTCTTTTACTTTATTATTTATTTCTTTTAGTTGCTTATACTCATTCTTTGGAATTATATCCTTAATAATTTTATAATTAGACTCTACATTTAATTGATTGTGACTTACTATTTTTAAATTAAAAAAATACTCACCATAATCATTTTTAAAATCTATCTTGCTATTTTCAAAACCCAATACTTCAATTTCACAAGGAAAATCTAGTATAATCATACTATAATCAGTATAACCATAATCGAGATAATAGTTCAAATCGGTAGAATCTTCTTCACTTTCAATTTGACTATGTTGAATTAAATCATTAAGAGAAATACTAACAATATTGTTATTTAAAAACGATATTCCTTCTTTTAAAGTTCCTTCTGCAACTATAGAATAATTAAAAGGGGGTTTGTTAATTAATTTAGTTTTAATTATGGTATCAATCTGCATTGCACTCTCATTACCTTCAAATTCTGACAATGCATCATAAAAATCATTTGCTTCCTTGTTTTGATCTAAAAAACTATAAAATTTTCTTAAATCAGTAGATAAGCCACCTGCTATTGAAAACCTATATTTAAAAGAAATATCCTTTTCTTTCAGGTCTACATTACTATAATAAACCTGCCTTATGTAGTTACGATTAATGTTCATTCCTGGCAATTTTATCATATTTATGGTCACAGAATCTACTTCGGCTAACTTAAAATCATGGTTAATAAATTTATCTTTTCTTTTTAGTCTATTTGTCAAAAATGGTTTTGCAAGAACCGCATCAGTATTGTATAAAGAAGTTGGAATTTCGTTAATTTGATATTTATAATATTCATCGTGTGGGTATAATAGGTTTATAGAACCATGACCATTATCATATGCAAAGAAAATATGATCATACTCACCCTTTCTAATATAATAAGGATCAATATGTCCAGCACGTTTACTTCTTCCAAACACAGCAGAATATTCAATTTCCAAATCTTCTAATAATTGCCTGTACAGCCTCCTAATACTAAAAGGGTTAAATCGTTTTTTCTTAAGGAAATAACCGCTTGATTTGATTAACTCATCTACATTAGTAGGCTCCATTTGAGTATTATCTTGTACATCTTTATGAAGGAGTTTAAATTTGTAATATTTAGTGCTATCTTTAGCTTCTCCAATCACTCTTCTTTTCCACCTTCTGTAATAAGATGATTTTTCATAGTCAAATAAAATTGGCTGAGTTACGACATTAAATTCTTGGTTATAGACTTCTTTCCATGTTCTAACTTTACTTTTATCTTTTTCTAATGAATAGTACAAATATGGTAATTCACAAGGGATACATGTATTTTGGTTTTCTGACAGTCCTTTAATTTTTTCCATTTTAAATACACAATACACCAATGTGTCATTCGATATTATTTGTGGCTCTGGAAAATTATTATAAGGCTTATATCTTACTAAAAGATCAGGATTAGATTTAACCGTATATTCCGTATTTAAACTGGGGACATTTGCATAAAGATTTACAAAACCCATTAATTCATGATTCTCAATATATTCGATATATGTGTAGGACGTTTGTATAGTGTCACCTGGCTCAACACCAGGTATAGGGTAATTTATTGCTCCAAATCTTTTTTTATTCGATTTACGTTGAAAAACAAGACTTGAATCTAATTCTATAACAGTCCCATCAGCTTTTAATGTTTTTACCTTAACTTCTTTTAAGTTATTACTAATAAACTCGGTCAAATTCAAAAAAGCAAACTCATCAACACCTGCATTATTATTTACTACTAGCTTATTACTAATTGAAATATATCTTTTATAGCGCGACCATGCTTTTGAATATGCAACATCTGTATATGAATACAATAAATAGGCATCAGACTTTTTACAATGTTCGAGAAATTTGTTATCAGGAATACTATCATTAGCAAATAAACATCCGCTAAATAATAAAACAATCCATAAAATGTAATACTTATTCGCTTTTCTTCTAAAAAGTGATAGGCTCATTGACTATTTTTTTAAATGATATTAAACCTTCATTAGTAATATCTACATTTTCCTTTTCCATAATGATATAATCAAACACAAATTCATATTCACACTCGATAATAAATTCTGAAGAGCTTGATATTTTCATGATTAAAGAAATGCCTTTTTTAACATAAGTATGTTCAATTGGATTGAACGTTTGAAAAGGCTCATCCATCTCGATCTTTAGGCTTACTTTTTTTTTAAAAGGGCTTCCTAAGTGCGTTCCTTCTAGCAAGGTTTCTCTATCGATTGTTTCAAAAATTCTAGGTAAGAAATCAATAAATAAGAGTTTACTATCTCCATCCTTAAACATTTTACTGTTTACAGATATTTTCCCTTCGGTCTCTATTGTTCTATCTAGATTGTTTATTTTAAAATCAGTAATAGATTGGTTATCAAATACGGATTCATAGTGCTTCTTTCCCACATTATTTATCATATTACTACCTGCATATAAAAAATTTCGTTTTAAAAAATTTCCTGAAATTCCTCCATAACTAGCTTTGAAATTTCCTTCCATTACCATGCTGTTTGAATTAGCTTTTAAAGCTATTTTATAATTGATAAAATTTTGTTGTGCAGAAAAACCTGGTATTTTATAATATTCTCCTCCATTTGAGTTGATAATTAAAATTGAACGTTTTTGGATGCTTTGAACTGGTGTTCCTGTAAGATGTATTGGATCGGTGGGATCTAATATAATTGGCTTGTCTTTTATGTATGCTAAGCATATAACATGGTTTGCTGAGCTTAACGATGGAAAATCACAATCACTTATATGATCATAAGTAGCAGCCAAAGCAATATGGCTTTTAATGCCTTTGTATTTTAAAGCTTCAGAAAGAAAATTTGACAAATCTTTACAATCACCTTGCTTATTGGTAAATACTTCATTGGCGTATGTTGGAACAAATGCCCCCATACCTATTTCGATTGCTACGTATTTAAAATTATTCTTTACATAGCTATAAAGAATATCCACTATTTTCATTGGGTCGGATATCCCTTTAGTTAGTTCATTTATTTTATGAATAGCGACTGAACTCAATCCTCTTCTCGTTTTTAGTTTTTGAAAGTACCAATCATTCATATACTTTCTTTCATTTTTTTTATAAGTAGTTGGTACAATTAGGGTTCTCATTAAGGGTTCTCTAATGTTTTTATATATTCCGAAAAGCGCTAGGGGGTCAGGGTTTATTTTTACAGGTGTTACTTCAATATTCCACTTTGTTAAACTATCTAAGCTAATTGAATCAATATCTATGTAGTTTAAGGAATCTTTATAAAGTATATTATAAGCAAAGTGGAATGCTTTCGGTACATTTATTTGATATTTTAATGTGTCAATTTCGTCATTAGAAAAAAAACGTAAGTTTGAGAAATACATCAACTCATTACACTTTATAGTATAGGTAATTTTTGCTTCAGTTTGGGGAGGGATAAAAATTGATTTTACTTTTTTACTTGTTATATAATCTAGTTGTAAATCCTCTTCATCAATAATAATATTTTTTACAGGCTTAAGCCTTTTTCCTTTTTTTAATTGCAATTGGATATCTGATACCTTTTCAAGCTCCGTGTCATAAAAAATTGGGTAAATAATTGTCTTATCACTCTTTTTTAACAATACACTTACGTGCTTAACGAAAGATGTGTCTTTCTGTATTGACACATTCACTAATTTAGTTTTTATAGCAATATTTTGAGTAAATCCATTTACCGAAAAAATAACATATAAAACAAATAGAATTAGCTTCTTAAAAGTGTTTTTCATACGTATTGCAAGATATTGGGTGATGCTTCTTACGGATATAAATTCTTAACAAAACTTTATATTCAACGTTTACGAAACAAGTTCAGCACAAGTAAACGAAAGTAGATGATTTTTTTTACAAAGTCAAATTCCACCAAATGTATCAAGGCGCAGGGTTAGGAATCGTATCATGCACTTCATTAATTTGTGCTAATACTTCATCACTTAAAACAACATCAATACTATTAATATTTTCTTTGAGTTGTTCCAAATTGGTAGCACCAATAATATTACTGGTTACAAAAGGTTGTCGAGTCACAAAGGCTAAACTCATTTGAGCTAAAGTCATGCTATTATCTTCAGCAATTTTTAAATACTTTTTTGTAGCTTCTGTTGCTTGCGGATTGGTATAACGACCAAATCTTGGAAATAATTTTAAACGTGCATTATCTGCTGCTGTATTCTTAATATATTTTCCAGACAGCACACCAAACGCCATTGGCGAATAGGCTAATAAGCCAACATTTTCTCGCATGGAAACTTCGGCTAAATCACCTTCAAAAGTTCTACACAATAAAGAGTATGGGTTTTGAATAGTTGCTATTCTTGGTAAATTATGGTCTTTAGATTCTTTTAAATAACGCATGGTTCCCCACGCTTTTTCGTTTGAAACACCAACATTTTTAATTTTACCTTCTTTAATTATGCCTTCAAGTGTGTGAAGTACTTCATTAAAATTATCATTCCAAACATCATTAGGGTTATGTTTATAATCTCTAACTCCAAAATAATTCGTTTCGCGTTCTGGCCAATGTAATTGATACAAATCAATATAATCTGTCTGTAAACGTTTTAAGCTGTCGTTTACCGCTTCTTTAAGCGCTTCTGGGGCAAAACCATTGGTACGAATGTGCGCTGTGTAGTCGCCATTTCCCGCTATTTTCGAAGCTAAAACTACTTTATCACGATTGCCTGTTTTTGCAAACCAATTCCCAATAATACGTTCTGTACTACCATAAGTCTCTGGACTTGCTGGAACCGCATACATTTCGGCAGTATCAAAAAAGTTTACTCCTTGGTCTAATGCATAATCCATTTGAGTAAATCCTTCGTCTTGAGTATTTTGATTTCCCCAAGTCATTGTTCCTAAACATATTTTGCTAACTTTTATATCGGTATTTGGTAGTGTTGTGTATTTCATATAAGATTATTAGACTGTTAGACTAATTAGTTTTTTTAGACTAGTCGATAAAGATAAAAAACCTTTCAAGACAATGTTTGTCTTGAAAGGTTTTTTTAATGCGTTAGAGATTGTAGCGGCATCCTTTTTTGAAAACAAGGAAAATACTTTATTTAAACCTAAGCATTTAACAGATAGCTACGTCCTTCGTCCTCGCTATGACTTAAAAAGATATAGCGAAAAGCGCGACCACATGCCCTGAGCGTAATCGAAGGGTGTGGTAACGCCCAAATATTAATTATCGTTTAACAACTTAGACAGCTCATCTAACTTTGGTGTTAAAATCACTTCTATACGTCTGTTTTTTGCCTTACCCTCTGCGGTATCATTTGTTGCAATTGGTGCAAACTCACCACGACCTGCGGCTGTTAAATTTTCTGCGTTTATAGACGCGTTTTCTCTAAGAATATTTACGATGGCAGTTGCTCGTTTGGTAGACAAATCCCAGTTCCCACTTAAATTCCCGCTACCTTGATACGGTGCATTATCGGTATGTCCTTCAATTAAAACTGCAATGTCTGGATTGTCGCCCAATACACCGCCCAACTGTTTTACAGCTCTACGACCTTCTGTTCCTACTGCCCAACTTCCTGAACTAAACAGGAGTTTGTTTTCCATAGATACATATACTTTTCCATCGCGTTGTTCAACGGTTAATCCTTTGCCTTCAAAATCTGTTAAAGCTCTAGATATAGCGTTTTTAAGCGCTGTCATTGCTGCATCTTTTGATGCAATTACGTTTTCTAATTCTGCTACACGGTTTGATCGGTCTTCTAGCTCTTTTTTAAGTTTTGCTAATCGCGCGTTTTCGGCGGCTAAAGCTTGCTCTTTTGCTTCCAATTGTGCTAAAAGCTCTCTATTTTTCTTAGAATTTTCAGCTATAGAAGCAGAGCTATTTTTCTCTAAAGCATCATACGACGCTTTTAAATTATCTAAATTAGATTTTGCAGCATTGTAATCGGCTTGTAATTTATCGCGTTCAGCAACAGCTTCATCATAAGCCATTTGAATTTGTTTTAATTCATTTTCAGCAGCCGTTTTAGCGTTTAACAGCTCTTCATTTTCGTCTGAAAGCTTTCTGTTTTCTTGTTTTAAATTAGCATATTTACCTTCTAATTCTTTATATACTTTTGGCGACACACATGAGGCTACTAGTGCTAAAGTTAATACTGCTAATGAAATTTTTTTAATCATGATTTTGGGTTGTTTTTTTATTAATTTGATAACTCTACTTTAATTTTCAATTTCTACTAAAATTGGACAATGATCACTATGCACAGCATCAGAGAGTATAACGGCTCTTTTGATGTTTTCTTGTAATGGTTGCGAAACCATAGCATAATCTAATCGCCAACCTTTATTATTGGCACGTGCATTAGCACGATAACTCCACCAACTAAATTGCTGAGACTCTTTATTTAAATACCTAAATGAATCTATCATTCCGCTATTAATAAAGTTTCCAATCCACTCGCGCTCTACTGGTAAAAATCCAGATACGCCTTTCATTTTAGGGTTATGAATATCTATTGCTTCATGACAAATATTATAATCGCCACAAACCACCAAGTTAGGCACGTCTTTTCTAAGCGTATTTATATAGTCTTGAAACATATCCATATATTCCAATTTATGATTCAACCGCGCATCGTTTGTGCCAGATGGTAAGTATAAACTCATTACAGAAACACCATCAAAATCTACTCTTAGGTTTCTTCCTTCAAAGTCCATAGATTCTATTCCCGTGCCATATTCTACGTGGTTAGGTTCTGTTTTACACAACACAGCGACTCCGCTATAGCCTTTTTTTTGAGCACTAAACCAATAGTTATACTTGTAACCTGCTTCTTCAAACAAACTTAAATCTAGCTGTTCTTTCATCGCTTTAATTTCTTGCAAACAAATAACATCTGGGTTTGCACTTTTTAACCAATCGATAAAGCCTTTATTAACGGCTGCACGAATGCCGTTTACGTTATAGGATATAATTTTCATCTATTTAATAAGAATTTTAGCTAAAATAAATAATGCGTTACATTTACACTATTATTTATATGAGGAGTTTTAACGAAGCTATTAACAAAATATTTTAAACGTATTGCAGTTTAAGTATCTGATGAAGTTTTATACATGCATTTTTATTATTTTGATTGGTTTTTACGGATTTTCCCAAGACCAAACCTCTAATTACAAAACTAAAAAAGTTGCTGTAAAAGACACCATTAGAATAGATAGTGTTAGCATTAATTCAAATTCGTTTTCAATTAAAAGGAAAGACAACTCGATAATAGATTCTACATATTATACTGTAGATTTTGCAAAAGCACTTTTAACTTTTAAAAAACCCGTTCAGACTGATTCAATTATTATAAATTATTTAAAATTTCCTGATTTTTTAACCAAAACCTATAAGCAATTAGACGAAAATATAATTGTTGAAAATAATAGTAATGCCCAAACATTATATAAATTATCGCAAGCTACAGAATCTAAAGATTTTATTCCTTTTGATGGTTTAACAACATCTGGTAGTATTTCTCGTGGAGTAACTATTGGTAATAACCAAAATTCGGTTTTAAACAGTGAATTAGATTTACAAATAACAGGAAAATTAAACGATAAAGTTTCTTTACGAGCATCCATTCAAGATGCCAATATACCCTTACAAGAAAGTGGCTATTCGCAACGTTTAGATGAATTTGACCAAGTATTTATTGAACTGTTTAGCGACAACTGGAACATTCGTGCTGGTGATATTGATTTACTAAATACCAATTCTTATTTTGCCAATTTTTCTAAACGTGTTCAAGGGCTAAGCATCAATGCGAAATTAAGTAGTGAAGAAGCTCAAACCAATTTATTTGCCGCTGGTGCATTTGTGCGAGGTCAATTTACTAGAAGTGAATTTAAAGCACAAGAAGGTAATCAAGGGCCTTATAAATTGCAAGGGCAAAATGGCGAACTGTTTGTCCTTATTGTTTCTGGTAGTGAAACTGTTTATGTAAACGGTGTTACTGCAAAACGTGGTGAAAATGAGGACTATATTATAGATTATAATGCAGGTGAAATTATTTTTAACTCTACATTTCCTATAACTTCTGAAATGCGTATTACTGTTGATTACCAAGTTAGCGAGCGCAATTATTCGCGCTTAGTGGCTTTTGGAGGAGGCCGTTTTGAAAGTGAAAAACTAAAACTTGGCGTTTCGGTGTACTCTGAAAATGATGCAAAAAATCAGCCTTTACAACAAAACCTATCAACTGAACAAGTACAAATATTAGCAAATGCTGGAGACGATAGAGCGCAAATGGTTGCACCATCTGAAGTTTTAGAAGCTTTAAACGATAATAGAATTTTATATAAAAAGGAACTTATTGGAGGTATTGAAGCCTTTGTGTTTTCTAACAACCCAGACGATGAATTATACCGCGTTACTTTTACCCAAGTTGGAGCTAATCAAGGAGATTATGTTTTAAGTAGTATTAATGCCATCAATAATATTTATGAATATATTGGTGCTAATCAAGGAAATTATGCTCCTATTGTGCAGCTTGTTGCACCCACAAAACTTCAAATAGCTGTTATAAACGGAAGTTATAAACCAAGTGAAAACACTGCTATTCATTTTGAAGCCGCTGGGAGTAAAAACGATTTAAATTTGTTTTCTGGTTTAAATGATGAAGATAACGATGGGTTTGCAGGCAAGCTTAAAATCTCTCAAAATATTATTAAAAAAGATAGCCTTTGGAGTTTAAATGCTTTTATTGATGGTGACTATATTCAAAATAATTTTAAAACAATCGAGCGTTTATATAATGCTGAATTTTCTCGTGATTGGAATATTGAAAATCCTTTAGGGAATCAACAATTCTCAAAAACAGGTTTGCAATTTATTCATCCTAAAAAAGGTCTTATAAATTATCAATTTGAACACTTAGAATTTTCTGAAAACTTTAATGGAAATAGACATGTTACCAATGTGAATTTACTTCTTAATAAATTCAATATTAATTCTAATTCTAGTTTTTTAAAAGCAACATCTAACATAAATACTTCAACATTTTTGAGGTCTTACAATACCATTACTTACGGCATGCAAAAAAGTTGGATAGGCACTAAATTAGCTATTGAAAATAATGAGCAAAAAGATATTTCTACCCAAATTTTAACCCCTTTAAGTCAAAAATTCAAATCGTACGAAGTCTTTATTGGCATAGGAGATAGTACTAAGGTATTTGCAGAAGTTGGATATAAAAATAGAGTTAATGACAGTATTAGAGGCAACGAATTGCAAAAGGTAAATACATCCAATACGTTTTATTTAGATTCAAAGCTTATTCAAAACACCAACACAAATTTGTCTCTTTTTGCAAACTACAGAACACTGAAAAGTGAAGACGATACCATTGATGATGAGCAATCTATAAACTCTAGATTACAATTCAACCAAAAACTTTTCAAACAGTTAATATTATGGAATACAGTTTTTGAAACTAATTCTGGTACATTACCACAACAAGATTTTACCTATGTAGAAGTCGAGTCTGGACAAGGCACTTACACTTGGATTGATTATAACGCAAATGGCATTCAAGAATTAGAAGAATTTGAAATCGCTCAATTTCAAGATCAAGGAAAATACATTCGTGTGTTGTTACCCAATCGTATTTATATTAAAACACACCAAAATAGACTGAGTCAAACCTTAACTATTAATCCATCACAGTGGTCTGTTAGCGAAAATAAATCGAGAAAATTTTGGTCACATTTTTATAATCAATCCAGTTATTTAATTGATAGAAAAATTAAGCGCGATGGTAATAGTTTTAATCTGAATCCTTTTGAAAATGATATAAACAATCAATTAGGATTGCAATTAAACTTTAGAAATGTATTGTTTTTTAATCGCGGAAAACAGCGCTATACAACATCGTATACTTATTTATCAAACAAGTCTCGAAACATTCTATCTATTGGGTTTGTTGAGAATAGCTTGAAAAGTCATCAGTTTAATTTTAACCATAAAATTGAAGAAAGTTGGCTATTATCATTTCAATCTGCTTTTGATAAAAACGAAAGTATCAGCGAAAATTTTGCTAGCAAAAATTACAACTTTGATGAAACGCTTTTAAACCCTAAAATCTCTTATTTATTTAACGATAATTCTCGCTTTGATATATTTTATCAGCATACAAAAAAAGAAAACACTATTGGTGGTTTTGAATCTTTAAAACAGCAAAAGTATGGTATGTCTTTTGCTTTTTCAAACAAGGAAAAGAATGCTATAAATGGTGAATTTAATTATTTTTCGAATGCCTTTAATGGTAATGCAAACACACCTGTTTCATACCAAATGCTAGAAGGTTTACAACCTGGGAAAAACTTTACATGGAGTTTATTAGCGCAAAAAAAACTGACTACATTTTTAGATTTAAACTTAAACTACTTTGGTAGAAAAACAGAAACTAGTAAAACCATTCATACTGGAACCATTCAATTAAAAGCTTATTTTTAAAACCGACTAGCATCTACTTTTTTGAAAAGCAAAATAATTGTTTTTACTGCTTCTTTGTAAAATTCTGGGTGGATGTTTTTAAAATCATCGGTTGGTTCATGATAATCTTTATGATCTGCAACTCCAAAATATAAAAAAGGAATTCCTCTTTTATAAAAACTTGCATGATCTGATGAATGGGTCCAGTTTTCTTTTCCATCTTCTCCATCATGCCCTATGCTAAGTTTAATTTTATTAGATTGTTTAAAAGTTGAAACTAAATGTTTAAGAGTCTTATTATAACGTGTTCCAACAACAAATAATTCATCATTATCACTACGGCTAATCATATCCATATTTAAATTCACAACTATTTTATGATGAGGAACACTAGCGCTTTCAACAAAATGTTTAGAGCCTTTCAAACCTAATTCTTCAGCATCAAAAGCTATTAAAATAACCGAATGCTTTGGCGGGTTCTTTTTAAAATATTCAGCAAATGAGAATAAAGCACTAACTCCTGAGGCATTATCATCTGCACCATTATATATCTCATTTTTTTTTATGCCTTCATGATCATAATGTGCACTAATTACAATATACTTATGTGGTGATTCTGTACCTTTAACTAATCCTAAAACATTTGTACCCTCATACCTTTTACCACTAGTTTTGAACGAAAAAAAATGTTCGTAATTTTCTTTAAAAGGTAAAACGTTTAATAAATGGAACTGGTTAACGATATATTTTTTGGCCTTTTCATGCCCTCTAGAATTCGTTCTTCTTCCTTCATAAGCATCCGAAGACAAGGTTTTTACATGCTGAAGTAAAAGTGCTTCGTTAAAAAAACAATTGTTATATAATGTGTCTTTTTGAAATCGTGTTTGCCCTTCTAATAAATTACATAATAAGATAGTTATTATGCCTAGGCAAAATATTTTATTGGTCATAAACGTGGTTAGGTATTCAAATCTAATCAAAAAAGAGTACAATGTAAAAATTATACATTGAATTAATAAATACTATGTTATAAAGCATAAAAAACTAGCCTTTTAATACTTCCAAAATATTTTGCTTATAACTAATACCTATAGGAATTTCTATCTCTCCAATTTCAATATCTTGAGCTGTAAACGCTGTAATTTTTTCTGAATTAATAATATATGACCGGTGTATACGTAAAAAGGAAGGAGGAAGTTTTTTTTCGAAATCACTAATTTTATCTTTAGTCATTATAGTGGTATCCATAGTATGGATTTTAACATAATCTTTTAAGCTTTCTGCATAAAGAATATCAGTAAATAGAATTTTATGGTGCTTTTTATTCTTATTAACATAAATGTATCCTGTTGTTGCATCTAATTTAGATTCGACTGGTACATTTATGGTTTTGGTTTCTATAGTTTTAAAATATTTATTTAAAGCCTTAAAAAAACGATCAAATGAAATTGGTTTTAAAAGATAATCTACAATTTCTAGTTCGTAACTCTCTATAGCATAATCCCTATAAGCTGTTGTAAATATTACTCGTGGTGGGTCGCTTAATGACTTTAAAAACTCTATTCCTGTTAGCATTGGCATTTGTATGTCTAAAAAAATAAGGTCTACTTCCTGAGATTTTAACACTTCAAATCCTTGTAAAGCATTATTACAAGTGGCCACAACCTCTAAATTAGAAAATTTCGAGACATATTCCTCTATTAGCTCAATTGCTAAAGGTTCGTCGTCTATTATAATACACTTTGTCTTCATTATGCCAAATCTACATGAAGTTTTACATGGTACGAAAGATCTTCTTCAATAATTTCTAACTGGTGCTTATCTGGGTATAATAGTTGTAATTGATTTTTAGTATTACTCAAACCAATTCCTTCTTTAAAATTTGTTTTATCGTTTTGCTTAATCTTAGTTTTTGTGTTATAAACCGAAAAATTTAATTGCTCTTTTTCAATTTTAATATCAATCTTAATCATTGGATTACTAACAGACCCACTTGTACCATGTTTAAAAGCATTTTCGATAAGAGACATTAAAATCAATGGAGCAATTTGTGTTCGCAAATTGTCAATATCTTGATTAAATACAAGTTCTAAACGTTCTCCATATCGTAATTGTTCTAAATCTACATAATTTTGAAGAAGCTTAAGTTCTTTACTAATAATAACTCTATCGTCTTTACATTGATATAGCATATAATCCAGCATCTCGGAAAGTTTTAAAACAATTTCAGAAGCTTTGTCTGATTTCTGAAGAGTTAACACATATAAGTTGTTTAAAGTATTAAACAAAAAATGAGGGTGAATTTGTGCTTTAAAAAAATTAAGTTCAGCAGAAATCTTTTCTTTTTTCAAAATTTCTTGCTTACTTTTTTCTTCAAATCGTTCTTTTAAAAGCTTTATTGAAACAAATAAAAATACTGGTAAAAATACACTATAAAAATAGTATTTACGCAAATAACTAACATCGGTAAGTATATCGTAAATAGACTCTTGTGCAAAAGGTGGTTCTCTATAAAGTTCTTCAATAATATGTACTACCAATACTCGGGCTAATGCTGAGAAAAAATAGCATATCATTGCAAATGAAACGAAAAAAAGCACGTATTTTTTCTTGTAAAGTAGTTTAGGAATAAGAAAATATGCTATAAAATATGATGCCAATATTTGTGGAATTAGCATAATAACATTATGGACAAGTACCTTATAGAAAGCATCATTATAAGCCGTATTAACTTTTGTATAAAACACCAACAATAGCAACCAAAATATTATATGATTTATCCATCGTTTTTGCAGAATATTCTGCATTGTATGCTTTTTTATATCGCTCATAACGCCCTAATAATTGTATCAAAAATACATATTAACAACTCGCTTCTAAAAAATTCTCCTCAATTTCCATTTCCTACCAATGAATACTATTAATCTAATGCCGGATTTAATTAGGCATACATAGTTTGCTATTCATGTTGCGTTATCCTGTATTTATCCAAATTTTAAAAAAGCCCCTGTTTTAAGATTGATTTTTGATGTATCAATTTAAAAACAACAAAATATGTTACGATTATTATTAACACCTCTATTAGTCTTTATTACTGCATTCAGTTTTGGGAGTAATTCATTATTAGAAAAAAACATTACCGGAATAATTATAGATGCTGAAACAAAAAAACCTTTAGAGTTTGCTACTGTATCTATATATAATAATGGTGTTCTAGTTGATGGAATAATTACCAATTTTAATGGTGAATTCTCTTTATCCGCAAAAACAGGAAACTATTTACTTAAAGTAGAGTACATTTCTTATTTAACCTATGAAACTCAAATTGAGTTAAAACAACATTTAGATTTAGGGGTTATTTCTCTTAATGTCGATGTTGAAGCCTTGGAAGAAGTAGAAGTAATAGCAGAAAAATCAACAGTAGATTTAAAACTCGATAAAAAAGTATTTAATGTAGGTAAGGATTTATTATCTCAAAATGGATCTTTAGTTCAGATTTTAGAGAATGTGCCTTCAGTTACTGTCGATCTTGATGGAGGTGTAAGTTTACGTGGAAACACAAATGTAATAGTACTTATTAACGGGAAACCATCTGTTTTAGTTGCCAATAACGGCTTAGATCAAATTCCAGCACAGCAAATAGATCGTATTGAAATTGTAACAAACCCTTCTTCAAGATATACGGCCGCTGGCACTGCAGGAATTATTAATGTTGTTTTGAAAAAAAACAAGAATAGAGGCTTCAGTGGGTCTTTAAGTTTAAGCAACTCTATAATAGCCGACTTTAATGCCAATGCAAGTTTAAATTACAAAACAAATACGTTTAATGTCTTTTCAACTTTAGGGTATCGGTTTGTAGACACAAAAATCAGCGAACAAGTCGAGCAGAATTCATTAGTAAACGGAAATACAATTAACTTAAACCAAACAGCAGATACTTATAGAAATTCTAAAATTTCTAGTATCTATTTTGGAATGGATTATTTTTTAAGTAAAAAAAGTACTGTAACTGCATCTTATTATAAAGTATTAGTTGATCGAAATAATATGTCAAACTATAATTATGATTATTTCGATGTGCTAAATTCTTTAGACAGTACAATTGTTAGAAATGAGAAGTATAATGAACCAATGGATCATAACCAATTAGAATTAAGTTATGTAAAAACTTTTAATAAAGAGAATAAAAAACTGACTATAGATTTTCAATATGATTTTTGGGACGATGATGAAAATGAAACATTTATTACTCAAAAAACAAACCCATTAATGTTAGATAATACCCTTTCTAGAACACGAGATATTGAAAGCAGTAAAGATTATTTACTACAATTAGATTTTGTAAATCCAATTAGTAAAAAATCTACATTTGAAACTGGATTAAGGGGAGAAACAAGAATTATTACTAGTGATTATAAAGCTGAAGCATTTGACGGTAACAATTGGACTATTTTTAACGGTATTGAAAACGCTTTAGATTATAAAGAAAAAATTGGAGGTATTTATACACAATTTTCAAGTAGTACAAATAAGTTTAGTTATCAGCTAGGGCTACGAACTGAGTTTACCGAGATTGACATTTCAGACAAAAACAATGAGTTTAATAATACAAAAAGTTACACTAAGTTATTTCCAACAATACATTTAAATTATACATTTTCTGATAAAAGTAATATGCAGTTAAGTTATAGCAGACGAATTAATAGACCTGGTTTTTGGCACTTAAATCCTTTTGGAGGTTTAGCACAATTGAACACCGTTCGTCAAGGAAACCCAGACATGGACCCTGCATTAACTAACTCATTAGAGCTTGGTTTTTTAACGCGAATAGGAAAACTTAGAATTAATCCTTCAATATATTATCAAAATACAGATGATCCGTTTCAATTTTTTACCGAACGAAATGCAGACGATGTACTTGTGACAAAGCCAATAAATATTGACACAGAAAATAGAATCGGGGTTGAAGTCTCCATGAATTTTAATCCATTAAAATGGTTACAACTTTCAGGTGAATTCAACTATTTTTCATTTTCTCAAAAAGGAGCTTACAGTGCAGTTAATTTTGATTTTGATGATAGCTCATGGTTTACACGAATTAGTTCAAGGTTTAAACTTCCTTCAGATATGACTTTGCAAACAAATTTTAATTATAACGGTAGGAATGAAAATGCACAAACAATTACAAAACCTAGCCATAGCTTAAACATCGGGCTGAATAAAAATCTATTAAAAAATAAAGCTACGCTTACTTTTAATATTAGAAACATACTTGATTCTAGAGAACAGGTTTTAACAAGGACTGGAGATAATTTTAGCTTTCATTCTCAAAGAAAAATACTTGGTCCGAAGTATACATTATCCTTTAGCTATCGTTTTAACCAAAACGGAAAAGCAAAAACAAGGCGCCCAGGTGAGAGTAATAGAAATTAATTTTTTGAATGAGGTTAAAAAGAAAACCCCTAAGCATAAACTTAGGGGTTTTTATATTGAAATGAAAGCGCCTGCTATTTAAGTGTAGCTTTCATTAACTCTCTATTCATTCGTGCTATATTTTCTAAAGAAATACCTTTAGGGCATTCAACTTCACAAGCACCTGTATTAGTACAGTTTCCAAAACCTTCCAAGTCCATTTGAGCCACCATGTTTTGCACACGATCTGCGGCTTCAACTTGCCCTTGTGGCAATAAAGCATACTGCGATACTTTAGCTCCTACAAAAAGCATAGCACTTGAATTTTTACATGTTGCTACACAAGCCCCACAACCAATACATGTTGCAGCATCCATAGCCTCATCAGCTGCATGCTTAGAAATAGGGATTGAATTCGCATCTTGAGTATTTCCTGATGTGTTTACAGAAATGTAACCACCTGCTTGTTGAATACGCTCAAACGCCATTCTATCTACAACCAAATCTTTAATTACAGGAAATGCTGCTGCTCTAAATGGTTCGATAGTAATGCTATCGCCATCTTTAAACATACGCATATGCAATTGACAAGTTGTTATACCTCTATCTGGACCATGAGCTTCTCCATTTATATACATGGAGCACATCCCGCAAATCCCTTCGCGACAATCATGATCAAAAGCTACTGGTTCCTCTCCAGAGTTTACTAATTGTTCGTTCAAAACATCCATCATTTCTAAAAAAGACATGTGTTCTGAAATATCAGTAACTTTATAATCCACCATTTGACCCTTAGTTTTTGAGTCTTTTTGTCTCCAAATTTTAAGTGTTAAATTCATAATGTCTTTTTATTTGTATGAACGTTGTTTTAGTTCAATATCTTTAAATTCTAATTCTTCTTTATGTAAAACCGCTTCAGCAGGTTCGCCTTTATACTCCCAAGCTGCTACAAACGCAAAGTCATTATCATTACGTTTTGCTTCGCCCTTTTGTGGTCCAGATTCTTCAGCAGATTCTTCTCTAAAGTGACCTCCACAAGACTCTTCGCGCATTAAAGCATCCTTTGCGAATAATTCTCCAAGTTCTAAGAAATCGGCAACACGTCCAGCTTTTTCAAGTTCTGGGTTCATTTCATTTGCTGTTCCAGGTACAGAAACTTCTTTCCAGAATTCTTCTCTAATGGCTTTAATCTCTACCATTGCTTCTTCCAATCCTTTAGCATTTCTAGACATTCCTGCCTTATCCCACATCACTTTTCCTAACTTCTTATGGAAATAATCTACAGATTTTGTGCCTTTATTATTTACAAAGAAATCAATTCTGTCTGTTACTTCTTTCTCCGCTTCATCAAACTCTTTAGTATCGGTTGGAATTTCTCCTGTACGAATATCATCAGATAAATAATCGCCAATAGTATACGGTAACACAAAATAACCATCGGCTAAACCTTGCATTAAAGCAGATGCTCCAAGTCGGTTAGCACCATGGTCAGAGAAGTTTGCTTCACCAATACAATAACAACCTGGAATGGTTGTCATTAAATTATAATCAACCCAAACACCTCCCATAGTATAATGTACCGCTGGGTAAATCATCATTGGGGTTTTGTATGGATTTTGATCTACAATTTTCTCATACATTTGGAATAAATTACCATATTTGGCTTCTACTATAGCTTGACCTAATTCGTATATTTTTGCTTCGGAAGCATTTTCTATATTATGGATTTTAGCCTGCTCTTTTCCATAACGATTAATCGCAGAAGCAAAATCTAAATACACCGCTTCACCAGTCGCATTAACACCATAACCCTCATCGCACCTTTCTTTAGCCGCACGAGAAGCTACATCACGAGGCACTAAGTTTCCAAAAGCTGGGTAACGTCTTTCTAAATAATAATCGCGTTCTTCTTCAGACAAATCGGTTGGTTTTTTACGTCCTTCACGAATTGCCATTACATCGTCCATATTTTTAGGCACCCATATACGCCCATCGTTACGTAAAGATTCAGACATCAAAGTTAATTTAGACTGATAATCTCCAGAACGCGGAATACATGTTGGGTGAATTTGTGTATAACAAGGGTTTGCAAAATAGGCTCCCTTTTTGTGGATTTTCCATCCAGCTGTTACGTTACTTCCCATGGCATTGGTAGACAAGAAATACACATTTCCATAACCTCCAGTAGCTACAACAACCGCATGGGCAGAATGTCTTTCTATTTCTCCTGTAATTAAATTTCGAGCAATAATCCCACGAGCTTTGCCGTCTACAATAACAACATCAAGCATTTCGTGACGGTTAAACATCTCTATTTTACCACGAGCAATTTGACGATTCATTGCTGAATATGCTCCCAACAATAATTGTTGTCCTGTTTGACCTTTAGCATAAAAAGTTCTCGATACTAATACGCCTCCAAACGAACGATTGTCTAATAATCCTCCATAATCACGTGCAAAAGGAACTCCTTGAGCTACACATTGGTCAATAATATTTGCAGAGACCTCAGCTAAACGATACACATTTGCTTCACGCGAACGATAATCGCCTCCTTTTACAGTATCGTAAAATAATCTATAAGTTGAATCTCCATCACCTTGATAGTTTTTAGCAGCATTTATTCCGCCTTGAGCGGCAATAGAGTGCGCACGACGAGGAGAATCTTGATAAGCAAACGCTTTTACGTTATATCCTAATTCTGCTAAAGTTGCAGCAGCTGAACCTCCTGCTAAACCCGTACCAACAACAATAACATCAATATGACGCTTGTTTGCAGGATTAACTAAGTCTATTTTATTTTTATAATCTGTCCACTTATCTTTAATTGGACCCTTAGGTACTTTTGAATCTAATGTTGCCATAACTATGATAATACGTATTTAAGGTGATGATAAAGTGCAATTAAAATAAATCCTAACGGAATTATAATTGAATAAGCTTTCCCTATATTTTGTAGTGTTTTCTTTCTTCCTGCGGTAGAACCCATAGATTGAAAGGCAGAAGTAAAACCATGTAATAAATGCAGCATTAAAAAGATAAATGCAATTACATAGGCAATGGTTCTGATATGGCTATGAAATTTATGTGTAAGCTCTTCGTGATAACGAAGTCCTTCGACACCTTCCATAGTTCCAGACCAATCACCTTGAATAAATTTGGTGTTTATTTCTGGAAACCAAAAGTCTATGAAGTGCAAAATGATGAATGCTAAAATAGCAACACCACTCCAAATCATGTTTCTACTCATCCAAGATGAGTTAGCAGCACCGTTGTCTTTAGCATAAGACATGCCTTGTGCTTTTTTGTTTTTTAGTTCTAATACAAAGCCCATAACAAAATGAAACACAACACCAAAAATTAATACGGGTTGTAATGCATATTGTATTAGTGGGTTTGTTCCCATAAAGTGGGATACTTCGTTAAATGCATCTGCGCTAAAAACAGATAAAATATTAATTGCAAAATGTTGAAGTAAAAAAAACATGAGAAAAAAAGCTGAAAGCGCCATGGCTACTTTTCTTCCAATCGAAGATTTGAAAAATCCGCTCATTTTTATGAAGTTAGTTATATAGTATACAAAGGTACTTTACAATAAATTTATAGACAAAAAGTTAAGCCCTTAAATTTATATTTAGAACCATTTTAATTTATAAGCGTTTAGTTTACCTCAAAAGCCTCTTTATCAGGACCTATTTGGACGGTATAAATACCCTTTGGCAAATAATATTTATCATTATCTGCTTTATTTATTTCAACACTAGTGTTCTCTTTCATTAGTGTTTTTTGAGCCTTTTCTGAAATAGTTAAATCGTAATCAAAATCGTTAAACCCTTTATCGGTTTTTACTTTTATTTGAGTTAATTCTGAATTATTTTCAGATAGAATTTTAATCGTTTTTTCTTCAGCTTTATTTGCATAAAACTTAATATTAATTGAAGGCTCATTAACCTTTGACCAACTACTAAAAGAGCTTCCCCAACGCATAGAATGCTTTATGTTTTCAACAGTAAAAATCACAATAGGTTGATTCATTTTTGATACATTCATCTTTTGAAAATGTGCAATATTAGTTTTGTAAATACTTCTACCATGTGTGCCTAAAAGTAAATCGTTAACTTTTGATTGAACAACCATATCGTGAACGGCAACACTTGGCAAACCTTTACTAAATGCTTCCCATTGCGACCCATTATTGAAAGATACGTAAGCCCCATTATCTGTTCCTAAATACAAAATATTGTCTTTTTTAGGGTCTTCTTTAATCACATTTACTGGAGACAATGGAATATTAGAACTTATTTTTTTCCATGTGTTTCCATAATCATCGCTCATATAAACATAAACCGAAAAATCATCCCAACGGTATCCATTTAAGGTTACATAAACCCGTTCTTTTTTATGTTGCGATGCAATAACGCGCGATACCCATAAATTTTTTGGTAAAGTGTTTGATATATTCTCCCAACTTCCGCCTGCATTTTTTGTGACATGAACTAATCCATCGTCACTTCCTGTATAGATTAATCCAAACTGAAAAGGAGATTCACTAATAGACGTTAACGTTCCATAAGCTACATTTCCTTTTTTACCTCCATTGGTTAAATCATTACTAATAGCTTCCCAATCATCTCCTTGATTCATGGAACGCATTAATTTATTTCCACCTAAATATAAAATATCTTGATTATGAGGTGATAACAAAATAGGTGTTTGCCAATTAAATCGATAAGGGTTCTCTCCCAATTCATGCTTTGGCTGAATGTACTTTTGCTCTTTATTTTCTCTATTTATTCTGAAATAATTTCCGAATTGATATCCTGTATAAACTATATTAGAGTTTCTATCATCAATTTGGGTATGCATCCCATCACCTCCCATAAGCCTTTGCCAAGGGTACTGCCCTTCTTGCTGCCAACGTTTATTTTCACGAGCATTATGTGCACCAGTCCAAACGCCGTTATCTTGTAAACCGCCATATACATTATACGGTGTTTCGTTATCTACATTTATAGCGTAAAACTGCCCTACAGAATTTACATTTAATTTTTCCCAACTCTCGCCATCATCATAACTCATATTTAAACCACCATCATTACCATTAATTAAATGCCCAGGTTTTTTAGGATTTACCCAAAGTGCTTGATGATCGGCATGTACATTTTCTTTACTAATAGAAACAAATGTTTTCCCACCATCTTTAGATTTCAAAATAGGAACTCCCATTATATATATACCATCTTTATTTTGTAGATCGACTCTAATTTCTCCAAAATAATAACCGTAACTATAATACAAGCCATCAATATAATCGTCATGAGTTTTTCTCCAAGTTTCCCCACCATCAACGCTTTTGTAAACTTCTGCTCCAATTACAGGTGTATCAAAAAGCATTGTGTTCGCATTTTCTAAATATTTAGCCAAATCGATAGGTTTTACATTACCACTCCTAATCATCTGCTTTACATTTTCAGCGCGGTATTTTTCTTGAAACCCATTCGTTTTTAAAAATCCATTAAGTTTTTTATCTTCAAGGTTTAAGAAAGATTCAGCAGTCATGGTTTTAAAATCTTCTTTTACAAGTCCTTGTTTTTCTTCTTTTTTTGAATCTTCTTTTCTTCTAAACTGACTATCGTGTATAGCGTAAACTATGTTCTCATTAAAAACTGCTAAACCAATTCTACCAACTCCATCACCAGTTGGGAAACCACTTTTTTGAGTCGTTATTTTGGTCCATGTATTTCCTGCATCTATACTTTTATAGATTGCTGAATTATTACCGCTACCATTAAAATTCCATGCTTTTCGATCTTTTGTCCATGATGAAGCAAACATAACATTGTAATTATTAGGCACGTGCTGTACATCAATAATACCGCTTACATCATCAACAAATAGTTTTTGTTCCCAAGTTTTTCCTCCATCTGTTGTTTTGTAAATACCTCGTTCTTTATTTGGAGAATACAAATGACCTGTGACACCAATAACCACTTCATTTGAATTATTTGGGTTGATGAGAATGCGACCTATATGATGAGAATCTGGTAACCCGACATTTGTCCATGTTTTTCCATTATCGGTAGATTTTAAAATTCCTATTCCTGCATAACTAGAGCGTGATGAATTGTTTTCGCCTGTACCAACCCAAATAGTTTTCTTATCCCAATCTACTGCAATATCTCCAACATTTTGAGTGTTTGAAGTATCTAAAATTGGTTCAAAAGTAGAACCATTATTAGTTGTATACCAAACACCGCCAGAGGCATAACCAACATAAAATTCGTTTGGATTGTTAGGATTAACATCTAAATCTACAACTCTTCCGCTCATTATTGTTGGCCCTATATTTTTAAAAGCTACATTTTTAACCAGTGAGTTTTGAGCTAATTCTTGTTTTTGCTTAATAGCTTTTTTTATTTTTTTTACAGGTGTTGAAGATTGTTGACTAAAGCCAGAATAGAAACAAAAAATGAAGCAAATAATAAGGTTTTTTAAAAGTCGCATTGGTGGTAGTTTTATTTTGATGAAATTTAGTTATTCTTAATCTTCTAGCAAAATTTAGCCATCTATTTAACAACGATTCAATAGCTTTAAATAGGTTATAATAAAAAAGCCTGCGAAATAATTTCACAGGCTCTCAATTGTAATTTTCAACTTAATTAATCTAATACCATTTTTTTTGTAATCATAGCCGAATCGGAATGGATATTTACAAAATAAATACCTTTTGATGCACTTGGTATTTTAATAGTTTTTGTTTTTGAGGTGTTTGATATATCATGTTCAGAAATCAATCTACCGCTTATATCATAAATAACAGCTTTTTGCAAATTAATATAAGATGCATTATTTATATAAAATTGATCTTTTGCTGGATTAGGATATAAACTAATAGCGTTATTTAATTCATCTTCTTCAACACTTAAATTACATGTTGAAGAATCTGTCATTACTGCTTGAGAACAAGCAACTATTGAAGTACTTCTGCTATGTACATCAGTTGCACCAGCAATATTGTTAGCCGTCAATACGCGTTGTTGCTCACTATTAGAAATAGCATAATGCATAACATCATCTAAATTATCTCCATTAGCAGTAAGGTCAATAACATGCCCTAATTGATGTCCATGCCCTAATTCATGTAAGGCAACGCTTTCAAAATCATAATCAGAAAGTGCTGGTAACCCTGCACCAAAATGCCAATCCGTTCCATCATCAAAAACAATATCCAATTCTTCAACGTGCCAATTAGCACTTGTTGGATTATTCAAAGATCCACAACTTGACCACCAAGATGAGCATCTACCAAGTACACCAGCTCCAAGCTCACTACCATTATCAAATCGTACTACATTTGTACCATCACTTGCAACTATGTCCACAGTTGTAGCACTACCGCTTACAATCCAATTTACTTTAGTTTCGCAACGCCATTTATCTAACGCACTTTCAAAATCCGCTTTAGCACCAGCTTGTTCGCTATCATCAAAAAAGGGTGTATGCATTTCCCAAGTATAACCACCACTAGCATTTTTATTAACATGCCTAGTTTCATACGCGTGATCTGTAGCTCCTCCAACCGAGTAAAAATCACTTACGGCATTTAATTGTGCATAAGTAATTGTTAATGTAGCTGCAGAAACACCAGAAGTAGTATCGTCATGGGTTACTCTAATAGTTCCTGTCCCAGCTCCACCAGGTATTTCTACTGTTATTTGTGTGTCTGACCACGTAAGTACTTGAGTATCTATTGCATCAATAAACGTAGCCCCACCATCGTCTGCATTACTAAATCCAACTTTCCCTTTTGTTCCTCCAAAACCAGATCCAGAAATTGTTAATACAGTTTGCGTTCCAGCACTCGCAGTAGTAGGAGCAAAAGTAATAGCTGCTGGTGGCAGAAATACCTTAGATAGATTAGTTTTAGAACTATTATTGGTGTTAAATTCAGATATTTCTATATAATTTGATTTTGTATAATTCATTATTTCGTTATAAAACGAATTAGAAATTCCCTTTTTTTTGCTAAAAGTATTAGCAGCGATATCATTGTATAAGTTATACTTATAAAACCCTTGCAAAGAGCTATAAGCTTGATACTTTTTATTTGAAGACTTTAACTCTAATTCACTAGGAACACTATTACTATATAACATAAATACTCCAACATCTCCATTTCTTAATTTTAGACTAGGAGAAACTATTAAAGCTTTATCCCCTACTGTTCCTCCAAGTGTAATAACCTCAATAGTTTTGGGTTGTTCACCTTTAAAAACCTTATATACTTCTACTGTATTTGAAGTATAAATATTATGATGATTATCATCCCAAAATGATTTTTTCGCAATAACTTTTCCTTCTACAATTAAACTAGATTGCTCAACTTGCTCTTGCAATGGTATTTCTTTCAGGGCAGCTTGAGCCACTA
Source organism: uncultured Flaviramulus sp. (assembly GCA_947501105.1). Taxonomy (GTDB): domain Bacteria; phylum Bacteroidota; class Bacteroidia; order Flavobacteriales; family Flavobacteriaceae; genus Wocania_A. Next base: position 703,331 of record CANMUP010000001.1, on the reverse strand, counting down.
ATTGTTCAGCACTTATTAAAAACAATAAGGCGATAAATAAAGTAATTTTCTTCATCATATTTAAGTTTTAGAGTTATTTGCATAGCAAAAAACAAGCTTTTAAGCTTATTAATTAAGCAATACATTTTTATTGGTCTTCAAAAAATCTGAGGGATATACCAAATATAATAAATAATTATATAAGATTTATTTAGATTTGCTACATTTAGAAAACTTAATATATAGTTAATATGAAATATCATTCAATAAACTCTAAACTCTTCATAAAAAATAGAAAAAATTTCGCAACTGAAATGAAAGCCAATAGCTTAGCTGTTTTTAATTCAAACGATATATACCCCATAAGTGCCGATAGCACCATGCCTTTTGAGCAGCATCGTGATATTTTTTATTTAAGTGGTGTAGATCAAGAAGAAAGTATTTTAGTTTTATTTCCGGATTGCCCAAAAGAAACCCATCGTGAAATTCTTTTTTTAAAGGAAACTAATGAGCACATTGCTATTTGGGAGGGTGAAAAATTAACAAAGGAAAAAGCATTTGTAACTAGCGGGATAAAAACTGTGTATTGGCTTCAAGACATGGAAAAAATCATGTTTGAAATAATGACGCAATGTGATACCGTTTATATAAATACTAATGAACATTATAGGGCTAATGTTGAAACCGAAACAAGAGAAGATCGTTTTACTAAGTGGTTAAAACATAAATATCCTGCGCACAGTGTAGCTAAAAGTAATCCTATTTTACAACGTTTACGTTCGGTTAAAAATCAAATTGAAATAGATTTAATACAACAAGCATGTGACATTACTGAAAAAGGATTCAGACGCATTTTAAATTTTGTAAAACCTAATGTTTGGGAATTTGAAATTGAAGCAGAGTTTATGCATGAGTTTTTACGTAACCGCTCAAAAGGGTTTGCTTACACACCTATAGTGGCTTCAGGAAATAACGCCAATGTTTTACACTACATTGAGAACAATCAACAATGTAAACCTGGAGATTTGATTTTAATGGATGTTGGTGCAGAGTATGCCAACTATTCAAGCGATATGACACGAACCGTTCCTGTTTCGGGCAAGTTTACTGAAAGGCAAAAAGCTGTTTACAACGCTGTTAATAGAGTAAAAAATGAAGCTACAAAAATGTTAGTTCCTGGAACTATTTGGGCTGATTATCATGTAGAAGTTGGTAAATTAATGACTAGCGAATTAATAGGACTGGGGCTTATTGATAAAGCTGATGTGCAAAATGAAGACCCAAATTGGCCAGCATACAAAAAATATTTTATGCACGGTACAAGTCATCACATGGGTTTAGATACGCATGATTATGGTATTTTAACAGAACCTATGCAAGCTAATATGGTTTTTACTGTAGAACCTGGTATTTATATTCCAGAGGAAGGTTTTGGTATTCGTTTGGAAGACGATGTTGTTATTCACGAAAATGGTGAGCCATTTAATTTAATGAGAAATATTCCTATTGAAGTAGATGAGATTGAAGATTTAATGAATTCATAAAAAATAAATGAGGGCCATTTTTCAACGGCCCTCACTACAACACTAAAAACTGCAATTTACATGTATTTATACTGTGACTAACTCAAATAAATAATTGTTTAGTTTTCTTAGCGTGTTGATTTTGTCTTTAGAGTTTATCAATAAAGATATGTTATTTTTACTTCCGCCGTATGAAATCATCCTGATTTTCACATCTTTAAGTATTTTAAATAGTTTATGAGTGTCTTGATGATTTACTACCGAGTGCCCCACTAAACAAACAATACTTTGTTCCTTATCTACTTCAATAAGTGCAAATTCTTTTAATTGGGCAACAATCTTGTCTAAGTTCCTATCATCATCAACAGTTAAAGAAACTGCAACTTCTGATGTTGTAATCATATCAATAGAAGTCTCGTAAATTTCAAAAATTTCAAAAACTTTCTTTAGAAACCCATGTGCCTGAAGCATTCTACCAGACTTAATTTTTATAGCCGTAATATTATCTTTTGCAGCAATAGCTTTAATACCATTGTTTGATGTCATATTAGAAATCAATGTACCGTGTGCTGAAGGATTCATTGTGTTTTTTAAGCTTACAGGAATGTTATCAGCTCTAACCGGTGTAACCGTTTGTGGGTGCAAAATTTTCGCTCCGAAATAAGCTAATTCTGCAGCTTCATCATAAGACAAATTAGAAATTGGTCTTGTATTTTCAACATGCCTTGGGTCATTATTGTGCATCCCGTCAATATCTGTCCATATTTGCACTTCTTCTGCTTTAACAACAGCACCAATAATAGTTGCCGTATAATCGCTCCCACCGCGTTGTAAATTAGATATTTCGCCTCCAGAATCTAAACAAATAAAACCTTGGGTTATGTATATATCTGCGTCTTCAGAATACTTAAAGGCTCTATCTAAATATTCTTTTATATGAGGTAAATCTGGTTCTTTTGTTTCATCAATTCGCATAAAGCCTAAAGCTGGCAACAGCGTAGAACTTATGCCTTCTTGCTTTAAATAACAGTTGAAGATGAAGGTAGACAGCAATTCACCTTGTGCTAAAATTTTGTTTTCTAGAACCTCAGAAAACAACTTATATGTTGAATCGATTAATAAACTAAATATCTCTGAAACATAATTTTTTGTTTGCTTGTTTAATTTTTCATCAAGTAGTAAACTATTTATTGTAGCGGTATATGTTTCATGAAGCTTATTAATTTTTTCAATAGCTTCATTTGAGTTTTTATCTTTTATGTGGTTTGCAATTGCAACTAACTCGTTTGTGGTGCCCGACATAGCTGATAATACCACAATTTTTTTATTGCCGTCATTAATAATACTTTTAACATTAATAATGTTTTCTATAGAACCAACCGACGTTCCTCCAAATTTTAATACGCGCATTTATATTAATTTTAAAGTATAAAACTACAACCTGTTCTTTCAATAAAGATATTTCTTGAAAAAAATGTTTACATTTACACAAATTGTTATATAATTAACATGAGAACTGTATCAAACTGTGTAGAAGATATTTTAATCTCTCAACCCTATTTAGAGGAAGCCTTGTCAAGAAACATTATCAATTTTAGTGCTTTGGCAATTGAGCTTACTAAGCCAATTAGCGAAATGTTAAAAAAGGATGTAAAACCTGGTGCCATCATGATGGCTTTGAGACGTTACAATCCACCAATAACGCTTTCTAATTCTGTGAAAATGAAACGTATGTTGCAAAATTTAGGCGACATTACCGTACGTTCTAACCTAACTGATTTTACAGTCAAAAATTCAAATACTTTAATACACAATCATGCCAAAGTTTTAGAAAAAATAGACGGTGAATCTAAACTATTTTACACATTTACTAGAGGTGTACATGAAAGTAATATGATTATCTCTAGCAGTTTAAAAGATTATATTACAACACATTTAGAAAACGAAACGTTTCTTGCCGCACAAGATAATTTATCGGCAATTACTATAAACTTACCTAAAGACAACTCGAAAATTGCTGGATTATATTATCATTTTTTTAAGCGATTAGCTTGGGAAGGTGTTGTGCTTTATGAAGTTATTTCTACTACAAACGAGTTTACTATTTTGGTAGAAGACAAATATGTTGATAAAGCTTTTACCGCTATAAAAAGGGTGAAAAACTAAAAAAGACGCACTAAATAATTAGTACGCCTTTTCAGCAATTAACTAGTCACAATCAATAACTTATTTTACAACTAAAGTATATTGTGGTGTTTTATTAAAAGGACAGAAATATTTATAGGTTCCTTTTTTAAGAACTACTTCTTTTGAAGTTTCTGTTTTACCATGTTTCACCATTTGAGACACATAAGCATCAGCAATGTGGTTTTCAGGTTTTGATCCATCTTTACCGTCTTCAATTAAAACCAGCCCTACTTCTGGAGCGGCGTTATTATTTGTTACACTAAATACATACGTTCCTTCTGAAAGCGTTAATGCTTTTTGTGTAAACTCTCCATTTGTTTGTTCAAACGATACTGTTTTAACAACGTTTTTGTTCATTTTGTCTTGAGCCGTAGCTGTTAATGTAAAGGCTACTAAAAATAATCCTACTATTAAATTTTTCATAATTTTGTTTTTTAATTTTTATTCTGTTTTTATTTATTGACTATATAATTTTGCTTGTATTTTTAATTAAGCATGGTAATAACGTTCTCTATAAATTTTACCATCTTTCCATTGTGTTGCAACAGCTTGTTCTGAAAGCATTGTGCTTCCGTCTTTAAGCTCTAATTCCATAATCGCAGTATAAAAAGAAGTGTTTCCTTGTACTGCAACATCCTTAACCTCATATCTTATAAATTCTGCTAATTGGTTGTCAATAAAATCTTGTTCAAAATCTAGATTAAATTGTTTTCCTTTTTTAGGATCACCATTTGCTTCTCTTAATTCTACATCATCATGAAGATAGGTTTCCATTGCTTCAATAAACTTAGCTTCAGCTAATAATTCGTGAATGTGTTTTAAATTCTTTTTAATTGGATTTGCCATTGTATTTTTATGTTAGTTAATATTTTTGATATAATTCCGCCTCAATAATTGTTGAGACGGAATTCTTTAAAGCGACTTGCGCTATATTTATAATTAGTTTGCAGTTACTGCGAATTTGCCTGCTTCAACACTTGGGAAATCCACTTCGGTTTCAGCAATATGGTTTACATAATTGGTTAAAGTATTAGACACCACATTTAAAATGATTTCTAAAATGTCGCCATCATTATAACCTGCTTCTTTAACTGCTTGAATAGTTTCTGTAGAAACTTGTCCTCTATTTTTTGTTACCTCTTGTGCAAATTGCAATCCTGCTTGTGTTTTAGCATCTGCAGCAAGGCCCTGTCTGTTTTGTTCTGTTTCTTCAACAGTTAGCCCATTCATTTTACCAATAGTTGTATGTGCAGACAAGCAATAATTACATGCGTTTTCCTCTGCAATTGCTAATGCTAATTGCTCTCTAAATTTGTTATTAAAGTTTCCGCTTGCTGCTAAATCTCCTAAACTTAAATAAGTTTGTAACGTTGCTGGAGAGTTTCCAAATACTTTAATTAGGTTTGGAATAAATCCTAATTTATTTTGAACTGCGTTAAACAATTCTTTAGATTTTCCTGTTGTTGTTTCTGGGTTTAATGTTTCAATTCTTGTACTCATAATTTCTATTTTTTAATTATTATTTTAATTTATTTACTTGTGCTTTTGCATTCGCATAATTGTCTTTCTGGATAATTTTCATCGTATTCTTGATATCCCCAACAATTAGGGCATGGTTTGTTTTCTGTTGTTTTCATAATTGCTTTCTATTTATTCTAGCATTCACCAGAATGTTAGTTTTTGAAACCTTGAGATATTCTCAAAGCGTTTCGTTTTTAATTACATTGCAAATATGCGACAGGAATGAAGGCTAGAAAATGGACAAAAGTTCCTAATGCTTGGACAGACTAGTTTTTTTGGTCTTTTTTGAATTGAAGTGGCGATTTTAAAGTCGCTTTTTTGAAGAATCTGGTAAAATAAGCTGAATCGTTAAAGCCTAAATCATAGGCTATATGTTTTACAGAATCGTTAGTATAAATTAATTGACGTTGCGCCTCTAATACAATTCTATTTTTAATAAAATCGCTTGGTGTTTGCGAACCTATTTTTTGAAAGTGTTTGGTTAACGATTTAGGAGAAACCCCTAAACGGTTAGCATAATTGGTTACGGAATGTAATGTTTTAAAATTCTGCTCTACAAGTAAACTAAAATCTTTAAAGAGCTTTGTTTCCGTATTATCTTTTACAATATGATGCTCTTTTTTTATTCGAACAGAATGAATAATGAATTGTTTTAAATACGCTTGAAGCATATCATATTGTGCTGCAACCTCAACTCTTTTAAACTCATCAATTAAGCTTTCTAAAATAAATTGAAGCTTTTGTGTATCACTTTCACATGGTTTTACAAAAGGCGTTTCGTAAACATTATTAAAAAGCACACCATTACAAGCTACTTCTTTATCATGAGTTTGTATGCAGTAAAAATCACGAACAAAAGTTAACTTATATGCTTCTTTAATTTTTTCAGATTCAACTGAGAATACTTGCCCTGGAGACAAAAAGAAAATTACATTGTCATCAAAAGCATAACTTTCAAAATCTATATTATAAACGCCTTTCCCTTTTTTAATCCAGTATATACTATATGCATCTACTTGTTCTGGTTTACTAAAAACACACGCCTTTTCAAACTGAATAGCACTTAATGAAAATATGTCTTTGTATGAGTATGTTAAAATTTCTTGAACTGCCATTCATCAAATTAATTAGATGCAACCTTAGTCGTAAAAGTTTTAATATTTAACAACAGCCAAACAATAAGTGCTGGCAATACCCATCCCAATTGAAATTTTGACAATGGAATAAGTGTTTTTATACTTTCTAAATATTCTGGATTAATTATAAAACCTAAAAAATCTGGAATGCTAAATAAAAAGGTTACCAAAACTACAAGCCTAAAAACTGCTTTTGTAGCAAACTTATCTGGAAGTACATTTAGCAAAATAAGAACAATTGTAATTGGGTAAATAAACATTAGTATTGGTAAGGCTATCATAATAATGGTATGGAAATCGAGTTGCCCAAAGCCTATTCCTATCAAGCAACTTAAAACAGCAACACTATTATAAGCTAACTGCGAATCGTGAAACAATCCTTTAAAATAATCGGCCGTTCCGGTGATAATTCCAACTGCAGTAGTAAAGCACGCTAAAGCTATTAATACACTTAAAAAAGCATTACCTATATTACCTAGAGCTGCAATACTGATTCCTCTTAACAAAGTAGCACGTTGCATGTCACTGTTTAAACTACCATCTACAAAAATATCTTTCCCATAAAAAGCACCAACCGCAATTAAACCTGCATATATTAGAAACAGACCGAAACCTGCAATAAAACCAGATTTTCTAATTATCGTTTTTAAAGAAGCTGCATTTGTATAGCCTTTTAATTTTAAAGAAATAATGATTACACCGCCTACTACAACAGCCCCTATAGCGTCAAAAGTTTGATACCCTTCCAAAATTCCATCAACAATTGGTGTTGAAAAAGCTGAAATATTCATTCCAACATTACTAGAAAACAAACCAATACAAATAACTAATATCAAAATAACAACTATAAAAGGTGTTAAGTATTTACCAATAAGATTCAATATTTTAGAACGATTTAAAACAAACACTAAAACCAAAGAAAAGTAAATACTGCTCGTTAATAATGGGCTCGTTTCAAAATTTGGAAAAATTGCAATCTCGTGAGTTGCTGCAGCAGTTCTAGGTGATGGGATGGTTATGGAAATAGTATAAACCAAAATACAATAAATAGTACTAAAAAGGGGCGATACTTTTTTTCCAAAATCGAACATTGTCCCTTGAAGCTTAGCATGAGCTAATATTCCAAAAATAGGAATCACAACTGCAGTAATCATAAAACCTATAGTCACCCAAATCCAATTACCTCCCGCATTATATCCCAATAACGGAGGCAACAATAGGTTTCCTGCTCCAAAAAACAAAGAAAATAAAGCGAATCCTGTAATTAGTATTTCTTTAGTTTTATTCATTGTATGATTTTATCTTTGTCGAATATAGTATAAATATGATTTTAGAGTACAAAGGCATCAATATTTTTTATAAAGATGAAGGTAAAGGGCAAGTTATTGTTTTGCTTCACGGGTTTTTAGAAAATTCGAAAATGTGGGATGCTTTTCTACCAAAATTAACTCAAAAAAACAGAGTTGTTTGTATTGATTTATTAGGGCATGGACAAACTGATTGTTTAGGTTATATTCATTCTATGGAGCTTATGGCTAAGGTAGTTGAAGCCGTTTTAAATCATTTAAAAATTAAACAATCTATTTTTATAGGGCATTCTATGGGTGCTTATGTAGCGCTCGCTTTCGCGGAAAAAAACCCAAATGCTTTAGATGGTTTATGTTTGATGAATTCTACTGCAGATGAAGATTCAAAAGAAAGAAAAAAGAATAGAGACCGTGCCATATTAGCTGTTAAACAAAATCACAAAATGTTTATTAGGCTTGCTATTAGTAATTTATTCAGTCCAGATAACAGAACTACTTTTATTGAAGACATAAAACAAATAACAAGAGAGGCACTACAAACTCCTTTGCAAGGTATCGTTGCAGCGTTGGAGGGCATGAAAATTAGACCAAACAGAGAAGTCATTTTAAGCTCCAAAAAAATTAGGGTGATGATGATAATTAGTAAAAAAGACCCTGTATTAGATTATAGCTTATTAGTATTACAAGCAAAAAAGGCTAATATAAAAGTAGTAGAATTTCCTGATGGACATATGAGTCATATAGAAAATAAAAGCGATTTCTTACAGCAAATTATGTATTTCGTCGAAAAATAATTACACTTTATCGCTTTTATTAATTATTTTCCCTATGTTTATTGTCCCTAAATCTTTGACCCCATGAAAAAAACTACTAGCAAACCTACTTTTATCCCAAAAATGTATTGCAATATTTTTGGCCATGATTATCAAGTAACCAAAAAAGTAACTTACCATGTTAAGGAATATACTTGTAAGCATTGTAAAAAAGAATTAACAACAAACAGCAACGGAAGTTTAATAGAGCTAACTCCTAAGTTTAGAGAAATAAATGCCATTTTAAGTCGGATACATGCTTCAAGAATGCAACGTTTAAAGGAGAAATCATTCGCTTCGTCGATTTATTAACGTCTTGTTAATAACTTTAACAGCTTTTTAATACATTTAATGTCTCTCCTTAAAAATAGTATTTATTAATAGTTAAAGTTTATGAAAAACATTCATTGTAAGATGTTTGGACATGATATCGGAATGACAAGAGAAGTCACCTACCATGTTAAAGAATATATATGTAAAAACTGTAGAAAAGAATTTACTACTAGTAGCTCAGGTAATTTAACAGAGCTCACAACTAAGTATAGAGAAATAAATAAAGTTTTAGAGTATATTCATAAAAAACGAATTTCAAAAACTAATCAGCAAAAGCTTAATTCCAATTTACTCGTATTTAAGCATTAAAATTTTTCCATCCTTGTGCCTTTAATGGTATTCTCGTATCTGCTCTAGTTACTAAATGCGCTCCAGCACTTTCTTCTTTTATATGTCCAATTATTGAAAAATTTGGATTCGCTTTTATTTTTGAATAATCACCTTGAGAGATAGTAAATAAAAGTTCGTAATCTTCACCTCCATTTAAAGCAACTGTTGTACTATCAATATTAAACTCTTCGCAAGTAGAAATAACTTGCGGATCCAATGGGATTTTTTCTTCATATAAATCGCAACCCACTTTACTTTGCTTACAAATATGTAATATTTCAGAAGACAATCCATCACTAATATCAATCATCGCTGTAGGCTTCAACTCTAAATCTCCCAACAATTTAACTATATCTTTTCGAGCTTCAGGTTTTAATTGACGTTCAATAATATAAGAATAAGGCTCTAAATCTGGTTGGCTATTTGGATTTACTTTATACACTTCTTTTTCTCGTTCAAGTACTTGTAATCCCATATAAGCACCCCCTAAATCTCCAGTAACTACAAGTAAATCACTAGGACTTGCTCCATCTCTGTATACTTCTATGTCATTTTCAACTTCGCCAATAGCAGTAATAGAAATTAGCAAACCTGTTGTAGATGATGTTGTATCTCCACCAACAACATCTATATTATAAATATTGGCTGCTGTTTCAATTCCAGCATATAAATCTTCAAGCGCTTCAAGCGGAAATCTATTAGACACAGCAATTGAAACCGTAATTTGCGTAGCTGTTGCATTCATTGCATACACATCAGACAAGTTAACAATAACTGCTTTATAACCTAAATGTTTAAGAGGCATATAGCTTAAATCAAAATGAACACTCTCAACAAGCAAATCGGTAGTAACAACAACTTTTTTATTTTTAAAATCCAAAACAGCTGCATCGTCACCAATGCTTTTAATAGTTGATGTTTGTTTAATTTTAAAATTCTTTGTTAAATGTTCTATAAGTGCAAACTCACCTAAATCACTTAATTGAGTTCTTTGTTGATTTTTATCTTCTATCATGCTGCAAAAATAAGAAGCTATTTTTATTAATCAACAAGCATTTAATATTATAACTCTAAAAACTGCCCGTTTTAGCGTATTTATTCGTTTAATTTTAACATTATAATCGATGAGTTGTCAGGCTTTTTAAGTATTATTAAACTAATTTTGTTATTTAGCCTAATAATTAAAACTTTATTTATTAGGGGTTTTAAGGTTATAATATATCTAACAAATTATTCGTTTTGATATTATGCTATGATATTAAAATAGAAATTGAAAAAGAATAATTAAAAAATTGCAAAACATGAGCAACTCTTTAAAAAGTACTAATATCCTGAAAACTTTAATTTTAGGGTGTTTTTTGATGTCATCAATTTTTTCTTGTGATAATGAAACGATTAAATCTGAACCTGATCCAGTAACAGGTTCTAATATTTCAACTCCTTGTGAAAATGGTTTTGCAGATATTTATCCTTGTAAGGATTACGATTTAATGTCGCATTTACCAATAAGTACTTTTGGTGCTGCTTCAGGAAATGATTCTTGGGGTTGGACAGACACATCTACTGGTAATGAATATGTTTTACTAGCTACAAATACAAATGTTGCTTTTATTGATATTACCGAACCTACTAAACCTATATACTTAGGGAACGTCCCTACAGAAACAGTTAATAATTCTTGGCGTGATGTAAAAGTGTACAAAGATCATGCATTTATAGTCGCTGATAACGTTGGAGCTCATGGTATGCAGGTATTTGACTTAACACGTTTACGCAATGTTGCAAATCCTCCAGAAACCTTTAGTACCGATGCGGTTTATACTGGTGTTGGAAGTTGCCATAATATAGTAATTAACGAGGAAGAAGGTTTTGCATATTTAGTGGGTTGTAATACATTTAGTGGCGGTCCAAACTTTGTTGATATTTCAGATCCAAAAAACCCAGTTGCTGCTGGTGGCTACTCTGCTAACGGATACTCGCACGATGCACAAGTAATCACTTATAATGGCCCAGATACTGATTACACAGGGAAACAGATTTACATAGGTAGTAATGGAAGCACTTCTGGAACGAACAAAGTTGTAATTATTGATGTTTCAGACAAAGCAAACCCTCAATTTATTGCAGATATCTCATACTCAAATTCAGGATACACTCATCAAGGCTGGTTTACTGAAGATCAGAAATATTTTATTTTAGGTGACGAACTAGATGAACAATTTTTTGGGAACAATACTAAAACACTGGTTTTTGATTTTAACGATTTAGACAATCCAACTTTATCATCCACTTATTTTGGGCCAACATTAGCAATTGATCATAATGGATATGTAAAGGGAAACGTTTACTATTTGGCAAATTATAGAGCTGGATTACGAATACTAGATATTACTAATATTTCAGCATCGTCTAACGCTATGACTGAAGTTGGTTTTTTTGATACATTTCCGTCAAGTGACAACGCTAACTTTAATGGTGTTTGGAGTGTATATCCTTATTTTGAAAGCGGAAATATTGTTATTAGCGATATTGAAGGAGGCTTGTTTATTGTTAGAAAGAGCGGCACATAATATCGTATTATGTTAAAAAAACTTCATAAAATATTATGTCTTTCAATTCTTGTTTTCTTTTTTATAAACTGCTCTAAAAATGAAGATGACTCGAAAAAACCTATCTCTTTTATCCCTGAAATAGAGTTTGTAAAAACCTATGGTGGTTCTAAAAACGAAAGTGCCAAAGCAGTTGTCAAAACTCAAGATGGAGGTTATGCTGCTTTTGGTTATACCCAGAGTGATGATGGTGATATAATGAATAAGCAAAGCGGGTTATTTGATTATTGGCTACTTAAATTTGACCAAACTAATAATTTACAATGGCAAAAAACATTTGGAGGAAGTGATGATGATAGAGGTACTGATATTATAGAAACAACAGATGGTGGATTTGTAATTTTTGGATTTAGCCAAAGTAATGATGGTCACATAACCGAAAATGCTGGTGCAAGCGATTTTTGGGTTATAAAACTTACCACTTCAGGCACTATATCTTGGCAAAAATCATATGGGTTTTCTGGTGCAGATGATGGCATTTCTATAATTCAAACAAATGATAGTGGTTATCTTTTAACTGGTGTTTTAGATGTCACAGCATCTGGAGGTTTAGGAAACAGTAAAACTTTTGCCTCTAAACATGCAGGTGGCGATTATTGGGCTGTGAAACTTAATGCTTCTGGTGAAAAACAATGGAGCAAATTTTATGGTGGGACATTTACAGACACTCCTTACGATGTTATTCAAACTAATGATAATGGTTACATTTTGGTTGGATCTTCAGATAGTAACGATGTCGACATTAAAAACAGTAAAGGGTCTTACGATTTCTGGGTGATTAAAATCTCTGAAATTGGCACATTAGTGTGGGAAAAGTCATTTGGTGGTACTGAAATTGATGAAGCCAGAAGCATAACAAGCTCTAGTGATGGTAATTATATTATAGTTGGAGATACTAGAAGTAATGACTTAAACGTTTCTCAAAATAATGGAGCCGCAGATTTATGGGTGATTAAAATTTCTCCTTTAGGAGATATTATTTGGGAGAAGACTTTTGGAGGCACTAGTTTTGATGTAGCTCGGTCTGTCTCAAAAACTCAAGATAACGGCTATTTAATTTCTGGAAGTTCAAGAAGCAACGATGGTGATGTTACAAACAATAATGGGCAAAACGATGCTTGGATATTAAAAATAGACGCTAATGCCAATATAGAATGGCAAAAAACAATGGGCGGAAGCGATATTGATTTTGCTTACGATGTAGTCGAATTAAACGATAAATCCATAGTAGCCGTTGGCGAAACAAACAGCTCTGATATTGATATATCAGAAAACAAAGGGTTTACAGATTTATTAATTTTCAAAATAAAATAAAAGTGCAACGAATAATCCCCATACTAATATTTAGTTTTCTTACTCTACTATCATGTCATAACGATAATGATGACGTTACTACCCAAGTAAATGCTACTTTCAACTTTACTCATAATTGGGACGGAACATCTGTTACAAATGCAAATTTCAACACAATTCAATATACCAATGCAAATGGCGAGCAACTAAGTATCACAAAACTTAGGTATTTAATTTCAAAAATCACCTTTCAAAAGTCAAACGGAGAAAAAATCACATTGGATGGCTATAATTTAATTGATGTTACAAACAATTCAAACTTGTCATTTACACCAACTTCTTCAATTCCAACAGGAGAATACAGCAAAGTGTCGTTTACTTTTGGCTTTAATAATGACGATAATTATAATGACAATTATACCGATTTGAATTCGGCATCATGGAATGTTCCTGCCATGCTAGGCGGTGGTTATCATTATATGCAATTTGAAGGAAAGTTTATTAATAACACTGCAATAGAAACTGGGTATGCCTATCATGCCATAAGAGCCGTTGACAATTCTAAAACGCCGCAAGAATTTCAAGACACTTTTTTTGAAGTTGATTTAGGAGCAATTACTATTACAAATAATGCGGTTTTTAATGTTAAAATGAATATTTCCGAATGGTTTAAAAACCCAAATACTTGGGATTTAAACCATTTAAATAGCATGTTAATGCCTAATTTCAATGCTCAAGTTATGATGTTTGAAAATGGTCAAAATGTATTTAGTTTAGAATCTGTTACACAATAATTTTTTGCAAAAATGGACATTACATATTAGCTGTATCTTCATTTTCATCTGTTCGTCATGTTCAAATGAAAATGTAGATACTTATGTTTCAACACCAAGCCCATTACAAATTCCTCAATTATTTGAAGATAATATTTTAAACCCTGTAATTCCAACAGATAATCCACAAACTGCTGAAGGTATTGCATTAGGGAAAAAATTATTTTTTGACCCTATTTTATCTGCAAATAACACACAAGCTTGCGCAGATTGCCATGCTCCAGAAAACGCATTTTCTGACGCCGATAGATTTAGTGATGGAATTGATGGTATTCGTGGTAATAGAAACTCAATGCCATTATTCAATTTGGCATGGAACTATGATGAGAAATTCTTTTGGGACGGTCGTGTTTTTAGTTTAGAACATCAAGCATTTCAACCAGTTACAGACCCAAAAGAGATGCATAACACTTGGCAACAAGTTGAACAAAAATTACAAGAACATTCTGAATATCCTAGCCTTTTCAATCTAGCTTTTGGTACTTCAAAAATAGATTCGGCAAAGGTTACAAAAGCTATTGCTCAATTTGAGCGCACATTAATCTCATCAAATTCCAAATTTGATAAATATCTTTTAGGAGAAGCAACTTTAACACCACAAGAACTCAACGGGTTTAATGTTTTTATGGATGAAACCAAGGGGGATTGTTTCCATTGTCACGGCAGTGATAAAAACCCCTTATGGACAGATAATATTTTTCATAACAATGGTTTAGATGCTACTATTACAGATTTAGGCTTAGGCAAAGTAACTGGCGACCCAGCAGATAATGGCAAATTCAAATCACCCTCTTTACGCAATCTTGCTTTTACTGCACCCTATATGCACGACGGCAGATTCGCAACACTCGATGAAGTTATAAATCATTATAGCGAAGGCTTGCAAAATTCGCCTACAATTGATCCCTTAATGAAGAAAGTAAATCTAGGTGGCGTACAATTATCTGTACAAGATAAAGCCGATTTAAAAGCCTTTTTACTGTCTCTTTCTGATAATGAGTTTATAAGCAATCCAAACTTCTTAAATCAATAAGAAAAACCTATAAAGCGATATACTAATATAATGTTAGGTTATGTGGTTTTCCATGACTTATATTGTATATTTGCACTCTATTTAGAAACCGTCTTAATAAAAATTAGACGTTTTTAAACAATATAAACACTAAAATAAAAACTCAAAATCACCCGATTTTTGAGTTCTTCTTTTAAAAAGAAGTTTAGGAAAGGATAATTATGATAAAAGTTTCTGAAACAGCTAAGAAAAAAGTAGTGGAGCTTATGACCAATGATGGTTATAATGCAACCAAGGACTATGTTCGTGTAGGCGTAAAAAGCGGTGGTTGTTCTGGTTTATCTTACGATTTAAAATTTGATAAAGAACAACAAGATGGTGACAAGGTTTTTGAAGACAATGGTGTAAAAATTATTGTAGACAAAAAAAGCTTTTTATACTTAATAGGTACCACTCTTGAATATTCAGGAGGATTAAACGGAACAGGATTTATTTTCAATAACCCTAACGCTAACCGTACTTGTGGTTGTGGCGAATCATTTTCACTATAAAATTTAAGAAAGTATTATGTCGAAGTATACTGAAGACGATTTACGCGAAGAATTAAAAACCAAAGAATACGAATACGGTTTTTACACAGATATAGAATCTGAGACTTTTCCAAATGGTATAAATGAAGATATTGTACGTGCTATTTCTAAAAAGAAAGAAGAACCGCAATGGATGACCGACTGGAGATTGGAAGCCTTTAAAGTTTGGAAAGACATGACCGAACCAGACTGGGCAAATGTAAACTATAAAAAGCCAGATTTTCAAGGTATTTCGTATTACTCAGCACCTAATAGCAAACCTAAATATGATAGTATTGATGAGGTTGACCCTGAGTTATTGGCAACTTTTGAAAAACTAGGTATTTCTTTAGACGAGCAGAAAAAACTAGCTGGTGTTGCTATGGATGTTGTTATTGATTCGGTTTCAGTAGCAACCACGTTCAAGAAAACATTAGGCGAAAAAGGTATCATTTTCATGAGTATCTCTGAGGCTATTAGAGAGCATCCGGAACTTGTGAAAAAACATTTAGGTACTGTCGTGCCTCAAAAAGATAATTTCTATGCCGCGTTAAATTCGGCTGTATTTAGTGATGGTTCTTTCTGCTATATTCCAAAAGGTGTACGTTGCCCTATGGAATTGTCGACCTATTTTAGAATTAACCAAGCAGGAACTGGACAATTTGAAAGAACACTTGTTATTGCAGACGAAGGCAGTTATGTAAGTTATCTAGAAGGTTGTACAGCACCAAGCAGAGATGAAAATCAATTACACGCAGCCGTTGTAGAGCTTATTGCTTTAGATGATGCAGAAATTAAATACTCAACCGTACAAAACTGGTACCCTGGAAATGCAGAAGGAAAAGGTGGTGTTTACAATTTTGTAACCAAGCGTGGTTTATGCGAGAAGAATGCAAAAATCTCTTGGACGCAAATTGAAACAGGCTCTGCTGTTACTTGGAAATACCCAAGTTGTATATTAAAAGGAGATAATTCAGTTGGTGAGTTTTACTCAATTGCAGTAACTAACAATTACCAACAAGCCGATACCGGTACAAAGATGATTCATCTTGGGAAGAACACCAAATCAACAATTATTTCCAAAGGAATTTCTGCAGGAAAATCGCAAAACAGTTATCGTGGTTTGGTTCAAATAAATTCTAGAGCAGAAAATGCTCGTAATTTTTCGCAATGTGATAGTTTACTTATGGGTAATGAATGTGGCGCGCATACATTCCCTTATATTGAAGCTAAAAATAAGTCAGCAAAAATAGAACACGAAGCAACAACTAGTAAAATTGGAGAAGATCAAATTTTTTATTGTAATCAACGTGGAATTGATACCGAAAAAGCCATTGCTTTAATAGTAAATGGTTTTAGCAAAGAAGTTTTAAATAAACTTCCTATGGAGTTTGCTGTTGAGGCACAAAAATTATTAGAAATAAGTTTAGAAGGTAGTGTTGGTTAAATTAATAAAAATGAAAAAAGTACTAATTCTACTTATATCTATTTTGGCGTTTGTTAGTTGTAAAAAAGAAACTAAATCTGAGACTCAAACTATTATTGATGATAGTCTTGAAAAAACAGCTAAGCAAAGTGATGGGCTAACACATTTAAAAGGTGAGTTTGTGTATTATGCTGATGCTGCTGTTTTACAAACACATGCCGAAATTTATGGTGTTATACTTAACCATAAGGTTGATGAATTAAACAACAAAGCAAAACCATTTAAAAAAGAACCGACAGACTTTGTTCTAGTTGAAGTTCGTGGAAAAATATCTCAAAAAGCAGAAGGTGAAGAGGGTTGGGATAACCTTGTAGAAATTAAAGAAATATTAAGCGTTTCTCCCTTAAAGACCGAAAACAACAATTTAATAAAATTAGGAAATCAATAGGATGTTAAAAATAGATAATTTACACGCAAGTATTGAAGATAAAGCCATTTTAAGAGGCATTAATTTAGAGGTAAAACCAGGAGAAGTTCACGCTATTATGGGACCAAATGGTTCAGGAAAAAGCACATTGGCTTCTGTTATCGCTGGAAAAGAAGAGTACGAAGCAACCAACGGCTCTATTGTTTTTGAAGGTGAAGACATTGATGAATTAGCAGCCGAGGAACGTGCGCATAAAGGTATATTTTTATCATTTCAATACCCTGTTGAGATCCCTGGAGTCTCTGTAACAAACTTTATTAAAACAGCTATAAACGAAACGCGCAAAGCAAAAGGATTAGAAGACATGCCTGCTAAAGACATGTTAAAACTTATTCGTGATAAAGCCGATTTACTAGAAATTGATAGAAAATTTTTATCACGCTCATTAAATGAAGGCTTTTCTGGTGGAGAAAAAAAACGAAATGAAATTTTTCAAATGGCAATGTTAGAACCAAAATTGGCTATTCTTGATGAAACCGATTCTGGGTTAGATATTGATGCTTTACGTATTGTTGCTAATGGTGTTAATAAACTTAAAAGTAAAGACAATGCTGTAATCGTAATAACGCACTACCAGCGCTTATTAGATCATATAGTACCAGATTTTGTGCATGTGCTTCATAATGGAAAAATTGTAAAGTCTGGAACAAAAGAACTAGCACACGAGCTTGAAGAAAAAGGTTACGATTGGATTAAAGAAGAAGTTGGCGCATAACGCCAGTAAGAGTAAGCAGTCTCAAAAAGACTGAAGATTTAAACATATGGATTTAAAAGAAAAATTAGTATCATCCTTTCTAGTATTCGAAGATCAAGCCGAGGTAGACTCATATGTTCACGATGTTAGAAACGACGCTATAAAAATATTTGAAGAAAAAGGATTTCCTTCTAAAAAGGAGGAGGCCTGGAAATACACTTCCTTAAATAAAATATTAAAAGAAGATTATAGTGTTTTTCCTAAACAAGAAAATGCTTTAGAATATAGAGATGTAAAAAAATATTTCATCCACGATATAGATACCTATAAAATAGTATTTATCGATGGTAAATATTCTTCACATTTATCTGAAACAACTCATGACGGGATGGATGTTTGTTTAATGTCTGCTGCATTATCAAAACCAAAATACCGCTTAGTTATCGAGAATTATTTTAACAAAGCCGCTACAAAAGATAGTTTACCATCGCTTAATACAGCATTTTCTAAAGAAGGTGCTTACATTCATATTCCAAAAAATAAACTGGTTGAAAAACCAATTCAAATTATTCATTTATCAACAGGAAATGAATCAGCAACTTTGTTACAACCACGTAATTTAATTGTAGTTGATGAGAATTCTCATGTACAAATTATTGAACGCCATCAAAGCTTAACCGATAATGCCGTTTTAACCAACAGCGTTACCGAAATTTTCGCAAACAAACGTGCTATTGTAGATTATTACAAAATACAAAACGATAATGCAAACGCGTCTTTAATAGACAATACATTCATAAAGCAAAAACGCGAAAGTGTTGCCTCGGTACACACCTTTGCATTTGGCGGAAAATTAATCCGCAACAATCTTAATTTCTATCAAGAAGGCGAACGTATTGATTCTATATTAAAAGGCGTAACAATTATTGGCAACAAACAACATGTTGACCATAATACATTGGTACATCACATAGAACCTAATTGTGAGAGTCATCAAGATTATAAAGGCATTTATAACGAAAACTCAACAGGTGTTTTTAACGGTAAAATTATCGTAGAAAAAGAGGCTC
This sequence comes from uncultured Flaviramulus sp., assembly GCA_947501105.1. Lineage (GTDB taxonomy): Bacteria > Bacteroidota > Bacteroidia > Flavobacteriales > Flavobacteriaceae > Wocania_A. Next base: position 684,210 of record CANMUP010000001.1, on the reverse strand, counting down.
AAAAAACAAATGCCTTTCAATCTAACAACAATATTTTAGTTAGCGACAAAGCCACTATAAACACAAAACCACAGTTAGAAATTTTTGCCGACGATGTAAAATGTTCTCACGGTTGTACTATTGGTCAATTAGATGAAGATGCTATGTTTTATATGCGTTCTCGAGGGATTCCAGAAAAAGAAGCCAAAGCTCTTTTAATGTACGCCTTCAGTAACAACGTGTTAAGCTCGGTTAAAATTCGAGAAATGAAACAACGCATCACAAAAATTATTGCCAATAAACTAGGTGTTAATATTGGATTTGATTTATAAAACCATTTGAAGCTATTTCCCGCTATCCACTGTATCTTTTTTTCGTACCTCAAAAAAGGATGCCGTTTCTATCGGGGCTAAACAATCAGCCATGTTTAAAGTAAACGACATAAGAAAAGACTTTCCCATTCTTTCCAGACAAGTAAATGGTAAATCTTTAGTGTATTTTGATAATGCAGCAACTTCGCAAACACCTCAACAAGTCATTGATGTTATTGTAGATTATTATTCAAATTACAATGCCAATATTCATCGTGGTGTACATACTTTAAGTCAAGAAGCAACCGATTTATACGAACAAGCTCGCCAAAAAGTACAAGCACATTTCAACGCAAAATTTTCGCACGAAATTATACTTACTTCTGGAACAACACATAGTATAAACCTAGTAGCTAATGGGTTTTCATCATTACTAAAAAAAGGAGACGAAGTTATTGTTTCAGCCTTAGAGCATCATAGTAATATTGTACCATGGCAAATGTTATGTGAACGCACAGGGGCTATATTAAAAGTTATTCCAATGAACCAAGATGGCGAATTGGTAATGGACGATTACGATATATTACTCACAAAAAACACAAAACTCGTTTTTGTTAACCACATATCCAATGCTTTAGGTACCATAAATCCTATTGAATATATCATTGAAAAAGCACATAAGGTTGGTGCAGCTGTTTTAATTGATGGCGCACAATCGTGTCCACATATAAAACCTGACGTTCAAAAACTAGATGTCGATTTTTATGTAGCCTCAGCACATAAAATGTGCGGACCAACAGGAGTGGGAATGCTTTACGGAAAAGAAGACTGGTTAAACAAATTACCACCATATCAAGGTGGAGGCGAAATGATTGCCGAAGTAACTTTCGAAAAAACTACTTACGCCAATTTACCGCATAAATTTGAAGCAGGTACACCTAATATTTGTGGCGGTATTGCTTTTGGTGCTGCAATCGATTATATGAATAATGTTGGTTTTAACAATATTGCTAAATACGAACACGAGTTGTTAGAATATGCCACAGAAAAACTTCTCGCTATTGAAGGCTTAAAAATCTATGGAACCTCAAAAAACAAAACATCGGTTATTTCATTTAACTTAAATAGTATTCATCCTTACGATGTAGGTACTATTTTAGATAAACTAGGAATTGCTGTGCGTACAGGTCATCATTGTGCTCAACCTATCATGGATTTTTACAATATTCCAGGAACTATTCGCGCTTCTTTTTCGTTCTATAATACCAAAGCAGAAATTGACACTTTAGTAGAAGGTGTTAAAAAAGCTAAAATGATGCTTTCTTAAATTATTCTTTTTTTAGTTTTCTCCATTTTCATCACCTTTTTCTAAAATTATACTTGTTATATAATTAACAGAATAGTACCGTTTGTCGATTATTTAACAAAATATATGTGGTTTAACCACATATTTAACAAAAATTGTTAAAATTTTAAGAAAAACATCATATATTTCCTTCGACTAATTTAAATAATTTATAAAAATGAAAAAAGTATTTTTAAGTATGGCTGCTGTAGCCATGTTATTTACAGCGTGTAGTGAAAACTCAAATGATGCAGATCAAGAACAACAAATCGACATGAGCGATTTTTACGTTTATACTGATGCAGAAACTGATGAAGCTGCAAAACAAAGCCAAGGAAAAGACAATTCAAAATCTTGTCACGCCATGGTTAACTTAAATCGTCAACTAAAGCAAAACCCCGGTTTAGAGAAAAAGATGTATGATGTTGAATACCACACGCGAAAATTTATAGCGGCAAAAGGTAAGCCAGGTGGTGGCGGTGGACCTGGAGGAGGTTCAGGAGACACAGATGTTGATGTGTTACCAATTCAAGATAATTTAGGAATAATTGATATTCCTGTATATATTCATATTGTTTACCCAGACGCAAATAGTATTTCTAACGCTCAGGTAAACTCTCAAATGGCTACTTTAAATGCAGATTTTAGAGACATTAACACAAATCAGCTTCCATCTGGAACTAACTTTGCTAATGATGCTACAGATGCAGGTTTTAGCTTTTCATTAGCTGGAACTTTCAGACATAACGATTCAAGATCTTCATGGGGAACAAATGATGCTGTTAAAGGTGCTTATCCTCCTATTAGTCCAGAAACTCACTTAAATATTTGGGTTTGCGAAATAGGTGGTGGCATTTTAGGTTATGCTCAATTCCCAGGCGGTAACGCATCAACAGATGGTGTTGTATTAGGTGGTGATTATTTTGGAAACACAGGTGGTGTTTATGGTTTAGGTAGAACTGCAACTCACGAAGTAGGTCATTACTTTAACTTACGCCATATTTGGGGTGATGGTAGATGTAATAGAGATGATTTTGTTACAGATACACCTTCATCTGACAGATCTAATGGTGGTTGTCCATCATTTCCAACAACACATTGTAAGTCTGCCGATATGACAATGAATTATATGGATTATACTTATGATGCATGTATGTATATGTTTACCGATGGTCAACGTAACAGAATGAGAGCTATTTTTGCTTCTGGTGGAGCAAGAGCTTCAATGGCAGGAAATTAATTTTAGTTCCTTTTAAAAAAAGTTAAAAAGACGCCAAGTTTGGCGTCTTTTTTGTATTCTTATATTATTTAATCAAAACTCTATAATAACATGAAATCTTTCTTAATAATTTTCAGCATGGTTGTTCTAAGGTGTTGTTGGGGACCAACAGATTTCCAGTTAATGTTAGATCAACAAAATGATGATACCATATTGAAAGAGCTTAACGGTACATACCAAATAAACACTTTGGGTTACGACGATGTTTCATCGTATAACCTCAATATTACTTTTGATGATAACACAAAAAAAGTGTCCGGTTTTTCTGGTTGCAATCAATTTTTTGGTTCTTATTCAATAAAAGAAAATGCATTAACATTTGGAGCCTTAGGATCTACTAAAATGATGTGTCAAGATGAGAAAGATGAAATAGAAACAAAACTTCTTAAAGCATTCAAAAAAGCTAATTTAATACTATTCAGTGAGGGTGGTTTTTCTCTTTATAATAAAAAGAAACTGTTGCTATCTTCTATAAAAGAAAACACAAACCAATCGGTTAGTTTTGAGTATACTGCACAATCTAGAGGTCCGTATAAATGTATTATCATTAATAAAAAAACTATTTCCATAGTAAGCAAAAGAGAAGGTAAGCCAAATACTAAAACTTGTAGTGAAGCAGATTGGAATAATTTAATGAAAGTTCTTAAAACTATTGATGTTGAAAATATACCAAGTTTAAAAGCGCCTTCAGAAGATCGCTTTTTTGACGGAGCTGCCATTGGGAATTTAAAAATAACTTACAATGGTACTGTTTACGAATCTCAAAGTTTCGATCATGGTAATCCACCAAAAGAAATAGCCACACTTGTTAAAGAAATCTTATCTATTTCAGAAAACATTGAATAGCTACATTTCTTGTTGTATTTTTGCATAAAATTGTAACTGTGAGTATTGAAGACATACAAAACGAAATTATAGACGAATTCTCAATGTTTGAAGATTGGGAAGAGCGTTATCAATATATGATTGATTTAGGTAAAGATTTACCTTTAATAAACGACCAATACAAAACTGAAAGCAATATTATTAAAGGTTGCCAAAGTAAGGTTTGGGTACATGCCGAAATGCACGATGATAAAATAAATTTCACTGCCGATAGCGATGCAATTATTACAAAAGGTATAATCGCTATTTTAATTCGTGTATTTTCTAACCAACACCCAAAAGACATTATTAATGCTGATACTGATTTTATTGATAAAATCGGCTTAAAAGAGCATTTATCGCCAACACGAGCTAATGGTTTAGTAAGTATGGTAAAGCAACTTAAAATGTATGCCATTGCATACCAAACACAGTTAAACTAATGTTGATTTGTTTGCTGTTTAGTCATTAATTCATCTAAACATCTCAACAAATAAACGCATAAACACGAAGTCATGAGTGAAACAACTATAGATACAAACGCCTTAGGAGAAAAAATAGTAAACGTTTTAAAAACAATTTACGACCCAGAAATTCCTGTTGACATATATGAGTTAGGATTAATTTACGATGTATTTGTAAATGAAGATTACGATGTAAAAATATTAATGACACTTACAACGCCTAATTGTCCTGTTGCAGAAACCTTACCTCTGGAGGTTGAAGAAAAAGTAAAATCTTTAAACGATGTAAAATCTGCTGAAGTAGAAATTACTTTCGATCCGCCTTGGACACAAGATTTAATGAGCGAAGAAGCAAAGTTGGAATTGGGGATGCTTTAATTTAAGTATACAGATTTAACTAATGGAAGGAAAATATTATAAAACCAAAGAATCTGTTGATGAATATGTAAAATTAGCTAAGGATATTAATGGCTCCCTGTTAATAGAGAAACTTAAAAAGTTTTTATCCTTAAATTCGACATTACTAGAAATAGGTTCAGGACCTGGAAGTGATTGGAATATATTAAATGCATTATATAAAACTACTGGCTCAGACAATTCTGATGAGTTTTTAAGCTATTTGAATGCCAAAAATTCTACGGGTGAGTTTCTTAATTTAGATGCTACAACTTTAAGGACGGACAAAAGGTTTGGTGGTATTTATTCAAATAAGGTTATGCATCACTTAACAGATGATGAACTAATCAAATCTATTAAAAGACAACATGAAATATTAATTGCTGATGGAGTAATATGCCATTCTTTTTGGAAAGGCGAAGGGTCAGAAATATTTAAAGGTCTTTTTGTAAATTATCATACAAAAAAAAGTCTTAGAGAATTTTACAAAGATGATTTTGAAATTCTTTTAATAGAAAACTATAAAGAGTTTGATGATGATGATTCTATTTTATTAATAGCTAAGAAAAAATAAATGCCTGAAGAAATTATAAATCGCGTAGCGAATAGCAAATTAATCACCTTAGATCTTGAGGAATATTATCCTGATGGAAAGCGCGTGCTATTTGATATTAAAGATTGGCTTTTTGAAGGTTTTGTATTGCGTGAAAAAGAGTTTAGAAACCACGTTTCAGAATTCAATTGGAGTCAATATCAAAATTGTTATGTTGCATTAACTTGTAGTACCGATGCTATTATTCCAGCTTGGGCTTTTATGCTGCTAAGCATTCATTTAGAGCCTTTTGCTGAAAGGGTTGTTATAGGAGATTTAGAAGTTTTAGAAACCACTATTTATCAAAACATTATTGACAATCTTGATGTTTCAGGATATACAGACAAGCCTATTATTATTAAAGGGTGCTCTAAAAAACCGGTTCCTCAAAATGCATACATTATGCTAGTAACAAAATTAAAACCTATTGCAAAATCTATTATGTACGGAGAGGCTTGCTCTTCTGTTCCACTATATAAAAACAAGTGATTTTCTAGTGTGACTAAATGGTATATAGGTGTCTAACCTTTATATTTGCACAAAATTTAACAAAAATTAGGATGAAAAAGACGTTATTATTATTTGCTTTTTTTATCGGAATAGTTTCGATAAATGCTCAGACTCTAGAAGAATTAAAAGCAACACAAGCTGCTAAAAAAGATTCTATTGCTGCTATTCAAGGACGTGTTGATGCTATTCAAGGTCAAATTGATGCTTTACCAGGATGGAAAAAAGGTGCTTTTGGTACTATAGGTGGAAGTATTTCTAGTTTTAAAAATTGGTATGCTCAAGGGTCTCCAAATAACAATTCTGGAAATATTGGTTTTACCGTTAATGCCTTTGCTAATTTAAATCAAGAAAAATTCTTTTGGAGAAATGCTGCCAATGTAAACTTATCTTGGGTAAAATTAGATGATAAAGATGATCCGCTTGACAGCGATAAATTTAGAGAAGCCACTGATGTTTTTAATATTACTTCATTATACGGACGTAAGCTGAGTGAAAAATTTGCAATTTCTGGTTTAGCAGAGTACAGAACCACAATTTTAAGCAATTTTAACGACCCAGGATACTTAGATTTGGGTGTTGGTGCAACATGGACTCCAATTACTAATCTTGTAGTTGTAATTCATCCTTTAAACTACAATTTTGTATTTAGTAAAGAGGATGCTATTTTTGAATCGTCTTTAGGTGCAAAAATCCTTGCTGATTATACCAGACAAATTGGAGCTATAAGTTTTAAAACTAACTTATCTATGTTTCAAAGCTATAAAAGTGGAGACTTATCTAACTGGACATGGACGAACTCTTTTGGGTATACTTTATGGAAAATGATTGGTGTTGGTTTTGATTTTGGCTTAAGAAATAATAAACAAGAAGCTTTAAATTACGCTGTTAATACTTTAGGGAATACTACCGAGACTTTTGATACTGTTGATAACGATTTACAAAGTTATTGGATGTTTGGTCTTAACTATAAATTCTAAAACACAGAAAATATATTTATAAAAAAATACGCTTCTTTTTTTAAGAAGCGTATTTTTTTGCGTTAAGGATTGAGCAATTGTTGGAGCTCCTTGCAAAGAGCGACTTGTGAAAGCCTGACCTGAAAGGGAACGCCCTAAATTTACTCCATGTCTTCGTAATTGTAATCTGGGTACAGAAAATGATTATAAGGAAAACGTGTAACATGAATTTCACGAACTTCGCTGTAAACACGTTTTTTGAAATCTTCCAAATTCTGTTTATTTAAGGCAGAAATAAACAATGCATTATTACCTACTTTGCTCATCCAAGTGCTTTTCCATTCTTCTAAACTGTAATGTGCTTCGGTTCTTTCTGCAACTAAATCAGTTTCATCAAAAGGTTCTGCTTCGTAAGCGTCAATTTTGTTAAACACCATAATGGTTGGTTTGTCGCCACTCTTAATTTCTCCTAAAATTTTATTTACAGACTCTATATGTTCTTCAAAATTAGGATGCGAAATATCGACAACATGCAATAGTAAATCGGCTTCTCTAACCTCATCTAGAGTGCTTTTAAAACTATCAACCAATTGAGTTGGTAGCTTCCTAATAAATCCTACAGTATCGCTTAATAAAAAAGGTAAATTTTGAATCACTACTTTTCTAACGGTAGTGTCTAATGTGGCAAATAACTTATTTTCTGCAAATACTTCACTTTTACTTACTACATTCATTAAAGTAGATTTGCCAACGTTTGTATAACCAACCAAAGCTACTCTAACCATTTTACCTCGGTTACCACGTTGCACAGCCATTTGTTTGTCAATGGTTTTTATTCGTGCTTTTAAAAGTGAAATTTTATCACGTACTATACGTCTATCTGTTTCTATCTCGGTTTCACCTGGTCCACGCATTCCAATACCCCCTTTTTGACGCTCAAGGTGTGTCCACATACCACGCAATCGTGGTAATAAATATTCGCATTGTGCTAATTCTACCTGGGTTCTGGCATAACTTGTTTGGGCTCTTTGTGCAAAAATATCGAGTATTAAATTAGTTCTGTCTAATACTTTTACATCAAGAATTTTACTTATGTTTCGTTCTTGTGCTGCAGATAATTCATCATCAAAAATAGCAGTACCTATATCGTTATCTTCTATATACTGCCTTACATCTTCCATTTTACCTGTTCCAATAAAAGTTTTTGGATTAGGCATTTCCATTTTTTGTGTGAAGCGTTTTACAGCATATCCACCTGCTGTAAAGGTTAAAAACTCAAGTTCGTCTAAATATTCTTTAGATTTTTCTTCGTTTTGATCTTTAGTTATAACGCCTATTAAAACAGCTCTTTCTAAAGCAGTATCTTTCTTCTCTAACATACTGCAAAGTTACATAATTGCAACCATTTTATTTTTTATATTTTTAGCGATATTTTTAATCTATGATAGATTCTTTTGAAAACATTCCTGTTAGAGACAATATGCAAACCGTTGCATTTTATAATCTTGAAAATTTATTCGATCTTAATGATGATGAGCATACAAATGATCGTGATTTTTTACCAACATCGGTTAAAAAATGGACGCCTAAGCGTTACAAAAACAAACTTAGAAAATTAGGCTTTGCTATTTCAAATATTGGAAGAAGAGAAACTGGGAAACACCCAGCAATTGTAGGGTTATGCGAAGTTGAAAATGCTAAGGTTATTGAAGATTTGCTGGCTTCAAAACATTTAGAGGATTGCAATTACAACTACGTGCATTATGATTCTTTAGATGAACGAGGCATTGATGTAGCTTTATTATATGATACTACAGCTTTTGAAGTTATTACTTCTGAAACGTTTACTATTAGCTTAACTGATGAAGATGGCTCGCCAGATTACACAAGAGATATTTTATTGGTTTCTGGATTACTTGATGGTGAAAATATTCATGTTATAGTTAACCATTGGTCATCTAGACGTGAGGGCCAGAAGGAAACAGAATACAAACGCATGGCCTCTTCAGATAAAGTTGGTGAGGTTGTTGCTTCGTTACGATTGGATAATGACGACGCAAAAATTATTGTTATAGGTGATTTTAACGATGATCCGCATAGTAATAGTATAAAACAACTTGTTAGCAATTTTAATTTGTACAATCCTATGGAAACGCTACGCTCTTTTAGTCGTGGCACTACTTATCACGGTAGACAATGGAATTTGTTTGACCAAGTTTTAATCTCAACAAATTTTTTCAAAACTTCTGATCGTTTATTTGAATTTAGCACTGCCAATATTTTTGATGAAGATTTTTTAAAACTCTTTAACGGCAAATTTAAAGGTTCTCCTTTTAGAACCTATATTGGTAAAAGATATCAAGGAGGTTACAGCGATCATTTTCCTGTTTATGCTATTTTTAAGAAGTAACTAAACAGCTTGAAACACAATATAAGCCAACCCTAAAGTAACAAATGGCAACACCAAAAGCAACCAAACATTCGTTTGTGGTTTTTTCTTTTTAATCATTTTAGCATTTATCATCATACGCTTTTTGCCAGTGTATTGTATCCAGTTTTTAAAATGAATCCCTAAAGAGATTAAAATAAATAATGTCCAAGCACTTGTACTTGACATCGTATCAGTATGCATTTTATTAAAAAAGGCTGCAAAAAAACAACCTAAAAGAAAAACTAGACTTATTTGAAGTACCGACACATATAACAACGCAATGGTATTCGCTTTTTGCTTATATCGCTTTTTATAAAACGAAAATATGGAATAGAAAAATTGGTCGAAAATAGTCATTTCGCGAATTTAATGTTTTCCTTTTATCTTTTCGCTATATAAATAACTACTCTACATAATCAATACTAATATCATCTAATTCGTAAACCCCATCAAAAGTATCTTGTCCACTACCAGTATATTTAAATGCAATATAAATAGTTCCGGAAATACAGGATAAATCGACCACGCCAGAATTAAACCAAGCCGCAAAAGAATCAGAATCTTTTACCACATAAGCGGCAGATAAAACGCCCCAATTGGCTGACGTAACATTAGCTTCATCTCCATCCCAATCTAAACTATACAACACTTCCATATAGCTACTATCTGCCAAACTGTTTGAGGTTTTAAAACGTAATGTTTCCCCATCTTGAGTATCCAAATCAATAGCTGGTGTTATTAACCAGCCAATGTTGCTTTCGTCTCCAGAACTAGCCGATTTTAACCTAGCAGAGCGCCCTAAAGATCCATTAGATGAGGATGAGGACCAAGCTTCCCAAGGTTCGGAGCCAGCTTCAAGATAATTGGTCCAACCATTGCCTTCAATGGGTTTGTTATTTTTTTGAGACTCAAAATCTTCCATAAACAGATTGCCTGTTCCTGCGGTTGCGGCAATACCACAAGTAAGTTCCATAGGATCACAACGTTCGTTACTTTCAAAATTAATATCTGCTGAGTTATTTAAGATTAATACATTAAAATCGTCTCGAAAATCTCTACCAAACACTCCTGTTACACTTCCTTTTCCTTGAGGAACAATCAATGACTTAAAATCAGAAAACGTACTCGTTTGCATAATTAAAGAAATACCTGAATCGCAACTTTCTAACAAACGGAAGCCATCAAATTCATCAAATGATTCGCTTGCAAAAGTAGCGCCTAATTCAAATCTATTTAGTTGCATATTATCTAACTGAATTAAGGTATTCTCGTCTGCTTCTGTTAAGTCAGCTAACCCCACAATTTTTGGCGTAATGGTTTCAACCTCATTAGTTCTCAGTATAATATCTTTATATTCAGCAGCTTGAATTTGTTTTACATTTACTGCATCTCCTTTTCCAATAGTGATTACTCCGCTGGTTTCGCCTATGGTTAAACCCATCATTTTAATGTAAACTTTTTGTCCAAATTGATAGGTGTCTGACAAGCTACTTACATTAATATCAATTTTAAAACCAAGCCTCGGGTCGTTATCGGGATTACTGTTATCCCTTTTATTTTGAATGATTAATTCTTTAAAAAAGTTTCCCGACTTGTCGGATGATACTACATAACCTTCAATATATAAATCATCATTAACAATCACTGTAGAATTCCCGCCATTTACTGCTTGCTCGTATAATGATTTGACAGCTTTAAACGTTGTTATTTTTTCCTGTGGAATATTAAGGGTGTTTATTGTAATATCTGGCACTCCATAATCGTCGTCTTTTACACAAGACACAGAAAACAATATTATCAACACTAGTACTGCATTAAAAATTTTATTCATAGCTACTAATATTTTAAAATCTTAAATTTAAATTTAAAAAGTACGTTGTACCTCTACCATACCAATACTTTGATCCAAAAACCGGGGTGTTTAAAGCTTTATCATTTCTTAGTTCTCTAAAATTGGCATTTCTACCTTGTTCAAAACCTCCAGTTTTGTAAACTTCATCTAAAAGGTTATTGATGCTTGCAAAAAGTCCCACATAATATTTACTAATCTTCCAAGATTTTCCGCCAATTAAATTTACTACCATATAATCATCGAAACGCTCTTGTTTTAATAGTTCGCGAGCTAAATCTTCATCATAATCATTAAACACATTACCATCAAAATCGGTAGTAAAGTTTGATGATCGTGTTAACGGGTTTACATCTACATACGTATTAGAGAAAAAATTTGCCGTTGCACCAAACCACCAAAAATCAGGGTCACGATATTCAAATCCTACAGAATAAGCATTCTGAGGACCAGAAGCTAGCTTGTAATTTTTTAAATTTGATTGTCCGAAATCTTTAAACCCATCAACAAATCCTGCATCAATTGATTCATCATCAGGTTCTGTAGATAAAAACAAATTCGGGTTATTATCATATGTAAATTGTCCAACTGATGCTGCGCCTTTTAATTTAATGGTTGGTGTAACTTGGGCTTCAACACCTATTTCTGCTCCTAAATGCCTTTTGTCTATACCTTGCAAAATTTCTTGAACAAAGGCAGTGTTATCTCCTCCAACGCCATCAGCAAAATAGAATGATATTTCGCTTGCATCAGTTATTTTAGTATAATAACCTGTAACTTTTGCCTTTACTACTGGTGATCTATAAACATAGCTTGCATCAAAAGACATAATCTTTTCTTCTGAAATGTTAGGTACTATATTATGATTCTCTCTCGAATTTGAATATGTATTTTGTATTGAAGGTGCTCTTGTGATGTAACCTGCATTAGCATCTAGCACATGCTTTCCTGTTAGTTTATAAGTAAACCCTCCCTTAGCTCCCAAACCTGTAAACACTAACTTATCTCCTTTTCCTAAAGAATTATCTGGAAATCCACCATTTTGATAAACACCCTCTCTTTGATATTGGGTGCGTTTGACACTACCTGAAATATAAAAGTCTATTTTATTATATGTGAATTGTGCTTGAGTATAAGCGCCTATTTCGTTTGCAAAAATATTATAGTGGTACTTAAATTTATCTCCTTCTCCTACAATTCTGTTTGGGCTTAATAAATTGTTTTGAGCTTCATTAATATTTGTAGCAAAACCATCAATATCTAGATAAGTTGATGCCCCTAGAAGGTCTAAAACTTCAGCAAAATTTTCAGACTTTAAAGATTTATAGTTAATTGCAGCATTCAGTATAATATGATTAGTTAATTCGGTATTTAAAATAGAATTTACAGTTAATTGAGTATCATCTACTCTATCTTCGTATAAGGCATAAATAGCATTGCCTCCATTTTGAGAATTATCTATATTGGCCTTATACATGGCATTCCAATCTATCTGTCCACTATCTTGAAACCCATTTAAAGCTTGATATGCAAATTGTAAATCATTGGGGAAATTCCGCTCAAAATAACTTGGCAATTTTTGATAGTAAGTAGGACTTGGATTTGAGCCTCCTCCTTGAGGAAATCCATTAATTAAATCCTTGCCATTATAGTCTAAACGGCTATTACCTAATTTCCCAAACTGATACCCTATGTTAGTATTTAAACTTGTTTTACTATTAAAATTCCAATAATGGTTAAGCATCACAATAGGTTCATTTACATCTTTAATTCTAGAGTTTCGCTTTTCCCCATCTTGCCACCCCCAATATTCATTATACTTTATATCTTTTAAATCATAAATTTCTTGTGTGTTTGGTGACGATTTACCTCTTCGATTTGGTGTGTAAATTGCTGTTAAATTTAAACTATGTTGGTCATTAATTTTCTTTTCTACGGAAGTGAAAAATGAATTAGAATTATAACTCGTTGCGTCTTGATAACCTTCATTACCCCATCGTCTGCCTACTGAAAGGGTGTAAGCCCAATTATTTTTTAATAAACCTGAAGCATAGGTTGCCATAACCCGATTTGTATAACTTCGGTTTGATGACGAATATGTTATTCGACCTCCAGATCTAGCTTCAGATGCTCTTGTATTTATATTTGTAGTGCCTAAAACACCTCCAAAATTATAATTAGACGGTGTTAATCCTGATGATAGTTCTTGGTTTCTTAGCACATCGTTTATACCTCCCCAATTACTCCATTGAGGCCTTCCATTGTAGGTCTTATTCATTTCGATACCATTAATTAAAATGGAACTATTATTGGAATCTAACCCTCGTACTCTAAAAAATGACGAACTAAATTCAAAAGCCGCAGTGCGTTGAAATATATCGAGGGAGGATGCTAACAATCCAGAAATATTATCTAACCCGCTAGTATCATCATTTAATTCATCGTCTGTAAGTGTAATAGTAAACAAATCTTGAGTTCCAGAAACCTCAACTTCTAAAGTCATATCTGTAATATTTACAGTTTTATTTTCATTAACTATTATTGGATATCTTTTTGTAATATATCCTACTTTAGAGATTTTTAAGATTTGTTCTCCTAAAGGGATATTTGAAGAAAACACAAACTCTCCTAAATTATTTGTTAATACCGATAGATTTGTTTCTTCAATGGTAATTATTACATCTGAAATGGACTCAAAAGAAACAGCATCTTTAACACTACCCTTTATAAGTGTTTGTTGTGCACTGAGGGAAATTGAAAAAAGTCCGAATAAAAAAATGAGGGCTATTTTATTCATAATTATCTTTATGACACAAATAATAAGAAAAAGTAACTAATTGATAATAATTTTTTTACATCATCTTAACAACTTTGGCTTAGGTTTTGTATTATAGCATTGTAAAGAAACATTTTTTTTATACTCAATGAACTTATTAAAAATTAGTATTTCAATTTTGCTCCTAAGCGTGTTTATCACTACTAACGCCCAAGAAAAAAAATTTAAAATTCATACTATAGCTTTCTACAATTTAGAAAATTTATTTGACACCATAAATGACCCTAATAAATTCGACGAATATAGTCCGATGATGGAATTAAAAACTAATCGTAAAGCCATTTATAAAAAGAAGGTTAAAAATATGACTCGAGTAATTGCAGATATTGGGTTAGATGTTGCAAATAATACACCTGCTATTATTGGAGTTTCTGAGGTTGAAAACAGAGAAGTTCTTGAAGACCTTGTAAACGATTCTTTATTGCTTGCAAAAGATTATGGCATTATTCATCATGATTCTCCTGATACTCGTGGTATAGATGTTGCCTTATTATATCAGAAAAAAATATTTACACCCTTAGCAACTAGTAGCCACGAACTAAAAATCTATGACGATAATAGTAGAAAACGTATTTACACTAGAGACCAATTGCTTGTTAGCGGCCAATTGGATGGTGAAATGATTCATGTTATAGTTAATCACTGGCCGTCTAGAAGAGGTGGAGAGGCAAGGAGTAGACCAAAACGGATTGCCGCTGCAAAACTAAGCAAGCACTTAGTAGATTCGCTTCAATCTATTAATCCTTATGCTAAAGTTTTTATTATGGGAGATTTAAACGATAACCCAACTAACCCTAGTGTTAAAGATATTTTGAAAACACAAAAAGACAGAAATAAAGTAGGTTTGAAAGGTATTTACAATCCTATGGAACGTTTTTATATAAACGGAATAGGCACAAATGCATATAGAGATGCTTGGAATTTATTTGATCAAATTATGATTACAAAACCTTTATTAGAAAAGGATTTTTCATCCTTTCGATTTTACAAAGCTGGTGTTTTTAATAAAAATTATCTAATAAATAAAAAAGGGCAATACAAAGGTTATCCGTATAGAAGTTTTTCTAATGGTGCGTTTACCAATGGTTTTAGCGATCATTTTCCTGTTTATGCCTATGTAATAAAGGAGGTTGAAAACTAAAAATACTTCAAAAAAAAGTGCGATAAAAATTATCACACTTTTTGTTTTAATTCATCCATGTGCTCCAAGGAATTCTCGATAAGAATAACACTAAAGCAATAGTATAAAAAATAGCTATTGTTTTTAGTTTTGAAGCCGATGTTAGTTTCTTTTTATGTTTTGAATATCCAATAGTAATTAATGCTACGGCTATAATATTTATTAGTGGATGCTCAACAAGATATAAGCGTGCTATAGAATTACTCATAACTTTTCCTCCTAATTCACGCCATAACTCAAATCTTGGAGATACAAAATATAATATCAGCCCAATTAATAGTTGAATGTGTGATACAATTAAGGTAAAAAGCGATATTCTAAAATCTTTAGCAGTATACTCTTTGTCACCAAATGTTTTAAATAATGCATTACCTACCGCAATGATTAAAACTAATAAGACAAGGTATGCCCAATATGAGTGTAAGTTTAATATAGTATTATCCATAATTTATATTTTGAAAATTTGATTGTAACAAATGTAATAATAAAAGCTATAAAAAAACCGCTTCAAATGAAGCGGTTTTAATGTTACTTTTTAAATTTTTAATTCCATTTGTTTTCTGCATCACTACCTCCCCAAATTAGCGTTGCTAAATATGGGTTATCTATAAATGGATTTCTATTTCCTTGTGCGGCATAAATAACTTCGTTTCGTTGCATTTCAAACGTCGATACAGGGTCAGCTATATTCCATGCTATAAATAAATTTAAGTCTCCTACCTTATCAAAAGTTTCTCCATACCTAATATTTAAATACATAATCATTCGTGCAATATCACCTCGCCAATCATCACCAGGAAACCATTCATTTCCTTCTAATTTATAGGTTCCAGTACCATCTATAAACGAAAAATTACTTCTATCACTATTAATTGTGGCATCACAAGACCTTAAATGGTGCAAGTCTGTTACAGCATCATCTGAAGTTAACTTTGACTGCGGGTAAACGTGCTCTGTATTAAAAGTTTGCGGAGAATATGCATTCGTTCCAGAAGTATATTCTTCCCAATATCTACTTTCTCCAGAATACATTAAAATAACATTATCTGTATTATTTAAATCTGCGTCTGCATTATATAAGTGTTGGTGACGCTGACCATATGATAATATTGTAGTATGCTTTGCTTTAGTAACTGCTTCTAATTCTTCAAACATCAAACCTGGATCTTCAGAAAAGATAACGCCTGAATAATAATCTACCAATTCCGAAGGAATGTTAAAACTTATTGCACTAAAAACTGTAATTGTAACCGTTGCAGATGCACAAGAATTGTCTGGCAAATCATCATCACATATAGAATACGTAAAAGTGTCTTCTCCTACATAATTAGTTGGTGGCGTGTAACTAACCGTCCCATCAGTATTTAAAACTACTGTTCCTTGTGTTGTTGTATTATCTACAGAGGTTAAAACAGCATTATCAATTGTAGCATCATTCTCTAGAAGAGTCGAAATTACCTTTGTGCTGTTTTCTAAAACATTGATAGCATCATCAACAGCGGTAGGGTTGCCCTCGTCTGTTACTGTTATTGTTACTGTTGCCGTAGAGCAATCTGGCGGTGTGTCGCTATCACAAATTGTATAAGTAAAAGTATCTTCTCCTACAAAACCTGCTTTTGGAGTATATGTGTATGTACCATCTCTATTATCTTCAATAGTTCCACCATTTGTAGAGGTTGCATCAAAAGATGTGATTTTAGCATTATCTAATACGGTGTCATTAGATAATAAATTTTGTACAGTAAGATCAACATCTTCAACAGTTGTAAAACTATCATTTACCGCAATAGATACGCCATTAGGTTTAGGCTCTGGTGCAGGAGGGGAATTATCGCCACCTGAGCTACTACAATTAAAAAATAAAATGGTAACAAGAAATAATAAAATTAGTTTTTTCATAACACTATAAATGTATTAGGTTTTTGAGGAAAAAAAACCACCTAAATTAGGTGGTTTTTTAAGACTAGTTATATATTATGTTATTGGTAAACCCAAACGCCTCCCGTTTTAATAACGGCTTTGGTTTCGTTAGTTGTAGAACCATTATAAATCACAAATGTAAGTACATATTTTTGTCCTTCATCTGTAACAAAATTCCCATTTTCTAAAAGCGCATTAAATGCTTCTAAAAGCATAGCATCACTCCAATAGTTTCCACTACTGGCTCTTCTGTCAAAGCTACCAAAGAACCCTACATTATCAGCTGGTCCTTCAAAACCAGAAACATTAATAAATGTATCAGATATAAATGTAACATCTCCACCTGTAAGTGTATATTTTATAGTATTATCTGGCACCCAAGTAGTACCATCATGACCAAACTGAATTGTTGAACTTATTACATCAAAATATTCTGACCAGTTAGCCCCATTAAAAATAAAATACTTTACATAGCTATAAGTTGTTCTATCTGTCGTGCTTCCATCTCCATCAATATCATCAACATCTGTAGTAAATAATTTATACATTGTTCCTACTATATCTCCAGCATTGTATCCATCAAACTTAAGTTTGTCTTTTAAAAATATTGCCGTTTTTTCGGCAGCCTCATCTTCGCTAGAGAAATTAGGGAACCCTTCTCCCATTATATTATATTCTGCATTAGTAAAACCTAGTATAAACTCCCAAGCACCATTTATGTATAAAAACCCATTATTTAAGGTATTAGTACTACCACTAAAAAACTTATAAGTTAACGAAACCAATGTTCTATCTTCAGGTGTCGGGTATTTCCAGTCTAAAAATTCATAGATTTCAGATTCTCTATCAAAATTACCAAAAGTATGGCCTAAATCATCATAATCTTGATTAGATACAGTATATCTAATTAAGCTTTTTTCTTCTCTTTTAGGAGCATATAAATCAAAAGTTACATTAGCCGATGAACCTAATCCCCAAACTGGAAATTTACTAGATAATAAACCAGGAATCAAGCTTTTTGCTTCATCTTCTGAATCAAAATTTCCAAAAGATTTTTCTAATTCATCATAATCTTCATCTGTAAGTGTATATTCTACATCTCCTGCTATTACGTCTTCTTGTGCATCTAAAGCATTATAGATGTCTTCATTAGGGTTACAGCTAGTAATAGCTAATCCTAATATTACTAAACAATAAATTATTTTTTTCATTTTCAAAGTTTTTTAAAAATTAAGTTTTGCTCCTACACTAAATGTTCTTCCATAACCAAAATATACTAGTGCAGTATCTGAAGTAGACCCTGTACCGTCTTGCGCATCAGAAATATATTCAGTATCAAATACATTATTGATTCTACCTGTTAAACTAGCATCAAAAGGTCCAAATTTAAACTTATGATTAAGCGCTAAATCAAATAAACCGTAATCTGGCATTTCCCATGCTTGTGGTGCATCCGTTGCTAATATTGCTGCAACTTCAGCTGCTGCTGCATCTGGGTCTGGGTTATTTGATGTAACACCTCTATCACTAGGATCAAAATCAGCATATATATTTGCGTAATAATTATAATCTATAGTAAGCCTAGTTTCTGGAGCTAATTTATAATTTATTCCTAAAGCCATAGTTGTTTGAGCTGCATCAGCAACTTTTAGTCCAGCAATATGTAAGTTAAAAGGGTCTCCAACTTGCTCTTGCTCTTCATTAAAAATCAAAACATTTTCTACATTATTATCCCATTTCCAATCTCCAAATGAAGCCATTCCAGTTAAACTTAATTTATCTGATGCTCGGTAAACAAAATCTAACTCTACACCTTGATGAAGAGCATCAACGCCCAAAATATTTGCGGTTGCTCTCGTATTATCTGGTTGTTGAAAAGTAGCAGTTTCTGTTCTATCATTCCAACTAGTTCTATATAAGTTAACATTTGCTGATAATTTATCTCCACGAAAACCGTACCCTAACTCATAACTAGTAATTTTTTGATTTTCAGCATCAGCATTTATGTTATCATTAGAAAAATTTAAAAATACCGAATCAAAACCTGCTGCTTTCTCAAAATAACCCAAGTTAGCAAATACATTATGATTTTCGTCTATTCTATAATTTGCTCCACCTTTAGCACTAAAACCAAAGAAATTATATTTGTCCGTTTCTTGTAACGGGTCAGAGTCTAAATAGTTAAAATAATCAATTCTTTGGTAAGATGTATTTGATGCTGCTAAAGCAATAAATGTGTTGAATTTTTCATTAACATCGTACTCTAATTGACCAAAGAACCCTAACCATCCAACTTTACCATCGTTATAGTAGTTTATTTTATCGCCTACTTTAGCTGGGTTATTTGGGTTGTTTTCATTATTATCATCTAAGAAATATTGTCCACCTAATAAATTGGTAACTTCTTGGAAGTGGATTCCTTTATAATTTCTATAATCAATCCCTGCTAACAATACTAAATCATCCGACAAATTTGTTTTTAATGTAGATAGTAATCCATACCAATTATGATCATTACGAGACGCTCTTAATATAGTTTCTGACCCATTAGCACCTAAAGCTTCATTTTCATCAGAAATCTTATCAAAATCTAATGGTCCAAAAAGACCTATTCTATAGTCACTACTTCCGTCAGGGTTAAATGTAAACTTGTTAGTCCCTCTAGTACCACCACCACCACCAGACCCGAAGGATACGTATGCAGATGAACTAATAGATGTTTTTTCGTTAAGTGTCCAATAGTGATTTAAAGAAATTTGAGGTTTATTGTAAAAGTTGTCTTCTTGGTGCGTTATTTGACCATTTTGATAACCCCAATCTGCATTGAATTTTCTGCCTCTGTCGCTATTTCTAAAAGTCTCAATAAGCTGTCTGTTTTGTCTTTGCCCGTGACGTTGCTTAGAACCAAAAGCAGAAAATGCTATTTTGTGGCTGTCATTTATTTCTTTCGATAAATTCACAAAATAAGATACACCATTAAATTCTGTTCCGTCAACATAACCATCACCTTCAGTTCTAGCTGCAGAAACAGTTGCTGCAAAACCATTCTCTAATAATCCTGTTGAATATGTTAAGCCTATTTTTTCATAACCATCATTAGCTATCGTAGTATAAACATTACCTCCAGCTTCAACATCAGTAGTTTTTGTTATGATGTTTATTGTACCTCCAATAGACGGTACAGCTAACTTTGAAGCTCCTAAACCTCTTTGCACCTGCATTGTGCTTGTAACATCTCCTAATCCCGCCCAGTTAGACCAAAATACACGACCGTTTTCCATATCATTAACAGGAATACCATTAATCATTACAGCTACATTCTCAGAATTAAACCCTCTAAGGTTAATTCTACCATCTCCGTAACCACCACCAGCTTTAGTAGCATATACGCCTGGAGTAGATTTTAATATCTCTGGAAATTCTTGTGTTCCCAGCTTAAGTTCAATATCTGCAGATTTCACAGTAGAAACCGCAACAGGCGTTTTTCTATCAACTGCTACAGAAGCAATAATTTGGACTTCTTCTAAGCCAACTTGACTAGATTCTAGTACTATATTTTCTAAAGTAGCATCTCCTGAAAATGAAATTGTTTTAGAAGTGTACCCAATAAAAGTAATTACTAGTTCTCCTGAAGATTCTTGTGTTTTAATTGTAAAATTTCCATCGAAATCTGAGGTAACTCCATTTGTAGTCCCTTTTTCGATAATATTTGCTCCAGGTAGAGGAATATTACTTCCTGCTTCTGTTACTGTACCAGTTATTGTACTTTGAGCAATTAATACTGTAGAGAATAATAACGCTACAGTTAACATTATAAAATGCGTAGTTTTTTTCATAATTAATTATTTGAAATTAGTCAATGCAAAAATAAGCATAAAATTACTTTAAATATTATGCATGCATAAAATAAATGTTAACAAACAAAAAAGTAACAATTCATCAAATGTTAATAACATTAACATTTAGTTGCTTTTTTGCGCGTCAATTAACGTGCTTAAAATGAATGTATTACACTGATTTCTTGTAGTAATTTAACAAATTATTAGTAGAAGAGTCATGATTATTAACATTGCTAATGTTAAGTTCTTGTAAAATCTTATTTGCCAATTGCTTTCCAAGTTCAACCCCAAACTGGTCATAACTAAAGATATTCCAAATAACGCCTTGTACAAATATTTTATGTTCGTACATAGCAATTAACTTTCCTAAACTTTCTGGAGTAAGTTTATTTATAAAAATAGTATTTGTTGGTTTATTGCCCTTAAATACTTTAAAAGGAACTATTGATTCGTCAGCTCCTTCTGCAATAACCTCTTCTTTTGTTTTGCCATTTAAAAGCGCTTCTGTTTGGGCTAAAAAATTAGAAGTCAATTTGTCTTGATGATCTTTATTTCCATGTAACGATTTTACAAATCCTATAAAATCTGCTGGAATTAATTTTGTGCCTTGATGTATTAATTGAAAAAACGCATGCTGTGAATTGGTTCCTGGTTCTCCCCAAATTAAAGTACCCGTTTCGTAATCTATAGGGTTTCCATTTCTATCAACACTTTTTCCATTACTTTCCATGATACCTTGCTGCAAATAAGTTGCAAATTGATTTAGGTATTGCGAATACCCAATTACAGCTTCACTTTCAGCTTTAAAAAAATTATTATACCAAACACTTATTAATGCTAAAACTACAGGAATGTTGGATTTAAAATCTTCATTTTTAAAATGCTCATCCATTTTGTTAGCCCCTACTAAAAGGCTATCAAAATTACTATATCCTACTGCTAAACTTATAGATAATCCTACCGCACTCCACAACGAAAAACGACCTCCAACCCAATCCCACATAGGAAAAACATTGTTTTCGTCAATACCAAAACGCTTTACACTTTCTATATTTGTAGATACAGCTACAAAATGTTTTGCAATAGCATCTTCTGTTGCCGATTGTAAAAACCAATTTTTAATTGTATTGGCGTTAGATAATGTTTCCTGAGTTGTAAATGTTTTTGAAACTACCACAAAAAGCGTCGTTTCTGGGTTTAATTTTTTAATCACTTCATTTACATGATCTCCGTCTACATTACTTACAAAATGTGTAGTTAAATGATTTTTATAATACTGTAACGATTCAACTACCATTGCTGGCCCTAAGTCAGAACCACCAATACCAATATTTACTACATCAGTAAATGGTTTCCCAGTAAAGCCTTTTCTATCACCGTTTACTACTTCACTAGTGAAGCTTTGAATTTTTTGTTTTACTTGATGCACTTCTGGCACAATATTAACACCATCAACATAAAATTCAGCATCATTTGGTGCACGCAATGCAGTGTGCAAAACTGACCGTCCTTCGGTTTTATTTATTTTCTCTCCAGAAAATTGACTTTGGATAGCTTCCTTTAATCTTACCTCGTCAGCTAATTCCAACAGATACTTAAACGTTTCTTCTGTAATTCTGTTTTTTGAAAAATCGACATAAAAATCATCCCATTTAATTGTGAATTTATTTGCTCGCTCACCATCTTGAGCAAACAAATCTTTCATATGTACATTATTAATTTTATTATAATGTTCTTGAAGTTTTTCCCAAGAACTTGTTGTTGTTGGGTTTATATTTGGTAATGGCATGTTATGAATTTGCTTGAATAATTATGGTTTGTTCTGGTTGTTCGTTTTCAATAATCTCTGGCTCGAACAAAATATTATCTAATTGATACTTTATAGGTTTAATAAAATCTAAATATTTAAATTTTAATGAATCTGAAATTGGTTTAGCTTCAGGAAGTTTTTGCTTGAAAGGGTCAACTTGTCTTCCATTTTTCCAAAAACGATAACAGACATGTGGTCCGCCAGTATTACCTGTCATTCCTACCCAACCTATTACATCGCCTTGTTTTACAAAATCTCCAACTTTTGCTTTTCTTTTTTTCATATGAAGATATTGGGTTTCGTAAGTAGCATTATGCCTTATTTTAACATAATTACCATTACCTCCTCTTCTTCTAGATTCTGTAACTGTACCGTTTGCTGTTGCCATAATAGGTGTACCAATTGCAGCAGCAAAATCAGTTCCTTTGTGTGGTCGTACTTTGTATCCGTAAACTGCTATTCTTCGTCGTAAATTATATCTTGAAGAAATACGCTTAAATTTAACTGGTGCCTTTAAAAAAGCACGTCTTAAATTTTTAGCTTCTTCATTAAAATAATCAATAATGCCTTTTGTTGAATCTGTTTCAAATTCAAAAGCGTAAAAAGGTTCTTTATTATGCTCAAAATAGGCCGCTTTAATATTGTGGACACCAGTGTAAATAGTATCATCGATATATTTATCGGTATAAATAACTTTAAATCGATCTCCTTTTTGCAGTCGTCTAAAATCTATAGTCCATGCGTAAATTTCATCAGCCATTTTATAAGCCAATCGTGGACTTAAACCTTGTTCTTCTAAGGTTTCAGAAATGTTATTAGTTATTACACCTGTTGCAGTCTTTTCAACATAAATTATAGGTTTTCTGCTTTTGAAAGCATGAATGGAGTCTTTAAAATTTATTACAACATACTCCTCTTTTGTAGGCTGATAAATAAAGCTTTCTGGTAATTCTAATGAGTCTTTAGAAAACAATATAGTATAGGGCTTGCCTACTTGAAGCTTACGAATATCGAAAGTGTCTTTGGCTTTTTCTGCTATATGAAATATTTTAGGGTAACCAATTTTATTACGTTCTAAAATAACTCCAAAGGTATCGCCTCTTTCTATAGTATCCCTTTTAACGACATAGTCATTTAATTTAAACCCAAATTCAATAACCTCTTTTGGTTTTTCTACTACTGCAATTTCTTCTTCTAAAATTGGAGTCGTTGGTTTATCTTTTTTACAAGCAATAAGCGTTATTGCTATAACTAACAGAATTAAATATTTGTTCCCCATTCTTGTATTTCTTTTTCTGTCCATAAATCTGGAAAAAATATTCTTTTTTGATATTTAGGAAGCATGTATTTTTGCCAATCGCTTCCTCCTGTAGCTTCTCCGTCCCCGTCTTTTCCTAAAATATAATGTGCGGCTGCATTATAATGAGCCATCACCCATTTTATATTTACGGTATAATCAAAATGACGCATTGCTTTAACCAAGTCTTCATCTTTTTGATCAGCTTTAGGTAACTCTTTAAATCTTGACCATAAATTTTTGGTATTATAGACTTTCATAAAAGTAATAAACTCTTCTTTATAACGGTTTTCAAAATTTGTAAGAAGAATTGATTTTTTACCTGTTTTATAATCTTTCCCTGCCGCTTGCCAATACAAATGTTCGAAAGCATGTTCAAATGGCGTATTTCTATCTATATTCTCTCTAAATCGAATATCAATTAAGTTAATGAGTTCTGTTGAAGCAAACTCAATTAATCGATATTGAGCACTTTGAAATCCACTAGCTGGAGTAAGTGTATGTCTAAACTTATTATATTGCTCGACATCCATTCCTTCCCTCATAATATTAAATGAAGTTGTAAGCATATCAAAATAACGACTAACACGCATTATTTTATCTTCAAAAAAAACAGCATTTAAGTTATCGCATTCTGCGACCTGCTTAATTTCCCAAAGAATCATTTTAAAAATGAGCTCATTAATTTGATGATATCCAATAAATACCATCTCATCTGGCAATGTTGTTCTCTGTATTTGTAAATTTAATAAGGCGTCTGTGTGAATATAGTCCCAATATGTAATAGGTTTACTATGAAGTAATCCTTCTAAATGAACATCTAAGTCCTGGTTTATTGCCTCGTATTTTTCTTTAAGTTGGTTGGTTATTTTTGTACTCAAAATTTCTTTAATTATCTACAACTATTCTGAAAGGGTGCTTTAATCCTTTATAAGCTTCAAGGTCTGCTCTCAACGAGCCTACAGCCAAATCTGCTTTAATACGCAAAGGTACTTTATTTTTGTCTTTTGACACCCAAAGCGTTAAGCTTTCTTCTTCTTTAAAAACACGGCCTGCCAATACATATGGTCTAAATATTAATGCTTCAACTTTTTGGCCATTCTCCATTTTAATAATTTCTTCGCCTAAATATTGTAATTTAAATCCATAATTTTCTTCATCAAAAAACATATCCACTTTAAACTCGTCACCAACTTCTAACTTAGTTATGTCAATACTATTACGTAAATAATAATACGTTGATACCATATCCTGAATATTAGGCTTAGTATCTATAGTCTTTTTGGTTTTGTGTTTTTTATTATTAACGTAAGCTTTGTTGTTTTTTTGATCGAATTCTATTTCTATATCTTTTTTATGGCCTCCTTCGTCTATATTTCTAACAAATTTGTAAGGCATAGTCGTTTTTTTGTCAAAATAGCTTTCGTATCTATCTTTAACTTTAAAAAACCATTTTATCATGCCTGTAGTCCAGCCTTTGCCAACCACATGGTAAACCTCTTTATTATTTAATTTCGCATCTTTAACAGTAAGCGTAGCATTTCCTGCTTTTAAAAAGCCGCTGTAACTCATCTTGAATTTAAACCATTCTCCTTCGCCAAATGCAGGTTCTTGTTGGGAAAAAGAAGTTTGCATTACGCCTAGTGTTATTAATATAAGTAGTATTTTATTCATGCTTTATTGGGTAATTGATAATGTAACTCTTTGAGTTAACATTTATTGTTGTACTCAAGAAATTACAATTACTGTTCCAAAAATATAAAAAATCTTCATACAGCCCCTTTATTATAAGAAGTTCTTAACGTTTATTTGTTACATAAAAACAAAAACTCCATCAAAAAAATGATGGAGTTTTTAAAATGTTTAGATTCCCGCCTTTAAGGGAATAATAATTTCAACTAAAGTGTGCCTCTATTTGCTTGTTCTCTTTCAATAGACTCAAAAAGAGCTTTGAAATTTCCAGCTCCAAAACCTCTTGCTCCCATACGTTGGATAATTTCAAAGAACAATGTTGGTCTATCTTCCACCGGTTTTGTAAATATTTGAAGCAAATACCCTTCTTCATCGGCGTCAATCATAATGCCTAAACTTTTTAAAGTTTCTATATCTTCACGTAATTCATGGCTATATTCTTCTAATCTACCTGGAACTGCTTTATAATATTCTTCTGGTGGTGTAGATAAAAACTCAATTCCTCTAGCTCTTAATTGAGATACTGTATTTATGATATCATCTGTAGCTACAGCTATGTGTTGTACTCCAGGGCCTTCATAGAAATCTAAATACTCTTCTATTTGAGATTTCTTTTTACCTTCTGCAGGTTCATTTATTGGAAATTTTATGCGTCCGTTTCCGTTGCTCATTACTTTACTCATTAACGCTGAATATTCAGTATGAATTTGCGTATCATCAAACGATAAAAAGTTTTCAAAACCCATTACGTCTTCATACCATTTTACCCATTGGTTCATTTCTCCCCATCCTACATTACCTACCATATGGTCTATAAATTTCAGGCCTACAGCTGTTGGATTATAGTCTGAATTCCAAGTTTTATATCCTGGTAAAAAGACACCATTATAGTTTTTACGTTCAACAAAAATATGAACAGTTTCTCCATAAGTGTGAATTCCTGCTCTAACGACTTCTCCATGTTCGTCTTTTTCTACACGAGGCTCCATAAACGATTTCGCCCCACGACTGGTTGTTTCTTGGTATGCTTTTGTTGCATCTTCTACCCAAAGCGCTACTACTTTAACACCATCGCCATGTTTTGCTAAATGCTCATTTATTGGAGAACTACTATTTAATGGTGTTGTTAACACTAAGCGTATTTTATCTTGTTTTAAAACATAACTAGCACGGTCTTTTACTCCAGTTTCTAAGCCTGCATAGGCTAATGATTGAAAGCCAAATGCTGTTTTATAAAAATGTGCTGCTTGTTTTGCGTTACCTACATAAAATTCTATGTAATCCGTTCCTAAAAGCGGTAAAAAGTCTTGCGCGCCTTCAAATATTTTTTCTAAACCGTAGTTTACTGATTTTATTTCTTTACTCATTTTCTTAAAGTTTATTTGTTGATGAGTTTAATTGTTTATTCATAAGTTTAAAACTTAACTCTTGTCTTTTAGCCCTGATTGAAACGACATCCTTTTGCTTTTTTGCAAAAGATATAGTGAAAAGCAGGAAATAGCTTCTAACAAAAATTATTCTAGCCAAGATTTATGATAACTATCATCGGCTATTTTCATAGCTTCTTCGGTAACCATTAAAGGCTTAAAAGTATCAACCATAACAGCTAATTCGTCAGTTTTAGTTTTTCCGATACTACGTTCTGCTGCTCCTGGGTGCGGACCGTGTGGAATTCCTGCTGGATGCAGAGAAATATGACCTGCATCTACATCATTTCTACTCATAAAATCACCATCTACATAATACAACACCTCATCGCTATCAATATTACTATGATTATATGGTGCTGGAATAGATTGCGGATGATAATCATACAACCTAGGCACAAAACTACATATTACAAAAGCATCGGTTTCAAAGGTTTGGTGTACTGGTGGCGGTTGATGAATACGACCTGTTATAGGCTCAAAATCGTGAATTGAAAAGGCATACGGATAGTTATACCCATCATAACCAATTACATCGAATGGGTGTGATGCATAAACCATTTCTATAATATCATCTTGCTTTTTTACTTTAATTAGAAATTCTCCTGATTCGTTATAAGTTTCTAATTCTTGAGGTTGGCGAATATCTCGTTCGCAAAATGGTGAATGCTCTAATAACTGTCCAAACCAATTTCGGTAACGTTTTGGGGTGTAAATTGGGCGGCGAGACTCAACTATAAAAAGTCTGTTATCTTCAGTATCAAAATCTATTTTATAAATAATTCCTCTAGGAACTAAAAGATAATCTCCGTACTTAAAATCAAGATTCCCTAGCATGGTACGTAACTTCCCTGTTCCTTTATGAATAAAAATAAGCTCGTCGGCATCCGTGTTTTTATAGAAATAATCCTCTGTTGATTGCTTTGGCGCTGCCAATATTATAGCACAATCGCTGTTTATTAATACTGTTTTTCGGCTTTCCAAAAAATCGTTTTCAGGTTTTACTTGAAACCCTTTTAAACGGTATGATTTTAGATTGTTTTTTAATGCAATTTTAGGAGCAACACTGTATTGCTTTTTTATTTCTTTTACTTGTGTTGGACGCTGTTCGTGGTAACTGTTTGTTGACATCCCATCAAACCCAATAGTACCAAACAATTGCTCGTAATACAAACTACCATCTGGTTTTCTAAATTGAATATGGCGTTTATGTGGAATATTTCCTAATTTATGATAAAAAGGCATTTTCTTTAAAATTAAAAAGTTAATAATTAAAAGCTAAAGGCGTAATGCTTTAAACTTTAAAAAGTTATATAAAGATACAATAATGCCAGCTCACTCAGGATTTCTCTTGATGAGATAGTGTAGAAATGATAATAAGTCTTTCCAAAAAGGTTTCATATCGTTACAAATATCGTTAAAATTAACGACTTTAAAAAACGTGTTTAAAACCAAAAGCCTACGTTAAAAAACCAAACGCTTTTTTTTGCCTCTGGCGAATAGCTAAACTTACCTTGGATTGGGCCAATAAAAGTGTCTATAGCATACCCCAAACCATACCCACGGTAATCTGGAAGCGTAAACCATTCGCCGCTTTCAAAAATATCATCATCAACATTTGCCCAATTTGCTTCAGCAGTAATATGATGATTTTTAAAAACTTCGTAATCTGCACTAAAAGATGCCTTAACATAACTGTTTCCCACAAGAGATATAAAATCGTACCCTAGAAATGGGATGAAATTATTTATTAAATTATTACCATATCCTCCCAGAGCAAAATCTAGAGCCTGGGTAGATTTATCACCTAATTTGAAACCTCCACCTGCTCTTAAATTAAATGCTAATTTATCAGAAAGACTAAACGCATACCCTAAATCTGCTTTAGCAATAGAAAAATCTTCAAAATCTGTATTAAAACTAGATGATAATAAATACATATGTAAATCGCCATTAAAATACACGCCTCTTTTTGGAAAATATTTATTATCGTAAGTATCCAACTTTAAATTTCCAAAAACACTAAAATAGTCTGTGTTTTCAAACACAAATTCGTTGTTGTTTGTAGTTAACGTTTCAGATTTTATCTCAAGTCGTTTATGCTCTGCTCCCACACTTAATGCAAAGTCTTTTTGAAACAAGGTTTGCAAATAAAATTGATTGGTTTGATCATGAAGCTCAACATCAATTTTATTCAAACCTGTCATAATAATTTGATCCTCATCAAAAAACAATTCTGCATTGATGTTTTTATGAAACTGATTTAATCTTGACCGAATACCAATACTCCAATAAAAACCTTTATCAATTAAATACTCAAAATTGTAACGCACATTATCGCCAAAAACCAAATCTAAAGACGCTATATCGTTATCAAAAAGAAACCTCTTTTTTGTTACATTAACTAGTGCTGCGCTTTTGTATAAACCATCATAATGCAATCCTAATTTTAAAAATGTAGTAATATCTGTTTCCTTAACAGTAGCCTCCAAATCATAGCCATCTGTATATTGAGATTTATTAAATTTATATTGAAACGAATCAAAGTTATTGGTTGCTACTAAATTATTTACTCCTTTATAAAAGTCCTTAAAATCAATATTTTCATTCAATTTCAATCTAAGTTTTCCTAAAATATAAGCACGCGTGTATTTCTCATTTCCACTTAGTTTAACCGAATTAATTCTAATAGAATCTTGGGTATGCAAATTTATTTTAAACTTTGGTTTGTCTTTATCATATTTAGATAAATCTTTTAAAGCATAGGCTTTTGTTTTTGCTGCTGTTTCTCCTCGCTTTATAATTTTTTCACCTTCACTAAAAGACACCACCGTAAAATCTGTAATATCTGGTTTTATATAAATATCGGTTTTTTTGGACTTTAGCTTCATATCTTTAATCGTCCTAAAGTTGTTAATTTGCAGCAATACATCAGGCGCAGAGGTCAATTCTTCTCTTGTAGCTAACCCATCTTGAACATCAACACCTATAATAATATCCATTCCTTTTGCCTTGAGCTCATTAATAGGGTAATTATTTGCAACCCCGCCATCGATTAATATTTGACCGTTTATTTCAACGGGTTGAAATAACGAAGGAAAGGCTCCACTTGCCATTACAGATTGCGTTAAATTTCCTTTATCTAACATCACAGCTTTGCCAGTTTCTATATTAGTACCAATACAGAAAAATGGAATAGGTAACTTACTAAAATCTTCAATGTCGCTAACATGCAATGTTAATTTAGACAGCAAACTATAAGTGTTTTGCCCTCTAGAAAGTGCCGATGGTAATTTAATTTTTAGCTTATCGAAAGGCAATGTTAATGCATATTTCTCGGAGTTATCACGCTCATAAAATGCTTTAGACGATCTTGGTAAATCATCACTTATAATTTTATCGAAATCTACTTTTTTGAAGATGGAATCTAATTGATTTCCTGAGTAACCTGATGCGTATAACGACCCAATAATAGCGCCCATACTTGTGCCAGCAATATAATCGACCTTAACACCTAAGCTATCAATAATTTTAAGCACACCAATATGTGCGAGTCCTTTTGCGCCACCACCACTTAGCACTAAACCAACTTTTACATCGTGTTTTTTGGTGTCTTCATTTTGCGCTTTCGCGGAAAGTGAAGCAATTAAGAATAGGGTTAATATGATTGTTCTTTTGTTCAAATTTCTCTTTTTAATCAAAGCCTTGTGTTGAAAAATACCATCTTTCATTTAACTGGTTAATTTCATACGATGCACCACTAATTATTTCATTTCCGAAATTTCTAGGCATTCTTGCAAAATCATAAATGATTCTTTTTTCTGATTTTAGAATTGAACTACTTTTTTTAGTAAAAATTATTAAGCTGTCATTTTCTTCTACAAAACCTAAGTAGTTATTATTTTTCTTATCAATATTTCTAACAATAATATCGATGCCTAAATCAATCATTTCGGGTATATCATCTGAATCAAACGATAAAGCATCAGCGTGATTTTCATGTACAATGTCAACAATTTCATTTAAATCAGATTCGTAGTCTAAAACTCTATTTTTTTTAAATGGATTACATCCAAAAATCACTAATGTTATTATAATGGCAAATATTAGTGTTTCTTTTTTCAAACTTATACTATTTTGTGTGATAATAATTATAAACTTTCTCCGCTCTCGAAACTCCAACCACAGCCTCTAATTCATCCAACTTTGCATTGGCAACTCGTTTAGCCGATTTAAAATGTTTTAACAACTCTACCACCGTTTTTTCCCCAATGCCTGGTATAGTTTCAAGCTCTGTATTTAACGCGGTTTTACTGCGTTTATTTCTGTGATGCTCAATGCCAAAACGATGCGCTTCATTACGCAGTTGTTGTATAATTTTTAGGGTCTCGCTTTTTTTATCTAAATATAAGGGAATTGGGTCATTTGGATAGAATAATTCTTCTAAACGTTTTGCAATTCCAATAATTGCAATTTTTCCTCTTAAATCCAATGCGTCTAAACTTTTTAAAGATGATGACAATTGCCCCTTCCCGCCATCAATAATAATAAGATGTGGTAATTGCTGCTTTTCATCTAACAGTCTTTTATATCGGCGATAAACGACCTCTTCCATCGATGCAAAATCGTCTGGTCCTTCAACTGTTTTTATATTAAAATGACGATAATCCTTTTTACTAGGTTTTCCGTTTTTAAACACCACACACGCAGCCACTGGATGTGTGCCTTGTATATTACTATTATCGAAACATTCAATATGTCGTGGTTCTTCAGACAATCGCAAATCTGCTTTCATTTGTGCCATAATACGATTTACATGTCTATCAGGATCTACAATTTTATCCTGTTTAAAGCGCTCCATTCTAAAATATTTCGCATTACGAAGCGATAAATCTAAAATGTGCTTTTTGTCTCCTAATTTTGGGATGGTTACTTTAACACCTTCTCCTAAATCTACTTTAAATGGCACATAAACTTCCTTAGATTTTGAATGAAAACGTTGGCGTATTTCAGTTATAGTCAATTGCAACAATTGCAAATCGGTTTCGTCTAGCTTCTTTTTTATCTCTAAAGTATGTGATCGAATAATAGAACCATATGATAATTGTAAAAAATTAACGTAACCATAACTTTCGTCACTCATTATAGAGAACACATCTACATTACTAATTTTAGGGTTTACAATAGTAGATTTTGCTTGGTAGTTTTCTAAAACCTCAATTTTTTCTTTTATTTTTTGAGCGTCTTCAAATTGCATCGCATCAGCAAAACCACGCATTTGCGTTTTAAATTGCGATAAAGAGTCTTTAAAATTTCCTTTTAAAATCTCACGAATAGCTTTTATATTCTCATTGTATTCAACTTCGGTTTCTAAACCTTCACAAGCCCCTTTACAATTTCCTAAATGGTATTCTAAGCATACTTTATATTTACCTGCTTTTATTTTTTCTTCGGATAAATGATAATTACACGTTCTTAAATTGTACAGTCCTTTAATTAAATCTAATAACGTGTGTACTGTTCTTCCACTAGTGTAAGGTCCAAAATATTCGCCCCCATCTTTAAAAACACGTCGTGTAGAAAACACTCTTGGAAAACGTTCCTTTTTTATGCAAATCCACGGGTACGATTTGTCGTCTTTCAGTAATACATTATAACGTGGTTTGTGTTTTTTAATAAGATTGTTTTCAAGTAATAAGGCATCGGTTTCAGTTTCAACCACTATATGTTTTATCCTTGCAATTTTTTTAACCAATACACGCGTTTTTCCATTTTCATGTGTTTTAGTAAAATACGAACTTACCCTTTTCTTTAAGTTTTTTGCCTTTCCTACATAAATAATCGTGTCGTCAGCATCAAAATACTGATACACCCCTGGTTCATTCGGTAAGGTTTTTAATTGTATTTCTAAGGTAGGTTTACTCATTATATCAAAGGTATACTAATTAACGAAATACTAAAAATTAGATATGCTTTTTTAGTATATTGCAAGTATTATACTCATTATAAAAGTAAGTGAACATAGTTATTCTTTCTCGTAATGAAAACCTTTATTCTACTAGCAGACTTGCAGAAGAAGGTGAAAAGCGCGGTCATATGATAGAGGTTATAGATCCTTTAAAATGTGATCTTATTATTGAAAAAGAAAAGCCTTCCATCTATTATCAAGATCGTTATTTAGATTATGTTGATGCTATTATACCTAGAATTGGTGCATCAGTAACCTTTTTTGGTTGCGCAGTGGTTAGGCAATTTGAAATGATGAATGTTTTTACAACCGTAACTTCTGATGCCATTATTCGATCAAGAGACAAATTAAGGAGCTTCCAAAGACTTTCTAAAGCAAGAATTGGTATGCCAAAAACGGTGTTTACTAATTATTCTCGCGATGTAGAAGAGGTTATTTCGCATGTTGGAGGTACTCCTGTAATTATTAAACTTCTTGAAGGCACACAAGGTTTAGGTGTTGTTTTAGCTGAAACAAAAAACGCAGCCGAATCTGTTTTAGAAGCTTTTAACGGATTGCAAGCACGGGCTTTAGTACAAGAATATATAGCCGAAGCTAAAGGAGCCGATTTACGTGCGCTAGTCGTTGATGGCCATGTAGTTGGCGCTATGAAGCGGCAAGGAAAAGAAGGCGAATTTCGTTCTAATTTGCACCGCGGTGGTTCTGCAGAAATTGTAAAACTTAATGAAGATGAATTAAGAGTTGCCATGAACGCTTCTCGTGCTTTAAAGCTTCCCGTTTGTGGCGTAGATATGCTACAATCGGCACGTGGCCCTTTATTACTTGAAGTTAATTCTACTCCGGGGTTAGAGGGTATTGAAAGTGCTACAGGAAGAAATATCGCCAAAGCTATTATTACTTTTATTGAACGTAACCGAAAATAAATGCCCGATAAGAAAAACGACATATTAATCCTTTTAGGAGAACACATTGAACCTGGAGAGAGCAAAGAAGTGAATTTTGATGTCGCAAATTTGCATACCTCAACACCAGTAAATGTTCCTGTAATTATTGAACGCTCAAAAAAGCCAGGGCCAACAGTTTTATTTACTGCTAGTATACATGGTGATGAAGTAAATGGTGTTGAAATTGTAAGGCAACTTATCGCTAAAGGCATTAACAAACCTAAATGTGGCACTATTATTTGTATGCCCGTTATCAATATTTTTGGCTTTATCAATTTAAAACGTGAATTTCCTGATGGCCGTGATTTAAACCGCGTATTTCCTGGCAGTCCAAACGGATCTTTAGCAAGTAGAGTGGCTTATAAACTTATAAAAGAAATTGTGCCACAT
Source organism: uncultured Flaviramulus sp. (assembly GCA_947501105.1). GTDB lineage: Bacteria > Bacteroidota > Bacteroidia > Flavobacteriales > Flavobacteriaceae > Wocania_A. The sequence continues at coordinate 649,931 of CANMUP010000001.1, read as the reverse complement.
GTCGATTTAATTATCGATTTTCATACTGGTGGTTCAGGACGATTTAATGCCCCTCAGCTTAGATATTCTAGAGAAAATAAAGACTTAGATGATTTAGCAAAAGTATTTGGTGCTCCTTTTGTTTTGTATTCTAAAAATTTATCTAAATCTTTTAGAACAACCTCAAACAAGTTAGATAAACCTCTTCTTCTTTTTGAAGGAGGAAAGTCGTTTCACATTGATGATACTGTAACGAACTCTGGAGTTAACGGCTCAAAGCGTATTTTAAAACATTTAGGAATGCTTAAAACCGTTTTTAAATCTTCAAAACCTAAAAAAGAATGCATTTTTATTGATGATAGTAAATGGCTCCGAGCAAAATATTCTGGCATGTTTAAAGCATCTGTAAGTATTGGTACTCAGGTAAAAAAAGAAGATATTATCGGTAATATTACCGACCCTTATGGCAAATTTAATTACTTCGTTAGAGCTTCAAATTCTGGTTATATTATTAATATAAACGAATTACCAATCGTTTACCAAGGCGATGCGCTTTTTCATATTACTACTAAACTAAAGCGTTAAGAGTGACTAAATCTGAATTACGTAAAAAATACAAATCACTTCGCAAGGATTTGACCTTAAATCAAATAGATGATTTAAGCATCGCTATTGCAAACCAAACCTTGAAACTACCCATTTGGGAACATTTGTTTTATCATATCTTTTTATCTATTGAAGAACATAAAGAAATTAATACCGATTATATTTTAAATATTCTAGCCGGAAAAGATAAAAACATTGTAATTTCTAAAAGTGATTTTAAAACGACTACTTTAATTAACTACCTTTTAACTGATAGTACGGTTATAAAAAAGAATCATTGGAATATCCCTGAGCCTGTTGATGGAATAGAAATTGACGACAAAAAAATGGATGTCGTTTTCGTGCCACTTTTAGCTTTCGATAAACAAGGTAACCGTGTTGGTTATGGCAAAGGGTTTTACGATAATTTTTTAAGCAACTGTAAACCAAATGCTATTAAAATTGGGCTTTCCTTTTTTGAAACAGAAAATGAAATTACTGATACTTATAAAGGTGATATAAAATTGGATTATTGTGTGACGCCTGAAAAGGTTTATGAGTTTTAATTATTACAATTCTCGCAATAGGTTTCTTTAAGATATTCATCTTCTAATAACTGAAATGTTACACCACCATCTTCAACAGCATTAAACAATTTGCAAAAACGTTTTTTGTTCATGTTTATAGCATTAAGCATAATACTTCTATAATCAGAATCCTGTGTTAAGTCTTTGTTTATTAATGTTAAATTTAAATAATAGAATAATAAATCCTCATCAATTTCAATGCTTTTTGCTTTATTTTTTAATAAATCAACTGCCATATCAACATTAGCATAATAACTAAAAAACTGCGCTAAACTTAAATAATCGTAATCTGATAAAGGGAAGTTTTTATAATTATTATTTATATATGTTACCGATTTGTCTTTATTAGCATAATCTCTTTTACGCATTAAGTTTTCAGCTTTAATAATGTGAAAATTCACCATCATTCTAAAAATAAGAGAACTATGAATACCATGATTTTTTAAAGCATTAATTTGATTTTTCAACTTAGTTTCATTAATCTCTAGCCATTTAAAACGCCACATTTTAATTTTAATGGCAACTATATTATATTTTACCTCACCATTTTTTGGCACTAATTTTTCAAGTGCTTGTAATTCATTATAAACAATTAAAGCTTGCCTTACGTTTAACATGTACTTAAAAGCTGAGTTTTTATTCAAAATTGTAGCAAACTTAGCTTGTTTAGGGATTTGCATTTTTTGCAAAAAATCTGGTGAAATTTCTTTATTCTTAAGTTTTTTAAAAATAGAATTTTGAATGACGTTAGCATCATTTAATTGCTTAGCACTAATTGCTAAATTAAATTTTGATAACAAGTCGTTAGCAGACATGGTTTTATACTTATCTTTCTTTTCTAACTCTAACTCTAAAACCGCCTTTCTATGGTGTTGCAAAATAGGCTCAATGCCTTTTGAAAGCTCACCAACAAGTTTTTCTTTAATTTGATATTTGGGTAAATCAATTAAGTTTTCGTGTTTAGTCCCTTTAATATCATTTAAAAATTCTACCCAATTTTCAGATGATGACACTTTGGTTTTAATCTTTGGCTTTTGAAATGATTGTAAAGCCGCAACAATACTATTAGCACGCTGTTCTTGTAATTCTATATTGCGTTCTAGGCTTCCTTCTACCGATGAATAGGCTTTAATATTTATAGACTTTATATTAAAATCTGTTAAACGCAATGAATCATAAATAGGTTTAATATCTTCTTGAGAATATTCAGATTTATTCTTTTCAAAAGGAATTTTAAACTTTAAGGTTTTATTTCTTAGAATATAACCTTCTTTTGCATTCGCTTTTATTTTTTTTGAATCATAAGTTAGAGAATCTAAATACATCCCCATATCTAGCAAATCCCATGGATACGATTCTAAATCATAAATCGTATAGTATTGACACAAATTTTTATTACTTAAAAATAGTATGTTATATTCTAATTCCTTTTTTGCTAAAGCTTCAGAGACTCTTCCAACATGAACGCGGTAGTTGTTTTCTCCTTTAGGTATTAACAAACTTCTTAATTTTGATGCGTAAACAGGTTTTAAAAGCTGCCCCTTAATTTGAGTTTTTTCTAAAGGTTCTAACTCGCAATTATATCGGCTTTTATCAACAACATCAACGGCAATACCATCGCCTCCGTTTTTAAATAATTGGTTAAACCAATTTTTATCATTTACATAAAAATATAAATTAGTGCCTTCTCGTTTAACAGAAAACTTTACCTCCTTTGGTTTTTGATTGAATAGTTGAAAACATTTTTGACACTTTTGATTTCTCTCACTGTCTGTATTAGGAAAAACAATATCGTAAGTGTTTTGGGATAAAATAACATTTGAGTTGAATAATAAAAAAACGATTAAAAAAAGATATTTTCTTTTCATTATTTGAGGAATTACAATGATATTTATTAAAGATTAAATATAAAGAATGCACTTGAAGTAGAAAATACTTATTTATAAATAGCTTAATTTATACTTCCCTTTTAGCAAATGCCTTTCTATTAAACACAATAAGCATAATAAAACCTGTACTTATTGCCATATCGGCTATATTAAATACAGGGTTAAAAAAGGTAAAGTATTCGCCTCCTTTAAAAGGAATCCATTCAGGTAAGTAACCTTCCCATAAAGGAAAATATAGCATATCTACTACCTTACCATGAAGTAAATTATCGTAACCTCCTGCTTCTGGTAAAAAAGTAGCAACTTGACCATGGCTATCATTAAACAAAACACCATAAAAAACTGAATCGATAATATTGCCTAAGGCTCCTGCAAAAATTAATGCAATGGCTAATATTAAAACTTTAGGGCTTTGCTTTTTGGTAGCATCATATAACCAATAACCTATTCCAAAAATAGCAATGACTCTAAATAAAGTTAAGACTACTTTAGCTGTTCTATCATCTATAAACGATACAAAATCACTAATCTTTGTCCCCCATGCCATGCCATCATTTTCAATAAAAAAGATTTTAAACCATGTAAAAACTTCAATACTTTCTTGAAGGGAAAAGTGCGTCTTTATATAAACCTTACTTATCTGATCGATTAGTAAAATCATAACTATAAGATAAATGGATTTCTTTAGTGACATAGAATTTCAAACAAAAAACGTCTCGACATAAAAGTGAGACGTTTTATTTATAATATAATGCAGATTATTGCATGTTTTTAGCTTCAATACTTAATGTTGCGTGTGGCACTAACTTTAAACGTTCTTTATTAATCAGTTTTTTGGTTACACGACAAATACCATAGGTTTTGTTTTCAATTCTTATTAAAGCATTCTTTAAATCGCGAATAAATTTTTCTTGTCTAATGGCCAATTGCGAATTCGATTCTTTACTCATTACCGCGCTCCCTTCATCAAAGGCTTTAAACGTTGGTGATGTATCTTCTGTACCATTATTATGGTCATTCATATACGCACTTTTAATAAGCTCTAAATCATGTTGTGCTTTTTCTATTTTTTCTATTATTAGCACTTTAAATTCGGCTAAATCTTTATCTGCATATCTTACGTTGGCATCTAAACTCATATTTTTAATGTTTTTGAATAAATAATTTGGTATTTACATCATCAAAGGCAATTTCTATACCATTATCTACTTGATCAATAATTTCTAATTCTTCAGTTAGGGTTTCTGTTTTAATATATTCAATATTGTGGTTTACAGCGTTTTCAATATGGGTATCTTTTTGAAGCATAACATCTATTCTATCTGTAACTTCAAACCCAGAATCTTTTCGTAAATTTTGTATACGATTTATCAATTCTCTAGCAATACCTTCTTTTTTCAAATCGTCAGTAAGTGTTACATCTAGAGCTACTGTTAATGAACCTTCATTTGCAACTAACCAACCTTCAATATCTTGGGATGTAATCTCTACATCTGTGCGTTCTAAAGTAATATTTTTTCCATTAACTTCAACATCAAAACTACCATTTTGTTCCATTTTGTTAATATCTTCTGAAGTAAAGTTAATTACTACATTTGCAATGGCCTTCATATCCTTTCCAAAACGTGGTCCGAGTGTCTTAAAATTAGGCTTTATTTGCTTCACTAATATGTCTGAAGCATCTTCTAAAAGCTCAATTTCTTTAACGTTAACTTCATGTTTTATTAAATCTGAAACTGCTAAAATTTCTTCTTTCTGCTGTACATTATCAACAGGAATCATGATTTTTTGAAGTGGCTGACGCACTTTTATCTTTTCTTTAGCTCTTAACGACAATACTAATGACGATATTGTTTGAGCTGCTTCCATTTTTCGCTCTAAGCTTTTATCGACAAAAGCCTCGTTATAAACTGGAAAGTCTGCTAAATGCACGCTTTCAAAGGTTTCTTTTTTAGTTACCGAATTTAAATCCAAGTACAATTTATCCATAAAGAAAGGTGCAATTGGAGCGCCTAACTTAGCGATGGTTTTCATACAGGTATAAAGCGTTTGGTAGGCCGAAATTTTATCTGCTTGATAATCCCCTTTCCAGAATCGTCTTCTACTTAAACGTACAAACCAATTACTCACATAATCTTGAGTAAAATTTGAAATGGCTCGCGCTGCTTTTGTTGGTTCATATTCTGCATAAAACACATCTACTTTCTTGATTAAGGTATGTAATTCAGATAAAATCCAACGGTCTATTTCTGGTCGATCTGCTAAAGGAATATCAGCTTCAGCATAGCTAAACTTATCTAAGTTGGTATATAATGTGAAGAATGAATACGTGTTGTAAAGCGTTCCGAAAAATTTACGCTTTACTTCTTCAATACCATCAACGTCAAATTTTAAATTATCCCACGGATTTGCATTAGCAATCATGTACCAACGTGTAGCATCGGCACCATAATTCCCTAGAGTTTCAAAGGGGTCGGCAGCATTGCCTAAACGTTTCGACATTTTTTGTCCGTTTTTATCTAACACCAATCCGTTAGACACTACATTCTTATAGGCAACCGAATCGAAAACCATCGTTCCAATAGCGTGTAATGTATAAAACCATCCACGAGTTTGGTCGACACCCTCAGCAATAAAATCGGCAGGGAATGTAGTTCCTTTATCAATTAAATCGTTATTTTCAAATGGATAGTGCCACTGTGCGTAAGGCATAGAGCCAGAATCAAACCAAACATCAATTAAGTCGCTTTCGCGGAACATTTTCTGACCTGTTGGCGATACCAAAACAATATCATCAACAATATTTTTATGTAAATCGATTTTTGCATAATTCTCATCGTCATTATTCCCAACTTCAAAATCTGCAAAAATATCTTCTGCTAAAACTCCTGCTGAAACTGCTTTAGCCATTTCTGACTTTAATTCTTCAACAGAACCCATGCAGATTTCCTCAGTACCATCTTCGGTTCTCCAAATTGGTAACGGAATACCCCAATAACGAGAACGGGATAAATTCCAATCGTTAGCATTTGCTAGCCAATTTCCAAAACGACCAGTTCCTGTTGATTTTGGTTTCCAATTAATGGTTTCGTTAAGCTCAAACATTTTATCCTTAACGTCGGTTACTTTAATAAACCAAGAATCTAAAGGATAATAAAGAATTGGCTTATCGGTTCTCCAACAATTAGGGTAACTGTGTTTATATTTTTCAACCTTAAAGGCTTTATTTTCTGTTTTTAATTGAATAGCTAACTCAACATCAACTGAACGTTCTGGGGCTTCACCATCATTATAATATTCGTTCTTTACATATTTACCAGCATATTCTCCCATTTCTGGACGAAAACGACCTTGTAAATCTACTAGTGGCACTAAATTATCATGCTCATCTTTTACCAACATTGGTGGCACTTCTGGCGTTGCTTGTTTTGCAACCAAAGCATCATCAGCTCCAAACGTTGGTGCGGTATGTACTATTCCTGTACCGTCTTCAGTGGTTACAAAATCTCCTGAAATAACTCTGAATGCATCTTGTGGATTATCGTTTGGCAAAGCATATTTCAGCAATTGCTCATATTTAATTCCTAATAAATCTGCTCCCTTACATTCTGTAGCAATTAAAAATGGAATCTTTTTATCTTCTTTTGAAAAACTGGAAAGCTCAGAAATATCTTCTGTTTGGTAGTATTTTCCACTAAATTGTTTTCCAACCAAATTTTTAGCAAGTATTACATGAATTGGCTCAAAAGTATATTGGTTATAAGTTGCCACAACAACATAATCAATCTTAGCCCCAACTGTTAATGCTGTATTACTTGGTAATGTCCAAGGCGTTGTTGTCCAAGCTAAAAAATGTAGATGATCGAATCTTTTTAGAAACTCTGGTAATGTGTTTTCAACAGCTTTAAATTGAGCAACTACTGTAGTGTCGGTTACATCCTGATACGTTCCCGGTTGATTTAACTCGTGTGAACTTAAACCAGTGCCTGCCTTTGGCGAATATGGCTGAATGGTGTAGCCTTTATATAACAAACTTTTATCATAAATCTGCTTTAACAACCACCAAACAGACTCCATGTATTTAGGTTCGTAAGTAATATACGGATCGTCCATATCTACCCAATAGCCCATTTTTTCTGTTAAATCATTCCAAACATCAGTATAGCGCATTACGGCTTTACGACAAGCAGCATTATAATCTTCAACCGAAATCGTTTTACCAATATCTTCTTTGGTAATGCCTAACTCTTTCTCAACACCCAATTCAATAGGCAGTCCATGAGTATCCCAACCAGCCTTACGCTTTACTTGGTAGCCTTTCATGGTTTTATAACGCGGAAAAATATCTTTTATAGCACGTGCTAAAACGTGATGCACTCCTGGAAGTCCATTTGCCGATGGCGGACCTTCATAAAACACATACGGTGTTGCCCCTTCACGGGTAGAAACACTTTTTTCAAAGATGTTATTTTCTTGCCAATATTGTAGTATTTCATTAGCTACATTTGGTAAGTCAAGTCCTTTATATTCAGGAAATTTCGTACTCATTTACTATTGCTTCTTATAAGTTCGCGAATTTAAGGAATTTTGAGAAAATAGAAGAAGAAAAAGACAATGAAGTATTGAACTAATCAGTTAGATTTTTTTGATCTGTAGTATTTCACAAAAAGCTTATGATTCTTTGCAGGAAAATAGGGATTCACATAAATAGTTTTCTTTACCCCTTTATCTATAAAAATAATTTCCCCATTTACAATATCCTCGACTTCATTAAAACTTATTTTATGCCCATTTTTTGTATATAAATTGTTTTCGTCAAAAGTCAATCTTCTAACTTTCATTATTTTTCTAAAAAAAAACAAATAGTAAAACAACAAAAACACTAAAGAAGCAATCGTGCCTTGTTTGTCAGAATCAAAAATACTATAAATTAAAAACCCTAATAAGCCAATTCCCGTCACATATATAAAAATTAGAAAGAACTCTCCTAACATTGATGATAATTGCACCTTGTTTTTCATGTATTTAACCCTAAATCATTAAACTACAAACCCAACCAAATCCTCAATCTTAGAAATCAATTGAATTTTAATAACGGTATTTTTAAGAGAAATTTTATTGTATTTAGACACAAAGATGGTTGAAAATCCTAATTTTTCAGCTTCCAAAATGCGCTGCTCTACGCGTTGTACAGGGCGAATTTCTCCAGACAAACCAACCTCGGCTGCAAAACAAAAATCTTTCTGCAAAGCCACATCTTCATTTGAGGATAAAATAGAAGCTACAACTGCCAAATCTATCGCAGGATCATCAACCGTTATACCTCCTGTAATATTTAAAAAGACATCTTTTGCTCCTAATCGGAAACCAGCGCGTTTTTCCAAAACAGCCAATAGCATATTGAGGCGTTTAGCATTAAAGCCAGTGGCACTACGTTGTGGTGTTCCATAAACTGCAGTACTTACTAAAGCTTGTACTTCAATCATTAAAGGGCGCATGCCTTCAAGGGTTGCGGCTACAGCATTTCCGCTTAATTCTTCATCTTTTTTAGAGATTAAAATTTCGGAAGGATTAGAAACCTCTCTTAGCCCAGAGCCTTGCATTTCGTAAATGCCTAATTCATTAGTAGAGCCAAATCGGTTTTTATTGGCGCGCAAAATTCTAAATACATGATTGCGGTCGCCTTCAAATTGCAAAACGGTATCGACCATATGTTCTAAAATTTTTGGTCCAGCAATATTTCCATCTTTAGTAATATGTCCAATCAATAACACTGGTGTTGCTGTTTCTTTAGCAAATTTTATAAGTTCGGTTGTACATTCTTTTATTTGTGAAATACTTCCAGAAGACGATTCAATATAATCACTATGTAATGTTTGAATAGAATCAATTATCACAATATCTGGTTCTAGAGCCTCTATTTGCTTGAAAATATTTTGAGTTTTGGTCTCTGTAAGAATATAACAATTGTTATTATTAGGATTGATGCGTTCTGCACGCATTTTTATTTGTTTTTGACTTTCCTCACCAGAAACATATAAAGTTTTATAAGGTAACTTTAATGAAATTTGAAGCAGTAAAGTACTCTTTCCTATTCCAGGTTCGCCTCCTAAAAGAGTTAAAGACCCTGGAACAATTCCACCACCTAAAACACGATTAAATTCGGCATCAAAAGTATCTAACCGGGCTTCTTTAGAGTTATCAATTTCGCTAATTTTTAATGGAATAGAAGCACGTTTAGCCGTTGATGTTGGTGATTTCCAATCACTTTTTTCTGGCTTTTGAATAACTTCTTCAACAATGGTATTCCATTCTTTACAAGCAGTACATTGTCCTTGCCATTTTGCATATTGATTGCCACAGCTCTGACAGAAAAATGTAGTTTTAACTTTCGCCATTAATACCCAAAATCTGATTTAATTAAATCTGCTTTTTCTAGCATTAAATCTTTTGTAATACCTGCAATTTCATCTAATGTGTAAGCCGATTGATAGGTTCGCATTGCTTTTTTAGGCTCACCAGTTTCTTCATAAAAGCGTGCCAAATAGTAATTTCCTAAGAGTGTTTTTGGGTATTCTTTACGCGCTATTTTTCCTAAAGCTTCAAAATAATCGAACTGTTCTGTTTTTTCTATGGCTGCCGAAATAGCTTTAAAATCGTTAATTAGAATTTGTTTTTCAATACCAAACAACTCACTAATAGTTTGATATTTTTCTTCAAGATATTCAACAGGAGATGTATCTAATTTAAGAATAACCTCTTTATATTCCTTTTTACTAATAGGTTGAAATACATAAAAAATGCTCTCGATTGCTTTTGGTAAAGCGTGTGCTGGTACTGAGTAATGTGATGCCCCTTCAAAACTATCGAAATTATAAAAAATGTTCTTAGTATCTAAAGCAGATATATCTGTGTTTAAAGCCTCTGTCATTCTTTTTATAGACTTTGAATCATTTGTTGTATTTGCCAAATAATAAAATATTTTAGATTCCAATTTTCCTAATTGTTCTGGAATATAATCTAGCATATTTGGTGCTAATTCTGGGCTAATAACCACGTAACCTTGAAATAATGGTTGCTGCTTTAATAAATAGTAATTAATAAAGTTTGCAGTTTCTCCATGACCAACAGCTACTCTAAAGTTTTCGGTTCTATATGTTTTTTCTATATATGGAATAAGCTCCATACCAATAAACTCATAAAAAGCAGCACCTGTTTCAGTAGGCAACGAGTTTTGCCCATACATGCAATCGTCAAATCGTTTATCAAATTGATTAACACCAACTACAATTGCTTCTGGCATATCTTCCCAATAGGAATAATAATCTACATTTCCTGCTACGGCTTCAAATAAATAATCACCATCCAAAACAACAAACAAGGGGTATTTTTTGTCTTGATTATTTTCATAACCTCTTGGTAGCTGTATTTTGAGTTCGCGTGTTTCTCCCAGTTTTGAAGACTCAAAAGTTTCATATTTTACTTGAGCATCAGTAGCATTTACAATACAGAATAATACTAATAAAAAAATGATTGGTTTTTTCATTTTAAAATGATTTGAGATTTATAACGGCAAGGTATGAAATTAAGTGAAAGTTTAAAAAAGCTGTTTTCTATACTTTTTAAAAAAAATTCTAAGTGCATTTTTTGAAACAATCAACCTTCTTTTACAACCTTCGTTCTATTGAAAATAGGTAAATAAATTAAAGATAAGCCTCCAAAAATTATTATCATGAGCGTTTGAGATGCCCACATAATCCAACCAAATGCAATACTTGGTTCCTCAGCAATTCCAAAAATTGAAAAAGCTGCATAAATTGCTAAAGGGTACGAACCAATACCACCGTTTGTTGCGGCAATACTAAAACTAGCAGAGATAAATCCTATTAAAATAGCTCCAGCAGAAATTCCATCTAATTCTTTTATTGCAAATGATGTTATATAAAACATAAGGATATACATTCCCCAAATAAAAAGTGTATGAAAAATGAAAGCCCATTTCTTTTTCATTTTAAAAATACTTAAAGCACCTTCAATTAATCCATTAATAAAAGATCTGATTTTTAAAGCTATTTTAGAATCACTTCTTTTTATAAATATTGAAAATAAAATGATTAAAACTCCTAATCCAACGAAAGCTATTATAATTTTTGTGGGATTAAATTTTTCAATTAAAAAATTGTAGATAAATTCAAATTCAAGAAATAGCGTAATTGCAATAATTCCTAACATAACAATCATATCCGCAATACGTTCTGCCACAATAGTTCCAAAACCTTTTTCAAAAGGAACATCTTCGTAATTTGTTAGTATTGAAGCTCTTGCCACCTCGCCTGCTCTTGGAATAGTGTAGTTAATTAAATAGGTTGCAAAAACCGCCATTATACTATTCCCTAATTTAACCTTATAACCCATAGGTTCTAATTGAAAACGCCACCTATAAGCTCGCGATAAATGACTTAAAAGTCCTAAAAACATGCCTAAAAGAATCCATGTGTAATCTGCTTTTTTAGCATAAACCAATAATTCTTCAATAGATACTTTAGACAGCGAATACCAAACTAAAAAAACTCCCAATAATAATGGGAGTGTTATCTTTAATATATTTTTCGTCTTAGAATTCAAAAGTTTACTTTAACAAGTTTGTAGCTTCATCAGGGAAAACTAAAGAAGGCTTAAACAATTTAGCTTCTTCAATATTCATAAACGCATAAGTGATTAAAATAAGGGTATCGCCAACTGATACTTTTCTTGCAGCTGCTCCGTTTAATGTAATTTCTCCGCTTTGTCGTGGCCCTGGAATACAATAGGTTTCTAGACGTTCTCCATTGTCGTTATTTACAATTTGAACTTTTTCGCCTTGAATAATGTTGGCTGCATCCATTAAGTCTTCGTCAATGGTAATACTACCTATATAGTTGAGCTCAGCACCTGTGCATTTTACTCTGTGAATTTTAGATTTTACTACTTGAATTTGCATGAGGCAAAGGTAATTAATTTAGTGCGATATTATCTATTAATCTAATATCATCTGCATATACGGCTATAAACGCTCTATATGTTTTTTTGTTTGATTTTCTTGTTACTGGTTTTAAGGTTTTGGTGTCTGCGATAATAAAATATTCTAATTTTAATAAATTGTGTTTAGCAAACTCTTTTTCAACCCATTCCGAAACTTTATTAGCACTTTTTGTGCCAAATTTTTCTTTGGCAGTTGTTAAAGTTTTATAAATAAATGGTGCTGCTTTTTTATATTCTGGTTTTAGTCGTGTGTTACGCGAACTCATTGCTAACCCATTTGCTTCTCTATGAATTGGACAACCAATAACTTTAACAGGAATGCTATGTTTTTCAACTAATTTTTTAATTATTGTTAATTGCTGAAAATCTTTCTCTCCAAAATATGCGCGATGTGGTTTTACAATTTCAAAAAAACGCTTTACAATGGTTCCAACACCATCAAAATGTCCGTTTCTAAATTTGCCTTCCATTTCAAACTCCAATCCATCAAAATCAAATTTTTGCGAAACAGTATTTCCATTGTAAATATCGTCAACTGTAGGTGCATAAACTAAAACATTATCTTTTGAAACTGTCTTTAACAATTCTACATCATCATCAAGAGTTCTTGGATACTTTATAAGATCATCTTTATTATCAAACTGTGTAGGGTTTACAAAAATACTTACTACAACTTTATCATTCTCCTTTAAAGCTTTCTTTACTAAAGCTAAATGCCCTTGGTGTAACGCCCCCATAGTTGGTACTAGCCCAACGGTAAGATGTTTTGCTTTTAATTCATCAACTTCAATAGAAATTTGCATTTTTTGTGAAAAAACCTTCATTATTTAATAAAAAATTAACGCTTGCAAACTTAATATTTTACAATCAATTCGCATAAAATTTTGTACTTTTGCGTGTTTTTTATTTTGAATTTTCAAAAAGCTATTCAATTATATAGCCATAAAAAGACAGCAAAAACTAACATATGAAAGATAAGAGGGTATTGTATGTATCATCTGAAGTAGTGCCTTATTTACCAGAGACTGAAATTTCATCAATGTCTTTTGAAGCACCTAGATTAGTAAATCAACAAGGTGGTCAAATACGAATTTTCATGCCTCGATATGGTAATATTAATGAAAGAAGGCACCAATTACATGAAGTTATAAGACTATCAGGAATCAATCTGGTTATAAATGATTTAGATATGCCTTTAATTATTAAGGTAGCTTCTATACCAAAAGAACGTATTCAGGTTTATTTCATTGATAATGACGAATATTTTAAGCGTAAAGCAACACTTACCGACGAAAATGGTAAGCTGTTTTCTGATAATGACGAACGTGCAATTTTCTTTGCAAAAGGCGTTATAGAGACGGTTAAAAAACTAAACTGGTCGCCAGATGTTATTCATGTTCACGGTTGGTTAGCCTCGTTACTACCATTATATTTAAAAGCGTATTACAAAGACGAGCCATTATTTAACGAAAGTAAAATTGTGACTTCTGTGTACAATCAAAGTTTTGATGATACGTTAAACAAAGACATGATTAATAAAATTAAGTTTGATAATATTGAAGAAGATGCTATTAAAACGCTTGAAGAGCCATCATATAATAATTTAATGAAAATTGCTATTGATTATTCTGACGCATTAATAGTTGGATCTGAAAATATTCCTGAAACTTTAGACACGTATTTAAAAGCATCAAACAAACCTATTTTAGATTACAAAAGTAAAGATGAATTTGGTGAAGCTTACACAGAATTTTTTAATACAAAAATTTTTAGCTAATCCCAATTTCATTTAAAATTAAGATATGAAAGCCCACAATGGGCATTTGCCAAATATACACATGAAAAAAATATTTAAAGCCCTTAAATTATCCAGTATTGTTCTATTAGTTATGGCATTATTCATTGCCTGTGACAAAGATTTTAACACTATTGAAAGTGATGTTTTAGGAAAAGACAATGCTAATTTTAATACCGATAATTCAATCCTTCAAATTTTAGCATACAACAAAAAGTTAGATTCCTTACAAATTAACGGTCTGTCATCTAATTTATTTGGAGTTTTTAATGATCCTGCATATGGTCAAACTACAGCTAGCATTATAACGCAAGCAACTCCAAATGTATTTAATCCTGATTTTGGCGACAACGCTGTTATAGATTCTGTGATTTTAAAAGTGCCTTACTTTAATAAAGTAAGTGCAGACTCCCCAGACGATAATGGTAATGAGGTATACACAATTAAAGATTCTTTATACGGTGGTGCTCCAGTAAAACTAACTGTTTATAGAAATAATTACTTTTTAAGAGATTTTGACCCAAACTCAGAGTTTAATGAAGCTCAAATGTATTATTCAAAAGCAGACGGCTCAATTAATAATACTGACAACTTTGCAATTAATGGTGATGCAACTATAAATTTTGATGACCATAAAAGTGATATAATTTATATGCAAGAACAATATGTTCCGAGTAGCGAAACTATTGTTTTAAAAACAACCGAAGGGGACGAAGATGTTTTTGATAGACAAACTCCTGCTTTAAGAGTGAAATTAGATGAAGATTATTGGAAAGCAACAATCTTTGACAAAGAAGATGACCCAGTTTTAAGTAACGCTAATAATTTTAGAGATTATTTTAGAGGTTTGTATTTTAAAGCCGAAGCTATTAATGGTAACGGAAACATGACGTTTTTTAATTTATCGACAGCTAATATTACTATATACTACTCAAAAGATTCTTCTATTGAAGGAGACAGGTTGCAAGACACCTATACATTAAATCTTAATGGTAATAGACTAAACACATATATAAATGATTATAGTATAGCTTTAGCTAATGGCGACAAAACTTTAGGTGATGAAAAGTTATATTTAAAAGGAGCTGAAGGCTCTATGGCTGTAATAGATTTATTTAGTGGTATTGTAGATTGCGATGGCACACCAGAAACAGCTTTAGATTGCTTTAAAAAAACTTACAGAGAGTTAGATGCAAACGGCAATTATTTACCTCAAGTAAACGGTAATTATCCTCTAAAAAAATTAATAAACGAAGCGCATCTTGTTATTTATGAAGATGAAACTGCTCCCAATGGAGGTGATTCAGATTATCATAAATACGATAGAATTTATGCATACGATATAAACAATAACATTCCAACTATTGATTATTCTTTTGATCCTACTGAAGATACTACGGACCCATTTAATTCTAAAATTATTAACCTAGGGCAACGAATAAAAGACGATAATGGTGCTGCTAAATATAAAATTCGTTTAACCGAGCATTTAAATAATATTTTACTTAAAGATTCAACTAACACAAAGTTAGGGCTCATTTTATCTAATAATGTAAATTTAACCAACAGTTTTAAAATTTTAGAAAGTGGAGACGAAGTGACTGAAATTCCTTCGACTGCCTTATTAACTCCTAGAGGAACTGTTTTATTTGGAACTAATGTAACTGGCCCGAATGAAAGTAAAAAAATGAAACTTGAAATATTTTTTACTGAGCCTAATTTATAGGTCATATTTCTAAATTATCATTTAAAAAAATTCATATCGTTTTATTTGACGTTAATGAATTTCATCGTGAAAAATATCAACTTCATGTACTATTTTGACATTTGTTGATATTTTTTTTACATATTTGTTCCATAATATAAAACCCAAATTGATTAAATAAAATTACTTATGTGTGGAATTGTTGGATATATAGGTCACAGAGAAGCTTACCCAATTATTATTGAAGGTCTTAAGCGCTTAGAATATAGAGGTTATGATAGTGCAGGTATTGCCCTTTTTGACGGCAACAGTCTTAAAATCTCTAAAACCAAAGGAAAAGTTTCAGATTTAGAAGAACGATCAGAAAAAGAAATCACTAAAAATGGTAGCTTAGGAATTGGTCACACAAGGTGGGCAACTCACGGCGTTCCTAATGATGTAAACTCACATCCTCACGCTTCAAATTCAGGTGATTTAGCCATCATCCATAACGGTATTATAGAAAATTACGACTCCTTAAAAAAAGAATTGATTTCTAGAGGTTATACATTTCAATCTGATACAGATACTGAGGTTTTAATCAACCTAATTGAAGATGTTAAAAAGAAAGAAAATGTAAAACTAGGTAAAGCAGTACAAATTGCATTAAACCAAGTAATTGGTGCTTATGCCATTGCCGTTTTTGATAAAAGCAAACCAGGTGAAGTCGTTATTGCAAGACTAGGTAGTCCTTTAGCTGTTGGCGTAGGTGAAGATGAATTTTTTATTGCAAGTGATGCCTCCCCTTTTATAGAGTATACTAAAAATGCTATTTATCTAGAAGATGAAGAAATGGCAATAATTAGACTTGGAAAAGAAATAAAAATTAGAAAGATTATAGATGATTCGTTAGTTGATCCTTATGTGCAAGAGCTTCAAATGAATCTTGAGGAAATAGAAAAAGGTGGTTACGAACATTTTATGCTAAAGGAAATTCATGAGCAACCTAGAGCAATAAGAGACACTTACAGAGGTAGATTATTAAGAGATGAAGCCATTATAAAAATGGCTGGAGTTGAAGATAATATGAAAAAATTTTTAAATGCCGATCGTATTATTATTATAGCTTGTGGTACTTCGTGGCATGCAGGATTAGTTGCTGAATATATTTTTGAAGAATTTTCAAGAATTCCTGTAGAAGTAGAATATGCATCAGAGTTTCGCTATAGAAACCCAGTAATAACTGAGAAAGATGTAGTTATTGCTATTTCACAATCTGGTGAAACCGCAGATACATTAGCCGCTATTAAATTAGCAAAATCTAAAGGCGCTTTTGTTTTTGGTGTTTGTAATGTAGTAGGCTCATCTATTGCTAGAGAAACTGATGCTGGAGCTTACACTCATGCAGGTCCAGAAATTGGGGTTGCATCTACCAAAGCATTTACAACTCAAATAACAGTATTAACTTTAATAGCGCTTCGTTTAGCTAGAGCTAAAGGGACCATGTCTAGTTCTGATTTCAGATTGTATTTACAGGAATTAGAATTGATTCCACAAAAAGTAGAACAAGCTTTAAAAGTCGATGAGCATGTAAAGCAAATCGCTAAAGAGTATTTACTATCTACCAATTGTTTATACTTGGGTAGAGGTTATAATTTCCCAGTAGCTTTAGAAGGTGCTTTAAAACTGAAAGAAATCTCTTATATTCATGCCGAAGGCTATCCTGCTGCAGAAATGAAACATGGCCCAATTGCTTTGATAGACGACAGAATGCCAGTAATTGTTATTGCAACCAGTAAAGGTCACTACGAAAAAGTAGTTAGCAATATTCAGGAAATTAAATCAAGAAAAGGTAAAATTATTGCAGTTGTAACCGAAGGAGATACTGCGGTAAAAGAAATTGCAGATCATGTTATTGAAATTCCAGATTCTGAAGAAGCTTTTTCTCCGCTTTTAACAACAATCCCATTACAGCTCTTATCTTATCATATCGCAGTAATGCGTAATTGTAATGTAGACCAACCACGTAACTTAGCAAAATCTGTTACTGTAGAATAAAATATCGCACATATAATTATTGATTTATAATTATATGTGCAATATTTCTGTTATTTCACAATAAAATACCTTATTTTTAGCTTAACATGCAATATTTGTAGTGTCTTTTGTTAAAAAATACTATGCGCGCATAATTTTTTTGCGTTTTTATGTGGAAGTAATACTATATATATTTATATTGCTAATCCAAAAATTAAACTAATTCTTATAAATGAAAACTATTCTTCCATTTTTACTGTTGCTCTTTTGTGGGTTATCGTATTCACAAACAACAACAATTTCTGGGACAGTTGTTGATGATAGTGGTCAACCTCTTCCAGGAGCAAACATTATTGTTACAGGAACTTCTACAGGAGTTGTAACAGATTTTGATGGTGGTTTTAACTTAAGCGTAAGTCAAAACCCTCCTTTTTCTGTTCAAGCTAGTATGGTTGGTTTTGAATCAGCTACTATTGAAGTTACTACAAACAATCAAGTCCTTAATTTTGTCCTAACCGAAGGAACATCATTAGATGAAGTTGTAATTTCTGCATCCAGAACACCTGAGCGTATTTTCGAATCGCCTGTAACTGTTGAACGTTTTGGACTTAAAGAAATTAGAAATACAGCATCCGCTGATTTTTATGATGGCCTTGAAAACCTAAAAGGTGTAGATGTAAACACTAATAGTTTAACCTTTAAATCTGTTAACACTAGAGGTTTTGCAACATTTGCAAATAATCGTTTTATGCAACTGGTTGATGGTATGGATAATTCAACACCAGCTCTAAACTTCCCAATAGGAAATTTAGTGGGTATGACTGAAACTGATGTTTTAAGTGTCGAGTTACTTCCAGGAGCATCTTCAGCATTATATGGTGCAAATGCCTTTAATGGTATTTTATTTATGCGTAGTAAAAACCCTTTTGACCACGCAGGAATTAGTGCTTCACTTAAAACAGGAATTACTTCTCAAGAGGCTGCTGGTGACAATCAATACGTAGATTATAGTATTAGAGTTGCTCATAAGTTTAGCGATAAGTTTGCTGTTAAAGTCAATTTCGGCTATTTAAAAGGAACAGATTGGGCTGCAAATAGTGAAGTTGATAAAACAAATATTGGAGGTAGTCGTGCAAATAATATAGATTATGATGGTGTTAACGTTTATGGAGACGAAGTCTCTAGTAACCTTAAAGCCGTAAAAGAAAGTCCAGCATTTTTAGCTCAATTACCAAACCCTGCTCTTGCTAGTTTAGTTCCCGATGTTGTCGTTACTAGAACGGGATATAATGAAGGTGATTTGACCGATTATAATGCTAGAAGTATTAAATCAGATTGGGGTTTATATTTCAGACCATGGGAAAATGATTTTGAAGTATCTTATGTTGGAAAAGTAGGAACTGGTTCAACAATATATCAAGGAACCAACAGATATAATATTGATAACTTCTTCCAACAGCAACACAAATTAGAAATACGTAATGATAATTTCTTTATAAGAGGCTATGTTGTAGCTGATAAAGCTGGAGATTCTTACGATATGGTTTTTACAGGAATAAATATTTTAAACGATTGGAAAGACCATAATACTTGGTTTGGGCAATATGCTGGTGCTTATATCTCTGCAACACTTGGTGGAGCAACAGATGCACAAGCGCATGCAGCTGGTAGAACTACTGCAGAATCTGGGCGTTATGAACCAGGGTCACCAGGATTTGTAGCCGCTTTTAATAAAAGTATTAACGATCCAGATTTAACAACAGGATCTAAATTTCAAGATGCTTCGAAGTATTATCATTCTGACGCCAATTACAACCTTAGTCATTTAATTGATTTTGCCGATATACAAGTTGGTGGGTCTTATAGAAAATATAGCCTAAATTCTTCTGGAACCATTTATACAGATTTAAATGGAACAATAGATTACTCAGAATTTGGTGTTTATACACAAATTCAAAAAAGCTTAGAATTAAGCGAATCTTTAGAATTAAAACTTACAGGTTCTGTGCGTTATGATAAATCTGAATTTTTTGATGGTTTTGTATCACCAAGAATTTCTGCTGGTTTAACTGTAAATAGAAATCACAATATTAGAGCATCAGTACAAACTGGTTTTAGAAATCCAACTACTCAAGATTTATTTATTGGTTTAGATGCAGGTAGAGCAGTTTTAGTTGGTGCCGCTCCTGATAATTTAGACAGATGGTCAAGAACACATGATATTAGTGCTAGTGGTCAAGCCTTAGGGCAACCAGCTACAATAACACAAACAGGAGCAGCGGCATACAACAATTCTTATACAGCAAGTTCTGCATCAGCTTTAGGTGCTACTGGTAACCCTGCGGTATTAGAAGTATCAAATCCTGATTTAGTAAAACCAGAACAAGTAACTTCTGGTGAAGTTGGTTATAGAGGAAAATTTAATAAAGTTATTGTAGATTTAAGTGCATACTACAATAGTTACAAAGATTTTATTTCTCAAGAAGTTGTTGTTTCTCCATTATACGGAACTGTAGGAGATGGTTCATTATCTGTTGCAGCTTTAGCAAATGGTGATAGTCAAAACTTTAGCACGTACACAAACTCAGAAGCCAATGTAAACTCTTACGGAGCTTCTATTGGAATATCAACTAAAGTATTAGGGAATTTTGATTTAAGCGGAAGTTATACCTACGCTAAGTTAGATTTTGACAGAGTTCAATTTCCAGATTTCACAACAAATTTTAATACTCCAGAACATAAGTTTAAAGCTTCTTTTGGTAATACCAAATTATTTAAAAATTTCGGGTTTAACATAGCCTACAGATATAGTGATGACTATTTCTGGGAAGCTACATTTGGTAATGGTATTGTTCCAGAATTTCACGTAGTTGATGCTCAAATTAACCTTAAGGTTCCAAGTTTTAAATCAACTTTTAAAGCAGGTGCAACAAACCTTTTAGGTGATGAATACTTTACGGCATTCGGAACTGGAAATATCGGATCAATGTATTATGTATCATGGACAATTAACAACTTATAATAATTATGGAAAAGAATATTATGAATACAAAATATATTTGGCTGTTAGTAATTCTTTTAAGTTTTACAGCTTGTAATGAAATTGAAGACGTTTTAGCTGATAATAATATTACAACTACAGAATTACCTGAATTAACAGCTGGTACTGCAGATTTTTCAAACTATGTTTCATTAGGAGCTTCGTTTACTGCGGGCTATACAGATGGTGCCGTTTTTATTGCAGGTCAAGAAAACTCGTTCCCAAATATTTTATCTAAGCATTTTGCTAATGCTGGCGGTGGCGCATTTACTCAGCCTTTAATGAATGATAATACTGGTGGATTACTTGCTGGTGGAATGCCTGTAGCTGCATACAGATTAATTTTCAACGGTTCAGGACCACAGCGGTTAAATGAGTTTTTTGCTGGCCTTGGTGCTCCAGCTCCACCGATAACAACAGATGCAGCAAATAATTTAGGCAGTAGCTTTAATAATGTTGGAGTACCTGGAGCTAAAAGCTTTCACCTAACATTTCCAGGTTACGGAAGTTTAAATCCATATTTTGGAAGAATGGCTTCTTCTCCAACTGCAACTATGCTAGGAGATGCTGCTAGTCAAAACCCAACATTCTTTACATTATCAGAAATTGGAGGTAATGATGTATTAGCTTATGCTACTTCTGGAGGAATAGGAATGGATCAAACAGGAAATTTTGACCCAACATCTTATGGATTTAATGATATTACTGATCCAACAGTTTTTGGTCAAGTATTTACTGGTATTGTTGATCAGTTAACCGCAAATGGAGCTCAAGGTGTAATTGCTAATGTACCTTACATAACAAATTTACCTTACTTTACTACAGTACCAAACAATGCGCTAGAAATAGATGCTACAACAGCTGGCCAACTAACAGGGTTTTTCCAAGCGGTTGCAGGAATATTTACTCAAGTATTAATTGCTCAAATGGTCCCTCCTGCTCAAGCTCAAGCTTTAGCTAGCCAATATGCTATCCCTTTCAGCGAAGGAAAAAACAGGTGGATTATAGATGTTCCTGTTACACCAACAAACCCATTAGGTTTTAGACAAATGACTGAAGATGAATTATTATTATTACCTATAGACCAAGGAGCTTTAGCTCAAGGTTATGGCTCAGTTGCTTTATCAAATGAAGTATTACAAGTGTTAGGTATTTTACAAGCTGGTGGTACGCCAACGCCTCAACAAGGAGCTTTAGTTATAGGTGCTGTTAATGGTATCGATGATGTTGATGCTTTAGATAGTGACGAACTTGCTGCAATTAAAAATGCTACAGATGCCTATAATATGGTTATTGAAAGCGTAGCAGCCTCTAAAGGATTGGCCTTAGTAGATTTTAAAGGAATTCTTGAACAAGCTTCAACTACAGGAATTGTTAGTAATGGTTTTACACTAAATGCTGATTTAGTAACTGGTGGTTTAGTAAGTTTAGATGGAATTCATTTAACTGCTAGAGGATATGGCGCCTTAGCTAATGAAATGATGAAAGTTATTGATGCAACATATGGGTCAAATTTTGAAGCGTCAGGTAATTTAGCAAATATTGGAGATTACCCAACAAACTATTCTCCTACGCTACAATAAACAACTAATAAAATAATATTAAAAAACACCTTCAATACGGAGGTGTTTTTTTATTCCAAAAAACCTATAAAAACAACTTTATTTTTAAATTAAAAAATATATCTTTGCACGCGAAAACTTAGAGTGTTTTCATAGAATTAAAACGCATAATATTAAATACATAAGTAATGTCTAAAGTTACAGGTAAAGTTGCACAAATAGTAGGTCCAGTTATCGATGTTGAATTCGGAGCTGGTGCTGAACTTCCAAAGATTTATGATTCATTAGAAATTAATAGACCTGACGGTTCAATATTAGTATTAGAGGTACAGTCTCACATTGGAGAAGATACTGTTCGTACTATTGCAATGGACTCTTCTGATGGTTTAAGTAGAGGCACAGAAGTAAACGCTACTGGTGCCCCTATCCAAATGCCAATTGGAGATGATGTTTATGGTCGTCTTTTTAATGTAATTGGAGATGCTATTGATGGCCTTGGAGATTTACCTAAAGCTGGTGAAGCTGGTTTACCAATTCACAGACAAGCGCCAAAATTTGAAGATTTATCAACGTCAACTGAAGTTTTATTTACTGGTATTAAAGTAATCGATTTAATTGAGCCTTATGCAAAAGGTGGTAAAATTGGATTATTTGGTGGTGCTGGTGTAGGTAAAACAGTATTAATTCAGGAGTTGATTAACAATATTGCAAAAGGACACGGTGGACTTTCAGTGTTTGCTGGAGTAGGTGAAAGAACTCGTGAAGGAAATGATCTTTTAAGAGAGATGTTAGAATCTGGAATTATCCGTTATGGTGATGATTTTATGCATTCTATGGAAGAAGGTGGATGGGATTTATCTAAAGTTGATAAATCAAAAATGAAAGAATCTAAAGCAACTTTCGTATTCGGACAAATGAATGAGCCTCCAGGAGCACGTGCTCGTGTTGCCTTATCTGGTTTAACAATTGCTGAGTATTTCCGTGATGGAGCTGGAGATGGACAAGGAAAAGATGTACTTTTCTTCGTAGATAACATCTTCCGTTTTACACAAGCTGGTTCAGAAGTATCTGCATTACTTGGTCGTATGCCATCTGCGGTAGGTTACCAACCAACATTAGCAACAGAAATGGGTGCAATGCAAGAACGTATTACATCAACAAAAAGAGGATCGATTACATCTGTACAAGCGGTTTACGTACCTGCGGATGATTTAACAGATCCTGCACCAGCAACAACGTTTGCTCACTTAGATGCCACAACAGTATTATCTCGTAAAATTGCTGAGCTTGGTATTTATCCTGCAGTAGATCCATTAGATTCTACATCAAGAATTTTAACAGCTGATATTTTAGGCGCTGAGCATTATGATTGTGCACAACGTGTAAAAGAGTTATTACAACGTTATAAAGAATTACAAGATATTATTGCCATATTAGGTATGGAAGAATTATCTGAAGAAGATAAAATGGCTGTAGGTAGAGCAAGACGTGTACAACGTTTCTTGTCACAACCATTCCACGTAGCTGAGCAATTTACAGGTATTCCTGGTGTATTAGTTGATATTAAAGAAACTATTAAAGGGTTTAATATGATTATGGATGGTGAATTAGACCAATATCCAGAAGCAGCATTTAACCTTAAAGGAACTATTGAAGAAGCTATTGAAGCTGGAGATAAAATGTTAGCTGAAGCGTAAAATTAGTTCGCAGTAAATCAGTCTTCAGTCTTCAGTGACTGTAAACTGTAAACTGCAGACTGCAAACTAAAAAACTATGTATTTAGAAATTGTATCACCAGAAGCAACTTTATTTAGTGGAGAGGTAACAAGTATTGCTGTTCCAGGTGTAAGTGGAGAGTTTGAGATGTTAAAAGATCATGCTCCTATAGTATCGCTTTTAAAAGAAGGAAACGTTAAAATCTATGGCGATATTTCTTTAGAAGAAGAGGTTCAGGATAAATTCACTAAAGGTGATGATAAAGGTACTTGGTTAGCAATTAACTCAGGAACTTTAGAGTTGAAAGACAATAAAGTGATTGTATTAGCAGATTAATTAAATCACAAAACATATATTAAAAAAACGCCTCAGAGTTTCTGAGGCGTTTTTTTGTTTTACACTTTTTTAATCACATTGGTAACAATACCCCAAATGATAAAATCGTTTTCTTGTGTAATTTTTATAATAGGATAATTAGGGTTTTCTGGTTGTAGCCAAACTTCGTCTTTATCTACTTTTAAACGCTTTACAGTGAATTCTCCATCTAGAAAGCATACTGCTATTTTATTGTTTGTAGGTTCTAAGCTTCTATCTATAACTAACAAATCATTATCATCAAGCCCTGCTCCAATCATAGATTGTCCGCTAACACGTGCAAAAAAAGTAGCTTCTTTATTTTTTACAAGCTCTCGGTCTAACGACAAGCGTTGTTCTTTAAAATCTTCGGCTGGTGAAGGGAATCCTGCTGAAATTCCAGTATCGAAAAAATGAGCTCCAGAGTTTTTAAAGGCTTTAGGAGTAAAAAAGGTTAATGAGTCTGATTTGTGTAATAGCATTTGTTTTTGTGTTTTTTATTAGCACTTATGTTTGCGTTAGGGATTGAGGCATTTGTTGAAGCTCGCCGACGAAGGAGGAAGCGACTGCCGAAAGCCCGACCCTTGTGGTAACGCGCAAATTAACATTTTACTTTAATAATATCATTAATATTTGTTGTGTATCGTGGTGACAATCGTTCTTGACGCATTTTCCATGTCCGTTTTAAATCTTGACTAGCAATTTTAATTTTATAATCGCCGTACTTTGTGTTCAACCCATCGATAGCATGCATTAAATATTTGTGTTTTGGATTTTCGTACTCAAACATATTAAGCTGAAAATTATCTGTTGGCACCAACCCAGACACAATAACGCCTGCACGTTTATATTTAACACCCTTTTTAAAAACGGAAGTTACAGCTTTTACGGCTTCATTACTAATTACTAACGAAGAATTAGTTGGGAATGGGATGCTAACAATTTTGCTTCCTCTATGCTGTTCTAAGGTTTTTTTATGCCTATCGCTACTTAATAAAACAATAATAACATGACAGCTAGAGCCTTGTTTACGTAGTTTTTCGGCACAACTTGTTGCAAAAGTAGAAATACGCTCTTTTATGTAGTTTATATCGTCGTAAGTATAATCAAAACTTCGCGTTGTAGCTATGGCTCGTTTGGTTTTTAACTCGTCCAACTGCAAGGTAGGAATGCCTTCCAAGTCTTTCTTTAATTTCCACTCGGTAATGGAGAAGTTTTTACGAATCCAATCATCTGATAATTGCGTAAAATCAAAAGCCGTTTTACACTTTTTAAGTTTTAATCGTTTGGTTAAACCTCGCCCAATACCCCAAACATCTTCAATTTTAATCCATTTTAAAGCTTTTATTCGCTTCTCTTCAGAGTCTATTACATAAACTCCATTTGTTTCCTTGGGGAATTTACGTGCTACTTTATTGGCTACTTTACTCAACGCTTTGGTTGGAGCAACGCCAACACAAGTTGGAATTCCTGTCCATTTTAAAATCTGTTTTCTGATTTTATCTCCGTAATCGTCATAATTATAATCTTCTTCAAAATTTTTAAATTCTAAAAACGATTCGTCTATACTATACAATTCCACATCGGGTGTAAATTGTTTTAAAATAGACATTACACGACTGCTCATATCGCCATACAATGGGTAATTTGATGACAGCACAGATATTCCATTGGCTTTACAAAAGGATTCCCATTTAAAAATAGGTGCTCCCATTGGTAAACCAACAGTTTTTGCTTCGTCACTTCGTGAGATTACACAACCATCGTTATTTGAAAGAATAGCAATTGGTTTTCCTTGTAAATTAGGGTTAAAAACACGTTCGCAAGAAGCATAGAAATTATTACAATCTACGAGCGCAAACATAGTTGTAAAGATACAAGAAAATAGAATTAAAGTCTTAAAATAATGACTTCCCAAACCTGATTATTTGAAATATAATTTTTTAAAAGTTCGAAACCTACGGCTTTATGCGCATTAGATGAGCGTATGTTTTTAGTATCGACCTCAGTAATAATCGCATCAAAATCCTTTTTAAGTTCTTGTGCCATATAATTATACAGCCCTCTAAAAATGCCTTGCCCTCTTGCCTTCTTATCTATACATATTTGCCCCATTGCAATATAGTTGGAGGAGTCATTTTGTTCCTTGATTGCCTTATCTATTTGAATAAACATGGGCACCAATAACGGAATATCGTTTTGAAATCTTTTAAGCATTGACAAAGCGTAACCTACAACTTCGCCTTTGTGTTTTACAATGCAATGTGCGCACGCATCATTCATTTTTTTTAGCATTTCAAAATCATGCTGCAAGGTTACAAAACCTTCTTTTTCTTTAATTTCATCAGAAACTAAATGACGTAAATTTTCCTCTTGAAGTTTTAAAATTTGATTTAATTCTTCGGTAGTTGATGCTCTGTGGTATGTAATGTTAGTCTTCAATATATTCTAAAATATCACTAGGTTGACAGTCGAGTGCTTTACAAATAGCTTCTAAAGTTGAAAATCTTACAGCTTTTGCCTTGCCTGATTTTAATATCGATAAATTAGCTGTGGTTATACCAATAATTTCTGCCAAATCTTTGCTTTTCATTTTACGTTTAGCAAGCATAACATCTAAATTAACAATTATTGACATAGTTTATATGGTTAGATCGTTTTCTTCTTCTAATTGACTTCCTTTTAAAAACACTTCGCTTAAAAACATAAAGAATAAACCCATAATTAAAAATATGACAACTGAAGAATCAATACCCAATTGAAATTTATTTTTTAAGATTAGATTTAAAATTATTTTGGCAAAGACCTCTCCTAGTCCACAAATTAAAAAAAGGATACCTATTGTTTTAAAATTATCAATTACCAATTTTGAAAAATAGTGCCCCTCAGATAACTCATGTACGCTGTGCTTAAGCAATTTAATTGCTTTAAAATAGAGAAACCAAAGCGATGCGACCAAAATTAAAATTATTGCCATATTTAAACTACTCAAATTATTCAAATCTACCTCTTCACCTAAAAATTTAACCACATATTTCTTTTTGAGTATTAATAATGGTATGGATAGTATCCCTGCGATTAAAACTAATATTAATAAATAATAGTAAATATTAATTAATCTTTTTAAAATATTAATTGCTTTCATAATAAAATTATTGTTTAACGATAACAAATGTATAATAAAATTATTGATAAACAATAATTTTTTATCTAAAAAGGATAATATTTTTATTAATGTCACCTTTTGAAGAATTAATTCCTCTTTGTATATTTGAGTTGTGCAAAAGACTTTAATTTACATAGAAAGACAAAACTCTTTATTCTTTCGTATAACTGCAGCGCTTTTTTTTACTATAGCAATTGGTTTAATAATCTACTTTATTTTTACAATGGATTTTTCTTGGAAAAAGAAACATTTCTATGCACACTTCGATTATCTACAAATAATTTTTGTCCTAACCTTTTTGGCTACATACTTTTCATATACTATCAATTGTCATTTTGATTTTGAAAACAAACGTTTTAAAAAAGAATTTGCACTAGGGGTATTAAAGTATGGTCGATGGAAACCGATGCCAAAATTTAATTATGTTTCTCTTTTTTCTATTAGCGAAGGCACATTTCAGGTAAACTTATGGAATAAAAAAAATAGGCATTGGGAGCTTTATGAAGAATTTAATTTCAAAGATGCTTTTAGAAATGCCTTTGAATTATCCGAACTGTTAAATATTGATTTGCTAGATGCTACGGTTAGAAATGATTTTAAATGGATAGATAAAAAAGCTTCAAAAGAAACTGGCAAAATTGTATACTCAGATTAACTTGCTACATTTGTTTTATGGATCAATTTCCCAAAAAACTACAAGAAAAACTCGATAATCGAAAAGCAACTAATGCTTTGCGACAACTTAATAAACAAAACGATTTAGTTGATTTTTCATCAAACGATTATTTAGGGTTTTCAAAATCTGAAATAATTTTTGATAATGCTCATAAATTTTTAATTGATCATAATATTAAGCAAAATGGAGCAACAGGCTCACGTTTACTTTCTGGAAACCATTCGCTTTATAACATTGTAGAAAACATTATATCTGAATTCCATAATAGCGAAGCCGCCTTAATATTTAACTCTGGGTACGATGCAAATGTTGGTTTTTTTAGTTGTGTACCTCAACGTGAGGATATTATTTTTTACGACGAATATATACATGCTTCCATACGCGATGGCATCAAGCTTTCAAATGCTAAGGCTTATAAGTTTAAACATAACAATTTAGAGGCGTTAGATGAGATGCTAAAACGGGTTCAACATAACGGCAATATATATATTGTTACAGAATCTGTGTTTTCGATGGACGGCGATTTGCCAGACTTAGCTACAATCTGTCAAATAAGTAAAAATTACGGAGCACATTTGGTTGTTGATGAAGCACATGCTATTGGTGTTTTTGGAGACCGAGGAGCTGGTTTAGCCCAAAAATTGAATCTTGAAAAAGATATTTTTGCGCGCTTAGTTACCTACGGAAAAGCTATGGGTAGCCACGGTGCTGCTATTCTTGGTAGTGAAACGTTAAAACAATACCTAGTTAATTTTTCTCGTAGCTTTATTTATACCACGGCATTACCGCCACATAGCTTAGCAACAATTCAATCTACATACAACGAACTTGTTATTTCAAGTCAAAGCAGAAAACCTCACCCTAGTATTTATAAACTACTTCAAAATATTCAATGTTTTAAGACAGAAATCATAAAGCTAAATCTTCAAAATTATTTTATTGAAAGTGATTCTGCTATACAATGTTGTATTATTCCAGGAAACCAAAAAGTAAAATTGATTGCAAAAAAACTTCAAGAACATCATTTTAATGTAAAACCAATTTTATCGCCAACTGTTACAAAAGGAGAAGAGCGTTTACGTTTTTGTTTACATAGTTATAATTCAGAAAAAGAAATAACAGAAGTTTTGCAGTTGTTGACTACTTTTGTTTAAATTTTATATTTATGATAGATAATTATACAATACTAACAACGTTTCCTTACTCAACTGAAGCGCAGATTACAAAATCTAAGCTAGAATCAGAAGGTATTCGCGTTATGTTATTGGATGAAAAAACCGTGGATTCAGACCCTTTAATTAGTCAAGCTATAGGTGGTGTAAAATTATTAGTTCATAATGATAATGTAACAGAGGCAATAAAGATTTTTAATCAAATAAGAAATTATGAAAAGGATAAGAATGGAAAAGATGTTGTTTGTGTAAATTGTAATTCAACAAAAATATTGATTGCAGAGCCTTCTAGAAAAAATATTTTTTATATGCTCTTTCCTTTTTTTGAAAAAACAAAATATCGCTGCAACGTTTGTAATACTACTTTTTAATGAGCACATATTTTATAACAGGAATATCAACTGATGTTGGTAAAACAATAGCATCAGCCATAGTAACAGAAGCTTTGCAAGCTGACTATTGGAAACCCATACAAGCTGGAGAACTAGATAACTGTGACACAAAAAAGATAGAAAAATTGGTCACAAATTCTAAATCAAAATTTCATTTAAACACCTATGCACTGCAAACACCAATGAGCCCACATGCAGCAGCAGAGATAGATAATGTTTCAATTGATATTAAAAAAATTAAGACTCCAAAAACGAATAACCATTTAGTTATAGAAGGTGCTGGCGGATTATTAGTGCCCTTAAATAACCAGAACACGGTTTTAGATTTAATAAAACCAAACTATAAAGTTATTGTGGTTTCAAGGCATTATTTAGGAAGCATTAATCACACACTTTTAACAGTAAACACATTAAAAGAAAAAGGGTTTGATGTGTCTATTATTTTTAGTGGCAACGAGCATCAAACAACTGAAAATATTATTAAAAAAATGACAGAAGTTCCAATTATAGGGCGAATTGATGAAGAACCTTATTTTGATGGAAATGTAATAAAAGAATATGCAGAATTGTTTAGAAATAAATTATGACTTTAAAAGATAGAGATAAAAAACATCTGTGGCATCCTTTAACACAGCATAAATTACATCCAGATCATTTGGCTATAACCAAAGCTAAAGATGCTTTGTTATATGACGATAACGGGAATGAATATATTGACGGAATAGCCTCTTGGTATACCTGTATGTATGGGCATTGTAATGAGTTTATCGTTGATAAAGTGCATCAACAAATGCAACAATTAGATCACGTTGTATTTGCTGGTTTTACACACGAACCTGCTATTAAATTATCAGAAGCCATAATAGCCATTCTTCCTGAAAATCAAAACAAATTATTTTTTAGTGATAATGGATCTACTTCTGTAGATGTAGCTATTAAAATGGCATTGCAATACCATTTTAATAAGGGTGAAAAGCGCAGTAAAATTATTGCTTTAGAAGGCGGGTTTCATGGTGACACTTTTGGTGCTATGTCTGTTTCTGGACTATCTGTTTATAATGGTCCTTTCGAAGATTTTTTTATTGATGTTGCTCGTATTCCAGTGCCAACAAAAGAGAATTTCGAAGATATAAAACAACAATTTTTAAATTTACTTAAAACGGAAGATGTTGCTGCTTTTATATACGAACCTTTGGTTCAAGGCGCTGCTGCTATGAAAATGTATGATGCTTCTTTATTAGACGAATTATTACACATTGCTAAAAAACACAACACATTAACCATTGCAGATGAAGTGATGACTGGCTTTGGTAAAACAGGAAAAAACTTTGCATCTGAATATCTTATAAATCAACCCGATATTATTTGTTTATCAAAGGCACTAACTGCTGGCTTAGTCCCTATGGCGATTACAAGTTGTACACAAAACGTTTACGCTGCTTTTTTAAGCGATAAATTAAGTAAAGGCTTTTTTCATGGGCATACTTATTCGGCAAACCCTGTGGCATGCACAGCCGCTTTAGCTGGTATTGAGTTGCTAACGTCCGAAGATATTCAGAGTAATATAAAACGAATTATTGCATCTCACAAAAAATTCGATTTACACATTAAGAATCATCCAAAAATTGCTCAAACAAGGCAATTGGGTGTTATTTATGCACTCGATTTAAATGTTGAAATGGAACGCTATGGTGATCTGCGTTATAAGCTATTCAATTTCTTTATGGAACATGGTGTCTGTTTACGCCCATTAGGAAATACCATTTATATTTTAGCGCCTTATGTGATTACGACAGAACAACTTGAAAAAGTGTATCAAGTTATAGAAAAATCTCTTGAAATTGTTTAGCAAATTATATTCCTTCTAAAGTTTTATCTAACAAATTAATTTTTTCGTTAGTTTCCTTTATAAGCACATATAAGTTTTCATAAGTCCACTCACCATCAAGCTTTTCTCCTTTAATAACTAAAATTCCCTTTCCTTTGGAACCTTTGATTGGAGCTTTTAGGTCGATGTCACCATCATCATTATTTAACGATATATTTCCATCAAACATGCCATCAACTTCTATGTTACTTCCCAAATACTCCCTTACTTCAGGATTATTTTCAACAAGTTGTATGGCTTGTTCAAATGGTGCTGAATTTTTCATAACCTTAGAGACTCCAAAAAAGATAGCGCCAATTCCAAAAACAAACAGTAAAATAACCGTTAAGCAACCACCAACAGGTATTACCCAAGGCCAATTCCGTCCAAACCAACTTTTTTGTTTTTGTGCTTCCATAATACGTTCTATTAAATGATTGTTTTAAATATAAGTATCTATTAATTAGTTTTTGTTACACGCATACTTTTTTCTTTTTTTACGCTTTAAAATATTTCATATACATTACTTTTGCTGAAAAACAGAACACTTGCAACACCCAATTTCTATAACTGCCATTGCATCCGTTTCTCCGCTAGGAAAAAGCACAACTGATGCTTGGGATAATTACCAAAATAACAGACATTGTTTTACTGAAAAAAACTATGAGGGAAACAAAACATTAGTTGCAGAATTATGTAGTAATACTAAAGCAGAAATAAAAGCTTTAAAAGGCTCCGATTCAAAATACAAAAATCTTGATGATTCTGTATTGTTTGCTATTTATGCATCGAGAGAAGCTATAAAAATTGCTGATTGGAAAGCATCAGACAACTTTGGAATTAACATAGGGTCCTCGCGTGGTGCAACTTCTTTATTTGAGAAGTATCATAAAGATTTTTTAAAACAAGGAAAATCTAAAACCTTATCATCACCAACAACAACACTCGGAAATATCTCATCTTGGGTGGCTCACGATTTACTAACTCAAGGACCCGAAATAAGCCATTCTATAACCTGTTCTACAGGATTGCATGCTATGTTAAATGGTATTGCTTGGATAAATTCTGGTATGTGTAACAAATTTTTAGTTGGTGGTAGCGAAGCTCCTTTAACACCATTTACCATTGCACAAATGCAAGCTTTAAAGGTGTATGTAAAACATCAAACTGAACTTGTTTTAGCATCTCATTACCCCTGTCAATCTTTCAATTTAAAAAAAATACAAAATACTATGATTCTTGGTGAAGCAGCTTCAGTTGCATGCTTAGAACAAGGTGAAATAAAAAATGCCTTAGCCATTATTAAAGGTATTGGTTACGCTACAGAAATATTAGAACATAACATCTCCATTTCTACAGAAGCTACATGCTTTCAAAAATCTATGGCTATGGCTATGGGCAATATAAATCCAGATGAAATTGATGCCATAGTCATGCATGCTCCAGGGACTGTAAAAGGCGATTTATCAGAATATAACGCCATAAAAAAAGTGTTTTGTAACAAAATACCTTTTTTAACTACCAATAAATGGAAAGTAGGTCACACCTTTGCAACTTCAGGTATGCTAAGTATAGAATTAGCCATATTAATGTTACAACATCAAAAAACTATTGAAGTGCCTTTTGCAGAAAAGCAAGAACATCCAAAACAAATTAAAAACATCTTAGTAAATGCAGTTGGTTTTGGTGGAAACGCGGTGAGTATTTTACTTTCAAAATAATCTTTTAGAAGCTATTTTCTTATCAGAAAAGGTTTATATTTATTCAACTAAAAAATCAATTTTATTATGGTAGAATGGTATTCAAATTTAGAGCTCTTTCCTAAAATATATTGGGGTATTGCTTTACTGGGATCTTTAATTTTTCTTATAACTATGATTCTATCATTTGTAGGAGGTGATGCAGACGATATTGGAGATGTAGATAGTGATATTGATGGAGATACTGGTATTGGTTTTCAATTTATAACCTTTAAAAACTTAGTAGGCTTCTTTACCTTATTTGGGTGGAGTGGTATTGCTTGTATTGATGCTGGATTTTCAAAACCATTAACCATAACAATTTCTATAGTTTGCGGATTAATTATGATGGGGATTATGGGCGCTATGTTTTATTATATGAATAAACTTAACGATAGTGGAACTTTAAAATTCAAAAACGCTATAAATGCAGTAGGTGAAGTCTATTTAACCGTTGGTGCTAATAGGTCTTCCATAGGAAAAGCTCATGTGAGAATTCAGGGGGCATTAAGAGAACTTGAAGCATTAACAGATGCAGATACCGATTTAAAATCTGGTTCTGTAATAAAAGTAAAAGACGTAACAGACAACGGAATATTAATCATTGAAAAACTAAACAAATAGCCCATGCTACTATTAACAACACAAGACGCCTTTAATTTAGGCTTTCCTATTGCAGTCATTTTTGCTGTATTATTTATTTTTATCTTTTTTATTGTACTTATTAAACGCTACAAACGCTGTCCTTCAGATAGAATATTAGTCGTTTATGGTAAAGTTGGTGGCGGGCAGTCGGCAAAATGTATTCATGGTGGTGCAGCATTTATCATGCCCGTGATTCAAGATTATGAATTTTTAGATTTAACACCAATTTCTATTGAAGTTAATCTTATAAATGCCCTTTCAAAGCAAAATATTCGTGTTAATGTCCCATCTCGTTTCACAATAGGTGTTTCTACTGAGCCTGGAATTATGCAAAATGCCGCTGAGCGTTTATTAGGTTTAGGGCAAAATGAAATTCAAGAATTAGCTCAAGAAATTATTTTTGGTCAATTACGTTTAGTTGTTGCCTCTATGGATATTGAAGAAATTAACTCAGATAGAGATAAGTTTTTAACCAATATTTCTAAAAGTGTTGAGTCTGAACTAAAGAAAGTTGGTTTAAAACTAATCAACGTAAACATTACCGATATTGTTGATGAATCTGGCTATATAGAAGCTTTAGGAAAAGAAGCTGCAGCACATGCCATTAATGCGGCACGTAAATCGGTTGCTGAAAAAACTAGAGATGGTTCTATTGGTGAAGCCAATGCTGTTCAAGATGAAAGAACTCAAGTTGCTGCTGCCAATGCACAAGCAGTAGAAGGAGAAAACACAGCAAAAATTGCCGTTGCAAATTCAGATTCATTACGTCGTCAACGTGAAGCAGAAGCAGAACGTGTAGCAATAGCGTCAGAAAAGGTTCAATCTGCAAAAGCATTAGAGGAATCGTATGCTGCTGAAAAAGAAGCTGAATCTGCTAGAGCAGAACGTGAGCGTTCTTCGCAAAAAGCCGATATTATTGTTCCAGCAGAAATTGATAAACAAAAAGTAGAAATTGATGCGGAAGCTGAAGCTGAAAAAATTAGAAGACGCGCAAAAGGTGAAGCAGATGCGATTTTATTTAAAGCTCAAGCTGAAGCACAAGGGTTGTATGAAGTACTAACCAAACAAGCAGCTGGTTTAGACCAAATAGTTAAAGCAGCAGGAGATAATGCAAAAGATGCGGTTCTATTATTAATTGCAGATAAATTGCCAGAATTAGTAAAAACACAAGCTGAAGCTATTAAAAATATTAAAATTGATAAAGTTACCGTTTGGGAAAATGGTGGTGGAAAAGACGGAAAATCTTCAACATCAAACTTTATTTCTGGCATGTATAAATCGGTTCCGCCATTACAAGAAATGTTTAATATGGCTGGTATGCAATTACCAGATTATTTAAAAGGCAAAGATTTACCTGCTGAAACTGTAGAAGATGTTTCTGAAGATATCTCAGAAGACGAATAAATTATACATTTTTAGACCTGCTAGTGTACAAAATTGTGCGTTAGCAGGTTTATTCATTTAAAAAACAACAAATTTAAACAGATGAAAAGGTTTAATGTTATAATACTATTCAGTCTTTCTTTTTTAGCACTTAGCTTTTCATGTCAAAATCAAAAAAACAAGCAACCTATTCCTTTGGCAAGCTTTAATGGTGTTTGGGAAGATGTTAATAACGGTGATTTTAAAAACTGTTACGCTGTATATTCCGAAGTTGGAGATAGTATCCATATAGCACACTATATCGAATTTAAAGGACAACCTTTTTTTGAAACGGGGTCAGGAATAATTAAAGGTGATTCTATTATTTATCATGTTGATGTTATAAAACCTATTCCGGCTTGGGGTCCAGATGGTGGCACGCATTACTTAAAACTAAGCGAAGACAAAAATACGCTAAAAGGAGTCTTCATTACAGATGGAGGTCATAAAGGACCACTGGTTTTTAAAAGAAGATGAATTATTTATTGTTAAAGTAATTTTATCATTTTAAGATGTTTTCTACAATTGTTTCACATAAATAATGTGTATCCCAGATATCTTGAATGCGGTTAGAATTAAAATTAGATTCATTTAAAGCTCGCAACCAATCTTCAATTAAATCTACAAACCCTCTTTTGTACAACGTGCTATCCCAATTATTAAAACCAATAACGTGCTGCTTTTCGTCTTTATAATGAATTCCAGATACTAATTCATCTATCTGCCATTTATTGTCTTTAGAATAGTATTCAACATGTTCTTCTGTAATACCACTTATTCTATTCATAGAGCCACTTAATAAAACATCGTTTTGTTGCCATTGCACTTGTAAAGCCTCTAATTTTCTGCTTCTAAGTTTTGGGAAAACTTGAATATTTTCAATTTCACCTGAAGCTAAAAAACGGAGACTATCAACAACATGTATAAAATCATCAAAAACAAATACACGTGGGTCTGCCGGCAAACCAACTCTGTTTTTTTGCCAAAAAACTTGAATGGGATTCGATTGGGTTTTTAACGTACTTATAAGTGGTGCAAAACGACGATTAAACCCTAAATATAATAATACATCTTTTTGAGCCGATAGGTTTAATAAGATTTCAGACTCACTTAATGAATAACAAAGAGGTTTATCTACAAATACAGGAATCTCTGCACTTAATAATTTCGAGACTAAAGCAAAATGGCTCTCTGTATTACTATGAATCATTGCAGCATCAGGCTGTGCTTTAATTAATTCGTCAATATCTGAATAGGTTTCATTAATACGGTATTGATTCGATAATTGCTCTAAAACTTGAATGTTTCTGGTGCAAAGTATAGGATGTATTTTTGAATGATTAGCTACAATGGGTAAGTAGGCCTTTTTAGCAATATCGCCTAGACCAATAATAGCAATTCTCTTTTTTTGTGGTTTTTTCATCACGTAAATTTAGGTCATTTTTAAGACAAATTCAGGCACTTAAAAAACACATCTTTATAACGACTACTAATCGGGATTTTATACCTTTCTATATAGACTTGATTATTCTCTATTTTATCAATACTTCCAATATTTACCAAATATGATTGATGCACTCGTACAAATTGCGACAAGGGTAGTTTTGTTACAATTTCTGCAAAAGTCATTCGTGGGGAAAACACCTTTTTTATAGTAGTAATGTCTAAATAATTACCAGAACCTTTTACAAATAAGATATCATCAAACTCAATTTTAATATTTTTAAATCCGTCTTTTATAAAAAAGAATTCGTTTTGCTGTTTTAAACTAGCAAGACGCTCTTCTGCTTTATGAATTGCTATTTGAAATCTATCAAATTCAAAAGGTTTTAACAAATAATCTATGGCATTGTAATTATAACTATCTAAAGCAAATTCGGCATAAGCTGTGCTGAAAATCACTTGAGGTCTAATTTGTAGTTCGTTTAATAATTCTAGCCCCGACATATTAGGCATATTAATGTCTAAAAAAATAAGATCGACAGGGTTTTGTTTTAAAAATGCCATGGCATTTTTAGCATTATAAAAATGAGCTATAAGTGATACGGTATCAATTTTTGAAAGATGATACTGAATAACCTGTACCGCTTTGGGCTCATCGTCTATAGCTATGGCTGTTATCATTTATTTATATTTTTAACGTCATTGCGAATCACTCCTTTTGTGTGATGTAGCAATCTCATAAAAAAGAACTCTAATTAAACAGACTCCTAGGTCATTCGTTCTTCATTCCTCGCAGTGACGTTATTTTGTTTTAATATTTATATTCACCGAAAATGTATTATCCTCTTTTACAACTTCAAAAGTATGCTTTTTAGCATACACTAAGTCCAAACGTTGTTTGGCATTTTTAATTCCAATACCAAAACCTTGTTCTTTGTAATAGGTTTTAAAATCATCATTATAACTATTTATACATTCAAAATTAATACTATTCTCATCACAAATAACTGATACTTTTAGTCTTGAGGGCTTTGATGGATCGATACCATATTTAAATGCATTTTCTACAAACGGAATAAATAACCCTGGGCTGATGAAGTGATTCTCTATATGCTTAAATTTAGTTTCTATTTCTGGTTCAACTGCACAGCGCAATTTTTGAATGGTTATATAATCCTGCAGGTATTTTATTTCGTTTTCTAATGGAATTAAATCTTTATTAATATCCTCTTGCATATAGCGTATTAAACTAGCTAACTTCGCGGTGCTATCTGCAGTTTTTAATGCTTTTTCTTCTAAAGCAGTTGCATATAATGTGTTCAATGTATTGAATAAAAAATGTGGATTGACTTGTGATTTTAGTAGGCTTAATTCTGATTTTTTAGCTACTAAAATTTTGTCTTGGTTTTTTATTTTGATTCGAATATAGCCATAAGTAAATGATACTAGAAAAATTGGAATAAAAACCATAATACCGACACGAATAATATAAGATACTAATAACAATTCACTTGTTACAAGTTTTTTTCCTAATGGCCCTGTAAAGAAATAAAGAATTAAAAAGCATATAACATAAAGAATAATAAACCATAAAATAGAAATAAAAGTATATCTTAATTTTTTCTTAGATATAAATAAAACAGGTGTTATATAAAAACTATTAATATAGAAAAATAAGATAAAGAAACTTACAAACAATAGTTCATCTGTTTTTGTTCCGGCAGGCATTATACTAACATATAGCATAATTAAAACAACAACAATGATATTTATAGTTCTTTCAATATGTTTTTGAAAAAAGCCTTTTTTTAATTTCTCCCAATCCATTACAAAAATAGAATAAAACAACCCCATAACTCCCATAGGAATTAATGTGAGTGATAAATCAAGTACAGATTCAAGTGTAAAATATTCCAACGGTTCAGTAGAAACACCTTTTTTAAGCATTGTCGAGCTACTTCTTTGAATAGCTCGCATCCATCCCAATAAAAGTGAATAAAAAATAATATACACAATGGCTATGTATAAATACTTTTTCCAATTATTGAATAATAAAGGAATGATTACTAGTGAAATAATATAAATGGTGAAAACAAATAGCAAAGCGTCATAAAAGCCTCCTAAAAATAGACTCTTATAATTATTTAAAGCCCCACTAGCCGTAATATACAAACTGAAAATTGATAAAATTAGAACTAATGCATGCACAATAGTTTTTCGGTTAAACTTATTAAGCTTTGAAACTGTCATAAAAAGATTATTTAAATCTAAAAATATCTAGGTTTTAAAACATTAAAAAAACAATGTTATAATTCACCCATTTGGTGTTATAAAAATAGGTTTTAATGTGAAATTAGTATTGGTAATTTTTATCTATCTTAGGCATTATAATTACTTTTGTAAAAATTTAATTTTTCAATGAGCATAACTAGACACAACTGGACCAAAGAAGAGATTCTAGATATATATAACAAACCTTTAATGGAGTTGCTTTATGATGCAGCTACTATTCATAGGGAACAACACGACCCAAATGTAGTACAGGTAAGTACATTATTGTCTGTAAAAACTGGAGGCTGTTCAGAAGATTGTGGCTATTGTCCGCAAGCTGCTCGTTACCATACCGATATTGAAGGGAATGACCTTATGAGTGTTCCGCAAGTAAAAGCACAAGCCCTTAGAGCCAAAGAAGGTGGGAGTTCACGTGTGTGCATGGGTGCTGCATGGCGAAATGTAAAAGATGGTAAAGAATTCGATCAGGTTTTAGAGATGGTACGCACCATTAATAAACTAGATATGGAAGTGTGCTGTACTTTGGGAATGATTACTGAAAACCAAGCTAAACGATTAGCTGAAGCCGGCTTATATGCTTACAACCATAATTTAGATTCATCAGAAGAATATTATAAAGAAGTAATTTCTACACGTGGATACCAAGATCGCTTAGACACTATTGAAAACGTACGTAAAACGAATGTTACTGTTTGTAGTGGTGGTATTATTGGAATGGGTGAAAATTTAGAAGATCGTGCTGGTATGTTGGTGGCATTATCAACTTTGAATCCACAACCTGAATCGACACCTATAAATGCCTTAGTGGCAGTTGAAGGGACACCGTTAGAAGACCAAAAACCAGTTTCTATATGGGATATGATTCGTATGGTAGCAACCACACGTATTGTAATGCCTGAAACTCAAGTGCGCTTGAGTGCCGGTAGAACGGAAATGACTAGAGAGGGGCAAGCCATGTGCTTTTTTGCTGGAGCAAATTCTATTTTTGCTGGCGATAAACTCTTGACTACCCCAAATCCTGATGTTAATGAAGACATGAAAATGTTTGAACTATTAGGGCTGAAACCACAAAAGCCATTTACTAAAAAAGTACAACCACAAACGGTTGAAGCTAAAGATTCTCAATTAGAAGCTTTAGGTGAAAAACCAAGATGGACACGCCCTGAGCATACCATTGAGCGCAATGAGGCTGCTAAAGAAAAAGGGAAATTGATTAAGTAATTTAACCCTTAAATTCATTTCTCATTGCAAAACATTTTTCAAATGTTTTGCCTTCTGTTTATTGAAAATTGCCACATCGTTCACTCCTTGCAATTTAACTTGGCAGTTCCGTCTGCGTTAGGGATTGAAGTGGAAATCCTTTTTGTGAGGCACGAGCAAAAAGATTGTAAAGAAAAGCCCGACCTGAAAGGTAACGCCCAAATACTATTTTAAATTTACGAACGTTTTCTTAACTTTGACTTACTAAACATTAAGTATTGGCACTAAATCTACAAGATATCCCTCGGGTAAAAACCATAACAAAAGAGGACTTT
Organism: uncultured Flaviramulus sp.; assembly: GCA_947501105.1. Lineage (GTDB taxonomy): Bacteria > Bacteroidota > Bacteroidia > Flavobacteriales > Flavobacteriaceae > Wocania_A. The sequence continues at coordinate 609,333 of CANMUP010000001.1, read as the reverse complement.
TTAAAACATTACTTTAAACCACAAAAGCCTGTGGTTATTGAACGTTATATTGATGATTGGCCTGCGTATACGAAATGGAATTTAGATTATATGAAAGCCATTGCTGGCGATAAAACTGTTCCGCTTTATGACGACAGACATGTAGATTATAAGGATGGGTTTAATGAACCACATGCTGAGATGAAAATGAGTGAGTATGTGGATTTATTAAAACAAGAGCCTACAAAACTTAGAATTTTTCTTTGGAACGTTTTAAAAGAAATACCTCAATTACAAAACGATTTTAGTTATCCTGATTTTGGATTGAAGCTTATGAAAGGCCTACCCATGCTGTTTTTTGGCGGTAGGGATTCGCACACTTTTATGCATTACGATATTGATTTGGCAAACATTTTTCATTTTCATTTTGAAGGCGAGAAACAGATTATCTTGTTTGACCAAAAACAAAATGATTTTTTATATAAAATTCCGCATTCTTTAATTACCAGAGAAGATATAGATTTTAATAACCCAGATTTTGAAAAGTGGCCTATGCTAAAAAAAGCTAAAGGTTATAAAACAGAGTTAAATCATGGCGAAATACTATATATGCCTGAAGGTTATTGGCATTACATGCGTTATTTAACTCCAGGGTTTTCTATGAGTTTACGCGCTATTGCTAGAAACCCCAAAAACTTTAGTAAAGCTGTTTATAATCTTTTAATTATGCGAAATTATGATAATATAATGCGTCGCTTAAAAGGACAACAATGGATAGATTGGAAGAATGAACAAGCTATTGTTAAAACCCATAAAAAAAACGGTATTACTTAATTAGTTCGTTGGCTTTTTCGTACACCAAATACGATTCCCAACCACGGTACAACAGATAATCGATTAATTTCTTTCTTTTTTTAAACTTGTTACTTTCTTTTATTGAATTGGCTTTTTTTTCGGCTAAATCATTGAAAACCTCGATGTATTCCCCATTTTCTATGGTTTTAAGTGCCTGATTTATATTAACTTTGCTAATGTCTTTTTTCTTTAATTCAAAAGTTAATCGATAGCGCCCCCAACGCTTAATCTTAAACTTACCGCTTACAAATGTTTTGGCAAAACGTTCTTCGTTAAGAAAGTTGTGCTTTAGCAGATGTACTATTATTACATCTATAGCTTCGGGTATCATATACATACCTTCTAGCTTTTGCCTAACTTCTTGATGACATCGTTCTTGATACGCACAGTAATGCTCCAGTTTTTTGGTAGCTTCTTGTAGGGTATATGTTTTTTTTGACTGCATTGGTTGTCAAAAATAGCAATAGATAAATTAATTAAAAGAATAAAAAAAATATAAAAACCAAATCCACTGTACTACGCGTAGATAAAGTATAGATTATAAAAACTTAACGGCTATGAAAAAAATTACTTACATAAAACCCTTTGCATTATTAATCGCCTTTATAAGTGTGGTTTCTTTTGGGTATGGGCAGAGTATTTTTACAAACCCAATAACAGGCACAAACCCTAATACTGCAAACCCTTACACAACAGGAGAAGTAGTAGATGCAAATATTACAGTTAGCGGGATTGGAAGAGGTACTGGAATTAATTCAAGAAATGCAAATGATAGATATAATGCTAACGGATGGAATACAGTAGGTTTTGACAGTACTGCATATTTTGAATTTACATTAACCCCTAATGCTAGCTATGAAATAAATTTCAATGATTTTGTATATACAGGTCAAGCATCTACAAATGGGCCTACAAATATTGCTATTAGAAGTAGTTTAGATGGTTATGTAGCCAATATAGGAACTCCCACGTTAACAGGTTCGACCATAGATTTATCTGCTACTACTTATCAAGGTATTACAGCTAGCATTACATTTAGAATTTATGGCTGGGGAGGCACAAATGGTAGTGGTACGTTTAGCATCAATGATTTTACCTTTAATGGCTCAACACGTTTAGCTCCAGTTTGTCCAACAACTACTACTTGGACTGGGTCATGGTCAAATGGCTTACCTAACAGCTTGACAAAAAGTGTTGTAATTAGTAGTAATTACAATACCAGCTCTGGAGATATTATTGCTTGTAGTTTAACCATTAATAGTGGAGCTATCTTAACAGTTGATAATGATGATTTTGTTGAAGTAGAAAATGATGTTCTGGTTGATGATGGTGAATTGAGAGTAAATACTCGAAGCAATTTTGTTCAAAATGTTAGTGCTGGAACTTTTACAGTTGGAGCCTCTGGAACGGCATCTGTAAATAAAGTTACGGCTCTCAAGCAAGATTGGTTATACTACACCTATTGGAGTTCTCCTGTAACTGGTGAAACCATAGCAGGTGCTTTTCCTGATACAGATAATGATAGACGTTATTGGTTTAATGCTGCAAATTATTTAGATGAGCATACAGTTGGTACCACCAATGGCATTCCAGACGATATTGATGATAATAATGATGATTGGAATTATGCATTGGGAACTGATGTCTTAACTCCTGGTGTGGGTTATGCTGCTGCTTCTGGACGACTTGGATTTTACCCAAGGCTTGATAGTGCTGATTTTATTGGTCCTTTTAATACGGGAGATATTTCTACAGGGATTTCTTATAATGCATTAAATACAACAGGGAGCTGGAATTTTATTGGGAACCCATATCCTTCTGCAATAGATTTTATTGCATTTCAAGCAGCAAACTCTAGTGTTATTGACGGCGCTGCATATTTTTGGTCACAATCTCTACCTCCTCTTGGTACAAACCCAGGAAACCAGATAAACAATTTTAACCAAAATGATTATGCAACTTATACAGTAGGTTCTGGTGGAGTAGCTGGTGCAAATGGAATTATTCCAACTCAATATATCCCTTCTGCTCAAGGATTCTTTATAGCTGGCTTATCAAATAGCAATGTTACATTTACAAATGCCATGCGTATGGCAGACGGTACAAGTAATGCTCAATTTTTCAAAAACTCTAATTCTAAAAAGAATGCAGGTTCTGTTGCCAATAAAATATGGGTTAATTTAACCAGTGACAATGGGGTGTTTAATCAAATATTAACGGCGTACGTAAATGGGGCTACAAATGGAGATGACGGTATGTCTTATGATGCTCGTAAACTTTTATCAAATGAATCGGCAATATTATATACATCTATAGAAAATTCGGATAAAATCTTTTCTGTTCAAGGAAAATCTCCAAGTGATTTAAATGAAAACGAAATAATAGATTTAGGGTTTAAAACAACAATTGATGTTGCAACATTATATACTTTATCTATTGCACAATTGCAAGGTGACTTTTTAAATAATAACTCAGTTTATTTAAAAGACAATTTGCTTGATATAACTCATAATTTATCTGATTCGGATTATACATTTACATCAGAAGTAGGAGAGTTTAACAATCGCTTTAAAATTGTTTTCACTGATAAATCTTTATCTACTGATGACGTTAACTTAAATGATAATAGCCTTACCATTATCGAGTTAGATAATGACCGAGTAAACTTTAAAACATCTAATAGTTTAAGCATTAAAACAGTAACTATTTATGACCTTTTAGGAAGACAACTTTATAACTTAAAAGGGAATAACAGTTCTGAAATCTACGAGTTATCTAATCTAAAAAGCACCATATATATTGCAAAAGTAGAATTATCAAACGGCATTACTGTTACTAAAAAAGCTATTAAGAAATAGGTTTATAAACTATATTTTAAAGCTAAAATAAAGTTTCTACCTGCTGCTGTAATACCTGAAGAATATGTTTTATAACGCTGGTCTGTTATGTTTTCTAAACTGGCGGTAAGTGTTGTTGAGTTATTTATTTGATATTGTGTTCTTATGTTCAATGTGCTCCACGAAGGCGAATAAGGATTTCCATTTTCATCTTTTGCATAAATATAATCCTTACTAATTTCTGAAGGTGCTAATTGATTAAATGACAATTCGTTATTATAATTAGCAAATACATCAATTTTTAATTGTTTATAGTTCCAAACTAAATGTGTGTTTCCAAAATTAGGTGCTACATGACGAATTGGGACTTCAATTTTTTCTTTTTCTTCGGTCCCGCCGGTAACACTATACTGAGATGTTAACTTAAAGTTATCAGTAATATTGAAAAGCAAACCAATCTCAAAACCATAAATCCAAGCTTTTGATGCATTTTGTATGGCTTGTACATTACTTAATTCGCCATCATACATAATTTCTGTTTCGCCATTTAAATTATGATTTCTTCGTACTAAAGCATTATCCAAATAGGTATAATAAGAACTCATATCCAATATAAAAGTATTATCAAAGTTTAATTTTAACCCTAGCTCGCCTCCATAGGCATATTCAGGTTTTAAATTTTCGTTTGGTACCACTACCGATCCTGGCTCAGAATCAAAAACTTTACCTATATCATCTATATTTGGCGCTCTAAAAGCAGATGATGCATTAAGTTTCCATTGCAGAATTTTGTTAGGTGACCAACTAATTCCTGCTGTCCCTGTAAAAGCTCCTGCTTTATTTTCTGAGGAGTCAAAAGGTAAATTTAAATACACATTATTAGCTTCAAAATTAGCTTTCGAGACGATGTGATTGAAGCGCAAACCCGATTGAAAAACAAATTTTGGGTTTGGTTTATATTTAATACTCGAATATATAGCCGCAGATTGCCAACTTGCACCATTAGGATATCTTGACACTGTTGGAAAAACTATATTACTTGTAATGTTTTCTTCATTCCCGTGAGACATAACCTTGTTATAAACATACTCAAATCCATAAAAAAATTGAGTTTTGGTACTTAGGGTTTTTTCAAAATCTAAATTAAAAGAATAGGCATCTACAGCTTCTTCTCTTATGTTTCTTATATTAGATTGAAAATCTCTATCTTTTCTACTTTCTTGAAAATTTTGGTATGCAACCGTAGCTTTAACTTTATTGTATAAATTAGATCGACTGCTTAATTTGGTTATTTGAAAGTTAGACATAAACCATTGTTGCGGTCCATAATTCCATTCGGCAGAACGTAAATTATCATTTTTATAACGTATTAGCCTATCATATCTAGGTATATCTGAGGTAGTAGTAAAATGCAATCCTAAATCAAAACTTAAGTTTTCGTAAGGCTGATAATGCACTTTCTGCATTAAATTTATTTGATTGTAACCTGAATATTTTTGTTTTAAAGGATCACTGTTTTGTATAACAACGTCTCCATTATTTGTTGCCAATACAAATTCTGATCTTAAATAATCATCAGGACCATCGCTCCCCATTCTTAAATCATTAAAATCTGTGTAACTTACGTTCGTTAAAAACGCCCATTTTTTGTAGCCCAAATTAAAATCGAAATGTCCAGTTTTTTCATCATTAGCTGTAGCATACCTAACAATGGCATTAGATTTAAATAAAAGACTATCGGTTTTTGAAAGTTTTGGCTTTAAGGTGTAAAAACTCATGACACCACCAACAGCATCACTACCATAAATAACAGAGCCTGAGCCTAAAGTTACCTCAGTATTCATAATTGCAAAAGGGTCTACAGCAATAACATTATGCAAATTCCCGCCTCTAAAAATGGCATTATTCATTCTTACCCCATCTACCGAAATTAACAACCTATTGGTTGAAAAGCCCCTAATCATAGGGCTTCCACCTCCTAATTGGCTTTTTTGAACATAAACTTGCCCAGTGGTTTCTAATAAATCTGCACTAGTTTGAGGGTTAGTAAATTCAATGTTTTTAGAATTTAAACTAATAATTTTTTGAGGAATATCTTTTTTATTTTGTTCAAATTTTGAGGCCGAAATAACTATTTCTTCTAAACCCTGTGTGTTAGCATCTAAATAAACAATATTAAATGTATTGATTTGAGACTTTGTTATCTTTTTTAAAAGATGAGATAAGTGTTGAAAATAAATATCTTCTATATCTGAAAACTTATCAATATTAGCTTCACCTCTAAAGTTTGTTATTACACTTTTAGTTTTATCAATGTTATAAATGGCAACACCAGAAACAGGCTCTTCGGTAAGTTTATTAAGAACCTTTATTTGCTGAGCAACTAAGATATTAGATGCAAAAAGCAATAAAAAAATGGTGTAATAAAGTTTCATACTTTAACTAAAAACTTGATTAAAAATCTGAAGCGATTTGGGGGTTTTAAAACTGCCCAAATGTAATTCAAAATAAAGCAAAATCATACTTAAAAACGATTGTCTTTGTTTCGCGTTGATTTTCACTGAAGATAAGGCATCAAATGTTGTGCCCAATAAGGTTTTTAATAGTGTTAAATTTTCTCCATAAACAGAATGTTTACCTTGTTTTTTTATTTCAAATTTACCATCTAATAGATTAAAGTAATTGTACTCCTTATTAATCTCTTCTGGGTAAAAACCTAAATATTTAGTTAGGTTTAGTAAAAAAAGCAAGTGGAAATTCGAATATTCAGTGTGTACATCTAACCACAACAATGTGGTTTCTATATAACTAAAAAGGAAATTGTTTTGTTCTTCTTCTTTTAAAGTATTTGTCAAAACCTCAGCCAAAAACATAACAATTGAGCTTTTTAAAATATTTGAATGTAAACTGGTATATAAATGATTTAATTTAACCTCTTTAATAACTTGTAGAGAACGGTTTTCTTTGTAAATAATTTCTAACTGTAATTGAGAAAGGAGCTGAAAATATGCTTTTTTTGAATTTCCCTTTTTATTTTTTAAAATACCTTTTAATAGAAAACTAACAACTCCCAATTGTTCGGTATAACACTTTACAATTAAGTCACTATCGCGATACTTTAATTTGGATAAGACAATAGCGTTTGTAGAGATTAGCATTATCTAACAACCATTAATTTTAATACTTTGGTCTCAAAAGTATCCAAGTCAGATAGCATAACTAAATATACTCCAGAAGCTACAACATGGTTTGCAAGATTTTTTCCATTCCAATATGCTGTTCCTCCATCAATTTCAAGATTATAACCTCTATATCGAAGATTCTTTCTTGATTGTGCTTCGGCCACTAAATTACCCTCGATGTCTGTTATTTTTATGTTTACATTTTCAGAAATGTCTTTAATTTTTACTTTTTCATCAACAATATTAAATGATGGTCTTACTGGATTTGGATAAGCATATACACTTTCTAAATCGTTTAACGGGCTTGAGCCCCCAGAACGAAAAGACACTAACCCTTTATTTGTTGCTATGTAAACAATTCCGTTGGAATTATCTAAAGAAATATCGTTTATGGTATTAGAAGGTAAAGGCGAATTATTTTTTGTAAAATGAAATATCGTTTTTTGTCCATCTGAAGAGAAATAGAATATTCCAGAATCTATAGTTCCAATCCATTTGTTATTTGAACCATCTACTTTAATGTCTGATATATATTGCTCAAAAAGCAATTCTTTTGCTATACCTCCTTCTTCAATAATTATTTCTTCGACTCGAATGTTTTCTTCGGTAAAGAAATTAGTTGTATTATATAACACTCTCAATCCTCTTTCTGTACCAATCCATAATTGATTTCTTTTATCAATGGCTAACGCTCTAACTCTCTTTGAAGGCATATTCTCTTCATCTTCACTTACATTCTTTAGTAATGCTGTATTGTTATTTTCATTAAAGGCTAAAAGGCCATGATTATAACTACCTATCCATTTAGTTTTGTCATTTCCTATAACAATATCACCAAAACCTAAATCATCATCTAAAGCATTATCTATTATACTTTTAAAACTATAAGAATTCCATTGATTAGACGTTGGATTAAAAGATTTTAATGCTCTTTCAACACGACTAGTTAATGTCCATAAAATCCCATCACTATCAAAAACAGATGCACCAACTCTTATGTCGACATAATTTGGATTAGAGGGGAGTATTAAAGATTCTAATTCGCTATTGGTTGAATTATATAAAACACTTGGTATATCATCATTTATTTCCAAAAGCCCATTAAAAAAAGAACTTATAAACACTTGATTATTATTAAAGGGATTAATGGAAATAGCATTTAAGTTCTTAGCCTCTAGAGCCTCTTTATACTGTGTATTAATCCATTCGTTCTCTTTGAAATGACTAATACCTCTATTGTTTAAAGGGTATGGGTTAAATCTACCTGTGTGCTCTCCGAAAGTTACCCATAAATCATTTTGACCTGCTTGAATTGAAAATGGTATATTTAATAAAGGCCCTTCGGGGTGAATTTCTTCATATTCAGCTGGATTAGATATAAGTGTTTTTAAAACCCCAAAATCTTTGGTTCCTATATAGATAAATTCTGAATCTATAATTGCTGAACTAAAATCAGTATCAAAAGAGCTATTCACGCTAGCTTGAGACATTAAATTAAAATTACTATCGTAAACAAACGTGCTGTTTTTTGTTGTAACTAATAATCGATCATTTGTTGCTCTTACATCAACTAGCTCATCAGAAAATTGAAATAGCTCTGTTAAAACATCATTTACAACTTGATAAATTCTTCTGTTTGTTCTAATAGTATATAATTGATTTCCTACTGATTGAACGGCTAAAAAGTCTCCATTAGAAACAGTTTGCCAGTTTTGATAATCGATTAAATTAGGACTAGATACTTGAGCCTTTCTTAATCCGCTTCCATCTAAACAAGCTGCATAAATATAATCTCCTAAAATAGTAGTTTGATTAACTCGAGTTTGAACACCCAAATCACCTATAAAATAAGTGTCTCCAAATTCTAACCGTTCTAAATTAAAAACTGAAATTCCGTAGTTTGTAGAAATATATACTTCATTTCCAAAAGCATTAAAATGATTTATTCTCTTATCGGTTGGAGGAATTGTTGGTTTATCAATAATATCAACTACTGTAAGAATGTTTTCATCATCATCAAAAGCAATTTCTATTAAACCATTTTCATACCCAATAAGCAGCAACTCATAAACATTGCTATAATAAATTGTTGATATTGTTTCTCCAGATAATCCATTTACAGTAGTTAGCTTATTTAGCTCGTTAGTTTGTATATCTATACTAAAAATAACATTTTCTGCGGCAGCGTAAATTCTATTATTTCCTTTAGCAACATCTTTTATATTATTATAGGAAAAATGACCTTCCCAAAGTGATGAAAAATCTTGTCCAAATTGCAAAAGAGGAATGCAACACATTATTAATACGACAAGTCTTTTAAGCATAAGCATTTTTTCTAAAGGCTAAAGATATTTATAACTAACGAATTTTACTTTAAAATAATATAAATTAAACAAAAAAGCCTCCTAAAAATTAGGAAGCTTTTCAATACCAATAAAAGTTATTTTAAACAATACCTTGTGCTAACATAGCATCTGCCACCTTAACAAACCCAGCAATATTAGCTCCTTTTACGTAATCAATATACCCGTCTTCTTCTTTTCCGTATTCAATACAGGAATCATGAATATTAGACATAATATCTTTTAATTTATCATCAACTTCTTCTCTTGTCCAATTAAACCTTAAAGAGTTTTGAGTCATTTCTAACCCAGAAGTTGCAACACCACCTGCATTTGAGGCTTTTCCTGGTGCAAATAATATTTTAGCCTTATGAAAAGCCGTAATAGCGTCTTTAGTTGATGGCATATTAGCACCTTCACTAACACAAATACATCCATTACTTAAAAGTGTATTAGCATCACCCTCATTAAGTTCGTTTTGTGTTGCACATGGTAATGCAATATCACATTTAACTTCCCAAGGTGTTTTTCCTTTAACAAACTCAGCATTCGGATACTTTTTAATGTACTCGCCAATTCTAGCTCTTTTTACATTTTTAAGTTCCATTACATGAGCTAATTTTTCAGTGTTAATTCCATCTGCATCATAAATGTAACCTGATGAATCAGACATCGTTAATACTTTTGCTCCTAATTGTAACGATTTTTCAACAGCAAATTGAGCTACATTACCAGACCCAGAAACTACAACACTTTTGCTTTTTAGGTCATCGCCTTTTGTGCTTAACATTTTTTCAGCAAAATATACTGTACCATAACCAGTTGCTTCTGGCCGTATTAAAGAACCTCCCCAAGACATCCCTTTACCAGTTAAAACACCAGTAAATTCATTTCTTAGTTTTTTATACATTCCAAATAAAAAGCCTATTTCTCTTCCACCAACGCCTATATCTCCAGCAGGAACATCTGTATTTGGGCCAATGTGTCTAAATAACTCACTCATAAAAGCATGACAAAAACGCATAATTTCATTATCAGATTTGCCTTTAGGGTCAAAATCTGAACCTCCTTTACCACCACCCATTGGCAGTGTTGTTAATGAATTTTTAAACACTTGCTCAAAAGCTAAAAACTTTAAAATACTAGCATTTACTGTAGGATGAAAACGCAAACCACCTTTATAAGGGCCAATTGCAGAATTCATTTGAACTCTATAACCTCTGTTTACTTGAATTTCTCCTTGGTCATCTACCCAAGAAATCCTAAACGAAATTAACCGTTCTGGTTCTACCATTCTTAAAAGAATGTTTTTTCCATAATAAATGTCATGTTTAACAATGTAAGGAATTACTGTTTCTGCAACTTCCTCAACAGCTTGTAAAAATTCTGGTTCATGACCATTACGCTCTTTTACCAGATCTAAAAATGCATCAATATTATTTTTCATCTATACGAATTGTATTACTTAATTATAAACAACATAATTTTAAAGCGCAAATATACGTTATCTTTAAAAATTACGTCATTTTTTTTTGAAATTCACAACTAATACTTTTCTGCGTTTTTTACAAAAAGTCGAAATATTTGTTTGTTAATCGAGTTTTTATATATTTGTTATAATAATGCCTCAAAAAACAAAACCTTATTATGCTTAACTTGAAACATTTAGCTTCAGCTTTTTGCTTGTTTGTTGTTTATCAAACAGCATATTCTCAATTAGGCTTTTCGCACGAAATAGGCGTTATTGCTGGTCCCGTAGAATTTAGATCGGATTTTGGTAGTCGTGATGATGAAAAAACAAACTTTGGTAACTCTGGATTTGGTATAGGAATTGTTCATTATATCAACTTTTCATACAGAGCAGATTGTAACTGTTATACAACTGATACTTATTTTAACGATCATTTTAAAATAAGAAACGAAATCTCGTGGAATAAAACCACTTTAAATCATCATGGAGAATGGGTAAATCCAAATCGTACTACTCCAAATGCTGATAAACTAAGAGCTCATTCTGGTGTTGCTCAAAACCTAGATATTGGAACTCAACTTGAATTTTTTCCTAGGAGTATTCGAGAATTCCAATCTTTTAGTTACAGATTAGCCCCTTTTGCGAGTTTAGGTGTTCATTACACCTCTTTTTCTCCAAAAGCTAGTACAACCTATGGTGATACTACTAATCCTAATTATAGAGGTGTTTTTGATCAAGCGAATATTTATTCGCATTGGTTTAACAATTTTGATCCTGCAGTAGACCCATATCCTATTGATGTAAACGGAGGTAGTACCTGGTCTGTAGTTGCGAGTGCAGGTGTTCGCTATAAACTTGATAAACTGTCCGATTTAATGCTAGATTTTAGATGGCAATATTATTTTAGTGATTGGGTTGATGGATTAAATCATAAGTTAGAATATAATAAACATAACGATTGGCTTTTATGGGTTAATGTTGGTTATATTTATTATTTAAACTAAAAAGATCTTTTTAACATATAAAACCCCATAATTGAAATATCAATTATGGGGTTTGCTTTTTCTAAGTACTTTATTTTAACCTAAAGCTTGTTTTAAATCGGCAATCAAATCATCAATATCTTCAATACCTACGCTTAATCTAATTAAAGAATCTACAACGCCTGTTTTTTCTCTCTCTACTTTTGGTATACTAGCATGTGTCATACTTGCTGGATGCCCAGAGAGCGATTCTACACCCCCTAACGATTCAGCCAAAGTAAAAACTTTTAATTTTTCTACAATTTTTATAGCTTCTTCAAAATTACTCCCCTTTGAAGTAAATGAAATCATGCCTCCAAAATCTTTCATTTGAGATTTTGCAATATGGTGATTAGGATGATTCTCAAATCCTGGCCAATACACGTTTTCTACTTTAGGGTGACTTACTAGATATTTGGCTATAGCTTTACCATTTTCGCAATGGCGTTGCATTCTTACATGTAATGTTTTAATACCTCTTAAAACCAAAAAGCTATCTTGAGGCCCACAAATGGCACCACTTGCATTTTGTATAAAATATAGTTTATCTGCTAATGCTTTATCTTTAACAACAAGTCCCCCCATAACAACATCACTGTGTCCACCAAGGTATTTGGTTGCCGAATGCATCACAATATCTGCTCCCAAATCAAGTGGTTGTTGTAAATACGGTGTTGCAAACGTATTATCTACAGCTAGCAAAATACTATGCCTTTTTGCTATTGCTGATACTGCTTTAACATCAATAATGCTCATCATAGGGTTAGTTGGTGTTTCAACCCAAATAAGCTTTGTATTAGTATTAATATACGATTCAATATTTATAGCGTTTTCCATTCCTATAAAATGAAATTTGATACCAAAACCTTGAAATATCTTAGTAAATAACCTAAAAGAGCCACCGTACAAATCATTCGTAGATATTACTTCATCACCAGGCTTTAAAAGCTTAATAACAGCATCTATAGCGGCAAGACCAGATCCAAAAGCAAGGCCATAATTTCCGTTTTCAATACTAGCAAAAGCATTTTCAAGAGCATTCCTAGTGGGGTTATGGGTTCTTGAATATTCGTACCCTTTATGCCCACCAGGGGTAGTTTGTGCGTAAGTTGTTGTTTGGTATATTGGAGGCATGACTGCACCGTAAGCAGCATCGTGTTTTTGGCCTCCGTGTATTACTTTTGTGTTAAATTTCATTTTAATCATATTTATTACAAATTTAACTTTTAATTCGCTCTATTCAAATGCAATAATTACCTTTAGCAATAGTTTATATTACTACTTATGCTTAAAAACAAACCACTTTTAATTATCTGTCTTTTCTATATGCTTTTTAGCTGTAAAAAAGAATTATCAATTAGTTTTTCTGAAACAAATCTCACTTCAAAAAACAACAGTATTGTTGAAGTGAATATTCCTTTAGTAATCGAAAATAGCGACATAGCCATGTCAATAAATTCAGCTATTGAAAACTACGTGATTACAGCTTTACAAATTGGAGAATCAAATAGTTCAGCAACAAAATCTATTGAAGAAAGTATAGAAATATTTAATACAGAGTATACTAACTTTATAAATGATTTTCCTGAAAGCAAGCAGAAATGGGAAGCTCAAATTGATGGCGAAGTTATGTTTAAATCACAAGAATTAATAAGTGTTGCTATAACCTCTTATACTGATACTGGTGCTGCTCATGGTGTTTTAAACATTTCTTTTTTAAATTTTGAAACCAAAACTGGCAAAATAATTAACAGTAGCAAACTAATTAAGAACGTTGATGCTTTTAAAAAAATAGCTAAACCATATTTTGATGAAGCCTTAACTGATAAAGACATCTCATTTGACACTAAAACTTTTGAGTTACCACCCAATATAGCTTATACGGAAGAAGGCGTTGTTTTGCTTTTTAATGTCTTTCAAATCGCACCATATTCTACAGAAATTATTGAATTTACAATTCCTATTGAAGAAGCGAAACCTTACCTAGCTTTTAATAGCTTTTAATAGCGCTAAAACATATCCGTAATGAATTCCTTCGTGGGTTAGTATAAATTGCATAGCATCGTCGATATTGCTTAACGTATTTCCAGTTGTAGAAACGGTGTATGCATTATAGGTTTTAAAAACGTCATTATTATAATCTGCTTTTGTTTTTTCTAGAGTAGAGAACAGTAAACCTTTTATTTTATTTAGCTCTTCTAAAGTTACATCACTTTCTGGTTTGGTGCCCTTCCTGTATTTATTAATTATTTCATCTGAAAGAGTAGATGGCAATCCAGATAATTTATAAGCCAATAATTGCTCTGAAACTATAACGTGTGCAATATTCCATATGATATTATTATTAAACCCTTTTGGTATTTTATTTAGGTTTTCTAATGAAGTTTCTTCAATTATTTTACTGAAAATTGATCGGATATTATTTATAACTTGAAATGTAAAATCCATATTATTTATTTTTTCGATAAATATAGTTTTAATTTGTTTTTTGAAACCACAATTTATGATGAAAAAAGTATACTACTTAAAAACATGTAGCACTTGCATTAGAATTTTAAAAGACTTAAATCTGTCTTCTGAATTTGTTTTACAAGATATTAAAACCGAAGAAATCACGGTTAAACAATTAGAGCAAATGGAAGAACTAGCAGGCAGTTACGAAGCTCTTTTTAGCAAACGCTCTAAGCTGTACAAGGAAATGGGTTTAAAAACCCAAAACTTAGAGGAACGTGATTATAAACATTATATATTAGAACACTATACTTTTTTAAGCAGACCGGTTATAATCATTGACGACACTATTTTTATTGGAAATTCTAAAAACAATATTGAAGCAGTAAAATTAGAACTTTCAAAAAGTTGAAATTATGAAAGACAATAAAGTGCTAAATTATATTAAAGATGTATTAGAAAACATACCAACTGGCTGGCTGAATCTAACAACACATCGACTAGATATTTATGATGAAAAATTGGCCAAAACTCAATTCTTAGACCAGTTTGAAATCTTATTTAAAGACAACAATTCAGAATCATCGGCCCTAAGTAATTTACCCACTGCCTACGACTATATTCGATTAGGTCATCCGCTATCTTGCTTACTAGAATGGGGAATTGCTAACTTAAACAATCTAAAACCAGAAAATGTAATCAGCTTTTCTTCAAAGACAATACCTATTCTGGCGATTCTAAGGAAAAATTTACTTGATAATAAAAGCACACAAATTGTCTATACAGGTGAATTACCAGTTTCTTTTGATGCTGAAGTGCTCAAGAATGTTTATGGTTATGCTTTTAATTTAAAGCAGGTTGAAAAAGCGTCAGCCATTTCCGAGTTTAACGGCAGTACGATCTTCATCTCACAACAAGATGAAATCTCCAATGTGGACCTAATCCCAAATATTGATTTTTTCATCAGTGGTTATTCACACCTTGGAAGTGTTTTATTAGTAAATGGCGAACAAAATCAAAGTTATATCTCAGAAATTCAGCATGTCAGAAGAAGAGAAACCATAGCAATGACACCAGACAATTGTTTGACTGCCTTAAAATCTCTAACAGAGCAACCTTCTTTTGATACTACTAATAATAATGTAGAAACCAACAAAACAATTGTCTTAGATTCAATTACAGCCATTACTGGTGCAGCTACAAAGCCACTAATCGGTTCTAGTGGACTATCTATTCAATACGCGATTATGATGGGACTAGTGCATGATTCACTAGAAAAGCATAAAGGAAAGGCTATCAAATTCGTTGTTCCTCCAAATTGTTATGGTGGAACAAATGACCAAGCAAGACGAGTTGCTGCTTGCATTGATAATGTTGAAGTGATAGACTTACTAGTTGATGGTGATAATGATATGGTTCAAAGCATTGATGAAATTTTAGATGAAATTGCTATTGAAGACGCTATCCCATACATCATTGCCGAAATACCAACAAACCCAAGAGTTGAAGTTCCAGATCTTATAAAATTAAAAGCTGTTTTAAGTAAAGTGCGTAAAACTAGTACAGGTGAAATTGCTATAGATCCCGTTTTTATTTTAGATCAAACGTTTTGCCCAAATGTACTCTTCTTAGGTGAAGGTAAAATACTCTCAACGGTTAGAGCTATTTCTTTTGCTAGTGGCTCAAAATTCCCAAGTGGTGGGAAATGTACAGCTGGTTACTGTGTTGGAAATAAGAAGGTGGAAGCTTTAATGGGGAAAATAGAAAAACATCTAATACTTTGCGATAACGAGGCTACCAGCCTTCAAATTGAAATATTAGCAAAGCAGCTACCTTCAATGAATCAAAGAATAAATGATGCTTATAAGAATACACGTGAATTTGTAAATTTCATCAACGAAACTTTACCAGAAGCGAAAATAAATTTTGTTTCGTCGGCATTGGCAAAACAAGGATTTACTCCATCTGTGTTTTCATTAGATCTGCCCACTAAAGGTGATACTGCTGAAGAAAAAGAAGCTTATAAAAGAGCATTAAATCTTAAATTAATCAATTTAATGATTACCAAAATTCCTAGTGAAAGTAAATACTGTGTGAGTTATGGGCAGTTACGTGGATGTTACTGGACGATACCAGCAACATCTACTCAAGGGACGACTAAAGAAGGTGATAAAGATTATATTGCACGTGTGGCACTTTCTCCTAATCTAGATCTTGAACTTCATAAAAAAATCTTTTTAGATTTTGTTGGAACAATTAAACAAGAGCTTTCAAAAAGTTGAAATTATGAAAAATGAAATAAACATTATTTGGATTGATCTAAATGAAGAGTTATATAAGTTCATTTTAGGGAAAACAAATGATGAACAAATATCCAAAGACATTCATCAAGAAGTTTTCTTGAAAATCCAATCTAAAATCCATCAGCTAAAGCAGACTTCAAAACTCACCTCATGGGTTTATCAAATAACTAGAAATACAATTATCGACTATTTCAGAAAAGGGAACTCAAAGAATATCTCTATTGACAAGTTAGATATTCCTGAAACCGAAAGTGAAAATTTCGATTACTCAAAGCTCACCAACTGTATCAACCAAAAAATAGAACATCTTTCTGCTCAACACAAAGAAGCTATTATTTTAACTTCATTTAAAAACTACTCTCAAAAGGAGTTAGCTGAGCATTTAAAAATATCATACTCTGGAACTAAATCAAGAGTTCAAAAAGCTAGAGAGATTTTAAAAGAAAACATTCTAGATTGCCCTAATGTTGAATCTGATAACTCGGGAAAACTACTGGATTTCGAAAATAATTAAATTCACCTACGTCTTTTTATAAATAGTATCGTCTATTAGATATAAGAAAAAAATTATACAAATGGACAAAATGAAAATTATTAATGTACAAATCCTTAATGCCTTTGTTGACAATGGTAAAGGCGGTAATCCAGCAGGAGTTGTTTTAAATGCAGATAACCTATCTAACAAAAATAAGCTCGAGATTGCTAAGAAAGTAGGTTTATCAGAAACTGCTTTTGTTTCAAAATCAAAAACAGAAGACTTTAAATTAGATTTCTTTACACCAAACAAGCAAATTGCACATTGCGGACACGCAACTGTAGCAACATTTTCGTATTTAAAACAAATTGATGCTTTGAAGAATGATAGCTCTTCAAAAGAAACTATCGATGGGAAGCGAAATATAAAGTTAATAGGAGATTTAGCTTTTATGGAGCAACTAGCACCAAAATATGTCGATGTGAGTCACAAGGAGAACCTTATTCTAAAATCTTTAGGGCTAAAGAAAACCGACCTAAAACCTAATGCGCCTATTAAGTTAGTAAATACAGGGAATTCATTTATTCTAATACCCGTTAAAAACATTAAAGTTTTAAAGAATATAATTCCTGATTTTAACTTGATAAATGAGATAAGTGAAGCATTTGATTTAATTGGATATTATGTGTTTTCAACAGAAACAGACACGGCCGAGAGAGATGCTAGTTCAAGAATGTTTGGCCCACGTTATGGTATATTAGAAGAGGCTGGAACTGGAATGGCTGCTGGACCGCTTGCTTGCTATTTATATGATATTTTAAAAATCAAGAAAAAAAGTTTTCATATTCAACAAGGTAAATATATGAACGAACCATCGCCAAGTTTAATAGTTGTTGACTTATTAACTGAAAATGGAAAGATAAAAAGCTTAATGGCTGGCGGTAAAGGATTACTGAAAACAAAACTAGAAATTGAAATAAAAGTCTAGTCATAATAACGTTTAATAAACCTATTGAAAAAAGGATGTCAAATGAAGATAATTTAAAAATAATTTGGTGGTTCTTTTTTTTGTATTACTTTTGTAGCCGACCGGTCTAATATTAAAATAAATGTCTGAAACAAAAAATAGAATACTAACAACTGGGATTGATTTGTTTATTAAAAAGGGCTATCATAATGTTGGCTTAAAAGAAATATTGAACAAAGCTGAAGTTCCTAAAGGTTCTTTTTATTATTATTTTGATAGTAAAGAAGATTTTGGTGTACAGGTTATTAGCAAATATTCCTCCATTGGACTATTGGATTATAAAAGTTTACTAGAAGAAAAATCACTTAGTCCAAAGAATCGGATTATTCAACTATACATTAATAAGATAGACTATTTTCAACTTAAAGAGTGTACACAGGGATGCTTAATGGGTAATTCAAGTAACGAGTTGAGTGATGTTAGTGAAAGTTTTAGAAATGTAATAGCTCAAGAATTTAATCATTGGCAGGACGTTTTAGAGAAATGCATTATTGAAGCCCAAGAAGTGGATGAAATAGATAAAAATGTAGAATCTAAAATGTTAGCCTCTTTTATTTTGAACAGTTGGGAAGGTGCTCTTTTACGTATGAAGTGTGAAAAAACAATTGATCCTTTACATAATTTTATTTCAGGATTGAAAATAGTATTAAATTAAAAAAATTTAAACTCAAATAGACGACCAGTCTATTACAAAACTAAAAAAATGCTTAAAAAGTTAAAAGAACTTAATCTAGAATTGCCTGAAGTCTCAACTCCAGGTGGTTCCTATGTATCAGTAAATGTCCGAGGCAATATCGCATATGTAGCTATTCAATTCCCTATAATAAACGGTGAGTATCACTATTTAGGTAGG
The DNA here is from genome assembly GCA_947501105.1 of uncultured Flaviramulus sp. GTDB lineage: Bacteria > Bacteroidota > Bacteroidia > Flavobacteriales > Flavobacteriaceae > Wocania_A. Next base: position 590,536 of record CANMUP010000001.1, on the reverse strand, counting down.
CTAGGAAATGAATTAACAAATGAAGAGGGTTATAAAGCTATGCAAATGTGTGCTTTAAATGTTTTAGCACAAATACACAAAAAAATTGGTCTAGACGATATAGTTGGTCTTAATCATTTTGATGCTTACTATCAATCTGGTAATAATTGGAACGATGCTCCAAAAATTGTAAATGGAGCCTCGGATCTATTTCTCGAAGTTTTAGGAGATAAAGGGCAACATTCTAGAGCCATTTTTGGTGTAGATAAACTTTATGGAAACTTATGTGCAGGAATTACCTGTTCTTTTACAATTAAATAATAATAGTAACAATAATAATTTAAAAATGAATTTATTTGAAAATTTTAAACTTGGACAAAATACAGATCTAAAAAATAGAATTGTAATGGCGCCACTTACACGATGTAGAGCCATAGAAAATATCCCAAACGAATTAATGGCAACCTATTACAAGCAAAGAGCAAGCGCTGGACTTATAATTAGTGAAGGCACTTCGCCATCGCCAAATGGATTAGGTTACCCTAGAATTCCCGGTGCTTTTTCTGACGATCAAATTAATGGTTGGAAAACCATAGCAGAAGCTGTACATTCAGAAAACGGAAAAATATTTGTACAACTTATGCATACAGGCAGAATTACCGCAAAAGCAAATATGCCAACTGGTAGTGTTACACTGGCTCCCTCAAATATTCAAGCTGCTGGTGAAATGTTCACCGAAACCGGAATGGTAGCGCATGAAATACCACGAACAATGACTCTAGAAGAAATAGAAACTACACAAAACGAATATGTACTATCGGCTAAACGATTAGTAAATGAAGCTGGTATTGATGGCGTAGAATTACATGCTGCAAATGGGTATTTAATGAATCAGTTTATTAATCCAAAATCCAATCAAAGAGAAGACCAATATGGCGGATCTATTGAAAATAGAACACGTTTTGTATTAGAAACAGCCAAAAAGGTAGCTATTGAAATTGGTAGTGATAAAGTAGGTATTCGGTTTTCTCCTTACGGAGCTTATAATGATATGCTATCAGATTACGAAGAATTAGAAAATACGTTCATCCATTTATCAAAAGAGTTAGCAAAAATTGAGCTCGCATATATTCATATTGTAGATCAAAGAGTAGCTTTTGGAGCACCAGATTTTACGACAAACATTAAAAAAATAATCAAAGAAAATTTTGAAGGCACTGTCATTTCTGGTGGAGATGTTGATACGGTAGAAAAAGCTGAAGCGATTCTTAATAGTGGTTTAGATTTGGTATATGTAGGTAGACCTTTTATATCTAATCCTAATTTTGTTAAAAAACTTCAAGACAATGAAGAATTAGTCGCTCCTGACGTGAATACGTTCTATTCTCCAGGTGAAATAGGATATACTGATTATTAAATATTCTGTAATTATTGGCAAAGCTAAAATGCATCTTTCTAAAAGCTAAATTTTAAACAGAATGTTTATAAAAACAAAAAAGTCTAACATAAATGTTAGACTTTTTTTGCTCCTTCTCTTGGGCTCGAACCAAGGACCCTCTGATTAACAGTCAGATGCTCTAACCAACTGAGCTAAGAAGGAATGTTTTTTCCGCTTAAGCGAGCGCAAATATATATTATTTTTTAATTACAGCAAATATAATAATTAAAAAAATTAATTAAAAATAGCTTTGTAAATATCATTTCCGTTTGCAAATAAAACTAACGCAATTAATATAAAGAAACCAATCATTTGAGCATACTCCATAAACTTATCTCCAGGCTTTCTTCCAGAAATCATTTCGTACAGTAAAAACATAACATGACCGCCATCTAAAGCTGGTATAGGTAATAAGTTTAAAACGGCTAACATGATTGATAGAAAGGCTGTTAAATACCAAAACGCTTGCCAGTTCCATACGGGTGGAAACATTTTACCAATTGCGGCAAATCCACCAATTTGTGACGCACCCTTTTTTGTGAATATATATTTAAACTGTGCTAAATAATCCTTTATTTCCCAATAGGCTTGACTAACTCCTCCTGTTATGCTTTCAGAAAAGGTATATTCTCTATCATAATATTTTACATACGTTGAATCTGTTTTTGTGGTAATAATGCCTATTTTATTGTCTTCATTTGGCTTTATTTTTAAATCTAAAAAGCTATTATTACGTTCAATTTTTAAATTTATAATAGAATCCGTGCTATTTTTTACACCATAAGTAAAGTCTGAAAAATAAGTAACTAGTTGACCATTAACAGCAACAATCTTATCTTTTGGTTGCAAACCAGATTTTGCAGCCGGAAAATCAGGCGCTACAGAATCAATTTGAAAAGGAGAACGAGGTTCTAGAGCAGGTAAATCGCCAGCTTCAAAAAGTTGAGTACCTATATCTTCAGGGAGTTTAATTTCTTCAATAGAACCATTAGGGTGTTCTACTTTTATATTATCTACATCCCGAAACATTATATATTTATTAATTGGGATAGTTATATCTTCAATAGATTCATTATTTATAGAAATAATTTTATCTCCTTGTTGAAAGCCATAGTTCTCTAATGTTTTGGTTACTCCATAACCATATTTTGCACTATCCTTTGTTAAGTAACTTGTTCCCCAAACCGATAACATTATAACAAATAAAACAATAGCTAAAATAAAATTAACCGTAACACCTCCAAGCATAATAATTAGACGTTGCCATGCGGGTTTAGAACGGAATTCCCATGGTTGCGGCTCTTGTGCCATTTGCTCAGTATCCATGCTTTCATCAATCATTCCAGCAATTTTTACGTATCCTCCTAATGGTAACCAACCAATACCATAAACGGTCTCGCCTATTTTCTTTTTAAAAAGTGAAAACTTTACATCAAAGAATAAATAAAATTTTTCAACTCGTGTTTTAAATATTTTAGCTGGGATAAAATGCCCAAGCTCATGTAAAACAACTAATATGGAAAGGCTCAACAGTAACTGAGCTCCTTTTATTAAAAATACTGACATCTACATTTTTTTTATAATCGCACAAAAGTAACGTTTTAAACCAACTTTGAAAAGACAATTATTGAATGCCCTTAGTTTTAACATGAATTTAAGCTATAATACTATTTCGCAAATCTAAATTTCATTGTATTTTTGTTGAAATTTCAAGTTTCAATGCTATCATCTTTTAAAGATTACAAAGTTTTTGCTATTGTTTTTGCAATAATCTCTATCGTCATTATTTCAATAATTTATAATACCTTAAATGTTTACCAACCGCTACCTATTTACCAACCCACAATGGTTAGTACGGAGTTGGTAGATAGCACTATTCAGCATCAAAAAAAATATCATAAAATTGCCAATTTTTCTTTAACTAATCAAAACGGAAAAACCATCACGCAAAACGATTATAAGAACAAAATTTATGTTGCTGATTTCTTTTTTACTACCTGTCAAACCATTTGCCCTATTATGACAGGTCATATGCACGATATTCAAAAAAAAATTATGAGCGACAATAATGTTATGTTACTATCACATTCGGTAACACCTCAAATTGATACTGTTGCTCAACTTAAACGTTACGCCATTAAAAAAGGAGTAATTGATGCAAAATGGAATTTGGTTACTGGAGATAAAAAACAAATTTACGAGTTAGCCAGAAAAAGCTATTTAGCAGTAAAAGACAATGGAGATGGCGGGCCATTTGACATGATACATACAGAAAATTTTATGCTTATCGATAAAAAACGTCAAATTCGAGGGTTTTACGATGGTACTAACTCAGAAGAAATTGATAGGTTATTACAAGATATTGCGCATTTAAAAAAGGAAAAATGACATATTCTCTTTACAATATTTTTAATAAAATACGATCAAAAGCAATTTAGGTTCAACTTTTTTTATTTCCATAAAAACTTTAAACACTAAACCTTTATACTTCTAAACTTTTAGCTTATTTTTGCCTCTTTAAAATCAATCTAAATAAGCTTGAAAGACACTTTAGCACATTTAAAACGTGGAGAAAGAGGCGTTATTAAAGACGTTTCATCTATACATATTCCTTTAAAGCTATTAGAAATGGGTTGTTTACCAGGCAACTCGGTAGAGCTTGTTCAGGTTGCCCCCTTTGCAGACCCTATGTATTTAAACATTAACGGAACACATTTAGCAATTAGAAAAGAAACTGCTACTCATATTTTAATCGAAAAGTTAAACGATGAGTAAACAGATAAATGTTGCATTAATTGGGAATCCTAATACCGGAAAAACCTCGGTTTTTAATGCCTTAACAGGTTTAAATCAAAAGGTAGGTAATTATCCTGGGATTACGGTTGAAAAAAAAGAAGGCATTTGCAAATTGCCTCGTGGCGTTAAAGCTCACATTATTGATTTACCCGGAACCTATAGTTTAAATGCCTCCTCACTTGATGAGAATGTTGTTATAGAGTTACTTTTAAATAAAAACGACAAAGATTTTCCTGATATTGCTGTGGTGGTTAGTGATGTTGAAAACCTTAAACGTAACTTACTTCTTTTTACTCAAATTAAAGATTTAGAAATTCCAACGATACTCGTCATTAATATGGCAGACCGAATGGATTATAAAGGCATTTCTTTAGATATCCCTTATTTGGAGGAACACCTAGAAACTAAAATCGCATTAGTAAGTACCAGAAAAAACAATGGCATTGATCATTTAAAAGACTTAATTGCCAATTATAAAGATATTTCAATTTCTCCATGTATTGATGCTTCATCCATTGATGCTGAGTATTTTGGAAGCTTAAAAAAAGCATTTCCAAATCAATTACTATACAAACTTTGGCTGGTTATAACACAAGATGTAAACTTTGGGAAAACAGACAGAAACGAGATTGATGCTGTCGCCAATTTTAAAACTAAAAGTAAAGCCGATTTAAAACGATTACAGCAAAAGGAAACTATTAAACGTTACCAATTTATAAATAATGTGCTTAAACAAGGGCAAACCATTGATGTTTCTCAAGCCAAAGATTTGCGCACCAAATTAGATCGTATTTTAACCCATAAAGTTTGGGGTTATCTTATTTTTGGTGTAATTCTACTAACCATTTTTCAAGCCATTTACGATTGGGCAGAATTACCAATGGATTTAATAGACTCTACCTTTGCATCATTAAGCGAGTGGACTAAAAATGTTTTACCTAAAGGAGCTTTTACAAATTTACTGGCAGAGGGTATTATTCCTGGGCTTGGTGGTATCGTAATATTTATACCTCAAATAGCATTTTTATTTTTATTTATTGCTGTACTCGAAGAAAGCGGCTATATGAGTCGTGTAGTATTTTTAATGGACCGTATTATGCGTCGTTTTGGACTAAGCGGAAAAAGTGTAGTACCTCTAATTTCTGGTACTGCCTGTGCTATTCCCGCTATTATGGCCACCAGAAATATTGAGAGCTGGAAAGAGCGCTTAATTACTATTCTAGTAACACCATTTACAACCTGTTCTGCACGATTACCAGTTTATTTAATAATTATTGAACTGGTTATTCCTGAAGGACGCTTTTTAGGGTTGGGTTATCAACCTTTAACATTGATGTTACTTTATTTAATTGGTTTTGGAGCGGCAGTAATTTCGGCATACATTTTAAATAAAGTAATGAAGATAAAAAGCAAGTCGTTTTTTGTAGTGGAAATGCCAAACTACAAATTGCCTTTGTTTAAAAATGTTGCTATTACTGTAATTGAAAAAACTAAAGCTTTCGTATTTGGTGCTGGTAAAATTATTCTTGCTATATCTATCGTTCTTTGGTTTTTAGCATCTTACGGACCAGGAGAAAATTTTAATAATGCTGAAAACATTGTAACTACTGAATATGCTTCTCAAAATTTAAATGAAGAAGAATTACAGCAAAAAATAGCATCATATAAATTAGAACACTCCTTTATTGGTATTACAGGAAGAGCTATTGAACCCGCAATAAGACCATTAGGTTACGATTGGAAAATTGGTATAGCCATTGTAAGTAGTTTTGCTGCACGCGAGGTATTTGTTAGTACTTTAGCAACAATATATAGTGTTGGAAATGATGATGTTGATACCATTACTAACCGAATGGCTAAAGAAACGAACCTTAATACAGGTGGTAAATTATTTACTTTAGCTTCTGGTATTTCTCTTTTGCTTTTTTATGCTTTTGCTATGCAATGTATGAGTACACTGGCTATTGTAAAACGAGAAACTAATAGTTGGAAGTGGCCAACATTACAACTAGTTATCATGAGTGCTTTTGCATACATAGTAGCATTAATAGCTTTTCAGTTTTTGAAATAACTATCTTTGTAATACGACTAAACATTTATGAATACCATTATACAAAATATTTTAGCTTTTACAGTACTTGCTTTCGCTTTAGGCTTTATAATCAAAAAGTTTGTTTGGAAGCCAAAGAAAAAAACCACCAAAGCATGTGGAGGAGATGATGGCTGTGGATGTCATTAATTTACTGTTTTCTCAATAATGCTTCTAGGTAATTATCTGTATTCAAATATTCAATTCTTAAATCTCTAAGATATTTTAAAATAACTTCTCTTTTTTTGTAATCGGCTTTTAGACAATCTTTCATTTTAGCATCATCAACAGTAATGGCCAAGTACCAATTGCCTTTTCTAGAAACATAAACATCTTCAAACATAGGATCCATACCTTCTTGTTCTAGTTTAGCATCAATTAAAAACGGAAGGAAATTTAATGTTTTATCTGGTATTTCAGTTTCATAAAATGAAAAGAAGAATGTTTCTCCCTCAATAACAAAAGGAACATTCCACTCTACATTATTATGATTTAATTCATATTTAGTATTTACATAATTGTAAAACTCATTAGCATCTTTAGGGTCTTCAAAAATAAAAGCATGTCGTTTAGGAAGTTTTCTTTTAAACTTTTTCGCAACCATAACCTTATCTGTTTTAATGGTAGGTGCAATTCTTAAAGGAATACATGAAAAAAAGAGCAAACTACAAATAACAAGTAATAATGATTTCATATTTAAGTCATTTTAATTAGATAAGAGCCTCAATTTTTATACCACTAGATATTCTTTTCTTAATTTTTTAAAAAGAAAAACAAAATAGTATTCATTTTTTAGTTACATTTGAAAAATATTTAAGTATACTTAAATTTAAAATTAAACAAACGATAAATGTCCATAGCTGTAGAAAACTTTGTAAAAGCCATTTACAAAAACGACAAGAACAATAGTAATGATACCAAACCTGGTAATATTGCTAAAAAACTTGGCATATCTAACGCAGCAGCTACAGATATGGCTAAAAAATTAGCAACTAAAGATTTACTTCATTACGAGAAATATCAAGAATTAAAACTTACAGAAAAAGGCACAAAAATGGCACTTAATGTGGTGCGAAAACATCGCCTTTGGGAATCTTTATTGTTTAGAATGTTCGATATGTCTTTGCATGAAATTCATAGAGAATCTGAATTATTAGAACATCAAACATCCGATTTTTTAGCCAACAAAATAAGTGAATATTTGGGCAACCCTAAATTCGATCCACATGGAGATCCTATACCAAATGCAAAAGGTGAAATTACTACAAAAGACACATCAATAGCTTTATCAAATACACAAGAAGGCAAAACTTATATTATTTCTAGATTGATGAGTGACGATAAAGAGTTTTTTGATTTTTGTGCACAAAATGGATTGAAATACGGAAACACAATCGTAGTAACAAAGCAGTTCAGTAAAAATAAAATGACTCAAATTTTAATTAATAATAACACCATTCTTTTAAACGAAGATTTTACAAATATTATTTATGTTAATACAACCAACTAAGTTATCAAAGCTTTTATGCTTTACTTTATTAGTAAGTTCTCTTTCAATTTTTGCTCAAGAAGATAATGAACTTGAACCACTAATTACCGACAGACCAGATGCTACAGAATCTCCTAATACGGTACCTAAAGGGTTTCTTCAAGTAGAAACTGGAGCTTTTTATGAATCATTTGAGGAAAACAATATTAAAACCGAAGATTTCACTTTTAATACAACTTTACTACGATACGGATTGTTGGATAACTTAGAATTACGATTAGGTTGGGATTTTGTTGAAGGCAAAACCAAGTTTAACGGAAACACTTTAAACAATGTATCAAGTGGTTTCAATCCTCTACTATTAGGTGTTAAAACTAGTATTGCAAAAGAAAATGGGTGCTTTCCAGAAATAGGATTATTAGGCCATTTATATTTGCCTTTTACCGCAAGCACAGATTATAGACCAGAAACTACAGGCGTAGATTTTAGATTTGCTTTCTCACATACACTTAGTGAAAATGCTAGTTTATCTTATAACCTTGGAGCAGCTTGGGGGAACGATTCTCCTGAAGCATCATACGTTTATACCATTGCTTTTGGACAAAGTATTACAGATAAATTAGGCGCTTATGCAGAATTGTATGGTGACTTACCAGAAGACAACAAAGCAAATCATCTTTGGGATGCTGGTTTAACATATTTAATAAATAACAATGTACAACTAGATGCAACAATTGGCTCAAGTATTACAAAAGGTCAAGATATATTATTAAGTGCTGGAGTAAGTTTCAGAATACCTTCAAATCAAAATTAAAAACATGAAAAAACACATACTTATATTATTCGTTTTAGCAACTATTTTTAGCTGTAAAAATGATAAGAAAGACAACGGAAAACTAAATATAGTAACCACAACAACCATGATTACAGATTTGGTAAAAAACATTGGTGGCGACTTTGTTAATGTTCAGGGTTTAATGGGGAGTGGAGTTGATCCGCATTTATACAAAGCTAGCGAAGGTGATGTTTCAAAATTAGTAAATGCCGATATCATTTTTTATAACGGATTACACCTTGAAGGAAAATTAGTCGAAGTATTTGAAAAAATGGGAAGCAATACTAAAACTCCTATTGCTTTAGCCGAAGAAATTGATAAAACGACTTTAATTGGTTCTGATTATTTTGCTTCAAATTACGATCCGCATGTTTGGTTTAATATCGCATATTTTAAGCAATTTGCAAGCAAAGTAACTGCCATATTATCTGAAAAAGACCAAAAGAACTCAGCGAACTATATTGAAAATGAAAAGCTGTATTTAAAGAAATTAGATGCCCTTCAAGATAAAATTAAAAACACAATTGAAACACTTCCAAAAGAAAGAAGAGTATTAGTAACCGCCCATGACGCTTTTAATTACTTTGGGAAAAATTATGGTTTCGAGGTTGTTGGCTTACAAGGTTTATCAACTGCAACTGAAGCTGGAGTTCAAGATGTTCAAAAATTAGCTGCGTTTATTATTGAAAAAGATGTGAAAGCTATTTTTGTTGAAAGTTCTGTACCCAAACGAACGATTGAAGCTTTACAAGCAGCAGTAAATTCCAAAGGACATAAAGTAGAAATTGGAGGAACTCTTTACTCTGACGCTCTAGGAAACGATGGAACAATTGAGGGAACATATATTGGGATGTTTGAATATAATGTGAATACAATTGTTAATGCATTAAAATAATGAAACAAAACATTGCAGTACAAGTAGACGATTTAACGGTTGCATACAATTACAAACCGGTACTTTGGGATATTGATTTAGAAATTCCTGAAGGGGTACTTATGGCAATTGTTGGTCCAAATGGTGCAGGAAAATCTACGCTTATAAAATCTATTTTGGGCATCTTAAAGCCTATTGCTGGCAGTGTTAGTATTTATGGAAAACCTTACGAAGAGCAACGTAAGTTAGTGGCTTATGTTCCACAAAAAGGAAGTGTCGATTGGGATTTCCCAACAACGGCTCTTGATGTGGTTATGATGGGAACTTATGGGAGTTTAGGTTGGATTAAACGTCCTCGTCAAAAAGAAAAAAAAGCTGCTCTTGAGGCTTTAGAAAAAGTAGGCATGTTGGCTTTTAAAAGTCGTCAAATAAGTCAGCTTTCTGGAGGGCAACAACAACGTATATTTTTAGCACGTGCATTAGTACAAAATGCTTCAATTTATTTTATGGATGAGCCATTTCAAGGTGTAGATGCAACTACAGAAATAGCCATTATTAATATTTTAAAGGAGTTACGAAAGGCTGGTAAAACGGTTATTGTTGTACATCACGATTTACAAACTGTACCAGAATATTTTGATTGGGTAACTTTTTTAAATGTAAAGAAGATTGCCACAGGTCCAGTTAAAGATATTTTTAACGACGATAATTTAACCAAAACCTACGGAATTAATTATAAAGTAAGTATTCAAGAGTAATGGATTTACAAGAATATTTTTCTTTGGTATTTAGCGATTACACATTGCGAACCATCACATTAGGAACAGCAGTATTAGGGGCGGTTACTGGTATGCTGGGTAGTTTTGCTGTGCTTAGAAAGCAAAGTCTTTTAGGTGATGCTATATCGCATGCCGCTTTACCAGGAATTGCTATTGCTTTTTTAATTACTGGTGCAAAAGACAGCAACACACTCCTTTTAGGAGCTTTAGTAAGTGGGTTAATTGGAACCTTTTGGATTCGAGGTATAATTACAAAAACACATTTAAAATCTGATACCGCTCTAGGGTTGATTTTGTCTTTATTTTTTGGGTTTGGAATGTTATTACTCACTTTCATTCAAAAACAACCTAATGCTAATCAAGCAGGTTTAGATAAATACTTGTTTGGTCAAGCTGCCACGTTAATAGAAAGTGATGTATGGATGATGTCAATTGTTACTGGAATTTGTTTAATAGTGCTTCTGCTTTTTTGGAAAGAATTTAAAATCCTTTTGTTTGATGCAGACTATACAAAAACATTAGGTTTCAACACTAAGTTTATAGACATATTAATCACATCTTTTATTGTTTTAGCTATTGTTTTAGGCTTACAAACCGTTGGTGTGGTTTTAATGAGTGCTATGTTATTAGCTCCCGCTGCTGCTGCAAGACAGTGGACAAACAGTTTGAGTGTAATGGTTTTACTTGCTGCTTTTTTTGGTGCTTTTTCAGGAGTTTTCGGAACTGCAATTAGTGCAAGCCAAAACAATTTGTCAACAGGACCTGTTATTGTATTAGTCGCTGCTGTTTTTGTGATATTCTCATTTATATTTTCACCAAGTCGTGGTTTGTTGTTTAAGCAAATCCGATTTATAAAAAATAGACGCGATTTGCAACTTCATAAAACATTAGCATTTATGTACAATATTGCCGAAACGCATGATAACATTTCGCATCCACACGCTATTAAAATATTAAATAATTTTCAAGGGTATACCAAAGGGACACTTCAAAAATTAGTGAAAAAAAATTATGTAAATCTTGATGGAAATATGTGGAGTTTGACTGAAGAAGGGTTTAATACGGCTTCTAACTTATACAACCAACAAACAAATGAATAGCGCTCAAATAGAAATACAATTAATTGCTAGTTTGGTAGCCATTGCTTGTGCTATTCCGGGTACATTTTTAGTACTACGTAAAATGGCAATGATAAGTGATGCTATCAGTCATTCCATTTTACCAGGAATTGTTATAGGTTTTTTTATCACACACGACCTTAACTCGCCATTACTTATTTTATTAGCTGCGCTAACAGGAATTATTACGGTTGTTTTAGTTGAATATATTCAAAAAACAGGTTTAGTAAAAGAAGACACAGCTATTGGATTAGTCTTTCCTGCTTTGTTTAGTATTGGTGTGATTCTGATAGCTAAAAATGCCAACGATGTGCACTTAGATGTTGATGCGGTTTTATTGGGTGAATTGGCTTTTGCTCCTTTTGACAGACTATTAATTTCAGGAGTTGATGTTGGTCCAAAATCTTTGTGGATTATAGGTAGCATTTTAATTATTACAATAATATTATTGATTGCCTTTTTCAAGGAATTGAAAGTAAGCACTTTTGACAAAGGGTTGGCTGCTTCTTTAGGCTTTTCGCCAGCAATTATGCATTACGGACTTATGTCAGTATCCTCAGTTACTACTGTTGGAGCTTTTGATGCTGTTGGCGCTATTTTAGTAGTAGCGCTTATGATTGCTCCTGCAGCAACCGCATACCTTTTAACAACCAATTTAAAGAAAATGCTCTCTCTTGCCATAATATTTGGGGTTTTTAGTGCCATTTCTGGATATTGGTTTGCTCATTGGCTTGATGCTTCAATTGCTGGATCAATAACAACTATGCTAGGGTTATTATTCTTGGTAGTATATTTATTTGCTCCTAAAAAAGGAATAATAGCAGTACTTTATAGAGAAAAACAACAACGTACAGAAGTATCGTTACTCACCTTTTTATTGCATTTAAAAAACCATAACGAAGAAGAAGAGCGCCATGTAAATCATTTAAACGAACATATTAATTGGCAAAAAGTACGTTCTAAAACAGTTTTAGAATTGGCAACTAAAAACAATATGATTTCAATTGAAAATAACATTGTGTCTTTAACCGAAAAAGGCAACGATTTTACCTCTCAAGCTATTGATTATATCATAACCAACGAAGATGCTCAAATAGAGCATATGAAAGACGATTTCTTTTTGTTTAGAGGGTAGCTTGGTATATTTATTGTGGCTATAATCTTAAATTCTAGCCATTATGAAAAATTTCTGCTTTCTTTTAATTGTTATTTCTTTTCTTGTTTCATGCAATAACTCTAAAAAATATGAAGGTAAATGGGAATATAATCATAGGTTATCTTCAGACAAAAATGAAGACTCCCCTCATAGTTTATTGATTAAAAATGATTCGATAAAATTTATATTTTGGAATGGCTTTGATTCTAAAAAACACCCTTTAAAGATTAAAAATGGAAAGTTTAACTTCAAAGGCTTGTCTATCCCAATCGAATTAATAAATGATACTTTAAAACTGAATGGAATAAATAGTTTTGTTAGATATAGCTATGATGATAGTATCCCAAACCAATTATGGGGCAAGCTTGTTACTAAGGTTAATCTCCCGAAAATTAAAACGGTAAGCTTTTCAACTGAAAAATGTCAAGATAAAGATCATCCAAAATACCATGTTTTGTTTGGAAAAAGATTTGACAACAATGAATTTAGTCTACAGCTAAATGACAAATATGCTGAAATGCAAGATTTAGGTAGATTCTTTTTTGAGTGCAGAATAGCAAGGTCTGAAGAAATAATACCCTTTCCTGAATCTGTTTTATATATTGAAGAAACTACCCCAATGAAATACATAGAGGATATATTTTATAATTTGTCAATAATTAATCAACTTAAATTAAGTTTTGTAAACAATATACACTTGAAATTTAACGATTCACTTGGCTTATATTATGAATATGAAAAACTAAGTAAAAAATTACCAGCTTTTCGATCAGATGTGTTTTATAGTACTAACACCACTGACAACCCTATGCAACCGCCACCGCCACCTCCATATTTCCCAATGTTCGACAATGAAAATCTTGAATCAAAATTCATTTTATTAAAAAATGACATAATCTATTTTAATGATAAAATCATTTCAACTTTACAATTAAAATCAATTATAAAACCTTGGATTGAAAACAACAACGCCATTTTTAGTTTATACGATTTAGAATCTACTTACGGTAACTTTCTAGAAATGACTGCTATCATTAATTCTATATATCAAGAAGTAAGAGAAAATCAATCTAAATTAACATTCAACAAAACTTTAAAAGAATTAAATCGGGAAGAATACAACGAGATTAAATTACAAAATCCAATGTATCATATTTGGAGTTATTCCGTTCCTCATTATAATTCAGTAATTGAACAAGAAAATTCTTTTTTTGGGCTTAAAGTCAATAAAAAGATGTAAATTTTTCCCACACAACTATTTTTTAATTTTTCCAATGAAAAAAGCATTAATCATTCCCTTCTTATTCTTGTTTAATTTTACCGTTTTATCTCAAGAAAAAATTCCGTTTATAGATTATGATAATATTTATGAAGAAGTTTCGCAAACCGATGATTATAATGAAGTTATTGAAATATTAAATAAGATTAACAAAAATGATTCTACCTATTGTGGTGTTTTAGTTTCAAAATCTTACTACTTATTAAATTTAGAAAAATATAACGAAACTATTAAGGTTGCAGACGAAGGGTTGAGTTTAAATTGCAGCAGTTCTAACCTATCATTTTATATTAATAAAGGCTTAGCTTATGTTTATCAAGAAAAATATGCCGAGGCTATAAAAATTTACGACAAAGGTTTAGAAACATACCCTAAATACTATCTTTTATGGTATAACAAAGGAGCTGCTCTAGAAAAATTAGACAGAAAAGATGAAGCCATTAAAGCATATCAAAATGCTATATTATTAAATCCAAAATATGCTAGACCACATTTACAACTAGGCAATCTATGCTACAAACAAGAGCTTATTTCTCAAGCTTTAATGTGCTATAATATGTATTTGCTTTTAAGTTATAATGATGATGGCGCTTTTAATACTCTAAAATCTCTTAATAACACGGTCTCAGATAAAAATGAAAATGAAGCCAATCCTGACTTTCAAATATCGCCAGATGACGAATCGTTTGAAGATATTGATTTGGTTATAAACAATAAAATTGCTTTAAATAAAAATTACGAAACAGGAAATAAAATTAATATCTCTCTTACCAAACAAAATCATGCACTCATAACACAACTTGAAGATTTTGAGGGTAATGGCGGCTTTTGGGACAAAAAATATGTCCCTTTGTTTAACTGGATTAGGGAAAATAATCTTTTTGACAATTTCACATATACATTGTCATATTCTATTCAAAATGAAAAGTATATGAAGGTTATTGAACAAAACAAAAAAGAGGTCGCTTCGTTTATCGATTTATTTTATGCTAAATGGTATGACATTTTAAAAAACAATACCATTATACTTGAAGATAAAAAACAAGATGTAACCTATAATTACTACCGAGGCTATGTAGAAGGTGTTGGCAGAACCAATAACAAAAAATCTATTGGTAAATGGACGTTTTATAATAAAAGTGGGCAATTAAAAGCTCATGGTCAATACGATGACCAAGGGAAAAAAATAGATGAATGGACTTGGTATTATAAAAATGGTAAAACAAAAGAAACTGCTATATACAAAAACGGTTTGCTAAATGGTAAAAACTTACAATATCATGAAAACGGAAAACCATATATTATTGGAAATTTTGAGAATGACAAATTAAGTGGAGAATATAAATACTATAACGACAAAGGCGCATTAATACAACACAAATACTTTAAAAGTGGCGAGCTAGATAGTATCTATAAATCGTTTTTTAATGTTGGTAAAGATTTAATTGAATTTTTTATTCCTTATAAAAACGATAAAGTTCAAGAAACGGCCATAGAGTATTATGCAAATGGTAGTGTTTATGCTGAAATTCCTTTTCTTGATGGTAAAAGAGAGGGGGTTGAAAAAAAATACTTTTGGAATAAAAAAGTGTCTTCAGAAATTAATTACCAAAATGGAGAATTTAACGGTCCATACAAAACATATTACTCTAACGGAAACGTATATGAAATTGGGCAAAGTTTAGACAATTTTTACAATGGCCCTTGGAAATCCTATTATAGAGATGGAACTATTCAAGCAGAGTACACTTATAATAAAGGATCTATTGATGGCATATATAAATACTATGATACCGATGGAAAGATATACTATGAATATTTATATAGAAAAGGAGAAGTTATTGAATATAAGCACTTTGATAAAGCAGGGCAAATACTAAGCGAGGGCAGAAAAAAAGGAGGTGAATTTCAATTTACAGGGCATCATTCTAATGGGAACATAAACTCAAAAGGATTATATGATATTAAAGGAGGAAAAGAAGGACCATGGGAGTTTTATTCGAAAAATGGCGTGTTAACAGGAAAAGGAAATTACTCTGATAATAAAATAATTGGTGAGTATCTAAATTATCATAATAATGGGAAAATCCAGTCAAAATCATTCTATAAAAATGATTCATTACACGGGTATTTTTCTAATTATTATAAAAACGGCCAATTAAAACAACAAGGGTGGTATAAAAATAACCTTGCTCATGGCGAATGGCATTCGTATTTTATTGATGGCTCACTTGAAATTATTAATTTTTATCATAAAGACAAATTACATGGCATCCAAAAATTCTACAGCTGTGATGGTAAATTAGAGCGTATTTACAAATATGAATATGATGAACTTCTATCTGAAGTTTATTACGATTCTAATGGTAATGTTTTAGGTGAAATAAACTATAAACCTCAAGAAAATAATTTTACTGTAACTTACCAATACCCTAATAAAAAAACGGATATAGAAATAGAATATGTAAACGGTATTAAACATGGTAAATATGCATATTATGATTTTTATGGAAATATCGTACTTGAGGGCAACTATACAAACGGTGCCCAAGATGGAAAGTGGACATGGTATTATGAAAATGGGAAAACAGAAAGTGTAAGACATTATCTGAATGGAAATTTAAACGGTGAATGCATCGATTATTATGAAAACGGAACAGTAGAAGCTAAATTCTTTTACGAGTACGGAAATGCTTCTGGCACATGGCTTAGATATCATGAAAACGGAAAAAAAGCACGCAGTACAGAATACATCAACGACCTTATGCATGGAAGAAGAACTTTTTACGATAATTCTGAAAAACTTCAACTCATTCGTTTTTACAATTACGGAACTCTTATTGGTTACAGCTATTTAGACAAAAACTCAGAAGAACTACCAATGATTCCTATTAAAAATGAAACCGCAAAAATTAAAAGTTACTTTGATAATGGTAAGGTTGCAAGAGAATTAGAATATAAAAATGGAGATTTAGTAAATAACTATAATGAATACTATTACTCGGGTCAATTAGAAAATAAAATGCAATTTGTTGATGATGAATATAATGGTACAGATATAGAATATTACCCTAATGGAAAGGTAAGAAGCAAAAAAGAATACCAAATAGGTGTTTTACAAGGGCTTACTAAAAATTACTATGAGAACGGTAACATAAAAGAAGAAATAAATTACAAAAATGGCAAAAAAAGCGGTGAAGCAAGCTACTATAATGAGAATGGCAAATTAATAAAAAAAGAACTTTACTTTAATGGAGATGTTTATCAATCTGAAAACAATAAATGATGTATAAAATATTTTTAATTCTTTTTGTAATAGGAGCTAATAGTTTCGCTCAAGAATCTAAAGAATTTAATCTTTATAAAAAGCTATATCCTAATGCAAAAGCTGTAAGGCTTAATCAAGAAACTACTATTAGAATAAAACTTGACGCTGAAACTATTAATATTACTCAGGCGTTTCTAGAAGAAGATTTGTATTTAGATGAAAGCGCAAATTATAACTCTAAAAAGGCTTTAAATTTTTCTTCCTTTTTTGAATTAGATAAGGTTGAAGCTTCATCTTTCACTTATACTGATGGTAAATACAAAGAGGTTGAAGTAAAAGATTTTAAAGAAAAAGATGAAATAGATCAATCGTTTTACGACGATACAAAATCGCTAAACTTTATTTTTCCTAACCTAAAAAAAGGTTCAAAATCTGTTTTAAAATATTCTGAAAATGTAAAAAACCCACGGTTTTTAAGTCCGTTTTATTTTGGCGATTTTTCTCCAATTATAAATAACAAAGTGACTATTATAGCTGATAAAAATATTAATTTATCATTTAAAGAGTTTAATACAGATACATTAAACATTGTATTTAATAAAGAAGAAAAAAGAAACACTGTTATTTATACTTGGGAACTAAAAAATATAGATGAGTATGATTATGAAGCAAACACACCTACTTATAAAAAAATACTTCCACACATTGTTCCAATAATTACTTCATTTAAATTAAAAAATACAAATACCGACCTAGCAAAAAATGTTTCAAATTTATACGCTTGGTACTACTCTCTGGTAAAAGACATTAACAAGGAAGATGTTGATGAGAACCTTGTAAAATTAGTAACGGAACTCACTGCAAATAAAACTACCGATTTAGAAAAAGTTAAGGCCATATACTACTGGACTCAAAAAAACATAAAATATATAGCCTTTGAATATGCCCTTGGAGGATTTATTCCAAGACAAGCCAATGAGGTTTTTCAAAAAAAATATGGAGATTGTAAAGATAACTCAAGTATTTTGTATAAAATGCTCGACATAGCAGGCTTAAAAGGCGATTTAACATGGATAGGAACTCGAAGTATTCCATACAGTTATAGCGAAGTACCAACACCAATTGTAGATAATCACATGATATTATCTTACACAAACAATGGTAACACTTACTTTTTAGATGCAACTGGCAGGTATGTCCCTATAGATTTTCCAACATCGTTTATTCAAGGCAAGGAGGCTTTAATAGCAGACGGAGCTAATTATATAATTAAAAAAGTA
The DNA here is from genome assembly GCA_947501105.1 of uncultured Flaviramulus sp. Taxonomy (GTDB): domain Bacteria; phylum Bacteroidota; class Bacteroidia; order Flavobacteriales; family Flavobacteriaceae; genus Wocania_A. Next base: position 572,156 of record CANMUP010000001.1, on the reverse strand, counting down.
CCTATAATCCCTGCAGAAAAAAATGCAATAATAGACACTACAACAGTTAATTTAAAAGGTGAAAATTTAATAGGCAACACTAAGGTAGAAATTTCTGGTTACAATAAAATAAATTGCTTTAATTATTTAGAAAATGAAACAACCGACGATAAAATAAAAGCCTTTTACAACAATCGATTGCAAAAAGGGAACAACAAATTTTTAATCAAAGCTTTTTCGGAAATAAACAAGTATGATTATGAAAAAAATCTTATCATAAATTATGATTTCACTATAAATGGTTATGCAAAAAAATTAGGAGAGGAAATATATATAAATCTAAATTTAGTTAAAGATTTGTCTTTTTACAAAACCAAAAAAGACAGAAAAAACGATATTGAATACAAGCACACAAATGCATTTAACTATACAACTACTTTAATTATCCCAGAGGGATATACTATAGATTATGTTCCAGAAAATGTAAGTTATTCAAACGATTATTTATCTAGTAGCATAACTTACACCATTAAAAAAAATAGCATTGTTTATAATCACGCATACAGTTTAAACTTTCTTAATTTAAACTTAAATGAACAAAAACTAGTCAATTCACTAATAAAGAAAACAGAAAAAGCTTTTAAAGAAGTAATCATACTTAAAAAAATATAATTCATATAACATGCTGAAAATTAGATTTACCCTAATATTTGTTTTTGCCATACAAATAGCTTCGTCACAAAATGAACCGTTTTACACAACCTACTCATGGGATGAAAACCCGTCTTATAAAATTGAAGAAGGCACAGACGAGCCCATTATAGCATTAAAAGATAAAATACTTACCGAGTTTTCTTTTCAAAAAGAAGGCCTCGTTGAATATTTTCTTGAACATCGCGTTTTATGGTTAAATTCTGACGACAAAATTGAACACTATAATAAGATTTATTTACCTTATACATCAACATCTGAATTAAAAGTTAACAAAGCAAGAGTTATTAAAAAAAATGGAGAAGTAGTTGAGTTAGATAAATCAAAAATCTTAACAGCACAAGATGAAGAAACTGGTAAAAATTACAAGTTCTTTGCATTCGAAGGTATAGAAAAAGGAAGTTTTATTGAGTATTACTATGTTGTTCAGCGGTATCCAAGGTATAAAGGAAACAGAATTACTTTTCAAACAGATTTTAACAAAAGAAATGTAGAGTTTGATTTATATGCTCCAAAAAATTTAATCTTTGATTTTAAAACTTACAATGATACTCCAGAAGTTGAATTAGACACACTTTCTAAAAACAAAAAACATTGGCAATTAAAAATAAACAAAGTTGATGCTCTAGAAAAAGAAGAATTATCTGCTTATAACGCATCAAAAAACTTTATAGTTTATAAATTAGATAGAAATACCGCCGACAACTCAAAAGATCTTTCTTCATACGGCAAAGTAGCACAAAACATATATTCATACTACTATAAAGAGTTAAATAATAAAACTCAAAACTTAATAAAAAAGTTTATTAAAGAAGCAACTTCTGGAAAAGATTTAGATGAAGAATCTTTAATTAGAAAACTTGAGTTTTTTATTAAAGCCAATGTATTTATAACAAAAGATGGTAGTGAAAACTTTAAAGATCTAGACGAGATTTTAAATAAAAAAATAGCTAGCGAAACTGGAGTGCTTAAGTTATACTTAGCGCTTTTTAAAAGCTTAAATATAAAACATGAAATAGTTATTACTAGTGATAGACAAGAACTAAAATTTGACAAAAATTTTGAAGCTAATAATTTTTTAACTGATTTTTTAATCTATTTCAATAAAACAAAAGCATTTTTATCTCCAACAGAATTAAGTTCAAGATACGGGTTTCCTCCAGCATATTTAACAGATAATTACGGACTTTTTATTAAAGAAGTGAAAGTTGGTGATTTTGTTTCAGGCATTGGAAGAGTTAAATACATACGACCTGTTAAAGCTGAAAAAACAGTAGATAAAATGATTCTAGATATTGATTTTGAAGAAGATAATTTGTCAAACTGTAAAATAAAATTAGATCGCTCTATGAGCGGATATTACGCCATGTATTTTCAACCCTTCATTCATTTAGTAAAAGATGAGGCTAAAACAGAGCTAATTGAAGGATTTGCCAAAAATATTAACGAAGATGTTGATATTACAGAAAAAGAATTAGTTAATGGAGATCCAGAACTATTTGGCATAAAACCTATACAGTTTCTTTTAAATTTTAATTCTGAAGCATTTATAGAAAAAGCTGGTAAAAAATATTTATTTAAAGTAGGTGATTTAATTGGTAAACAAATGCAAATGTATCAAGAAAAAGAACGCATTTTACCTGTAGAGAATGAATTTACAAGAAGTTATTACAGAACCATTAATATCAAAATTCCAGAAGGATATAAAGTTGCAAACCTAGACGATATTAATATTAAAAACACTTTTGAGAAAGAAGGCAATGAGCTTCTTATTTTTCATTCTCATTACAAACTAAATGATAATATTTTAGTTATCACAGCTGATGAACACTACCGTGAAAATATTATTGAAACTAGAAATTATGAAGATTACAGAACTGTAATTAATAGTGCGGCAGATTTTAATAAATTAACCCTTGTTTTTGAGCCTTTGTAAAAAATCTAAACATGGCACAACACAACGAGCTTGGAAAAAAAGGCGAGCAATTAGCTGTTGATTTTCTATTAAAAAACGGATATGACGTCCTTGATCGAAATTATCGTTTTGATAAAGCTGAAGTCGACATAATAGCAAAGCAAAATAATACGCTTGCTATTATTGAAGTTAAAACGAGGTCGTCAACCGATTTTGGAAACCCTCAAGATTTTGTAAAACCAAAACAAATTCAACGTTTAGTAAAAGCAGTTGATGAATACGTTAATGAAAACGGTTTAGATGTTGAAGTCCGATTTGATATTATTGCTATTGTTAAAGAAGGTAAATCCTTTAATATTGAACATTTAGAAAACGCGTTTTATCATTTTTAAATCATCCTGAACTTGTTCTAGAATCTCACAAAATTAAAAAGATAACAACGTCGTATTATTCATCATTATGACGCTTTTCTATTCTTCCTCAAAAAAAGATTTTAAAACTTCAAAGTTTTCTGGTTTTGCAATAATTTCTTTATTCTTATTTAAAACAAAATAGGTTGGCGTTGCAGTTACACCATAATTATTACCAATTTCATTATCCCACTTGCCTTCGCCATATACATGAATAAAATTTGGGTAATCATAAGTTAAATCTTTCCATTTATAAGGCTCTTCTTCTAATCCAATAGCAATAACCTTTATTTTGTTTTCTTCTTGTGCTTTTATAAAGCCTCTTAATTGCGGGATTTCATCCAAACAATGTGAGCATGTACTGCTCCAAAACACTACAATATAGTTGTCGGCTTCATTTAACTCACTTAATTTTTTAGTAATCGTTTTTTCTTTTTCTATAATTTCAAAAGAAAAATCTGGTGCTTTATTTCCTATAGAAATGCTTTTAAATAACATTAAACCGCTAACCAACTCCTCATCATTTAATTTTTTAGCAACGTTTATTAAATGATTTTCAGAAATATAATTTGCTACATTTTCAAATCCTAGATCTGCCATTTGTTGCCATAAGTCTACCAACAACACCCTTTTTGTTTCGTTTGGGGCATTCTTCATAGCTTTACAAAAAACATCAATATTGTTTTTATAATTTGTGACTTCATCTTCATCTTCAGACGACATTCCGAAAACATAATTTAACATCCGCTCTTCAAAAAAATTAGAGCTTTGTAGTATTTCATTATTAAAATCTACATAATCAAAATAATGACTTTTTAGATTATCTACATAGGTTTTTACATCTTCTAAGGTTTCTGGAATATAAGGTCTGTTCGCTTTAATAAATTGCAACGCTATGGTTTCCTCTGCCAACGTTTCAAAACTAGATTGTGCTTCACGTTGTGTTTTAAAAATAGACTTCAAGGCTATGGTATCTTTGCTTTCTTCTCTAAAAAAGTTACCAATACTATGTGTTATCATAGACATACTATTAGTGTAAGAGGCTAATAATTTATTTTCTGATGAGGATTTAAAATCGACACCTGTTTCAGAATTAAATGTAAGTGTTATATCCTCTTTTCCATTGTAAATAATATCAAAATTATAATCTTCTTGCGGAATTGCATAAACAACTCTGTACATCCCTTTTGTTACTGTAGAATCTAATTTAAGTTCAAGAATTCCATCTTTTATTTCAGCGTTTGTAACGTATTCTGAAACTGTTGGCGTTACTTTATATAACAGTGCAACATTATAATCTTCTGCTGGGGAAAATGTGCCTTTAATAGTGTGTTGCCCAAAAAAGATATTTGGAAGTAAAATTACTAGAGCAACAATTTGTTTTAACATGAGTACTAATTTAATTTTTAAGAAAACAATAATTAAGCCATAATAGGTTTTAATACTGCTAGGGCTTGTTTTACAGATTTAATAGATTCAAAAGTAAGTAATAATCGTAAACCATTACGGGTTTGCTTCTCTTTCATTTTACATGCTTGCGGATTTTTTTGAACAAACTGTAACACTTTAGTAAAGCTACTACTTTGGTAAAAATGACTTTGCTGGTCGTTTATAAAATATCCAATAAATTTACCTTGTTTCATTATTATTTTTTCGAAACCTAATTTAGTGGCTATCCACTTTATTTGGACACTATTTAATAAATCGGTCACTTGTATTGGTAATTCACCAAAACGATCTATTAGTTCGGTTTCAAACTTTTGCAATTCGTCTTCGGTTTTTAAACTATTGAGCTGTGTATATAAACTCAATCGTTCAGCAATATTATTTACATAATCATCTGGAAAGAGCAATTCAAAATCAGTATCAATAGTTACATCTTTCACATAAACTTTATCGGCTTCATTTTCACTATACAAATCTTTAAACTCATTTTCTTTGAGCTCTTCTATTGCTTCATTTAATATTTTTTGATACGTATCAAAACCTATTTCATTTATAAATCCGCTTTGCTCGCCGCCTAATAAATCGCCCGCACCTCTTATTTCTAAATCTTTCATTGCAATATTAAAACCACTACCTAACTCCGTAAACTGTTCTAAGGCAGTTATGCGTTTTCTGGCATCATCGGTCATGGCAGAATACTCTGGTGTTATAAAATAACAGAATGCTTTTTTGTTACTACGCCCTACGCGACCACGCATTTGGTGTAAATCGCTCAATCCAAAATTATTGGCATTGTTTATAAAAATAGTGTTGGCGTTTGGTACATCTAATCCACTTTCAACAATTGTTGTACTCACTAAAACATCAAAAGCACCATCCATAAACGAAAGCATTAATTGTTCTAATTTTTTGCCATCCATTTGTCCGTGACCAATACCAATTTTAGCATCGGGAACTAAACGTTGTAACATACCTGCGACTTCTTTAATATTTTCTATTCGATTATGAATGAAAAATATTTGTCCGCCACGTTGAATCTCATAACTCACAGCATCGCGAATAGTTTCTTCGTTAAAACGAATAACATGACTTTCGATAGGGTAACGATTAGGTGGAGGTGTTGTAATAACCGATAAATCTCGGGCTGCCATTAAACTAAATTGAAGTGTTCGCGGAATTGGTGTTGCTGTTAACGTTAGTACATCTACATTTTCCTTTAAAGTCTTTAGCTTTTCTTTTACAGCTACACCAAACTTTTGTTCTTCATCAACAATTAAAAGCCCTAAATCTTTAAACTTCACATTTTTGTTAACCAGTTGATGGGTACCAATTATAATATCTACACTTCCTTTTTCTAAGCCTTCTAAAGTTTCACGTTTTTCTTTGGTTGTTCTAAAGCGATTTACATAATCTACTGTAACAGGGAAATCCTTTAAACGTTCCTTAAAAGTTCTTGAGTGCTGGTACGCTAAAATAGTTGTTGGCACCAAAATTGCCACTTGCTTTCCGTTATCAACAGCTTTAAAAGCGGCACGAATAGCAACCTCAGTTTTGCCAAAACCAACATCACCACAAATTAAACGGTCCATAGGGCGTTCGCTTTCCATATCGGTTTTAATATCGGCAGTTGCTGTACTTTGGTCGGGTGTATCTTCGTAAATAAATGACGCTTCCAGTTCGTGTTGCATATAACTATCTGGACTGTACTGATATCCTTTTTCGGTTTTACGTTTTGCGTAAAGCTTTATAAGGTTGAATGCGATGTGTTTTACTCTAGCTTTGGTTTTTTGTTTTAGGGTTTTCCATGCATTACTACCTAGCTTATAAATTTTAGGAGGCTTTCCATCCTTACCATTAAATTTGGTGATTTTATGTAACGAATGAATACTTAAATACAACACATCGCGCTCGCCATAAACCAGTTTAATGGCTTCTTGTTTTTTGCCTTCAACATCAATTTTTTGAAGTCCGCCAAAACGACCGATACCATGATCAATATGCGTTACATAATCACCAATATCCAAATTTGTTAACTCTTTTAGAGTGATGGCTTGCTTTTTTGCATAGCCATTTTTAAGATGAAATTTATGATAGCGTTCAAAAATTTCATGATCGGTATAGCAAACAATTTTGCTGTTGTGGTCAACAAATCCTTGATGTAATGGTAAAATAATGGTTTGATATTCTTTAACGTCGAGGTTTGAGTCATCAAAAATATCTTGAAATCGTTTTGCTTGTTGCTCGCTTATGCAAGCTATATAATTAGTGTAGCCGTTTTCGTTATTAGTATTTAAATCTTCTATTAAAAGATTAAACTGTTTATTGAAAGAGGGTTGCGGTGTAGTGTTGAAGCTAACAATCCTACCAGTTGAATTATTAAAAACATAAGTTGTTCCAAACTCAATAATTGAAAAATCTAATAATTGTTTTTTTAGTAAGGTTGAATTAGAAAATAATTCGTTGGGTTCGGCATGTTTTATTTCTGAAGAGAGCGCTTTAAAAGCATCTTCGGCTTTTGTGTAAAAATCATCTATTCGAGAAAAAAACAAATCCGCGTTTTTAAAACAAATCACCGTTTTTTGTGCAATATATTTTAAAAAGCTTTGTCTCTTCTCTTCTAAAAATTTATTGGCAACATTAGGAATAATGTTGATTTTTTTAATCTGCTCTACAGAGAGTTGTGTTTCAACATCAAAGGTTCTAATACTATCTACCTCATCACCAAAAAACTCAATACGATAAGGCTCGTCGTGCGAAAACGAAAATACATCTACAATACCACCACGCACTGAAAACTCACCAGGTTCGGTTACAAAATCTACGCGTTTAAACTGATATTCGAATAATACTTCATTAACAAAATCGATTGAGATCTTATCATTTGTCGATACTTTTAAAGTGTTTCGCTCTAGCTCTTTTCTGGTTACTACTTTCTCAAAAAGCGCATCAGGATAAGTAACAATTATAGCTGGTTTTTTTTGTGAATTGATACGGTTTAAAACCTCAGCCCGAAGGAGCACATTAGCATTATCCGTTTCTTCAATCTGGTAAGGCCTGCGGTAACTGCCTGGATAAAACAACACGTCCTTATCGTTACATAATTGTTCTAAATCGTTTAAATAGTGTGCCGCTTCTTCTTTATCGTTAAAAACAATTAAAAAAGGTTTTTCGGCTTGTTTAAAAACACTAGAAATAACAAAAGAAAATGATGAACCAACAAGTCCTTTTAAATGTGTTTTTGTTTCGGTTTGGGCAATAGTATTTTGCAGATTTTGCGTTTGCAAAGTCTGTGCATAGGTTTGCGAGATAGTAGATTTACTCACCTAATTATTAGATTTTAAGATTGCAAATATACGGTTTAGAATTATTTTTATGAGTGTTTACATCAAATTCACGAATATTTGTCATTTTTATTTTGCGTTAGCGATTGCAGCGGCATCCTTTTTAAAAACTTAATAACAAATAGTTGGGTTTGGAACAAGAATTTTGCAGATTACCAAGTCCTTTATTTTTGCAATGACGTTTTAAAAAGATATAGCGGAAAGCGCGACATTTTGTTGTTGCTGAGCGAAGCGGAAGTACAACAAAATGGAATGCCCAAAAAAAGCTAATTTTTAATTTAAAAAGGCTTGAAGTTTATTTATATTTGCAGCACAAAAACAAAAAACATATGTCGTTTTCAGATTTATTTGATAGTGGGTTTAAAAAGCGTAATGAAGATCATTTTGCTTCTATAGTTCGTGTTGCCATGGATGATGGTATTATTACTTCTGATGAGCAAGCCTTTTTAGATAGGTTAGCTCGTAATTTAAGTATTAGTGAAGCTAATTATAAAATAATTTTAAAAGACTATAAGTCGCACCCAATAAACCCGCCAATGTCTTACGATAGGCGTTTGGAGCGTTTATACGATTTGGTGCGAATGGTATATGTAGATCAAATTAATGGAGATCCTGAGCATAAGCTTTTAAATAAAATTGGTGTTGGACTTGGGTTTCATGCTATAAACGTAAAATATATAGTTGATAAGGCTTTAACATTAGTGCGCAATGGTGTAGACTTAGATACCTTTATGGATCAAATAAAAAACATGAATAAATAGTATCTATATAATATTTAGATAAAAAAAGCGAGCTTTAAAAGTTCGCTTTTTTTTATTTGTGTAGTTTTAATTGTATTCGCTTTCGCGGAACATCAACCTCCAATACTTTTACAATAACTTGTTGATGTAAACTAACATGCTCGTTTACATCTTTTACAAAACTATCTGATAAATTGGACACATGAATGAGCCCGCTTTCTTTAATTCCAACATCTACAAAAGCGCCAAAATTGGTAATGTTATTTACAATACCTGGAAGCAATTGCCCTTCACGTAAATCGCTAATTGTTTTTATGTTTTGATTAAAAGTGAATACTTTAACTTGCTCTCTAATATCTAATCCCGGTTTTTCGAGTTCTTTAATAATGTCTTGAAGCGTTGGCAAACCAACAGAATTTGTACAATATTTTTTTAAATCTATTTTTTTAAGTAACTCTTTATTAGCTATTAAATCTGAAACGTTTCTATCCAAATCTTTAGCCATTTTTACAACAATTTTATAGCTCTCTGGATGCACAGCAGAATCATCCAATGGGTTTTCTGCTCTCTTAATTCTTAAAAAAGCAACACCTTGTTCAAAGGCTTTATCGCCTAAACGTGGTACTTTTTTTATTTCTTTTCTTGAAGAAAATGAGCCATTTTCGTTTCGGTAATTAAAAATGTTTTCTGCAAGTTTTGGTCCAATTCCAGACACATAACTTAGCAAGCTCTTACTCGCTGTATTTATATTTACTCCAACTGCATTTACACAATTCTCAACTACAGCATCCAATGTTTTTTGAAGTTTTATTTGATCAACATCGTGTTGATATTGGCCTACACCAATTGACTTAGCATCTATTTTCACTAATTCTGCTAGTGGATCTTGTAAACGACGGCCAATAGAAACACTGCCACGAACCGTAACATCATAATTTGGAAATTCTTCACGAGCAATTTTAGAAGCCGAATATATACTTGCGCCTGCTTCGCTAACCACAAATACTTGAATATCATTTTTAAAATGAACCTTTCTAATTAACGCTTCGGTTTCGCGAGATGCAGTACCGTTACCAATAGCAATAGCTTCAATTTTATAAGCATCGGTAAGCGAGCTAATTTTTTTCATCGCACCAATACTATCACTTTTTGGTGGATGCGGATAAATAGTTTCGTTGTATTTTAACTGCCCTTGTGCATCTAAACAAACCACTTTACAGCCGGTTCTAAATCCTGGGTCGATAGCCAACACACGCTTTTCGCCCAACGGAGAACCTAATAATAATTGTTTTAAATTTTTTGCAAAAACAGTTATTGCCGATTCATCAGCCTTTTCTTTTGCATTTTGCAAAGCTTCATTACTTAGCGATGGCAATAGTAATCGCTTGTAGGCATCTTTTATAGCAAGTTTTATCTGTTCAGCGCAAGCGTTATAAGACCGAATGATTCTAGCTTCAATTTTTGCAAGAGCTCTATCATTATCTATTTCAATTTTCACACGAATATAGCCTTCATTTTCTGCTCTTAAAATAGCTAATAACCGGTGTGATGGAATTCTGCTTAAAGACTCTTCCCAATCAAAATAATCTCTAAATTTTTGAGCTTTTTCATCATCTGCTTTTGTCTTTACTACTTTAGTGGAAATCATTGCAAAATGCTCTAATTGATGGCGAATGTTATTTCGAATATCTATACGTTCGTTAATCCATTCTGCAATAATATGTCGTGCCCCTTCTAAGGCATCATCGACCGATGTTACTTCGTTTTTTACATATTTAAAAGCTATGGATTCAATATCGTTCGCGTTTTGAGACATGATGATTTTTGCCAATGGCTCCAAACCATTTTGTCGTGCTTTTTCTGCTTTTGTTTTTCTGCTTTTTTTATAGGGTAAGTATAAATCTTCAAGTGCTGTTAAATTTTGAGTCGATTCAATCTTTTGTTTTAATTCTGGAGTTAAAACTGCCTGTTCTTCTAAAGCTTTTAAAATGGTATCTTTTCGTTTTTCTAAAGCTTCAAATTGCTCTTTATATTTAACTATATCACCAATTTGAACTTCATCTAAATTGTCTGTACGCTCTTTTCGGTATCTAGAAATAAACGGAACGGTACAATCTTCATTTAGTAATTCAATTGTATTTTTTACTGATTGTTCAGGGAGTTTTGTATTGGATATTATGAACTGTATAAGTTTAATCATTTACTATATAATTATGAAAAACGAATGTAATTAACTTCAGAAACTTTTTGTAAACTAAATCACTTTTTTATTTAGATGCATAATTAAGCGTTTTAAATCTCGTTAACATTAAACCCCTTTCTCTTATTGCAAATCTATTAGTATGAAAAATATACGCTTTGCTTTTTTAGCTTTATTAATTTGTAATCTGTCTTTTTCTCAAGAAAAGATAATCGATTCAATTAAACAAAGCAACATAAAAAAGGTTGATACTACTTCAGCTGTGCTCAAAACAAGTGTATTTAAAATGCATCCTAATCCTGCAAAAGACAAATTGTTTGTTTTAGGAACTAATAGAATTAAAAGTATTGAACTAATCAATGTTTTAGGAAAACAAGTAGCAATTTATCATTTTAATAAAAGTATTATAAAAATAGATGTTTCTCAACTTAAAAAGGACATTTATATTATAAAAATAATTGATGAAAATGACAAAATGGAAACCAAAAGATTAGTTGTTGAGTAAAGTAAGGCTAAAACCTACATGTTATAGTTTAGAACAATTATGTTCTAACTTTTATTAAGTATTATTGTTTTAGTTTCGGATAGAAATTTGCCATCATCTGTTACACCTTCAATAAATAATTTAAGGTTATTGTTATAAGGATTATATATAGTGAAATTCAAATTCCCTTTATCGTCTATTGTACAATTTGGAATCCAATCTATAACACCATATTCCTTAAAGAAAGCATCGGTATAAGTGTTATACTTAGGTGCATAGAATTTTTTATCTTTTGAAAATGCTAAAGGGAAACTATATTCTCTAAATGATGTTTTCTGTTTTTTACTAGAAAAGGTGTTTGAAGTATATATTCTTATAGCTCCTGAATAACCTCCTCTCATACCCTCACCAAGCCCATGCCTATTAACTGCTATATAATCTATTGTACTCATGTCAAAATTTATTAAAAACTCATAGCTAGATAATCTCATATCGTTTAAATAAACTATTGGCCCACTAGATGGTGACCCCAATTTAGAATTACTATTAGAAGCTCTTATTATAAAATTTCCTCCTTGATCAATAGCAGAATAACCTGGTATATATGTGCTTATATAATTGGCTAATGATAGATTCATTGCCCTTATTTTATCATCAAAAAGGTAAACCCTGTTAAATGAGCTTCCTTTAAGCATATCTATTTTAGTTTGTCTTAAATCAGTTTTTACTACTACCTCATTTAACTGTTGTGTTTCGTCTAGGTTAATAGCAAAGGGTATTGCCGCAGTATATTTAGTATATGATAGCTCTTTTGGTTTAAGTGCTGGTTTATAATTATTAAAATCTGGTATTGCAGAAGGGTAAAACTGCATATAAAAATTTGGCTTAATCATTCTCCCTTTGCTGTTTAACAAACCCAAGCTTAAGGTTTCGTCCTCGCTAGGGTAAAAGCCACTCTTAAAAAAACTATTTTCATTTTCAGGAAGGTCAACTATAAAACCTTCTGTGTTTTCTAGTGGGTATATTATAAAATGGTTTTGGTTGTTACTATTTCTATTTGCTTTTATTGATATACCATCTTCAAATGCAAAACTATTGGTAGGTTTATTATTAAAAATATTGTTCCAATTGTAACAACTCCAACCTTGAGTGATTAATAAATTATCTAAATCATACTTTTTTTTGCGATCAATCTCAGTAAAATAATATGCTGCATTTTCTATATAACCATTAATGTAAGGCTGTAAAAAAGTATACGATATAATGTTATGATGCCTTTGATAGGATTTTGTTTCGTTAGGAAGTATAGATACACTTATGTTAGATTTACTATTAAACGGTGTTAAGTTATTAAAAGGAATTTTAATTGTTAGCGAGTCTTTTGATTTTGCTAAACTTGGCTTTTCTGAATGAATAAAATGAATCCCTTCGTAGTTAAAGAATAAGCGCTCTAATACTGGTGTGTTATTTTCATCAAAAAGAGTAAAAATATTAATTCCAAAAAACAGCTCTTCATTATTGATGGCTTTAATTACGCTTTTTGAATTAATTTCTACATCTATTACTTTAATAACTTTTCCATTATGAATAACTAGTTTAAAAGGTTTGCCTTTTATTGTCTTAATGGTTTTATTATTTGTGTTGAATTCTACTGCTAATTTTCCTTTTAAATCATTTAAGCTAATTGAAATTCCTTTAGGCTTAATATCATCAATAATAAATGTAAATTCCTTATTTAAATAATTAATCTCTACGGTATATTGCTGATTTAAAACTGGAGTAAATAAAAAACGCCCTATTCCTAATGTATTTGTTTTAAATGTAGTTATTATTTGTTTGTTATTGTCTAAAATAACACCTTCGGCATTTGAAACACCAAAGCCTTCAACATTTTTTATTACAACACCTACATTTGTTTTCACTGCATTTACAAAATAACCCCCTTCTGGCAAAAATTGTGCATCTATACTATTTTCAACAACTTTACCTATAACTTTTGTTTCAACTTCTGGATCTATAATTTTAAACGTTTCAACAAAAGTGTTGTGCTCGTCAAAATTTCTCATCCAATTTGTATAAGCCTTGAACGTATAATTGCCAGATGTAAAAAGACTATCTATAGTAAATATATTATTTGCAAATCCATCTTTTACCTTAACCAATTTGCTTTTAATAACCTTATTAGTACTATCCGTAATTATGCAATATAGGTTCTTTGTTAGGGTAGAAGGCTTCTTTAAATCTTTATTAAAAACATAACTACTAAACCCTAACATTTCACCTTTTATATAGGTGCTTTTATTTAAATGACAATAAGCGACTTCTCTATAAGCTGTAGAATAATCTTGAAATGCATTTATAGTTTTATCAAAACTTTTTTCCTGAGCTTTTAAATTGGTTTGAAATGATAAAAAAATAAATACAGCAAATGCAAATTTCAAGGTGTAATCTATTTTCTTGTAATTGAATAAGTAGTTTAATTTCATACTTTAAGAGCTAGTTTTGTAATACAAAACGTTCAAAAATAGTGCCAAGAATAAGCCCGTCATTTACGCTTTCTAAACAAGTTTACAATGCTTATTTAAAGCAAAACTTTAAAAATTTAGCTAATACTTAACCCATTTTCAGCACTTGCACCATCAGGATTTACAAACACTAATTTACCATCAGGAGTTTCAGTCATTAAAATCATACCTTGGCTTTCAACACCACGGAGAGCTCTTGGAGCTAAATTGACTAAAACTGTTACTTTTTTACCAAGCACCTGTTCGGCAGTAAAACTTTCTGCAATCCCAGAAACAATTGTTCTAACATCAATACCTGTATCTACTTTAAGCTTTAAAAGCTTTTTAGTTTTTGGCATTTTTTCAGCTTCTAGAATAGTCCCCACACGAATGTCTAATTTGGTGAAATCTTCAAAAGTGATAGTGTCTTTTTGAGGTTCTACGACAGCATTTGCAATTTCGTTTGCTTTTTTACTGGCTTCTAATTTATCTAATTGTGCTTGAATTGTAGCATCTTCAATTTTAGAAAAAAGCAATTCTGCCTTTCCTATTTGATGACCTGCTGGTAACAAAACGTTTTTAGAGCTTATATCATTCCAAGATAAAGCGTCATTGCGAGACTCATTTTTATGAGTTGTGGCAATCTTTTCAATTGAAGAGATAACCACGTCGCTTTGCTCCTCGTTATGACGTAAACCAAGAATATTTTTCAATTTATTAGATGTAAACGGTAAAAAAGGCTCGCTCAAGGTTGCCAAAGCTGATGCAATTTGTAAAGCAACATACATAATCGTTTTTGTTCGATCTTCATCAACCTTAATAACTTTCCATGGTTCTTCATCTGCTAAATACTTGTTTCCTAATCTAGCTAAATTCATAAGTTCTTGTCCGGCTTCTCTAAAACGATAACGTTCAATGGAACTGGTAATCACATCTGGATATGCTTTTACAGTAGCTAAAGTGTCTTCATCTACTTGAGTTAATGCATTAGGTGCTGGCACAATTCCGCTATAATATTTGTTAGTTAATACCACCACACGATTAATAAAATTACCGAAAATGGCAACTAACTCATTGTTATTTCTTGCCTGAAAATCTTTCCAGGTAAAATCATTATCTTTTGTTTCAGGCGCATTAGCTGTTAAAGCATAACGCAATACATCCTGTTGATTTGGGAAGTCTTCCAAATATTCTGGTAACCAAACCGCCCAATTTTTAGAGGTTGATAGTTTATTGCCTTCTAAATTCAAAAACTCATTGGCAGGCACATTTTCAGGTAAAATGTAAGAGCCCTCACTTTTTAACATAGCTGGGAAAATAATACAGTGAAATACAATATTATCTTTCCCTATAAAATGCACCAATTTTGTGTCTTCGCTTTTCCAATAAGGCTCCCAATCTTTTCCTTCTCTTGCCGCCCATTCTTTAGTTGAAGAAATATAACCTATTGGCGCATCAAACCAAACGTAAAGTACTTTGCCTTCTCCTCCCTCTGCTGGTACTGGAATTCCCCAGTCTAAATCGCGAGTAACCGCTCGTGGTCTTAACCCATCATCAATCCAAGATTTACATTGCCCATATACATTAGGTTTCCAATCTTTTTTATGCCCTTTTAAAATCCACTCTTTTAAAAATGCTTCGTGTTTATCTAAAGGTAAAAACCAATGTTTTGTTTGTTTTAAAGAGGGCACATTGCCTGTTATAGCAGATTTAGGGTTTATTAAATCGGTTGCATTATGACTTGTTCCGCAATTTTCACATTGATCGCCATAACTCTCTTCATTTCCACATTTAGGGCAAGTCCCAATTACAAAACGATCAGCTAAAAACTGGTTAGCTTCCTCATCGTATAATTGCTCAGTTGTTTCTTCTAAAAACTCACCTTTATCATTTAAAGTTGTAAAGAATTCTGATGCTGTATCGTGATGAATCTTGGCTGACGTACGCGAATAATTATCGAAAGTAATTCCAAATTCTTCAAAAGAGTTTTTAATTATTGCATGATATTTATCAACAATATCCTGTGGGGAAACCCCTTCGTTCTTTGCTTTAATAGTAATTGGCACACCATGTTCGTCACTCCCGCAAACAAAAAGCACATCCTCTCCTGTTAAACGTAAATAGCGTGCATAAATATCTGCTGGCACATAAACCCCGGCCAAATGACCTATATGAATCGGTCCGTTAGTATAAGGAAGCGCAGCAGTAATTGTATATCGTTTTGGTTTGTTCATCAATCTCAAAAAATTAAATTATAATTGTCATTGCAAGGGAGGCACGACTGTGGCAAACTCATAAACAAGAGATTAAATTAAACAGATTCCCACGCTTCGCTCGGAATGACGAGTTATTTTGAAGCCGTAAAAGTACGCATTTTGACTCCGATTTAGAAAAAAAATGTACATTTACATTATGTCAAAAATCTCACTAATTACTATCTTGTGTTGTGCTATTCTTTTCTTTGGAAAAGAAACTGTTTCGGCACAAGAATCATTGTCTAAAAAAACAACTACATTGATACAACCACCGTATTTAAAAGCTGGAGATACAGTTGCTATTGTCGCGCCTTCTGGCGTTTTAAAAAATCGAACTAAAGAAGTTGAACAAGCTAAATCTCTTTTAAAAAGCTGGGGATTACACGCTATTGTTGGTAAACATGTTTTTAGCACCGCAGATCATTTTGCTGGAACCGATGATGAGCGTTGTGAAGATTTTCAAAATGCTTTGGACGACCCAAAAATTTCTGCCATTTGGTGTGCTCGTGGTGGCTACGGCACAGTTAGGATTTTAGATAAATTAGATTATACTAAATTCAAAAAAAAACCTAAATGGTTGATTGGTTACAGCGATATTACAGCATTACATAATCAATTTCATAATCATGGTTTTCAAAGTATTCACGCCCTAATGTGTACCAGTTTACAAGATGATTTAAGCACTATTGAAGAAATCGTCTCTACTTTTAAAGATGCTGCCTTTGGAAAACCTATAAGCTACACTTTAGAAGGTTCAAAGTATAATAAAACAGGTAACAGTTCTGGACAACTTGTTGGTGGTAATTTAACCATGTTGCATACTATGTTGGGCTCTAAAACAAGCATAGATACTTCTGGAAAAATATTGTTCATTGAAGAAATTGGTGAATACAAATATCATATAGACCGCATGTTACAAAGCTTAAAACGTGCTGGATATTTTGAAAATTGTAAAGGTCTTATAGTTGGCAACATGAGCAAAATGCGAAAAAACACAACCCTTTGGGGAACATCTGTTGAGCAACTTATTTTAGATGCATTAGCTGATTACGATTTCCCGATTGCATTTAACATGCCTGCAGGACACGAAAAAGACAATCGTGCTATGATTTTAGGGAGAACGATTAAATTGACGGTTGCTAAAGATAAAAGCACTGTTGTTTTTGAAGATTAATATTTTAATTCCTGAATCTTTTTTGCCTTTTTATTCCAAATTGCAATGACTCCTTTTCGGCTTGAAGTAATAATAAATTTCCCGTTTGGACTCCAATCTATTCCCCACAAATAATCATTTGTAGATTTTGATTCAAATAATAATTTGCCTTTTTTAGACCAAATTCTTAAAGCATCACTTGCAGTTGCTAATTTTGTTCCTTTTTTATTCCATCTAAGGTTTCTGTACTCTGCAATGCTTCCTTCAATTTCTTTTATTTTTTCACCTTCAATATTCCAAAATTGAACTAATTTATTTTCTGCTTTCTCCAAATCGCCATAATCTCCAACAGCAAAAAACTTACCTGATTTGTGCCACTCTATACAAAGTAAAAAAGGTTCTTTTTTTCTTGTTTCAAATATTTTTAAAGTGTCTCCTAAATGATTAAAAATCCCAACTTTAGTTCCAACAGTAGCTAATATGTTGCTTTTAGGGTGCCAATCTAATCCAGCAGCTCCCTTTTTATCTGCTTTAAATCTGCTTACGCGAGTACCGTCAATATTAAATATTGAAACAAAGCTTTCAAGCTCTGAAACGGCTAAAAATTCACCTGTATAATTCCACCCTAATGCTCTAAAGCTATTCTTCAATCCTCTTAAATCAGTCCAAGAATCGTTATCAAGATCAAGGATTTTTGCTTTAAATGTTCTACTCTGAGTTATAACTGCTAGTTTATTTTGAAAAGGGTGCCATTTAAGCCTGCTTAGTTGCACATCTTTAACTGGGTAAGTTTTAATCAATTCAAAAGTTTTTCCATCAAATAGCATTAACTCATCTTGATCCCCTCCAGTTGCTAAATACTTACCATCGGGGCTCCAGGCAACAGTCCACAACGTTTTATTATACTCGTTTTGTTGGCAAAAAACATTGGATGCCAAAAACATGAAAAAAAGGATGTGTGCTGTTCTTAACATTTATCTTCACCAAAAAATACAATAACATCAAACTCTATAGCATCAGAAATCGCATAATCTTTTACTTTAACTACACCTTTGGCCCCATAAAGAATATTCCAATCTGTTCTATCTATCTTAAATTTGGCTTCTAGTTTTGTGCCATCTGAATTTAATTTGGCTTCAAACAAAATCGGTTTTGTAATTTCTTTTATGGAAAGGTTTGCATGCATCTTTAATCGACCGTTTTTCTGATATTCTACCTTAGTTATTACCAATTTTGCTGTTGAATATTTTTTAACGTTAAAAAAATCTTCGTCTTTTAAATGTTTTACCAAATCTTCACTGTAATCACCACCAGTATTGATTAGAGATGTCATGTCTACAGTAAAAGTTCCTCCAGTAATTTTATTGTTTGTTTTAATAATTTTACCTTCTTTAAAATTAACTGTACCGTGGTGTCCACCAAAACTAAAAAGCATTGATCCTTTCCAATTTACAATACTCGCTTTAGTGTTGATTAATACTTCTTGTTGACTAAAACTAACTATTGAACAAAGAAGGAATAATAAAATTGTTGCTTTTTTCATCTGTTTATATTTTCCTGTAAAACTAAATGCATTGTGTTCCTGTTTTGTAAAAAAAATGTGAAAGAAGTGTGAAACAGGTGCAAAAAGTTGAAAATTTTCATTTATTTAACTGTTTTAAACGTCACCATGAAAAAATCTCTTTTTCTTTTATTGACAATATTATTTTTCACGCTGATTGGTTGTGTAAATGATACGCCTCAGAATCATTTTTCTGAAACGGTTAAAGTGGCTTTAAGAGATGTTGGTAATAAATTAATGTTAGCGAGTAACGATTCTACATCTTTAATATTACCTATTATTAAAACCGCCGACAACGACTATGAAATTTCTTTTCAAAACACCTTATCAATTGCTCCAGATAGTTTAGTGGCTTTTACTAAGCGAAGTTTAAACACTGCCAAATTACCTAAGCGCTATATTGTTGAAGTCATTAATTGTGAAAATGAAGAAGTATCATATAGTTATCAAATTACTGGCTTAACCGAGAATGATATTATTCCGTGTTTAGAGAGAAAGCTGCCTAACGATTGTTACACTATTAAGGTGCTTTTTCTTGAAAACAAGTCGTCTATAATTTTTAAGAATCCTTATTTTTTATTTCTAATAATTTTTATTGCTCTAGTCGGTTTTGGGTTTTTATATAAAATGAAATTCCGTAATAAAACAAGCACTGAAAAGGATGCTTTACCTTATTCAAAAATTGGACATTATCGGTTTTATAAAGACCAGAATAAATTAATAAAAGAAAGTGTTGAAATAAAGCTATCGGTTAAAGAATGTGAATTAATGACTATACTTAGTGCGAATCAAAACCAAGTAGTGAAACGCGAAGTACTTGTAAAAGAAATCTGGGAAGATAATGGGGTTTTCGTAGATAGAAGCCTAGACACTTTTATATCTAAGCTTAGAAAAAAGTTTAAAGATGATGCTTCTATAAACATCATTAATATTCATGGTGTTGGTTATAAACTTGAAGTAAATTAATATGGCATTTTACGATTTATCAAAAGAAGAACGCCTTGTTTTAGTTGAAAAAATTAATCAAGATATTCAAAATGATTTATCTTCTGACATAACAGAAAACATCATCAAATACTTTTCTGATGAAGACACCTATATTCGAAAAACAGGGTATTTAGCCATTGGGAAAATTTTTTATAACAAACCAGAATTACAACAACATATTCTTTCAACTTTAAAAAACTTATTAGAGTCTGACACTTCGACTACGCTCAGTGCAAGCAAAGTAAGACAAACTGTTGTAAATGCAGCTGGCGAAATTGGTAAATTTCATTTTAATAAGGTGCAACACTTTTTTGATGTTGGCTTATTTGATAAGCACCACTCGGTTAGAAATGCGGTGATTGGTTCGGTTAAAAAAATGGGCGAGCGCAATCCTGTTCCTGTTTTAGCTTGGGCGAAAACTTATTTAAAGCACCCTGACAAAGAAGTACGAAGAGAAATCTGTCATGGTATTGAGTTACGCGGGCGTACACATCCTCAAGACATTTTGCCTTTATTAAAAACGTTAGAGTTTGATGAAACCAAACGTGTATCGGATACTTTAATTCATGTTATAGGACAAATAGCATATAAAAAAGGCTGTTTAAAAACCGTAGTTACCCATCTTAATACTTGGAAAAACAAACTGCTAGTTGAAAAAGCTTTAGATGAAATTGTTGATGTGCACAATCGTTATAAAAAGTTTGCTGTTTTAACCCAACAGGAAGCTATTGATTTTATTGATGGGAGTTATAAAAACTAATCAATAACTAAGATTGACTTTATTTGAGATTCATCTATCTTTTTATAATCTACTTTTAAGTTCCCATTTTTACTAAATCTAACTGATTTTTTAAACCCATAAATATCTTTCCCTTTTACACCAAAAGCAATGATTTGAAAACTTCTATTAACTGGTAAATCTATTTGATTTCCATAAACATTTAGTATGGTATTATTCCTTTTGTCAATAACACGAATTTCATTAAAATTTGTATTTATACTAATACTAAGTTTAACATTGACTTTTTCTTCATCTAAAGCAAACTTATCGATGTTTATCCAGCCTAGTTTGGATATTTCAATGGATTGATATATACTATCAGCAATATTATCAAAGCGCTTAATTTCTTCAACATCCATATAATATTTTGACCTTTGCTTTTCATATTCAACCTTAGAAAAAACATCTCTCAAAGTATCATGTTCACGCTTAGAAATCTGTCTAGTTACCTCACCCCATATCTCTCTGCATTCTGAAGCAAAGTTAATATCTAAATCAATTAAAACTGAATCAATTACTACTTCTTTTTTTCGATATAAAGAATCTAGAGTCTTGGTTTTAAAGGTTTTTATAATATCAATCCAAGACCATTCACAATCATATTTATCATCAATAATTTTTACGCGTTCTTTTAGAATTCTTAGAGTATCAATATTATAATTATAAAAATTTCCCTTAGGCAGCCTCTCCTTTACATCTTTAGTTCTTAAAAAACCCAAAGTATCACAAACATAAACTTCTTTAAAACCATCCACACCATATAGCTTAGTAAACTCAACATCAATCACATATCCTTCTTCAATTAAAATTACATAAGGATTGAGTCTTAGTGAATCACCAATAGGTTTCCAATTCATCATACCTCTTTTGTCTCTTTTACCATAAAACAACTCCATATTGGGTTCATTTGTGCTTTTAGGAAACGTAGCATTCATAATTTTATCTTTCTTCAAAATCAAAAACTCTCCATGAGCCTTAATACCAATTTTAAAAGCACCTCCAGAAATTAACCATTTACCATCAGAAACTGTCTGAGCATTTGCTAAAAGTAAATCCTGTTTAGTAGTTAATTCAATCAATTCTATACTTAAAGAATCTCCAGTAAATGACTTGTTTGAAATTGTTTCTAAATCTTTTGGATTAAATCGTATCACAGTTCCTTTTTCTCCAACTATTTCAACAATTGAATCTGTATCAACTTTAAAATTTTGAATATATTCTGATTCAAAATTCATTTTGCCTTTTAAATATTCTTTATCAGAGTTGAACCCATTAAAATAGATGATTACCAATAAAGCCAATACTAATCCGGAAGTAAACACTAAATACTTAAACCATTTGCTTTTAACATAAGACTGTTTTACTTTTTTGATTTCTTCTTTTAATTGTTGGCGATTTAATCCTTCTAAAAAAAGAACATGCGTCTCAAATTCTTTTGCAAAGGATTCATCTACTTTTAAACGATTTTCAAAAGCCTTCAATTCTTCCCCCGAAAGCGTTTTGTTTAAATAGTTATTTATTAACTCTATGTTTTGTATATGATTTTCCATGATTTCCTAAATTAAGATCGAACCGTTTTACTATTTCGATAGATGTCTTTTGCTTTTATTAAGCACTTATACTTCTGGTTTTTTGCAATCTTTTCAGATTTGAATTGCATCACTTTAGCTATATCTTTAAAAGACATGGCTTTTTGATAAAACAGTTGTAAAAGTTGCCGACATCGTTCTCCTAATTTGAGGAATGCGAGTTCTGCAAGTTGATATTTCTTTTCTTCTAAAACACTATGGAAGGATTCAACTTCTATGTCGTTTAAATTGTGTAATTCTTGTTTTGAAAATTTCTTTTGAGTATCCTTCCAAATAAATCGCGATACGGAATATAAGTACGTGTAAAATGAAGAGGTGAGTTTAAAATCTGATTTTTCTAGATTTCTGTTTAGTATAATTAAAGCTTCCTGAAAAACATCTGAAGCATCTTGTTTATTTCCTCCTTTTGAAAGAATGAGTGTTTCAATTTTAGGATATAAACTATATAATTTTACAAAGGCTTTTTCGCGCTGACCATCTTTGAAGAGTTCTAAGATTTTTTTATCGTTCATAAAACTGGTTTATTACTTAATGGTCAAATTGTGAAAAGGTCTCCTAAATTTATTTAAATATTTTAATAATGATGATGTTTGTCATGTCGAAATGAGGCACGAGTAAGATATCACATCCTTTTGCTTACATAATTATGAGATTTCTCCTGCTGTCGAAATGACAAAAAATCAAAACCTACGTTCTTTTTGCAACTGCTCATAAGCGGCCTGAACTTGTCTGAATTTTTCTTCGGCACCTTTTTGATGTTCTTTACCTAAGTGAATTACCTTATCTGGATGGTATTTTTTAGCCATTTTTCGGTAGGCTTTTTTAATCTCGTCGTTAGTAGCACTTTTATCAATTTCTAAAATTTTATACGCATTTTCCTGGCTGTTATAAAACATGGCTTTTATACTCTCGTAATCTTTCGAGCTAATACCTAAATAACCAGCTATGGTATAAATTTGTTTTACCTCATCATCGGTTACAAAACCGTCGGCTTTAGCTATACCAAAAAGAAAGTGCATGAGCTGCAAACGTGATGGATGATCCATCATTTGCTTGATTTGCAAACACACTTGACGTGTAGAAATATTATTTTGTTTGTTTATATTTTTAAACAGTTTAAAGGCATGATTTGCGCGCACTTTACCGTACATATTTAAGAATTGTTGACGCACAAAATCTAACTCACGCTGGTCTTGTTTTCCATCGGCTTTTATAACAATAGATGCGAGTATAAGTAAACTTACCTCAAAATCGCCTGATTGTGTTTGTGGACGTTGCCTTGGTTGTGTTCTGGAAGTGGTTCTTCTTTGTCTGCGTTGTGGGTTGCCTTGACCCAAAAAAGGGCTGTTTTTACCATCAGCCATAGCATCGACTACACTACCTAATGCTAACCCTATTATGGCGCCGATTGGCCCACCAAACGACCAGCCTAATGAGGCTCCTATCCATTTTGAAAAACTCATGTGTTTATTGTTTATTAAAGCGTAAATATACTATTGTTAGTTTAATTTTTTATGATTTTGTTACAGTTGTACTGCGTTAAGGATAGAAGTGGCATCCTTTTGCTTTTTTGCAAAAGATATAACGTATAGCCTGACCTTATAACGCCATAAGCGTTTTAAGGGAACGCCCTAATACTATTTACACGTTTTTTGATTAACTTTGCACAGTATAAATTATAAAACAAAAATTTAAGATATGTATCCAGCAGAATTAGTAAAACCAATGCGCGAAGATTTAACCAATGTTGGTTTTGAAGAGTTACAAACTGCCGAGGCTGTTGATGCTGCTTTAGCAAAAGAAGGAACAACTTTAGTGGTTGTAAATTCGGTTTGTGGTTGTGCAGCAGCAAATGCGCGTCCTGGTGCTAGAATGAGCTTACAAAACGCTAAACGCCCTGATAATATAACAACTGTTTTTGCAGGTGTAGATAAAGAAGCTGTGGATAAAGCGAGAGAGCACATGGTTCCGTTTCCTCCAAGTTCTCCTTGTATGGCTTTGTTTAAAGATGGTGAGTTAGTACACATGTTAGAGCGCCACCACATTGAAGGTAGGCCAGCAGAATTAATTGCTGAAAATTTAGTTGATGCTTATAATGATCATTGCTAAGAAAGTATTGATTATTGTGAAGGAAGAATGATTATAGTAATCTTTTTTATAGAAACTAAATAATAAACAGGTTCTTACGCTTCGCTCAGAATGACAATTAAAAAAGCCAACTTAAATAAGTTGGCTTTTTACATGTAAAGTAGGTGCTTTTAATTAGTCTAAAGCTGGTATACGTAATACCTGCCCTGGGTAGATTTTATCTGGATCTGTAAGCATTGGCTTATTTGCTTCAAAAATTACTGGGTATTTCATTGCATTCCCGTAATAATTTTTAGCTATTTTACCTAAAGTGTCTCCACTAGCTACAGTATGAAATTGAGCTTCAGGTTCTACATGTTCAACAGTCATTTGATCATCTACAGTTGCAATTCCGTTAGAATTACCTACTACTAAAACTACTTTTTCTTTTGTAGCTTGGTCGTAAGCCATTCCAGTAATTGTTGCAACATCATCATCTATATGAACATTTAAACCTTCAACTTGTAATTGTAAATCGTTAATTGTCTCTTCTAGTTTTCTTGCAGCTGCCTCTTCTAATTTAAGCTCTGCAGCAGCAGCTTCGGCAGCTTCTTCTGCATCTGTTTTTCCTATTCCAAATACTTTAGCTCCAGCATTTTTAATGAATGAAAATAGTCCCATTTTTGTTTTGTTTTTTAAGTGTTACTAATTAATTTTTGTACGGGTTAAAATAAAGTTATTTAAATCGATACATGGGTTTAGACACAGAAATAATTGAATCGTCACATTTCTATATCTAAGATGATAAGTAATAGTGCTTTAATTACATATTAATACAAAAAGAAACTGCCTAAAGCATATTGCCTTAGACAGTTTCTAAACTAAATAACCAACCAAATTTTTGTTAAACCCTAGTATTTTCTCTTGGGTTGTCTACTTTATTTTTTCTATGCTTACGCGTTTCGTTTCTTTTAACTGATTCTTTCTTTTTTGCTTCACCATTTTTCAAGTATTGAATGTATCCTCTACCTTCAAATTCGTACACTGTTTCAGATGTTGGGTGATACAGTTCAATCGTTCCATCATCTATAACGCTTAATTCGAAATGTTCATTGTCAAAGAAATCATAATCTAATGTTAAAGTTTTAAGCTTAGCATCTCCTGTTATATTTCCTACTCCATAAACACCTGTGTAATCCCAAACAAGATTATCTACACTTGTTCCACTTACGTCTTGAGAGCTTCTAAAAGCATCATCATTTCCGCCTGCTAAAAACTGTAAATAGTTTTCGTTATCAAACTCATTTATCGCTCCAAACTCACTTGTATATGTTTTTTCCCAAGCTTCATATTCTTGTAAGAAATAATGAATATTATCATAGAACACAAAATCATAATCGAAATTACTGCGTTGGTAACCATCTAAAAAGTATGATGTATCATTGTTTGGGTTGTAAAGTTCAATAGTATTATTATCTATTTGAAAAACATCAAAAGTTTCAAACCCGTCTGCATCATGTGTTACATCTAAAATCATATTATAAGCATCATAATCTGCAACTGCAATACCATAACCGCTACCACTACTTCCAATACCAACTAAATTATTATTGGCATACATAACGCCATTTCTAAACGAAATAGTAAACGCTTTTTGCAAAAATGGCGTATCACCATAACCGCTAGTGCTATTAATATCTACATACCACAACTCGTAAGAGCTTAGTAATTGGTTTAGTGAAATTGTTGGTTCATCATCAACTATATTGGTTTCTACATAACATGATGTAAATAATGTTGTTGCTAAAGCAAAACTTAAGAGTAATTTTACAGTCTTCATAATCAAACATTTTAGGGTTTCTTTTTATACAGTTTCAAAACGCGTGCCAAAAAAGAAATTGGAATATTTTATTCACTTAACATTGATTAATTTTTATGTATTTTTGAAACTCAAATAATTTATGTTTTTTATGGATAAACCTTTAAAATATGCGGTTTTTGGAGCAGGAAGTTGGGCAACAGCCATTGTAAAAATGCTTTGCGAAAATTTAGATGAAGTGGGTTGGTATATGCGAAGTGTTTACACTAAAGAGCATTTATTAAAAGAAAAGCATAATCCTAATTATTTAAGCTCTGTTGAATTTCATTTAGAACAGCTTAAAATAAGTAATGACATTAATGAAATTGCCGATTACGCTGATGTTTTAATTTTTGTAATTCCTTCAGCGTTTATACACTCAGAGTTAGAAAAACTAACCGCTAATATTGAAAATAAAATTATTGTTTCTGCAGTAAAAGGTATTATGCCAGAAACTGGTTTGCTAGTTGGAGAGCATTTTAATGAAGCTTATAAAATTCCTTTCGATAATATTGCTGTTATTGCTGGCCCTTGTCATGCAGAAGAAGTTGCTTTAGAGCGTTTATCATACCTAACCATTTCTTGTGCTGATGCTAAAAAAGCACAACATATTGCAGATGCTTTATCGAGTCGGTATATAAAAACTAAAACTAGTGATGATATTATTGGTACCGAATATGCGGTTATGCTTAAAAACATTTATGCAATCGCAGCAGGAATTGCACATGGTTTAGGCTATGGCGATAATTTTCAAAGTGTATTAATGAGTAATGCGATTCGAGAAATGAAACGTTTTATTAAAAAGATGCATAAAATGAAACGTAACATTAATAATTCGGCTTACTTGGGCGATTTATTAGTTACTGGTTATTCTGTTTTTTCTAGAAACCGTATGTTTGGAAACATGATTGGTAAAGGCTATACAGTAAAATCTGCGCAAATGGAAATGAGTATGGTTGCTGAAGGTTATTATGCTACAAAAAGTGCTTTTTTACTTAACGAGAAAAACTTAAAAAAGACACGTTTGCCAATTATTAATGCTGTTTACGGTATTTTATACGAAGGCAAAGACCCTAAAAAAGTGTTTAAAAAGTTGACTGAGAAATTGGATTAAAACACAGTGTTTAAAATGGCTTAATTTTTGCTGTAAGTTAGTGAGCAAGATTCCCTCAACCACTAGTAAAGCTTAAATTTTACCTTAATGAAATTATTCATTCTTCTATTTTTTTCAAGTTTTATTTTATTCAGTCAAAGTATTAAAGGCGTAGTTTTGGATCAACAATCTAATACCCCTTTAGAGAACGTTCATGTTTATATAAATAAGTCCATAAAAAAAGGTAGTGTTTCTAATAAAGATGGTGAATTTCATTTAAAATCCAAGACTAATAAAAATGACACTCTTTGTTTTTCAATTATTGGTTATTACTTAAAAAAGAAATCCTTTTCAGATTTAAAAAAGGAGAATTACATTGTATGCCTTCGCAAAAAAACTGAAAACCTTAATAAAGTTATTGTTACTTCAAATAAGAAATTAAAACCAAAAATACATTTTAAAAAATTATCTTCTTTAAAAACAGGAAGACACTCTTTTGCTTCTACATTAATAGACTCTAAAATATATGTAATTGGTGGTGACGCGTCAAATTTAGTTGATACAGCTAGAAAAACCTTAAATGATATCATTCATATTCCTAACCCTTCTATAAAAGACATACGTAGAGGCTTATTAGCAAATACTTCGTGGGAAAATTATAAAGGTGATTTACAGATATACGATATTAGAACTGGGGTTTGGTTAAAATCAGATTTAAAATTTAGAAATCGCGCTTATAACACATTAAATTTTCACAATAATTCTATTTACGTTTTAGGAGGAAAAAGGCTATCTATAAATAAAAAGTATGAATATTTAGATGATAAAATTGAAATTTTCGATTTAAAAAATAACACCATAGCAATCGATGATACAAACCCACATCAAGCAGTTAACTTTGAGTCATTCACTTATAATAATAACATTATTGTTATGGGCGGCTCTGTAAAACTAAGTAAAGATGGAAAAAAAACATACACAAACAAATCGCATATATATAATATAGGAACCGGTTATTGGTATGAGTTAAGTGAAATGTCAAAAGCAAAGGAAGTAAAAGGAGTTTTAGTTGAAAACAAAATATACCTTATTGGTGGATTTAATGGCAACCCTTTATCTGAAATAGAATCTTATAATATTTCAAGCGGAAAATGGGAAAAAGAAGGCGAGTTATTTTATGGTATAGAAAAACCCGCTTTAGCTTATAATGATAATATAATTTACATATTTAATAATGGTAAAATAGTAACTTTTAATATTAACACAAAAGAGTTAAATGAATATGAAATAAACTTGAATTTAAAAGCTTCTAAACTATACTATTTCAATGAAAAAATTTATTTGCTTGGTGGCTATTTTCAAGATGAATTCTCTAAATCTTCAACGTCTCGTTTATATAGTATAGATTTAAACGAGTTTGAAAGAACTAAAGTTAAAAAAACGAGGAAAATCTGACGCTAAACTACTTTACTAAAACACCTTTAGCGTTTATTAAAGGAATAGACTGCATTGCTTTTAAGTTAATAGTGTTTTCTCTAAACAGATACGTTTTATCAAACATCGTATTGCCTTCAAAAAAAGACACCTTAAATGTATTGTTTAATGCAAATAATGGTTCTTGCATCAATTCTATCTTAGCATAACTCTTTTTAGGAAGCTTATCTAATTTTTTTCTAAAAATAGATGTGGTTTTTTCTTTTGAATATCCACTAGTTACTATAAGTACCATATCTAAATCAACTTCTTTATCATTAATTATATATGCATTCCAATCTTGAGTTTTGTAAATATCATTATACTCATTTACAATAGCTATGTAAACGCCTTCTACTTTAGGAATTTGGATGTCTTTTTTCATTTCGTACTTAGGTTGAAAAGCTCTAAATTAGATGCAAAAATAAATCATTTGCGCTTTCAAAAACAAATTTAGATGAAACAATCAATTTTATGGGTACTATGCTTAGTAACTTCATTTAGCATTGCTCAAACTAACAATCAATCACAACTTACTATTGACCAGATTATGCAGGGTGAAGGTTTTATAGGTTACTTGCCAACCAACATTAATTGGTCAGAAAACAGTAAAGACATTTATTTTAGTTGGAATCCAGATAATGATACCATCCGATCTACTTATAAAGCAAACATCAATTCGAAAAAGGTTAACAAACCTTCTTTTAATGAACTTAAAGAAAGACCTAGTGATGGAGATTACTCTAAAGATTTTAAATGGAAGGTATATGATAAAGGCGGTGATTTGTTTTTAATGAATACTTCAAACTATTCCACTAAACGTATTACAAATACTGTTACTAGAGAATCAAACCCCCAATTTTCTGGAGATGAAAAATCCATCATTTATCAACAAGGAAATAATTTCTATCAGTGGTATATTGAAAGTGGAGCTACTAAACAGCTTACCGATTTTAAAAATGGAAATAAAAAGTCTGAACGCAAGGTTAGTAATCAAGACCAATGGTTAATTGATGATCAGTTAAAATATTTTAATATTCTTGAAAAACGTAAAAATGAAGGTAATGCTCAAGAATACAGGCAAAAACAATTAGAATTTGAGCGCCCTAAAACTATTTACTATGATGATAAACAATTTTTTGGTGGAAGCATTTCTCCTGATTTAAACTATGTAATATATCGTTTATTTACTCCTCCAAATAGTAAAAACACTATTGTTCCAGACTATACTACCGAGAGTGGTTACACAACAGATTTAAATGCAAGATCAAAAGTAGGAAGCCCTCAATACTCATCTGAGTCTTGGATTTTGAATTTACAAACTGGCGACACCTATCAAATTAAAACAGATTCTATTGAAGGTGTTTTTGACAAACCAAAATATTTGAAAGAGTATGCTGAAAATCAATCAGAATATGACGATACTTATGATACCGCAAGACCAGTAAGTATTGGTTCTCCAATATTTTCAAATGATGGTAAAGCTGTCGTAAATATTACCTCCACAGATTATAAAGACCGATGGATTATGACTGTAAATCTATCTGATGGAAGTTTAAAACTAATAGATAGGCAGCATGATGACGCTTGGATTGGCGGCTCTGGAATAGGCTGGTTTTCAAGAGGTACAATGGGATGGCTTGACGATAGTAATATTTGGTTTAAATCTGAAAAAACAGGATATGCTCATTTGTATACTGCCAATGTTAATACTGGTAAAATTAAGACCTTAACCAAGGGTAATTTTGAAATACTAGATACAAATTTATCTAAGGATAAAAAAACTTTTTACCTTACAAGTAACAAAGTGAGTCCGCATGAACAGCATTTCTATCATTTACCTGTCAAAGGTGGAAAATTGACTAAAATCACTTCTTTAAAGGGAGGCCATCAAGTAACCGTTTCTCCAGATGAAAAACAACTTGCTATTCGGTATTCATACACCAATAAGCCTTGGGAATTATATACCATGCCAAACAAAGCTGGAGCAGATATGGTACAACTTACAACATCTACTACCGAAGCTTTTAAATCTTATAAGTGGATGGATTCTGAAATAATAAACTTTACAGCAAGAGATGGTGTTAATGTTCCTGCCACACTATACAAACCCTCTCCAGAGAAAAAAAATGGAGCAGCGGTAGTATTTGTTCACGGTGCTGGGTATTTACAAAATGTACACCGTTGGTGGCCATCATATTTTCGTGAATACATGTTTCATAATTTTTTAGTTGATAATGGCTATACCGTTTTGGCAATAGACTTTAGAGCTAGTGCAGGTTATGGGCGTGATTGGCGAACCGCTATTTACAGGCATATGGGCGGAAAAGATTTGAATGATCAAATAGATGGAGCGAAATACCTAATTGAGAACCATGGCATAGATAAAGACAGGCTTGGAATTTACGGCGGCTCTTATGGTGGTTTTATTACACTAATGGCTATGTTTAAATCTCCTGACACCTTTAAAAGTGGTGCTGCATTACGATCTGTAACAGATTGGGCTCATTACAATCATGGTTATACTGCCAATATTTTAAATACACCAATTGAAGACCCAAAAGCATATAAACAAAGCTCACCTATATATTTTGCTGAAGGATTAAAAGGACATTTACTTATGTTACATGGAATGATAGATACTAATGTTCATTTTCAAGATGTAGTTCGTTTGTCTCAGCGCTTAATTGAACTTAAAAAAGAAAACTGGGAACTTGCTGTATTTCCGTTAGAAGGTCATGGTTTTGTTGAAAGCTCAAGTTGGTCTGACGAATACAGACGTATATACAAATTATTTGAAGAGACTCTCGGAGACTAAGTTTAGCAAAACAAAAAAGCGTTATTTTTTCAAATAACGCTTTTTTGTTTATGCTTTTATGATTTACAATGCGCTCTTAAACTGCTCTAAAAAGCGTACATCATTTTCACTTAACAAACGAATATCACCTATTTGATGTAGTAACATAGCAATGCGGTCTATTCCCATACCAAATGCAAAACCCGAGTATTCTTTAGAATCAATACCACAGTTTTCTAATACATTTGGATCGACCATACCACAACCCATAATTTCTAACCAACCTGTACCTTTGGTAATACGGTAATCTACCTCTGTTTCTAAGCCCCAGTAAACATCAACCTCTGCACTTGGTTCTGTAAACGGAAAGTATGATGGGCGTAAACGTATTTTACTTTTTCCAAACATTTCGGTTGTAAAATATTGTAGTGTTTGCTTTAAGTCTGCAAAACTTACATCCTTATCTATATACAAACCTTCAACTTGATGGAAAAAACAGTGCGAACGTGCCGAAATAGCTTCGTTACGATACACACGTCCTGGTGAAATTGTACGAATAGGCGGTTTATTGTTTTCCATATAACGCACTTGCACAGAACTTGTATGTGTACGCAATAAAATATCTGGGTCTGTTTGAATAAAAAACGTATCCTGCATATCGCGTGCTGGATGATATTCTGGTAAGTTTAAAGCGGTAAAATTATGCCAATCATCTTCTATTTCTGGACCTTCGCTTACATTAAAACCAATGCCTGAAAAAATATCTATAATTTGATTTTTTACTATTGAAATAGGATGGCGTGCTCCAATTTGTATAGGCTCGCCTGGACGCGATAAATCTCCAAAAACACCCTTATCTTCTTCGTTGTTTTCTAACTCTTCTTTTAAAGCGTTTACTTTATCTTCGGCTGTTTTTTTAAGCTTGTTTATAGTTTGACCAAATTCTTTTTTCTGATCGTTTGCTACATTTTTAAGTTCGCCATAAAATTCTCTTAATAATCCTTTTGAACCTAAATATTTTATACGAAATGCTTCTACTTCGTCTTTTGTTTGTGCTTTAAAAGTTTCTGCTTCTGCTATAAGTTCTTTTATCTTATCTATCATAACGTCATTTAAAAAATGAATGCAAATTTAATCAAAATATCGTCATTACGAGGAGTAAACGACGAAGTAATCTTTTTAAAAGAAACAGATTGCCACAGCAAATAAAAAAATTTGCTTCGCAATGACGTAAAAAGCGAATTGCGTTAGGGATTGAACGGTTTGTTTGAGCTCCTCGCAGAGAGCGAGTAGTGAAAGCCCGACCCTTGTGGTAACGCCCAAATTATTTACACTATAAACTCGGTTTCTATAAAGTAGTTTACAATGGCTTCTTTCATTAAAACACTTTGTTCTCCTGCCTTTAGATGTGGTAAAGCTTCTAATGCTTTATAATGTGGCCAGCCTTCATTATCTACAAAATCGAGCTCGTAATACCCATAAGGAATAAGCAGTTTGCATATGGCAATGTGCATTAAATCTAGCTTTTGGTCTTTTTTATAGGTTCTGCTTAGCTGTCCTAATTCTTGAACACCTATTAGATAAATAATAGCATCGAGGTCTAAAATGTCTCCATCGGCAAATTGGTTTGATAGTTTTTTTACTACCAAATCCCATCGTTCTTTTAATTGTTCGTCTCTTGACATTAAATAAGATATAAATATGAATAAGTTCCCAATTTGAAATTGGGATTAGTTCAACTCAAAAACATTAATTGCACAATAAATGTTTATTAATATTAGTTTCACTAATTTAAAGTTGCAAAGTTAATAAACCTAAGTGTGACTATTATTTTATATTTGTTTAAATTGTTTAGTTATGAGTGTTATAGATATTGTTTTGGGTGCTTTAATTTTATTTGGGCTTGTTCGAGGGTTTATGAAAGGCCTTTTTGTTGAAGTAGCTTCTTTAGTTGCTTTGGTTGCTGGTGTTTATGGCGCTATACATTTTAGTAATTTTGCTTCTGATTTTTTGTATAGTAAAGTAGACTGGAATGAGAAAACTATTAATATTACTGCCTTTGCAATTACTTTTGTAATTATTGTTTTAGCTATTGCACTTGCCGGAAAAGCACTAACCAAACTTGCCGATTTTGCGGCTCTTGGTATTATAAATAAATTTTTAGGAGGTGTTTTTGGTGCTTTAAAAATTGCCCTTATTTTAAGTGTGGTTTTAAATATTTTTGACAAACTAAACAGCACGATTACGTTTGTTGACGAAGA
This sequence comes from uncultured Flaviramulus sp., assembly GCA_947501105.1. Lineage (GTDB taxonomy): Bacteria > Bacteroidota > Bacteroidia > Flavobacteriales > Flavobacteriaceae > Wocania_A. Next base: position 538,551 of record CANMUP010000001.1, on the reverse strand, counting down.
AAATATAGATGACACTGTACTTTATAAACCTGTTAAATCCTTAATACCAACCATTTTTCCAAATATATTAGCGCCTAAGGACGAAAATACCACTTCTGAAAATGATAGTGCCTAAGAAATAATAAGCTTTTCTAGTAGTTTATTTAAATTAAGCTGAAAGCATGTTCCGTTAACTAAATCGTTAATTTCTTTTAATTCATTATAACTCATTGCAAAGCTTGTTTGTGTATTTGGGGCTTCTAACAAAATGGATTTACACGAATTTTGATTGTTACAATCTTCACATTTTAAAGATTGATTTAATGATTTTTTTATGTTTTTAGAAAACTGAACTAATTCATTTTGGGTTAAGAACAATCCAGTATTTCTAAAAACAAGTTGGATTTTTTTTAAATCTTTAACAGCACATCTTTTCCATTGAAAAGCTATCCCAAAACTGTTATAATAAATGGTATATATATCTTCCATAATTCAAAAATATGCTGTTATAAGATTAATTAAACTAATTCAAAAATTTATTAATTATAGTTCTAATGTCTTTACTGCTGGCTTTATTATCCAAAGCAAATAAGTGTTGATACAACCTTTTATCATCAACTTTTTCTTTAAGTTTTACTTCTTTATTTTCAGCAAAGACTTTATCCCATTCTTGTCTTACTTTTTTCCAGACTTTATCATTTTCTCTCCACCAATCTTTAGCAAGTTTACATTTTCCGTCTGCTACTTTTTTATAAACATTATATCCCTTTTCTTGTACTAAAAGCTCATCTTTTTCGCCAGTTTCTCTTATGATTTTATCATTGTCCTGCTCATGTAACCATCCGTAATCTGTAAGCTTTACTGTATTGCCTCTAGCCATTATGTTATAATCACTTCTTTTTGAGTATTCTCTTCTAGGTAGCGGTGCATCTGTTTTATTCTCCCAATAACGTTTTCCATCTACATGAACCCAGGTTGCCGAACCTGAATATCGTGGACTATCATCTACTTGATATACTTTTTGGGTCCATTGACCTTTTACTTTTTCTTCAGAAAGTTCATTCACACTCCATGTATTTTTTGCTTCGTAGTTAAAAATATTTTGGTTTTGAAACTCCCAATCTTGTCTCCAATGCTTAATAACCATAGTATCGTTAACTACTAGTAAATGCTGAATAGTTATTTTATCATTTTTATCTGTTACTAATTCTGCCCATTCTAAAGCAGAAGCCCTATAATCATAAGCTTTTTCATAGGCTATATCTGGAGAAAATGTTTCAGCATATTTAAACTTAATTTCATAACAGCCACACATATCTTTTATGGCATTTTGGTCTTGTTCTTTCTTGTTTTGAGCATTTCCTATAACTGAAAATGTTAAAATTAATAATGGTAAAAGTGTTAATCGTTTCATTTTTAAAGGTTTGTTGTTCATGATTAAAAAAAATTAAAAAATTTGTTATTCTTATTTAGACTGAATTAAAATAACTTATATATTTGCGACAAATTTAATTAAGAATGATTCTAAATAAAAAATATTTTCGCATTTATTTTTCACTTTTTTTTGTTAGCTATTCATTTTCTCAAGAAATTAAAGTGGTAGCAACAGATTCGAGCAAAACAGAAAATTTAGATGAGGTAATTATTACAGCAACTAGAACCATAAGGCAATTATCATCTTTACCATTACCTGCTCAAATTATATCTAAAAGAGATATTGAACGCTCAAATTCAATTAGGTTAAACGATATTCTTAATGAACAAACTGGATTAATTACTATACCCGATTTTGGTGGCGGAGAAGGTATTCAATTGCAAGGATTAGATTCACAATACACCTTAATTCTTGTAGATGGTGTTCCGCTTGTTGGTCGTTCGGCTGGGACTTTAGACATTAGTAGAATAACTGTTGGAAACATTAAACAAATTGAAGTCGTTAAAGGAGCTTCTTCAAGTCTATACGGTAGTGAAGCGCTTGGTGGTGTTATAAATATTATTACAGAAACACCAAAATATGGTTTTAATGGAAACACAAATTTTAGGGTTGGTGCGTTCAATACTGCGGATTTAAGTACTATTATTAATTATAAAAAGAAAAAACTGGGAGCTACTGCCTTTTTGAATAGGTATAGTAGTGATGGCTATGATTTAAATAAAGCCGATGACTTAAAAACAGTTGACCCTTTTAGTAACTATACACTAAATGCAAAAGTTATCTATGATTTTACCGATGCAACCTCCCTTTTTGTTTCAGGGAAATATTATACTCAAAATCAAGATTATATAGCTTCATCAACTTTAAAAGGTGAAAGCACTATTAATGAATGGAATTCGCATTTAAAATTGAGTCATAAATATTCTGAAAAATGGAGTAGTTATTTTGAATTTTATACTACGAAATATAAAGCAAAGGATTATTTAGATGATGAAAATAACTCTCGATTTAGCAGTAGTTATTATAATCAATTATTGATTCGCCCAGAAATTCGAGCCACTTATAATCCTGATGATAAAAATGCCTTCATTGGAGGATTAGGGTTAAATCATGAAACTTTAGATAGGACAGATTTTACTATTCAACCAGAGTTTAACTCACCTTACCTCTATCTTCAATATGATGGCAATCTAACAGAAAAGCTTAATGTAATTATTGGTGCACGTTTTGATAGCCATAATAAGTATAAATCTCAGTTTAGCCCAAAAGCAGCTATTCGATATGAATTAAATGATAACCTTGCTATAAAAGGTTCTGTTGGCTCGGGTTTTAAAGCACCTGATTTTAGACAGTTATATTTCGATTTTACAAATGCAACTGTAGGATATACTGTTTTAGGATATAATGCAGTTTCTACAGCTATTCCTGAATTAGAAGCACAAGGGCAGATAGCTAATATTATTGTTCCTGTATCAGAGTTTCAACAGCAATTAAACCCAGAAAATTCTATTAGCATTAATATTGGGTTTGATTATATGCTTTCATCTGTTTTAAAATTAGATTTAAACCTCTTTAGAAATAATATTAGTGATTTGATTGATACCAGAATTATAGCTAATAAAACCAATGGTCAAAATGTATTTAGCTATTATAATGTCAATAAAGTTTATACACAAGGTTTAGAATTTAATACTACTTGGAAACCTATAAATCAACTAAAAATATCTGGTGGTTATCAACTATTATTTGCAAAAGATACAACTGCAGAAAATGCTTTTGAAAAAGGAGATGTGTTTGCCAGAGAAAACCCTAGTTCTCCATCTTTTCAATTGAAAAAAGAAGACTATTTCGGCTTGTTCAATAGGTCTAGGCACATGGCAAACCTAAAATTATTTTACACCATTCCTAAGTGGGATATGAACACTAATATTAGAGGAACATTTCGAAGTAAGTATGGCTTATTAGATAGCAACGGAAATAACTATTTAGATACTTATGACAACTTTGTTGATGGTTATACTATTATTGATTTTGCCATTAATAAAAGCTTCTATGAAAATTATCAATTAAGCTTAGGAATTGATAATCTATTCCATTTTACTGACTCACAAAACATAAGCAATATAGCTGGTCGAATTATATACGGAAAACTTAACATTCAATTTTAATAAATAAACAAAATGAAAACAATCAAATTTTTAACATTAGTAGCATTATTTATAGGTTTTACTTCTTGTAGTAGTGATGATGATAATTCAACACCTTTATTAGAAATAGAGTCTGAAACCATTTCAAACTTACATGCACCACAAACAGGAGGTCAAGGGCAGCCAGTTTCTGGGCAATTTGCAAAGTTTAATTTCGAGACTGGCAAAACAACAATAAGTGATACAGATTGGGATATTGCTTTTAGAGGAACATCAATTATTGTAAATGGAGGAACAACATTAGGAACAACTGATGAACCTAACCGAACAAGAGAAGCCGGTGTTTATATTGCAAACGGAACTATGGCATCTATAACAAGTGTTGATACGTCATTATTCACACAAGATTCTGGCACAGGATATGCAATTCCAACTGGAAGTGGAAATGGATGGTACACCTATGCTGGTCCACCAACCCACCTAATTACACCAATACCAGGTAAAATATTTGTTTTTAAAACACGAAATGGACTTTATGCTAAAGTTGAAATTTTAAGTTATTACAAAAATGCACCTGCAAATCCAGATATAACTGTTGATGTGACTCCATACTATACATTTAATTATGTTTATCAACCTAACGCAAGTGTAACAACTTTTTAATATGGGAAATTCAATTAGCATATTATTTATCATATTTCGTCTGGCACTGGGAAGCTTTATGATATATGGAGGCATTCAAAAATTTCAAAAACCAATCCCAGAACCGCTTGAAGTAGTGGAAAAAGCTCAAAAATTTACTTCTCCTGGTAAAGTAAATACTTTACAAAAGATACTTTATATAAACGGCGCTAAACAGACAGGCTATTTTTGGCAAGTGCTAGGAGTTTGCGAGTTATTATTTGGATTACTTTTAATTATACAAGGAACTGGCTTTATTGGTGCTTTATTTTTATTACCAATAACGTTACATATCTTTTTGTTTCACCTCTTTTTAGAAACTGATGAAATTGGAGAACTTATACAAACAGGAGGCTTATTTGCTATAAATATTGCCTTGGTATTACGAGAGAAAGAAAAATGGAAACATTTACTTTGGATTAAATCCATTTAAATTAAACAAAAAAACCACTCATATGAGTGGTTTTTTTGTTTTTTTTATACTATTTATTAAAGCATTTCTACCTTTCCAGTATGCAAATTATAAACGCCTCCAACAATTGCTATTTCACCATTATCTTCCATTTCGGTTAAAATTTGGCTTTTTTCGCGAATACGCTTAATTGTTAACTTTACATTGTTTTCTACTGTTTTAGCTACAAATGCTTTATTAGATGAGTTTAATTCGCCATCAACCTCATCAGCACTTTGTTTTACTGCTGGTAAAATATTTTCTAACATTGCAGTAATATTTCCTAGTTCTACACCATCGCAAGCGGCTTTTACAGCACCGCAAGCTTCATGGCCTAAAACAAGAATCAACTTACTTCCTGCTACATTACATGAATATTCTAAGCTTCCTAAAATATCTACATTCTCAAAATTACCTGCTACTCGAGCAACAAAAACATCGCCAATAGCTTGATCTAAAACGGTCTCAACAGGAACTCTCGAATCAATACAAGATAATACAACGGCTTTAGGAAATTGTCCTCCTGTAGTCTGGTTTACTAATGCGCTATTATCAACGGACTGTGTCGTGTTATTTACAAATCTATTGTTTCCTTCTAACAAATCTTCTAAAACACTATTTGGGGTTAATGCCAATTGTGCCTCTTTATTTAATGCTATATTTTTCATCTTTTTATTTTTTAAATTCTACTTATTTTTAAACAATTAATAATTATTTATCTCCATTTATATTTTGTTTTATCCAAGCTAAACATTCTTTAAAATTATCAAATATATGCTCTTTTGGAATTAAATCTGGCACAATATCAATACGCTCCATCATATACCTTGGCTGTTTTAATAAATCAACAAAAAGGACTTCAATGTTTTTTTTATTCAATTCTTGCAATATATCCTCCATAGCATATAGTCCCGATTGATCCATGTATTGCATTCTATCTAGTCTTATAATTACGGTATTGGCAGTATCTGGAATTTGCTGAGACAATGCTTGGAAATCGCTAGTTGAACCAAAAAATAAAGGCCCTTTTATATGTTTAATAAACACTTTTTCTTTTAAATTCTCTGGAAAGTCAACCTCATCTGCCCAAGCCTTTTCTTTTAATGATTCAACATCACTTCGCTCTGCAGTTAAGTCGCCTATTTTTTTCATAAACATTAATGACGCTATGACCAAACCAATACCTACAGCATAAATTAAATCCCAAAACGTAGAAAGTAATAATACAATAAGCATTACTAATACCTCTGAGCTTAATTTAAATGGCCCGAATTTAATATCTCTTGGTAAACTTGGAATTGCTTTTAATCCCTTATAATCCATAACACCAATACCAACTGTAATTAATATTCCTGCTAAAACTGCTGCAGGAATTTGCGATGCTATTGGCCCTAAAGCTAATAAAATTATTAATAAAAGAATACCAGCTATCATTCCTGATAATTTAGTTTTTCCTCCTGATGTAATATTTACAACCGTTCTAATAGTTGCTCCGGCTCCTGGTATTCCACCAAACACAGCAGCTATACTATTACCAATACCTTGACCAACTAATTCTTTATTTGGTTTGTGCTTGGTTTTTGTCATGTTATCTGCCACGACACTTGTAAGCAAAGAATCAATAGCGCCTAACAAAGACAAAGTAAGTGCCGTAAATATGTAAGGTGTTATGCTACTTAAAGAAAACTGTGTGAAAATTTCGAGATTAGGTATTGGTAACCCACTTGGAATTTCTTCAATCGGCCTATAATCTAAACCAAATCCAACCGCAATTCCAGACATTACTATTAATGCGACTAATGTACTTGGTATGGCTTTAGTAATACGCTTAAACCCGTAAATAATAATAATAGTTCCCAAAGCTAATATAAGCTCCAACCAATTTATATTTTGTATTGCTCTTGGTAATATTTTTAAAACTCCTAAAGTATTCTTTCCTTCATTTTTTGCCATTGTAGCAGCCTCTGCTAATATTTCTTCTTCAGTGATTGCATTGGCTCTATTAATAGTTTCATTGAAATCTTCAAGAACTAAAATTCCTTCATTTGCTTCATCCTTAATAATGTTTTCGAGAATAACGTCTTCAGCTTCGATTTTAAAAGTTTCTACAAATTCAGAATCTTCTTTTGGATAATAACCAATAGACGGAAGAATTTGGGTTAATAAAATGATAACTCCAATAGCCGTCATAAAACCAGAAACTACTGGATAGGGAATGTACCTAATATACTTTCCTAAACCTAAAGCGCCTAAGCCAATTTGCATTAAACCAGCCAATAAAAACACAGTTAAAATTACCGGTAATGCTTTGGTAACATCTCCATCATTAGCTGCTATAATCCCAGCAATTACAACCATTGAAACCGCTGTCATTGGTGCAGTTGGCCCAGAAATTTGTGTGTTTGTCCCTCCAAAAAGAGCTGCAAAAAAGCTAATAAAGATAGCTCCGTATAGTCCTGCTGTAGGCCCTAAGCCTGAGGACACCCCAAAAGCCAAGGCTAAGGGTAATGCTACAATTCCTGCGGTAATCCCACCAAAGGCATCCCCTTTGATATTTGAAAATAAGTTCTTCATGTATATTTGTTTATTGTTAAACACTTGCTTTTCTCCCTTATTAAAAAGTGAAAAACGTAATTATATTAAATTGATCTCTACTTGACATTTCAAAAAACTGATTCATATAACCTGCTTCTAATCTTAATTGATTGTTTAATTTATAGCCTATACCTGCGTAAACTCTATTTCTATCAAAAATAGATGATTTGGTATTTAAAAATATTTCATTATAAGCAGAAAGATAATATTTACTTAATTCTTTTTCTTTCTTATTTAACGGAATATTCAAGCCTAAAAAATATCTGAAACGCATTTTAAAATCAGATTCTACAAACCGTTGTTCAAACCTATATCGATGACTGAGTTTTACTGAACCTACAATTTGTTTTGATGTAAACTGCTGAAAAATTCTATGCTCGTTAACTGAAACTTTAGTGTCAGTATTTCCAAGATAATTTTCAGATAATATATATCCATAACCCAATAATACGTTATTTTTATTTTCGTTGAAAGTATAGCCTAATCCTGTTCTTAACAGCAACTGTTCTAAATCGCCAATAGCATTGTAATTTCTATACTGAACTTCATTATGGATATTCCACTTACTATTTAATTTTTTATTACCAATATATATAAGCCAGTTACCAAAATTACTGTCTTGACTAACAGCAATCTTAGGCAGCACTAATGTAATTATTAGTGCCACCAAAGCTGTTTTCTTTTTCATATTTACTTTTTTCATATTACGCCGATTTTGGTCTAAGTTTGAAAAACTCAATATAACTATCGGGGTTTTCTGCAATTCCACGCTCAGAAATTAGTTTAATATCTATCTGTCTTGCTTTTGCTTTGTGGGCAAAATCTTCAAGAATTTCAATAATATCATTATCCAAGAATCTTGTTTTTCTAACGTCAAGTTCTAAGAATGAATTTTCAGGAAGCCTATCTAGCTCCTTTAAAATAGCCCCTTTATTGAAAAATGTTACCTCTTCAGCTAAAGTCATTTTTACCTTTTGTTTACCATTACTTTTATCCTCTATATGTAAAAAATGAGAGTTTTGGTAACTTTTTATAAGAATAACAATAATACCAACTACAAGTCCTAAACCTATACCATATAATAAATCGATAAAAACAATTCCGAAAACGGTAACATTAAATGGGATCCATTGTTTCCATCCCATTTGATACATTTTTTTGAATAATGCTGGTTTAGCTAATTTATATCCTACTATTAATAAGATAGCTGCTAAAACAGATAATGGAATCATGTTTAATAATCTAGGGATTAAAATTACCGATATCAGTAACAGAGCCCCGTGTATAATTGCTGATAGTTTAGTTTTTCCTCCCGATTGAATATTTGCGGAACTACGTACAATTACTTGAGTTATAGGTAAACCACCTATTAACCCTGATATTATATTACCTGTTCCTTGAGCAAATAACTCTCTGTTTGTTGGTGTAACATTTTTATTGGGATCTAGTTTATCTGTAGCTTCAACACACAAAAGGGTTTCTAAACTTGCCACTAATGCAATTGTGAATGCTACAACCCAAATATCTGAATTAGATATAGCACCAAAATTGGGAAAACTAAACTGTGCAAAAAATGATGATAAATTTTCTGGAATTGGCACACTTACTAAATGTGATTCTGTAATACTTAATGAGTCATTTGATTGTGTTAAAGCATAAAAAATAATTCCTACAGCTACTGCAACTAAAGGCCCTTGAATTAATTGAAATACTTTTCCTTTTTTTGATAGTACTTTATCCCAGAGTACTAAAATAGCTAATCCCAAAATACCTATAATAGTTGACCCTGTTTGAATATGGTCAAAAATGTTGAATATTTGTGTTATTGTGGTTTCTCCATCCACTTTAAATAAGGTAAATGCTTTATCATAACCAAAAAAGTGAGGGATTTGCTTTAAAATAATGATAATACCAATACCTGTTAGCATTCCTTTAATCACAGACGAAGGAAAATAATATCCAATAATTCCTGCTTTTAAAATTCCAAATACAATTTGAATAATGCCACCAATAACTACGGCTAACAAAAAGTTTTGGTAGCCCCCTAAAGTTCCTATAGCGGTTAATACTATAGCTGCTAATCCTGCTGCGGGACCGCTCACTCCTATTTTAGAGCCACTAAGTGCTCCTACTATAACACCTCCAATAATTCCTGCAATTAATCCTGAAAAAAGTGGTGCTCCACTTGCTAAAGCAATACCTAAACATAAAGGTAATGCTACAAAAAATACGACTATACTTGCTGGCAAGTCATTTTTAATAGTTTTAAACATATTATAAATTAAAAGTTACTTTCAGCTATTCTAAATTTTAAACTAAAAGTTGTTTTGACCAATTAACACCTTTTTAAAAAAGGTTAAAATCTGAAATATTATAATACGTGTGATTCTGGAGGGGGAGAAATAAGATTTAAGTGGGGTTTGGGATAGTTTTTAAAGTAATATCCCAAATTATTATTTGCTTTTTTTGAATCAAAAACAAAATCATTGTCAATGCTTTCTAAAAATAAAACTTCTGTGTCTTTGTTTTTCTCATGCCCTTTTTCCTCTTCTTCAGAAGATGTATAAAAAGCAGAAACGTCAACAGAATCATCTACCATATAAATGATAGTTGGTGCAGCTATATACAGTAAAAAGAGTACTGAAAAAAATATAGAAGCTGTGTTTCTTAGCATTTAACTTTAAATTTTAACGATTGCAAATATAGTGTTTAAAAATTAAAAATTGTGTAGCATTTTAATGTCTTCAGAATTTACCCAGCCAGTTTTTCCATCGGATAATTTTATTTTTTTCCAACTCTTTACAGTATCTAAAACTTGAACCTTGGTGCCTTCGTGTAACCTAAAAGATTCTTCACTTCTTGAATTTGGTTCGCTCTTCACTTTACTTTCTTGTGCGAAAACAATAGCGGGTTTATTATTTCTATCAATATTAAATTTATGAAATGCTAACCCTAAAGAAACACACAATAACAACAAACTTGTTAAACTTCCTATAAATGCCAGACGCTTATTTATTGTAGAATAGGCAAAATAGTAAAGTAAAAATAATATGACGAAGCACAATACAAAAGCAACTGAGGTTTTTGCCCAAGCATCAAAACTCATCATGTTCGTTATATTTTTAATAAGCTTAGAGAGCCCAGTCTCTGGAATAACATCAATAGCATCAATAGTCATGTTTTTTGCAAATGCCATGTTGTTTTTGATGTCATCATCATTTGGCGATAATTGTAATGCTTTTTCGTAAAAATAAATACTTGGAGCTATATTATTTAGCTTATAGTGTGCATTTGCTAAGTTAAAATACAAATCTGCTGAATGCACTTTAGTTTCTAAAATAAGATTATACTTATCTATGGCTTCAGCATATTTTCCTTCATTATATAGGGTGTTAGCTTGCTCGAAAATAGCTTCATTTTGAGGAAAAACTACGATGCTAAATAAGAAAGTTAAAATGTATATTGCTTGTTTCATTTAACGCGCTTGTTTATCTATTAACGAAATAGTTTTTGCTGCCTTTTCATAATCTTGTTGCATTTCTACATTTGTAATTGGTGTGTAACGTGCTAATTCGCAATTTTTAATGATGCTTACAAAATCTGAAATTGCTGTGTCATCAACCTGTTTATCCTTAAGTAAACTAACTACTTTATCTTTGCTTAAATCACTTGTTTCTATATGTAATTTGGCTTTTAAATAATTGTGTAGTGCTTTTTCTAAGGCAATATAAAAGGCTTCCTTTTTACCTAGTGCTTTTTTTGCATTTCCCAAATATTTCTTAGCTAATCTATCAGCTTTTCTGATTTTATTTCCATAAACATCGGCATCTCTAGTTGCTTTTTTCTTTCTAATAACAATAGCTAATGGAATTGCTAAAAACGGTAATAATAAAGCACTCCAAAACAGTGATGTCTTAAAAAAATAGGTTTTTTTTGTAGATGTGAAATTTGTTTTTGTTTTTATAAAAGCAAATTGATCATTGTTTAAAACAACACGTTGTTTTCCTGAGTTTGTAGTGGTTTCGTTTGAATTTGAATCATTATTAAGAGGTCCATCTAAAACATCGATTATAATTTCATCTGACGACAATCTTTTATAGCTTTCTGTTTCTAAATCAAAATATGAAAAAGAAATATTAGGTATTGGATATTTACCTTTATACTGTGGTACTACTGTATAACTATCTGAAATACTCCCTTGCATTCCTGCCAAATTTGTTTTAACATTTTCAGTATGCTCTGGCTCATATACTTCTAACGAACTTGGTAAAGAAACTTTAGGTAGTTTAAACAATTTTAAATTCCCTTTTCCACTTACTCCAACTTTTATTTGAAGCGATTCTGAAGCATCTAATTCTGTTTTTGATGTAGATACATTAAACTTAAAGGTACCCACGGCTCCAGTAAAATCAATTGGCTTTCCTGCTTCTGGTAAATTTTTAACATTAATAGTTTTATTTCCAGCTGAGACCGTTTTATGAACGCGTGTCATCAAACGACTACCAAAAATATCGCGTCTATTTGTTGGTACTTGTACTGTTATATCTAAGCTTAAAGGCTCTATATTTAGTTTTCCGGTTTTTTGAGGATATAGTACAGTTTTACGTAAAACTAAAAACCTATAATCCTCCCCTTTATAAGTTCCGTTTTGGACTTTTTGTCCTTTCATATCTATATTCTGACTCCAAAAATCGTTATATCTTGGACTATCAATCTCGCGCCAATTATCAACACCTGTGTTTGGCGACACATACAGCTTGTAAACAACAGTTATTGCTTCGTTTAAATACGGATTTGCTTTTGAAACTTCCGCGATTAAGTGAATGTTTTCAGAAGCTATATAATTAGGATCATTAGGATCCTTTGGTTTATCAACAGCGGCAGTAACTACAATTTTTGTAGGCAAGGTTTTATAGGTTTCTCCTTCAACCGTAATTGTAGCTTGATTAATGGTAAAGTTGCCCTGCTTTTTTGGTGCTAAAAAATAACTATATGTCTTTTTATAGGTTCGAACATTATTAATCCACGAATTACTTACCGATTGATTTGGACCACCAATAATTGTAAAGCCCTTAAAATTAGGTGGATTAAAATTATCGCCATCTTGGTTCATTTCAAAATCAACCCGTAAACGTTCATTTACACCTAATCTCTTTTTACTAACCTTGGCTTCAAATTTTACCTGAGAAAAGGCAAAACTACTTCCTAGCATTAGTATTAAAATTAATATGTGTGTGTTTAATTTCATTATTATTTACAACAACAAGACTTTACCAGTCTTTTTCAGTTTTTATCTTTACACCTTTTTGCTTTTCGGCATTCATCTTTTCTTGAACTTTCTTTTCTTGATTACTCATGGCTTCTAACAAACTTTTTATTTGCTGAGGCGATAATTGTCCAGGTTGGGGCTTAGGTTTTTGTTGCTCTTTTTTCTTATCATCTTCTCCTTTTCCTTTATCTTCTTTTTCATCTTTAGGCTTACCTTCGTCCTCTTTTTTATCTTCACCTTCCTTTTTATCCTTATCTCCTTCGTCTTTCTTATTTTCTTTATCTTCGCCTTCTTTATCTTTTTTATCTTCGTTCTCTTTCTTTTCTTGATCCTCTTTATTTTCGTCGTCTTTATTTTGGTCTTGCTGGTCTTTTTGCTGTTCAGCACAAACTTTAGCTAAGCCAAGATTGTAGCGCGTTTCATCATCACTAGGATTATTCCTCAATGCGCTTTTATAAGCTTCAACAGCTTCCTTACACTTTTTATTTTGCATTAAAATATTACCAATATTATGAAACGCTTTATGTTTTTCGGTTTTTGACACAGCACTTTTTACGGCTTGTTGATGGCGATATAAAGCTTCCTCGTAATTTCCTTTTTTGTAATACGAATTTCCTAAATTATATACTCCTGCAACGCTTGTTGGTTGTTCTGATATGGCTTTTCTATATGCCATTTCTGCCGACACAAAATCATCTTCATTTACTAAAGTATTTCCCTCATGTACATAATTATTGGCTTTTTTTAATGCCAATAACTGTTCTTTTTCTTGTGCAAAAGAAATACTTGATATTAAAATAAATATGAATAATAATTGCTTCATTTTCTTAGTTATTACTCTTTGGTTTGTTTTACAAATTGAGTGCTTAAATAAATTTGCTTCCACACTCCTTTTTCGTAGGTTCCTACTTTAAAATTATAGGTGTTGTCATTAACATATTCCCACATATCTGTAACTACCGATGTTCCGTACTGATATTGATAAATAATATTTTTCCCTTCTGCTATTACTTTACCTTCTGTTACTCCACCAAAAACATCAAACTCCCAAAACTTTATGGTTTTAGAAGCTGTATCAAATTTTCTAACTCCTACATTTCTATCACCTATTTGGGTTTGCTCTTTATCAATAAACCCCTTTGATTTTGCTGTGATAATAGTTTTCTCTAAATCATATTTAAAAGTAATCTCTTGCATAAACTTACTACCATCGCCCCAATTGCCATGAGCTTTCCACGTTTTATTTACTAAATTTTCAAATATAGAAAGCTCTGTGTCTTGTGCTATAACTGCCATTGACACAAAAAATAATAGGAATATGGTTATTGTGTTTTTCATTTTTATCCTAATATATTAAACCTTTCAATTTATGTTCGTTAAAAAATTTATAAATTCTCGTTAAACAAATTCAGTTTTTTTAACCATGCTGTTTTTCGTTCTAAAAGAAAAACATCTAACAACAAGAAGAAAATACCAAACCCTAAAAACCATTGAAACTGATCTTTATACTCTGCAAATTGTTTTGCTTCAAATTCGGTTTTATCCATCTTATTTAATATCTCTCTAATACTTTCAACTACATTACTGGTGCTTTTTCCGTTTATATATGCTCCATTAGCTTCTTCTGCAATATTTTTAAGCGTTTCCTCATTTAACCGTGTAATTACCGTTTCGCCTTGGTTATCTTTTTTATAATTTAAAACTACACCATTTCGTTTTTCTGGAATTGGACCACCTTTAACATCACCAACACCAATAGTAAAAATTCGAATTCCCTCTTCGTTTGCTTCCTCTGCAAGTGCTACTGCTTCTTCACTATGGTCTTCACCATCTGAAATAATAATAAGCACACGATTTGTTTGCTCCTCATCATCAAAATAGGTTTTAGCTAATTTAATGGCTTCGTTAATCGCTGTACCTTGCGACGATAGCATATCTGTATTCATGCTACTCAAAAACATTTTAGCCGATGCATAATCAGTAGTTATTGGTAGCTGCGGAAAAGCTTTACCTGCATAGGCAATTATACCCACACGGTCACTTGCTAAATTATTAATGATTTGCGTTACTAATTGTTTCGATTTATCTAATCGGTTTGGTGCAACATCTTCGGCAAGCATACTTTTTGAAACATCGACAGCAAAAACAATATCTACGCCTTCGCGTTTTACAGTTTCAAGTTTCGTGCCTATTTTTGGGTTTACTAATGCAATTGCTAAACATGCAAAAGCTAAACTTAAAACAACTATTTTTAAAATAGATTTGAATAATGATCTGTTGGGACTTAATCTTTTAAGCAGTTTTTTATCTGCAAACTTATTCTGCACTTTATGTTTCCATATTTGAAGTACTAAAAAGAATAGTATTATTACTGGAATAATTCCCAGTGCCCAAAACCATATTTTTTCTTCTAACTGCATTAATTGTTTATTTGTTTATTGTGTATTCGTTTAGCCTTTTCTGCTACGAATTCACTAATTTTTTTGCTTTTCTAAACAAAGCTTCTAAAGAAAGTAAAACGCAATAGTAGCTCCAAAAGCAACAATGCTCCAGCTAAAAGCACCAATAAGCGGTACTTCTCTTCGTAATTATAAAATTTAAATTCTTCTATTTCGGTTTTTTCTAGCTTATTTATTTCGTCATAAATTTCTTCTAACTTTTTGTTGTTAGTCGCTCTAAAATATTTTCCCCCAGTAACCTCAGCAATTTCTTTAAGCAATTCCTCATCAATTTCCACTTGTACACGCCCATATTGAAAGTTCCCATTTGCTAAAATAGCCACTGGCGATAATGCCATTCCGTTTGTTCCTAAACCTATAGTATAAACTTTTATTTCGCTATCTACAGCCAAAACACTAGCTGTTTTAGGGTCTATAGCTCCAGAGTTATTTACCCCATCTGTTAACAAAATAATAACTTTACTGTTTGCCTTACTATCTTTTAATCGGTTTACTGCTGTACCTAAACCCATACCTATTGCTGTTCCTCCCTCAATAATCGTGTTGTACCTTATTTCTTTTAAAGAACGTAAAACGATGGCTTTGTCACTAGTAATTGGTGTCTTGGTATAAGCTTCGCCTGCATATTCAACCAAACCAATCCTATCATTTGGTCTGCCTTTAATAAACTCTGCAGCTACTTTTTTTAAGGCTTCTAACCTATTTGGTGATAAATCTTTTGCCAACATACTTGCTGAAACATCAATTGCCATAACAATATCTATTCCTTTGGTTGTTTTAGTTTTTGTAGATACATCAACTGTTTGCGGTCTAGCAATTGCTGTTATTAATAATGCTAAAGCTACTAACCTTAGGCAAAACAATAAATGCTTCACTTTTGGCAACCATGAATTTGTTATTTTAAACCCTTTTAAACTCGATATATTAAGTTCTGCTGTTTGCCTTTTATGCTTTACTATATACCACAAAATAGCTATTGGCAGTAGTAAAAACAGCCAAAACAATTCTTTATTTAAAAATTCAATCCCTTCAAACATTATTCTTCTGCTTCTTTAAGTTCAACTGAATTTAAAATACGTTCTACCATTTGGTCTGCATACGTATCGTCTTCTGGACTTGTTATTATAATTTGTTGCATTACATTTTCAGATGCAAACTGTAGCAAAACATAACGGGCACTTCTTAACTCTTTTGAAGCTATCCCTGGTATTTTCATAGTACCTGAAGTTTTTAAGCCTTCTGCACCATTAGGTGTTGTAAATTTATCTCTAAGAACGACAATGTCTTTAGCCCCTACTGCTTCCATTGATTTTATACTTCCTTCTGATGCCTTTTCTAAATCAATTTTATTTTCTCCTAGATTTTTATAGGTCGCCGTGTTAACCGTAACACTAAAAAGATCTAACAAAGTACCATAGATAAACGATGTCATATCTACTTGTGCTTTAACTTCGTCTGGGACAGGTAACTCGGTTCGCTTTAAAACCTTTGGTGTATTAATAGTTACTGGCGGAAACCCGTATGCGCTAGTAACCCAACTACCTTCTAAAAGTTCTTTACTTTCGTGCCCGATAATAGTGTCTTTAACATAGCCAAAACCATGTTTTATACCAAAACCAATAAAGGTTGCTATTAGTAAAAACACACCTATAGCAACAGTAATAATAACTTTTTTGCGTTTCTTTTTACGCTCTTGCTCTTCTTTATATTTTAAATCTAACAGTTTTTCTTCCTCGGTCGGCTCAGGTAATGCTTCTTTTACATGATCTATTTCAATATCAATAGTATTTCTATCTAGTTTTGCTAATTCAACATCTGGGGCTGATTTTGCAAATTTTACTAAATCAGCACGTTTTAAAATGCTTTCTAGGTTTTTAATATCTTCTTTACTTATATCTACTTGATTTCCTTCTTTAAGCAAGGTTAATCTGTTAATCAATTCATCTGTTGTACTTTCTAAAGCGCGATTATAGACTTTCTCGTCTAAATATTTTCTAATAATGAATGTAAGATCTGAGTAATAATCTTTTAAATTTTCGTTTTCTAAATAAGGGCTTTCATCTAACTTTATCAAAGCTAATTTTGCCCTGTCGTAAGGAGGAAGCAATGCTATTTGCTCTTCTTCAGATAGTGGTTTTTTTCTCCAGATAAACCAATAGATTAAAAAGGCAATTGCACCAACAATTAATAGTATTAGTAATAAGTATTTCCACCAATTACTACCACTTTTATTGACTTCAATAATGGGTTTAATATCGTAAAGACCCTGTTTAGTAGTATCTATAACAATATTATTAACCTCAACTTTTAAAGAATCTGTAAAAAAGGTTTTATTGCCAATAATAACTTTTTGTCTAGGAATGGTATATGCTCCAGAATCAAATTGTGTTAAACCATATTTTTTAATAAGATTGTATTTGTCGTCGCTTTTTAAGGTGTCAACTTTATATGATTCAATCATTTCTAAAGGCGAAAATGTTTGCCCTTCAGGAAACACTACCAAACTTGTGGTATCGGTTTCAACTTGAATATGATAGGTGATTTGTTCCCCTATTTTTATAGATGTAGAATCTATTACCGAAGTTACTTGGGCAGTTGAGAAAAAAGATGTTAGAATCAAGGCGCAAGACAAAGCAAGTTTATCAAAAAGTATAGATCTTCTTGATTCTTGATTTTTGATTCTTGATTGTTTTATATCTGAATTATATTCTTTCATTTTTAAATTAGGTTTCGACTGCGCGCAACCTGACATTTTCTTAATTTTATCCTCTTCTTTTAAAATATCCCAGTAATTTTTTTACATAACTTTCATCAACACGACAATTAATTGTTCCTGCTCCAGATTTTGTGAAAGCATCCTTATAATAATCTACTTTTTCTTGATAGAATTTCCCGTAATTACGTCTTACTTTTTTAGATGAAGTATTAACCAACATAAGCTCTCCTGTTTCTTCATCTTGCATTTGCACCATCCCTAAGTTTGGAATTTGCTCTTCGCGCTTATCATACACACGAATACCCGTAACGTCGTGCTTTCCAGAAACAATTTTCATGGTTTGGTGATAATCATCAGTAATAAAATCAGACAATACAAATACAATCGCTTTCTTTTTCATCACATTCGATAAAAACTTTAAAGCTTCAGCTAAATTGGTTTGTTTGCTTTCCGGGTGAAATTCAATCAACTCACGAATAATCCTTAATACATGCGAGCGCCCTTTTTTAGGTGGAATAAACAATTCTACTTTATCAGAAAATAAAATAAGGCCTATTTTATCGTTATTTTGAGTTGCTGAAAATGCTAGGGTTGCTGCGATTTCGGTAACCACTTCATTTTTAAATTGCTCTTGAGTTCCAAATAATTCTGAGCCTGAAACATCAACCATAAGCATCATGGTGAGTTCTCGCTCTTCTTCAAAAACTTTAACAAATGGTTCGTTATAACGCGCCGTTACGTTCCAATCGATACTTCTTACATCATCTCCAAATTGATACTGACGCACTTCAGAAAAAGTCATACCACGACCTTTGAAAGTCGAATGGTATTCGCCTCCAAAAATGTGATCAGACAATCGACGTGTCTTAATCTCAATTTTTCGTACTTTTTTTAGTAATTCTTTAGTATCCATTTTTCAATCATCATTTATAAACAAACTATACTCAAAAAACTACTATGGTACTTCTATTTCGTTTACAATTTTGTGAATGATGTCTTCTGAAGTCACATTTTCCGCTTCAGCTTCGTAAGTAATTCCAATTCTATGTCTTAAAACATCTTGAACCACAGCACGAACATCTTCAGGAATAACATAACCACGACGTTTAATAAATGCATAACATTTTGCCGCATTAGCTAAATTAATACTTCCACGAGGCGACGCTCCAAATGAGATTAATGGTTTTAAGTCAGCTAGTTTATATTTTTCCGGATAACGTGTTGCAAAAATAATATCGAGAATATATTTTTCAATTTTCTCATCCATATAAACCTCACGAACTACCTCTTGTGCTTTTAATATTTGTGCTACAGAAACTACAGGGTTTACTTTATCCCAAGCCCCTTTTAAATTAGCGCGCATAATAAGCTGTTCTTCATCTAATTTAGGATAATCAATAACCGTTTTCAACATAAAACGGTCAACTTGTGCTTCTGGTAATGGATATGTTCCTTCTTGTTCAACAGGGTTTTGTGTTGCCATTACTAAGAATGGTTTATCTAAAATAAAAGTTTCATCTCCTATAGTAACCTGCTTTTCTTGCATGGCTTCTAATAAAGCCGATTGTACTTTTGCTGGTGCTCTGTTAATCTCATCTGCTAAAACAAAATTTGCGAAAATTGGTCCTTTTTTTATCGAGAAATCATTAACCTTCATGTTATAAATTAATGTTCCTGTAACATCTGCTGGCAGTAAATCTGGTGTGAACTGGATTCTGCTAAAGCTCCCGTCAACCGCTTGTGCCAAAGTATTAATAGCTAAAGTTTTTGCTAAACCCGGAACACCTTCAAGCAAAATATGTCCTTGACCTAATAAGCCAATAAGCAAGCGTTCTACCATATGCCTTTGACCTACTATTACCTTGTTCATCTCTAGCATCAGTAAATCAACAAAAGCGCTTTCCTTTTCAATTTTCTCGTTAATTGTCTTAATATCAATTGTACCTGTCTCTTCCATTATATTTTTAATTTTTAAAAACTCGAATATACTACTCTTATTTTGAGCATTGCAAATTGTTAAAATTTTTATTGTAATGCTGTTAAAAATTGGTTAAAAGTTGCAGTATTTAAAAGACTTAGTACATTTTTAATTTAGTATTTTTAAGGTTCAAAAATTAAACTATGACAAAGAATAACTTTTCTCGAATCATTGCTGGGACAATGACTTGGGGAAAATGGGGCAAGCAACTACCTAAAAAAGAGATGATTACCCTTATAAATGACTGTTTAGAAAATAACATTACAACCTTTGACCATGCAGATATTTACGGCGCTTATACAACCGAAAATGAATTTGGTAACGCTTTCGCTGATAGTGGTATTTCAAGAGAAAAAATTCAATTAATCAGTAAATGTGGTATTCAATACTTAACAGAAAACAGAAACAATAAAGTAAAACATTATAACTATAGTAAAGATTACATTATTTGGTCTGTTGAAACATCTCTAAAACATTTAAAAACTGAGTATCTAGACTTATTATTACTACACAGACCAAGCCCGTTAATGCAACCCGAAATCATAGCGGAAACTGTTTCAACATTAAAACAACAAGGTAAAATAAAAAGTTTTGGTGTCTCTAATTTTACACCTTCGCAGGTCGATTTAATTTCTAAAGACACTAACATTTCGGTTAATCAAATACAGTTTTCGTTAACGCATCATGATGCCATACATGATGGCGCTCTAGACCAAATGATGCTTAAGAATATTGTTCCGATGGCTTGGTCTCCATTAGGTCTTGTTTTTAAAGAAGACACCGAACAAACAAGACGCATACATAAGCAACTAGGCGAGCTAATGGATAAATACAATGCAACCGAAGATCAACTTTTATTGGCTTGGTTATTAAAGCATCCAGCAAAAATTCATCCAGTTGTTGGTTCAACAAATAAGGAACGATTAAAAAATGCTGTTAAAGCAATTGACATAGATTTAGAACTTGAAGACTGGTTTTTAATTTTAGTTGCTTGTCAAGGGCACAAAGTACCTTAATTTAATTTACAGTTTTTAGTCACAGTGAATCAGTCTTAAAAAAGACTTTTATTAAATTATTTGCTTAAATGAATATAAAAAAATGAAAAACAAAACAGCCCTAATAACAGGAGCAACAAGTGGTATTGGTGAAGCTACTGCTTATGAGTTTGCAAAACATGGTATTAATTTAGTGCTTTGCGGAAGGCGATTAAAACGCTTAGACACTATAAAAAAAGCTTTAGAACGTTTAACCGATGTACATATATTAAATTTTGATGTGCGTAATAAAGACAAAGCCTTAAAAGCCATCGAATCACTTCCAAAAGATTTTAAAAACATTGATATCCTTATTAATAACGCTGGAAATGCTCACGGATTAGACCCCATTCAAACTGGAAATACAGACGATTGGGATGCCATGATGGATATTAATGTAAAAGGACTGCTTTATGTGAGTAAGGCTATTATTCCACAAATGACCGAAAGACAATCTGGGCATATTATAAATATTGGTTCATCAGCTGGGAAAGAGGTTTACCCAAAAGGAAACGTATACTGCGCTAGTAAACACGCAGTTTTAGCAATTACAGAAGGTATGCGCATCGATTTAAATCCATTTGGAATAAAAGTTGGCTCTATAAATCCTGGATTGGTTGAAACTGAATTTTCACAGGTACGCTTTAAAGGTGATGCTGTTGCCGATAACGTTTACAAAGGCTTTAAAGCATTGCAAGCTAAAGATATAGCAGAAATTATTTATTTTGCTATATCACGTCCACCGCATGTAAATATTGCCGATTTATTGGTATTCCCAACAGCACAGGCTAGCTCAACAATTGTGAAAAAGGAACTTTAAACTAAAAAACTATAAGATTCCTGCTTTCGCAGGAATAACAGATATGATTAATAAACGTCTACTCATAAAACACCTTTTGGCTCACAACGATGAGAATAGTTTTTATGATAAAAAGCGTAAAATAGATATTAGTCATAAAGAAGGTAAAGCCAAATTTTTAAAGCACATTTGCGCCCTTTCAAACAGTAACCCAAAAAACAACTCCTATATCGTAATTGGTGTTGAAGATGAAGACAATAATATTATTGGTGTCGATTTCTTTGACGATAGTAAAATTCAAAACCTCATAAATGCCTATTTAAGCCACCCTCCAATAGTGCAATACGAAAACATACCGTTTCCGCATTTACCAGACGATAAAGTAGTAGGGTTGGTAACTATAAGACCCACAGGCAAAATAACATCGTTACGAAAAAACATTTGGAAATATTATGGTGGGTCAGTGTTTTTTAGAGATGGAAGCATGAGTATGCCCAAGGTGTTTGATATAGAAATAAAAGATATCAACTCTAAAATTGTTGAGGCCATTGAAAACCATGCACAAAATAATATTGAGCACACACTTGATGCGGTTTTTCATTTTATGAATACTCGTAAAGATTATGATGCGCAATACAAGGTTTTTAAAGAGTATTTTGTAGTATGCTGGGCTGGGCAAAAAAAAATAGTAAAAAACGAAACCTTTTTCTCTAGAGTTGATATTGAGCTTATAAATGAACAAGTTCGTTTGTTTTTTTCGGCTTTAGATGAAGTTTCAATTTTCATTAATGCAGATAGTTTTAAAATTATTGAATATGTAAATCTTGGGCTTCAAAATACCAATGAGTATTATCCGCTTGAAGAAACTATCATTCATTTTGAAAATAATGCTAATTATAATATTGAAACCAAGTTGCTATTTAAACCTCCTCAGTTTGATAAAAAAATATTACATCATATTTACAATTCTAACAATGCTATTTTAAAAAAATTAAAAAACGGAATTCCTTTTACAAAAAACGAAGAGCAAGATTTAAAGAATTTACCTGTCACCTATTTAATTTGTTATCTCAACCTTTTTGACGATGCTATTGACAAACTTAACGAAGCAAAACCTTATTTAAAAGGCTATAGCAAAGAATTATATAACCTTTATAAAGAGTCGTTAAGGATCTTAAGAAAAGTAAAATACAGTTAATTTCTTGTTGATAAAATTAATATTAAATTAACTTTCAACTATTGTATAACATATTAATTATAGACACTTTTGCACTGCTATTAATCTTTTATTAGATATAAACC
This sequence comes from uncultured Flaviramulus sp., assembly GCA_947501105.1. Lineage (GTDB taxonomy): Bacteria > Bacteroidota > Bacteroidia > Flavobacteriales > Flavobacteriaceae > Wocania_A. The sequence goes on along the minus strand of CANMUP010000001.1, from coordinate 515,706 downwards.
TTGTTTCTGCCAGTATATTTCTGGAATTGAGACAAGGTTTTTTCATAAAAAAAGCCACATCGAAAGATGTGGCTTTTTTTATTTAGTGTTCTTTTTTTTAAAGATCAAACTTAATCCCTTGAGCTAATGGTAACTCATCAGAATAATTAATAGTGTTTGTTTGACGTCTCATGTATACTTTCCAAGCATCAGATCCAGACTCGCGTCCGCCACCCGTTTCTTTTTCACCACCAAAAGCACCACCAATTTCTGCCCCAGATGTCCCAATATTTACATTGGCAATACCACAATCTGAACCAGCGTATGATAAGAATTTCTCTGCTTCTTTCATTTCGTTAGTCATAATTGCAGATGATAAGCCTTGAGCAACACCATTTTGCTTATCAATAGCATTTTCTACTTCTCCTGAATATTTCATTAAATACAAAATTGGAGCAAAGGTTTCGTGCTGTACAATTTCAAAATGATTTTCAGCTTCAATAATTGCTGGTTTTACGTAGCATCCGCTTTCGTAACCTTCGCCTTCTAAAACACCGCCTTCAACTAATACGTTTCCACCTTCTGCTTTTGCCTTTTCAATAGCAGATAAATAAGTGTTCACTGCATCTTTATCAATTAAAGGACCAATATGATTTTTTTCGTCTAATGGATTTCCAATAGTTAACTGACCATAGGCACCAACTATTGCATCTCTTACTTTATCGTAAACAGATTCGTGAATAATTAATCGTCGTGTAGACGTACAACGTTGTCCACAAGTTCCAACAGCACCAAATACTGCACCAGGAACAACAACTTTTAAATCTGCAGTAGGTGTAATAATGATAGCATTGTTTCCTCCTAATTCTAATAAAGATTTTCCAAAACGTTCAGCTACTGTTGCTCCTACAATTCTACCCATTCTAGTAGAACCTGTTGCAGAAACTAAAGGAATTCTAGGGTCTGTAGTCATCATTTCACCAACTTTGTAATCCCCATTAATGATACAAGAAATACCTTCTGGCAAGTTGTTTTCTTTTAAAATTCCTGCTATAATGTTTTGACAAGCAACAGAGCATAATGGAGCTTTTTCTGAAGCTTTCCAAACACATACATCACCACAAATCCATGCTAAAGCTGTGTTCCAAGCCCAAACTGCAACTGGAAAGTTAAAAGCAGAGATAATTCCAACAACACCAATTGGGTGCCATTGTTCTCTCATAACGTGTCCTGGACGTTCCGATGGAATTGTTTGCCCGTTTAATTGTCTTGATAGTCCAACAGCAAAATCACAGATGTCAATCATTTCTTGAACTTCTCCGTAGCCTTCTTGTAAAGATTTACCCATCTCATAAGAAACTAATTTCCCTAATGGTTCTTTTAAGTCTCTTAATTTGTTTCCAAATTGACGCACAATTTCTCCACGTTGCGGAGCTGGCATATCTCTAAAAGATAAAAAGGCTTTTGTTGCCGCATCCATTACCCTTTCGTAATCTGCTCTTGTTGTCGTTTTTACTTTTCCAATTAATTTTCCATCAACAGGAGAATAAGATTCAATAATTTCTCCGCTAGAAAAATTATTTGAACCTGTTGAAGTTCCTTCATTAATTGCACTTACGCCTAACTCATTCAAGGCTTCTTTTATTCCGAAATCAGTAGTTACTGCTTCCATATATTTTCGTTTTAATATTATTATTAAATTTTGTTGCGAATATACTAATTTATAGTGTTTATCTTTCTCAATTTTATATTAAAAATACTATCTTTAAAAGCCATTTAACAGACTCTATTTATTATGAAAAAAATCATCTTTTTACTTTCCGTTTTATTCATTTTTAGTGCTTGTAAAGAAGAAAATAAGTTATTTGACTCAAATCCTCAAGAGAGACATGATGATGTGCCAACAATAAAATTAGAAGACGGTCAAATAATTCCATTAAATAAAGAGACTTCCAATGCCTTTTCAATAATTATTCATGGAGGTGCTGGCACTATTTTAAAAAAGAATATGTCTCCTGAAATGGAAACTGCTTATAAGCAAAAATTAGAAGAAGCCATTCGAGTAGGTTATGAAATTTTAAAAAACGGGGGGACTAGTTTAGATGCTGTAACAAAAACTATAAATGTTATGGAAGATTCCCCATTATTTAATGCAGGAAAAGGTGCTGTTTTTACTCATGAAGAAACTAACGAGCATGATGCTTCTATTATGGACGGAAAAACTTTAAACGCTGGAGCTTCTGCAGGGACCACAACCGTTAAAAACCCTATTGATTTAGCCAAAGCTGTTATGGAAAAATCGCCTCATGTGATGCTATCTGGAAAAGGAGCAGACACATTTGCAAAAGAACAAGGTTTACAAATTGTTGAGCCAAATTATTTTTATACTGAAAGACGTTATAAATCACTTCAAAAGATAAAAGATAAAGAACAAACAGAACTAGATCATGACACTAAAGTCTCGTTTTATGATAGCGATATTAAAAATTCAAAATTTGGAACCGTAGGTTGTGCTGCATTAGACAAAAACGGGAACTTAGCTGCTGGGACCTCAACAGGTGGAATGACTAATAAGCGCTGGGGACGCATAGGCGATTCTCCAATTATTGGTGCTGGTACGTATGCTAATAATAATACTTGTGCAGTATCTAGCACGGGTTGGGGCGAATATTTTATTCGCGGAATGGTCGCTTATGATATTTCTGCTTTAATGGAATATAAAAATTTAAGCCTAAAACAAGCCGCACAAGAAGTCATTCAAAATAAATTAACCAATCTTGGAGGAACTGGTGGTATTGTTGCCATTGATAAAAACGGAAATATGGTAGCCGAATTTAATACAGCTGGCATGTACAGAGCTACCATAAACGATAAAGGCGAATTGTCTATTGGTATTTATAAGAATTAGGTGTTATTTGACTCCTCCTTTTTCTTTAGGAAAATCTGTGTGAAATAATATCTTCCCGAACTGTTTTTTATAACACTAATGCCAATATGTGTAAAATCACCTTCTATATTTGCTCGATGTCCACTGCTATTTATCCAAGCATCCATAACATCTTTAGCTGATTGTTGACCATAAGCAACATTTTCTCCTGTTCTAGAGGCCTTTTCTTCTTTAAACAATCGATTAGACCTTTCATCAAAATAATCATGACTTATATCCTTTTGGGCAATCATATAATGGGTATGCTCTTCTGCTAATTCTGTTGCTAAATCGTTTATGGCTAGTGGTTCTTTACCAATACTCGCTCTGTGAACATTTACTAGTTGAAATATTTCTTCTTCAATAGAGAGTGTTTCTAGTTTTTCAATGTTTTCAAGTGAATCATCTTTTGAACATGAAACAGTACACGTTAATACTGCAAAACATGACAAAATTAACCAGGTCTTAAGATAGTAGGTTTTCATAAGTATTTAATTTGGGGTACTCGAATATACGCTAGTTTTTGATTTATAGATTGATAGGTGCAGAAATTCTAGTATTTATTTCCTAAAAAAGGACGTTCATCGAGTTTTTTATTTAATTTTAAAAAAAGAACGTTTAAAACGTTAAGACTTATTTAACGTTTTAAAAAAATCTAAACATCAAAATTTGAACGTAATTCTTTTAACAAGAAACATCGTACGCTTTCTTTTCACCAGTTCATTTTCATTTAAATCCATCAATCCTATGTCATTAAAAAAGCTTTTTACTTTCGTATTGATTCTTACGCTAGTTATATCCTGTAAAAAGAAAGTGGTAGAAACCGATAATCTTTTCAAATTTAGAGATTACATTAGTTACACAACATCTGGAATTACATCAGTTGCTAGTCCTATTCAAATTAATTTAGCTAATGATGTTGTGGGTTGGGAAATGGGTACGGAAATTACCGATAAAATCGTGAGCATAAAGCCGCATGTTGAGGGCAAATTGACTGCTTCCAACAAACACACTCTGCTTTTTACACCAGATGAACATTTGGAACCTGCAACAGAATATACCATTACAGTAAAGCTTGGAAACATTTATGAAAACATGCCCAATGGCTTTAAAGATTACACGTTTCAGTTTAAAACCGTCACTCCAAACTTTAATGTAGTTACAAATCATTTACAATCTTATAGTAAAAAATGGCAATACCTTGAAGGTGCAGTAAAATCTGCCGATATTATATCAATTAGCGATGCTAAGACTTTAGTTGAAGCTTCTCAAGGCAGTAAAAATTTATCCATTGTTTTTAATGAAACTAATGTGAGTTCTAAGTTTTTCGAATTTAAAATTGATAGTATTAATCGACAAATTGAAGACAGCAAAATTCTTGTAAAATGGAACGGAAAAACTATAAAAGCATCGAACAAAGGTGAAAATACAATCAATATTCCTGGAATAAACAATTTCACTATTGTAAACGTAGATGTTATCCAATCTCCAGAGCAACATCTATCTATCAATTTTTCAGATCCGTTAAAAAAACAACAAAATTTTGACGGCTTAGTTACTATTCAAAAAGTTAAAAACCCGAAGTATATAGTTGATGGAAATGTACTAAAAGTTTATCCTGACAGCAAATTGGTTGGCAATATTCAGGTTGATGTTTTCCAAGGCATTAAAAACACAAGCGACTATAAACTAAAAAAAACTTTTTCTGAGATTATTGCTTTTGAAGAATTAAAACCTCAAGTGCGTTTAATTAGCAATGGTACTATTTTACCCAATTCTGAAGAATTAAAATTCAATTTTGAAGCTGTTAATTTAAGTGCTGTTGATGTTAGAGTTATTAAAATTTTTGAAGACAATATCCTTCAATTTTTACAAGACAATAATTTAAATAGCAATAATACCTACGATATAAAAAAAGTAGGCCGTCGTATTGCAAAACAAACTATTCAGCTTCAAACTCCAGCAGAAAACACTGGAAAGTGGAAGGCTTACAGTATTGATTTATCTAAGTTCTTTAAAGCTGATACTGGTGCTATTTATCGTGTAGAATTAAGTTATAACCGAAATTATTCGTTATACGATTGCGAAGCAAATTCAAATATTACTAATACTGAAAATGATGAATACGACGAGTATTACGAAGAAGACTATTATGAAGATAATTTCAATGAAATAGCTACAGAAGATGAAGATTTAAAAGAAGAAGCTTATTGGGATAATTTAATATATCGATATAAAAACTACAGTTACAATTGGCGTCAAGAAGAAAACCCATGTCATGATGCTTATTATAATCAGCGTAAAATAGTTTCTCAAAATCTAATAGCATCAAACCTTGGTGTTATTGCTAAGCGAGGTTCAAACGACTCATATTATTTTGCAGTAACTAACATTTTAAACACCAATCCAGAAGCGGGCGCTAAGGTTACACTTTATAATTTTCAGCAACAAAACATAGCGAGCAGAACCACTGACGAGCAAGGTTTAATTACAATAGATTCTGAAAAGCATGCTAGTTTTGCTATTGTTTCTAAAGGGCAAAACACAACGTATGTAAAACTATATGATGGAAACTCGCTATCACTAAGTAAATTTGATGTTTCTGGAAACCGTTTACAACGCGGACTTAAAGGATACATTTATGGGGAACGTGGGGTTTGGCGACCTGGAGACACATTGCATTTAACCTTTATGCTAAACGATACCCATAATAAGCTTCCAAAAGGGCATCCTGTTAAAATGGAAATTACTAATCCTAATGGGAAATTGGTGTATAAAAAGGTAACTGCTGATAATCTTAATAGTTTTTACAAATTCACAGTTCCAACCTCTCAAGAGGATAAAACAGGAAATTATAATGCTAAAGTTTCGGTTGGTGGTGCTACATTTTATAAAGGTTTAAAAATTGAAACTGTTAAACCAAATCGATTAAAAATTAAAGTGGATTTTGAGAATGACATCCTAACGAGTAAGGCTCCATTAAAAGGGACATTAGATGTGAAATGGCTTCATGGAGCGCCAGGGAAAAACCTAAAGGCAGAAATTAAAGCAAAGTTTACACCATCGTATACAAGTTTTAAAAATTATAAGAACTACATCTTTAACGATCCAACTCGTAAATTTCAAACTGAAGAATTCAATATTTTTGAAGGTAATGTTAATGCCGAAGGCTTAGCTAAAATTAACAATAAACTAAATGTTGGTAAAAACGCTCCGGGCATGTTAAATGCGCAATTTTTAGTAAGAGCTTATGAAAACGGTGGCGATTTCTCCATGGATGCATTTACAAAACAATACTCGCCTTACGAGTCGTTTGTTGGTTTGCGTTCTCCAAAAGGAAATGCTTATGGTTCATTTTTTACAGATGAAAACCAAGCCTTTGATGTTGTAGTTGTTGATGCCCACGGAAAACCTATAAAACGTAATAACCTTGAAGTAAAAGTCTATAAAATTGAATGGCGTTGGTGGTGGAACTCATCTTACGATAATCTATCAAGCTATGTTTCAAGCAGCTACCACAGACCTTATTTAAGTTCTAAAATAAATACGGATGCTAACGGAAAAAGTACATTAAGCATAACCATTCCGGACCATGATCGTGGTCGTTATCTTATCAGAATTATCGATCCAGTAAGCGGTCATGCTACAGGAAGAACAGCTTATTTTTATAAAAATTGGTGGAGCAACTCTACCTCTGGAGATAAAGAAGCTGCAAAAATGCTTGTGTTTTCTGCAGATAAAGAAAAGTATAACGTTGGCGAAACCGCAAAAATAACGTTTCAATCTGGTAGCGAAGGTCGTGCTTTAGTAAGTATTGAAAATGGCACCGAAGTTTTAGATTTTAAATGGGTAAAAACGCAACCCGGTGAAACCACGGTTAATATTCCTGTAACACCAGAAATGGCGCCAAATGTATTTGTAAATATTTCGCTTTTACAACCGCACGCCATTTCAGAAAACGATTTGCCTATTCGGTTATTTGGTGTCATTCCTTTAATGGTTGAAGACCCAAATACAAAATTAGAACCTCAACTAAAAATGCCTAATGTATTACGTCCTAAAGAAACATTTAAGGTCACTGTTTCAGAAAAAAACAACAAAGCCATGACCTATACAATAGCCATGGTTGAAGAAGGCTTACTCGATTTAACACGATTTAAAACACCTAATGCATGGAACGAATTTTATAAACGTGAAGCTTTAGGCGTTAAGACTTGGGATGTTTTTGATGCTATTATTGGTGCATATTCTGGCAGTATAGATCAAGTATTTGCCATTGGTGGTGATGGAAATGCTGCTGGCGGAAAAAACAAAAAAGCCAATCGTTTTAAGCCTGTGGTTACTTATTTAGGTCCTTTTAATTTAAATACTGGCGAACAAAAAACGCATACCATAAAATTACCAAACTACATTGGCGCTGTGCGTACTATGGTTATTGCTGGCGATAATAAGAATGAAGCTTACGGAAGCACCGATAAATCTGTTGAAGTAAAAAAACCTTTAATGGTTTTAGCAACGCTTCCGCGGAAATTAAGCCCAGGAGAAAAAGTAACACTTCCAGTAACCGTTTTTGCGATGGAACCCAAAGTTAAAAATGTAAACATTAGCTTAAAATTAAGTGATGGGATTACCGTGGTGGGCAACGCTAAAAAGACTTTGAGTTTTGCTAAACCCGATGAGCAAATGACGTATTTTGAACTTGATGTTAGTAAAGCAAAAGGCATTAATACCGTTGAAGTTATTGCTACAGGACATGGTGAAAAATCAACTTACAAAGTGGAGTTAGATGTGATAAACCCAAATCCAATCACATCAAAAGCTATTGATAAAACATTAGAGGCGAATACCAATGAAACTTTAGAGTTTTCAACCTTTGGTGTAGAGGGAACAAATTCGGCTACGTTAGAGTTTTCAACCTTACCTCCAATGGATTTTTCACGCAGATTACAATATTTGATTCAGTATCCACATGGTTGTGTAGAGCAAACCACATCGAGTGTCTTTCCTCAGTTATTTTTAGGTGATATTTTCGATTTAACTCACAAAAAAAAGCAAGCTATTCAAAATAATATAGAAAACGGTATAAAACGATTAGGGCATTTTCAAAGACCAAACGGAGGTATGAGTTATTGGATGGGAGAAAACAACGCAAATGATTGGGGAACCAGTTATGCTGGGCATTTTTTAATTGAAGCCGAAAAGAAAGGTTATGTGTTACCATTAACTTTTAAAAGCAATTGGATAGCTTATCAAAAACAAGCGGCAAGCAATTGGCGACCAAGTTATAGAAGTTATAATTCTGATTTGGCCCAAGCCTATAGGTTGTACACTTTGGCATTGGCAGGAAGTCCAGATCTGGCAAGTATGAACCGTTTACGAGAGTTTAGTGAAATTTCAAACGAAGCCAAATGGCAATTAGCCGCAGCTTATGCCTTAGCTGGACAACAAGAAGCCAGCAATAATATTTCGCAATCTGCTAATATTGAATTTAAACCTGTCCGTTATAATTATTACACCTACGGTTCTAGAGATAGAAACCGTGCCATGGCTTTAGAAACTATGGTGCTTACAAAAAACAAAAACATGCGCGAATTGGCACAATACATTGCAAAAGATTTATCTAGTAATCGTTGGATGAGTACACAAACCACAGCTTACAGTTTATTGGCTATGGCAAAAATGGTGAATGCTAATGGAGGAAAAGCATTAAAAGTAAATTATACAATTAATGGAAAAACTGAAAGTATAGACACAAAAAGTGCCATTGCGCAACGTGAGTTAAAAGTAAATGACGGTACAAATAGTTTGTCTTTTACAAACCATAAAGACAACGTGGTTTATGTTCGCGTTTTAAACTCAGGAAAATTACCTTTAGGTCAAGAGCTTGCCGAGCAACGTGGTTTAAGTGTAGCATATACATACAAAGATTTAAAGGGAAATAAAATTAATGTATCAAAACTACAACAAGGGCAAGATTTTGTTGCTACAGTTAGTGTTAGTAATTTGAAAAATGAACGCGTAAACGATATAGCGCTTACACAAGTTTTTCCATCGGGGTGGGAAATTGTGAATACACGATTTACAGATTTTGGCAGTGCGACAACTAGTCAAGCTAGATTTACAGATATTAGAGATGATCGTGTAAACTTCTATTTTGATTTACCAGAAAAAGGAAAACACAGTACTAAAACTTTTAATGTGATGTTAAATGCATCATATTTAGGAACTTATTATTTACCAGGAATTCAAGCTGAAGCGATGTACGATAATGAATATTTGGTTAGAACTAAAGGGAAATGGGTTGTAGTTGAGAAATAATAAATTCTTTTCTCTATATTTAGAATTCAACAATGAACGATAAAGATTATTTTTCTCATTTATATGAAATAGCGAGCCATCTAAATAAGGAGTTCTCTCTACATTCTGCGCTTAGAAAATCTTTAGAGAAGACTGTTGAGATTCTAAACTTAGAAACAGGCTGGTTTTGGCTTACCGAACCAGATAATAAATCGGTGTACTTAGCAGCTTCCTATAATCTGCCTCCTGCTTTAAGCAATCATCCAGAACGCTTATCTGGTAGGTGTTATTGTATAAAACAATATTTGGCAGACGATATAGATCAGGCAATGAATATTAGTGAGATTACTTGCTCAAGGTTAGAAAATATTAGCACAGGAACTAAAGACTTAAAGTTTCATGCTGTAATTCCCATTACGGTTAATAGGCAAAAGGTAGGGCTCATGAACTTGCTAAGTAAAGAAACGCGACAACTGAACGAAAAGGAATTGGCTATTCTTAATACCATTAGTGAGTTAGTTGGGACAGCAATTCAACGTACAAGATTACAACATTCAAATAGGAACAACAATCTTAAACCTGACGTATCCCTTCACAAAGTACTTGAGCGAGTTTTTCACCCACAAATAGACGCCATAGTGTCCTGCCTTGATAATTCAAATAGCAACGATAACAAAATAAGTGAAGCATTGCATAAAGCAAAGGAGCTCCAGAAGCATTTAACGATGTTTAGCAAAGAAACAAAAGAGCAAGAAAAAGCAGGGACTGACTCTAAAGAGTTTCTCTATCCAAACTTGCCCTTAACAAAACGAGAATTAGAGGTCCTTACCTTAATAAGGAGAGGCCTAACCAACGGTCAAATAGGTAAAGAATTATTCATAGCCGAGCGTACTGTTAAATTCCATGTTACTGCCATTCTATCTAAACTCAATGCGAATACACGTACCGAAGCAGTAGATATTAGTTTAAAGAGAGGTCTGCTAAGTGTCTAAATTACTTTTAATTTATTGCTAACCTGTACTATGGTACAGGTGTTTTTCTGTACTGAAGTCCGTTTTATAGCTTTTGTACTATTCTGATATTTGTTATAAATTAAAAAAGAATAATATGAGAACTCAAAGTATGTATTTAGAACACGCCAATATTACAGTAAACGACCTACAGGAAGCCATTAAGTTCTTCCAAATTGCCTTTCCTCACTTTAAGATACGAGGTGGTGGTAACAATATGAGAGAATGGGTGCATTTGGGAGATGATGACACCTATATTGCTATTAATCAAGCAAAGCTAAGTGATTTAAAAGTTGACAAGAACTATGATAAAATAGGAATCAATCACTTAGGGTTTGTAGTGCAGAATGTAGAAGAAATAGCAAACAATCTTCTTAGTAATGGCTATAAGAGAGATTTCCCAAAAGAAGTAGAACAATTTAGAATTAGAGACTATTTTGCTGATGCCGATGGAAATCAGTTCGAATTCGTGCAATATCTTAGTGATAAAACAGAGGAAAAAAACAGTTACACCAATTAAATTGCAGATAATAGAAATGAAGAATTGTCTAAAACTCTAATACATTTTCAATACAAATAAAGGATATAGTGGGAAAGCTCGATCAATTATCTGAGCTCAGTAAAAGCATTGTAGTAATGCCCAAAACAGTTTAACGCTTTAAAGTAACGTGTCCTGTAAATTTTTGTCCGTCAATTACAACTATATACCAATAATCATTGGTTGGTAATTGTTGATTATTGAAAGTGCCATCCCATGAAAATGAAGTGTTTCTAGAGCTTTTTAATAGCTTTCCGTATCTGTCAAAAATGGATACAAATGATGTTGAATAATGCTCAATGCCTTTTAAATCGAAGGCGTCATTTTCGCCATCATTATTAGGTGTAAAAAACTTAGGGATATAAAAATGTAGATAAGATTGTGATGTAATATGTGCACATTCTTGGTTTTTGACATAAATTGTATATAACCCTCCGTCTACATTAAAAAAAGTGTTACTGGGTTGAAAAATGTTTCCGTTTAATGAATATAAGAGGGTTCCTGTGTTTGAAGACGCATTAATAATAATCTCATTTCCATCGGATATAATACTTTCTATTATGGGGTTATCTATTTGATTTAGTTGAATTGTTTTGGTAACTGAACAGCTACCGCTATTTACTTGAACGGTGTATGTCCCTGCACTTGATACATCAATCTGATCGGTTGTTTCTCCATTACTCCACAAGTAAGATGTTACTATGCCTGAGTTTGCTGGATTTGCAAATAAAGTTATTGTAGTGTTTTCGCAAAACTCTAAGGTTTCGTCTGCTACATTTGGAATCTCAAAATAGTTAACTTGCAAAGCGGTTCTTGTTGTTGACAAACAACCTCCAAGCATAGTTTCTGCTTCGGCATAGTACGTTCCTGAAACACCATTCGGGCTATATGTTCTAATATTTGTCTGTAGTAAATTGCCTCCAACGGCTGCATCGTACCAATTTACTATAACGCCGTTTGGAACATTTACTGAAAGCATTGTATTATCGTTTTCACAAATCATTAAATCGCCATTGCTTGTTGGTGCATTAGGAAGAGGAATAACTCTAATTTCAAAAATTTCGGATGCCGAATTACACGATGAGTTTGTTAAATTAACAGCATCTTCTGCGACCAAAACCCTATAAAAAGATGTATTGTTTGTAAGAGTAGGTGTGTAATTTTGATTATTTTCTCCAACAATATCGGTCCAATTAATCCCATCTATACTTTCTTGCCATTGATAAAAATGAGATGAAAAAATAGCAAAATCTGGAATTGCAGTTAATTGTGTAGAAAAAGGTAATTGATCTTCACATACATAAATATTGGTATTATTTAATGTATCCTCAATAGCTACGGTATCTCCACATGTTCTAAAAACAATATCATCAATAGCTAAATCGTTTCCACAACCACCGACACCATTATTTAACATTTTTAAAATAACAGATGTTTGAGCAGGCAATGTTTGAAATACTAAGGCATATTGCACCCAATTAGGGCTTGAAGTTCCATTTATACTACCTGTGTCTCCACTTGCCAATAAATTTGTATCGGTATTATCCCAAATTTCAAACTTTACATTTATAGGAATCCCTCCATTTGCACATTGTGTTGAACTTGGCAGCAAATTAACCATCCAAGACGAAAACTCGTAGGTTGTGTTTTCGCATAATCCACTTATTGGCGTTCGATAGAATTCTCCAGCGGTAAAATCTGCATTAACTACTAGCATTCTTCCATCTGTATCGTTTGGAGTGTGGTCATCTATATCATGCCAATCAAAAAAATTTGTGTTGCTAGATACGGTATAAAACCCATCACCAGGCGATCCACCAACAAAAGTATAAGTTGTTGTTCCTGCTGGTAAAGGTGAACTTGTTATTCCTGAGCCAAAGGTTTCGGTAAAAATAGGATCACCTGAGTTTCCGCTACAAAAACCCAATTGAGCGTGTAAATTTAAAATCGTTAGATTTAAAAAAACTAAAATTAGTATTTGGACTTTTTTATTAATAAGTTTATTTTCTAGAGTCTAAAAATAACAATTAGCAAACTATATTAGTGAAAAAATAGCTTTTAGTTATGAAGTCGACTGAAATATTAAAACAAAAATCGCACAGATCGTTTGAATATCCTAAACGTTCATGGAAGTTTTATCAAGAATGGAACGAAGCTATTTTTTTGCATTGGGAAGTTGATGAGACTTTAATAAAACCCTTGCTTCCTAAAAATATAGAGTTGGATAGTATAAACGGAAAAACCTGGGTAAGTCTAGTAGCTTTTAACATGAATAATATCGGGATAAAAATCTTGCCTAAAATCCCACATATATCAGATTTTTATGAGATAAATATTCGTGTTTATGTTGTTTGTAATGGGAAACCTAGTGTTTATTTTTTGAGTATGGAAGGCAGTAAACGATCATCGTGCAAAGTACTAAAAACACTATCTAAATTTCCGTATCGATATTCAAAAATGAAAAGAAATGAATCTAATTATGATTCTAAAAATACGGTGTTTAACGATTCATTTCATATTAAATATAAGCTAGATAACCTTCCTGTTAAAAAAGACAAAACTGATTTATGGCTTACCGAACGTTATGCCGTTTTTCAAGATTATAAAAAACATATTATTGAGTACGACGTGCATCATATTGAATGGCCCCTTCAAAATATTCATATCGAAAACCTTAAAATAGATTACCCTAGATTTAATCATATTATTAATAACAAACCCGATAGAACTCATTATTCAAAAGGAGTTCAAGTTTTAACTTGGGATAAGAAAAAATTGTCAGTACATGGCTTTTAATTAAAACTGATTTATAAAAATGAAACATTCATAATTAAAATTTCGATTTACAATGAAATGATTATATGAATGTTACAGATGACCGCTAAAAACAATAAATACAAACAGATGAAAGAAAACTTTAAACCATATTACGCAGTTATTTTCACTTCTACTCAAAACAGAAATATTGATGGGTATTCTGAAATGGCAGAAAAAATGGAAACTCTAGCCAAACAACAAAAAGGATATTTAGGAATGGATAGTGCAAAAAACGACACTACGACTTCGCTCAGTGGGGCTGTTGGAATTACTGTAAGTTATTGGGAAACATTAGAGGCTATAAAAAACTGGAAACAACAAAGCGAACATTTGCAAGCACAACAAAAAGGACGACAAGATTGGTACAGTTGGTACAACGTACGGATTTGTAAAGTAGAACGTGAGTATGAATTCTTAAAAAAATGATACCTCAAATCATCATAAAATTATCTTAAAACACATCTAAACACACACGCTTAGAGTATATATTTTAAGTGACAAGGCTAATAAACTACATAAAGCGACACAAAATTAAAACGGTAATTGTTACTGTGTTTTTAATTGTCTATTATTTTTGTTTACCAAATCAACTTTTTAAAGACCCTACATCAACTGTCATAACAAGTTCCAATAATGAATTATTGGGTGCTCAAATAGCTAAAGACGGACAATGGCGATTTCCTGATAATGATTCAGTTCCAAAAAAAATTAAAACGTGTATTATTCAGTTTGAAGACGAATATTTTTATAAACACCCAGGATTTAACCCAATTTCAATTTATAAAGCTTTACGTGATAATATAAAATCTGGCAAAGTAAAACGTGGCGGAAGCACCATAACACAACAAGTTATCCGCCTTTCAAGAAAAGGCACACAAAGAACTTATATAGAAAAATTTAAAGAAATTATTCTAGCTACTCGGTTAGAGTTTCGAGCTTCAAAAGATAAAATCCTATCATATTATAGTAGTCATGCTCCTTTTGGTGGAAACGTAGTTGGCTTAGATGCTGCATCGTGGCGTTATTTTAATAGACATGCTAACGATTTATCGTGGGCAGAAAGCGCAACACTTGCCGTTTTACCCAACGCGCCAAGTTTAATTTATCCTGGAAAAAATCAGGAGCGATTACTTAAAAAACGCAATCGATTACTTAAAAAACTATTAGAAAAAGAAATCATAGATTCGCTTACCTATAACCTATCAATTATTGAAGGATTACCACAAAAACCTTATCCGTTACCGCAAATAGCAACGCATTTATTACAAAAAGTAACAAAATCTCATTACGGGAAACATATCCAAACCACTATAAATTCAGGGCTTCAAAAACAAATTAATGGTATTGTGAAAAATCATTATAATCAATTAAGTCAGAATGAAATTTATAACGCTGCCGTTTTAGTTTTAGATGTAAAAACAAGACAAGTTTTAGCCTATGTGGGCAATACTCCAACCGATAAAATGCATCAAAAGGATGTAGATATTATTGATAAACCCAGAAGTACAGGAAGTATTTTAAAACCCTTTTTATATACAGCCATGTTAGATGCAGGTGACATTTTACCCAATACTTTAGTTACTGATGTGCCTACCCAATTTGGAAGTTACAATCCAGAAAACTATAACAAAACTTACGATGGTGTAGTGCCTGCTAGTCGTGCTTTATCTCGGTCTTTAAATGTCCCTTCGGTTAGGATGTTACAAGAATTTGGCTTAGATAGATTTCATCATTATTTAAAAACTTTAAACCTAAAAGATTTAAAATATAACGCCAACCATTATGGTTTATCTTTAATTCTTGGTGGTGCAGAAAGTAACTTGTGGGACTTGTGTAAAAGTTACGCCGCTTTATCGTCTACCTTAAATCATTTTTCTGAAACTTCAAGCGAATATTTTTCAAATGAGTTTTGCGAACCTGTTTTTATAGCCTCGGATACTATTGATTTTGGAAACAAAACAACCGATAAAACCTTATTTGATGCTGCCTCTATTTATTTAACTTATAGTAGTTTGAAAGAAGTAAACAGGCCAGAAAGTGATGAAAGTTGGGAGTTTTTTGATGACTCGAAACAAATAGCTTGGAAAACAGGAACTAGTTTTGGGTTTCGTGATGCTTGGGCAATAGGCACTACTAAAGATTATGTAGTTGGAGTTTGGGTTGGAAATGCCGATGGTGAAGGCCGTCCAGGTTTAGTTGGAGTAGAAACTGCTGCCCCCATTTTATTTGATGTGTTTGATGTATTACCAAATAGCGATTGGTTTGCAAAACCTTTTGATGAAATGCAATCGGTTGATATTTGTATAGAAAGCGGGCATCGAGCATCTCAAAATTGCGAAAATTTAGAAACTCAATTTATTCAAGTAAGTGGTTTAAAAACGAAACCTTGCCCGTATCATGTTTTAATTCATTTGAATGAAAATGAGACTTTTCAAGTAAACTCATCATGCGAAAGTATTGATAAAATTACCCATAAATCGTGGTTTGTATTACCTCCTTTAATGGCTTATTATTATAAAGTCAAAAACCCTTTTTATAAACCACTACCAAAGTATAGAGATGACTGCATAGGAGGTAACGCCGTTTCTATGGAATTTATTTATCCTAAGGAAAATAACAGCATTTTTTTACCAAAAGATTTTGACGGCAATACAAACGACCTCATTTTAAGAATTGCACATTCAAAACCAGAATCTACATTGTTTTGGTATTTGAATGATAGGTTTTTAGGAAGTACAAAAGATATTCATGAGCTTGCTATTAAACCAAAACAAGGCAAACATATAGTTACTGTAGTTGATGAATTTGGAAATGAGGCAAAACGGCAATTTGAGGTTTCAAATTAACGTTTTAAGGTAAAATGCCCTGTGAACTTTTGACCTTCAATAATAATGACATACCAATAGTCATCTGAAGGTAAATATCTCCCACTAAATGTCCCGTCCCAACTAAAAGTCCCATTTTTAGAAAATTTCATCAGTTTCCCATACCTATTAAAAATTGAAACTTCAGATGAACTGTAAAACTCTATACCCCTTAAATTAAAGGTATCATTTACACCATCATTATTTGGAGTGAAAAACTTAGGGATGAAAAAATGCAAATGTTCTGTCTCAACTATTGTGGGGCAATCTCTCTGTTTAACCAAAACAGTATACAATCCTCCATCAATATTAAAAAACGTATTATTTGTTTGAAATATATTACCGTCTAAAGAATACAAAAAGCCTCCTATGTTTACAGTATTTACAATAATGTTTCTTCCATCTGAAATAACACTATCAATAATTGGAGTTTCTAAAAAAGTAACATTAAATACTCTCGTTTCAAAAGAACAAATACTTCCTATTATTTCCACGGTATAAGTTCCAGCCGAATTTAAATCAATACTTTGAGATGTTTCCCCCGTATTCCATAGATAAGTTGGATTTGTAATATTCGATTGTGCTGTTAATAGCTTGTCCTCTGTAGCGCAAAATTCTATATCTTCTTCTATTATAGTACCAGGTCGTGTCCCGGAAATCTCCCAAACACAAGTGTTAGTATTGAATAATGTCGTTTCCCAACATTCTAAAGTAGGTTGCATAGGTTGTGTCCCCGATACTTCCCACATACAAGAAGTATTATTAAAGCTAGTGGTTTCCCAACAGTCAGTATTTGGCTCTGCAGGTTGTGTTCCTGATACTTCCCATAAACAATTGGTATTATTAAAAACAGTGGTTTCCCAACAATTTAATGTAGGCTGCACGGGTTGGTTTCCAGAGACATCCCAAGAACAGGTTGTATCATTAAAAATAGCAGTTTCCCAACACTCTAAAGTGGGGTGTAATGGCTGAGTTCCTATTACCTCCCACATACAAGATGTATTATTAAACGTAGCGGTTTCCCAACACTCTATATTTGGTTGTACGGGTTGTATCCCTGATACTTCCCAAGAACACGTTGTATTATTAAATGTAGTAGTTTCCCAACACTCTAAAGTAGGCTGCAATGGTTGAATTCCTGTTACCTCCCACATACAAGATGTATTATTAAACGTTGCAGTTTCCCAACACTCAATACTTGGTTGTGTGGGTTGGGTTCCAGACACTTCCCAAGAACACGTTGTGCTATTTATTACTGCGGTTTCCCAACATTCAAAAGTAGGCATTGTGGGTAGTATACTTACGGTAACTTGATATTCGTTTGAAAATGAAACACACTGCGCATTTGTTAAATTTATAGCTACTTCTGCAATTTTAGATCGAAAATAAGTGGTGTTAGATACTGAAATATTTAAGGTTTGATTATTTTCTCCCACTAAATCATTCCAAGTAACTCCACCATCTGTACTTGACTGCCATTGATAGAAATGTGAACTATATACTGTAAAATCTGGTGTTGCAGTTAGTGTGGTATTAAAAGGAGCTTGAGAACTACATAAGCTCTCTGTGTTATTATTAGCTAAATCTGATACTACAACCGTATCTCCACATGATTTAAATTCAATATCATCTATCGCTAAATCATTACCACAACCTCCTAGTCCGTTGTTGATCATTTTAAGAATCACTGTATTTTGACCCATTAATGTTTGAAAAACTAGGCCATATTCCTGCCAATTTGGTGATGATAGCTCAACAATATTTCCCGTATTACCACTAGCAAGTAAATTAGTATCTGTACTATCCCAAATTTCAAAACTAACATTTATAGGGATTGTGCCTCCAGGAACCGTTGAACAAAAACTATTGGCAATAACAAGGTTTAAAACCCATGCTGAAAATTCATAGGTGGTTGTTTCACATAAACCCGTTACTGTTGTTCTGTAAAACTCACCAGGAGAGGCTGCTGCATTAACAATGAGACATTTTCCATCAACATCTCCAAGTGTATGATCTTGAGTTTGGTGCCAATCAAAGGCGTTTCCAAAAGTACCATTAGACACCGTATAAAAACCATCTCCTGGATAACCTGGTGAATAAGAATATGTTGTAGTACCGGCAGGAAGTGGATTGTTTGCTGTTCCTGTACCAAAATCTTCAGTAAAAATTGAATCCCCAGAATTTCCCGAACAAAACCCTAATTGTCCTAATGATTTCTGCGAATAAAACAGAAACAAAACAAACCACAAATAAACTAATATCCTTTTAATTCTGTAACCTTTTTCAATATGATTTTTATATCATACTCTGTTTCTAGGCTATATTAGACTAATTTAAATATCTAAAAAAATAATAGGCCTATACAAAAACCATACACGTAGATTAAAAGAATATTATTACCGTTGTAATGAGCTAATTTTTAGGCAATATGTTTTTTAAAACAAAGGCAAATTATTTTGTTATAAACACCTTAATCATACTATGATCTGATTTAAAAGTCCCAATTTTTTCTGTTTTAAGAATTTTTAAATCTTTAGACACCCAAATATGATCGAGAGAAAGTAAGGGAATATTCCAAAACCAGGTTTCTCTAAATCCGTTACCCTTTTCGGTAAACGCGTGATTAAAATGAAGTTTGATATTTTCTAAATATTTAGATTCATAGGGCACATTAAAGTCGCCTAACAAAACTGTTTTTTCTTTTATTTTAATATATTCATCTACAAAACCTAACTCCCAAGAGCGAGGCACATCCATACTTGCTGAGACATCAACGGCATAAAAACTAATACCTTCAACTTCAAAATTAATAATGTTTGTTTTGTATTTAGAAGTGATTTCATCTAAAATTTTCAGAGGTGCTTTAGAAAAAATACTAATCCCTCTAATAGATTCATAAAAGTAATATTTAGGGTATTTTAATTTAAAGCTTTCTATATTGTATTCGCCGTCTTCAGCTAAAACTAAAACATCTGGAATGCTTTTGTTGACAATAAAAGCGTCTTCAAAATTTCTATCATGAGCGGCATTCCAAAAAACTACTTCTAAATCAGTTTCTTTAATGTCTTCAGAAAAATGAATTTTAAAACTTCTTCCCAGCCAAATCACTAATAATAAGACGGCTATTAACAGGTTGTATTTCTTGAATTTTTTATTTAAAAAAATAGATAAAAATAAAACTATAAGAAGAATAATTGGTAATGGAAATGTGTAATAGAATAATGAGCTTTGGTAACTATTTTCTTTATAAAAAAAATGAATAGCCAACAACGCTAGAATAATCGCAGTATTTAAAAATAGATATAGAGCTCGAAATATTTTTAGCATTATCGTAACGGAAATCCTTTTGCTGCCCACCACGGATGTATTTCAATTTCTAATCGTCCTGCTTTAACCATAGGGTCTGCATTGGCTAAACTATCTGCCATTTTTTGGGTTGGCACATTATAAATAGTTATACCACGAATATCGCCGTCGTCTCCAAAGGGTCCAGAAATATCGGCATATCCTAACTCGTACATTTTACCCAAATGAGCTAAATGTTCTTTTTGAAGATCCGCAGCTTCTTCCTCGTTTTGTCCACGTATTGGCCCACGTTTTAAAAAAGCAATAAAATATTGTTGCATTAAAAAAGTGTCTTTTGTTTTCTCATCAACATAATCAAATGTTTTAAAGCCTTTAGCATTTAGCTCTTCTTTTAATTGCTTTATCGTTTTTTTAACGGGCTCTTTTATAGCAACCTCAACTACCGTGTCTACAACTATTTCATTGGTTTCTGGTAAGTTTTCTTTTATTTCTAAAACTGATGTTTTTGCGTCTTCTTTACAAGCAATAAGAGTTAATAATGCGGTACACAATAAAAATATTTTTTTCATGATTTCCAAGTATTATATGGTTGTTTACTTAATTGTGAATTATAGTATTTTATATTTCCTGTTACTTCTTCACCTAACCAATCTGGTTTTTCAAACGTTTCGTTTTCATGTTTTAACTCTATTTCAACCATGATTAATCCTTCATTATCTCCAAAAAACTCATCTGCTTCAAAAACATGATTTCCAACTTCTATTTCATAACGTATTTTATCAATAATTGTTGGTTCGCAGAGTTTTAAGAGCGATTCAGCTTCTTGCTTTTCAATTTCTTTCTCCCATTCAAAACGTGATAAACCATTGTTTGAAGACTTTCCTTTTACTGTTAAAAAACCTTTATCCCCCTTTAGTCGTACCCTAACAGTACGCTCTGGTTCTCGGCTTAAAAAACCTTGAATAATTCGCGTACTTTTAAAAGCTAGTGTTTTAAACACATCAGATTTAACTAAAAACTTACGTTCTATTTCTATCATTAATTTTATAAATCAAAGCTTAATAACCATTAGAGTATATATAATTAAAAGGCATTTAATGCCTAAATTTACATCATGTCTAACGATTTACCAATTCGAAAAATTATTCATGTAGATATGGATGCCTTTTATGCTTCTGTTGAACAAATGGATAATCCAGATTTAAAAGGCAAACCGCTCGCTGTTGGCGGTGGAGGTAAGCGTGGCGTAGTTAGTGCGGCAAGTTATGAAGCAAGGAAATTTGGTGTCAAAAGCGCTATGGCAGGAAATTTAGCAGCTAAATTATGTCCTGATTTAATTTTTGTAAGACCCCGTTTTGAGCGCTATTCGGAAATTTCTAAAAAAGTTAAAGCCATTTTTTATGATTATACCGATTTGGTTGAACCACTTTCTTTAGACGAAGCTTATTTGGATGTTACTGAAAATAAAAAAGGCAATCCTAGTGCGTCATTAATAGCCAAAAATATTCGTGAACGAATTTTTAATGAAGTTGGTTTAACAGCATCGGCAGGCATTTCTATTAACAAATTTGTTGCTAAAGTTGCTAGTGATTATAATAAACCTAATGGACAAAAAACCGTAAACCCTGAAGAGGTTTTAGATTTTTTAGAACAATTAGATATTCGGAAATTTTATGGTGTTGGAAAAGTAACTGCTGAAAAAATGTACCAGAAAGGTATTTTTACGGGGTTAGATTTAAAACAGAAATCTTTAGAGTATTTAGATGCCAATTTTGGCAAATCTGGGCGCTATTATTATTATATAGTTCGTGGTATTCAAAACAGTGAGGTAAAGCCAAATAGAATTAGAAAAAGCCTTGCTGCCGAACGTACGTTTAGCGAAAACTTATCTTCTGAAATTTTTATGCTTGAAAAATTAAAGCATATTGCTGATGAAGTTTCTAAGCGTTTAACTAAAAGTAAAGTGGCGGGAAAAACGGTGACTTTAAAAATAAAATACAGCGACTTTACTTTACAAACACGAAGTAAAACTTTGCCTTATTTTGTAAGTGATACAAGCATTATTATGGAAACTGCCAAAGATTTATTGTTTCAAGAGAAATTAAATAATTCTGTTAGATTATTAGGTATTTCTTTATCAAACTTAAATACCGAAACTAAGAAAAAGCCTGAACAAAAAAGCGTGAGTGTACAGTTGAAATTTGAGTTTTAAAACAGATTCATATATTTGAAAAGTATTAGGCTTAATTTACAATGGGAATAGGCAGAAGAAAATTTATCACTTTATCATCACTTGCTCTTGCTGGATTAGCAGTAGATCCATTTCAGGCAGTAGCAATAAATAATAATGCCTATGTTAATAAGAAACTTGGAGTGCTTTTCCATAAACCTCAAAATTGGGATTACATCCACGTTCACGATTTTGGAAAACTTAAGGATAAACAGGTTCTCGGAAATGGCTGGGAAGAAATGAGAGATGAATTTTGGGAAGATTTTGATGATCCAATATGTGTTATTACAAAATATCATCAGGATTTACCAGAATACGAAGGTGTTTTCTCGCCTACAATTACAGTAAACGTAGAAGATAAACATGAATTTGAGAACTATACAGATGGAAACTACGAAGAAATAATGCGTTTATCAGAACAAGGGACTTCATTATTTTTAGAAGAATTTAAAGTCACTAAAAGATATGATCCCATTTTCCTATCTGAATGCAAAGTCTTTGAATATGACTCATCATATTTATTCAATCACATTGAGCTTGAAAAACCTTTAAAAGTAGAATTGAAAGTATTGAAAGCAGAACATAAAGAATTTTACTACTCAATAAATATGCATCATTCATTTGAAGCTCAACAAACTGCTCACAAGGAGTTTGATAATTTCAAAAAATCATTGAGGTTTATATAAATAAACCCCAACTATATATAATTCATAGTGTTTAAAAGATATAGTGGAAAGCGCGACCTTTAGGTAACGCCAAAACATTATAGACTACAGCTTGTAATTTCGGTAACTCGTAAGGTGTTTACCATCCCTTTTTCTTTTATTGGCATAGCGGCTAGACTTATTAGCATATCGCCAACTTCTAAATAGCCTTTTTTGCAGGCAATGGCATTTACATCTTCAATGGTTTCGTCGGTACTTACAAACTTATCATAATAAAAAGCTTTTACTCCCCAAAGCAAGCTTAAACGTGTTAGAATACGCTTGTTTGATGTAAAAACTAAAATGTGTGACGATGGTCTCCATGCCGAAATTTGAAATGCTGTATAGCCACTATTTGTTAAAGTTGAAATGGCTTTTGCATTAATTTCGTTTGCCATAAGCGCTGCATGATAACAAATTGATTTTGTTATATATCTATTGGTTCGAATATGCGGTGGTAATTGTGGTACTTGTATTAAATCTGAATTTTCGACACTTTTAAGAATGTCTGCCATTTGTTTTATAACCTGTACTGGATAACTCCCAACCGAGGTTTCGCCTGAAAGCATTACAGCATCTGCGCCGTCCATAACTGAGTTGGCAACATCGTTTACCTCTGCTCTTGTTGGTGTTAAACTGGAAATCATAGTTTCCATCATTTGGGTGGCAATAATTACTGGAATCCTTGCTTTTTTTGCTCTTAACACTAATTGTTTTTGAATAAGAGGTACTTTTTCGGCAGGAACTTCAACCCCTAAATCTCCACGAGCTACCATTAACCCATCGCAATGTGCTACAATTTTATCAATATTTTCAACTGCTTCTGGTTTTTCTATTTTAGCAATGATAGGAATTTTATGCTCACTATGTTCGCTAATTAAATCTCGTAGTTGCATTAAATCTTCTGCATGACGTACAAACGATAATGCCATCCAATCTACATCTTGACTAATGGCAAAAATGGCATCTTCAATATCTTTTTCAGTTAGTGCTGGTTGAGATATATCAGTATTAGGAAGGTTAACTCCTTTTTTAGATTTTAATGGCCCGCCTTGAATAACACGTGCCTTTACTTCTCTTTTCTTATCAGTAGAAACAACTTCAAAAATTAATTTCCCATCATCTAAAAGAATGCGTTCTCCTGGTTTAGCGTCTTGAGGAAACCTATCATAGGTCATGTATACACGCTCTTTTGTACCTTCAAAACGTTCGCCTGTAGCAAAAATTATTTCGTCATGCTCGTGTACAACAACTTCTTCTTTCATAACTCCAACTCGAAGTTTTGGCCCTTGTAAATCTGCCAGAATCGCTGCTGTATAACCAAACTCTTTGTTTAATTCTCGTATCATTTTAATACGCTCTTCAACATCTTTATAATCAGCATGAGAAAAGTTAATTCTAAATACATCAACACCTTCTTCAAGCATTCCTTTTAAAACTTTTTTAGTGCTTGTTGCGGGTCCTAGTGTGGCTACTATTTTGGTTTTTTTTCTTATTGGCATTAGCTAAAAATTAAATTGTCTTTTGATTTTAGTTGATTAACATCAACACTATAGGCAGTTACAATTTGTGGGATATTTAAAATACTGTTTAATATATAGGCTTCTTTACTAAAATTAGTATCGTTATCTATTTTTAAAAAATAGTTTACACCTTTATATTCTGGTATTAAATTAAATGTTTTTATAATCTGCTCTTGTGCAGTAAATAATGATTGTTGGCTAACTTGAGGTAATGTTTCTTGAGTTTTACAAATATTTGATACTAAGCTCCACGTTGTTAATTGTTTATTATCTTCCCATTCAAAAATAGAATACACTGATTTATCTTTATTATAATCTAAATCTGATGGCTTTCTAATAAGGTTTATTCCTAAATACTTATTTAAAAGGTATGCTAATCTGTAGTCTTCAATGGTGCAATGAATAGCAATTAACGTATATAACGCTTCTTCAAAAACATCATCTAAAACAAGTTTGTGAACAGCCATAACTTACTTATTAATAGCAGTAAATATAAGGTTTAAAATAGTTACTTGTAAAATGTTTCCGCTAATCTTAACGATAAAATGAACTAAAACGTTGTAGTTAACCTTCTTAAAAAAATGATTCTTTACATCATTTTTGACATGCTATTTTGAAATGCAAAAAAAGCACGCTTTGAAGCTTTTTCTTCAGCTTTTTTCTTTGAAGTTGCTCGTGCTTTAGCTATTACTTTTTCGTCTATTGAAAGTTTTACTGAAAAATGTCTAACATCATCGTTTCCTGTATCTTCATAAACATTATATCCAAATGTTTTCTTTTCTTTTTGACACCACTCTATCAATAAACTCTTGTAACTTATTACTTTACCTTCAAGTTTTTCAATATCAACATAGGGAATTATAACACGTTTAAAAATAAATTTTTCACAATATTTATAGCCCTTATCAAGAAAAATAGCTCCTATTAATGCTTCAAATAAATTACCATGAATGTTATCTCCAAATTGTCCTGGTGGAATTTTACTTTCAACTAAATCTATTAAGTTTAAGTCCTTCCCTAGTTCGTTTAAATGTTCTCTACTAACAATTTTAGAACGCATCTTCGTTAGATAGCCTTCATCACCACTGGGGACTTCTAAATATAAATGTGATGCAATAACTGAACTTAACATGGCATCTCCCAAAAACTCTAAACGCTCATAATTAATAGCGTTGCCTTTACCATCTTTTATGTTCATAGAACGATGCGTAAATGCTGTACTATAAAACTTTATCTCCTTAGGTTTAAACCCGAGGATTTTAGTTAATTGCATAAAAAAATTCCCGTTGCCTTTAAAACGGGAATTTAATATGTTACGAATGTTTTTCATTCGGGATTCAATCTATTTTTTTAAATAATACACAAGCGTTATGTCCGCCAAATCCAAATGTATTACTCATAGCTACTTTAACATCTCGCTTTTGAGCCTTGTTTAGGGTTAAATTTAATTCTGGATCAATGTTTTCATCTACAGTAGTATGGTTAATTGTTGGTGGCACAATTCCGTGCTCCATTGCCAATATAACCGATATAGCTTCAATAGCTCCTGCAGCACCTAACAAGTGCCCTGTCATCGATTTTGTTGAATTAATATTTATGTTTTTTGCATGACTACCAAACACTTTTGAGATTGCTTTAAGTTCAGCAACATCTCCTAATGGTGTAGATGTACCATGTGTATTTATATGGTCTACATCTTCTGGTTTAAGTCCTGCATTTTCTAAACAGTTTTTCATTACTGCAATAACACCTATGCCTTCTGGATGTGGAGCCGTCATGTGATGTGCATCAGAAGATAATCCTCCTCCTGCAACTTCAGCATAAATTTTTGCTCCTCTTGCTTTTGCATGTTCATATTCTTCTAGAACAAGTGCTCCTGCACCTTCGCCAAGAACAAATCCATCTCTTGTGCCATCAAATGGACGAGATGCTGTTTCTGGACTTTCGTTTCTAGTAGATAATGCATGCATAGCATTAAAACCACCCATACCTGCAATAGTAACAGCTGCTTCACTTCCTCCAGTAACAACAACATCACAATGCCCTAAACGTATAGAGTTTAATGCATCAAATATTGCGTTTGCCGAAGAGGCACATGCCGAAACTGTTGTGTAATTTGGCCCCATAAAGCCATGCTTTATAGAAATGTTTGCTGGTGCAATATCAGCAATCATTTTAGGAATAAAGAATGGGTTAAATCTTGGCGATCCATCTCCTTGAGCAAAGTTTAATACTTCAGTCTGAAAAGTCTCTAAACCTCCAATACCTGCGCCCCATATAACACCTACTCGCAATTTGTCGACTTTTTCAAGATCTAAATTGGCATCTCCAATAGCTTCATCTGCCGCCACCATAGCGTATTGGGCAAATTTATCCATTTTTCGAGCTTCTTTTCTATCAAGAAAATCGGTAGCAGTAAAGTTTTTAACCTCGCATGCAAACTTGGTTTTAAACTTTTCGGTATCATAATATGTTATAGGCGCAGCACCGCTTTTACCACCAATAAGGCCTTCCCAAAATTCATCTTTGGTATTACCAATAGGTGTTAAAGCCCCTAATCCTGTGACTACAACTCGCTTTAATTCCATAAAATTTAGTGCTTATTTTGCAGCTTCTATATATGATATAGCTTGACCAACTGTTGCAATATTTTCAGCTTGATCGTCTGGTATTTGAATATCGAATTCTTTTTCGAATTCCATAATTAGTTCTACAGTGTCTAATGAGTCTGCTCCTAAATCGTTTGTGAAGCTCGCTTCTGTTACAACTTCGTTCTCATCAACCCCTAATTTGTCTACGATAATCGCTTTTACTCTTGATGCAATGTCTGACATAATCTTTTAATTTTAAGTTTTAATTAAGTGGCAAAAATAAAAAACTTTATTTTAAAACAACCTTTTAGTTTAAAAATGTGTTTGTAATTTAATAAAATTCCTTTTAAGTATTTCTTTTTTACCCTCAAATTGTTAATATTTATTCTTTTTTTTGTTTGAATAATTTTATCAAAATGTCTGTAAAAATGAAACGTATTGTAATTTTTGCGTCCGGAAGTGGTACTAATGCTGAAAATTTAATTAAGTTTTTTCACAACAGAGATAATGTATCTGTTATTCAGGTACTAACTAACAATCCTCATGCCAAAGTTTTAGATCGTTGTAAAAAACTAAAGGTTAGCATGCTATCATTCAACAGAATAGCCTTTACGAAAACGGATGATGTATTAAATGTTTTAAAAGCATCAAAACCAGATTTAATTGTATTGGCAGGTTTTTTATGGAAGTTTCCTGAAAATATTTTAAATGAATTTCCTAATAAAGTAATTAATGTACACCCTGCATTATTACCAAAATATGGAGGAAAAGGTATGTATGGCATACATGTGCATGAAGCTGTTGTAAAAAATAATGAAACTGAAACAGGCATAACAATTCATTATGTAAATGAACATTATGATGAAGGTGCCATTATTTTTCAAGCAAAATGTGAGGTTTTAGCAAATGATGAGGCTGAAGATGTAGCAAAAAAAATTCATGAATTAGAAATGGAACATTTTCCAAATGTGGTGGAAAAATTATTGTTTTCTGAAAAAACAACAACTTACAATGACTGAAATTATTGATTTAAGTCAAGATATCTATGAAGGTATGCCTGTTTTTAAAGATTTACCTCAGGTTAAAATGAGTGTACATAATACACATGAAGAATGGGACGGTGTTATTAATCCAGAAACAAAAACACCGGCAGTACATAAACTAGAGCTTGGAGAACACACTGGGACTCATGTTGATGCTATAAATCATATGGCAAAGGAATACAAAGGAGAATCAATAGATAAAATGCCTTTGTCTATGTTTTATACTGAAGGTATATGTATAAACCTTTCAAATAAAAATTTTAATGAATTAATTGAAATAAAAGATATTGAAAAGGCTTGCAAGAATGAAAATTTAGAAATTAAAGAAAAGGATACTGTTTTGATTTATACAAATCATTATAGAAATGCTTTTGGAACTGAAAACTGGAGTAAAGGACCAGGAGTTTCAGCAGAAACTGCAAGATGGTTAGGAAATAAAAACATATCTGATTTTGGTGTTGAAACCATGTCGCCAGGGGTTTCCGGGGTATCTAATAAAAAAGTGCATCACATTTGTGGCGAATTAGGTTTTACACATTACGAAAATATGATAAATCTACATAAATTGATTGGGCGAGGACGATTTCGTTTCATCGGGTTTCCTCTAAAAATTAAAGGAGGCACAGGTTCTCCTGTTAGAGCTGTTGCTGTTTTTGAAAACTTGAAAGTAATTTAATGATATTGTTACGTTCGTGGGAATAACAAAATGAGTAAAAAGAAAAAAAAATATTATACGGTTTGGAAAGGACATCACACTGGTGTGTTTGAGTCTTGGGATGACTGTAAAGCTCAAATTAAAGACTTTCAAGGTGCTCAATATAAATCGTTTTCAACCTTTGATGCAGCAAAAAAAGCTTTAAAAGGTAACTATAAAGATTATATAGGTAAAACCTCAAAATTTAAAAGTGAACTATCTGAAGCTCAACTAAAAAAAATCGGGCAACCTAATTATAATTCTATCTCAGTTGATGCCGCCTCTAGTGGCAACCCTGGGAAAATGGAATATCGTGGTGTAGATACCAAAACAAAAAAACAACTCTTTATACAAGGCCCTTTTGAAGAAGGCACTAATAATATAGGAGAGTTTCTTGCCATTGTACATGGTTTAGCGCTTCTTAAAAAACATGATAGCAACAGAATTCTTTATACCGATTCTAAAACTGCTATAAGCTGGGTTAAAAAGAAAAAATGCAATACAAAGTTAGAGCGTAATAAAAAAAACAAATCTGTTTTCGATTTAATTGATAGAGCTATTGACTGGCTAAAAAACAACACTTATACAACAGTTATTGTAAAATGGGAAACTAAAGCTTGGGGAGAAATTCCTGCAGATTTTGGACGGAAATAATTAATAAAAAATTAAGGAACATAATAAACTTATGTCCCCCAATTTATTAATTGATAATAGCATTTGGTTGTTAAGACACATAACTTTTGAAAAAGTCACTCCAAATATTTATTCTTTTTTTAATTTTAAAAATAATGAATTTATCCAAATTTTGGTGTTCAAGAATTGAGTCCAAAAGAAAAAATTAATATTGACGGAGGAAATGATGGTGATTATTGGCGCCACTTAACCCAAACAATGACTGAAACATTATTAACATTCCCGTTTCCATCATTATTTATAGTTCCGTTAATATAATCTCCTGATGAAAAATCAACATTTAGCGTAGTGCTCATGTGTTCAGATGATGACGTTGTGAAATTTGTAGTTGAGTTTGTCGTATTACCATTTCTAACTTGAACAGAAAACTGTTTGGTTTGCGCACCACTATTGTTATTAGATTTTGCAGTAATATAAGCTATAGTCCCATCGTAAGGCATTAAATAACCCGATCTATTATTCGATTGATTTGCAACAGCTCTTAAATTCACATTATCTTGATTCCCACTTCTTCCAAACGGTAAAGCTGTAGTCTCAATACTTAGCCACTTTACTCTAGTTGCATCATACATATATAATTTGTCACCTATAACGGCTAATTGTCCTGTTACTGTACCAGCTGGTGTCGTTTGAGCATTTAATTCTAAGGCAGGAATACCTGTGTTTGTAGTTGCTATTTCTAATTCAGCCGTAGGGTTTGTTGTACCTATTCCTACTTGAGAATAAGCTACATTAACTCCAAAAAAAACAATACCTAATAGTAAAATTATATCCCTCATAACTAATTAGTATATATTCAAAATACTTAAGCTTTAAGCAAGTCACATCAAATTTTAGAGGGATCTGTTGAAAAAGGTTGCATTCATGAGCTTAACAACATAAAACTAGGGCTATTAAATATCTCCATCTGTCTTTAAGTCCTTGAATCCTAATATATTTAGTGTAAACATCATTTATTTTACTTCGAACACTAATATTAAAGAAAGGTGGGTTTTTAATAAGTTCTTTGTGTGAATTTTTAAAATTAGAAGTCATAATTAGCAATTAAAAAGCATAAAATGTATTCAAAAAATTATTCTTGAATTAGTATTTAAAAGACTTATATTTGCAGAAAATTATAACTCCTTTTTATGGGTAAATTAGTAATTGTAGGTACCGTAGCGTTTGATGCTATTGAAACGCCTTTCGGTAAAACCGATAAAATTCTTGGTGGTGCAGCAACTTATATAGGTTTATCGGCTTCACAATTTAATGTAAACGCTTCAATTGTTTCTATAGCTGGTGGCGATTTTCCTCAAAAATATTTAGATTTATTATCAAATAAAAATATCGATCTCTCTGGAGTAGAAATTGTTAAAGATGGTAAAACCTTCTTTTGGAGTGGACGCTATCATAATGATATGAATTCTCGCGACACACTAGTAACAGAATTAAATACACTAGCAGATTTTAATCCTGTTGTTCCAGAAAATTATCGTGATGCCGAAGTGGTTATGTTAGGTAATTTACATCCTATCGTCCAATCAAGAGTATTAGATCAAATGACTACCAAACCAAAGTTAGTCATTTTAGATACTATGAATTTTTGGATGGATAGCGCTTTAGACGACTTACACAATGTTATTAAGCGTGTAGATGTTATTACTATAAATGATGAGGAAGCAAGACAATTAACAGGAGAATATTCGCTTGTAGTAGCAGCTCGTAAAATTCATGCTATGGGGCCAAAATATGTAGTTATTAAAAAAGGGGAGCACGGTGCTTTATTGTTTCATAACGACCATGTATTTTACGCTCCTGCTTTACCGCTTGAAGAAGTGTTTGATCCTACTGGAGCTGGCGATACTTTTGCAGGTGGTTTTGCTGGTTACATTGCAAAAACAGGAGATACATCATTCGAAAACATGAAAAATGCTGTAATATATGGTTCAACGCTAGCATCATTTTGTGTTGAAAAATTTGGCACTGAACGCATGATTGATTTGCCGAGTGAAGAAGTACATAAGCGACTATTGCAGTTTAAGCAATTAACGCAATTTGATATAGAATTAACATAAACCAACGCGCTCTAAAATAGAGCGCGTTTTTAATTTAAAATAGGTTTCTAGAAAAGAATTTATTTTGGAATAAAAACACTAATAAAATTTATAATGAGTGATGCACTAAAGCACGAATGTGGAATAGCAGTTATTAGACTTTTAAAACCACTAGAATATTATAAAGAAAAATATGGTAGCGCATTTTATGGTGTGAATAAAATGTATTTAATGATGGAAAAACAGCATAATCGTGGACAAGACGGCGCTGGATTTGCAAGTATTAAATTAGACACCGAACCTGGAGAACGTTATATAAGTCGTGTTCGCTCTATACAGCAACAACCCATTCAAGATATTTTTGCACAAATTAACGAGCGTATTAATAAAGAGATTACCGAACACCCTGAATACGCTGATGATGTAGCCGCACAAAAAAAGAATATTCCTTATATAGGCGAAGTTTTATTAGGTCATGTGCGTTATGGTACTTTTGGTAAAAACAGTGTAGAAAGTGTACATCCATTTTTAAGGCAAAATAATTGGATGCACAGAAATTTAATAATGGCAGGAAACTTTAACATGACTAATGTTAAAGAGCTTTTTAGTAACCTTATAGAGTTGGGTCAACATCCAAAAGAATACACCGATACCATAACCGTAATGGAAAAAATTGGTCACTTTTTAGATGATGCCGTAAGTAAAATTTATAAAGATTTAAAAAAAGAAGGCTATAATAAAAGAGACGCCTCACCTCAAATAGCAAAACGCTTAAAGGTGAGTAA
Source organism: uncultured Flaviramulus sp. (assembly GCA_947501105.1). GTDB lineage: Bacteria > Bacteroidota > Bacteroidia > Flavobacteriales > Flavobacteriaceae > Wocania_A. Next base: position 483,670 of record CANMUP010000001.1, on the reverse strand, counting down.
AATATTGCGACGAGCAGCAAAAAACTGGGATGGTGGTTATGCTATGGCAGGACTTATTGGTCATGGTGATGCTTTTGTTTTAAGAGACCCTGCAGGTATTCGTCCTACATATTATTATAAAGATGATGAAATTGTAGTTGTAGCATCAGAGCGCCCTGTAATTCAAACTGTTTTTAATGTGGATTTTGATGACGTTAAAGAATTAGATCCTGGACATGCCATTATTGCCAAAAAATCTGGAAAAGTATCTATTAAAAAAATACTAGAACCATTAGAGCGTAAATCTTGTTCTTTTGAACGTATTTATTTTTCTCGTGGAAGTGATGCAGAGATTTACCAAGAAAGAAAGGAACTTGGTAAACTATTAATGCCTCAAGTTTTAAAAGCAATTAACAACGACACAAAAAACACTGTCTTTTCTTATATACCAAACACTGCAGAAACTTCTTTTTATGGAATGATAGAAACTGTAGAAAATCATTTAAATGAAAAGAAAACAGCAGCAATTTTAAGTGGTGGTGGTAAAATGTCTGCTCAAAAAGTTACAGATATTTTAGAAGAAAGACCGCGTATAGAAAAAATAGCTATTAAAGATGTTAAACTACGCACATTTATAACTGAAGATAGTAGTAGAGATGATTTGGTGGCTCACGTATATGATGTTACTTACGGCGTAATAAAGCCTACGGATAATTTGGTTATTATAGACGATAGTATTGTGCGTGGTACCACTTTAAAGAAAAGCATCATTAAAATGTTGGATAGGTTAAACCCAAAAAAGATTGTAGTTGTATCGTCTGCACCACAAATACGATACCCAGATTGCTACGGTATTGACATGGCAAACCTTGAAACCTTAATTGCGTTTAGATCTGCACTAGCGCTTTTAAAAGACAGAAACATGTATCATATTGTAGAAGCTGTTTATAATAAGTGTTTAAGCCAAACAAAATTAGCCGATAAAGATGTAAAGAATTTTGTTAAAGAAATTTATGATCCATTTACCGATCAAGAAATTTCAGATAAGGCAGCAAAATTGTTAAGTGATGAAACAGTAAGAGCTGAAGTAAAAATTATTTTTCAACCTGTAGAAAATTTACACAAAGCCTGTCCAGAACATTTAGGTGATTGGTACTTTACAGGAAACTATCCAACGGTTGGAGGAAACAGGGTTGTAAATAGAGCTTTTATTAATTTTTATGAAGGTAATAACGAACGTGCCTATTAAGTTAATTAATGCATAGTTTTTATGAATCAATTTTGCTAAAAAAACAGTTAATCTGAAAAAATAGACTGTTTATCTAATAAATAATCAGGTTATCTAAAATACATATAAATTGGTCTCACCATAACATAAGTAGGTTAAGTTCATGGTAGATTTGGGGCAAAAAAAGGTGAACTCTCGTTCGCCTTTTTTTATGCGTTTAACTTTCGTAAAAAATATTTTCTTGCAGCTTTTTTATCATGCCTGTATTTTTCACACAATTTCTTTTAAGCCAATATATAAGTCGTTCAACTAAAATATTTTAGTAAACAGTTTTACCAATATATATTTGTTTCACCATAACATAAGTAGGTTAAGTTTATGGTAGATTTGGGGCAAAAAGGTGAACACTCGTTCACCTTTTTCATTTTATATAATTTCCTGGTTTTTAGTTTGCGTTAGGGATAGAAACGACATCCTTTTTAAAGATAGTATTAATTTACTTTTAAACTTAGAATAAGCAATTAACACATGACAACATTGCTAACCTCTCGCTATCACTTTAAAAAGATATAGTGAATAGCCCGACCCCAAATAAGTTTGGGGTAACGCCATAAAAAAAGCAAACCCATTTCTGAATTTGCTTTTTGTATATAAAATTGTAAGCTATTTTATTTCGCTTCTGCGTAACGTCTTTCAGCTTCATTCCAGTTAATAACATTAAAAAATGCATTAATATAATCTGGACGACGGTTTTGGTAATTTAAATAATAAGCGTGTTCCCAAACATCCAATCCTAAAATTGGAGTACCGCCACAACTAACACCTGGCATTAATGGGTTATCTTGATTTGGAGTAGAGCAAATTTCTACTTTACCTCCTTTATGTACACACAACCAAGCCCAACCAGAACCAAAACGAGTGGCTGCAGCTTTACTAAAAGCAGCAATAAATTCGTCTTTAGATCCGTAAGCAGCTTCTATAGCATCTTTCAATTCTCCAGATAAATAGCCTCTATCTTCAGGGTTCATAACCGTCCAAAATAAACTGTGGTTATAATATCCACCACCGTTATTTCTAACAGCGCCATTGTTCATATCTAAATTAGCTAGAATATCTTCAATAGATTTTCCGTCTAAATCTGTTCCTGCTATTGCATTATTTAAGTTGTTTGTATATCCTTGATGATGCTTAGAGTGGTGTATCTCCATTGTACGTGCATCTATATTAGGTTCTAAAGCATCATAATCATATCCTAAACTCGGTAATTCGAAAGCCATATTTTTCTGTTTTAAATATTAGTATTTATTTTCATTCAAATTTACGGATAAAACACTTCAATTAAAAATAATAAATAGTTATGAAACCATTGATAGTTTTTATATTGTATCTAAATTTGTTTATATGCAACCTAATTATCCTTTTGCTATTTATAACGCTTCTGCCGGCAGCGGGAAAACCTATACTCTGGTTAAAACATATTTAAAAATTTTATTTAGCTCCAACAATCTGTATTTGTTTAAAAACATTTTGGCTATTACGTTTACTAATAAAGCGGTAGCAGAAATGAAAGAACGGATTATCGAAAACCTAAAACGGTTTTCCTCAGAAGAGAATCTCGAAAAACCTATCCAAATGTTTGAAGACATTTGTAAAGAACTTGAAATAGAGCCAGAAAAACTTCGTAAAAAAGCACAAAAGCAACTAAACACTATTATACATAATTATGCGTCATTTGATGTTTCGACCATTGATGGCTTTACACACAAACTTATAAGAACCTTTGCGCACGATTTAAAATTACCATTAAATTTTGAAGTTGAACTGGATCAAGATGTGCTTTTAAATGAAGCTGTAGATAGTTTAATTGCAAAAGCTGGAACCGATGAGACACTAACTAAAGTTTTGGTAGATTTTGCAATTGAAAAAGCTGATGATGACAAAAGTTGGGATGTTGCATACGATTTTAATAAGATTGCTAAACTGCTTGTTAACGAGAATGACATGCCGTTTATTGAAACGTTAAAGCACAAAACTTTAAACGATTTTAAAACGTTAAAAACACAATTAAAAAAAGATATTGCAACTAATGAAACCAGCATTGTTAAAGAAGCCCAAAGCATTTTAACTTTAATTGATGAAGCAGGTTTGGAGCATAAAGATTTTTCTAGAGGTTCGTTGCCTAAACATTTTCAAAACCTTACCAATAAAAAATTTGAAATTAAATTTGACTTAAATTGGCAAGCCGATTTAATAGAAAATAGTCCGCTTTATCCTAAACGTGCTACAGAAGATGTTGCTTTAATAATTGACCAAATTCAGGCACAATTAGCAAGTGCCTTTAACAACACCAAACAAGCTGTTTATCATCTTAAATTTTTAAAAGCTTTTTATAAAAACACAACACCATTATCTGTTTTAAATGTTATAAATAATGAGTTAAACATTTTAAAAGCGGAGCAAAATAAAATGCTTATTTCAGAATTTAATGCCATTATAAGTAAAGAAATAAAAAATCAGCCCACACCTTTTATATATGAACGTATTGGCGAAAAATTCAAGCATTATTTTATTGATGAGTTTCAAGACACATCGCAAATGCAATGGGAAAATTTAATTCCGCTTTTAGACAACCCTCTTTCTTCTGAAAACGGAACCGCTATGTTGGTTGGAGATGCTAAACAGGCTATTTACCGTTGGCGCGGTGGTAAAGCAGAACAGTTTATTGATTTGTTTAATGAAAAAGATCAGCCTTTTCAAATTAAACAACACGTAGAAACTCTTGAAGAAAATTATAGAAGCTTTGAAAAAATAGTAGCCTTTAATAATGATTTTTTTAAGTTTTTATCACATCAAGTGTTTGATGCTAATGATTATAAAACGCTTTACGAAAATGCACGCCAAAACATAACTAAAAAAGAAGAAGGTTATGTGGAATTTTCATTTTTAGAAGTTGAAAAAGATGATGATAGAGATAATCTGTTTTCAGAAAACACTTTAAAAACTATTAATAATTGTATAGAAAATGGGTTTGCTTTAGACGATATTTGTGTTTTAGTACGCAAGAAAAAAGAAGGTGTTGCAGTAGCTAATTATTTAAGTCAGCATAACATTCCTATTATTTCTTCTGAAACATTATTATTGTATAATTCACCCGAAGTTAATTTTATAAATAATTTTTTAGGGCTTTTAATTCATCCTAAAAACAATGAAGTAAAAATTGAAGTTTTAAATTATTTAACAGCTCTTTTTAGTATTGAAAATAAGCACGAATTCTTTTCTAATCGTATCCATTTACCACTACCTCAACTTTTTAAAAGCTTTGAGGAATTTAATATTCATTTAACTGATAGTGCCTTATTACAATTACCGCTTTATGATTTGGCAGAAACCATTGTAAGGCATTTTAATTTGGTTAAAACATCAAATGCATATATTCAATTTTATTTAGATGTGGTTTTAGATTTTTCGCAAAAAAAAGGGTCTGATATTTCTGGATTTTTGCACTATTATGATAAGAAAAAAGAAAGCTTAAGTATTGTGTCTCCAAAAGGACAAAATGCGGTTCAAATTATGACCATTCATAAATCTAAAGGTTTAGAATTTCCTGTGGTTATTTTTCCGTTTGCCGATTTAGATATTTACAGAGAAATAGAGCCTAAAGAATGGTATGCCATTGACAAAGAAAAATATCATGGTTTTTCGCATACCTTATTAAACTACAATAAAGATTTTGAACATTATGGCGATGAAGGTTCTCGTATTTTTAATACTCATAAATCTGAACAAGAATTAGATAATATTAACTTGTTATATGTTACTTTAACTAGAGCTGTGGAACAATTACACGTCATTTCTAAAAAAAACATCTCATCAAAGGGCGTTGTAAATACAAAAAGATATTCGGGCTTGTTTATTGAGTATTTAAAACATATTAATGAATGGGAAGATTCAAAACTAGTTTATACATTTGGAAACCCTAAAAGAACTACTAAAAAAGAAATTACTAAAAAAGAAGCTGAAATTCAATTGCAGTTTATTTCAACAGCAAAAGAAACTCACAATATAAAAGTAGTAACAAAATCTGGTTTACTATGGGACACCACACAGCAAGATGCTATTGAAAAGGGAAATCTTATACATAGTATCATGTCTAAAATCAATACAAAAGATGATATTAATTTTGTTGTAAGCGAATACATCAATGCTTCTTCCATTAATAAAGAACAAGCCAGCATTTTAAAAGGAATTGCAAATGAGATAGTTAATCATCCTCAGCTTAAAGATTATTATGCTTCAAACTTTACTATTTACAACGAACGAGATATTATAACAAAAGAAGGTATTATTTTACGTCCAGATCGAGTAGTTGTAAACTCTAATAACGAAGCTATTATTATAGATTATAAAACAGGTTTAGAAGACAAAAAACATCATCAACAATTACAAACATATCAGGATGTTTTAGAAGACATGAGCTTGAAGGTGATTAGAAAAATTCTTGTCTATATAAATGATGATATTCAAATAAAAGTAATATAACTTTGCTAAAATTATCAAAATCATGTACAGTAATATAAAACAATATTTACAAAAAGAAATTCAGGATATAAAAGATAACGGGCTTTATAAAGAAGAACGTATTATCACCTCTGCTCAAGGTGCAGAAATAACTTTAAATACTGGCGAAACAGTTTTAAACTTTTGTGCTAATAATTATTTGGGGTTATCATCTCACCCTGAAGTTATTCAAGCCGCAAAAGATGCTATGGATACACACGGTTTTGGAATGTCTTCGGTTCGTTTTATTTGTGGAACTCAAGATATTCATAAAGAGTTAGAGCAAAAAATAGCAGATTTCTATCAAACTGAGGATACTATATTATATGCCGCCGCTTTTGATGCAAATGGTGGTGTTTTTGAGCCTTTATTAACAAAAGAAGATGCCATTATTTCTGACTCTTTAAATCATGCCTCTATTATTGATGGCGTTCGTTTATGTAAAGCAGCTAGGTACCGCTATCAAAATAATGACATGGCAGATTTGGAACAGCAACTTATTGCTGCTAATGAAAATGGAGCACGATTTAAAATAATAGTAACCGATGGTGTATTTTCTATGGATGGATTAGTTGCGCCACTTGACAAAATTTGTGATTTAGCCGATAAGCATGATGCTTTAGTTATGATTGATGAATGTCATGCCACAGGTTTTATAGGAAAAACAGGTCGAGGAACGCTTGAAGAAAAAAATGTAATGAATCGTATAGATATTATTACAGGTACTTTAGGAAAAGCATTAGGTGGTGCTATGGGAGGCTACACCACAGGCAAAAAAGAGATTATAGATATGTTGCGTCAACGTTCTAGACCTTATTTATTTTCAAATTCTTTAGCTCCTGCAATAGTTGGAGCTTCAATTAAAGTTTTTGATATGCTTTCTAATAATACTGAATTAAGAGATAAGCTAGAATGGAATACCAATTACTTTAAAAAAGGTATGAAAGCAGCAGGTTTAGATATTGTAGATGGTGATTCTGCAATTGTGCCAGTTATGCTATACGATGCAAAGCTTTCGCAAACTATGGCAAATATGCTTTTAAAAGAGGATATTTACGTTATTGGGTTCTTTTTTCCCGTTGTACCGAAAGGAAAAGCAAGAATTCGCGTACAACTATCGGCTGCCCATACAAAAGAGCATTTAGATAAGGCCATTACTGCGTTTACAAAAGTTGGAAAAACTCTAAATATTATCTAAAATCATTCTGAACTATCGATGAACAACCGATTTCAACAATATTTTTATACATTTGTCTTTGTTAATAAAATTTAACAACTTACTTTTGTTTACAATTAACACTTAAAAATTAAACTTTTGAATATGAAAAATCTTAGCAGATTATTGTTCGCTATGTTGCTTGTACTTGGTTATAGCAACGTAAATGCACAAGACGAAAACAACCCATGGCAAATAACCATTGGGGCTAACGCGGTTGACTTCTATCCTACAGGAGAAAACGCACCACTTGGTGATACTTTTGATGAGTACTTTAATGTTGAAGACCATTGGAATATTTTACCATCTTTATCAACTATCTCTGTATCTAAATATTTAGGTGATGGTTTCTCTTTTGGAGTTGCTGGTTCTTTAAATAAAATTGATAAATGGGGAGATGCTTCAGTTGATGATTTATCTTATTACGGAGTAGATGGTACTATTAAGTACAGCCTTAGCAATTTATTTAAGTCAGACACTTTCGAGCCTTATTTAGGTGCTGGTGGTGGTTACACTTGGGTTGATGAAGTTGGAGCTGGTACAGTAAATGGTACTTTAGGTCTAAACCTTTGGTTTAACGAAAATATAGGTTTAACACTTCAATCTGCATACAAACATGCATTTGAAGATTACTTACAAACACATTTCCAACACACAGTTGGTATTTCTATCAAATTTGGTGGAGCTGATACTGACGGTGATGGTATTTATGACAAAGATGATGCTTGTCCAGATGTAGCTGGTTTAGAGGCTTTCAACGGATGTCCTGATACTGACGGTGATGGCATTGAAGATTCTAAAGATTCTTGTCCTAACGAAGCTGGTTTAGCTGAGTTTAACGGATGTCCTGATGCTGATGGTGACGGTGTTGCAGATAAAGATGATAACTGTCCTACAGTTGCAGGTTTAAAAGCTTTAGCTGGTTGTCCTGATGCTGATGGTGACGGTGTAACTGATGCTGATGATAGCTGTGTTAACACTGCTGGTCCTGCTGCTAATAAAGGTTGCCCTTGGCCAGATACTGATGGTGATGGTGTTTTAGATAAAGATGATAACTGTGTAGACGTTAAAGGTACTGTTGCTAACAACGGTTGCCCAGAAGTAACTGCAGAGATTCAAGCTACACTTAATGAGTATGCTAAAACTATCTTATTTGATACAGGTAGATCTACTATTAAAACACAATCTGAAGCTGTATTAAAAGATATCACAGGTATTTTAAAGAAATATGAAACTGCGACATTTACAGTTGAAGGTCACACTGATAGTACTGGTGGAGATACTACTAACCAAAAATTATCTGAAGCAAGAGCTAATGCTGTAAAAGACTTTTTAGTTGCTAACGGTATTGCTGGTTCAAGATTATCTGCTGTTGGTCATGGTGAAGCTAAACCAATCGATTCTAACAAAACTAGAAAAGGTAGAGCTAACAACAGACGTGTTGAAATCAACTTAATAAAATAAGAAACTATTAAATAGTTTTAAAAAAATAAGTTTTACAAAAAACGCTTCGGATATCCGAAGCGTTTTTTATTTTTATACAATGACTACTTTTATTTTTGATGTTTTAAAAGATTTACAAAACTCTAACCCAGCACTTTCAAAACTTACTTTTATTTTACCTAGTAAAAGGGCTGGTTTGTTTTTAAAACACCAACTTCATAAGGTTACCAATCAAACTATTTTTTCTCCCCAGATTATTAGTATAGAAGAGTTTGTTGAAACACTATCACAGCTAAAAACAATTTCTAATACTGAGCTTTTATTTGAGTTTTATAATAGCTACAATCAAATAACAAATAAAGATCATCTTGATTCTTTTGAATCGTTTTCAAAATGGGCTCAAATACTGCTTCAAGATTTTAATGAAATTGACAGGTATCTTATTCCGCAAAAACAGATTTTTAATTATTTAAGCGACATCCAGGAACTAAATCATTGGTCTTTAGAAAAGAACAAAACAGATTTTGTTAAAAACTACCTCTCGTTTTGGGGTAAACTCTATAATTACTACACGCACTTTACCGAACAACTTTTAAGCAAAAATATTGGCTATCAAGGATTAATCTATAGAGAAGCTGTTGAAAATTTAGAATCTTATATTCAAAATAACACAGGGAAACAACATGTTTTTTTAGGGTTTAATGCACTGAATACTGCAGAAGAAACTATTATACAAGAGTTACTACAAAATAATTTAGCAAAAATTTATTGGGATATTGATGCCGTTTTTATGGATAACCCAAAACACGATGCAGCACTGTTTACTAAGCAGCACAAAACAAACTGGAACTACTTTAAAAAAAAACCATTTAATTGGATAACCAATAATTATTCAAAAGAAAAAAACATTTCAGTTTATGGGGTTCCAAAAAACATTGGACAATCCAAATATATAGGCACGCTTTTAAACAATTTAAGCAAAGAAAATCAATCATTACAGAACACAGCCGTTGTTTTAGGTGACGAAAATTTATTGGTTCCTGTATTAAATTCGTTACCGTCATCAATCGAAGCTTTAAATATTACCATGGGTTTTCCATTAAAGTCTATTCCGCTAGCTTCTCTCTTTGAGTCCTTATTTAATCTTCATAAAAAATCATCAAAATCATTTTACTATAAAGACATTATTAATATAACATCGCATCAATTTATAAGGCCGTTACTATATTTTGAAGATATTGATTACGCCTCCAAAATTGTTGAAACTATTGAGGTTAATAACATTATCTATTTAACTCCAAATAGATTAAAACAAATAGCCATTAAAGCAGAGGCTATTATTGATATCCTTTTTACTAACTGGGAAACATCAATTGATGGTGCTTTAAAAAACTGTTCGCAATTAATCTTAATTATTAAAAATGATTTGACTGAAAGTAAAGCATCAAATCTATTATCCTTAGAATATTTATTTCGTTTTAATGAGTTGTTTAACGAGTTATCTCGATTAAATTCAGACTATAATCATATTAAAGATATTTCAACCCTATTTGGAATTTATAAAGAGTTACTAAGTACTGAAACCTTAGATTTTCAGGGTGAACCTTTACAGGGCTTACAAATTATGGGGATGCTAGAATCTCGTGTTCTAGACTTTGAAACTGTAATCATTTCATCTGTAAACGAGGGTGTATTGCCTTCTGGGAAAAGTAATAATTCATTTATTCCATTTGATGTTAAATTAGAAAACAATCTTCCAACGTATAAAGAAAAAGATGCTGTTTATACCTATCATTTTTACAGACTTTTACAGCGTGCCAAAAACATTTATATTTTATATAATACCGAAGTCGATGTATTAACTGGAGGAGAAAAAAGTAGGTTTATTACTCAGTTGCAATTAGAAAATATTCATAAAATAAACCATCAAATTATAGCACCTCATGTTCCATTAATAAACCCTCATTTAAGCATAGTAAACAAAACTCCCGAGCTACTTAACAAAATCATTGAGGTTGCAAAAAAAGGTTTTTCGCCTTCATCTCTTACTAATTACATAAGAAACCCTATTGATTTTTATTATCAGAAAATTTTAAAAATTGCAGCTCACGATGATGCCGAAGAAACTGTTGCTGCTAACACCTTAGGAACTGTTGTGCACAATACACTTGAAGATTTATACAAACCTTTTATTGGAGAATTTTTGACTGTCGAAAAAATTAAAAATTTAAAATCTAAAACCTCTGAAAGTGTAAAATATCATTTTAAAAATGAATATAAAGAAGGTGATGTAACTAAAGGCAAAAACCTTATTATTTTTGAAATAGCTAAACGCTATGTGTCAAATTTTTTAGATTTAGAAATACAAGATTTAAAAGCTGGAAACCAAATAAAAATTATTGCTATTGAAGCAGAAAACAATGTGTTAATTGATATTCCTGAGTTTAAATTTCCTATAAATTTAACTGGAAAAGTAGATAGGGTTGATGAGTATAATGGAACAACTAGAATTATTGATTACAAAACAGGAGCCGTTAATCAAAGCAGTGTAGAAATAATAAATTGGGAAGATATCGCTACCGACTATACCAAATACAGCAAAAGCTTTCAAGTACTTGCTTATGCATTAATGATGCATCAATCTGAGCAAATAAAACTTCCAGTTGAAGCAGGTATCTTTTCTTTTAAAAATTTAAGTAATGGTTTTTTAAAGTTTGCAAAAAAAGATAAAGCTGGTGCATATGCTAAAAAAGATTCCCTAATTACTGAGGATACGCTTAATAGGTTTAGTGCCGAATTAAAACAACTCATTTTAGAGATTTGTAATATTAACATACCTTTCACCGAAAAAGAAATATAAAAATGATTATTGAAAAAAATATAATTATTAGCAGTAAACATAAAAAACCCATTTTAATTGATTTGTTTTTTAATGATGATGGTATTAAAAAACCTATAATAATGTTTTGCCACGGTTACAAAGGGTTTAAAGATTGGGGTGCATGGGATTTAATGGCGAAAGCATTTTCTAATACTGGTTTTTACTTTATAAAATTCAATTTTTCTCATAATGGAGGAACTGTAGAAGAGCCTATCGACTTTCCGGATTTGGAAGCTTTTGGAAACAACAATTATACTAAAGAATTAGACGATTTAGAAACAGTTATCGATTGGGCCAGTAATAATTCAAAATTAAAAAATGAGGCCGATATAAACAATATAGCTTTAATAGGACACAGTAGAGCTGGAGGAATTGTAACCATAAAAGCAGAGGAAGATAGTAGAATAAAAAGAGTAATAAGTTTAGCTGGAGTATGCGATTTTGGAAAGCGAACAGCGACCGCTGGAGATTTAGAGCAATGGAAAAAAAGCGGTGTTAAATATGTTTTAAATGGTAGAACAAAACAACAAATGCCTCATTATTTTCAGTTTTATGAAGACTTCATTAACAACGAAAACAAGCTCACAATCAAACGAGCTGTTTCTAATTTAAAAATTCCATATTTAATCATTCATGGAGACAATGATACCAGTGTTTTTGTTGATGAAGCTAAAAATCTTCATCAATGGAATTCAAATAGTCTATTAGAAATTATTGAAGGCGCAAATCATGTTTTTGGCGCGAAACACCCTTGGGAGGAATCCATATTGCCTAATCATTTAAATGAGGCTATAACTAAAACTATAAACTTTTTAAGGCCTTAAGCCTTAACAGCACAATTGCTTTTAATCTTATCATTTATTTGGGTTCTATACTAAATGAGTACGAATATGTTTTATCAGCAGGAATTATATATTCAGGGTGAACAAACCTTCCCCAAGAAGTATCACCACCAACTCCCATCTGAAGGTAATCTATATTCCATTGCACAATATTTCCTGTTTTTATGTCTGCACCATGCTTTTTAGTTACAGGAACTAAACCAGAGGCAGATTCGCCTGCATCCTTGCTATTAAAGTCAATCTCTTTCATTGTAAAAGGCCACACACTTGTATTTAATAATTCTTTGCTTGTTGCTTTTAAAGATAGATTACTAGAAGACACTTCAACCCAACGCACATCCGTTTTATTTCCGGTTTCCTGAGGACGAGGATACCTTACAAACTGGTCTATTATTTTGCCTGTGTAAATACCTGTTTTTACACCAGTTTTTCTATCCCAATAGCTTTCTTCAAGACCATTTCCATACCAAGAAATATTTGTAAAATCTTTAGGCAAAGTCATGTATACACCCAATCTAGGTATGTTAGGTAATTCTGTTTGATTAGGTTTAAAACCAAAATCAATATCCAAGGTGCCGTTATTATTTAGGGTATATCTAATTTCAACATCAGCTTCATTGCTTGGTAGTTTGTACATTACTTTATAGCTTGTGCCATTGTCCTTCTTTGTTGGTTTTTCAATTATGACAGCTGAGTAATTATAAGATGCGTCTTGCCAAATCTTTGCCCATATATGCATTTTGTTTCCTAAATCATTGTCGGTTGGTGGGCGCCAAAAATTAGGGCGAATAGGTTGATTGGTTATTTCTTTCCCGTTAAAAACCCAAGATTTGATTTCACCTGATTTTGCATCAATTTTCAGGGCTACTGTCTCATTTTTTATTTCAATAGTATTGTTTTGTGTAATTATTTCTAAATCATTAACACCAGCTTCAGATGTTTTAGAGTAGTTGCCGTTTTGAATAATAAATTGATCCCAAGCAATTTCATGTCCTATTGGAATTAAGTCTTTTGTTTCATTTTGAATTAAACCTACTTGGAGAATATATTCACTTTCAGAAGAAAAAGATTTTGGAAACTTTTTTAATTTAATTTTTTTAGTTTCTTGCGGCTTAACATTAACTAAAATGTTATCACCCTGAAAAACTTCTTTTCCGTCTTTTAAAATTTTCCAAATCATTCTTTTATCAGAAAGGTTACTAAAGAAATTTTTATTTTTAATTTCTATAACTCCGTCACCTAAATTATTAAACTGTATAGGTTCATACACTTTTTTTACTTCTGTTAAATGTGGATACGGATTGCGATATGGGTCTACTAAACCATTATTTAAAAAGTTTCCGTCTGTTGGTAAGTCTGGGTGATAATCGTGCCCATAAGCTAAATAAGGTTTTCCATTTTTATCTTTATATTCAAGTGATTGATCCACCCAATCCCAAATATAGCCTCCCTGAAGATTAGGATAAGTTTCAATTATATCCCAATAATCTTGCAAGTTCCCAACAGAATTACCCATAGCATGTGCATACTCAATCATTATTGATGGTTTGTCTGAATCAGATTTACCATGATTAATCAAATATTCAGGTTTTGGGTACATAGGGCAATAAACATCTGTATAATCTTCTTTTCTAGCAGGTTCATATTGAACAATACGATTCATTTCTTGTTCCTTTAACCATTTGTAAGTGCTTTTAAGTACATTGCCTGTTCCTGCTTCATTTCCTAAAGACCAAGAGTAAATAGAAGGGTGATTCCTATCTCGATAATACATCCGTTGAGTTCGCATCATGTGTGCTGGCAACCAAGACATTTCATTCCCTATTTGAGAGTCTTCTTGAATTGCTAATGGATGACTCTCAATGTTGGCTTCATCAATTACATAAAGTCCAAATTTGTCGCATAAATCTAACCAATAAGGGTCATTAGGATAATGTGAAGAACGTACAGCATTAATGTTATTCTGCTTGATCATTTTAATATCCCTTTCCATAGAGATTTTCGAAACTATATGACCTGTGTAAGGGTCTGTTTCGTGGCGATCTACTCCTTTAAAATAAACAGCTTTACCATTTACTAATACTTGACTGTTTATAATTTCTATACGTTTAAACCCTAAAGGTCTTTGAATGTGTTGATTGTTCTTATTCTGATTTTTATCCTTCAATGCTATTTTTACAGTGTATAGGTTAGGGGCTTCTGCCGACCATTGCATTACATTTTCTATGATATTATTTGAATTAAATTCAGCTTTGGAATTTGCAGGAATACTTAAAGTTATAGAGTCTGAAAAAACAGAAGTTTCGTTATCTAATAATTCTAATAGCATCTGACGTTTAACACTAACATCTGAGTTGTTTTTAACTGTAACCGTTCCTTTAAAAACACCTTTAGTATAAGAATCATCTAAATTAGCATAAGCATGATAATCTGAAACAAAAACTTTTGGCTGTGTATACAAGTAAACATCGCGCTCAATCCCGCTCATACGCAACATGTCTTGACTTTCTAGGTAACTAGCATCACTCCAACGAAACATTTGCAATGCAATTAGGTTTTCGCCCTCTTTAAGATATTTAGTAATATTAAATTCGGCAGGTGTTTTACTGCCCTGAGAATAACCAATATAATCTCCATTAACATAGACATACATGGCTGATTTTGCTCCTGCAAAGTGAAGAATAACATCTTCCAATAAAAATTCTTTAGTAAGGCTTATTTCTTTTCTATATGTTCCTACAGGATTATAATCAGTTGGAGCATTTGGCCATTTTGTAGTAAACGGATAGCGTTCATCTAAATAAATAGGGTGTCCATAACCTTCTACTTCCCAATTGGCAGGAACAGGAATGGTCTTCCAATCTGAGTCATCAAAATTAATATTTTGAAATGTAGTTGGTCTTTTCTTTGGTTTTTTAACCCAATTGAATTTCCACTCTCCATTTAGATTAAAAAAACGTTTTGAATTTTCTTTATCTAAAATGTTAGCAGACTCAAAACCAAAATAAGTAGCTCTTGGCGGTAGTTTATGGTCTTCAAATATTTTATGATTATAATGAAATGTTTGATCTGGAATTTCAATTAACGGTGTTTTTTTGCAACCTAAGGCGATACAAAAAAGCAAAATATATAATAGTTTTAACCTCATTAATGTAATTTTAAAGTTGCATAAAATTTTCTGCAAATATTTTTTTTAAGTAAAAAATCAACTCTTTAGCATTTTCTTTAGTAAATACCATAGGTGGTTTGATTTTTAACACATTATAATCTGGCCCATCTGTACTCATTAAAATGCCATAATCTTTCATTCTGTTGGCTAGATAATCTGTTTTAGTCGCTAACGGATTCATATCAGAATCAACAAGCTCTATTCCTAAAAACAAACCTTGTCCGCGTACATCTCCAATAATTGGGAATTCTTCTGACAATTGGTTTAATTCAAATTTTAAATACGCTCCAATATCAAAAGCATTTTCTTGAAGCTTCTCTTTTTTTACAGTTTGCAAAACCTGAGTTGCTATGGCACAAGACACTGGGTTCCCTCCAAAAGTGTTGAAATACTCCATGCCATTTGAAAATTTATCAGCCACTTCTTGAGTACATGCTACAGCTGCAATAGGGTGTCCATTCCCTAAAGGTTTACCAATGGTTACAATATCTGGAATAACATTATGTAACTGAAAACCCCAAAATGTTTTGCCAACTCGCCCACAACCTACTTGTACTTCATCAGAAATACATAACCCACCAACATCTCTAATTTGTTTATATGCTTTAGCTAAAAAGCCCTCTGGAAGTTCTATTTGACCTCCACAACTTATAATAGGCTCAATAATAAACGCACCAACGCCTCTTCCTTTTTTATGTACTATATCAATTTGTTTTTGAACTTCTTCTGCGTATTTTTCTGCTGTATTTTCTCCTCTGTGTTTTCCTCGAAATTTATCTGGAAGTGGGAAAATATGAGTGTATTCTGGCACACCATTACCTCCTTTACCATCAAATTTGTAAGAGCTAATATCAATACACATGTTCGAATTCCCATGATAACCAACTTCGCTAGCTATAATATCTCGTTCACCGGTATTAGCCTTAACCATTCGTATAGCCAACTCATTAGCTTCACTTCCAGAATTAACAAAATGTAATACGCTAAGTTCTGGTGGTAAAGTCTCTGTCAATTCTTTTGCTAAGGCATTAATGTTTTTGTGTAAATAGCGTGAGTTTGTATTGATTAGTGCCATTTGGTCTTGACCAGCTTTTACAACCGCATAATGTTCATGACCCACATGAGCTACATTGTTTACAGTATCTAAATATTTGCGCCCGTATTGATCCATAAGATACTGGCCAGCACCACGAACCATTCTAATAGGAACTTTATACTGAAGACTTAGACTCTTGCCTAAATGTTGTTTTCTGTAGTGGATTAAATCTTCATTTGTAATTTCAATATTATTCTGAAGTGCTTTAGATTTAAACAATAGATTTGGATCTGGACAGATACTTTTCCAAACATCAATTTGTCTAAAATAAGCCACTCCAGGAAAATCAATGGTGTAATCTAATATAGATAACATCATCTGAAAGTGAAGGTGAGACGCCCAATTTCCGTTTTCTTTTGAATCTCCTAATTCTCCAATTTTTTCTCCCTTCTTTATAATATCTCCGAATTTATGTTTGGTAGCACTCGCAACAGATAAATGCCCATAAAGCGTATAGAATTCAAAATTTTTAGTAGTGTGTTTTAGAATGACTAAACCACCATATTCTTTATTTCCTGCATCATTTACAGCAACGACTACCTTCCCATCTATCAAGGCATGAACAGGCGTTTTTTCTGGCAACCAATAATCTATTCCTAAGTGAATGGTTCTACTTTCACGTCCATGATTTCCTATTTTATCATACTCGGTTGAAGTATAAATTGGGCGCGGTTCTAAATACCCTCCTGCAATAATTTTATTTTGACTTTGTTTTTGAAGTTGATTGATTTTAAACTGAAACAAATCTAAATCATTAAATTCTACTTGATGCCCAATCCATTTGCTAGACACACTTAAATCGAGATGATGAATCTCTAACCTATTCATTGTTGGGAATAAATCTGAAAGATTAAATGATTGCTCAGCACTCCATATTTTAAATAATACTTCATTTGAATGTGCAGAAAAATTACAAGCATTTCTAAAACTATAATATGCAAAATCTGGACTAATTTTATGCCATTTTTTAAGCACTTCCCAAGCAGGTTTTTCGCTTATTAGCAAGTACTCATTATCTGGTTCTTTAATTTTATTGATTGCCGATTTAGTAACTGAAATAACCAATCGCATTGCTATAGCAATGTATAAATGTGCTAGCTCGTTTTCTTCTAAAGGAAATGCCGAATGATATCCTTTTATGATAGGCAAAGCGGCTTCAAGCGGATCGTTATGATGCATGATGCAATAAGAACAGCTAATAGCTAAATCGTTAATTATTTGCGTATGAACTGCATCTCCATAGTCGATAGCTGCTTTTACTTTTGGATTTGCTAAATCTTCTGAAACTATTACATTATTATCATTTGCATCATTATGAACTACTGCTTTCCGAAGTTTATTATACGTTTCTTGTTGGTTTTTAAATATATTTTGAAATGAAGAGATTATTTCTTTTTCCTCTTTTGAAAACAAATCAATATGATTTTTTGTCCACAACGATTGTGCAACATCCCATTCAAAATCGCGATGTGCTTCGCGGTGTTCAAACCCATTTAAAGCTTTCGTTAATAGACCACATTGCTCGCCTAAACTGTAGCGTAAATCGTCTAATTGGGGGTTTACAGAACTCCATACACGACCTGAGATCCAAGACAACATGCGTACTTTTCGTTCATTTCCAAAATCATCAATAATTGAAGATATAAGCTTCCCTTCTTTATCTTTTACAACTCTAGGCGCTATAAGGTCTTGCCCTTTATCTTCGACATACTGTAATAATTTTTGCTGAAAATCTAGATAGTCTTCATCTTCATTTGGTCGAGAAATTTTTAAAATATATTTGTCCTCATTTTCAATTTTAATCCTAAAATTAAAATCAACTTCACCTGGAAGCTGCGATGCAGTTCCTTTTATATTAAAAAGCTCCCAAAGTATATTTTCGGCTTGATTAGTAGTTACTTTTATTGTGTTGTAATTCATTTAATCTTGCGTTAATAACATAATTAAGTGTGCGGCACTCCAGCTGAAATTTTCTGCATTTAAACCTTCTCCCGTTAAAGGGTGATAGTTTTCTCTTATAGATTTTCCTTTGGCCAATATACCCTCTGCTCCTTCAATTATTTGAATAGTTGCCTTATCTGCCTCGATATTAAAACCATAATTACGCAATCCTTTTACTCCAAAATATGCTTGATCTAACCAATTTGGCCCTCTCCAATAGCCCTCTAACGGGTCAAACCTATTATTATCGGCACTCATGGTTTGAAAAGGCACTTTTGTATAGAATTTTTTAGGATTTATCATTTTTTCCTTTATTGCTTTTGCTTGTTTTAGTGTTGCTGCATTAGCCCAAAGTGCAGTCCAACCTTCACTGCCCTCGCCTTTAATAAAAATATCTCCATCTATATTTGTATCATAAAACCAACCATCTATTGTATCGAAAAATTGAGATTGTATTTTTGTTTTTAAAATTTCAGCATCATTTTTATAAATCTTTACATCATCCTGCTTATTTATAATCATTGCTAATTCACTTAAATACAGCTTTTCGGCATACAAATATGCATTTAAATCTACACTTTCTTGATTTAAGGAGTATGCACCTTCTTCATTTTTAAGAATTTTAGAATCATCAAAACGAATAGCGTTATCCATACCACTTTCCCATTTGGCTGCTATTAAAGAGCCATCAGTCGAGCCGTATTCACACAATCCATCTTGGTCATGATCACGTTTTTTATACCACCATTCATGGTATTTTTTAAGTTTTGGATAGAATTCTTTAACAAATTCAACATCTTTATCCTTTTTATAAATTTTTGTAATTGCCCATGCTGAAAGTGGCGGTTTAGTATCACGATAGTTATGAGCTTCAATAGTTGTATCTCTGTAAACACAATCTACTATAAATCCATCCTCTTTTTGAAAATCGAACATAGCACGCATCTGGTTTTTAGCCAGATTAGTATCATAATAAGAAAGTCCAACTGCATGCTTCCATGAGTCCCAAGACCAAAATCCATTAAACCATTTGTAATGGTAACTAGGAAATAAACCTTCGTGCTTTAACTCGCCAGCTGCCAAACGCCAATTATTTTGTAACGTTAAATGGGCTTTTGCAAGCACATCGGCATATTTACTATTCTTAAATTGTGGTTTTCTGTTTTTTATTATTGATTGAAGCTGAGATTCTTTTTCAGTTTTTCGCGCTACTAGAACAGAATCGAAATCTATACTTGCAGTCTGCTTTTGTTCTTCTTCCCAAGAATATTCTGGAAAAATAAAGGTTAGAGCTATTACAGTTTCCTTAGTTTCATTAGGTTTTAAATTGAAACTGCTTTTTGCTTTGTATTGTAAACTATCAACTAATTGTACATGACTGTTTTTAGGAAAAGTTAAATAGCCTTTAGCATTAGTATTTACAGAATTTATTTTAATGATATTACCACTTTTCGAAAACGAAATGCCATCAATCAATATAGGAGAGTGACCCCACAAAAATTCTAAATTGATATTTTTATTACTAGTATTCTTTATATTAGTTTGTAATAAAGCTGTATGCCCATTTTTAAAAACTAATTTTTCAAAAACAGATATATTCTCTCCTGAATAGCTTTGTTCTAAATGACTTGAATAACTATACCCTTTTTCTCTTTTTAATGATGCAAAATTACTGTTGACCTTTATTAATGTACTTATTAGAGATGTAGATAACCAAACCCCATTTTGTTGTGTCATTAAAAACGGACCTGAAAACCCGATAGAATCATTTGATTCTTTATGCAAACCAAACGCAAACCAAGCGCCTTGATCAGAAAACATTAAACCCGATTTGTCAACAGAATCTTTTGGGGTAATTCTATAATCAAGAATATTTTTACTATGGTTTAGCGTCATATATTCTTTGTCAACTTTTATTGACTCTTTAGAATTATTACACCCAAAGCTTAATATAAAAATTAAGACCATTATAAATTGATAAGCTTTATTTAAACTCATTTTAAAATATTCCAAATTAGTTTGATGATTGTCATAAATCTTAATTCTCTATTAAAACAAATTTCGATTATTTTTTTTTAATAATTCAAAAATCACCTTTACTTGACCTTTCATTCTTGTTTTTTAAAAAAATTACGTTAATCAATAATAATATCGATATTTGCACCAAACTTTTACACGAACTGTCGACAATTTAATCCTTATTAATTGATTAACTAAGTGATGATTAATTTGGAAAATTATATAAACATTATAATGAGATCTATTTTTTTAATACTAATATTTATAGGGTTTACTGCCCATACACAAACTAATATTTGGGACGAAAATCCAAATGATTCTCAAATAGAACTGGATAGTTTATTAACTATTTTACCTTACTCAACTGGTAAAGATAAAATACCATTACTAAACAGGGTTGCAGAAATATATTGGTCTATAAACCCAGATAAAACAATAGAATATGCAAATGAAGCTTTGCAATTATCTTTAGAGTTTAACGATAAAAGTCAAGAAGGACTAGCCCTTATTAACCTTTGTCAGGGTTATTTGTTTAATGACTTTTACGATAAGGCATTGCAGCTAGGGCTACAATCATTAGAAATTAGAAAAGAAATAGGAAACGACTATGATTTAGCCTTTACGCTACGTACACTTGGGTGGCTATATTATGACATTGGCTATTTTGATAAAGCGCTTCAATATCATACAGAAACATTAAAAATACATGAAAGGATAAACGACAAACAACGCATTGCTTATAGCTACAATAGCATTGGTTTAATTCATGAACATAAGGGAGATTGCAATTTAGCTTTGTCTTTTTTTAAGCAATCTTTAGAGCTAAAAAAAGAGTTTAACAATAAAGATAGAATTGCCGAAACCATGAAAAATATGGGAATTTGCTATCGCAAGATTAATGAACTTGATTATGCAAAAGATTTTTTAGAGTCTTCTTTAGATATTTCAAATCAAATTAAAGATTTACAAAATAAAGTAGATATCTTAAATGAACTATCAATTGTACATTTAAAGCTTGGAGACTATAAGAAGTGTTATTCATTATTAAAAGAGTCACGATTAATCATGGAAGGGTTGATGGATAATAAAGAATGGATTGTTGAGAATGATAGAATTTTGTCTGATTATTATTTAGCAATTGGAGATTACAAAGAAGCACTCTTAAACTACAAAAAGCACGCTGAAGCGAAATCAGAAATTTTTTCCAATAATAAAAGTGAAAAATTAACAGAAATGAGAACGCTTTATGAAGCAGAGCGAAGAGAGTCTGAAATTAAACTATTAGAACAACAAAGAAACTTAGAAGCGCAAAAGAGGGAATCATTATTAATTGGTTCAATACTATCTGTAATTATTGCAATTCTTGTTATAGTATCACTTTGGAATAATATAAAAAAGAAAAAGGCTATTTACGATCAAGGTAATAGGTTATCAAAAGAAAAACTAAAAACACAATCTCTCTTGCGAGAAAACCTTGAACATAAATTAGAGTTTAGAATGAAAGAGCTAACAAATTTAGCTTTATTTATATCACAAAGAACATCCATATATAAAGATCTTACAAAATCGTTAAAAGGCTTAAATTTTACTGATATAAATCAATTAAAAAAACACATTAACACACTCATAAAAGAATATACCTTTAAGTTTGACTTTAACGAAGACATACAGAGATTCCACACAAATGTTGAAACACTTCAAAGTGAGTTTTTATTTAGGATTAAAGAAAAGTACCCTCACTTAACTAATAAAGATATACAGCTAGCAGTACAAGTTAAACTTAAACTGAGCTCTAAAGAAATAGCCAATATTAATAATATTTCTTTAAATTCTGTAGAAATTGGTAGGCATCGATTAAGAAAAAAATTGAATTTAAACACAAAAGACAACCTTGTTAGTTTTTTAGAAAATGTTTAGGCTCTCAAAAGCAATTATACTCTTCTTTTAACTGTTTGTTCATTTAGTCAAAGTCTTTAATTTTAAGCATTTTACTTCGTAATTCAAGCCATTACACCTAAACAATAACCATACACTTATTTAATTATCATTCTTGTTAAATATTTTTTAAAAAAGACATTTAAACAAAATGTAAAGGTCAAGTAAAGGTAGATTTTAAGGTTTTATCTGAAAATAGTTCAATATTTGATAACACTTAAGCTCGCACTCAATCTTACTGTGCCGAGTTCTGACTAACAAATAAACTATTAATATGAAAAAAAAACAATCAAAAAACCAAAAGCATTCTTTTAACGGTCTGTTTTTATTGCTTTTTATGTTTGTAACACTTGGGTTTACTTCTAGCGCTTTTTCTCAAAGTATTGTAGTAACCGGAACTGTTACTGATAATGCTGGAATACCACTTCCAGGAGCAACAGTTACTATTAAAAGTAATCAAACCGTAGGAGTTCAAACTGACTTCGAAGGGAATTATTCTATTGAAGTACCAAATCAACAAACTGTGTTAGTTTACAGTTTTTTAGGGTTTTTAACTAAAGAAATTGTCGTAGGAAATCAAACGTCAATAAATGTATCTTTAGAAGAAAATGCTGAAAGCTTAGACGAAATTGTTTTAGTTGGCTTTGGTACTCAAAAAAGAGAAGAAGTAACTGCGGCAATTACATCAGTAGATGTTGCAGAACTTCAAAAAATTCCAACTGCAGATATTGCATCGTCTTTACAAGGGCAAGTTGCCGGCGTTAATGTAGCAGTCGCTAGTGGTGCACCTGGAAGCGATCCTGTGATTAGAATTAGAGGTTTAGGAACTATTGGAAATAATAATCCTTTATATGTTATTGATGGTATTCCTGGAGATTTATCTTACATAAACCCAGCAGACATTGCTAATATAAGTATCTTAAAAGATGCGTCTGCTGCAACTATTTATGGTTCAAGAGCATCAAATGGGGTTGTTATTGTTACCACTAAAAGAGGTAAAACTGGAGAACCTAGAGTAACTGTTAGTTCATATTTGAGCACGCAATCTGTAAAAGACAATGTTGATGTTGCAAATAGAAGCCAACATGATCAAATTAAATTAGAGGCATACACTAATGCAGGAGCAACTCCCGCACCATATTTAACAGATGGTGGAAGCTATGCTGATTCTGATTGGGTGGGATCATATATTGATACAGCCTTTGAACAAAAACATGATATTGGAATATCTGGCGGAACAGAAAAGATGAATTACAACTTTTCTGCAGGATATTTTGATAATTCTGGAACAGTAGTTAATACTGGGTTTGATAGATTGAGCACTCGTTTAAATATGGACTTCAATTTACTTGATGGCCGTCTAAAATTATCTCCTGGAATTAGTTACACTAGAGAAAATACACGAGGTATTTTTGAACCTATTGGAGGAGGAAATGCCAGTTTTTCTCCATTTCTTCAAGTATATACACAACTCCCTCATAAAGCTATTTATGATTCAAGTGCAATTAATGGGTTTGCTTCACCTGCAGCAAGTTTAGGCTCAGGAAATCCAATTGGTGAAGGCGAATTAACAGACAGAATAAATCAAGATGACTATATGCAGTTTAATATCGCAGCAGATTTAAAAATTATTGATGGCTTAACTTATAAGTTTCAATATGGTGCTAATGTAGAGAATACGCATTTTTCATTTTTCTTACCAACATATAATTTTGGCCCTCAAGCAACAAATGATAATCCTCTTTTAAATGAATCAAGATCAAGAACTAATGAGTGGACGTTAAACAATACATTAAATTATCGTAAAGCTTTTGGTGAACATGACATTGATGTGTTATTAGGTGTGTCAAGAGAAAAGAGCCAGTTTAGATCAGTTGGCGGATCCAACAATACTTTAGCATCTGATCAGTTAAAGGCACTTAGTGCAGGAATAGGCGACGAATCTTCTTTTGGGTTTAATTCTACAAGTACATTGCAATCTTATTTTGGTCGTATAAATTATGACTATAAGAATAAATACTACCTTCAAGGTAGTGTAAGACGTGATGGGTCTTCTCGTTTTGGTCCAGACAATAAGTATGGTAATTTTTATTCTTTATCTTTAGGTTGGGCATTACACAATGAAGACTTTTTTGAATCAGATTTGTTTAGCCAAATAAAACCGCGTTTTAGTTATGGTACTTTAGGGAACCAATTAATTGGTGACCATCTGTTTTTAGCTAGAATTGGTTCTGGTGGCCAACAATTAAACTATCCTTTTGGAGAAGGAGTAAGTCAAAATGTTTTAGTCGGTGCTATTGCTACATCTTTGCCTACACCAGACATACAGTGGGAAGAAACATCTACTACTAATATTGGTATAGACTTAGGGCTTTTAAATAACCGTATTAAAGCAACCTTTGATTACTTTATTTCAAAAACAACAGATATGTTAGTATCTGTGCCTATTCCGGCATCATCAGGAATTACATCTTTCCCATTAACAAATGGAGGGAATTTAGAAAATAAAGGTTGGGGGTTATCACTTAGCTATAGTAGTGATTCTGATAAAGATTTTACTTTTGATGTTTCAGCAAACATAAGTAGTTCAAAAAATAAAGTTACTAAACTAGGGATTGCTAATGAATCCTTTACAGATGGTTTTATTGAGTTTAACAACTTCCCTACTACAAGAACAGAAGTTGGTGGAGAAATTGGGCGTTTTTATTTATTTGAAGCGGATGGAATTTTCCAAACTCAAGCAGAAATTGATGCTCATGGCGTTCAACCTGATGCATCTCCAGGAGATTTAAGGTTTACAGATATTAGTGGCAACGGGTCTTTAGGTGATGAAGACAAACGCTATTTTGGAAGCGGATTACCCGATTTTGAATACGGAATTAATTTTAATGCTAAATACAAAAACTTTGATGCTAGTTTATTCTTTCAAGGAACACAAGGCAATGATATTTTTAACGGTATGAAAATGTGGTTGTACAGATCTGACAGACAAAATATGTCTGCAGACTTAGTAAATGCATGGACGCCACAAAATACGGGTTCAAATATTCCTAGAAATGTGTTTGGAGATCCAAATAACAATATACGTCCTTCAAGTTATTTCTTAGAAGACGGGTCTTACTTTAGATTAAAAAATATTCAAATAGGATACACATTACCTGAAACTGTAACATCTAAAATAGCCATATCAAATGCTAGAATATATGTAACTGCAAGTAATTTATTTACAATTACAGATTATTCAGGTTTCGATCCAGGTCTTGCAAATGGAGGCACATTTACAAGAGGTGTTGATAGAGGGTTTTATCCATTATCTAAATCGTTCATATTAGGTGTAAATCTATCACTGTAGTTTAAAAAATTTAAAAAATAGAACAATGAAAAAAATTAGATATATAATTATAATCGTATTCTTCATAGGATTTTTAAATTCATGTAGCGATGATTTTATTAATGTTGAAAACAAAGAAGTTTTAACTGAAGAAAGTTTTTGGCAAACTGAAGATCATGCTATGCAAGCTTTAACAGCAGCTTATGGTGCCATGCAAAGTGCCACTGGAAGTAAATGGGCGTTTTTTGAAGAAATGTACACAGCTATGTCATATAGAGCTGATGATGTTGTTAATAATACAGCTGAAACTTATGGGCGTTCATTAGCTAGTTTTACAAATACAACAGAAGAGAGCGGACCTTATAATATATGGCGAGCAAGTTATGCTGGAATTGGTAGAGCTAATCAAATTTTGCAAAAGGTACCAGAAATGGAAGCCTTGTCAAGTGATGTTAAAAACAATCTTATTGCTGAAGCTAAATTTTTAAGAGCATACTACTATTTTTGGTTAGTAACTGGTTTTGAAAATGTACCACTAATAACTACGTTTAGTGGTGATACGGCTGATTTATTTCCTAGTCAAGCAGCACCTTCAGCAGTTTGGGCACAAATAGAAACAGATCTTACTGAGGCAGAAACAGGTTTACCAACTAGTTATCCTGCAGAGTGGAAAGGTAGAGCTACTCAAGGAGCAGCCAAAGCACTGTTAGGAAAAGTATATTTGTTTCAAGAAAAATGGGGAGAAGCCGAAACTAAATTACAAGAAGTTACAGGTATGGGATATTCATTATTACCAAATTATGCCGATAACTTTAATGGAAATGCTGAAAACGGTAGCGAAAGTGTTTTTGAAATTCAATTTACAGGAGACCGCTCTAATGGAAATGACGAACGCCAAGTATTTAATTTCCAAGTATCTCCTTACGCATTTGGTGGCTGGGAATTATTTTATCCATCGCAATGGTTAGTTGATGAAATGAAAACTGATTTAACAGCAGGTGGAGAAATTAGTGATCGTGCTTACGAAAGTATCTTTTTTGATGATCCTAACTCAGAAATGTATAGTAGAGCTGACGATGCTGTAGTATCTTATGCAACAGTTCAAGCTGATTTAAATCATCCAAAATATTTTAAAAAGTATGCCTTTAATCAAGATACAAATTTCTATAACGGAACGAACTTATCTGTAATTCGTTATGCTGATGTATTACTTATGTATGCTGAAGCTTTAAATGAAAACAATAAAACGGGCTTAGCGATAGATCAAGTTAATATTGTAAGGCAACGTGGAAATGCTGTAGATTTAGGTGTGATGACTAAAGACGAGTTACGAACACAAATACGCCATCATGAGCGCCCTGTAGAACTCGCGATGGAATTTGGCATACGCTGGTTTGATTTGTATAGATGGCAAAGAGGTGCCGCCGCTACAGAATCTATTAAAACCACTTTGGAAGCTCATAACAAACCATTTGCTGAGAATTTTCAAGACAAGCATATAGTGTTTCCTATACCTCTACAAGAAATAAATATAAATACCAATTTAAACCCAAACCCTGGTTGGTAAAAACTTAAATTATAGAGTTAGTTTTTAAATAGTTTCTTAACTGAAAGCACCTAGGGATTAACTATATTCCTAGGTGTTTTTTATTTTTATGCTTGTTAAACCCTTTTTAATGATTAGATATTATCCGTCAATAAAGCTATTAATCTTCTTTTTAAGCTTGTTTATGTTTTCTTGTAAGAAGACTTCAAATAAAGAAACCTTTCAAAAAGAAGATACTAGTTTTACATTATTCACAGAGGTTCAGGCTAATGAAAGTGGTATAAATTTCATCAACGAAATACCAGAAAACAGTGCCATGAATAGTATGGTATATGAATATTTTTATAATGGTGGTGGTGTTGCTATTGGAGATATTAATAATGATGGTTTGGCTGATATTTATTTTACTTCAAACTTAAAAGACAACAAACTTTATTTAAACAAAGGAGGTTTTAAATTCGAAGACATTACAAATAAAGCAAAGGTAAAAGGCTCTTTTGGTTGGACAACAGGGGTTACCATGATTGATATAAATGCTGATGGCTGGCTAGATATTTATGTTTGTAAATCGGGAAAAGGCAAAGCGAAAAACAGAGAAAATGAATTGTTTCTTAACAATAAGAATGGAACATTTACAGAGTCGGCTGCCATATATGGTTTAAATTTTTCAGGCTATAGCACACAAGCTTCATTTTTTGATTTTGATAAAGATGGAGATTTAGATATGTTTCTTCTAAATCATAATGTAACACCTGTAAACACTAATAATCCTGAAAACTTTAAGAATGATAACAACGAGCTTGTTGGAGATAAGTTGTACAGAAACGATAATGGAAAATTCACAGATATTTCGAAACAGGCTGGAATCATTCAAAATTCATTAGGTTTTGGTTTGGGTGTTTCTATTGGCGATTTAAATCAAGATGGTTGGCCTGATATTTATGTTTCTAATGATTATATAGAACATGACTACTTATATTATAATAACCAGAACGGTACGTTCTCTGAAGCTTTAAAATCTTCATTTCAGCACGTATCAAACTTTTCTATGGGTACAGATATAGCCGATTTCAATAATGATGGTTTATTAGATGTTATGACACTAGATATGGTAGCAGAAGATAATTATGGTATAAAAACAAGTATGAGTGGCATGAATCCCAAGGCTTTTAATCATGCTGTAAATAAAGGGTTTCATTATCAGTACATGTATAATAACTTACAACTTAATAATGGGGGTTCTAAGTTTAGTGATATAGCACAACTAGCTGGTGTATCAAGTACCGATTGGAGTTGGGCTCCTCTTTTTGCAGACTTTGATAATGATGGCCTAAAAGATTTATTTGTGTCTAACGGTTTAAAAAGAGATTTTAGAAATAATGACTTTAGAAAGTATAAACTTAAACGCCTAGAGCAAGCCAAAAAAAATAAAGAAAAGATGTCTTCGGTTGTAGAAGAGTTAGTTCAAAAAACACCTCAGCGCAAAACACTTAACTATCTTTTTAAAAACAATGGCGATTTAACATTTACTAAATCAAATAACACTTGGGGAATTACAAAACCTTCCTTTTCAAACGGTGCATCATATGCCGATTTAGATAATGACGGTGATTTAGATTTGGTTGTAAATAATATTGATGAAAAAGCCTCTATATTAAAAAATAATTCTAACGGGAATCACCTTCAATTTCTATTTAAAGGTCAGCCTAAAAACCCTTTTGGTGTAGGTACCCATATAAAAATTGAAACAAAAACAGGTTTTCAGCACTTAGAAAATTATCCAACAAGAGGCTATCAATCATCTGTAGAGCCTATTTTACATGTTGGTTTAGACACATTAAAAACTGCTGAAAGAGTTATTGTTACATGGCCAGATGGTAAGTCACAAATCATTGAAAACATTTCAACAAATAAAAGAATTCTAATAAATTATAACGATGCGAAACATCAGCAATCTTCTAATCCTAATTATTCTACATTAATTAAAGACATAACAAATAAAACAAAATTAAAACACAAACACTCAGAAAACGAGCATGATGATTTTGAAAAAGAAAGCTTATTACCACATAAAATGTCTCAATTTGGACCAGCATTAGCCGTTGGAGATTTAAACGGTGATGGGTTAGACGATTTTTATGTAGGTGGAGCAAAAGATTACCCTGGAGCAATGTATTTGCAAAATGGTAGCGGAACATTTAGAAAATCAAATGTAAACACATGGAATACAGATAAGGCCTATGAAGATATAGGTGCTGCGTTTTTTGATGTTGATTCTGATGGTGATTTAGACCTTTATGTTGTAAGTGGTGGTAATGAATGGCCTGCAAATAGTACTATGTACCAAGATAGGTTATATATAAATACCAAAGGCCTTTTTAAGAAGACTCGCTCTAAACTTCCAAAAATGTATTCAAGTGGAAGTTGTGTAAAACCTTTTGATTTTGATAAAGATGGAGACTTAGACATATTTGTTGGAAGTAGGCTTTTGGGGCAAAAATACCCTTATTCCGGGAAAAGTTTTTTGTTAGAAAATGTAAACGGGCAGTTTAAAAATGTAACAAACTCTAAAGCGTCAAATTTATCAGAAATAGGAATGATAACCGATGCTATTTGGACAGATTTTGATGGTGATAATCAAACCGATTTAATCGTTGTTGGAGAATGGATGGAAATTACATTCTTCAAAAATGAAAATGGACAATTACTACTTCAAGAAAACATGTTACCAAACTCAAATGGTTGGTGGAATTGCATTAAAAGCTTTGATTTTGATGATGATGGCGATATGGATTATATTATTGGAAATCTAGGGGTTAACTACAAATACAAAGCCTCTATAAAAGAGCCTTTTGAAGTATTCTCAACAGATTTTGATAATAATAGCACTAATGATATTGTTTTAGGGTATTATAATCAGGAGCATTTGTTTCCATTGCGCGGGAGAGAATGTAGCTCTAACCAGATGCCTTTTATTAAGAAAAAATTTCCAACTTATAACGATTTTGGCTCAGCTAAACTGGTTGACGTTTATGGAAAAGAAAAACTGGAAGAATCATTGCATCTAAAAGCAGATACATTTATCTCGATAGTTCTAGAAAATCAAGGCAATGGTCAATTTAAAAGTATTGCGCTTCCAAACCAAGCTCAAATATCTTCAATTAATGATTTGATTATTGCAGATTTTGATAACGATGGTAAACACGACATTTTAATAGCAGGAAACATGTATCAATCAGAAATCGAAACACCAAGAAATGATGCTAGCTACGGTTTAATAATTAAAGTAACAGACGATAATAAATTTTCAATACTTCCACCACATGAAAGTGGTTTATTATTAAATGGCGACATTAAATCTTTAAAAACCATAAATATTAACGGTAAAAAATCGGTGCTTGTTGGGAAAAATAATGATTCATTGAAGGTTTTTCAATCTACTCAAAAATAAAACACTTATACGCTCCCTTGATTTTGAGGCAATCAAATAGTTTAATCAATTATAAATATTTAAAAGACATTGAATACAAAAATTAAAACTCAAGCTAAATTAAACTCTTTTAAAGGATTTAATTCATTCAAAAAAATGATTACTCTGCTTATCATGTTTTTAATAGGTAATGCCCTCTTTAGTCAAAATAATGTGGTTATAAATGATGGATACTCAACAAAAGTAACTATCAATAACAATACAGAAGTATCTTTTTATTCTTCTACAATGTTTCGTTTACGCTATTCTAAGTTAAATAAAGACAACTACAAAAAAGAATATAACATTCCATTTACAATAGGGCATACCAATCCATGGGAAGAAGTTTCTGTAAGTGTAATTCAAAAAGACAATATTTGTTTTTTACATACCGAAAAGCTAACCGTTGAGATTAATGCAGTTACTAGACAAATGACTGTAAAAGATAAAATTTCTGGCGCACAAGTGTTTCCTTCAGATGGTCCTGTTTATGGTATGTTTAAGAATGGGTATAGCATGTTTGATAGTGCAAGTTTTTTTAATGAAAAAAATGATAATAGTAGATATTCACATTGGTTTTATAACCCAAAAACTCAGCTTTATGACATCTATCTTGAAGAAGATGCACTCATGGATCAGTACTTTATTTACGGCCCGTCTTATCAAAAAATATATGAGCAATTCAACCAACTTATTGGAGCAGAACCTTTATTACCAAAAAAGGCTTATGGTTTCTTCCAGACACAACATTTAGCTTGTAACGGAGATCAAAAACAATTAATGGATGTGGCCAGGGAATTAAGAAAGAGAAATATTCCTGCCGATAACCTAATAATAGATTTTGAATGGGGGGACGGCTGTATTGAAAATAAGGAAATTCAATGGGGAAGTATAATGGATTGGTCTGAAAATTATAAAAAACCACTATCCCCAACAGCTATGATTGATAGCTTAAAAGCGATGAATTTTGATGTTATGCTAATTCAGCATAACGCTCCAGATTATAAAAATAGAAATGGTCAAGGGTGGACAGAAACTATTCAACCTGAAACACTTTGGTGGGAAAAGTGGAAAGAAAAATTAAATCAAGGTGTAAGAGGTACTTGGCAAGACACAAGGCGCAATGATATAACAGATAGCAGAATATGGACGGGGACACAAAAGCATTTAGGTAATAATAACCGTGTCCTTTTTATGGGTTGTAGAAAAATGCAAGCTGTAAACCCTTGGGATTTTAGGTATAGCGTTACACCTGTAAATAATTTAATTGGAGCTAGAAGGTATCCGTTTGACTGGACTGGAGATTGCTCGTTTAATTGGAACGAATTAAAATGGCAAATAAAGGCGATTACCAATTCTCATGGTGCACTAAAAGGGGTTTCATATATATCTTCAGATGGTGTAGGTGAGACATGGCAAATTCAAGCAAGATGGAATCAATTTTCTGATTTTTCCGCTATTTCAAGATCCCACAATCCAAAACCTTGGGCAGGTAATATTGATGTTGCAAATTTTCAGAATAAAATTAAAATAGAAGGAAGAGATTCGGTAGTGATAAAAGACACACCAGAGAATATAACTCATGTCGTAAGTGGTCAAGGAAATACTGGATTAACAGCCGAAAGAAGTATTAGAAAACATAGAAAAGAACGATATAAGCTATTACCATACATATATTCAACAGCCTACGAAAATTATTTAACAGGAATGCCTATTTGCAGACCCATGTTAGTTGCTTTTCCTGAAGATTATTTATGCTTTTCTGATACTTGGCCATATCAGTACATGTTTGGTCCAAACATTTTAGTAGCACCAGTATATGGCGATTTTAAAACCATGGAAATTTATTTGCCTCGTGAAAATGACTGGATAGACTACTGGAGTAAAGAAGTTTATAAAGGAGGCGGTATTATTCGTTATAATACAGAGGATGTTGAAAAGTTACCATTATTTATAAAAGCCGGAGCTATATTGCCCAAAACTTCAGAAAGAAATTGGATTGAGGAAGAAAAACAGGAAGAAAAATTGATTTTGGACATTTATCCAATGGAAGGTAAAACATCATTTACTTTATACGAGGATGATGGAAAAACCATAACTTATCAAAACGGAGCGTATTCTAGTATAGTTATCAGTCAAAACCTGACAAAAAAAGGTGAGTTGATTATAAGTATTGACAAAGCTAAAGGTAGCTTTAAAAACAAATTGTCTTCTAGAATTTGGCAAGTAAGAGTTTTTGATATTTTGAATGTATATAACTCTGTAAGCATTAATGGAAAAAAGGAAAAAATAAAGACTATTTCAAGTTCAGATAAAACGGATTTAAAAAATGGGAATCTGTTTAAAGAAGTTATTTTTAGTGAATCCTTAGATAAAAGCTCAACACTCGTTTTTAAAAAAAATAATTAAACAAAAAAGCGCTCACGATAAAATTGTATGCGCTTAATTTTTAATGTGGAGAAGACGGGATTCGAACCCGTGACCTCTTGACTGCCAGTCAAGCACTCTAGCCAACTGAGCTACATCCCCTTTACTCTTATTTAAAGTGTTTACAAGTGTTTGTAAACATATTACAACATTTAAGCCATGCTGTATTTATCTGCATTTGGATGCAAATGTATGTATTTAAGAGCAAAACCCACCACTAAAACCCACTACCATTTTAATTTATTATTTCAAATAATTATGATTATTTACATGTAGGAGGTATCTTTAAAAAGTATTAGATAAGCACACTGATGTGTTTATTCCATTATCATATGATATCTAATCATTACTAAATAGGAAAATTTATGGATTCTCAAATATTATCAATTCTACCACTAATATTCTCGGTTCTTGCAATAATAATTTCCATCTTTACTTGGAAATCTAACATGCGTTCATCTCGCTATGCTCAACATTACAACCTTGTAACAGAAGCTGATAAAATGTTTGCAGAGAATAAAGACATTTTACGGTTTCATGGAATTAATCCTAACGAAATCGAAGAAAAATTTGGAGTTACTCCAAATGAGCTATCCTACCTACTCCAATCGTTTAATTCAGGTTCTATTTCAAATTTATTATCCACTGGCTCTATTTTAAATTTATTCTCTAAGAAAAGACGTAGAAAACCATTTGTAAAGGACTCGTATTGGTATAACATATTGAAGAACGAGCCCACTCAAAAAGCTTTTCCATTAATAGAAAAGCTTTTTGATTCAAATAACATATATATAACTAAATGTAAGAATACAATTTCTCTTATTAAAAAGACTCATTAACATTAAAAAATAAGGGAGCACAAAAAAACTGAGCTAAAAACAAAATCATTTAAGATTGTATAGTATAGAGGAAATAAAAGAAAACTACAGAAACTTCTCAGATTCAAAGATTGAAAACATTGCAAAGAATGAATCAAAAGGTCTAAGAAAAGAAGTACGAGTATTTTAATAGAAGAACTCGAAAGGCGAGACTTAGACAAAACATTAATTGCTTGGACTGAAGTAGAAACTGATAGATATACAAGTATAGAAAGAGAAGTCTTAATCAATAAAATTCAGAATCTAAGTTGTCCTAAATGCTCTAAAAAAGTTGACCGCCTTTATGGATTTGAAATAAACAAAGTTATTTCTGTAATTCTTTTAACCTTTGATACTAGAAAAGAAAAAGTATTGTGCAAAAGTTGTGGGAGAAAGGAGAAATTTTATGCTATTATAATAACGTTAGTTGTTGGATGGTGGTCGAGACGAGGTCTTTTTCTGACTCCATTTACTATTTTTAAAGATACTGTCAATTTTATGTTTCTTGATAAAATAAGCAAACAAATAGTTAATCGAATAATCGATGAAAACACTGGTGCCATTAGATATATGGGAAATGATGATGAAGTATTGAATAGACTTATAAAAACAAGGAATGAACAAGATATTTCAGCAGATGATGGTTATCACTTTAGTTAAAAACTGGGCAAAACAGAAACAGGATTAAAAAGAAATATAACCTGCGCTATATTTTAAGACGATACATATGAGAAAAGCACTAACTATAATATTAATCGGAATTATTTCAATGGGATTATTTGGCTTCTTAAAAAAAGAAAAAAAGACTGAAACAAACACAAATTCAGTTATTTTAGGAATGGTTCTTCTAGAAGAACCAAATTCATTTAACTTAAAAGGAACTGTTAATGAATTAAGAAAAAAATGGAGTTTAAAAGTAAATGATGATGATGCCGATGACAAAGCCGCAGTTTTAGTTATAGGAGACTATAATATAGCAATTGCTAGTATGCAAATCGCAATTCCAGATAAAGAAGTAGAATCAGCAGCGAAACACAATTACTTATGGAAAAATGGGGTAAAAGAGACTGCTAAACATAAAGGTCATATTGTTTTATCAATAACGAACGCTGGGAAAAATCCAGTTCAAGAAAACTTACTATATAGTAAGTTGGCTTCAGCAGTAATGAATAATAGTAAATCATTAGGAATTTATATTGGTGGTAGAACCTTAGTTCTAAAAAAAGAATTTTACCAAGAAAATGTTGAAATGATGACTGAAGAAGACCTCCCAGTATATAATTGGATTTACTTTGGTTTAAGAAAAGAAAAAGGAAAGCAATCTGTTTATACTTATGGGCTTACTGACTTTGGTAAAAAAGAAATGGAAATTGTTGATTCCGAAAATTCCCTCGAAGAACTTAATGAAATGATGTTTAATTTAACTCATTATGTGATTGCTTATGATGTTAAGTTAAATAATGGAGAAACCATTGGTATTTCTGCTGAACAAAAACTAAAAATATCTGAATCTAAAGGTAGATTTTTAGAAGGAACGACATTAAAAATTGAATATTAAAATATATGCTTCGAAATTAAGCTACCTTAGATATGAAATTAAAACTTATAATCTTTAAAATTGCTGTTATTCTTATCGCTGGATTCTTAATTTCATATATGTCTCCAAAAATAATTGCTGGTTCTACAACATTTAGTAGTGATACACTTAATGATAGACCTGAAAACACAAAGAACACTCAATCTAAAGACAAAACCGAAATAATTTGCTCCAAAAATGGTTGCAAAGGATTCTATAATGGACCTGAATTTATTAATGGGTCAGACATAGCTCATCAATTTTCAAATAAAATGTCAAATGCAGTTGGTGATAAATTAAAAGAACTTTATAATAAAGGTAAATACTCTAAAGTAGATTTTTCAAATATCTCTATGACAACTAAAGGCATGGGGTCTGGAATTGTAAATTACAAATTATCAATCCCGTTTGTACCTGTTAAAGAAAAATGTAATGCTTATACTTCATTTGACCATGTCGGTGGATGGAATCATAAGCCTGCTTTATCTAAAAGAAAAGTAGAGCTAAGTAAGGTTTTAATAAAAGGGCAATCTTTAGATATAAGTGATTTAAAAACTACACCAGAAGGGTTACAAGAATATTGGATTCAATGGAAAAACAAAGTCATTCAATCTAGTTGTAAATAAAAAACTTAACAATTTTCAATTACAAAATCCTCTAAAACCCTTAATACATTAAGAATACGAGAGCATGAAGACTTTCCGTATTCAGTTGCCAGTCAAGCACTCTAGCCAACTGAGCTACATCCCCGTAAGTTTATTTT
Source organism: uncultured Flaviramulus sp. (assembly GCA_947501105.1). GTDB lineage: Bacteria > Bacteroidota > Bacteroidia > Flavobacteriales > Flavobacteriaceae > Wocania_A. The sequence continues at coordinate 447,395 of CANMUP010000001.1, read as the reverse complement.
AATCCGCTTAACACTAAAACAGGGATATTACTATTAAAATCTTTTTTCAAGATTACATTTTTTTCCCATTTCTTTACGAAGAACCCTCGCTTTCTTCTAACCACGCATAGCATATCGGGCTTAGTTGAACGATAATGCTCTAATACGCCTTGGTATGTTGTAGCATTTTCAGTGTGAATTGTGTTAGTAACCAAAGCTTGTAATTCGCTATTTATATTAAAATCGTCTTCTTTATAATAAGGCGTTTTTACTAACAATAAATTAGCCTCAGCCTTAAATTGGTTTTTAATATATTTAAAAGGTAGCAGTACATTTTCTTTTTTAATAACTGCCGATTTTAAAGCCATTAAAATATGCTTAATAGGTTTAAATACTTCTCCTTCAGGAACTATAAGTGCAGGAATTTGGGTTTGTTTAATAATTTTCCCAGAGGTTTTTCCTAAAAACACTTCATCCTTTATCGAATTAGTTCTGGGTTCAACCATAATTAAATCAATATTAGCCGCTTTACACGCTAACTCCAATGTATCAACTAGCTTTCCTTTTAAGGTTTTTACAACAACATCAACATCTTTAGTGTCAATTTTAGAAACCAACCCATCTAAAAAAGCTTTGCTTTCCTTTTCTATAATATGATCTACTTTAATCATAGTTCCCGCCTTTGTATACACATTGTAAACTTGAACAACATAAAGTTTTGCATTAAATGCTTTGGCAAAATCTACCGCATATTGCAAGTGGCTTAAAGCATTTTTTGATGATCCTACAGGAACTAAAATATTCTTCATAATAAAAAGTTTAAAAGACTAAATTTGTAGCAATATTTATGCAAAAGTAAACATTAAAAATGATTCGTAAAGCAACACCAAAAGATATCGATGGAATTATAAGAATCACAAAAGCATGTGCTAGCTTTATGATAGACAAAGGTATTCGCCAATGGAACGAACATTACCCCAATAAAGCAGCATTTAAAAATGATGTTTTAAGAAACGAGTTATATGTTATTGAAGAAGATAAAATACTTGTTGGTTGTGTGGTAATTTCATCATTCATGGATGAAGAATATATTCCTGTTACTTGGTTAACAGAAAGTAATCAGAATATTTATATCCATCGTTTAGCTATACACCCAAAACACCAAGGTAAAGGACACGCAAAAAGTTTAATGGATTTTGCTGAAAAATTTGCTAAAGAAAACAACTATACTTCGGTAAGATTGGATACATTTTCTCAAAACAAAAGAAATCAAAAATTTTATGAATTGCGGGGCTATAAACGCTTAGGCAATATCTATTTCCCTAAACAAAGTAATCATCCTTTTTACTGTTACGAATTAATATTGTGAACACAAACATAAGCTTAAAACATATAAACAAATTAGCTATTCCGGCTTTAATATCTGGAATATCAGAACCCATATTATCACTAACTGATGCTGCAATAGTTGGAAATATAGAGTTTAACGCCACAGAATCTTTAGCGGCGGTTGGTATTGTAACCACTTTTTTATCCATGTTAATTTGGGTTTTGGGTCAAACCAGAAGTGCTATTTCATCAATAGTTTCGCAATATGTTGGTGCAAATAACCTCGATAAAATTAAAAACCTACCAGCCCAAGCAATATTTATTATTACTTCGTTAAGTGTTTTAATAATAATTGGGACTTACCCTTTAGCAAACCATATTTTTAAGCTTTATAATGCCTCTGGTTTAATTTTAGATTATAGTGTAGATTATTACCAAATTCGAGTTTTCGGGTTTCCTTTTACGCTATTCACCATAGCAGTCTTTGGTGCTTTTAGAGGCCTGCAAAACACCTATTACCCTATGCTTATTGCCATAATAGGAACAATTGCTAATATTATTTTAGACTTTATTTTTGTTTATGGTATTGATGGTTACATTGCGCCAATGCATATTAAAGGTGCTGCTTACGCCAGTGTTATAGCACAATTGTTAATGGCAATTTGCTCTGTATATTATTTACTTAAAAAGACTTCTATTCCTTTAAAACTAAGCTTCCCATTTAACAAAGAAATTAATCGTTTCGTATTAATGATTCTTAATCTTTTTGTTCGTACCATTGCCTTAAACGTTACTTTATATTACGCTAGTGCTTTTGCCACTAGTTATGGCGCAGAGTATATTGCAGCTTACACTATCGCTATTAATTTATGGTTTCTTGGTGCTTTTATTGTTGATGGTTATTCAAGTGCAGGAAATATTTTGTCGGGTAAATTATACGGTGGGAAAGAATATAGTTTACTTATTACATTAAGCAACAAGCTAATTAAATACGGCATCGTTATAGGAGTGCTAATAGCTTTAGTTGGAGGTTTATTATACTATCCTTTAGGGAATATATTCACTAATGATCCTGAAGTTTTAAAACAATTTTATAACATATTCTGGATCGTTTTAGCAATGCAACCCCTGTGTACGCTTGCTTTTATTTTTGATGGCATTTTTAAAGGCTTAGGCAAGATGAAGGTTTTGCGTAATGTTCTCTTAGTATCTACTTTTTTAGTGTTTATTCCTATTTTATTTTGGTTAGATCATCTCGATTATAAGCTTTATGCCATTTTTATAGCTATAACATTCTGGATCATTGCAAGAGGCTTTCCACTAATTTTAATATTCAGAAAAATATTCACTCCTCTATCAAAAAACAATTAACTTTGGTTTATAATACACATTTAATTATTTAAAATGGATATCATAGGTTTTATTAGCGGAAATGGATTATTTCTAATACTAGGTTTAGTTTTAATAATCGTTTACTTTGTAAATAGAAGAAAAAGAAGATAGTATCTTTGCGCAGCAAATAACATTACAAAATGAGCAACATTCGCATTACAAAACAATTTTCTTTTGAGACTGGTCACGCACTTTACGGGTACGATGGCAAGTGCAAAAACGTGCACGGTCACAGCTACAAACTATCGGTAACTGTTTTTGGAGAACCTATAACAGACAACAATCATGTAAAATTCGGAATGGTTATAGACTTTGGCGATTTAAAAAAAATTGTAAAAGAAGAAATTGTAAATGTCTTCGATCACGCCACAGTTTTTAATAAAAACACACCACATGTTGAGCTTGCCAAAGAGCTTGAAGATCGCGGTCATAACGTATTGTTGGTAAATTACCAACCAACCAGCGAAATGATGGTAATCGATTTTGCACAAAAAATAAAAAACCGTTTACCAAATCACATTGCATTGCATTCCTTAAAACTTCAAGAAACTGATACGTCTTTTGCAGAGTGGTATGCTTCCGATAATGACCTTTAGGTCATGCTGAATTTATTTCAGTATCAAGGCATTACCACAAGGGTCGGGTTTTGGTAGTCTCTTTTTTGTGTTGCATAGGTGCAATACAAAAAAGAGCTTCAACAACACCTCAAATGCTTTGGATTCACCATTTCATTAATTTAAAAATGAAAACAATGAGCAATCCCTAACGCGCCTGTTTGCTAAAGTCTGGGCTCAAATTTCTTCTTATACACTTATCAGCAAACCTGTAAAAAATAAATAGCAAAAATTCAAGCCCTAATTTCCGACATAGTTCGGAATCATCAATCTGCAGAAATAATGATCGAAAAACGAAGCTGTGAAGCATAGCTTCAAGCATGAAGTTTTTAAAGTGAATGTTCCGCAGGAATTTCCTCAGATTGATTTGATTTTTTGGCTCGTTTTGCATCAAGGCAAAATGAACCAAAATAAAAATTAATACTAAACAATGAGATTCCTTCCTTCGCAGGAATTAATTATATTTACTTCATGAATATTCCAGAAGGAAAAAAAATATATTTCGCATCCGATAATCATTTAGGAGCGCCAACACAAGATGCTTCTCGCCCACGCGAAAAAAAATTCGTAGCATGGTTAGACGAAGTAAAACACGATGCAGCAGCTATATTTTTATTAGGCGATTTATTCGATTTTTGGATGGAATACAAAAAAGTAGTACCAAAAGGATTTACACGTACTTTAGGGAAGCTTGCCGAAATATCTGATTCTGGAATTCCTATCTACTACTTTGTAGGCAATCATGACCTTTGGATGAATGGGTATTTTGAAGAAGAGCTTAACATTCCTGTATATCATAAACCACAAGAATTTACATTCAACAATAAATCCTTTTTTATTGGCCATGGCGATGGTTTAGGGCCAGGAGACAAAGGCTACAAACGTATGAAAAAGGTGTTTACAAACCCTATTTGCAAGTGGTTATTTCAACGCTTATTACATCCAGACTTTGGTATGCGAATAGGGCATTACATGTCTGTAAAAAACAAACTTATTTCTGGCGACGAAGATGCCAAATTTTTAGGCGAAGATAAAGAGTGGTTAGTACAATATTGTAAACGAAAATTAGAAGATAAGCATCGTGATTTTTTTGTTTTTGGGCACAGGCACTTGCCTTTAAATATAGACCTCAACGAGCAATCAAAATACATCAATCTCGGTGATTGGATTTCGTATTATACTTATGGTGTTTTTGATGGACAAACATTTCATTTAAAAGAGTATAAGTAGGTTTTATATTTCTTTACGACTTATTCTGTAAATCAATAGTATTATGACTTATTCTGAATTTAGAAATGAGCAACATGCCTTTCTTTCAGTACATGGAACTCTAAAATATATTGATAAAGGTCAAGGCGACGTTATACTACTTCTTCATGGTATTCCAACATCTGGATGGTTGTATAGAAAAATGATTGATGAATTATCGCAAAACTACAGAGTTATTGCTCCAGATATGCTAGGCTTTGGTTCAAGTGATTCTCCTAAGGGGTATGATATTTACGCTCCAAGAGAACATGCAAGCAGGCTATTAGCATTAATGGATTATCTTAAAATCAACTCATGGAATCATGTGTTTCATGACGCTGGAGGATTGTGGACATGGGAGTTATTAAAAACAGCTTCAAATAAAGTTAAAACCCTTATCATTTTAAATACAATTATTTATAAAGAAGGTTTTAACCCTCCTATTCGATTTAAAAAAGGGCTCGTAGCCAGATGCATTATGGCAATGTACAGCAATGGTATTTCAACAAATATGATGCTAAAAGGATTGTTTAAAACTGGGCTTATAGATCCTGATATTATGTCTAAAACAGATATAAATGGTTATAAAAAACCAATGCTTGAAGGAAAGACAAAAGCAATGTATCATTTCTTTTCTAATACTTGTAATAATTTACCTGATTATTCAAATGTGATTAAAAGTTTGAACATGCCCAAATGTCTTATTTGGGGAAAACATGATGAGTTTTTAGTAATCGATAAAATGAAAGAAAAAGTAGTTTCTAACTTAAAACTAAAAGAAAAAAGCACACATTTTATTCAAGCTAAACATTTCATCCAAGAAGAACAGCCTCAACTAATAAACACGTTGATTTTAAGTTTTTTGAAGCATTAATCCTCTTTTTCATATGTTTCTATGTCTTTTCTTAAATCAAGATTTCGTAATGGCTTATTTTTAAACCCTATTATTACTACAATAATAAGTGTCATTGTTCCACCGAGAACAACTGCTAATGGTGCGCCAAAAATCCTCGCAGCTACACCACTTTCTAAAGCTCCAAGTTCATTAGAGGATCCTACAAACATAGAGTTAACTGCTCCTACTCGTCCTCTCATTTCGTCAGGTGTTTTAAGTTGAAGAATGGTTTGGCGAACTACCATTGAAATACCATCAAAAACCCCAGAAAAAAACAATGCTAAAACACTAAGCCATAAAAGTTTTGAAGCTCCAAAAATTATCATAAAAACACCAAATCCAAAAACTGAAATAAGTAGTTTCTTTCCTGTGCTTTTTGTAATAGGTATATAAGTTGTTGCTAACATGGTTATAATACTCCCAGAAGACAATGATGCATTTAATATACCAAACCCTTCTGGTCCTGCATCTAAAACATCTGTTGCAAACACAGCAAAAATTGCAACTGCTCCTCCAAATAAAACAGCAATCATATCTAAGGTTAATGCGCCTAAAATAACTTTATCCTTAAATACAAAGTTAAGTCCTGCTTTTAGACTTTTTTTCACTGATTCATTAATATCTTTATTAAAAATTGGTTTCTTAGTTATTAAGAATACTAGTAACAATGCTAAAATGACTAATAAAAATATGATGCCAAGTGTATAATGAACACCAATCCATGCAATTAAAAGCCCCCCAAACAAAGCGCCGAAAACATTAGCGCCTTTCCAAGTACTACTACTCCATGTTGCTGCATTAGGATATATTTTTTTAGGAACCAAAAGCCCAATAAGCGAAAAAATAGTTGGTCCAAAGAAAGCCCTTAAAACACCACCAAAAAACACCAACCCATAAATGCCGAGTAAAATTGTATGTGTCTCCCATGAGGATTCTACCTTATATGATGTTAACCAAAATAATGCGAAACTTATTAAAGAAAACAAAGCAATACAAAGCGCAAATAGATTTCGCTTTTCTTTTTTATCAACGATATGTCCTGCGAAGGGTGCAAGTAAAAAAGCAGGTAAAAATTCGCATAGACCAATAATTCCTAACGATAGCGGGTCTTTAGTTAAGGCGTACACTTGCCATTCTATAACTACAAACTGCATAGACCAACCAAAAACTAACGCAAAACGCAGTAGTAAAAAAATATTGAATTCTTTAATACGTAAAGCAGCATAAGGATCCTTTTTTGCCATACTATGCTTTAATATCTCTTAATTTAAGTTGAAGTGTTACTTTGCCTTTCCATTCATTATCATCAATTGAATATACAGCATTAAATGGCTTTTTATCTGAAATTAGCCCAAGTTTATCTCCCATACCAAATCCAATACAAACAATACTTTTAGAAGTATCTGGTTGTGTTGCCGTTAATCGCAAATGGGTCTTGTCTGCTCCTACACACTTTCCGTAACCTGTATCTTTTAAATTTTCAGTCATAAAAACTGGTGTCATATTTTCAGGCCCATAAGGAGCAAACTGTTTTAAGATTCTATAAAACTTTGGTGTAATATCGTTTAAGTTTATTTGTGCGTCAATTTTAATCTCTGGCGTTAATAAGTTTCTATTTATCGTTTTTTCTACTTCATCTTCAAAAGCTTGTTTAAAAGCTTCATAATTTTCGGCTTCAAGTGTTAATCCTGCTGCATATTTATGTCCTCCAAATTGCTCTATATGTTCGCTACAAGCTTCAATGGCATTATACACATCGAAACCACGAACTGAACGTGCAGATGCTGCTAGTTTTTCTCCACTTTTTGTAAATACTATCGTCGGTCTGTAATAGGTTTCAGTTAATCTAGAAGCCACAATACCAATAACACCTTTATGCCAATTTTCGTGGTAAACAACAGTAGTAAGGCGGTTCTGCTCTTTTTGGTCTTCAATTTGTTTAAGAGCCTCTTCTGTAATTTGCTTATCTGTCTCACGTCTATCTAAATTATATTCATCAATTTCAGAGGCATATTGATTCGCTTTATCATGCTCTTCTTCAGTTAATAATGTTACCGCATAATTACCATGTTTCATACGTCCAGCAGCGTTAATTCTTGGCGCCACAATAAATACAACATCAGTAATTGTAAGTTCGGTTTTTTCAACCTTATCTAAAATAGCTTTTATTCCTGGTCGCGGATTTGTATTAATAACTTGCAATCCAAAATAAGCTAAAGCTCTATTTTCACCATTAATGGGAACAATATCTGCTCCAATTGCCGTAGCAACCAAATCTAAATACTCGGTTAAATCTTCAACTGTCTTGCCTTCTTTTGATGCCAATGCTTGAACCAATTTAAAGCCAACACCGCATCCGCATAATTCCTTATACGGATAATTACAGTCTTCTCGTTTTGGGTCTAAAACTGCTGCTGCTTTAGGTATTTCGCTTCCTGGTCTGTGATGGTCACAGATAATAAAATCGATACCTAGTTTTTTAGCATGTGCTACTTTTTCGACAGATTTAATCCCGCAATCTAACGCTATAATAAGTGAGAAATCGTTCTCTAAAGCAAAATTTATTCCTTTATATGATACACCATAACCCTCATCATATCTATTAGGGATATAAGTATGAACAAGTGGGTACTTTGTTTTTAAATAGGTAGACATTAAAGCTACAGATGTCGTACCATCAACATCATAATCGCCATAAACTAAGATGTTCTCTTTATTGGCAATTGCTTTTTCTATTCGCGCAACAGCTAGATCCATATCTTTCATTAAAAATGGATCGTGTAAATCGCTTAAACTTGGTCTAAAAAACGTTTTAGCATCCTCAAAAGTATCAATCCCACGTTGAAGTAGTAAATTTGCAATAGCAGTATCTACTTGAAGTGCTTTTTGCAAGGTTTTAATTTTTTCAGTTTGAGGTTTAGGTTTTAAAGTCCAACGCATTGAGGGGATATAAAATTTGGATTAAAAGTTTAACGAATTTTATTTCTATTTATTTCTTATGAAAATATGTTTCTATTTTTAATTCTGAAAATTGACGAAACATTTCCATAACACCACAGTATTTTTCTATAGATAAATCTACTGCTTTCTGAAGTTTTTTTTCATTTAATTTGGCTCCATAAAAATGAAAATGCATTTCTATTTTATCATAGTACTTAGGGTGCTCTTCGGTTAGGTTCGCATCAATATCTATCTTGAAATCATCAACATCTAGCTTCATTTTTTTAATAAGAGATGCAACATCTAGCCCTGAGCAACCTGCCAAAGCAGAAAGCATTAAGGCTTTCGGGCGGTAACCTTCGCTTTTCCCTCCGTTTTCTTCACCAGCATCAATAGATAAATTATGCCCAGACGGATTGGTGCTTTCAAATCGCATATTTCCTAACCATTTTGTAGTAACTTGATTCCCCATTTTTATGAATTATTTTTTGTTTCTTGCAAGTATCAAAAATACTATTAAAAAAATAAAATTATGCCTTTAGTAACACCATTATCTGCTGATCATGATATAGAAACCAAAGAACTTGCAGAATTCTTTAATGAAACCTTAGGGTTTTGCCCAAATTCAGTATTGACAATGCAACGTCGACCAGCAATTAGCAAAGCATTTATTAATTTAAATAAAGCCGTTATGGCTAATGAGGGCAGAGTTACTTCGGCTTTAAAACGAATGATTGCTTGGGTTAGTAGTAACTCAACTGGTTGTCGCTATTGTCAAGCACATGCAATACGCGCTGCCGAACGTTATGGGGCCGAACAAGAACAACTTGATAACATTTGGGAATACAGAACACATCCTGCTTTTAGTGAAGCAGAACGTGCTGCCTTAGATTTTTCGTTACAAGCTAGTCAAGTGCCAAATGGTGTTGATGAAGAAATAAAAAAGCGTTTATACGAACACTGGAATGAAGGTGAGATTGTTGAAATGCTAGGTGTGGTTTCACTGTTTGGATACTTAAATCGTTGGAATGATAGTATGGGAACTTCTATAGAAGATGGTGCTGTAGAAAGTGGTGATCAATATTTAGGAAAACATGGTTGGGAGAAAGGTAAGCACATATAGATTATTAGACTTTTAGATAAATTAGATTAAAACCTTGCCAGAAATGGTGAGGTTTTATTTTGAAAGTTATAAAGAGTTGAACTTAATTTTTTTAGATTTTATCTTTTTCCCTTCAAAAATAATTTCATTAATTGTTATTGTAGCCCAAACTGAATCTTTTTGTATTGAGCTATTTGAAACTATATCATAATAAAGCCTCATTTTTTGCACAGAATCTGAAACTTGAATTATTTCTTCCTTTAGTTTAATGTTTTTAATTAAAACATCTTTAGAATTTGGAATACCTATACTATCATTAGTATATGTTTTTAATTGAGATTTTATAGTTTTAGCAAATTCGGGATGCTTATCTTTTAGGCTTATTAAATCATACATTTCTTGTAACTTTTGTATGGCTAATTCTTCATAAATAAAAGTGTTGGGTTTTATTATAAATTTTTCTGCTTCTAGAGTTTCATAATCAGCATTTACAACAGGAGCATTATCTTTCATGTTATTATTACATGAAACCATAATTAGCACAATAAAAATATAGATTAGTTTTTTCATTTTACTATAAATTTTAAAGTTACAATCTTTCCATTGCTAATTGTTTTGTCCAAGATTTCTATTCGTTTTAAACTTTTAGTCGGAATAGTAAGTATTCGAATAAACTCGTCTTTAGAATACAATTCAATATCCATATTGTTTTTAAACAACCTGTATATTTTAACGTCTTTATCAATAAGTGAATTTAATTTTTCGATATGTTCTTTCCAGTCAGAAATATTCCCATTTGCATAATAATGTAGCATTAAAGCGTAATCATCTGGTTTAACTTTTACTATCTGGTTGTTATTAGAATTTATATTTCTAACTATAGTATCTGTTTTATGATAAGGTGATTGTACCACAAACTTAATAACATCATTTTTTGTTTTAAATGAAAAACACCCAAGACTATCTGTTTTATAATGTATTGGAGATTCGTTGTCTTGTAATACAATAATATCTAGCGGTATAGATGTAATGTTTTCATTTTTTATCGCATCAATAAAACAAAACTCAAAAGTATTTTTCGCTGTAAAATTGTAAATAATTGCTAATAAAGGAACTAATGCTAAAATCAAAAGTTTTGAAATGCCTTTCTTTTTTTTAGCACTCGTATTTGTAACTCCATTATTGGCTTTAAACGTGTTCCAGTTAATAGAACCAACATAATTGCTTAATAAATTTAGCACATCAATTCTTGGCAGTTTTTCTGGTGTGTTTTTTATATATGTATAAAACCACTTCTCGCTTACTTTGCCTTTTACTTTGTTAAACAAATCTTCCTGAAAAGCAACAATTTCTTCTCCTCTCCAATCTTTAATTGGAGAAGACACACTATTGTTTTGTGAAAAAACAGATTCAACTGTTTCTTTCAATAAATTAAAAAGATGTTTTTCTTCTGAATTCAAATCAATTTAACGTGTTTATTTTTAGATACTTAGCAATTGTAAAACAATTTACAAGTGTTTTGCAAGAGCTTTTCAAAAGATAAAGAGTTTCTCCTAATAAGTTTACTTCTATAATTCTTAAAAATATAAAATTATGAAAGTAATAACATTAAAAAGTAGGTTTAAAATTTTAGCAATTTTTTTGTGCGTGTTGTGCTTTGCTTGTAACAACAATTCTTATAAGGAGGATGTTATGGCAAATGAAGTTGAAATCTCTAAAGATTTTGAAATTGCCGAATCAGAAAAAATAATTAGCAAGTATAAAACTGATCAAAGCAATATTCCTTTAAATTTAAAAATTATTAAATCTGCAAATGCTCGTTACAAAGTTAAAAATGTAAAGGAGGCTACTTATAAGATTAAAGCCATTGCTCAAAAACATGGCGCTTATATATCTGATTTAAGGTTTCAAAACGATCTTTATAAAAAAGAAAATAGATTTACTATAAAAGTGCCACAAAAGTATTTTGATATAGTCATGGATTCTGTTAATGCAGTTGTCGACTTTGTGGAATATGAAAATATTACAACGAAAGATGTTACTGAAGAATACATAGACTTAGAAACAAGATTAAAAACAAAACTGGAGGTAAAAGCACGTTATGAAAGTATCCTGCGAAAAAACGCTAAAACGGTTGAAGACATTTTAAAAACAGAAGACAAATTACGCATCATTCAAGAAGAAATAGAATCTGCCCAAGGACGGTTAAAATATCTTACTAATAAAGTTTCCTTTAGCACTATTCAAATAGATTTATATGAATCTGTTGATTACGTTGAAGAGCCAGAAAATTATACCAAAACGTTTTTAGACAAATCAAAAGAAGGCGTTTCAAATGGTTGGTTTTTTATTGAGGCTTTTATTATTGTTCTCATTAACATTTGGCCCTTATTAATTGTTGGTATAACTGCTTATATTTTTATTAGAAAGCGAAGAAGAAAATAATTAAGATTAAAAATAAAAACCACAATTTCCTACCTTTGAAACCCTATGAACGATTATTTTAAATCTGTCATTCTACAAAAAACTGGTGCTTCTTCTTTAAAGGAAAAAGAAATCATTCAGGAATTATGGAGTGGTTATGGTAAAATTATACGAGTTGCATTAGAAAACGCTCCTATAGAAAGTATTGTTGTTAAGCATGTGCAATTACCCATGCTCCATAATCATCCCAGAGGCTGGAATACAGATATTGGGCATCAAAGAAAATTGAAGTCATATAAAGTAGAAACCTCTTGGTATAACAACTATAGTAAACTTAGTATGGCACGTTTACCCAAGTGTTTTGCAATTGAAAGTAAGCATGATGAAACACTTATAGTTCTTGAAGATTTAGATAAAGCAGGTTTTCCGCTACGAAAACAAGACGTCGCATGGAAAGACATAGAGACATGTTTAAAATGGTTAGCACAATTTCATGCTAGTTATTTAGGAAAAGTTCCCGACGGACTTTGGGACGTTGGCACCTATTGGCATTTAGATACTAGACCACAAGAACTGGAAGTTTTAGAAGATAAAACATTAAAAAACGCTGCTGCTGCTATTGACAAAAAACTGAATTCTTGTAACTTTAAAACGTTTGTTCATGGCGATGCAAAATTGGCAAACTTTTGTTTTTCAGAAAACGGACAAGTTGCTGGCGTAGATTTTCAATATGTAGGTGGTGGATGCGGCATGAAAGATGTTGCCTATTTTATTGGAAGTTGCCTTAATGAAAGTGATTGTGAACGTTTAGAATCGAAACTATTGGACACCTACTTTACACATTTACAAAATGCTCTCGGCGAAAAAAATGAAGCACTTGAAAAAGAATGGCGGTCTTTATATCATGTGGCTTGGGCAGATTTTCATCGGTTTTTAAAAGGCTGGAGCCCTAGCCATTGGAAAATTAACAGTTATAGCGAACGTATAACAGCTGAAGTCATTAAAAACCTATAGCATGGATTTACAACATTTAGCAAATATAGCTATTGAAGCTGCACTTTCAGCTGGAAAAATCATTCAGAAACATATGAATGATAACATTGTTGTGGAACAAAAAGAAGGAGGATCTAACTATGCGTCTCAAGTAGTAACAAAAGTAGATCGAGAATGCGAACGTGTTATTTTATCGTATTTAATGCCAACCTGTAAAACCTTTGATATTGGGATATTGTCTGAAGAAACTAAAGATGATAGAAGCCGATTTGAAAAAGATTTCTTTTGGTGTATTGATCCTATGGACGGTACACTAGCGTTTATTAATAAACAACCTGGGTTTTCTGTTGCTATTGCTTTAATTGCCAGAGATGGCACTCCTGTAATTGGCGTTGTATTTGATCCTAGCACCGAAATACTATACCATGCTATAAAAGGCAACGGAGCATATAAAAATAGAACGTCTTGGACAGTTAAAAACACGAATGACTATTTAACTTACCTAACCGATAAAAAATTAAGAGATACACCTAAGTCTACTGAAATACAAGACATACTTAACACTCATAAAGCTAATCTAGGATTAAAAGGTATTAAAGAAATGTCGGGAGCAGGTGCAGTAATGTGTGCCATTTTAGCTTTGGAAAATGGCCCCTCATGTTTTTTAAAACTTCCTAAAAAAGACCTTGGAGGAGGCAGCGTTTGGGACTTTGCCGCCACAGCTTGTATTTACCAAGAACTGGGTTTGCCAGCAACAAACTTTAAAGGCGAAACCTTAGATTTAAATAAAAAGGACGACACTTTTATGAACCATCAAGGGGTTTATTATTCCAATTTTAAAAACACAATTGATTATCGACATTCAATTTCTTGAAAAGAAATAATGATGTTTAGTTACATCATTTCTTTGATTCTTTTCCTCAACTCCGGCAAAACCTCAACATCAAACCAAGGGTTTTTAGTTAACCAAAATCTATTTCGTGGTGATGGATGTGGTAAAGGCAAATATTTAGGCAAATACTGATTGTAATTCTTTACCGTTTCTGTTAATGTTTTTTTTGCTTCTTTTTGTAAATAATATTTTTGAGCATACATCCCAATTAAAATAACCAGCTCTACATTTTTAAATTCATCAAATAGTGGTTTGTGCCACTCTGGTGCACATTCTGGACGTGGTGGTAAATCGCCTGTTTTTCCTTTTCCTGGATAACAAAATCCCATAGGAATAAGTGCTATTTTAGTTTCATCATAAAACACCTCATCTGTAACACCTAACCATTTTCGTAACTGCTTTCCACTTGGATCGTCCCAAGGAACTCCTGTTTTATGCACTTTAGTTCCTGGTGCTTGACCAATAATTACAATTTTAGAGTTTGGATGTGCCGATACTATGGGTCGTGGACCTAATGCTAAATGCTTTTGACAAATAGTGCATTGTTTTATTTTGCGTAATAAGGCATCCATTAATTACAAATCGTCTGTTTTCTTGCTTCCCCAATTAGTTAGTTGAATAATTTTATTATAAATAAGATTGTTTTCATAAATCCCTTGGAAGTTTTCAGAACCTGGTCCGTATGCAAATACTGGAATTAAAGTTGCTGAATGTCCTCCAGTTGAAAAACTTCCTTTAATTTTATTATAATTCCCATTCTCTGAAGCAAGTGTGTAGCCTCCAGTTTCATGATCTGCAGTAACAACAACCAGTGTGTTTCCATCTTTCTCAGCAAAATCAAGAGCTTCGCCAATAGCTTTGCTAAAATCCTTTACTTCTTCAACAATATAATCAGAATCATTTGCATGTCCTCCCCAATCTATTTGAGACCCCTCAACCATTAGAAAAAATCCATGCTCGTTTTTAGATAAGTATTCCACACCCAAACGGGTTGCCTGACTTAAAAAGTCGCCACGTCCTTCACTCATTTTTGGCATTTGTATTGGTGCTAACAAGTATCCATACTTTTTATTTAAATCAAAATTTTGAGGTTTTTCCAAAGAAACAGTATCAACAATAAAATTATTTTTTGAAAAAACAGTTCCTAAATCAGCACTATCTTTTCGCTTAAAAAAGAAATCGTTTCCAGCTCCAGCAAAGAAATCTATTGTCGACTCTGGTAACTGAGCAGCAATTTCCTCTTGCATGTTTCTACTTTTAACATGGGCGAAAAAAGAAGCCGGTGTTGCATGTGTTATTGACGAAGTACTTATTATTCCTGTAGTTAACTGCGATTCTGAAGCCTTATCGGTTATTAGTGATACTGATAGTGTGTCTTGATCTACCCCTATCGCTCCGTTATAGGTTTTTATCCCTGCTGAAAAAGCCGTAGCTCCAGCAGCTGAATCGGTAATCAAATCACTTTGGGAAGATGTTTTTATAAAACCTATTTGCTTGAATCTCTCAAAACTTGAGTTTTTGTTCCCAAAATAAAAACTGCTTGAAACTTGGGATACTCCCATACCATCTCCTATTAAAAGTATGACATTTTTTGGTGCTTTTTGTACTTCTTCTTTTTCTGCTTCTATAGGTTTACAACCTAATATTAGCATAAAAGCACTTAATAAGGTAAATGATATTTTAAAATATTTCATAGACTATTTTATTTTTGATTGCTTTAATATTCTTTCTTATTATGTTTTAGTGTTTATTTCTTTCCTCCAACTACCACAACTATCTCGCCTTTTGGTGGCTTATTGGTATAATATTCTAAAACTTCTTTTGCTGTACCCCGAATGGTTTCTTCGTAAAGTTTAGTTAGTTCTCTTGACACGGATACTTGTCTGTCTTCACCAAAGTATTCGCAAAAATGCCCTAAGGTTTTTACTAATTTATGTGGGCTTTCATAAAAAATCATAGTTCTAGTTTCTTCTGCTAATAATAAGAGTCTGGTTTGTCGTCCCTTTTTTACTGGCAAAAAACCTTCGAATACAAACTTGTCGTTAGGCAGTCCTGAGTTTACTAAAGCGGGTACAAATGCCGTGGCTCCTGGTAAACAATCTACTTCAATATTATTTTCTATACAGGCGCGGGTAAGTAAAAACCCTGGATCTGATATGGCTGGTGTTCCTGCATCACTAATTAATGCTACTGTTGTTCCGCTTTTTATTTTTTGAATTATGCCCTCCACTGTTTTATGCTCGTTGTGCATATGGTGGGATTGCATATGAGTAGATATTTCGAAGTGTTTTAGCAGTTTGCCTGAAGTACGCGTGTCTTCAGCTAGAATTAAATCGGCTTCTTTTAAAACCTCAACGGCTCGAAAAGTAATATCTTTTAAATTTCCTATGGGTGTTGGTACTATGTAGAGTTTACTCATGTATTAATCGGTACTACTGTGTTAGCGATTGAGGTATTGTTGAAGCTCTTTTTGTGTTGTTGCACCTATGCAACACAAAAAAGCGACTACCGAAAGCGCGACCACGCTTTTTTGCGTGGGAACACCCTAATTTTAAAGGAATTTGCTTTCTATTATTTGTATAAAGCGCTCTTCAAACTCTTCTTTATCTGCCCAATCGTTATAATCTGGTTTTACAATATCTTCTATAAATCGTTTGGCATCGCTAAAGGACATCGATGTATTTAATTGCGATAATACCCGGTCGTAATCTTCGCTTTTGCCGTTAAACAAATGCTTTATAAATGCTATTTTATCGTTAAGCCCTATATTGAGTTCACCTTTTTTTAGTTTATCGTTAAGCGTTTTTTTTTCGTTACCGTTTTGCGATTTAGTAACAGGTTCAAAAACTGGCATGTCTTCAAAACCAGAAGTAATAGTTTCTAAATCATTTTTACGGTGTTTTTGTTTTGGAATGGCTTCTTCAAAAACCGAATCGACTTGCAAAGTTTCTTGTGGCATTTGAGCTACCATATCTTTAATCGTTTCCATTAAGGGCTCAGTAATTTCATCTTCTTCAACATCATCAAGATTAATGTATACTTTGTCTTCAACCTCAATATTGTCACTTACTTTATTATTAAAAGCGGTATCTAACATGCCGAAAAAAGAAGAATCGTTGCCAATAGACGGAATATCATCCTCAAAATTTTCGTGAGCAAATTTTAGTACCGATAGCTTTTCGTGTAGCTCAGCAGCTTCTGCATGCATTTTAATGACATCTTCTTTTCCTTTTAATTTAAGAATTCTATGTGCTATACTAATGAGTTCGGCCTCTAACTTCTTCTTCATTATTTATAATTTAAAATTATTGCTATTTAGGCTTTTGATTTTTAATAAATTTACGCCACCTTTATACAAACGAAAAATTCCTTTGTTTAATGTACTTATTTAAACTTTTATTATTGGCTAAAAATTGCCCTTTTGCATCTATTTTTTGTCTTTTTCACATTTCGTAGCTATGCTATGGAACTTTAAAAAGCCTTTAACTAGCTACAAAATGACTAATTTTCGCTTCAATACAAAAGTAGAAATAAGTTCAATGTTAAAATTACGAAATGTTTCTTGAAAATACAGTAAATCATAAAGAACAATTTGGATGGATTGAAGTTATTTGTGGCTCCATGTTTTCTGGAAAAACCGAAGAACTCATCCGAAGACTCAAACGCGCTCAATTTGCAAGGCAAAAAGTTGAGATTTTTAAGCCTGCTATAGATGTACGTTATGATGAAGATATGGTAGTCTCTCACGATGCTAACGAAATTCGTTCAACACCTGTGCCTGCAGCAGCAAATATCCCTATTTTGGCCGATGGTTGTGATGTTGTTGGTATTGATGAAGCTCAGTTTTTTGATGATGAAATTGTACGGGTTTGTAACGATTTAGCCAATAAAGGTGTACGCGTTATTGTGGCTGGGTTAGATATGGATTTTAAAGGAAATCCTTTTGGGCCAATGCCAAATTTAATGGCAACTGCCGAATATGTTACCAAAGTGCATGCGGTTTGTACAAGAACTGGAAATTTAGCACAATATAGTTACCGTAAATCTAAAAGTGATAATTTGGTGCTTTTAGGTGAAGTTGACGAATACGAACCTTTAAGTAGAGCCGCTTATTATAAAGCAATGATGCGTGATAAAGTGAGAAGCATGAAGGTTAACGACGCCGAAGAAATCATCTCTAAACCAAAGAATTCAGATGCCTAAAGCGCAAGAGACTGTACTTGAAATTGATTTAAAAGCACTTAAGTATAATTTTGAGCATTTAAAATCTAAACTTAAAAACAATACTAAATTTTTAGCCGTTGTTAAAGCTTTTGGCTATGGTAGTGAAGCTTGCGAAATTGCTACTTATCTACAAGAATTAAACGCCGATTACTTTGCAGTAGCCTATATAAATGAAGGCGTTGCTTTAAGGCGGGCAGGCATTACAAAGCCCATTTTAGTTTTGCACCCTCAGGCAGTAAATTTTAAAACTTTAATTGCAAATTGTTTAGAACCTAGTTTATACAATGCTAAAGTTTTTAATGAATTCATTACTATCGCTTCTGCGGAAAAACAAAACGACTATCCCATTCATATTAAATTTAATACCGGTTTAAACCGTCTTGGGTTTTGGGAAAATGATGTTGATTATATTTCATCAAAATTAAGAGCAACAAAAGCTGTAAAGGTCGCTTCCGTTTTTTCTCATTTAGCAGCTAGCGAGGATTTAAATGAAAAAGAATTCACTTTAAATCAAATTGAAAGCTTCAAATCTATTTCTGAAGACTTTATAAAAGCTATTGATTACAAACCGATACTTCATATGTGCAACACATCTGGAATATTAAATTACCCTGAAGCACATTTTGATATGGTTCGCAGTGGCATTGGCCTATATGGTTTTGGTAATTCAGCAAAAGAAAACCAGTATTTAAAACCTATTGCAACTTTAAAAACTATTATTTCACAAATTCACCTTATTGAAAAAAATGAAACTGTTGGCTATAATCGAGCTTTTAAAAGTAATGGTTTTTTAAAAACAGCAACACTTCCTGTAGGGCATGCCGATGGTATTGGTAGACAATATGGTAATGGTAACGGCTTTGTAACTGTTAATGGACAAAAGGCTTATATTATTGGTAATGTTTGTATGGATATGATTATGATAAACATAACTGATATAGATTGCAAAGAAGGAGACGAAGTTATTGTTTTTGATGCAAATCATACCGCTGAAAACCTAGCTGAAACTGCTAACACTATTTCTTACGAGCTTATAACTGCAATTTCACAGCGTGTAAAACGCATACTTTTAAAATAGTTATTTTAACAAATGTTAACATTTTGATTTTTTTAACTAAATTAGTATCCTACTAACTAAAATTTAAAATTATGCTTAAAGAGTTTAAAGATTTTATCATGACGGGTAACGTTGTGGAGTTTGCAGTTGCTGTAATTATGGCTGGTGCCATAGGCGGAGTTGTAAATGGCTTTGTAAATAATATTGTAATGCCAGTAGTTGGACATTTCTCTGGAGGAATGGATTTTTCACAAATGAAAGTTGTTTTAGACGAAGCTGTAGTTGATGCTACCGGAGCAGTTACATCTGCTGAAAACGCCATTATGTGGGGTTCTTGGGTTAATACTATTGTAAACCTAATTATTGTTGGTTTTGTTATGTTCCTAATCATAAAAGCTTACAATAAAACTAAAAAACCAGTTGAAGAAGCTCCTGCAGCTCCTGCTGGACCATCTCAAGAAGATTTATTAGCAGAGATTAGAGACTTGCTTAAAAAATAACTGTTTGTTAAATAAATAACATTTTGTTATTTGTTGTCAAAAAGCCTTTGTTTTCTAAAAATGAAGGCTTTTTTTATGCACTAAAATATAATTAATACTTAGTTTTGTTGCAGTAATTTTATAAATATATAAAAATGAAAGTAGCAGTTGTTGGAGCCACAGGAATGGTTGGTGAAGTGATGTTAAAAGTATTAGCAGAGCGAAATTTTCCTATTACTGAATTATTATTAGTTGCCTCAGAGCGTTCTGTTGGTAAAAGACTAACCTTTAAAGATAAAGAACATACTGTTATTGGTCTAGCTGATGCAGTTGCAGCAAAACCAGAGATTGCTATTTTTTCTGCCGGTGGTGGCACTTCATTAGAATGGGCGCCAAAATTTGCCGAAGCTGGTACTACAGTTATTGATAATTCTTCTGCATGGAGAATGGATCCTTCTAAAAAATTAGTTGTTCCAGAAATTAATGCAAACGAGTTGACTAAAGACGATAAAATTATTGCTAACCCAAATTGCTCTACCATACAAATGGTTATGGCATTAGCGCCGCTTCATGAAAAATACAAAATGAAACGTGTTGTTGTTTCAACTTACCAATCCGTTTCTGGTACAGGTGTAAAAGCTGTAAAACAATTAGAAAATGAAATAGCAGGAATTGATGGAGAAATGGCTTATCCATATCCAATTGGCAGAAATGCACTACCACATTGTGATGTTTTTGAAGACAACGGTTATACCAAAGAAGAAATGAAATTGGCTCGTGAGCCACAAAAAATATTTAACGACAGAACCTTTTCTGTAACAGCTACTGCTGTTAGAATTCCAACTGCTGGGGGGCACTCAGAATCTGTAAATGTTGAATTTGAAAACGATTTCAATTTATCAGATGTTAGAAGGCTACTTCATGAAACTTCAGGTATCGTAGTTCAAGATAATACTGATACAAACACCTATCCTATGCCAATTTACGCTCACGATAAAGATGATGTTTTTGTTGGAAGGCTTAGGCGAGACGAGACACAGCCTAATACATTAAATATGTGGATAGTTGCAGATAACTTGCGCAAAGGAGCAGCAACTAATGCTGTGCAAATAGGGGAATATTTAATAGAACATAATTTAGTTTAGGTTTTTTAACTTAAAATTATAATTACTAAAAAAAAGTCTTTGTAAATTAACAAGGGCTTTTTTTTGCTTAAAACAATATCATATCATAAACAAAGTTTATTTGAAAAATTAGCTCAAAGCATAGCTATAAAAACGGCATGATTTTTGTGGTATAAAGACTACATGTAACCAAAAAACGCTTTTTATGAAACCAATCTTCACTTCTTTAAGCACTGTATGGATTAATCTGATTTTTGTTTTATTATCACTATCCGCTTTTTCATATAATGCAGATTTATTAATTAATAATAATGAATCAAAAGATATTTCCTTTTCAAAAGAAAAAATTTACATCCATTTTGATAAAACATTTTACAATCAAGGGGATAATATATGGTATAAAATATACTTAGTTAATGCTATAAATCATGAACCAGAATCTTTAAGTAAAATCGTTTATGTCGATTTAATTGACCCAAACCATACAATAATAGAAACTAAAACAATTAAAATTAATGCAGGCACTGGTAATGGCGACTTTAATTTATCTACAACCTTATTAAATGGTGAATATACTATAAGAGCCTATACCAATTTTATGAGAAATTTTGATGACTCTTATTTCTTTGTGAAAAAAATTTATCTGAATACCGTAAAATCAAATCACAGTTTTAATACCAGTAAAACATCTGTAAAACCTCATATTAGTTTTTCGCCTGAAGGCGGAAACCTAGTTAGTGGTTTTTTAAATAGAATAGTTGTTAAAGCAACAAAATCCTTAGAAAAAGGTACAACTGTAACTGGTGAAATTTTTGATGATACCAATAATAAAGTCCTCCATTTTGAAACTTCTGAATTAGGCTTGGGAAGCTTTCAATTTATTCCTCAAAAAGGCAGAACATATACAGCAATTGTTTCTCTTAATGGAGAAAAAAACACGTACCCCTTACCTCCAGTTAAAGATAATGGTGCCACAATTAGAATTGATAAAACATATAATGGGTACAGAGTAAATGTGTATTCCTCTTTGTCTAATGGCATGGATAATTTTGAGTTATTAGGTATGCAAAAAGGAGATATTGTTTGTCGTGCTAAATTGAATGGAGAAAATGCTGAGGTTGCTATAGATATACCTAAATCCAATTTAGAACAAGGGTTAATACAATTTCAACTTTTAAATAAAAACGGCGCTATATTAAGTGAAGAACTTGCCTTTATTGATGCTAATAATTTAGATCAAAAAGTAACCTTAACCCCATTAAAAGAAACTTATGAGAAGAATGAGATAGCCGAAATTGAAATTAATTTTGACCAACTCTTAAAGGAAAACATAAAAGCAAACATGTCAATATCTGTTACACAAGTTAATCCTTCAAAGAATGATGCTAATGATTTAGACATAAAATCTCATTTGCTTTTAAACCCTAAAATAAGAGGTAATATTGAACAGTTTGATATTTATTCTTCAAATGATTTAAACAGAAAAAAAATATTAAACCAATTATTAATTTCTCAAGATGGTAAACTCATTTTAAGTGAAGACAGTCCAAAAAATAATGAATTAAAATTTTTGCCTGAATCTGGTTTTAACTTAAAAGGAACAGTTAAAGAAATACATAAAAGCAAACCTGTAAAAGCCAGTGTAACGGTTACATATAAAAATGGCAATGAAATTGGGCATGATAAAACGGTAACCGATGATTTAGGTCGCTTTAGTTTTGATGGGCTTAATTTTGACGAAAGAACTTTTGTAGCAATTAAAGCTAAAAGATTAAAAGCTAGCTATTATAGTAAAGATTTTATTATTGTGTTAGACTCCACTATTCCGCCTCAACACAAATACGCTAGTACTTCTAACGGTAATAATGGTAATATAGTTTTAGATTCTAAAATAGCACAAAATAAGAATATAGGATTTGCACCTCAAAAAGGTGAAGTTAAGTTAGACAAAGTAAAGATTAATGCTATTAAAAAACGTTTAGACAGGTTTGCAAAAAAAAGAAAAGCATCATTATATTTAAGCCCATCTCATACTTTAGATTTTAAAAATTTACGGATTTCTCCATCGGCTAATAATCCAATTCAAGCTTTACAAGGTAAGTTTCCTGGAATTCGTGTAATAGGAGATAATGTAACATTAAGAGGGAGGAGTTCATTAACAGGAAATAATGAACCTTTATTTTTGCTTGATGGCTTACCTACTGATCGTGATCAAATTCTTTCATTATCAATTTTTGATATAGATTTCATTGATATTATACAAGCTGCAAGAGCATCAGTTTATGGGTCTAGAGGAGGTGGTGGCATTATAGCTGTTTATACTGTAGATGGTTCAGAAGAAAATGAGGAAAAAAACAATAGGAATGTAACTACTAGTTTTTATCACCCAGGGTTTTACCAAGCTAGAAAATTTAATCAAGATGAAAATAACTCCACAACACTCTATTGGAATCCCGATCTAAAATTAAACCCATCTGAAAACACTAAAATAACATTTAACACTGCTAATAAATCGGCTACCTATAAAGTTTTGCTAGAAGGTATTACTTCCAATGGAACACCTTTTAAATCTGAAGCTTATTTTGATGTAAATTAGCTACATACTTTTAATCTTGTTTAATAAACTCCATTTCATAATTGGTAGTTGCAAGTTTCATAATGGTTTTAAAAATATATTCGCAAACCTGTTTTTGCCCATTAATATTTATTAAATCAACTGTGTCTTCAGGTGTATGATATTGAGGATGGCCTCCAGTATGCATCCCCAAAACCGAAATCCCTTTTCTGTAAAAGGATACATGGTCAGATCCGCCAACTGAACCTGCATGAACAATAGGGTTTAACTCTAATGATTTCCCTAAGGTTTGCATAAAGTTTACACCATCAGGAAAAGTGCCAGCTCCTCCCATATAAACATGTTTTTCTTTATTTAATCTGCCAACCATATCCATATTAATCATTAACTTAATCTGCGATAATGGCACTAAAGGATTTTCAACAAAATATTTACTCCCTAATAAACCTTGCTCCTCTGCTCCAAAGGCAATAAAAATAATGCTTCGTTTTAGCTGGCTTTTATTAGAAGCTATTTTTTCAGCAATTTCTAATAAAGCTGCTGTTCCACTAGCATTGTCATCTGCTCCATAGTGAATTGTGTTTTTCTTATCAGATTTTGATGATGGTCCGCCTAAACCTAAATGGTCATAATGTGCGCCTAAAACAATATATTCGTTTTTAAGAACCGCGTCACTTCCTTCAATAAACCCTACAACATTACAGGTTTTTACAACAGGTTTTTTATCAACTCCTTTTTCTATTCTAAGTGTTGCTTTAAAGGCTTGCTTATACCCTAAGCCAAAAGGTATAATTCCTATTTTTTTAAATTCATTTTTTAAATACTTAACAACACGTTTGTTTTCTTTTCCACCAGGGTATCGCCCTGCATTTGTTTCAGAAGTTAAAAATAATAAGTGATCTTTTAATTCGCCCTCTGTAATATCAGATTGTGAATACATATTATGGTTAATAACAATTAACAGCAAAAACAAAAAAAACTTACTCATAAACTCACCGGTTTTATAATCTCAAATATATAATATGTTAACTACAACTTTCATCGGTTTTGTTTATTTTTGAGGAATAAATTTATCAATCATGAAAAAAATAATGCTTAATCTTTTAGTACTTACCATTATTATGGCGTGCAAAAATGATAAAAAAGAAAAAAATGTAGTAATTGTGAATTATCCTGAAACGAAAACAGTAGATACTGTAGACACATATTTTGATGTAGAAGTAAAAGACCCTTACCGCTGGTTAGAAGATGATAGAAGTAAAGAAACTGAAGCTTGGGTGAAATTACAAAACAAAAGCACCTATGGATATTTAGATAGTATTCCATTTAGAAACGAGCTTAAAGAGCGTCTATCAAAACTATGGAATTATGAAAAAGTAGGCTCACCATTTATTGAAGGTGAATACACGTATTTTTCAAAAAATGATGGTCTACAGAATCAAAATGTTTATTACAGAAAGAAAGGAGATGAAGAAGCTGAAGTATTTTTAGATCCCAACACTTTTTCTGAGGACGGTACTATTTCTATGGGCAGTGGTTTAAATTTCTCAAAAGATAGTAACATGCTGGCGTATTCAATTTCTGAAGGCGGAAGCGATTGGAGAAAAATTATTGTTATGAATCCTGAAACACGAGAGGTTGTTGAAGACACTCTTAAAGACATAAAATTCAGTGGTATTTCTTGGTATAAAAATGAAGGGTTTTACTATTCAAGTTACGATAAACCCAAAGGAAGTGAGCTTTCTGCAAAAACCGATCAGCATAAAGTCTATTATCATAAATTAGGGACTCCTCAAAAAGAAGATGTATTAGTTTATGGTGGAACACCTGAAGAAAAACATCGTTACATTTTTGCTAGTGTAACCGAAGATAATCGCTATTTAATAATTTCTGCCAAAAAATCTACATCTGGAAACAAACTATTTATAAAAGATTTATCTGTTCCAAATAGCAAACTAGTAACTATTTTAGATCACACTGATAGCGATACTTATGTTATTGAAAACGAAGGAAGCAAGTTGTTTTTAGTAACCAATTTAAATGCTCCAAATAAAAAAGTTGTAACCGTGGATGCCTCAAATCCAATACCAGAGGTTTGGGAAGATTTTATTCCAGAAACTGAAAACGTATTAAGCCCTTCAACCGGAGGTGGGTTTTTCTTTGCTAAATATATGGTTGATGCGATTTCCCAAGTTAAACAATACGATTATAAAGGTACTTTAGTAAGAGACGTATCGCTTCCTGGATTAGGGACCGCAAATGGTTTTGGAGGTAAAAAAGAAGAAAAAACAGATTACTTTTCATTTACCAACTACAATACGCCTACTAGTATTTATAAATATAATGTCGAAACTGGCGAATCTGAATTATACTGGAAACCTAGCATTAATTTCAATAGCGGTGCTTTTGAAAGTAATCAAGTATTTTACACATCAAAAGATGGTACCAAAATTCCAATGATGATTACACACAAAAAAGGCTTAGAGCTTAATGGAAAAAACCCAACAATTTTATATGGTTATGGTGGTTTTAATATAAGCCTAACTCCTTCTTTTAGTATAACCAATGCTGTTTGGATGGAGCAAGGTGGCATATTAGCTGTTCCTAACTTACGTGGTGGTGGTGAATATGGTAAAATTTGGCACGATGCAGGAACACAGATGAAGAAACAAAATGTATTTGATGATTTTATTGCTGCAGGTGAATATTTGATTGAAAATAATTATACGTCTTCAAATTATCTAGCTATTAGAGGAGGCTCTAATGGTGGTTTATTAGTTGGAGCTGTAATGACTCAACGTCCAGATTTAGCCAAAGTCGCATTGCCCGCTGTTGGTGTTTTAGATATGCTTCGTTACCATACTTTTACAGCTGGAGCTGGTTGGGCTTACGATTATGGTACTGCCGAGCAAAGCAAAGAAATGTTTGAATATCTTAAAGGATATTCTCCCGTACATAATGTAAAAGAAGGTGTTGAATATCCTGCAACTCTAGTAACAACTGGAGATCATGACGACAGAGTTGTACCTGCGCATAGTTTTAAGTTTGCTGCCGAATTACAGAGTAAACAAACTGGAACAAACCCAACTTTAATACGTATTGAAACTGATGCTGGTCATGGCGCCGGAACACCTGTTAGTAAAACTATTGAACAATATGCAGATATTTTTGGTTTTACACTTTATAATATGGGGTTTGATGTATTACCAAGTAAAACAAAAGAAAAAATAAAAGGGTAATATTTGTATCTAAAGAATATTTAAAATTCGCTCAAGTTTTGGGCGAATTTTTTTATGCTATTTTTGTGGCTCTTATAACTTTATGCTTCAAGTTAAAAACATATTATTTCGTTATAAAAAAACACCCGTTTTAAAAGCTATTTCTTTTAACGTAAATCAAGGTGAACACTATTCAATTATAGGGGAAAGCGGTTCAGGCAAAAGTACGCTTCTAAAATTATTATACGGAACATATGATTTAAACGAAGGGCAAATACTCTGGAAAGGTGAAGCCATTTTAGGCCCTAAACACAATCTTATTATTGGTCCAGAATATATGAAGTATGTAGCCCAAGAATTTGATTTGATGCCTTTTATTACTGTGGCTGAAAACATTGGCGCTTTTCTTTCTAATTTTTATCCTGAAGAAAAACAGGAACGTATTAAAGAACTTTTGGATGTAGTAGAGTTGATGTCTTTTGCTGATACTAAAGTGAAATATCTTAGTGGTGGACAAAAACAAAGGGTAGCTTTAGCTAGAGCTATTGCTAAGCAGCCAGAAATAATTTTATTGGATGAACCTTTTAGTCACATAGATAATTTTAAAAAGCAATCTTTACGACGAAGCCTATTTAAATATCTCAAAGAAAAAAATATCACTTGCATTGTTGCCACACACGACAAAGAAGATGTGCTTCCGTTCTCAGACCAAATGATTGTTTTACACGATGCTGAAATTATAGCCAGAGGAACACCTAAAGACATATATAATAACCCGAAAACACCTTTAATCGCTTCATTTTTTGGAGAATTTAATTTTATAAATGGTAATGTCGTCTATGCTCATCAGCTTGAAGTTGTAGAAAAATCAGAACTTAAAGCAACCGTAATTCGGTGTTATTTTAAAGGCAATTATTATTTGGTTGAAGCGGATTTGGACGATAAATCAATATTCTTTGAGCATTTTGAAGCCCTAAATACAGGTTTAAAAGTATCTCTTTTTATCAAGAAAAATAACCTACAATAGTTTTTTAATCTTAAAATTCTGATTTCTAAAAACAATCTCATCTCCAACTGTTTTCCCAATAAGCAATTGCCCAATAGGTGTGCTTGGGGAAATAGCATAAAAATCAACTGAATTTAAATTAAGTTCACCTGCGCTAATTGCTAAATAATAATTAGCCTTTGTTGTATAAATAACACTTCCTAAGCCTACTGTTTTTCTAGATTTCTTTATATCTATTCTAGAAAGTGTTTCTTTTATTTTGATGATTTCTGCTAATTGATTCCCCGCCTTTTCTCGTTCTAATTGAAGCATCGCACGTCCTGTTTCGTGCTTATCACCTGCACTACTTTTGGTTTCCGATGTTAATGATTCTTGAATTTCGGCTATAGTTTTTTGAATGGTTTGTAATCTGCTGTTCGTAAATTCAAGACATTGATTATATAATTCTTTTTTGATTGTCATTATACTAAATCTGCTAATTCTTTTCCAACCAAACTCCCAATAGCAACTCCCATACCACCAAGCCTAACACCACAAAACACATTATTGTTTATTTGCTTAACTATTGCTTTTTTTTGATTACCAACACCCATAATTCCGCTCCATCGATAATCAATTTCAAAAGGAATATGTGTTAGAATAGTCTTTTTTAAAAGGTCTTCTAATTTATTTTGAATTAAATCAGTTTGGTTCAATTCTGTAGTTTCTTCTGCTTTAAAATCTAAGTTTCTCCCACCACCTAACAAAATTCGATTTTTGATGTTTCGGAAATAATAATAGCCTTTATCTAAATGAAACGTACCTTTTATATGTAAGTTTTTAATTGGTTTTGTAATTAGAACTTGTGCTCGAGCTGGTTTTACATTTTCATTTAAAAGCTGCGAAGCAAAGCCATTTGTAGCAATTAATAATTTTGAAGCTGAAAATTCAAACTGATTGGTTTTTACTTTTACATCATTTAGACCTTCTGAAAAACTCTTAACAGTAATATTATTTAATATTTTAATGCCCTGCATTTGCGTTTTATGAAGCAAAGCCTCCATCATTTTTCCAGTATCTATTTGCCCTTCAAATTGATTAAAAATATAGTTGGTTTTTATATCCTGAAATTGAAAAACATTTTCTTTTAAACTATAAACATCTTTTTTAAAAAAAGGTTTTAATAAAGTGTTTATCTTTTCTTTTTGGACCAAACATTCTTCTAATAAATCATCATTATTAGAAAACAATTCATAGCCTCCAAATTGATAGTAGTCAATCGTTTTATCTCCTAAATTTTGACGCATTAATTGCAACCCATCGATTCTTTTTTTAACAAGCTGAATAATCTCTTCTTCAGAATGTGACTTTAAATCATCTATGATTTCGCTTAAACTTCCAAAGCATGCAAATCCTGCATTTTTAGTACTGGCACCTTGCGGTAAAACACCTTTTTCTAAAACTAAAACATTGGATTTTGGGAAACGTTTTTTAAGTTGCAGTGCACAATTTAAACCAACAATACCGCTACCAACAATGGTATAGTCTATGTTAGTAAGCCATGACTTAATTTCCCAATAAGATAAATTCAAAATATTATTTTTTTTCTTGCTCTAAAGCCAATTTTAATGCTTCTAACTTATCTGGGTAAGTCAATGCCAAGTTATGCTGCTGCGCTCTATCTTCTTTTAAATTATACAGTTGATATATCGTGTCTCTACCTGTTTCTATATTTACCCATTTGTTAGTTATTTTCGACCCTTTATGAGGCGGTATCAAAACCCAATCATCTTGTCTGTATGTTGTAATACCGTTTTGCCCTAAAATAAGTCCTTTTCTTCCCGTTGAAGATTTTCCTAAAAAAGCATTTAATATATTTTTACTATCTGGTGTTGTGTTATTTTGCCCAGTTAAAGATGCAAAAGATGCCGTAAAGTCCATTTGAGAAACTAATGCATCTGAAACACTTGGTTTTATTGTTCCTTTCCATCTAACCATAAAAGGCACATGTGTTCCTGCATCGAAAAGACTGTATTTTCCTCCTCGTAGCCCACCTTTAGGAGTATGCTTTCCAATTTTAATAACTGCATCATCTTTATAACCATCATCCAAAACAGGTCCATTATCACTAGAAAATATGACTATTGTGTTTTCAGAAAGTCCTAATTTATCTAACTCATCCAAAAATTGACCAACAGCCCAATCAGCTTCAACAATAACATCACCTCTTGGGCCTAACCCTGATTTTCCAGCAAAACGTGGGTGTGGTATTCTAGGAACATGTGGCTGGTGCAGCGAATAAAACAAGAAAAAAGGATTGTCTTTATTTTGGTTGATATACTTAATTGACTCCTTTAAAAAATCATCACTCATATTTTCATCAGTAAATAAAGCTGATTTTCCGCCTTTCATATAACCAATTCTGGAAATTCCATTATGAATACTCATGTCATGACCATGGCTTGGATGCACTTTTAATAGTTCTGGGTTTTCTCTACCTGTAGGTTCTCCTTCAAAATTCTTTTGGTAACTAACATAAATAGAATCTTTATCGGTTAAGCCAACAACTTTATGGTTCTCGACATATACAGATGGCACTCTATCATTAGTAGAAGCCATGATATAAGCGTAATCAAATCCTATTTCTAATGGTCCTGGAGCGACCTTTTTATTCCAATTCATATTAGCATCTCCTAGCCCTAAATGCCATTTTCCAACAACTCCTGTTTTATATCCAGCTCCTTGTAACATTGAAGGTAGTGTCTGTTTTCCCAACTCAAAAAGTAAAGGTGCATTTCCTGGTAAAACCTTTGCTCTTTTTGACCTAAAAGGATATGTTCCAGATAATAATGAGTATCTACTAGGGGTGCAGGTTGGCGATGTTGCATATCCGTTTGTAAACCGAATCCCTTCATTAGCTATACGGTCGATGTTTGGGGTTAATAACTCTGTGGAGCCATAACTACTTACGTCTCCAAAACCCAAATCATCTGCATATATTATAACGATATTAGGATGGTTTTTCTTTTTGTTTATTTCCGGATCTTTTTTAGAATCATCCTTACAACTTACAAAAACAATTAAAAAAATTATACTCAAAATTTTACTGTAAGTCTTCATAAGTTTTAGTGCCTTGGCTTTTTTAGATTAAAAAATCTAAATTAAAAAAAAACTCCGAAATTGCTTTCGGAGTCCTATTATTTATTCTTCAATTTGTTTTTCTATTACAAAATCTTCCATAAATTTAGTAGTATAATTTCCTGCTAAATAATCTGGATGATCCATTAATTGTCTATGAAATGGAATGGTGGTTTTGATGCCTTCAATTACAAATTCATCTAAAGCACGTTTCATCTTGTTAATGGCTTCTTCTCTGGTTTGCGCCGTTGTAATTAACTTTGCAATCATAGAATCATAATTTGGAGGAATAGAGTACCCTGCATAAACATGAGTGTCTAAACGGACACCATGACCGCCAGGAGCATGTAAAGTTGTTATTTTTCCTGGTGATGGTCTAAAGTCGTTAAACGGGTCTTCGGCATTTATTCGACATTCAATGGAGTGTAATTTTGGTGTGTAATTTTTACCTGAAATTGGCACTTTTGCAGCCACAAGAATTTGCTCTCTTATTAAATCAAAATCAATTACTTGCTCTGTTATTGGGTGCTCTACTTGAATACGTGTATTCATTTCCATAAAGTAGAAGTTTCTGTGCTTATCTACTAAAAACTCTACTGTTCCTGCACCTTCAT
The DNA here is from genome assembly GCA_947501105.1 of uncultured Flaviramulus sp. Classification (GTDB taxonomy): domain Bacteria; phylum Bacteroidota; class Bacteroidia; order Flavobacteriales; family Flavobacteriaceae; genus Wocania_A. The sequence continues at coordinate 416,173 of CANMUP010000001.1, read as the reverse complement.
ACTTAATATATTCTGATGCTTTTACAGCAGCGTCTCCCATTTTTTTACGAAGCGCGTTAGTCATAAATGGAGAAGGAACTTCTTCAGTTAATTTTTGATGACGACGCTGAATTGAGCAATCTCTTTCAGATAAATGACATGCTTTACCAGTAGAATCTCCAACAATTTGAATTTCAATATGCCTTGGCTCTTCAATAAGCTTTTCCATATACATATCGTCATTCCCAAATGCTGCTTTAGATTCTTGACGTGCAGAATCCCAAGCATCTTTAAGATCTTCGGGGTTCCAAACAGCTCGCATCCCTTTTCCGCCTCCTCCAGCTGATGCTTTAAGCATAACTGGGTAACCTGTTTCTATTGCTATTTTTTCACATTCTTCAAAAGATTCAATAACGCCTTCGCTTCCAGGAACACAAGGTACGCCAGCTGCAATCATAGTAGATTTAGCATTGGCTTTGTCTCCCATTCTATTAATCATTTCTGGCGAAGCGCCAATAAATTTAATATCATGCTCTTCGCAAATTTTAGAAAACTTAGCATTTTCAGATAAAAATCCGTATCCAGGATGAATAGCATCTGCATTAGTTATTTCCGCAGCAGCTATAACATTAGACATTTTTAAATATGACTCACTACTTGCCGGTGGGCCTATACAAACAGCTTCGTCGGCAAACTTAACGTGTAAACTTTCTGCGTCTGCGGTAGAATATACCGCTACGGTTTTAATGCCCATTTCTTTACAGGTTCTAATAACACGTAATGCTATTTCTCCTCTATTGGCTATTAATATTTTTTTAAACATAACTTTTAAATATTTAAAATCTCAAATTCCAAACCCCTATAAATTAGGAATTGTATTTTGGAATTTTAAATTTGGTTATGATGGATCTACTAGGAATAATGGTTGATCGAATTCTACAGGCGAAGAGTCATCAACTAATATCTTAACTACCTTTCCTGAAACTTCAGATTCTATTTCATTGAAAAGTTTCATAGCTTCAATAATACACAATACATCACCCTCAGCAATAGTTTGTCCTACCTCAACAAATAAAGGCTTATCTGGTGATGGCTTTCTATAAAACGTTCCTATTATTGGTGATTTTATAGTTATATATTTTGAGTCTTCTGTTGCATCTGGAGCAGCTGGTTGCTGAGCAGCAACTGGTGCGCTAGCTTCAACTACTACAGGAGCTGCCGCTACTTGAGGTATTTGAGTAGCCGGAACTTGATGCACAATCGTAGTATCAGATTCTGACCCCGTTTTAATAGTGATTTTTATATCATCCATTTCCAATTTAACTTCGCTAGCACCAGACTTGGCAACAAACTTAATTAAATTTTGAATTTCTTTAATATCCATAATTTTGCTTATTAGTTAGTGGTTAGTTTTATGAATTATATGCCCATTTTAAGTAAATAGACCCCCAATTAAATCCGCCTCCAAAAGCGGCAAATATTAAATTGTCTCCTTTCTTTAATTGTGATTCATAATCATTTAAAAGTAAGGGTAAGGTAGCTGATGTTGTATTACCGTACTTATGTATATTCATCATTACCTTTTCTTCTTCCAACTCTATTCTGTTGGCCGTAGCATCAATAATACGTTTATTAGCCTGATGTGCTACTAACCAAGCAACGTCGTTTTTAGTTAAACTATTGCGTTTTAAAATTTTTTCTGTGGCATCTGCCATATTAAACACCGCGTTTTTAAACACTGTTCTTCCTTCTTGAAATGCACAATGAGCGCTTTTCTCTAGTGCTTCTGGTGTTATTGGAAACGATGAACCTCCGTAGGTAGCTTGTAGAAATTCTCTACCTGTTCCATCACTTCTAAGATACTCATCTTTTAATCCTACATTTTCTTCTGTTGGTTCAAACAAGACTGCTCCAGCTCCATCTCCAAAAATAATGCACGTGGCTCTGTCTTTATAATTAATCATTGAAGACATTTTATCGGCCCCTATTAAAAGTACATTTTTATAATTTCCTGATTCTATATATTTGGCTGCAACTGACATTCCGAAAAGAAAACTTGAGCAAGCAGCGTCTAAATCAAAAGAAAACGCATTAACTGCACCAATATTACTCGCCGTAAAAGCCGCAGTTGACGCTGCCTTCATATCTGGTGTTGCTGTTGCAACAATAACAAGTTCTATATCTTTGGGATCTATTCCTCTTTTTTTAATAAGATCTTTAGCTGCATTGATTGCTAAAAAAGAGGTGCCTTTGCCTTCGTCTTTAAGAATACGACGTTCTTTTATCCCTGTTCTGCTGGTTATCCATTCATCATTAGTATCAACCATAGTTTCAAGAATCTGATTGGTTAATACATATTCTGGCACATATGCGCCTACAGCTGTAATCGCCGCTGAGGTTTTACTCATAACTTTATAGTTAATTTGACCAAAAAAAACATTAAAATTGGACAAAAACGTTCAAAATTTCGTGAAAACTACTAAATTTTAGCTTAATAACACACAAATTATACGTTTTTGTCTTTTAGAAAACACATATCATAAAAAAAACGCTCACAGGTGAGCGTTTTATAATATGCGTGCATAATACTTATGCTACGTTTTCTACTTCTTCAGAGTTGTCAATTAAAACTTGACCTCTGTAATATAGTTTTCCTTCATGCCAATGTGCTCTGTGGTATAAGTGAGCTTCACCAGTTGTTGGACATGTAGCAATCTGTGGCGCAGTTGCTTTATAATGTGTTCTTCTTTTATCTCTTCTTGTTTTAGAGATTTTTCTTTTAGGATGTGCCATTTTTTATATTATTTATCCGTTAATAATTTCTTTAATGTATTCCATCGAGGGTCAATTTCCTCGTCAGTGTCTTTATTTTCTTTAAGCTTTGGGCTTAATTCTTCTAGTTTTTCAAGTATTTCTGAGTTTAATGTCCCATTTTCAATTCCAGGGTGTACACGCTTAATTGGTACAGAAAGCACAATTAATTCGTATATATATTGTTGGACACTAATCTCGTAAGCTCCATGAGGAACAATTAGAATATCAATGTTTTCATCATTATATTCATCTCCAAATTTAACCACTAAATCAAATTCATTTTCAATAGTTTGATTAAATGGCTCGTTTGTTAAATCGCAATTAATATTAACATACCCTGAAGCTTTAAAATGTAATTCTAGTAATGTTGTTTTCTTTTCTAATTCAACATCAACCTGAATGTTTACATTATTAAACTCCTCATACTCAAAATGCTCAAAGAACGTTTGCTCAATTTTATACTCGAAATGATGCTTACCTATCTTTAACCCTACAAATGGAATTGTAAACTCTTTCAATGGCTTCATTATCACATCTATTTTGAGCCTGCAAATATATAACTTTTTTATTTACACAACTCTACTTATAAACATTTTTTTGTTTACATCTTTTTTGGTGCTTTTTTTAACGGATTTGAAGTAAGTTGCTCGTAATCAAACCTGTTTCTAAATATCTTTATGGCAGTAAACATAGCTTCTTTAAATGAGTTTTCATCAGCTACCCCTTTTCCTGCTATTTCGTATGCGGTGCCGTGGTCTGGAGACGTTCTGACTTTATTTAAACCTGCTGTATAATTAACACCTTGCCCAAAAGATAATGTTTTAAAAGGTATTAACCCTTGGTCGTGATATGCCGCTATAATGGCATCAAAATTTTTATAATTATTAGACCCAAAAAAACTATCGGCTGCATAAGGTCCGTAAACTAGTTTGCCTTCATTTTTAATTTTTTCAAGTGTCGGTCTTAACACATCATCATCTTCACTACCAATTACTCCATTATCACCTGTATGAGGATTAATACCTAAAACGGCAATTTTGGGTTTTCTTATTTTAAAATCTTTCTCAAGAGATTTATAAACGGTATTTACCTTTTTAATAATTAATTCTTCCGATATATGCTCTACAATATCTTTTACAGGAACATGATCTGTTAGCAATCCTACTCTTAAAGTATCGTTTACCATAAACATCAAGCTTTCTCCTTCTAATTCTTTTGCCAAATAATCGGTATGTCCTGGAAAACTAAATACTTCAGATTGTATATTATGTTTGTTAATTGGTGCAGTTACCAAAACATCTATAGTATTATTTTTTAATGCTTTAGTCGCAGCTTCTAATGATTTTATAGCAAGTTCTCCAATTTTAACATCTTCTTTTCCAAATTCTATTTCTACATGTTCGTTCCAGCAATTAAATACATTAACCTTGCCAAGCGCTAATTGCTCTATATTATTAATGTTATTTAAATTTATTGTCGATTTAAAATGCGTTTTTAAAAACCCCATAGTTTTAGCAGAAGCAAAAATTACTGGTGTACAAAAATCTAAAATTCTATTATCTTCAAATGTTTTTAAAACAATTTCGCCACCAATACCATTTAAGTCTCCTATAGATATCCCTACAATTATATTTTCTGCTTTCTTCATAAAAAATGACAACTTTTGTTCGTAATTTTGATTTTTATACTAAACAAACATCAAAACAAGCTATTATATTTGATTCTTTTTTATTCATCTGAAATAAAAAATGTTTCAAACTAATATCGCTTCTTTTGAAATTTATTAGGTATGGCAAATTTAACCAAATAAACAGATAATATTATGTTTACAGGAATTATTGAAGATGTAGGTGTTATTACCTATTTAAATAAAGAATTAAATAATCTTCATATTTCAATAAAGAGTTCAATCTCTTCCGAATTAAAAATAGATCAAAGCGTTTCGCATAACGGGGTTTGTTTAACTGTTGTTAATATTAATGATGATGAATACACGGTTACCGCTATCAAAGAAACCTTAGACAAAACTAATTTAGAAACTTTGAAAGTTGATGACAATGTGAATCTTGAACGCGCTATGAAACTGGGCGATAGGCTTGATGGGCATATTGTGCAAGGTCATGTCGATCAAACTGCTGTTTGCACCAACATTGAAGAGGATAATGGAAGTTGGGTGTTTACTTTTAATTATGATTCTAAATTAAAGAACTTAACTATTGAAAAGGGCTCAATAACTATTAACGGAACTAGCTTAACGGTTGTGAACTCAAAAAAAGATAGTTTTAGTGTAGCCATTATACCTTATACATATGAGCATACTAATTTTAATACCTTTAAAATTGGAACCGTAGTAAATTTAGAGTTTGATGTTTTAGGAAAATACGTTACAAAGCTCTTAGAATCGAACTTCTTTAACAAATAACTAGCTTTTTTTCAGTAGTTTTTTAGCTCCATAAAATAACGCAAAACAAGCACCAGCAAGTAATCCTCCATCAATTGGAGTCCCCGGTGGGGGCGGTGGCAAAGGAGGTGGGGGCGCAGGTGTACCACCTTGGGCAACACACACAAAACTTATTAATACAAATAAGATTGAGGCAAATATTCTTTTATTTTGTATCGTCATTGGTACGCAAATGTATAAAAAAAAGCGAGTTAGCAAAACAAATATACTGTTTTTCATTAAAAAACATCTATGAAATGCAATATTTTATCGATGAAATGCAATATTTTGTTTTAAGATAACTTACTAGAAAACGTACTTTTCTCTATTAAATTATATGAATTAAAAAAATGATCCCTCAATTTTTTTCCACAAAACAAATATATATAATTTGGAAAGAATATAAAATTAAAATACAAGTTTGATTTTTAGATTGTTACAAACTAAAAAAAGCCCCGCATTTCTCAGCAAGGCTTTATCAATTTTTAAAACCTGTTTTATATTAAATTTTTGGAACAATTACTGAAGCTCTAATCCAACAACCAATTTTGATTACTTTACCAGAACATGCACATTTGAATATATCCTCCTTACTTGGCGCTTGTGCTTCATATCTTGCAACAAACTGAGCTGCCTCTTTTTTTAAGGTAGGGTCTCGAGATGCTTTTCTAGCTTCCTTTGCCGCTAACCAATAAACAGCTCTTTTATTAAAGATAGTATCTCCGCAGTCGTTGGCACTATTTGCATACATTACTGCAATTGCTAAATGAGGTTTCCCATTGGACGGGTTTAACTTTATGGAGTTTCTAAAATATTTTCTTGCTTGACTATACTTCCCTTCTCCCTTAAGAATTAAGCCAATTTTATGTGCTAAATCTGCTTTTTCAAAAGGAACTGTTTCTAAGTCGTATGCTTCACTTAAGTACTTACCTATCTCTGAAATTTTTCCCTTTTTAATTAAAATCCTTACAATATAAAGTTTGGTTTCCGCAGATGGCGCTACCCTATCGTATGCCTTTACTAGTTTCTCATATAATTCATCTTCAGTACATTTTTTATAATACATCCTGTTTACTGCACGCTTTAACCAAATGGAGTCGTTTTGATGTGCATCAAAATCTCTAGTATAAAGAGGGATCAGGTTTTTACAATTCGTTCTAATAAAAACTTTGCTATCTATATTTTTAGAAATTAAATCATAATTCAGGAGATAACTCTCATATTGTCTTTTATGTCCTTTCTCTGTTTTTGTCAATAGTGCTCCTTCCTCCTCCTTTATTATTAGCTCATTTAAATTGCTAGAGTAGTTTTTAACTTCATCTTCAATTTTTTCAACGATATCATCATGTTTGTTAAATAACTCTTTTTCTGGTTTTTTACCAGCATCAAACAAATCAACCATTAAAGAAAAATAAGTGTATAAACTTTTAGGATGAGTAAATGTTTTTTTGTCAATCTTATAAGTTGCATCAAAACAAGCGTATAATTCTTCATTGGTCTTTTCGAGAATCTCTTTATTATCATACATTAATTGACAAGCTTTAGCAGCATATTTTCCGTTTGGTGTTTTATTTCCAAAATACTCACTGCGCTTTTTCCATAAAATTAGCATGTCTTCGATAAATTCTTTTTTTTCAATGCCTTCAGATTTTTTAATTTTATGGTTTAATATTTTTTCACCATCTGTATAAATAGCAATACTCAATTTTGGACATTCATTTTTTACAAATAGCCATGATTCATAAGCCGAATCATAATTATTTGCTTTTGTATATACATGAGAAATTGAAAGCTTTGTTTTGCATTCTTCATTTTGCTGAGCAAAATTGATGCCTATACTTGCAAATAAAAATAAGATAGATAAAATTGTTTTTGGATTCATAATAAGCTAGTTTATTTAGTAGTGAATTTGTTTTTGGAGACATTATATCATCCTATATGCAGAGGTATCTCTGAACCATAAATTTATTCTAACAAACTAAGCCCCAAAAGATGTGCCAAAATTATCACTATTATTCACTTCTTTTTATAATTCTAAAAATTCTACTACATTGCATATTATTCAAAATAATTCACCTCATAGTGCAAGATTTAGTAAGTTTTGATGGTATTTCAATAGTAATTCTATTTGGGTTGGTTCAAGCAGTAGTTATCATATATTTATTTGCTACCAAAAAACGATTTATAGAGCACAAGCCTATAATTTTTATTGTTTGTGTTATAACTATTATCATGATAGAATCTTTGTTTTTAAGATCTGGATTTATGTCTAAGCATCCACATATTCTAAACATCTCGACGCCGTTTCTGTTTCTTTTAGGCCCATTAACTTATTTTTATGTACTATCTCAATTAGGTCAAAAAACTGGACTAAAAACTAAAATGTTACATTTTGTTGCTTTTGGATTCTATTTTTTATATTCTTTTAATTTTTTCTTACAATCTGCTGCTTATAAGTACAATATATACGTTACTGGCTTTCATCAAAACATAGATTTGATTGACGCTACTGCCAATTTTTCAATTGATCCATGGAATATTCAAGGATGGGTTGTTGTAGAATTAATATCACTTCATTTATTAATTTATTGCTGCTCTGCTCTCTATAAAACATTTGTTAACTTTAAAAAAGCATCATTTGTTTCTGGACAAAAATTCAGATGGGTCATCTATATAAATGGTATTATACTAATATCATCCGTAGTTATATTTTTGTCTCACGGGGGTGTCGTAAATGGAAAAGTCTTTTTTACTAGTCCATTTCCAAAATTTTCTTCTGATTTTTTAGGAACTATAATTATGTACTTGCTTACAGTATTTATCTTATTAAACCCTGATTTTTTTAAGCTAAACGCTAAAAAGTACAGTAGATCTTCTTTAAGTAAAGAATACAAAGTTCAAAAACTTCAATTGATAAAATCGTTATTAGAAAACGAGAAAATATTTTTAAACTCAGATTTTTCACTAAAAACATTAGCGGAAAAAACGGGAATATCCACACATCATATCTCACAAATATTAAATGAAGAGCTTAAGAGTTCCTTTTTTCAAATTAGCAATCATTATAGGATTTCTGAAGCAAAAAAGAGACTAGCAGAAAAGGATTCATTCATAAAGATGGAACAACTAGCCTTTGATTTAGGATATAAATCAAAATCTACTTTTTTTAAAGCATTTAAAAAAGAAACAAGTTTAACGCCTTCAAAATACTGCGAAACAGTGTCGTCATAGTTTTTTCCGATTGGATAACACCCTTTTGTTTTAATCTTTGAGAAAAATAGCGCCGTATAAAAGTATGTTTGCCCTATTAAAACATACAAAAATGAAGAAAAAATTAATTAAATCTATCGCAGTATTCCTGTTAATCCTTTTAGGTCTTCAATTTACTTTTTACACGCCTAAATATATTTATAGAGTATTGGTTAAGCAAGAACCTTCCTATGATTATTACAAGAAGCATAAAACGTCCATAATTAAAAAATCGACAAACCCTTTTTATTTTACAAAGGGTTCACATTCACAAGAAAATTTAGCAAAATCTAAGTTTGAAAGAGATTCTTCTATTCACGAATTAAATGCATTTATGGAAAAAACAAAAACACGATCATTTGTAGTTGTTAGAAATGACACCTTGCTTCTAGAGAAATATTATAAAGACGAAACAAGAAAATCATTACAGGCATCGTTTTCGGTTACAAAATCAATTGTTTCAATGTTATTAGGTATTGCTATTGAGAATGGAAGCATAACTAGTATTGAAGACCCAATTACAAAATACCTTCCTGAATTATCTATTAGAGATAAGGCATTTGACAGCATTACAATCGCCAATTTAATCTCTATGAGATCTGGCATTAAGTTTTCTCATGATATAACGTTTCCTTTTGTTAATAGTGATAGCCCTAAAACATTTTATCATCCTGATTTGAGAAGAGTTGCTTTACGGCATACAGAGCTTGAAAATAGTCTAAAAGGGAAGTTCAAATACAATGACTATAATCCATTATTAATAGGGCTTATTCTTGAACATGCTACTGGTCAATCAATATCTGATTTTTTTCAGGAAGAAATATGGAGTAAAATTGGTGCTGAATTTAATGCTAGTTGGAGCTCAGACGATAAGAATTTTCAAAAAACAGAAAGTGGTTTTAATGCGCGTCCTATCGATTTAGCAAAAATAGGTAGATTAGCATTAAATAATGGGGTTTGGAATGACCGACAGTATATTAGTAAACAATGGGTTTTGAATTCTACACAGCCTAAAACAGGAGATTACGAATTCGGAAACCCTCGCAGATGGACTTATAAATACTATTGGTGGTCAATTCCAGAAAAAGACAGACCATCCGATTTTATGGCTATAGGAAAGTATGGTCAATTTATTTATATATCACCACAAACAAATACTATTATTGTAAGAAATGGTGAGGAAATGGATGATTTTGGTGATGGCGATTGGGCAGAAATATTTTATAACTTCTGTCGAGCCGATCTTAAATCTTAGTTTTATTCCAAAAAAATCAAACAAAAAAGAATAACCACCTCTTAGACAGTCCCCTAAATAAAAAAGCCTAAACTAAAATTTAGCTTAGGCTTTACAATCTCTAAAAGTGGTCCCACTTGGACTACATAAATTATTATTCTATTTTACTCTATTTTATTGTATTTAAAGAGTTTAACTCCTGTTTTCACTGTATTTAGCAGTTAGACGAAATTAAGTGAAATTAAACGAAAACAAAATTATTCGACCCCTTATTCGTCCCCTTATTCGTCCCCTACAAATTCTTTTTAATATATATTTGTGTTATATGTAATTCACATTTAACCAAAACTACTAAATTGAAATCATCTTTTTTAATCATTTCATTAATTATTTTAACCTCCTGTAATCAGGACATTTCTAATAGAAAATATAGAAATGAAAATTATGTTTTCTATCAAGAAGATGGTAAAGAAGGAGAGTGGTTAAAAATTAATCCCACCTTAGAAAATAAGCTTCCTAAATCTCTTTCAACTTATTTCTTTCCAAATGGAAATATATATGCAGAACTAAAAGTAATAGATAGCTTCCCTAATAGAATAGTCAAACACTTTGACACTAATAAAAAACATACTTATACGAATACATACACGTTAGATTCTCTAGTTAGTCAAGTTTTTGAAAACGGCTATTATTATGGTTATCATTCAAACCTTGGTTTACTTCAGTCAGAAGGGATGATTAAAAATAATATGTATCACGGAAAATGGAAATTCTATAGGGAAGATGGTAATATATTAAAGCAAATTGTAGAATATGTAAAAGACACTTTACACGGTATTCGTAAAGATTATTGGGAGAATGGGAAACTAAAAAGCTCTACTACAAATCTAAAAGGGTTACAAAATGGTCAAACATACCATTATTACGATAATGGAGAGGTTCAGGAAATAAACTTTTTAAAAGACAATAAAGTTCACGGAAAGTCAATTCGTTATTATCGTAGCGGTAAATTAGAATCTAAATGTAATTATTGGTTAGGTAAAATAAAAGATACTTGTAAATTTTATTACGAAAATGGAAATTTATTAAAACATTCAATCGTAGATTTAGACACTGTTTCTTTAAAGTCAACTGGAATTACCTATCGGTATTATGAAAGTGGTGAGCTAGAAAAAATCCTTCCAACAAAAAATGGAAAAGTAAATGGGATTGTTAAACTATATTATAAAAATGGCAATCTAGCCCAAGAAATTAATATAATTAAAGGAGTTAACAATGGTATAGCTCACGTTTACTATGAAACAGGAGAGCTTCATTATACTGGCCTCCTAAAGAATAACTTGTTTGATGGTGCTGTTATATATTATGACAAAAAAGGGAAGCTGACAAAAACTGTAAATGGAAAGAATGGAGTAGCAATTGATTCAATAATGCACTAAAAGAATTCTTATAACGATGGCAAAGGCAAAATTTATTCTCAAAGAACCAAACTCAAAAGCAGAAACTCTAATCTACTTAATCTATAATTATCAATACAAACGATTTAAGTATTCCACAGGGGAAAAAATAAATCCAAAATTTTGGAATAAGAGCTCACAACGAGCAAAAGGGTCAAAACAATTTCCCGAACACCCTGAATTTAATTCAAGATTAGATAAAATTGAAAACGGGATAAATAATGCTTTTAGAAAATTGCTCAATGATAGTATTCAGCCGAATAATATAAACCTAAAAGAGGCACTTGAAGACGAACTTTCAGATATTCTATTAAAACCAAAAAGAATAACTCTATTTAATTTTATTGAATCATATATAGAAGAAAGCAAACTAAACAAAACAGAGGGGACTATTAAAGTTTACAAAACAACATACAAATACTTAAAAGAGTATGCGCAAAAATATAAGCCCCTTAGTTTTGAATCAATCACATTAGAATTTTATAATCATTACTTATCATTCTTAAGACTTGACCATAATTTAGCATCTAATACTGTTGGAAAACACATAAAAACAATTAAGTCTTTTATGAATGAAGCAACAGAACGTGGACATAATAATAATCTAGAGTTTAGAAAAAGAAAGTTTAAGACAATACGAGAAGAAGCAGACACGGTATATTTAAACCTCGAAGAACTAAATAAAATCGAAAACTTAACCTTAACAGCTAGCCCAAGATTAGAAAAAGTAAGAGACTTGTTTTTGATAGGTTGTTATACTGGTTTAAGGTTTTCAGATTTCACCCAAATAAACCCAGAGAACATTGTTTCTGACAACACTGTCATTCAAGTTAGAACAAAGAAAACAGGGCAAAGAGTTTCTATTCCGTTGCATAAAACTGTAAGGACAATTTTAAAAAAATATGAAAACAGATTGCCAAGAGCCTATACCAACCAAACCATGAATGACTATTTAAAAGAAGTTATTAGTTTAGCAGGCATAAAAGAACAAATTGAAACAACTATAACAAAAGGTGGCAAGATTGAAAAAAAGGTGTTGCCAAAATATAAACTTGTTTCAACACATACTGCTAGACGAAGTTTTGCAACGAACTTGTATTTAGCAGAAGTTCCTAGTATTTCTATAATGAAAATTACAGGACATAAAACAGAACGCTCTTTTTTACAATACATACGAGTATCACAAAAGGAAAACGCAGATAAATTATTAACGCACCCATTTTTTAACTAATGATATTAACTTACGAAGAATTACAAACCGACTTTTTATCTAGGTCAAATAAATTAGCGAATAAAAAATTATACATTCAAGACGAATTAAAACAAATAGATGTTTTTCTAAACCACAAAAATTACGAGAGTAGAACACGTTTGATTTCAATTACTTCAGAAAATAATTATCAACCAAAAATTGAAATAATCAATAAAATATTTTCTTACGTGGTTTCTGGCTGGGAAACATTTTCGGAATCATATGAAGATTATTATTATAATGAGACTGAAATTGAATTTACTCCGTTCAAAAAAACTTCAGATATTACTCAACCAGAATTACACAGGTTCAACGAACGCTATAAGCAATATCATATACAAGGTTTAGAATTTGCGAAATATGTTTTATGGCTAAAAAGACATGAAAACAAAAACGTATTATCTAAGCCAAATACTAGAAAGTTAACCAACAAACAAAAATTGCTAGCATTAAATTGCTTAGGATTAAATTTAAGCAAATATGACAATACCAAAACTGCTAAAATTCTATCTCAAATCTTAGAAATAGGAGAGGAAAATATTCGAATTAATCTTTCTTATGTTGAAGGGAAAAATAATGAAGTTCGAACAATACAAAATCTTAATAAAATCTCTCAACTGTTCGAAAGCGCAGGTATATCTGATGTTTCTAGCATAATAAATACCGAAATTGAAAACTTAAAATAAACGTTGTGGTTACCACAGTAGTTACACTCCTGTAGCTTAATATTTGATTTGCACCATTATTAATCATTAAATAGAATTAAATAATGGAAAGTATTCAAATCAACAATTTCAACATCGCAGATTTAGAAAAAGCGATAAAAAACGTTTTACACGAAGCTGTTATCGATGCAGTCAAAGACCAAATCAACCCAGAGCAAAAACATTTTTCACTTTACTCTAGAATGGCTACTGCAGAAATACTATGCATCTCATTGCCAACTCTAAACGAATGGACTAAATCTGGCATTATTAAAGCGAACAGAATTGGTAATCGTGTTCTCTACAGACTTGAAGACATTAACGAAGCCTTAACCGAAGTTCAAACTGCTAATAAGAGAGGGGGTAAATCATGCTAAAAAAGAAAAATGATTACTCGGTTATTGTCTTCTTAGAAAACGAAACTAAACCTAAGAAATGGGAGTTCGTTCATAAGCTAAATGGCTTCTCAATGTTCTTATCAAAAAAGCACCCTACTTGGTCATACATGAATGTCTACAACAGGCGAAGCGGTCAATTTATGAAACAGTTTAAACGTGGCGTTTTTGTACCTGCGTTCCTCGAATAAGTATTTTTCTTTTTTTTAACCTTTAAAAACTAAAAACCTTTAATAAATAACCTTTTAATGGTTTTAATTAATATACAACGATTCAGATTATGGTAGTCAAAAATACTTACGGAATTAGTGTTGCCTTTTCAACTTCGAAATTTGGAATAACACCAAAAAGCGAGTTCACAGGCTCTGCATTACAGCGTAAAAAACAAGAGAAACCAAAAAATATTAAGGCAAAAAAAAAGGAAAGCAAGGACAAGGAGAAAATGGAGCGCTCCTTGTCCAAACGTTCGAAACAAAAAATCAGAAAAAAAATTACTTGTTTTTCTAGAACTCAAAAAAGGTTAAGCTTTGTTACGCTCACTTTTTTAAACAAAGTATCAGACGAAGAAGCGGTAAATATTTTAAGAAAATTCATTGATAACGTAAAAAAACGTAGTGATGATTTTCAATATATTTGGGTAGTAGAAAGACAGACAAAAAATGATGAATTTAAAGGCAATCCTCATTTTCATATGATTACCAATAAGTATTGGAAAATTGAAAAATGGTGGAATTATTGGTTAACACTTCAACAAAAAAATGGAATTACTCCGAGAGATAAGAGTTTTAAACCCTCTTCTGCTTTTGATGTGAAACAATTAAACGCGAGCAATATTAAAAGAGTAACATCTTATGTAACTAAGTATGTTACCAAGAATAATGAAAAGTTTAAATGTCAAGTATGGAATTGTTCAAGAAAAGTATCAGAACTATATACAGATTTTTATACAACAACCGAATTTACAGACCAATTTAAACGCCTTAATGCTGTTTCAAAAGAAATAGTAGACAAAGACCGAAAAAGCCCTGTAATAGATATTAAAATGATTGATTTGAATAGACGAACTCTACCTCTTTATAAAAGGTTAGATGATAAAAACCAACAAACTTTGAGCAAAGTTAAAAAGACCTAAACTAATCGTTTTTCTAACCTCTTTAACAAGTAATGGGCAAAAACAATTGTTATATGATACCTAAAAGTAGAATCTTCTTCGTTAGACAAACCAGGATGGTTCCCTTCGGGATGCAACCTCTTCCACAACCCCTCAACAAAAGGTTTTTTACATTTGCTAGTTTCCACTTCATTTAAATCCTCTTTTAAAAAAGGAGGAGATACCGTTTTAGATAAAATGTTAATTGCCGAAGTAGCACTGTTGCAATTATTTTCTGGAAGCATATATTTAACTATTTCAATTAAAATTGACTCAATAAAAGTTCGAAATTGAGAATTTGCTCCTGCCCAATTACTCGTTATATGATTATTTATAGCCTGTTCAAGGTGTCCTTTTGTAGTATGAAAGTTAAACTTTATCAATAAAGAAATGAGCTCACTATCAATCCTTGCCTCTTCTATCTCCTGAGGTAAAAGCTTTTGGATATAATCCCCTTTAATAACAAATCCATCTTGCTTAAGTGAATTAGATAATTTTTTGAATTTAAAACTAAATAAGTCTTCGAACTCAACTATTTTCTCATTTGCAAAAGCATAGAGCCTATTAACATTGGCTTTCTCTTTATCTCTGTAATAATTTTCTACAACATACTGCAATAAATCCATTTGAAAAGAACTAGAAAAAGGTCCTTTCGTTTTAGTTGATTTTAGATGAGACAGAATAATATTAACTCTTTTTGAATTTGAATTATTTCTATTAGTAGTTGGATATAAATGGAAATCGATATTAAACACTAAAAATATTCGTTCAATTTCTTCTTTAGAAAATTTATCAATAATATATGCTAGTTCAATACAAGTTTTAATGGATAGCATTATTCTATATTTCAAGGATTTGACAATTAAAATTTAGTTAAGTACTGCAATTATAAAGTTATTTTAGCATTTTTAAATACATTGTGACTAACATCTCCTGTCAACTTTAAATTAACATCATTAGTTTCCAAATTAGAAAAAGTTAATCTTTCATTCACAATATTCAATACAACGTCTCCTTCTATTGTGCCGCCACCATTTAAAGCAAATATTTCTTTGTCTGATGGAGTAATTACCTGAACTTCATTAGAATCTGCTATAATTACATATCCTTTATATGACATATTCAACTTATGAATAACAAATTTATCATCTGGAATGTTTTCAATATTTAATGCAAAAACCCCTTTTTTAGTCCTAATAATAATTCTTTTTCCTTTAGATTCAATGTCCCAATTTACAGAACTACCATACCAGATGTTGTCAACAATTCTAAAAGTTTCTACTCCATAAATATTGTGAAAAATAGCATTTAATAAACTCCTTTTGCCTTGCTCAGCATTTTCTGGTGGTTTTATTGATAAAATGTTTACTCCATCAATAGATATTAAAATTTTTGGGTTAATGAATAAAGTATTACCAAATTGAATTTTAGGCGTACCATTACCAAAATCGAGAAAATCCGATGCCTCATTATTATAGCAAAATGGTTTTTTCATCGCTTCTTTTATTGTTTTAACTCCAATTATTCCTCTAGTTTTTTTACTATGACATGAACCGCACAATAAAGTCATACAATCAGCTTCATGAATTTTTGCGTCTTCAAATTCAGGGTCTACATGGTCAAATTCACAAATTCCTGCTCCACATATTACACAACCAAAAAATGAGTTTTGTCTTATTGTTCTTTGAACTGACTGAGGAATAGTTCTATTTAACCCGTGCTTATTTGAATTTGCCATTTTATAAAATTAAATCATCTTATATTTGAATTTATTTTTTAGGTTCTTTAGGTACAAATCCAATTGCATAAGTATATTTATGCCCATCATCAATCATTAAAACAACCCAATTAACATCAAATAATGGCTGTTCTGGAATAAGTAACTGAAAATCTTTGTAATTATTAGTGTTTAAACCAACTGCCATCTCACCTCCAGACATCGAGCCCCCCATTATTTCAATTTTAAAACCACTAAATTTTATTAAATGAGTTTTTTGTTCTTTATCATAATATATTTCTGAACCATAATATTCATATCCGCGTTTCTCTCCATAAACTTTAATAAAATCATCAAAATCTTTATTCTGTCTTACAACTGTGTACCCATATGGAAAATCTTTTTTTAAATAAGAAAAGTCAATAGTATTGAAATAATTTACGGCCTCAATACTTTTCGAAATTCTTTTTGATAAAGCAATGTTTTCTTGCGACTTAATTTTCAATTCCTTTCCTAAATTGTTGTTTTCTGACAATAAGCTAGCGTTCTTTTCTTCCAAAACTTTTGCTTCTTTCTTGTTTATTGCATTTGCCCAAACTCCTAGAGCTGTTCCAACGACAATAAATAACCCCGCAATTATTTCCATTTTGTGATTTTTTGACATGTTTTAAAAAATAATAATTTCAAATATTAAAAGTAGTATTAATCTTTCTTATTATCCTTCTCAATTATAATTAATTTACAAATAAACAATCTTATTCGCCCCCTAATTCGTCCCCTATAACAAAAAAAGCCTCATAAACTCAACGTTTACAAGGCTTTACAATCTCTAAAAGTGGTCCCACTTGGGCTCGAACCAAGGACCACCTGATTATGAGTCAGGTGCTCTAACCAACTGAGCTATGGGACCGAAATTGGAGTGCAATATTACTACTTATTTTAATTGTTAGCAAGAAAAATTATTTCTTTATCTCTTGGCATAACTCAATTAAAACACCATTTGACGATTTAGGGTGTAAAAAAGCCACTAGCTTATTATCTGCTCCTTTTTTGGGTGTTTCATTTAAAACTTTAAAACCCTCTTTTTTTAAGCGCTTTATCTCAGTTTTAATGTCATCTACATCAAAAGCTATATGGTGTATCCCTTCGCCTCTTTTGGTAATAAATTTACTAATAGGGCTCTCATCATTTGTTCCTTCTAGCAGTTCAATCTTGTTTTCTCCAACTTTAAAAAAAGACGTATTTACACCTTCACTAGCAACTTCTTCTATTTTATAATGTGTTTCCCCAAATAATTTAGCAAACAACTTGTTAGAATCATCAAGACTTTTTACAGCTATACCAATATGTTCAATCTTATTCATTAATGCTTCTTTTTGTTTAATATATAAATTTTACAAATCAAAAGTAAGATAATCTTTAAATATCCTTTATTTTTGCACTGTAAAAAAGCACAAATATTTATTTTAACTTATTTAAAACATGTGCTTTATAAAAAATAATTAATTGGAAGAAAGTCAAAGACAAAAAAAAATAGGATCTGTATTACAACGCGATTTGGTTGATGTTTTACAAAAGGCTGCAACGCAAGGTGGCATGCAAGGAGTTTTAATCTCGGTAAGCAAAGTAAAAGTAACGGTAGATCTTTCTGTAGCTAAAGTGTATTTAAGTATTTTTCCTAATAATAAGGGTGCAGCACTTATTGAAGGTATAAAATCTAACGCGCCTTTAATTAAGCACGAATTAGCACAACGCACTAAGCATCAGTTAAGGCGTATGCCTAGATTGGAATTTTTTATTGATGATTCTTTAGAATATATTGATCAAATTGACAAATCTTTGAAAAGAACTGAAAACCCAATAAAAGACCCATCTTTTCTTGACAAACGAAAAAAATCGTAATTGGTTTAAAATCTTCAAAAGCAAAATGCTTTAAATTAAAACTCATTTTTCTTTTTATATTTAAAGCATGAATGTTTCTCTATATATCGCAAAACGTTATCTACGCTCAAAAAGCAGTAACAACGCTATTAACATTATTAGTATAATTGCTGTTGTTGGGATTGTATTAGGAGCAGCAGCATTATTTATAGTGCTATCTGGTTTTGCAGGATTAAAAGATTATACATTACAATTTTCTTCCGTTGTAGATCCCGATTTAAAAGCCGAAGCCTCTGTCGGGAAATCTTTTTTTATTACAGACGAAAATCTTACTAGGCTAAATAATTTAGAAGATGTTGCTGTGTTTTCAAAAGTTATTGAAGAACGTGTTATTGTAGCCTCGAACGATAAAAACTATTTAGCCACCATAAAAGGTGTCGATGCTCAGTTTAAAAAGGTAGTCGATATAGACTCTGTAATATCTCAAGGTAGTTGGTTCGATCAAAAAACCAATCAAATAGTAGTTGGCTGGGGTATTTCAAACAATCTATCTTTTGGCGTTTTAGATTATGCTAAAGCCATAAATTTATATGTTCCAAAACCAGGGAAAGGTCAAATCACATCTGTTAAAAATGCGTTTAACACTGTTAATGCGGTTAATGTTGGCGTTTTTGATGTTAATGAAAATTTAAACGATACCTACGTTTTTGCTCCTATCGGTTTAGCACAAAATCTTCTAAACTACAAACCCAATCAAGTATCTGCAATAGAGTTTAAACTTAAAAATGGCGCAGACGAGCTTAAAGTTAAAGAAGACATTCAAGCCATTTTGGGCGATACCATTATTTTAAAAAACAGAGCACAACTTAATGATGCCCTATATAAAATGTTAAATAGCGAAAACCTTTTGGTTTATTTACTGCTAACCCTCGTATCTGGATTATTAATTTTTAATGTTATTGGCTCAATAATAATGATGATATTAGAAAAAAAACAATCCTTAAAAACACTTTTTAGTCTAGGACATCCCATAAAAAAAATACGAAACATATTCTTTATTCATGGCTCAATAATGACCATTGTTGGGTGTATAATTGGTTTACTAATAGCTTTATTAGTTGTGGTTTTGCAAAAAACATTTGGCTTTGTACCCATTACACCATCATTGGCTTATCCCATGAGTATTTTGCTAGAAAATTTTATGATTGTATTTGTTACAATAACTGTTTTAGGGGTTATCGCCTCTAAAGTGGCATCAAACAGAGTTACAAAAAAACTAATCCAATCTTAACATTTTGGGCTAGTTTGATGCATTTTACATTCACTCAATTTCAAACTATAATCGTAGCATAGATGAAAAAACTGTTTTTAAATTTAATTATACTTTTAAGCTTTTCTTGTATTAATTCGCAAGAAAGTAGTATTGATCAAAATAAAATCAAAGAAGATTTAAACGAAATCTTAAACGATATATCGTCAAATTATGTTTACCTACAGGATAAAAACGTAGACTTGAAATGCATCAAAAATTATTATACTAATCAAATAAAAAACATAAAAACTGAAGAGGAAACAGTATTGTTTTTTGAATATTTACTTAATGAGTTCTATGATAATCACCTCACTTTACGAACCAATAGAAATTCTTCATATCGCCTTTTCTCGCCTATTTATTCTACAATAGAAAGAGGAAAACCTATAATTTCAAATGTTTGGCAAACTCAAATAGAAAACCTGAATGAAGATATAATTGGAGCTGAAATTATGAAATTTAATGGTATTGATTTTGATCAAGTCATCAAAGATTTTCCATCACATTGTAGTAACAAAAGCATTCCTGAAATCAAAGAGTGGATTGCTAATAAAATTTTAGCAGGTCGCTACAATGAGCCCCGAATATTAACCTTAAAGTTATCCAATAAAAAAGAAATTAAACTTGATATTGATAAAATCAAAATAAAGAATAACAATGGCTTACTAACTACCCAAACTATTAACGAAGTTGGGATAATAAGAATAAACAACTCACTTGGAAACGACAACTTGGTAAGCGAATTTGATAACGCCTTAAATGATTTGTCAAATACTAAAGGTTTAATTATCGATTTAAGAAACACAATATTTGGTGGAGACTCATACGAAGCTCGTGGTATTATGAGTAGGTTTATAGATGAGCCAAAACCATATCAAAAGCATTCATACATTGCAAAATCAGAAAACAATCCAGATGTTGAAAGAAGTTGGATTGAATATGTTAGTCCACGCTATGAACAGTATAAAAACCCAGTAGTAATATTAGTTGGTCGGTGGACAGGGAGTATGGGCGAAGGTCTCGCTATTGGTTTTGAAGGAATGGGGAGAGCAGATGTTGTAGGCTCTGAAATGAGACGATTAGCAGGCGAGGTTTATGATTTTGGCTTCAAGCACCAAAAGTATGGTTACAAGCTTTCAACAGCAAAATTGTATCATGTAAACGGAACAATAAGAGAAAAGTATATTCCAACAAATTATGTAAAGCAATCAACAAACAAAAAGGACGAAGTGCTTGAAAAAGGTATTGAGCTAATTAACAAAATGACCAAGTAAAACTGCAGGCCTTTCTAAATTACATCTCCATTCGAAATAACACTAAGCCTTGGCAAACACATGCAAAAGCGATAGTAGTGGTTAGCTTTTGGCGAGGCGTGCATCGAGCCAAAACTAGTAACGGATAGCGCGGTGGCTTGCCATTTGCCAAACCATAAATTATTCTGTAAACTGATGACCAGCAAATTTTTCTAGTACCTCATCAAAAGCAGCAAACACATCTTTTGAGTCGTCGCTTGTTACCATTTTCATTCGGTATTCTTTAAAATGTGGAATTCCTTTAAAGTAATTGGTATAATGTCTTCTGGTTTCAAAAACACCTAAAATTTCGCCTTTCCAATCTATAGCCATTTGTAAATGCCTGCGAGCAGCATCAACGCGTTCTTCTAAAGTGATTGGCGCTAAATGTTCTCCTGTTTTAAAAAAATGCTTTACTTGTTTGAAAAACCAAGGGTTCCCAATACTTGCACGCCCAATCATAGCGCCATCAAGTCCATAACTATCACGCATTTCCATAGCTTTTTCTGGAGAAGTTATGTCGCCATTTCCAAATACAGGAATATGCATTCGCGGATTATTTTTAACCTCTGCAATGGGTTTCCAATCGGCATCACCTTTATACATTTGCGCTCGTGTGCGCCCATGAATAGCAATCGCTTTACAGCCTACATCCTGCAATCGCTCAGCTACCTCAACTATTTTTATAGAATCATGATCCCAGCCTAAACGCGTTTTTACTGTAACTGGAATATTAGTGCGTTTAACCATTTCTGCTGTTAGTTGTTCCATTAAGCAGATATCTTTTAAAATACCCGCGCCGGCACCTTTGCTTACTACTTTTTTTACAGGACAGCCAAAGTTAATGTCGATAATGTCTGGTTTTGAAGCCGAAACAATATCAATAGTCTGTAGCATGCTATCTAAGTTTGCACCAAATATTTGAATTCCCACAGGGCGTTCTTTTTCGTAAATATCAAGTTTCATTACACTTTTAGCAGCATTACGAATAAGGCCTTCGCTTGATACAAATTCAGTATACACCACATCGGCACCTTGCTCTTTACATAAAGCACGAAACGGTGGGTCGCTAACATCTTCCATTGGAGCTAATAGCAATGGGAAATCTGGCAATTCTATGTTATCTATTTTTACCAAGTAGATTCAATTTTGGCGCAAAATTACCATTTTTTTCTTGTTAACACCCAAATACCATAAAATCCTAGTATCAATTCGGCTATTGTCCCATATACGTAAGCATTTGTTGGTACACCATCGATTACTATACTAATGAGTCTTCCTAAACCTAAACCGAGCATAAAAACCATATTGGTTACCAAAGCCATTTTAAAATATTTTGCTTTAAAAATACCGAGTATCCAAAGTGATGAAAACCCTATATACATGCCCATAAAAGCTTTAAAAGCATTAAGCTCATCAACGGTATTTAAATGGATATCAAACTCAGAATCGGGTGCAAACCCATAAATTAAAGCAACAGGAATTACAATAATTACCGAAATGATTAAATGTATTTTAAAAATGAAACTTTGTTTTTTGAAAGCCATATTAAGTCTATGATTCTATCAAAAATAAGGAAGATATTATTAGCATATAAAAATCAGTTATATTTATAAAAAATTCATGCCTTGCACATTCCATTTGAACCTCAACTCTTCGGTTTTAATATCAATATCCATTTAGTTTTAGAATACTTAGCTTTTTTTGTTGCTTATAGATATTATGTGGTTTTAAGGCGAAAAAGTAATGACGTCATTTCTTCAAACAATAGGTTGTCTATTATTCTAGGTGCTGCTTTAGGTGCTTTAGTGGGCTCGCGGTTAATTGGTTTTTTAGAAAACCCAATGATTGAATTTTCCAAAGAAATCTTCATTCAATTACTCAACACTAAAACCATAATGGGTGGGTTATTTGGTGGTTTGTTGGGTGTAGAATTTGCTAAAAAGCGCATTGGCGAAACACAATCTTCTGGAGATTTATTTGTACTCCCTATTATTATTGGAATTTTTATAGGTAGAATAGGTTGCTTTCTGTCTGGAATTAATGAGTTCACTTATGGTATTGAGACAGCATCCGTTTTTGGTATGAATCTAGGTGATAACATATTACGCCATCCAACATCTTTATATGAATTGGTTTTTCTAAGCATCCTTTTTTTTAGTTTAAAACATATACAAAAACGCAGTAGTTTAAAAAACGGAGACTTGTTTAAATGGTTTATGGTACTGTACTTTGGCTTTCGGTTCTTCATAGAGTTTTTAAAACCGAATGTGTTTTATATTCTTGGGCTAAGTACTATTCAACTTTTATGTGTAATTTGTTGGTTCTATTATTCGAAATTCATCATTCAAAATATAAAATATGCCCGTTAGAAAATATACCTACTACGATTTTACTTTAAGTCTGTGTCCCGAATGTTTAAAGCGGGTTGATGCCAAAATAGTATTTGAAAATGATAAGGTTTACATGTTAAAACGATGCAATGAACACGGTAATTCTAAAGTATTAATTGCTGATGATATTGAATATTACAAAAATATAAGGAACTACAATAAGCCAAGCGAAACACCTTACACATTCAACACCAAAACACATTATGGTTGCCCGTACGATTGCGGTTTATGTCCAGACCACGAGCAACATTCTTGCTTAACCGTTGTTGAAGTAACCGATCGTTGCAATTTAACCTGTCCAACTTGCTATGCAGGGTCTTCTCCAACTTATGGAAGGCATCGTACTTTGGATGAGGTAAAAACCATGCTCGACACTATTGTAAAAAATGAAAAAGAGCCTGATGTGGTTCAAATTTCAGGTGGCGAACCTACCATTCATCCACAGTTTTTTGAAATTTTAGATTATGCTAAATCGCTTCCTATTCGGCATTTAATGTTAAACACAAACGGTATTAGAATTGCTAAAGATTTTGCTTTCGCAGAACGACTTAAAAGTTATGCTCCAGATTTTGAAATTTATTTACAATTTGATTCTTTTGAAAATGAAGTGCTACAAGAATTACGAGGTGCAAACTTGAATGATATTCGTAAACAAGCATTAGAAAATCTTAATAAGCTCAATTTGTCCACCACCTTGGTTGTAACTCTTCAAAAAGGTTTGAATGACCACGAAATTGGAAAAATAATTGACTACGCGCTCCAACAAAAATGTGTTCGAGGTGTCACACTACAGCCTACACAAATTGCAGGACGGTTAGATAATTTTAATCCTGAAACGGATAGAATGACCCTAACTGAAGTAAGAAGAAAAATATTAGAGCAAACCACTATTTTTAATCCAGACGATTTATTACCTGTGCCTTGCAATCCTGATGCTTTAGTTATGGGGTATGCCTTAAAATTAGACGGTGAAGTATTTCCCCTAACACGATATATCAATCCGAATGATTTATTAGATAATAGTAAAAACACCATCATTTATGAACAAGACGAAAGTCTACACGGAAAGATGATTGAACTGTTTAGCACTGGAAATTCCGTTGAAGTTGCTGAAGAAAATTTAAAATCTATTATGTGTTGTTTACCAAATATTGATGCGCCAAACCTGGGTTACGACAATTTATTTCGTGTTATTATCATGCAATTTATTGATGCTTACAATTTTGATGTGCGGGCCATTAAAAAATCGTGCGTGCATATTGTAGATAAAGACAATAAAATTATTCCGTTTGAAACCATGAATTTGTTTTATAGGGATGACAAAAAAGAACGGTTAGAAGAACTTAGACAAGAATTGATATGATACGTTTTCTGGAAATAGGTGATGGTTTTATATGGCTAGTCCTATTCTTTCTAATTATTGCATTAAGTCCTGCAATAATAATGACAATTATAGGTTTTGCAATTAAAAAAAATAAGCCTAAATCTGCCAAAGTATTGTTTATAATAGCTACCGTTTATACCATTATAGGACTTGGTGTTTGTGGCGCAATATTATCTAATTAATATGATTCTATTAAGCCCAAACATGAATTTAGATGGTTTGATTTATTTAATTATCGCCATTATGTTTGGTCCAGCAATTCTATTAACTATTGTTGGGTTTGCAATACTCAAAAAAAACAAAAAAGCAGCAAAAGTGCTATTTATTCTCGCTGCCATATACGTAATAATAAGTCTGGGCATTTGCGGCAGTATGATGATGTAATCAAATTCAATAATCCATTAGGTTTTTATTAGGCTTAACCGCTTTAAACTTCACTTAATTCCTCTATATTTGCAAATTAAATCTAGGTATAGATTCACTTATGAAGCACATCAGAAATTTTTGCATCATTGCACATATAGATCACGGTAAAAGCACTCTTGCTGACCGATTGTTAGATTATACAGGTTCAGTAACCGATAGGGAAAAGCAAGACCAATTACTGGATAGTATGGATTTGGAACGCGAACGCGGTATTACTATTAAGTCGCACGCTATTCAAATGGATTATGAGTATAATGGCGAACAATATGTTTTAAATTTAATTGACACACCAGGTCACGTAGATTTTTCTTATGAAGTATCTCGATCTATTGCTGCCTGTGAAGGCGCTCTATTAATTGTTGATGCTGCACAAAGTATACAAGCACAAACCATTTCTAATTTATATTTAGCTTTAGAAAACGATTTAGAAATTATTCCAGTTCTTAATAAAGTCGATTTACCAAGCGCCAACCCAGAAGAAGTTACCGACGATATTGTTGATCTTTTAGGATGCGACCCAGAAGAGGTGATTCATGCTAGTGGGAAAACGGGGTTTGGTGTCGATAATATTTTAGCCGCTATTATTGAGCGTGTTCCAGCTCCAAAAGGAGATCCAGATGCGCCATTACAAGCCTTGATTTTTGATTCTGTATATAACACGTTTAGAGGTATAGAAACTTATTTTCGTGTTTTTAATGGTGAAATTAAAAAAGGACAAAAAATTAAATTTGTTGCCACAGATAAAGAATATTTTGCTGATGAAGTTGGAACTTTAAAACTAAACCAAGTTGCAAAACAAAGCGTAAAAACTGGTGATGTTGGTTATTTAATTACTGGTATAAAAACTGCAAAAGAGGTTAAGGTTGGTGATACTATTACCGATTTTGCTAAGCCAACAACCAATATTGTTGAAGGTTTTGAAGATGTAAAACCTATGGTTTTTGCCGGTATTTACCCAGTGGATACTGAAGATTATGAAGAGCTTCGTAACTCTATGGAGAAACTACAATTAAACGATGCTTCGTTAGTTTTTGCTCCAGAAAGTTCTGCAGCATTAGGTTTTGGTTTCCGTTGTGGTTTTTTAGGCATGCTTCACATGGAAATTATTCAAGAACGTTTAGAGCGCGAGTTTGATATGACTGTTATTACTACAGTTCCCAATGTGTCATACCACGCATTCACAAATAAGAATCCAGATGAGGCTTTTATAGTAAACAATCCTTCTGATTTACCAGACCCTTCAACCGTAAACCGTGTTGAGGAGCCTTATATAAAAGCTACCATTATTACCAAATCCGATTTTGTTGGTAATGTTATGTCGCTTTGTATTGAAAAAAGAGGTATCGTTATAAACCAAACCTATTTAACAACAGAGCGTGTTGAATTGACTTTCGAAATGCCTTTAGCAGAAATTGTTTTCGATTTTTACGATCGCTTAAAAACGGTTTCAAAAGGATATGCTTCTTTTGATTATCATCCTATTGGTATGAAAGTCTCAAAATTAGTGCGTTTAGATATTCTGCTTAATGCATTGCCTGTTGATGCGCTTTCAGCATTAATACACGCTGATAATGCACAGAATATTGGTAAAAAAATGTGCGAGAAATTAAAAGAGCTTATTCCTCGTCAGCAATTTGATATTCCTATTCAAGCTGCTATTGGTGCCAAAATTATTTCGCGCGAAACTATTAAAGCGCTTCGTAAAGATGTAACTGCTAAATGTTATGGTGGTGATATTTCGCGTAAGCGTAAACTACTTGAGAAACAGAAAAAAGGTAAAAAACGTATGAGACAAGTGGGTAATGTTGAGATTCCACAGCAAGCGTTTATGGCGGTTTTGAAGTTGAATGATTAGAGTTTTAGAAAGCGTACGTTTATTAAATAAAACCCTTTTCTTCAGCTACTTTAATTAAATTTCTATCGTTTTTTACGTTAAAAACTTCTTTTAAAACACGTTTCCTTTTTTCAATTGCTGAAACAGAAAGAGGTATCATGTTTGACAATTCACTCATTTTACAACCTTTAGATAACTCATATAATATTTTTCTATCAAATTCGTCTAGATAAAAATCATTAGTTGTAAGTTTTCTCATTAATTCAATAACCGTTTTACTATAATAAGGGAGGTTTTTAATAACGGTTTCTATCGCTAAAATTAACTCCTTTGGGTCTAAGTCGTTTTTAATTAAAAAAGCATCAGGATTAATGCTTTTAAAAATGGTATTAATTATATAATTATCATTATATGTTGTAGCTACTACTATTTTAACTTCAGAGAAGAGTGCTCTTATTTTAATTCCTAAATCTTCTCCAGAAATTATTTTACCATCTTTTGATGAAGGTAGTTTAATATCTAAAAAAACAATGTCTATGTTTTTTCTTATAACAGCTTCTTCAATTTTATAAAAGGCTTTATCACAATCATTAGCAATATCAATATTAAATTTTAATTTATCGTCTTCAGAACTTATATGCAACAACGCATTTTTATAAGCTTCTATAATTAGTGGATGATCTTCAATAATTAAAATATTGTACTGCTTAATCATAGGTGTAAGTTTTAAGTAGGGACTGATATATTCACTATGGTTCCTTGGTTGGGTTTTGAGGTAATATTAAATGTTCCACCCAATTTTAAAACCCTCGATTCAATGTTTTTAAGTCCTATTCCTTTATGTTTTGTTTTAGCATCAAAACCTATACCATCATCTTCTATAGATAAATATAATATGTTTTCTTTTTCTTTAAAGGAAATTGTAAGAACATTAGCCTTAGCATGTTTTATTATATTTTGAATCGCTTCTTGTACAATACGGAATATAGCCACTTTAATAGAGTTGCTAATGGTTTCAAACAATAATAGCCTCTCCTTTTTTATGCTGTATTTAAAATTCCCTATAGCACTTTGCTGTTTTACATAGTTTTCTAATATAGTTTCAAAGCTTGTTTTTGAGAATGAGGAATCGGCTTTCAACTCATGAGAAACATCTCTTACTTCCTTTTCAATGCTTTGTAATTCTTGTTGTAATTGCTCGTATTGTTTTAAGGTCTCTTTGTCTCCTCCAACTTGTAAAAACCCAAAACCCATTCTGGTACCAAATAACTGGCTTAATATACCATCGTGCAAATCTTCGGATATTCTATGACGTTCTAATAAACGGCCCATTTCTAACTTTTCGTGCTGGTTTAACATTAAAGCATAAATTTCTTGATTGGCCTCTTGTTGCATCTGCTCGTAAACCAATGCTTTATTTTTTGTACGCTGTACCTTTATAAAATACAATAACCCTAAAGTAAACACTAAAATACTGCCTATTACCACAATCAAAATGTTTTGAGTGGTTAGACGTTTGGCTTCCTTTATATATTGGTCGGTCTCAAATTGAATTCTAGCATATTTATTTCTATTAGCTCGTTCCAGGCTAATTAAACTATCATTAAGTTTAATGTGTTCGTATAAATAAGCTTTTCCTTCATTCCCTTCTTTTAACTTTGAGAGCATTTTTAGGGCTCTTAATACTTCTGAGTTTTCATTTGCTTTTTTACCATATTCATACGATTTTTTAGAATAAAATAAAGCCTTATCTTTTTGATTAGTATCATAATAAAACTCTGCCATGTCATTCCCCACTGCTGAGAGTTCATAAAATAATTCCGGATCATTAAAAATGTTATAGGCTTTATTAAATAAAGAGTCTATTTTATTGTAATCTTTGTCTTTTGCCAAAAACATAGTATAAGCTATATTATTCAATATGGCAGCATAAGAAGTAGGATCTTTTTTTTCTAATGTTTTATCTTCAAGTAGTTCGTTATATATTCTAAATACATTGTTATATTTTCCAGCTTCTCTATATAAATCAGCAATATTAATCTTTGTAAATAATTGCGATTCAAAATTATTCTTCATTTTACCACTAATACTTAAGGCTTTATTATAATACTCTAAAGCCTTTTCATACTTTTTTAGGTGCTTTAAGTTCTTCCCTAAAATATCATACAAGCACCATAAATTATCTAAACTCTCTTCGGTTTCAGGAATGGTAAGTAATATATTTATGCCTTGTATTATGCTAGCTTGACTCCCCACATAATCACGCTCTATTACCTGTAATCTAGCAATGTTATAAAGCACTATAGATTGATTTAAAAAATCAAAGTCATTATTCAAAAGTTTATTGAAATCTTTGTATATTTTTAATGATTTGTAATAATAATAATAAGCACTATCGCTTTTGTCTAAGTTCTGATAAACGTATCCTAAATGCATGTTTATATAAGCTATCGAAACCGAATCATTAAGTTTGTGTGCTAATTTTAAATTTTTATGATTTAACCTTATTGACTCTTTAGAGTACTTCTTATCAAGCATATATAGCCATGCAAGATTGTATCTTGATCTTAAAACGGTCGAGTCTACTTTTGTTTTATGAGATAGGTCATTCGCCTGTTCTGCATAAAACATTCTTTTATCTAAATCTAAATTATTATTTTTAGACAACTGTCTTAACTCTTGAATACTATCAAGCTGTTCTTTAAACCTATTGCTTTGAGCATATGAATTTATAGTAAGAAAAAATAATACGAAATATATAAGTCCTTTTGGCATGTTTAAACTTGAGTTAAGCTAAAATATGAAAAAGGCTTAAGCTTGTAAGCAAATTTATATAACGGTTTTAAAGTTGAATGATTAAAACCAACCCATAGCGGATAAGTGCGTTAGGGATTGTAGTGGAAATCCTTTTTAAAATTTGCTAGTACAAAATTACCTTTCAAGTCTTTAATATACAGATAGGCACGTCGCTCACTTCTCGCTATGACGTTTTAAAAAGATTGGGGACGGAAAGCCCGACCTGAAAAGGGAACGCCCAAAGGCCTATTGCTCCAACCACTTTCTAAAATCAGAGGTTGTAGAAGAACTTGTCATTGCTTTTTCTTTTACGCCTGTCATGGTAATAAGTAGTCGGTTTTTAAAATGGTTTTCTATATTTTCAATATAATCGATACTAACAATTTCGCTTCTGTTAATTTTAAAGAATTTGTTGGGTTGTAATTGCTGATGAATTGTACCTAAATTTTGAGAAATAGTATGCCGTCTTCCTTTAAAATCTGATGCAATACAAAAATCTCCAGAAGCTTCAATGGTACTAATATCTGAAACATTTAATAGCTGAATACCTTTGGATTTTTTTATTACAAAACGTTTTTTGTAACTATTGTGTTCTTCTTTTATTGCCGATTTTAACTCAGAAATTGTCTGCTGATTTAGCGTACTGTAACCTCCTTGTTTAAATAACGACTGATACTTTTCTATAGCTTTTTTAAAATCTGATTGTGTATACGGTTTTAAAATATAAGCAATGCCATTTGTGTTAAAGGCCTGAAATAAATACTCGTCGTGGGCCGAACAAAAAATGATTGGAGACTCCGTAGAAATATCGTTATACAAATCGAACGAAACACCATCTAATAATTGAATATCAGACAAAATAAAATCATATTTATTTTGTTCAAGCAATGCTTTTCCTTCTCTGTTAGAACGTGCCCAATCATGAGGAATTTCTTCTTCAAAATAATCATTTACAAAAGAGACTAATTTATTATAGGCAGGTATTTCGTCTTCTAAAATTAAAATTTTCATCGCATTAGTTTTCATCAATTAATTTAATGATTGGAATTGAAATATTAAACTCTTTATCTGTATTTATAATAATCATTTCTTTATCAGAAAGCAGCTTGTATCTAGCTTTTAAGTTTTCTAATCCTGTTCCAAAAGACTCATTTTTAGAATGAATATTCGACTTTGTATTTGTTACTTTTAGTAAAGTGTCTTCTATTAAAATAGTGGTTTTAATCACACACCCGTTTTTTGGTTTGTTGTGTTTTATCACATTTTCTAAAAGTGTTTGTATGGCGCCTGTTGGAATAAATTTATCTTCTGTTTTAGTTTTCACCTCTATTTTAAAATCATAATCACTTTCAAAACGTGTTTTTATTAAAAACATATAGTTTTCTGCTAACTCAATTTCTTCAGAAAGCTCCATAACCTCAGCATCCTTCGTTTTAATTAGATATCGATAAATTAAGGACAACCTATTAATATATTCTTTTGCTTTTTCGGCATTGCAGTCTATTAAGGAGTCTAAAGTATTTAAATTGTTAAACAGAAAATGCGGATCTATTTGCGAACGCAATAATTTTAGTTCGTTTTCTTTTTGCTGTTTTTCTACGGTTACTAATTCTGTTTGACTTTCGTAGAATTTTTTGGTTAAAAGCAATCCGAAAATAAACCCGGTATTGTCTGAAGCGGTCGAAATTCCAAGAACAGCAACCTTATGCCATTTTGGGAATTCACTCCAGTTATGGCCTTGTATCCAAAAAATAATAGTTTCTAGCAATGCCCCAAAAAAAGACAATGTTAAAACGCCGAAGAAAATAAAATATAAATACCTTTTCTTAAATAAATACTTTGGAATTAGTAGATAAAAGAAAATAACAATGATAATTACTGAAACTAATATAGATAAAAAAGTATCTGCTAAAAAAACCTTATTCATACCATTTTTTGAATAGTATGTAATTGCCATTATAAGGATAAATACCAAATAATAAATGACCAATAAGATTCTATCTGATTTATTAAATTTAGTTTTCATTAGTTATTATTTGCTTCTAGTTTCCTGTACGCCCTTTCTCGTCTTCATTCCCAGTTTGATGCCTTTTGGCTTTAATATTTTTATTCCCAAACTTATAGCTTACAGATAATTGAAACGACCTACTGTCATAGTAATATCTGGCTGTTTGGAATACGCCATTAACTCTGCTTTCGTTTCTCTCTGCCGAATCTTTAAAAATGTCATTTCCTCTCAAAGTTATGTTTAAATCCTTGTTTAGTAATAAATATTGTAAGGATAAGGATAAAGAACTTGATGATTTGGTTTCATAAACGCCATTTAATCCTGGAAAACTATACCAATAATTAACTCCCATAAGCAGTGTTTTATCTGCATTCAAATTAAAATCATTATAAGTTGAAATTGTTGCATTTATTCCTTTTTGATCCTCTTGTTCTTCTTCTAAATTGAATTCTGATTTAGAATAATTTATATCTAAACTATTATTACTGCTCCACCATTTAATTTTATCGAATGTATAGTTTTCTGAAATTCCAATTCGATTTGTGTTTATAAAGTTTTCATTAGTAAAACGAATAATCTTCGTTGTGGTATCTGCCAATGGCACTTGCGAAAACAAATTATCTTCATCGGTATAATATAACTTTGTTACAAAGTTGTTGTATGTATTTGTTAATTCAAAATTATTAATAAACGCTGGTTGCAAAAATGCATTTCCTTCAATGGTTTGAAACGGATTGACAAAATATACATTTGGGTTCAATTCAAAAAAACTAGGTCTTTCAATTCGTTTACTATAATTAAATGAAAAATTAGAATTTTCAGTAGCATTATACGAAATATAAAATGTTGGAAACAACTTTGTGTAGTCATTTTTAGTTGATAAATTTAAATTATTAGATTTAGAATCGGTTTGAGTAGCTTCCATTCTTAATCCAAATTGCACACTCCATTTATCATTAAATTTTTTATTAGCAGAAAGGTACAGTGCCTGAATACTTTCTTTATACTCAAAATCATTTTGAGATAATGGTGGGTTTGTAATAGGAGTATCTACCAAGCCACTATTAAAAAACAAAATGTCATTTAATGAATTTGAGTTTGATATTTTTCCTCCATAATCTAAATCTATCCAATTTAGAGGATATTCAATATCTAATTTCGCCGATGTATTTGTTACATCCTGTTTGTTTGTATTTGTTCCTCTGTAAAATTGTTCTGAAGAAGGGTTTTGTATAATTGAAATTCCATTATATGTTTTAGTGTCTGGGTTTTTATATGTAAAGTAATCCAAATTCAATGTTATTTTTCGTCCTAAAGTATCAATAGCAACTTCATTATTATAGTTTATAGAATGAATTTCAGGGTTTAAGGCCATTGTTCCGTCAGACTGAAGATACCTTATTATTTCATTAGTATTATAATCAAAAACAGGTGTGTAAGGAGCGTCTGTTACATCAAAATTTGTTTTATTGTATAAATACTGCCCGCCCATTGTCCATTTAGATGTTACTTGGTAATTAACATCTACTCTCCCATAAAGCCTTTTAATATCTGCTTTAAAAGGAGAAGAAGTATACCAAAGGCCGTCGGGGAAATAGGCATAGTCGTCTTGTTCTTGATAATAAGTTCCATTACTATGGTTAAATGAAGCAGCTATACTTAGTTTATTTTTATTAAAGTTAAAACTTCCCCCCCAAGATCCTGAAGGATAACGCCTTTGCCTATATGATGATTTTAATTGCGCATTCCACGAATCTTTCTTCACTTGTTTTAAAGTAATATTGACTAATCCACTATTTCCCGATGCTTCATATTTTGCTGGAGGGGTTGTAATAACTTCTATATTTTTGATGTCTTCTGATGCTATTGATTTTAAAAAGCCGGCTAAGTCTTCATCAGATAATTGTACAATTTTATCATTAATCATTACCTGAAGATTGCTTTTTCCTATCATCGTGATTCTATTATTTTGCACACGAACTCCTGGTGTAACTCTTAAAACTTCTAAAGCATCTCCTTCTGAAGCTTTTGACGAATTTTCGACATTAAAAACTAGGCGATCTATTTTTCGTTGAATTAGCTTCTTTTTTGCTTCAATAATTACTTCATCCAATTCTTGAGAGCTTTCAACTTCTATAACTCCTAAATCAATAGATTTATCTGCTACAGTAATATATTTGGTATAAAGTATTTGTCCAACATAAATAACTTGTAATGTATAATTTCCTTGTTTAACACTTAATTTAAACACACCTTTTTCATCAGTAATGCCACCTGTTATAGCTGAAGATTGATTGGTCAGCAATATTATTTCGGCAAACTCTAGAGGTTGATTGTTTTCTGAAATAGTTCCTGTAATTTGATTTTGGGAATTTAAAAACAATGTCCCTAAAAGGTAAATTAGAATGCTCTTGATTAATGAATCCATAACTGTTCGTTTTAAATTGATGAGATAAATGTATCCTCATCCCTTTTTTTATTAAAACAGTTTCTGATGAATTGGGTTAAAAAAAGGTTGAATTAATACTTTAATTCTATAAAACAAAATGACATTTAGCAACAAACGATTAAACCAATCTTAATGTATAAGCGTTTTTATTAAAACAAAGCCTATAATTCAATTGCATAATTACGATTTTATCAAGCTTTTTGTTATTAACATCAAATTTTTACTGATATTATTAATCAATCAGGTAAAAGACTGCATTTTCTTCAAAAATCGAGTTTCAATAAAAATGTAAAGTATAATTTTGTATGTTTATTAAAACGCATAAATTATAAATGAAAATTATTCATCTAAGTGCAGAATGCTATCCAATTGCTAAAGTTGGCGGACTTGCAGATGTTGTAGGAGCTTTACCAAAGTATCAAAATAATTCTGACATTTCTTCTCAGGTTATTATGCCTTTTTATGATATAAAATTTACTAAAGAAAATACCTTTTCTTCAATATTTGAATCTGAGTTGAATTTAGGTGAGAATGCTTATAAATATCGGATTCTAACTCTAAAAAATAAATCATTAGATTTTGACATCTTTTTTGTTGATGTCCCTGATTTAATTTTCAAAGATTATGTTTATTCTTTTGATGATACCGAGCGTTTTTTAGCCTTTCAAATTGCAGCTCTAGATTGGATGCTCTCATGGGAAAAACTACCAGATGTAATTCATTGTCATGACCATCATACTGGATTAGTTCCTTTTATGCTTCAAGAAAGTTTTAAATATAAAGCTTTTAGAAAAACACCTAACATATTAACCATACACAACGCCCAATACCAAGGATGGTTTTCGCACGATAACGTAAACTTAATACCCGCTTTTAATTTTAATAACGTTGGTTTGCTAGATTGGGGCGGTACAATTAACCCGTTAGCGGCAGCCATAAAATGTGCTTGGAGTGTGACTACAGTATCGCCTAGTTATATGGAAGAAATGAAAGTGTCTGCTAATGGATTAGAAAGCTTATTGTCTAGTGAGAGCGACAAGTGCGTTGGTATTTTAAATGGTATAGATTCGAAAGTTTGGAATCCTGAAACTGATGATTATATAGTAAAAAATTACAACGAAAAAACTATTGTTTCTGGTAAAAAAGCTAATAAAAAACAATTATGCGATACGTTTAACCTAGATATTAACAAACCGCTTTTTGCATTTATTGGGCGATTAGTTGGTGAGAAAGGATCTGATTTATTTCCAGAAGCTTTTAAAATTGCGTTACAAAATCCAAATATTTCCATTCTGCTTTTAGGTTCTGGCAATAAAGAAACTGAAGCACAATTAGAGGCATTAAAAGAAGACTTTAACGGACAATACAATGCCTTTATTGGTTACGATGAAAAGCTTTCACATATCATCTACTCTGGGGCAGATTTTCTTTTAATGCCTTCGCGTGTTGAGCCTTGTGGCTTAAACCAAATGTATGCTTTACGCTACGGCACTATCCCTATTGTTCGTAGTATTGGTGGTTTAAAAGATACGGTTATAGATATCTCTGAAGAAAATGGTTTTGGTATTTGTCATGATAACGTTACGGTTTCAGAAATAACGAATGCTATTGAAAGAGGTAACGAACTTTATGAAAGCCAAACCAAGTTCAAAAAAATAAGAAGACAAATTATGAAGATAGATCATTCATGGGACGCTTCAGCAAAACAATACATCAATTTATATAAATCTATAAACTAAAAACTATGATTAACAACAATGTTTTAGCTATAATACTAGGAGGAGGTCAAGGCTCCAGATTACATCCGTTAACAGAGCAAAGATCAAAACCAGCAGTTCCTATTGCTGGAAAATATAGATTGGTAGACATCCCCATCTCAAACTGTATTAACTCAGATATAAAGCGCATGTATGTGTTAACTCAGTTTAACTCTGCATCCTTAAACAGGCATATAAAAAACACATATCACTTTAGCTTTTTTAGTTCTGCTTTTGTTGATGTACTTGCTGCAGAACAAACGCCAGGAAATCAAGGTTGGTTTCAAGGTACTGCTGATGCTGTTCGTCAAAGCATGCATCACTTTGTAAGACATGATTTTGATTATGTTTTAATTCTTTCTGGAGATCAATTATATCAAATGGACTATGCAGAAATGATTAATGCGCACGTAAAAAGTAAAGCAAAAATATCTATTGCTACTATTCCCGTTAATGCTAAAGATGCTACTTCTTTTGGAATATTAAAATCTGACGATAAAAATGTAATTACTTCTTTTATTGAAAAACCAGATGCTGGTTTATTACCAGATTGGACATCAGATGTAAGTGATGATATGAAATCTCAAGGCCGTAATTACTTGGCTTCAATGGGTATTTATATTTTTAATAGAGATTTATTAATAGAGTTAATGAAAGATGATTCTACCATTGACTTTGGTAAAGAAATTATTCCACAAAATATTGAAAAACACAAAACACTAAGTTATCAATATGAAGGGTATTGGACAGATATAGGAAACATTGATTCTTTCTTTGAGGCCAATATTGGTTTAACAAAAGATATACCTGAGTTTGATTTATATGATAAGTCGAAGCGTATTTACACCAGAGCTAGAATGCTCCCAACCACAAAAATTGCAGGAACCGTATTAGATGAAACTGTAATTGCTGAAGGCTGTATTATTAGCGCAGGTAAAATTGAAAAGTCTGTTATTGGTATTCGCTCCAGAATTGGTGATGAATCTACTGTAATTAATACCTATATGATGGGTAACGATTACTATCAACCCCTGAGCGATGTGGAAAACTCTAACATAAGTACACTTGGTATTGGCGCAAGGTGCTTTGTAAAAAACGCCATATTAGATAAAAATTGCTGTATTGGTGATGATGTACGAATAAATGGAGGAAAACATCTTGAAGATACAGAAACAGAAACTTACGCTGTAAAAGATGGCATTGTAGTAATTAAAAAAAATGCTGTTATTCCTAACGGAACTGTAATTTAATATATGACAAACATAATAGTTCACAGTCTTTTTACCGATTTTGATGTAAGCCTCTTTAAAGCAGGAAAGCACTACCGCTTATACGAAAAATTTGGGTCACATCCATTAACTGTTAATGGTATTGAAGGCACTTATTTTGCAGTTTGGGCACCTAGTGCACAACAAGTATCTGTAATAGGCGACTTTAATTATTGGAACGGTGAAAACCATCAACTTAATGTGCGATGGGATTCTTCAGGTATTTGGGAGGGCTTTATTCCTCATGTTGGGAAAGGCAACATTTATAAATATAAAATTCATTCTAATAATAACGGATACGTTTCTGAAAAAGCTGACCCGTATGCTCGACGTTGCGAACATCCGCCAAAAACAGCATCCATAGTTTGGGGCGATTCCTATAAATGGAAAGACACCAAATGGATGAAAAAACGTAAAAAGCATAATGCTTTGGATGCGCCTTACTCGGTTTACGAAGTTCATTTAGGGTCCTGGAAAAAGCAAATAGAGGAAAAACGTTTTTTATCGTATTTCGAGCTAGCTGACGATTTAGTAAACTACGTTAAGGATATGAATTTTACTCATGTAGAACTCATGCCTATTATGGAATACCCTTATGATCCTTCTTGGGGTTATCAATTAACAGGATATTTTGCACCAACATCACGATTTGGTTATCCTGAAGAATTTAAATATTTAGTAGATAAATTACATCAAAACGATATAGGAATTATTCTTGATTGGGTGCCATCACACTTTCCTGAAGATGCTCACGGATTAGGTTTTTTTGATGGCTCCGCTTTATACGAACACCCAGATAAAAGAAAAGGCTATCACCAGGATTGGAAAAGCTTAATTTTTAATTATGGGCGAAACGAAGTAAAATCATTTTTAATAAGTAATGCCGTTTTTTGGCTTGAGCAATATCATGCTGATGGATTGCGAGTGGATGCTGTAGCTTCTATGTTATTTTTAGATTATTCTAGAGAAGAAGGCGAATGGGAACCTAATGAATTTGGTGGAAGAGAAAATCTTGAAGCTATTGCTTTTCTAAAAGAATTAAACGAAGAGGTTTACAGGTCATTCCCCGATGTGCAAACCATAGCCGAAGAATCGACTGCGTTTCCAGGGGTTTCTAAACCCGTGTTTTTAGGTGGTTTAGGTTTTGGCATGAAATGGATGATGGGTTGGATGCACGATACTTTAGAGTATTTTTCAAAAGATCCTATTTATAGAAAGTATCATCAAAACGATATTACTTTTAGTTTAGCCTACGCTTTTACCGAGAATTTTATGCTCCCGCTTTCTCACGATGAGGTTGTGTATGGTAAAAATTCTATTTTAGGAAGAATGCCTGGTGACGAGTGGCAACGCTTTGCTAATCTAAGGGTTTTATATTGCTATATGTTTACCCACCCTGGCACAAAATTATTGTTTATGGGTGGCGAATTTGCACAATATGAAGAGTGGAATTTTCAAGAAAGTTTAGATTGGAATTTATTAGAATTTGAACCTCATAAAAACTTTCAGAATTTTTTCAAATCGTTAAATAGCTTATATAAAACTACACCTGCTTTATATGAAAAAGGGTTTAGTAACGATGGATTTGAATGGATAAGTTACGATGATCATGAAAACTGTGTAATGTCGTTCATTCGAAAAGGAAAAAAGGTTGAGGATAATGTTGTAGTAGTTTGTAATTTGGCTCCAACTATTAGAGAAAAATATCGGATAGGAGTGCCTTCAAAAGGAAAATTAAAAGAGGTTTTTAATAGTGACGCCAAAGCATTTGGAGGGAGTGGTGTTGTCAATAAAAATCAAATAACTATAAAGAAAACATCGTGGAACGGAAAAGATTATTCAGCAGAAATCACATTACCTCCTTTAGCTGTTACTCTTTTTAAAATTAAGCAATAAAAAATATTAAATTATATAGCTGATATATTGCATTTTATACAATTATCTTTATGTTTTTTTAATAAATAGTAACCTCTCAATATTGCTATTTTTACTACTTTCGTCGATTCATTAAATTGCTAATCATTTATGATTTTAAATACAGAACTAGAATACAAAGGAAACTTGTTTCCATCAAATATAATAGATTACAAAAAAGATGTAGATGTACTACATTTTTCAACTTCAAATAATATCATTCTTCAGCTTACTGTTTTAAGAGATAGTGTGCTTCGTTTTCGATATACTACCGTAGGGAAGTTTGATAACGATTTTTCATATGCTATCGACGAAAAAGCTAGCAGAGGTTACAATCATTTAGAAATCTCTGATGATGATGAAAAATACATTATTACGACCTCAAAACTCATTTGTCATATTTTTAAAGCAGATTTGAGAAAATCAATATTTGATGCCAAAGACAATACCATAATTTGTGAAGACGAATTAGGCTTCCATTGGGAAGAAAGCTATGAGTTAGGTGGTGATATTGTTAAAATGAGTAAAGCTGCTCAAAATGGAGAAAGCTATTACGGGTTAGGAGATAAGCCTAATCATTTAAATTTAAAAGGAAAGCGATTTGAAAATTGGGCAACAGATTCTTATGCCTACGGAAAAGACACTGACCCAATTTATAAAGCCATTCCGTTTTATACAGGCTTACATAATGGAATATCCTATGGTATTTTCTTCGATAACACATTTAGAACCTATTTTGATTTCTGTAACGAAAGAAGAAATGTAACCAGTTTTTGGGCTCAAGGAGGTGAAATGAACTATTACTTCATTTATGGCCCTAAAATGCAAGATGTGGTAACGAGTTATACCGACTTAACGGGAACTCCAGAATTACCGCCTTTATGGGCTCTAGGTTACCACCAATGTAAATGGAGTTACTATCCAGAATCAAATGTAAAAGAAGTCACCGCAAAATTTAGAGAACTAAAAATTCCTTGTGATGCTATTTATTTAGATATTGATTACATGGAAGGATTCCGTTGTTTCACTTGGAGTAAAGATCATTTCCCAGACCCAAAACGTATGGTGAAAGAATTGGCGGATGATGGGTTTAAAACCGTTGTAATTATAGATCCAGGAATTAAAATTGATAATGAATATAGTGTCTTTAAAGAAGGCCTAGATAAAGACTATTTCTGTAAACGTGCAGATGGCCCTTATATGAAGGGTAAAGTTTGGCCTGGGGAGTGTTATTTTCCAGATTTTACAAGACCAGAAGTTAGAACATGGTGGGCGGGTTTATTTAAAGAACTTATAGAAGATATTGGTGTAAAAGGAGTTTGGAACGATATGAACGA
Source organism: uncultured Flaviramulus sp. (assembly GCA_947501105.1). GTDB lineage: Bacteria > Bacteroidota > Bacteroidia > Flavobacteriales > Flavobacteriaceae > Wocania_A. The sequence continues at coordinate 375,731 of CANMUP010000001.1, read as the reverse complement.
ACCGGCAGTTATGGATGTTCCTGGAAAAACATTCCCTTCTGATGTGAGGCATGATTACGATGGAAATCCTTGTAGCCATAACAAAGCACATAATATTTATGGGATGCAAATGGCACGTGCTACATATCACGGATTGAAAAAATTCAATTACCCTAAAAGGCCATTCGTTATCACACGTTCTGCCTATTCTGGTACACAACGTTATACATCTACTTGGATGGGAGATAATGTTGCCACATGGGAACATTTACAAATTGCGAACATTCAAGCGCAAAGACTAGCGTTGTCTGGATTCTCTTTTGCTGGGTCTGATATTGGTGGTTTTGCCGAACAACCAAACGGTGAGTTATATGCGCGTTGGATTCAATTAGGGTCATTTCATCCATTTTGTAGAACACACTCTTCTGGAGACCATGGCGATCAAGAGCCTTGGGCTTTTGATGAGGAAATAACAAATGTAGTACGTAAGTTTATTGAAATTAGATATGAGTTATTACCATATTTATATACTTCGTTTTATCAGTATTCGCAAGATAACGTCCCAATGCTAAAATCGTTAGTGTTGTTTGATCAAGAAGACTCTCAAACACATTATAGAACTGATGAGTTTATTTGTGGAAACCAACTTTTAATTTGCCCAATAAACGAGCCAAACGCTAAAGGAAGACGCATGTATATTCCTAAAGGAGAATGGTATAATTTCTGGACTAATGACATGGTTTCTGGCGGTAAAGAAACTTGGGTTGATGCCGATATCGATAGCATGCCTATTTTTGTAAAAGCTGGTGCTATTATACCAAAATATCCTATTCAACAGTACGTTGGGGAGAAGACGATTGAAGAATTAACTTTAGATGTGTATTACAAAAACGGTAAAGAAGATTCTGAATTATATGAAGATGCTGATGATGGGTACGATTATACCAAAGGACGTTATAGTTTAAAGAAATTTAACCTATCGGGTAATGATAATAAATTAATAATTAGAATTCATAAAAGAGGAAAATATATGACCTCTTATAATACATTCAAAATTAATTTAATCGGCTTACCTTTTAAGGTAAAATCTATCAAGGTTGATAATGAATATGTTGATTTAAAAGATGTTAAATTTAATGGCAATAACTCTCTTGTTATTTCTAAAGAATTTACAAATCTTCAAATAAAAGGATAAATTATTATATCTTATTTACATTATTAAAGGGCTTTCCTAGGTATACTAAGCGAAAGCCTTTTTCTATTTTACTAATGGATTTACTATAAGAAGATATAATTTCTAAAACACCTTTATTATCCTTTACCAGCAAAGGAATCATGTCAGTATCTCGATTAGTAATTTCAATAAGCTCTTCGTAATGCTTTCTGTCTTCAATCTCTAATTCATGAATTTCTGGGTATTTGCGAGCCACTTCGGTAAGCAAAATAAAGTCATCTGTATGAGAAAATAAGCCTTCTTTAGGATTGTTAGTTGGATCTTGCATTTCATCAACAGTTATTAACCTAAACGAACCATTCTCTCCAAATTGTTCTCCAAACTTGTTAATTGCATATTTATTAATGTCTTCGCTTCCTGTTAAAGCCATTAAAAAACCCATATCGTTAAGCTCAATATTATCATCTAATGTTTCAGAATAAATATCAGTATTAATTGCTTCAATACCAACATCTTGAGCCAATTGTATATTGGTTTGGTTACTATCAATTAAAACAACATGTCGGCCGTTGTCTTCTAAGTAACGACCAATTAATCTTGATACCTGAGAAGCACCTACGATTAAAATACCTTCAGACCTTCTAAGAAACACACCTATCACTTTCGCAAAAGCTCTAGCAGTAGTCGCATTAAGTAAAACTGTTCCTAAAACAATCATGAAGACTAAAGGTGTAATGTATTCTGCCCCTTCAACACCTTGTTTTACTAATTTGCTTCCAAAAAGTGATGCGATACCTGCCGCTACAATACCTCGCGGCCCTACCCAACTAATAAATATTTTTTCATTAATTTTTAGTTTAGATTTTGATGTACTTAAAAATACCGCAAGTGGCCTTATAACAAATACAACCGCAGCAAAAAGAACAACCGTTTTCCATGTATTAAGTAACATTAAATCTTCAATATTAATATTTGCGGCAAGCAAAATAAACAGAATAGAAATTAATAGCACACTTAATGATTCTTTAAAATAAAGTAGTTCTTTAATGTTTTCAAGTTTGCCATTACCTAAAACCATTCCCATAACAACAACCGCTAATAAACCAGATTCATGAGCAAAAATTTCTGATTCAACAAAAACCAATAATACTGTTGATAAAGACACTACATTAAGTAAATAGTGTGGTACTAGTTTTTTATTTATTGCAAAAGCTAAGGCGTGTGCAAACGTAAAACCAAAAGTAGTACCAAAAAGAATAATTTTACCAAACTCTATTAAAGCTGTTTTAGTAAAACCACTATCACCTTCAACACTTATAAACTCAAACACCAAAACTGCAACTAACGCACCTATTGGATCTATTAAAATACCCTCCCACTTTAAAACCGTAGATACATCTTTTTTAAGCGGAATGTTTCTTAAAATAGGTGTAATCACAGTGGGGCCAGTAACAATAATTAACCCAGAAAATAAAAAAGAAAGCTCAAAGCTTAGTCCAAAAATAAAATGTGCCAAAATACCAGCTCCAAAAAAAGTAACTGCAGAGCCTAAGGTTATTAATTTAGTAATTACAGGTCCTACGTTATTTATTTCTGAACGTTTTAAAGTTAACCCGCCTTCAAAAAGAATAATACTAATGGCTAGAGATACAAAATAATACAACCCCTCGCCAGGAAACAGACCTTTTTCACCATTCCAAATAGGTTCAATCCATTTCGTACCATCATCACTTAAAAACTCGGCAGCAATAGGCCCTACTGTTAAACCAATTAAAATTAGTGGCAATATGGCTGGAATTTTTAACTTCCATGCTACCCATTGCGCAAGAATACCTAAAATAATAATACCTGCAAGTTCTAACATAAGCTTTTTTTTAAAAATACTAATTTAAATAAAAACAGATGATTTTTATGTCTTTAAAAAAGTGCTATCTTTCTGCTCTTGTAAACTAAAAACTAAAAATTGTCTTTACATCCATTTAAAACTATAGGTATTGGTGCAGCATTTTCACCTAATTTAAAAGCTAACCTTTGTGAGGCAGCCAGATTATCTTTATTTTTTAAATCAAAACTGATTTTAATTCATGTAGGGGAAGTGTCTGATGATAAAACAAAAATGCTAAATGTTTTTTTAAAACCTTTTGAAAAAGATAATTTAGACTATGATGTTGTTTACAAATCTGGAGACCCTGTAGATGTTATTTTATCAACTTCTGAAGAAAAAAATATAGATCTGTTAATTCTTGGAGCAGTACAACGTGAGCGTTTTTTAAAATATTATGTAGGGTCTATTGCTAGAAAAATTACCCGAAGCGCTAAATGTTCTGTTTTGTTATTAATTAAGCCTTCTGTTGAGCGTATTCGCTGTCAGCATATTGTTGTTAATGGATTAAAGGACCCTAAAACGGAGCAAACTATTAAAACAGCTTTTTATGTAGCTAAACAACTTAATGCAGAAAGAATAACCATTGTAGAAGAAATTAAGCAAGAGCAAGTTTCTGTAAAAGTTGAAGATGATAAATCGTTGAGACGAGCCAACATAATAAAAGAGCGAATAAGGCATAGAGAAAATTCAAGAATTAAAGATATTATTGATCACATTCCTGAAAACCAAACAAATAGTATTGCAATAAAAACACAACCCATTTTTGGAAAACAAGGTTACTCTATAGGGCATTATGCTCAAATTTCTAGAGCAGATTTATTAGTTATGAATGCTCCAAGTAAAATGACTTTTTGGGATCGGCTATTTCCGCATGATATTGAACATATATTAACCGAGTTACCAACTGACGTATTAATATTACAATGAGTTCTAAGAAAAATAATATAAAAGCTTTCTTTAAGACCTTGCCAAAAAACATATTTTCTGGTTTTGTTGTAAGTCTTATTGCATTGCCTCTTGGCTTAGGGTTGGCCATGGCTAGTGACGCACCTCCTATTGCTGGTATAGTGGCTGCTGTTGTTGGAGGTATTGTTGTTTCTTTACTTGGAGGTAGTCATGTTACCATTTCGGGTCCTGGTAATGGCTTGGTAGGCGTGCTTTTAATTGCTATTACTACACTTGGCATAGAAAGTGCTTATGCAGCCATCATTTGTTCTGGAGTACTAATGGCTCTTCTTGGATTTTTTAGAATGGGTAAGTTGGCCGATTTTTTTCCTTCATCAGCCATTCAAGGTATGCTTGCTGCTATTGGTTTAATTATTTTAGGGAAACAGTTTCATATCATGTTTGCTCATAAAATAAAAAGAGAAGACACTCTAGATTATTTATTTGAAATTCCGTTTACAATAAACGATGCTATACATTACGAAAACAAAGGACTCATATTTGCTGCATTAGCAGGTGTAATAAGTTTATCTATTATGCTTTTCTATTCTAAACTTAGAAATAAGTATTTACAATTGATACCAGCTCCTATGTGGATTGTTATTTTATCTATCGGGTTTAGCTATTATTTTGAAATTATTCTACATCAAGAAAACCCTATTTCTAAAGAATATATGATTTCTGGTATACCGAGCATTCAAACAATAATTGAAGATATTCAATTGCCGAATTTTTCTAAAATTGGAGGTTTTTCATTTTGGGGTAGTGTTTTAGCTATTACGCTTATAGCAAGCATAGAATCGCTGTTAAGTATAAAAGCTGTAGATAAGTTAGACCCAGAAAAAAGGCGTTCGAATGTAAATAGAGATTTAAAAGCCTTAGGGTTTGCAACCATAGGAAGTGGTTTTTTGGGCGGTCTTAATGTGGTTACTGTTATTGCCAGAAGTTCAGTTAATGTTAATAATGGTGCTAGTAACCGTTCATCAAATTTTTTTCACGCCACATTTTTAGTGCTTTTTATAGTTCTTTTTAGTACTCAACTTACAAGAATTCCTCTGCCTGCATTAATGGCTATTTTGGTGTATACAGGCTATAAACTTGCGTCCCCAAACGTTATAAAAAAAATATTTTCTATTGGAAAAGAACAGCTTATAATATTTTTTACAACTTTAATTGTAACCTTAAAAATAGGATTAATATCAGGAATACTCGCAGGTGTTATAATTACCTTTATTATACACGTTGTTTTAAATAAAACACTATCCTTATTTGTAAGAAACGTGCTAAAGCCTAATGTGCTTATGTTTCAAGAGTCTGGAGATCAAAACAGTTTTTATGTTAGTGTAAAACACTTTTGCAGTTTCTTAAACTACTACAAACTAAAAGACAAATTAGATGCTATTCCCGAAGACAGAGATATTATTGTAGATTTCTCATTATGTAGTTTCGTAGACCATACTGTTATGGAGAACATGCATAACTACCAAGAATTGTTTAAAAAACGAGGTGGTCATTTTGATGTTATTGGGTTAGATATGCATGATACAGATTCTAAACACCCTTTTGCTTTAAGACGCTTGCTACCAGTTCCAAATATTATTAAAAATAATCTAACAAGGCGTCAAACTAGTATGGAAAGCTTAGCTGAAGATTATGGTTTGAATTATAATTCTGAGAAGCAAAAAGAAATTAATTTTTTACACCGATTTTTGTTTTTTAACACTAAAACTATAAATCATATTTACAACCAACTATCATATAAAAACAATAATATCAATTTATTTGATATTGAGTTTTCAGAAGGTGAATTTATAGCAAAAGAGGTTATTAGAACTACGATGCTTAATATAAAATTAGAGCATAATATTCCAGAATTTACTTTAGATAGAGAAGGTTTTTTAGAAAAAGTTTATTTGTTTGCTGGGTTTAAAGATATTCCAATTCAAAATCATTTAGATTTTTCTAAGCGCTTTTATTTATTGGGTGACAATGAAGAGGCCATAAGAAGGTTTTTTAATGACGATCTCGTACATTTTTTTGAAAGCAACCCATATTATCATATTGAGTCTAACGGGTCATCAATATTAATTTTTGGAAAAGAACGCTTAGCAAGCGTTAAAGAAGTAAAAGCTTTATTTGATTTTGGAAAAAGGCTTAAGGATGTAATATATTCTCGGGATATTTAATTTTTTACTTTCTTTATCTTAATATATTCTTAACATTCATTAGCAATGTCAATAGATTTCTTAATTTTACATCCCTATGAATTTATACCCTATAAATGCTGGTAATTTTAAGCTAGATGGTGGTGCTATGTTTGGTGTTGTACCAAAATCGCTATGGCAACGTACCAATCCTGCTGATGCTAATAATATGATTGATCTTACGGCACGCTGTTTGCTTATAGAAGACAGCAACCGACTCATTTTAATAGACAACGGTATGGGTAATAAACAATCAAGTAAATTTTTTGGCTACTATCACCCCTGGGGAGATAACACTTTAAACGGTTCTTTAAAAAAACACGGTTTTCATCCTGATGATATTACCGATGTGTTTATGACGCATCTGCATTTTGACCATTGCGGAGGAAGCATTAAATGGAATAATGATAAAACAGGTTACGAAACGGCTTTTAAAAACGCACATTTTTGGAGCAATAAAAATCATTGGCAATGGGCTACACAACCTAACAGGCGTGAAAAAGCATCATTCTTAAAAGAGAATATTTTACCTATAAAAGAAAGCGGTCAATTAAAATTCGCATCGCTTCCTGAAACCGATTTGCTTAAAAACTCTGAGCTTGGATTCGACATTTTTTTTGCTAACGGTCACACCGAAAAACAAATGATTCCTATGATTAATTATAAAGGAAAAACCATTTGTTTTATGGCAGATTTATTACCAACCGTAGGGCATTTACCAATTCCTTTTGTAATGGGATACGATACCAGACCGCTTTTAACTTTAGATGAAAAAGAAAAATTTCTTAACCTTGCAGCCGATAATAATTATTACCTGTTTTTAGAACACGATGCTCATAACGAAATTATTACTGTAAAACACACCGAAAAGGGAGTGAGATTAGCAAATATTTATTCAACAAACGATATATTCAATTAACATATAAATTTATAAAGATGAAATCAACAAAATCACTCATATTATCTGCTTTTATAGCCTCAATCCTTTATGGTTGTGGTAGTACAGCAAGTATTATATCAACTCCTGTTGAAAACATTGATGCTATTCCTTTAAAAGTTTCAGACTTAACCGAGGCAGAAAAACAAAATTGGGGACATTTAGATTTAATTAAAGATACCATTCCTGGAATGAGCGTTAATAAAGCTTACGCTGAAATTATAAAAAACAAAAAAGGAAAATCTGTAATTGTAGCGGTTATAGATTCTGGAATTGATATTGACCATGAAGATTTAGATGGTGTGGTTTGGACTAATAGAAAAGAAATTCCTAACAATGGAAAGGACGATGATAAAAACGGATACGTAGACGACGTTCATGGTTGGAATTTTTTAGGTGATGCTTACAACGAGCAATTAGAATTTGTACGAATACTTGCAAGTGGGGATACTGCTAATCCTGATTACGCTAGGGCTCAAGCAGAATATGATGAAGAATATCAAAAATATACAAGTTATAAAACTAATTACGAGCAAACACTTCAACAAATAAAAATTGCAGATGAAGGCATTAAAAAGCATTTAAATAAAGCTAGCTATACCAAAGCCGATGTTAATGCTATTAAAACAGAAGATAAAACTTTGCAACAATATGTTTCAATAGCTAAATATGTTTATAGTTTAGACATGGAAACAGTTGATGATTTTATAAAAGAATTGAAAGACGGCTTGGTAAGTATTAACGAACGGTTAAACTATAATCTTAGCAAAGACTTAAAAGGGCGTAAAACAGGTGATAATCCAAATGATTTTGATGATAAGCCAGGTTATGGCAATGGTAATGTTAAGCCCGCTAAAAAAACCGAAAGCCACGGTACACATGTAGCTGGTATTATAGCAGCTGAACGAAATAATGGTAAAGGTGCAAAAGGCGTTGCAAATAATGTAAAAATTATGAGCTTACGTGCAGTGCCAAATGGCGATGAATATGATAAAGACATTGCATTAGCTATTAGATACGCTGTAGATAATGGTGCGAAAATTATAAACGGAAGTTTTGGTAAATACTACTCACCACACAGCGATTGGGTCCGCGATGCTATTGCTTATGCAGGTAAAAAAGACGTGTTGATTGTTCATGGCTCTGGTAACGAAAGTTTAAACCTAGATGAAAAACAAAGTTACCCAAGTGATGCTATTGGAGTTGGTCCTGAGGTTTCGGATAATTTTATAAATGTTGGTGCTTTATATTATAAATATGGCTCATCGATGATAGCAGATTATTCAAATTATGGAAAAGTAACTGTTGATGTTTTTGCACCGGGTTCAGCCATTTATTCTACATTTCCTGAGAATGAGTATGAAGCTATAGACGGTACTTCAATGGCGTCTCCTGGTGTTGCTGGTGTTGCCGCTTTAATTCGTTCTTATTACCCTAAATTAAAGGCTAGTCAAGTAAAACAAATTCTTATGGACTCTGGTCTTGCTGTTAAAACTAAAGTTATTGTTGGAGGCAATACAGACAACGTAAAACCTTTTGCAGATTTAGTAAAATCTTCAAAAATGGTTAATGCATATAATGCTTTAATTATGGCGGCTCAATTATCTAAATAACTTATTATTAAATTGATGAAAACATCTGTAACTAAAATTTTGTCACACAAATAAATGGTTATTATAGACACTTCATCTAGCTTTTAAAAACAATAAATATAAACTCATGAAAAGAATTTTTTTTTCAGTTTTAAGTATCTGCCTATTTCTATCTTGTAACAGTCAAAAAGATATAGCTATTGCGCAAACTCCAGACGCTCCTGCTCCGCCTTCAACACAAAAATCTGTGTATTGGCAACAACATGTAGATTATAAAATGGAAATTGATATGGATGTAAACACCTATCAATACAAAGGGAAGCAACAATTGGTGTATACTAATAATTCGCCAGATGTTTTATATCGTGTGTATTATCATTTATATTTTAACGCCTTTCAACCAGGTAGTGAAATGGATGTGCATTCAAGAAATATTCCAGATCCAGACTCTAGAGTTGAAGACAGGATTAGTAAATTAAAGCCTAGCGAAATAGGCTATATAAAGGTAAAAAGCTTAAAACAAAATGGTGCTAAGGTTAAACATGAAACTGTTGGTACCGTTTTAGAAGTTGATTTAGTAAAACCTATTCAACCAGGAGAAAAAATTACGTTTGATATGGTTTTTGATGCCCAAGTGCCTGTTCAAATTAGGCGTTCTGGTAGAAACAATAAAGAAGATGTAGCGCTTTCTATGGTGCAATGGTACCCAAAATTAGCAGAATACGATTTTGAAGGTTGGCATGCAGACCCATATATAGCGAGAGAGTTTCATGGTGTTTGGGGAGATTATGATGTTAAACTTACTATTGATAGTAATTATGTAGTTGGAGGAACAGGTTATGTACAAGGCGAACCTAAAATAAAAGGAAACAAGAAAACACTTCATTTTAAAGCGCCTAATGTACACGATTTTGCTTGGGCTGCAGATCCAGATTATATTCACGATACCATGCAAATTCCTGGCGGACCAATACTTAACTTTTATTATAAAAGTACTTTAAGCAACGAGCAAAAAGAAAACTGGAAAAAGCTACAGCCAAAAACAGTAGAACTCATGCAGTTTTTTAGTAAACATATTGGGGAGTATCCTTATGGGCAATACTCGGTGATTCAAGGTGGCGATGGCGGCATGGAATATGCCATGAGCACTTTAATTACAGGAAAGAGGAGCTATGGTAGCTTAGTTGGTGTTACTGCTCATGAGCTTGCACATACTTGGTTTCAGTTTTTATTAGCAACAAATGAGGCGAAACATGAATGGATGGATGAAGGTTTTACTACTTATATTAGTAATCATGCTATGAATTATATTTTTAATCAAGGCAAAAAAAACCCGCTCGAAAACGCTTACAAAAGCTATATCCGCTTAGCTAAATCTGGTTTAGAACAACCTCTTACTACTCATGCAGACAGGTATCAACTCAATAGTGTATATGGTACTTTAGCTTATAGTAAAGGTGCTGTGTTTTTAGCCCAATTAGGTTATGTTATTGGCGAAGAAAACTTAAAGAAAACCATTAAGAAATATTTTAATGATTTTGCTTTTAAGCACCCTAAACCACTTGATGTTATTAGATCTGCCGAAAAAGTATCTGGTCTAGAACTCGATTGGTATTTAATTGATTTTGCGCAAACTGCAAATACTATTGATTATAGTGTTAAATCTGTTGAAGGCAATACTATTACTTTAGAGCGTATAGGTTTAATGCCAATGCCTATAGACTTGACAGTAACTTACGCTGATGGCTCAACTGAAGATTTTTATATCCCTTTACAAATGATGCGTGGTGAAAAACTAACAAAAGCAACCGTAATAAAAGATTGGGCTTGGGCATATCCAACTTATACTTTTAACACAAGTAAAACTATAAAATCTGTTCAATTAGACCCAAAGGAAATGATGGCAGATATTAATAAAGACAACAATACATTATAGAGTGTCTATTGGGCTTTGAATATTCGGTTTGCTCTATTTACTAACTCAATGCGACCGCGGTGAAACCATACACAAACACGTTGTAAGTAATTTACACTACAAAGAATGAACAGGCTAATTTCAATCGTTTTTTTGCTTTTCTTATTGAGTTGCTCAACAGATAGAACTATTGTTGAAGTATCAGAGGTTGAAAATAGTAAACTTATCAATTTCCAAAAATTAAATAGCAAAAGTATATTGAACATTACAGATAAGAATGAACCAGGAGAGAAATTGTTACTGTGCCTTACTTTCAAAGATAAAAAAACCGGCTCTGAGCTTATAGGCCAAAAAGTATACCTCTATCACACAAACGCTACTGGAGATTATCAACCTCTGGTTCCGGGTGATGAAACCACAGCCAGATTAAATGGAAGTATAACCAGTGATTCTTCAGGAAGAGCATATATCGAAACCATACTACCGGGGGGTTATGGTGGTTCAGAAGGGAGTGGAGGCCATATCCATACTACAGTCGAAGGCGCACGACCAGAATTCTATAACATATATTTCAAACAATATACGGGCTTTATGGGGAGAAGATCTGTGAATGGAAGTGATCAATTTTTTTTAGCCGACCTAAAAATGACAAAAGAAAATGAGTTAGTTAGTTTTTTGACTATTGAGGTAAAAAAACCCTAGTCAAGAAGCCAAATAAAACTACTTACAACAACATGTATATTTAATTGCTTGTTCTGTGTGTACTCGGAAAATCCTACGGATTTTCCTCTGGTTCGTTTTCTTTTGCTAACTTAGTTCTAGCCAACGTAACTAATCATACACGAACACGTTGTGATGCATTGCATTAAACGTTTATTTAAAAAATAAATATTATGAATGATGAAATAATTAAAAGTCATTATTCCACAGTTTATATTACTTTAATTAGTATTCTGTTAGGTGTAGCTTTAGCAGATCTTATTAGTGTTTTTCGTTCTGTTCAGAATCCTAATTATTTTCAATGGTTAAGTTTAATCCTAATCGTTATGCTTGTAATGAATGCTTGGATATCATACTCTTTGCATGCCATTTCGGTAAAATTAATTCCCGTTCCTGCTGATGCTATTAATGTCTTTGCCATATCAATAGCTCATTTCACATTAAATTCTTTTATTATAAAACCACATTACCAATTCTACTTTGCGGCTTGTTTTTATTCAATTGTAACAACTTGTACAATTCTCTATACATTTTATAGAGCATCTCAATTCGATTCCAAATCATTTTTTTTTAAATCTTATCGACGTGTCCTTTTTATTAATATTGGCGGGATTTTTTTTTCTGCACTTTTTGGTTGGCTTTCACTTAAAGGACATTTATCTAAAACTATGGAGATTATAACATTTGTAATAGCATATATAAATGTAATAGCTTGGATTGTGTTATATTGGAAAGTGTGGAAATTACAATTGAATAAGTAATTTATATACATCGTATTTCATCAACGCAACACAACGTCAACTGTAAATCACGCCTTGTCAGGGTTTCGTATATTTGTTCTATACGTGAGCTCCACAAGGAAATTATCACACAACAAAGTGTATAGCGAATCAGGCGCGATTATGGCTCTCCGTGAGGCGCGCCTCACTACGCCATACACAGTTGACGTTGGCATTAATTCAAGAATTGATCAAAATGAAAAAAATCCTATTCATAATTTTATCCTTTTTAATTACAAGTATTTATGGGCAAGATTCTAATGCTGACTTTGATTTGATTAAATCTAAAAATGAGTTATGGAATAATTCTTTCAATAAGCGAGATACAATCAATCTTTATACTCTTTATTCCCCTGAATCAATAATGATTTCCGCTGGAGGAAAGTGGTTTAATAAAGAAGAAATTAAGGGTCTGATAAGGCGTTTATACAATCGAAGGCCAGATATCACTTGGTATAATGAACTGCAGAAAATAGAAGTTAATAAACAATGGTCTGTAGCATATGAAACCGGAATTTGGACTGAAAGTTGGACTGAAAAAAATGATACTGAAAAGTCAACAATAGTTGGAAAATATTGGATTATGTATAGGAAAAAAGATAATGAGTGGATTGTACATTCATCTATTTATACACCTATTAATTGCAAAGGAAGTTATTGTGAAAAATAACTAATGCCAACAACGGGTATATTTAATTGCTTGGTTATCGCCTACTTGGAAATTCCTTCGGAATTTCCTCTGGTTCGTTTCATTTTTGCTAAATTAGTTACTTAAACACGCAACTAATCATATACAAACCGTTGGCACCAATTTCAAAGACATGAATAAATTCTCTTTCTTAATTACATTTATTTCACTATTTGTTGCGCTTGGGATTAGTGATCTATTAATTAGCTTACATAAATTGTTAAGAATCCGAAAACAGGTAAAATGGTACTGGTTGTTAATGCTATGGGCTTTTATCATTTTATTGCTTGTAATTAATATGTGGTTTGGAATTTATCATTACTTTAATATGGAGTTGATTAATACTTCTGGTGGCTTTTTTGTTTTTCTGTTACCAATAATCTTTTTACTTCTTGCGAGTTTTGCTGTTCTTCCTGATAGACCTGAAACTAACATAAATTTAAGAGATTGGTATTTCAATCAAAAGTCATATATTTTCACATTATTGCTTCTAAATTTCATTTCATTTGCTGTTGTTAAAGTTATCAGAAATGGTTTTCAAGTTTTAATTCCCTTATCTGTTATAATAACCTTTTTGATTGCTCTTATTTTTACCAAAAAACAATGGGTTCATATAACCATAACTATCATTTTCCTAATTCTTTCCGTATTTATGATGATAACCCAAGAAATGTATTTGAAATAGTAAACAATTGCCAACAACGTGTATAGTTTATAGTGTCTAAAACTATCTCGGATATTCTGGCGAATTTCCTGCTCGTTGGTCTCTTTTTGCTATCTTTAGTCCAAACACTACGAAACCACACACGAACACATTAATGCCGAAAACCGTCGAATTTGAATGAACAAAACAATATTTGAAATTACCAAAATGGACTGTCCATCGGAGGAAAATTTAATCCGAATGAAATTGGACGGAATTTCAAGTATTGCCAATTTGGACTTTGACATTCCGAATCGAAAATTGACCGTTTTTCACAGCGGAGAAATTGACCAAATCGAAAAGTCCGTTATCGAACTAAATTTAGGTGGGGAAAAAATCTCAACGGAACAAACCGACCAAACGGAATTTAAAGAAAATGCAAACCAGAAAAAACTACTTTGGTCTGTCCTTGCAATAAATTTTGCCTTTTTCATCATCGAAATGGCGACAGGAATTATATCTAAATCAATGGGCTTAGTTGCCGACAGTTTGGATATGCTTGCCGACAGTTTTGTGTACGGAATTAGCTTATTTGCGGTTGGCAGAACGATAATAAAGAAAAAGCGGATTGCGAAACTTGCTGGATATTTTCAAATAACACTTGCGATTATTGGATTTGTGGAAGTTTTAAGGAGATTTTTTGGAGACGAGAAATTTCCTGATTTTTCGACGATGATAATCGTTTCAGTTTTTGCACTTATCGCAAATGGAATTTGTCTTTACATTTTGCAAAAGTCAAAAAGCAAAGAAGAGGCACATATGAAAGCGAGTATGATTTTTACCTCGAATGATGTGGTAATTAATTTAGGTGTAATAATCGCAGGACTTTTGGTAAATTGGTTGAATTCAAGCAAACCTGATTTGATTATAGGCACAATCGTCTTCGGTTTAGTAATACAAGGAGCATTCCGAATATTAAAACTAAGTAAATGAATAAAATAAAGCACTACTTACAACAACGTGTATAGCTCATTGCTTCTGAATTTCCTATATTGTTTCCTTAATCGAAAAATCATGCTAATTTCCCACAACGAGCCATACACGAACACGTTAGGTAGACACCCAACCGGTAATCAATGATAAAATTCTTATGAAAAAATCAGAACCAGCTTTTTTAGAAGTACCTACCTCAGCTAATGGTTACAGAAATAATATAGTAATTAGAATATTTATCTTTAGTATACTGCTGTTCCTATTTCTAAGCACACCTGTTCTGATGGCTCAAAATACCTGGGCCAAAATTTTACCAGGTATCGGTTCTTTTTCATCTCCCAGAATTGCTGATTTTAATAATGATAATGTCGGTGACATAGTTCTTGGTGCTGGCCGCATGGAATTTCACGCGTCTGATTCTGCTGTGGTTGCTCTTAATGGTAAGACAGGCGAACTACTCTGGAAGGTAGCTGCAAAAGATCAAATTTTCGGGTCGGCTGCGCTTCAAGATATTACAGGTGATGGTGTTTCAGATGTTTTGATAAATGGACGTTCAGCGGAATTGATTGCTATAAATGGACAAACGGGAAAAGTATTGTGGCGATTTATAAAACCAAAAGCTGAAGAAAAAGAATGGTTCAATTTTTACAACCCTCAGTTTATCACAGATCAAAATAATGACGGGCAGAAAGATATATTAGTTTCCAACGGAGGTGATGTTCTCGCAGAGCCGAATGACCCAAACAGGCCAACCGGACATTTGGTAATTATAGATAGTAAAACAGGAAGTGTTATCAGTAAAGCGCCGATGCCTGATGGTGGCGAAATATATATGTCTGTTTCCGTGCTTCCGCATGAATCTGAAACTTATAAAAATGTGATATTCGGCACTGGAGGTGAAACCATTGGTGGAAACCTGTATGTGACCTCAATAGCCGAAATTAAATCTGGTGACCTGTCTAAATCGATTAAATTGGCAACCAGTGAAAAAAAAGGTTTTATTGGTCCCGGTGCTTGGGTAGATATTAATGAAGATGGCCATCACGACATTGTTGCCAATTCAGTAGACGGACGATTGTTGGCCTTTGATGGAATTACTCATAAACCTATTTGGGCGATTACCATACCAGGTACGGAAGCTTATGGATCTGTCGCAATAGGTTTTTTTAATGATGATAGTGTCCCCGATATTTTTGTTTCATACGCTCAGGGCGTATGGCCCGACTTGGGGTGGTCAAAACAGATAATGGTAAATGGCAAAAATGGTAATATAGAGTTTGAAGACACCTTAGGTTTTTATCAAATGAGTTCTCCTTTAGCCGTAGATTTAAATGGAGATGGTAAAGACGAGGTTTTAATGCCGATAAATTATAAGGTATCCAACGAATTTCAAATGAAATTTTTTCATAATAACATTATAGCTATCGAGTTCACCGAGAAAGTAGTGGCAGAGTTAGACCTCCAATACGAAGGCAATAACCTTTCGTCGACTCCTTGGATAGGTGATTTAGACGGTAACGGTTTTCTAGATATAGTCTACCTGCACGGCACTAATGTAAAAAAGACCTATACCTTCGACGGTCTACGAATTAATAGGATTGATTCTAAATTCCCCATTACAGGAAAGATTCGATGGGGATCATATATGGGTAGTGATTACAACGGAGTGTTCACTAAATAAAAGTGTAAATGGAAGAAAATTACTCAATATTCAGAAGGTTTCCGACTTTAGAACAAGCAACCGAATTAAAGGACTTGTTAAAAGAAAGTGGAATTGAATCAATACTTGCAGACAATGTTCCGTCTGTTGATATCACTTTTTCTGGAAATACTTTAAATAATCAAATCGAAATTCGATTAAAACAAACTGACTTCAAAAAAGCGGAAGAAATACTTGAGAAAAGAGCAAGGGATTTAATTGACCAAATTGACAAAGACTATTACTTATTTCAATTTTCAGACGAGGAGCTTTACGAAGTTTTATTAAAATCTGATGAATGGAATGTGTTTGACTACACTCTTGCGCAAAAGGTATTAAAACAAAGAGGCCGATCAATCGACAAAGAACTTCTGAATTCTCTAAAAAATGAAAGATTAAAAAATTTAGCAAAACCCTAAGAAAATCAAAAACCTTGGATTATTGGTGGATATTTTTTTTCTATTTTGGGTGGTTTTTTAGGCTTGATTATTGGTTATTTTCTTTGGACTTCTAAAAAAACATTACCAAATGGACAAAGAGTTTATTCATATTCGGCAAATGATAGAAAGCACGGAAAATATATATTTACCTCGGATTAATAATCGCACCAACTACTTTGCTTTTAAGAGTAGTCAATCAATTTTAAAAATAATCTATAATAATGAAAAAAGACACAGACTTTATCAGAATAGCAATTGAAGTGGCGAGAAAATCAAAACAAAAAAACAATTTGCCCTATGGTTGCATTCTTGTAAATAAAAACGGAGAGGTTGTTCTAAAAGGTGAAAACACCATTAATACTGACAATGATTGTCTCGCTCATGCTGAAATCAATTTAATAAGAGAAGCTTGTAAAATTTACGGTTTTTCATTTCTGAATGAATGTTCTATATATACTAGTGACGAACCTTGCCCTATGTGTACTTCAGCTATTTATTGGAGTGGTATAGGAAAACTTGTTTACGGATTGAGTAAAAAAGAATATTACAGACTTGTAGGAAGAGATGACCCGAATTGGGTGTTTGAAATGCCTACAAGGGAGTTATTGGAAAAAGGAGGTAGAAAACTTAAAGTAATAGGGCCTCTTTTAGAAGATGAAGCTTCCCTTTTGCATTTAGATTAATAATTTAAAACGGGTACAACAATGTATAGCCAATTACTTGGTCTGTGCACACTCGAAAAATCCGTGTGATTTTCCTTTGGTTCGTTTTCTTTTACTAATTTAGTTTCTAGTAAACCCAACTAAAAATATGCAAACGCGTTGTAACCAATATTAAAAAAACAGAAACGTAAAATAATATGGCTTTAAAAAATAAAACTACAGAAAAATTAAACACTGAATTAAAAGCACTTAAAATCATTACAGGAGCATTAATTGGTGTTTTGTCTTTGCTTTTTGTTATATGTGTATACGGATTAATAGTAAAAGAGGATAGCAGTACTTTTACTTCTTTAATAGTAGTTCCGCTAGCTTTAAGTGCGATTATTCCATTGAATTATGGAAATATAAAAAAGATTAAAAAGGAATTAGAGTTGAGAAAGTAATTCAAATATGAATTCAGTAAATGTGGGTTGAAAGAAATAATTTTTTGGTTATTTTTAATTAAGGTAGAATAAAAATGGATATAAAAGACAATCACATCAATTATGTTGAATTCAAGGCTAAAGACCTTGAAAAGATAAAGGTGTTTTATACAGCCTGCTTTAACTGGGCTTTTACAGATTATGGCCCAACTTATATCGCTTTTTCAGAAAGTGGCCTTCAAGGAGGGTTTGAAAAGACTGAAAATGAAATTGTAAATGGTGCGTTAGTTGTTTTATATCACAAAAACCTTGACTTGATAAAAAATATAATTATTAAATCAAACGGGGAAATTTCAAAAGATATTTTTTCTTTTCCTGGCGGACGAAGATTTCATTTTATTGACCCTGCTGGAAACGAGCTTGCAATTTGGTCTGATAAATAAAAATTAAAAAAAAAAGCAGATACTGAATGAAACAATCAATAGTTCACATTGCTCTAGTGGTAAGAGATTATGACGAAGCAATTCGGTTTTATACAAAAAAATTAAATTTTGATTTGATTGAGGATATTTATCAACCTGAACAGGATAAAAGGTGGGTTGTAATAGCGCCTCCTAATTCTACTGGAACGACAATTTTACTAGCAAGAGCCTCAAAAGAAGAGCAAGAATCTTTTATTGGAAATCAAGCTGGTGGAAGAGTGTTTCTGTTCTTAAATTCGGATGATTTTTGGAGAGATTACAATGACATGACTTCAAAAGGAATTGAATTTGTTAGAGAACCAAAAAAAGCAGATTATGGAACAGTGGCTGTGTTTAAAGATTTGTATGGTAATTTATGGGACTTGTTGGAATTGAATTCTGATCATCCAATTATGAAAAGAATGAAATGATTACAACAAAAGACAACCTTAAGCCCTATAGTTAGTTACTATTTCTTTGTGTGCTCAGAAAACCTTTATACCAACCCTCCTTTTTATACATTTTGGTTTTTGCTTCTTTTTCACGACTAAATAACCTCAAATGAGTAGCATCTTCTTGCTTGCTCCTATAGCCTAACAAATGGAAAAAGGGTTTTGCTAAAAATTTAGCTGTTTTAAGGTTTACTATTAATGCCCCTTTTGTATTATTTATCCAAGAAACCCCTGGTAAAAACACTAATAACTCGTCGAAACGAATGCCTCGTAAAAGCTCAGATAACCTTAAATAAAACGGTTTAATCGTTTTTATAATAAAAAAACCATCATCTCCTTTTGTTTGGTATAAAGGCATAAAAATTTTGGCATTGTATCTTGATGTGATTTTAATATTATTACTTATTGCTATCGGTGTGTCTTTTTTAATATGCTGAAAACTTTTAAAACCATTAATCATTTTAAATTTTTCGTTAGGCTGAATTTTATACTGATAAATAACTTCAAAAACGTCTTTTATGTTTTCTGCCTCATCTTTTAAGATATCAACATGTTTTTCAAAATTTGAAATATGCTTTTTTTCTACAATATCAGTGAAACTCAGAGTTAAAAAAGTAAAAGCAGTACAGTTAGTTATAGAGGTTTTTAAATCGTGTTGCCCTGCTTCAAAACCTAATGACACATACCCCAACTGATTTATGTAGCTTAACAAAGGTCCATCCAGAAATTCTTCAATACCCAAAACAACCGGCAAAGGAAATAACTTTGAAAACTTTCGGTTAATTAGTGCATCGTTAATCGTTATAAAAGGAAGCGAGATACTTGATGTTGTATGAAAATCTATAAAGTAAAATGGTCCTTTATGTTTTTTTAAAATATCTTGTAAAATATTAAATAATTCAACCGCTTCCTGTTCTTCGTTACTGTGTTTGTTCTTATTTAAAATAGTTTCAATTTTAGAAGGAGTCCAGAGTCTGTTTAAATCTTTATCAATATATCTTTGGTTTAAATTAAGTGCTTTTATATTCCCTAAAAGACCATAAATATTGCCTTTTACATGCTTAATTTTAATCTGCTTAAAAACGTGTTGTAAAGCCGTTACACCTGCCTTTTCGTTGCCATGTATACCTGCAAAAAACACAATGGTTGCGCCTTTTGCATGACCTTCAATCGTACCAATTATTCTATTAATAACTTTTTGGTTTTTAAGCATTTCACGCTCCGCTTCAATCATTAATCAAAATCGTTTAGAGTAATTAAGCCAATTAATTTTCCATATTTAATAACTGGTAAACAGCTTATTGTGTGTGTGTTCATAAGGTTTTTGGCTTCATCAATAGAATCGGTTTCAGAAACAGTAATAATATTTGTTTTCATTATTTTCTTTACTGAATCGTTTTGTTCTTGAATATTACCTATATAGGTTTTAACATCATGCCAAGAAATAAGCCCTATCATTTCTCTTTTCCTATTAATTACTGGCATATGATGAATGTTTTTCCACTTCATGATATGAAGCACCAGCTCTACACTATCATTTTTATCAACCGAAAAAATATCAGTACTCATAATATGCTTTACAACTCTATTGTCTTTTTTAACAACATCAACCGTATCACCTCTAAGTATTCTCCATGTTGAAACAGGATAACCAAGTTCTTGTTTTTCATATATTTTAGAGGTTAGCAACTGCATAGATTCATAACGCTTGTGAGTTTTTGTTAAATACCGATAGCTTCTTGCGATCCATTCAGAACCATTGTGAGAAGCTATTCTGTTTTCAATAATTTTTAAATAATACTCAGCATCTTTTGGAGAAACTCCCATGCTATAAAGTCCTTTATACGCCATTGGTAGCAGCACGTTACTTATTAAATCGAAGCTAGAAACGTATTTACCATTCCAATAAAATTGTGCAGCCATACCATATCGTGCCGCATTAAAAAAGTTAGATTTCACATCTTTAAAATCCCATTTTTCATGTATGTTTTTATATTGTTTTGTTTGCCCTAGCATTACTCCAACCCAAAATACCATATTAGCTATTTCGTCTCTTGGAGTCGGTCCTGAGGGAATATAGCGGTTTTCAATACGTAAATGTGGTTTACTATTTAATGTACCATAGCAGACACGATTCCATGGGTAAACAGTTCCATTATGTAGTCGTAGTGCGCTTAATTTAGGAACCTCACCGTTTTCCACCATTTCTACACTATCACGCATAAAATGGGTAGTAATAAAGCTTCTAAAACGCGAAATGTTATCTTTAAAAATATCAGTTATATTGCCTGTTTGCCAACTATTGCCAAAACTTACACGAGATTGTTTTTCGTTTAATAAAAAAGAGTTTGCCCGCGTATCGACACTTTGTGTGAACAATGCAATTCTGGTTTCGCTCCAAAGCTCTTTTCCAAATAATACTGGAGAGTTGGTACACATACTTAAAATAGGTCCTGATATGGCTTGAGCCCAATTATAGGTATCTATAAAAGTATTTGGGTTTACTTGTAAATGTGTTTGAAAGCTAGTGTTGCAGCCTTCTAACATAATTGAATCATGTAATAAATTTAGTTCGTCTGTGCCCTTAATATGAATATTAAAATCTTGCTTTCGTGTTTCTTTTACCGCATCATTTAAAACCGAATACCGCTTTATTGGTGTCATTTTATCTTCGGTAATACTATCTAATGTAAAAGATGGTAAAATACCTGTTAGCACAATTTTAGTATCCTTTTTTTCTGCAACAGCTTTAGCTTTTTTTAATAACGCATTTAATTGCTGATGTAATTTTGAAAAACAGTCGCCTTTAAGTTCAACTGGGTCTAAGTTCGCTTCTAGGTTATAATGTCCTATTTCGGTAGTAAAGTGGTCGTCATTAAGTGTTTTTAAAATATCTAAAGCATTATTCGCTGGTAAAAAGTTTTCGTTTACCAAACAAAACTCTTGTTCTGCTCCAATACGAATAGGGCTTTCTTCAATCATACCCTTATCTATCATCATCTGCAACGCTTCAATATCGTTTATTAAATGATGAATATAATGTGCTTTATCCTTTTTGCTGTTCAGTTTTGTAACGTTTAAATCTCCCATTTCCCGTGTTTTTAACAGAATTTAAAAGAGTTAAATTACTATGTCTTATGGTAATAAAGAATGATTTTTATCATGTAGAAAATTATTGAATAGCATGTTATAAAAAAACTATTGTTTTTTGTTAAGTAGTCAAGATGAAACTACGCTTTATTAATGCTATCATTTTTCCAACAACACCATACAAAAGGCATAAAAGAAAAGGCAAGTGCTACAATAGCGATTCGTTGAAAAGTTGGATGTATTAAGTTTCCTATTAATACCATCAACCAATTTATAAATAAAATAACAGCAATTTTACGGGGCACTTTGTTGCTCCAAAACAATGTACATGTTAATAGAAACAGAGCTAAAAAAACTAAGTTGGGTAGCTTATAAAACAATGTATCAATTATAGGGGTGTTAAATAGAAACCCATGCACTTTTAATGCTTCTCCACCAACATCAACAAGTAAAGGCATAACAAAATCAATTGCATACTGTCCCGCTAATAAAACGCTTGTAAAAGCAATTAAAACAACCATGCAAGTGGCTATAGCGCCAACAACCCTATGTTCTAAAGCAAGCCTAATACTAATAGCTGTTGGTACTAAAAATATTGTGCTTAGTAATAAAATAACATGAGCTCCTAACCAATCATTTCTATTACTTATTAATTTATCAAAAAAACTACCTGCTGCATTATCTATTCTAAGTAGCCAAAGCATACCAATTCCTGCAAATATAAAAGTTAAAGGTGTTGATAATAACCCTATTCGATGGAGTGTTTTCATTGTTTTAGTTTTTTTATAGAGAACAAAACCTTTAATATGTTACAGTTTCTTAATTTACTACCTTTGATTTTTAAAAAAATTTTATTGAAATTTACCTACTCTAATAAAGAAAAACTTAAAAGTAAAAAACTAATAGACCAACTGTTTACAGAAGGGCAATCGGTTTCTGCTTTCCCATTACGTTTGGTTTATCTACAAACACATTTTGATGATCATATTATTGCTAAAACCGGAGTTTCGGTTAGTAAACGCAACTTTAAAACCGCTGTAGATAGAAACCGTATAAAGCGCTTGTTAAGAGAAGCTTATAGGCTAAATAAAGCTGATTATTTTAACAACATTACAACACAATATGCGTTTATGATTTTGTACATTGGCAAAGAAAAACCCACATTATCCCAAGTTGAAACCAAAATGAAACACTTATTTGAAAAGTTTTTAGATAAGGTTTCTGAATAAAAAATATTCTTAATGAAACAATTACTAAAAAAGAAAATAATAATTCCTGTTTTAGCGCTTACTATAGTTTTTACTGGCTCTGCTTTTAAAAACGATTTTTTTGAAATCGCAAAACAAATAGAAATCTTTACAACCTTGTTTAAAGAGCTCAACATGAATTATGTTGACGAAACCAATCCGGGGGATTTAATGGATACTGCTATAAAAAGCATGTTAGCAGACTTAGATCCTTACACTAACTTTTTAAACGAGCAGGATGTTGAAGCTGCAAGAATTAATAATACTGGAGATTATATAGGTATTGGGGCTAAGGTTAGAACGCTAAAAGATAAACTGGTTATTGTCGAACCCTATAAAGATTATCCAGCCGATAAAGCTGGTTTAAAAGCAGGTGACGAAATTATTAAAGTTGGCAGTACAAGTGTTGAAGGCTATAAAGATGATGCTGGTAATTTGCTAAAAGGAGCTCCAGGAACTTCTGTTGAGGTGACTTATAAGCGTCAAAATGAAACAAAAACTACTACCATAAATAGAGCTGAAGTTGAAATTAATGCTGTCCCTCATTTTTCAATGGTTAATGATAATACTGGTTATATTGTTTTGTCTCAGTTTAACAATAAAGCAGCATCTCAAACAAATTATGCGCTTAGAGATTTAAAAGCACAAGGTGCAAAGCGTATTATTTTAGACCTACGCGGAAATCCAGGTGGGTTACTTAACGAGGCTATTAAAATTGTAAATTTATTTGTTAAAAAAGGACAATTGGTTGTTACCACAAAATCTAAAGTTAAAAAATATAACAGAACATATTACACACAAAAAGACCCTATAGATACTGAAATTCCGTTGGTTGTTTTAATTGATGGGGGTAGCGCATCAGCTAGCGAAATTGTTTCTGGCTCATTACAAGATTTAGATCGTGCTGTTATAGTTGGTTCTAGAAGCTTTGGTAAAGGTTTAGTTCAACGCCCTAAGTTACTAACTTATGGCACACAGGTTAAAATAACTATTTCTAGGTATTATACGCCTTCTGGCAGATGTATTCAGTCTTTAGATTATTGGAATAGAAATGAAAAAGGTGAGGCTGTTAGGGTAAAACAAGAGAATTATAATGAATATAAAACTAAAAATGGCCGTAAAGTTTTTGATGGTGGGGGTGTTTTTCCTGATGAAAACTTAGGGGTTTCAAAAAACTCTGCGATTATTAATGCTATAGCAAACGATAACCTAATCTTTGATTTTGCTACTCATTTTTATTATAATAATCAGATTGCTGATATTAATAGCTTTAACCTGTCTACTTCAAATTTTTCAAACTTTAAAAACTACTTAAAAGCAAATAATTTTTCTTTTATAACAGAAACAGAAAAAGCACTTTATAAAGCATTTGAAGCTGCAACAAAAGAAGATTTAAATGATGATATTGAAAATGATTATAACACATTAATTTCTAACTTAAGCGCTTCAAAAACAAAAGCTATTGATGAAAATAAAGATTATTTGCTCGAGCTTTTAACTGAAGAAATAGTAAAACGATATGTTTATAGGGAAGGTTTATATGATTATTATAAGATAAACGATCCTAAAATAAAGAAAGCTACTGAAATACTAAGCAACCCTTCTACCTATCAAAATTACTTGAGATAAAGTCAATTAATCTGTTAAAAAATTAAAAAGAGTATCTTTATAGCTATATTCTATTCCCCAGTAATGACTAAATTATTTAGATTTATACTAATTGTATTTTGCTTTAATATTGCTTCTTCTCAAAGCAAACTCACGCATGATGTTTATTTTGATACAGATAAATACGATGTGCCTCCAACTGAAGAAAACAGATTATTACTCTTTATTTCTACATTAACAGATGTTAATATTGAATCTATTTCCATTTTTGGTTTTTGTGACGACATTGGAGCCGATGATTACAACTTAAAGTTATCTCAACAACGTGCTGATGCTATAAAAGCTGTTTTTTCTAATAATGAAATAAGCGAATCCTTAATTACAAATGTTGACGGAAAAGGCGAAATTTTACTAAAAATAGTTAACGAAAAAAACCTATTAAAAATTAGAGGCTTAAACCGTAAAGTTGAAATTATTGTAAAGCCAAAACCTGTAGTTGTTGTAGAAAAACCAGTTATTGAAACCGTTAAAAAGAAAGATGTTCCTGAACAAATAAAAGGAAAGCTTAAGGTTGGTGATAAAATCATTTTTGAAAACATATTATTTAAAACTGGGTATGCCACAGTAACTCCAGATTCTAAAAAAACACTTCAAGCAATAGCAAAATCTTTAGTTGAGCGTGATGATATTTATTTCACCATTCAAGGTCATGTTTGCTGTACACAATATACTAGAGATGCCGTTAATAGAAAAACAAAAAAACGTAATTTATCTGAAGCTAGAGCAAAATATGTATACAACTATTTTGTAAAGAAAGGCGTAAGCAAAAAACGTATGCGCTATATGGGAATGCGTAGAAAATTTCCTCTTGGTGGCGATCCAAAATTTGATAGACGTGTAGAAATTTTAATTACTTATGTAGGTAATGAGAATTAATAATTTATGGTTAATAAAATTAGCTTATTTACTTTATGCTTATTTTTAACAAGTATACTTTGTGTTTCTCAAAACACCTTTATTCCTGATGATAATTTTGAACAAGCTTTAATTGATTTAGGTTACGACTCTGGTGTTTTAGATGATTTTGTGCCCACGGCAAATATTAATACTGTTACAAATTTAGATGTAGCCTCAAAGAATATTTCAGATTTAACTGGAATTCAAGATTTTAATGTATTATCAATCTTAGATTGTTCTAATAATAACCTTTCTGGTTTAGATGTGTCATCTAATTTAAATATTACAGAATTATATTGCAATAACAACTTTTTAACAAGCTTAAATGTTTCTACGCTTATAGCTTTAAAAATATTGTGGTGCGATTTTAATCAATTAACTGATATTAATGTAAATAACAATCTTAGTTTAATATCATTAACGTGTGGAAATAACTTGATAACCAGTTTAGATACTTCGCAAAACTCAAATCTAAATGTTTTGGTGTGTGAAAACAATCAAATACCAAATATTGATGTTACTCAAAATAAAACTTTGAATACTTTAATTATTAGAGGAAATCTGTTAACAAATATTAATGTTACTCAAAATACTAATTTAGCTTTTTTAGATTGTGGTATAAATCAATTATCAAGTTTAGATGTTACTTTAAATTCTAATTTACGTGTTTTATTATGTTTTAATAATCAATTATCAAGTTTAGATGTTACTCAAAATACATTGTTAAGTGATTTAAGCTGTGAGTTTAACCAAATTACTCAATTAGATATGTCTAAAAACACATCTCTAGTAAACTTAGATTGTAGTAATAACAATCTCTGTAGATTAAATATTAAAAACGGTACTAATGAAAATGCTACTATTATGGATTTTGAATTCAATCCTAACTTAAATTGTGTAATAGTGGATGATGCCTCAAGAAATAATCCAAACTGGAAACCTGTTTCTTTTTCAAACTATGTTGAAAACCCTTCTGATTGTAATAATTTTGTACCTGTTGATAGTTTAGATGATTTTATAGGAACTTCTTACACACTTCCTCTACTTTCTAACGGAAACTATTTTACCCAATCTAATGGAAGTGGTACACCTTTGCAAACTGGAGACATTATAAATACATCACAAACTATTTATATCTATAATGAGACAATCTGTGACAGTAACCAAACCAGTTTTAATGTAACCATTTCTAATGAAGATTATTTTATTCCAAAATATTTTACGCCAAATAATGATGGTAGTCACGATTATTGGAAAGTTACAGATAATAATAATAGCGTTAATAATATTTCTATTTTTAACAGACACGGGAAGTTATTAAAATTTTTACTTCCAAATTCTCAAGGTTGGGATGGTGTTTACAATGGTAGGCCTTTACCTGATGGTAGCTATTGGTATAAAATTATTTTAAACAATAAAGATGTATTAAAAGGGTATTTTGCTTTAAAACGATAACTATTCTTTTATCATGGCGATATGTGGAATATCGTCTTCAAGATACTCATCACCAATAGTTTTAAAACCTAAGTTGTTGTAAAATTTATTTAAATAAACTTGAGCAGAAATTTTAATTTTTGTTTCGTTAAAATGATTTTTTATAGCATCAGCTGAAGCTTTCATAATATCATAACCATATTTGTATTGGCGCTCATTTTTAGCAACCACTACTCTACCAATACTGGCATTATTAAAATAATCACCTGGTTTAAAAATACGCGTGTATGCTACTATTTTACCATTTTTAAAACCTAAAACA
Organism: uncultured Flaviramulus sp.; assembly: GCA_947501105.1. Taxonomy (GTDB): domain Bacteria; phylum Bacteroidota; class Bacteroidia; order Flavobacteriales; family Flavobacteriaceae; genus Wocania_A. The sequence goes on along the minus strand of CANMUP010000001.1, from coordinate 348,483 downwards.
TGCAATGCTTTTTGATCTTTACCATCAAGATCTTGATATACACAATCTTGCTCAACTACAAAAACATCACTTCGTAATTGTAATAGACCGTACAATTCCTGAATGGTTAATTGTTGGAATGTTTTTACTTTAATTTCTAACATAATTTAATCTTGAACAATAACATCTTTAGCATCGTCTTTACCAAATTCTGGTTGAATATTAACATGATTAATATCGTATTTATGCAACACTAAGTTTTCAATTTTATGTAAAATAATATCAAATTGAGATAAGGTAATATCTTCATTAAAATCAATATGAGCCTCTAAATGTATTTCCTCTTCATTCAATTGCCAAATATGTACATGATGCACATTTTTTATACTTTCAAATTTATTAATTTCATCTACTATTTTATTTATAGGAGTTGAATCTGGAGTAAATAACATCAACACTTTGGTTGAGTCTTTTAATAAATCGAAACCCATCCAAATTAAATAAACTGCAATCACAAAAGTTAACACACTATCAACCCAATATAGCTGATAAAATTTCATTAATATACCTCCTATTAATACTGCAACACTTGCCATCATATCGGTTAATAAATGAAGGTAAGCACTTTTCATATTCATATTAGCTTCAGAGTCTTTTTTTAATAAAAGTACACTAAAGCCATTTCCTAAAATAGCTATTAATGATAACCAAATAACTAAATTAGATTCTATTTCTTGTGGATTTTGAAAACGCTCAACAGCCTCTATAATTAATAAAACAGCAACAATAATTAAAGTTGAAGCATTTATAAATGCAGCTAATATTTCAGCTCGTTTATACCCAAAGGTTTTTTGAAATGAAGCTTTTCGTTTGGAAAGTTTTTCGGCAATATAACTTACAACTAATGATATAACATCGCTAAAATTATGTAAAGCATCACTTAAAAGTGCTAAACTACCAGAAATCAAGCCTCCTATAACTTGAGCTACAGTTATGAGGATATTTAATAGAATAGATATAAAAAGATTTCTTCCTTTTAAATCAGATTGTGAATGTGTGTGATTATGAGAATGGTTATGACCCATTTAACAAGATAATGGAATTTTATCAATTCTATTTTGATGTCTACCTCCTTCAAACTCAGTATTTAAAAAAGTATCAACCATTTCTATAGCTTGATGTATAGCTGTAAAACGAGCAGGTATACATAATATATTAGCGTTATTATGTTGTCTTATTAAGCTAACTATTTCTTTATTCCAACAAAGGCCAGCTCTAATTTCTTGATATTTATTAGCAGTCATAGCTACACCATTAGCACTTCCGCAAATTAAAACTCCAAAATCTACTTTACTTGCAACTACATCTTTAGCAACAGGATGTACAAAATCTGGGTAATCTACACTATCATTAGCATCAGTACCATAATTATTTATAGTATAACCTTTTGCTTCTAAATGTTTTTTAATAGCAAATTTATAATCTGTACCAGCGTGATCGTTTCCTATAGAAATTGTCATTTTATTTATATTAGTTTATAATAATACAAAGGTAGTAATTATAAACATTGTCAATTAATATATTCATTACTTGTTAATAACTGTTTATTCTTTTTTAAAAGTAAAATTAGGAAGTATCATTTATTTTTTTAATCAAAAACATCTATGAAATAACCTAAAATTTAACTCACTTTTTTTAGCGATGTTATAAGACTAAAGATAGACAGATATAAACACAAAATTTAAAATACTTATTAGTAATTAATGTGAATTTTTAGTTGTTAACAACTGTTTATATAAAACTTAAAACACTTAAAAATGAATCTTTTAAAAAAATATAACCTGTTAATTACCTTTTAATAGAATACAAATTCATTAACATCAAAATAAAAGTAAAAAAAGTTATACTAGATATTAACACACTATAATAACCATCATTTATTTTTTAAAATTTTAAAAAGAAAATAATTATATAATATATAATGTGGATAACTTTAATTTAACATTAAAAAAAAACGATTAAAAATAATAACCGTAGCTTTGTAAAAAATAAATAGCAAATCTTCTCCTAAAATAACAACGCTATTTAATAACAAAATTTCCAGTATCTTAGGAAATGAAAATGATTACAAAAATTTAAATGAGTAAAAAAAGAAAAGGAAAATCCAGAAGAAAAGGGATTTCCAACCTAACAAATACTATCTTAAGTATTTTAAAAAAAGAAAGAAATCAAGCCTTAAATTATAAACAAATAGCTGCAAAACTTGGAGTAAATGATGCAAGTAGCAGAAATCAAATTATAAAAAAATTACGCGATTTACAAGGAAAACAAGAGATTGAAGAAGTAGAACGTGGTAAGTATAAAGCTATTATTAATACCGAATATCACACAGGAATCCTTGATTCATCTGCAAAAGGATCTGGCTATATTATTAGTGATGCCTTTGAAGATGATGTGTTTATAGCATCAAATAATATTAATAAAGCATTAAACGGAGATGAAGTAGAGTTTTATGTTTATAAACGACGCAAACGCGGAAAATTAGAAGGTGAAATAACAGGCATAATTAAACGCGAAAAAAGCGAATATGTTGGTGTTATTCAAATTCAGGAAAAAAAGAATTTTGCATTTGTAGTTGCAGATAGTAATAAAATGTATAAAGATATTTTTATACCTATCAATAAAACGTTTAATGCTGAAGATGGTGATAAAGTATTAGTAAAACTTGAAGATTGGCCAGAAAAAGCAGATTCTCCTTATGGTAAAGTGGTTAAGGTTTTAGGAAAACCAGGTGATCATAATACAGAGATTCATGCTATACTTGCAGAATATGGTTTACCTCACGAATTTCCATACGAGGTTGAAGAATTTGCTAATAAATTAGATACTTCAATTACTAAAGAAGAAATAGCTAAACGACGCGATATGCGTAAAGATTTAACCTTTACCATAGACCCTAAAGATGCTAAAGATTTTGATGATGCCTTATCTTTTAAAGTGCTTAATAATGGTTTGTATGAAATAGGAATTCATATTGCCGATGTTTCACATTATCTACAAGAAGGAACTGTTTTAGATGATGAAGCTTATGAGCGCGCTACTTCTGTATATTTAGTAGATAGAGTAGTTCCTATGTTACCAGAAGTATTATCAAATAATGCTTGTTCATTACGTCCACACGAAGAAAAATATACATTTTCTGCAGTGTTTCAAATGAATGATAAATGTGAAATTAAGAATGAGTGGTTTGGACGTACTGTAACTTATAGCGATGCACGATTTGCTTATGAAGAAGCACAAGCAGTAATTGAATCAAAAACTAACGATATTCCTAAAGAAGTTTCTTTAACAGGAAAAGCTTATAAAACAGATCAAACTATTGCTGATGCTATTTTAAAAATGGACGAATTAGCTAAAAATATGCGAAGAAAGCGTATGAGTTCTGGCGCAATATCATTTGATAAAGTAGAAGTGAAGTTTCATTTAGATAAGGATAATAATCCAGAAGGTGTATTCTTTAAAACAAGTAAAGATGCTAATAAATTAATAGAAGAATTTATGCTATTAGCAAATAGAAAAGTATCAGAATTTGTTGGTAAACAATCATCAAAAAAGACGTTTGTATACCGTGTACATGACGAACCAGATGATAGTAAATTAGCTAATTTACAAGGGATTGTATCAAAATTTGGATATAAACTTAATTTTAAAGACCGTAAAACAACATCAGCATCTCTTAATAATTTACTTAAAGAAGTTAATGGTAAAAAAGAACAGAATTTAGTTGATACACTAGCTATTCGTAGTATGAGTAAAGCTGAATATACAACACATAATATTGGACATTACGGATTAGCTTTTGATTATTACAGCCATTTCACATCACCTATTCGTCGCTATCCTGATGTTATGGCACATCGTTTATTGCAACATTATTTAGATGGAGGAAAATCGGCTAATGAAGACGTTTATGAAGATAAATGTAACCATTCTAGTAATATGGAAAATTTAGCTACAAAAGCAGAGCGCGATTCTATAAAATACATGCAGATTAAATTTATGCAAGATCATAAAGATCAAGAATTTATAGGTGTAATTTCTGGAGTAACCGATTGGGGAATTTACGTAGAAATTATTTCAAATAAATGTGAAGGTATGGTAAGTGTACGTGATATGAAAGATGATCATTATGCTTTCGATCAAGACCAATATGCTATGGTTGGTAGAAACACTAAAACCATGTATCAGTTAGGAGATGAAGTCATTGTAAAAGTTAAGAATACCGATTTAGTTAAGAAACATTTGGATTTTAATTTGATTGGAAAAAATGAAGATTAAAGTTATTTTTTAAGTAACATTTTTATCAATTTTATCTACTTATATTTATAAACAAAAATAAATGTAAAGCATGATATTAACTACAACAAATTCGATAGAAGGATATAAAATTCAAGATTATTTAGGGATTGTTACTGGCGTAAACGTTAGTATGCCTAAAGCAACGTTTTCTTTTAATATGAAGAAATATTATGAATCTTATGAAAATAAGATAAACGAAGTTAAAGAAGTTGCATTCCAAAAACTTAAAGACAATGCCATAGCTTTAAAAGCAAATGCAGTGGTTGGTATTAAAATAGATATTGAAACCTCGCCATCAACAGGAATAATTATGATTTCAATAACAGGAACAGCAGTAAAAGTTAATTAAATAATAAAATAAATTTTAGATATTAAAAAAGGGAATAATTATTGATAATTTTGCGTTAAGTAAAAAACCCTTATAATTTTATTATGAAACAAATACTATCAATTTTAGCAATTATTATTTCTTCAACTGTTTTTGCTCAAGAATCTATAGAAAAAACAATAGGAGAATTTAAAGAACTTAAAGTTTACGATTTAATTGAAGTTGAATTAATTAAATCTAAAGAAAACAAAATAATTATTACAGGAGAAAATAAAGAAGATGTTTTAATTAATAACAAAAATGGAAAGTTAAAGATTAAAATGAAATTAGAAGAAATTTTTGATGGTAATAAAACCTCAGTTAAGTTATATTATTCTAGTGTTGATATTATTGATGTTAATGAAGGCGCTAAAGTTTTTTCAGATGATAAAATAAAACAATTTGAAATTGATTTAAAAGCTCAAGAAGGAGGAAAGATTGACGTAAAACTAAATGTAACTTATGCTAATATTAAATCTGTAACAGGAGGTGTAATTAAAGCTGCAGGTAAAGCTAAAAGTCAAGATATATCTATACTAACAGGAGGTGTTTATAAAGGAGGAGAACTTAAAACTGATAAAACAGAAGTTGCTATTAGAGCAGCTGGAGAAGCTTATGTAAATGCCTCGAAATTAGTTGATATAAAAATTAGAGCCGGAGGTGATGTTTTTATATATGGCGATCCAGAAACAGTTAATGAGAGTAGAGTTTTTGGTGGGCGCGTAAAACGAATGAATTAGAAACCATTAAACATAAATTAAAAACCCGCTATTAATAGCGGGTTTTCTTTTCAAATAGTGTGTACTAGCAATTTAATAATAGTAAAATATTTCTTTACTTTGTGTAAAGCTTCACACAAATATGTTTGATGATATTTTAACAGCTATTCCTTTTGGAATAATTCTAGCCTTTACTATTGGTCCAGTTTTTTTTGTGCTTCTAGAAACCAGTGCCACAAAAGGGTTTAGAAGCGCATTAATATTTGATTTAGGTGTTATTCTTGCAGATATTATTTTTATTATAATTGCTTTTTACAGTACAAATAGTTTAAGAGGAAAAATAAAAGACGATCCTAGTTTTTTAATTTTTGGCGGTGTTTTATTAATAGTTTACGGCATTATTTCGTTTATAAAAACATCTAAGTCGTTTCGATCTATAGTAAAAGAATATCATAAAGTAGAAATTCAAAAAGATTACGGTAAACTTTTTGTTAAAGGGTTTCTGCTCAACTTCATTAATATAGGCGTTTTATTAGGCTGGTTAGGCTTTATTGTTTTAGGAGATTCTTTAACAACATCAAAAAACGGAGAAATAGTTTTTATTGTAACGATGCTAACGTCCTATTTTGTTGCAGATTTATTTAAAATAGTAATAGCAAAGCGTCTTAAAGACAAACTAACACCACGGCTTATTTTTAAAACTAAAAAAATAATAGCCTTAGTTATTTTAGGTTTTGGAATACTGCTTCTTATACAAGGGTTATTTCCTGAAACTTACGAAAGAAATAAAGAAAAATTAGAACAAATAAGCCCTATAAAAGAAAAGCTTCCAGAATAATTTAAAAGACTTTTATTATGTTTCAATAAAGATGCGAAACAAAAAAAGAGACACCTAATAGTGTCTCTTTTTTTTGAGGCGTCGAGCGGATTCGAACCGCTGTAGAAGGTTTTGCAGACCTCTGCCTAGCCACTCGGCCACGACGCCATTATATTTTACTTTATATATGTTTAAAACTATTCTTGAGAGGGAATCAAAAACTTGCTGCAAATGTAAAAAAAAATATAACTTTTCCTTACAAAAAATTAGTTTTTACGCTTATCAGTCATTTTTATCGTTACACGTTCTACATCGCCACCAATAGGAGGGTTTAGCTTACTTACCCAAACAGTTGCTTTTTTTACTAATTTATCTTCATTAAATATCCTATTTAGTATACGTTTTGCAACAGTTTCAAGTAAATGAGAAGGCTTTTCCATTTCTTCTTTAATAACTCTGTTTAAAAACACGTAATCAACAGTATCATTGAGTTTATCAGTTTTTGAAGAAGCTTGCAAATTAGCTTTAACCTGTAAATCTACACGATAATCACTTCCTATTTTAGTTTCTTCTTTTAAACACCCATGATAGGCAAATACACGTATGTTTTCAACTTTTATAATTCCCATAAAGCAAAGTACTAGAATATTTAATTGGTAAACAAATCAAATATACTACTAATAAACCCTGTTTTTGATTTATGTGAGAGCCCAACAACCACAAAAAATAGTTGTCGTTAGTTAATTTTAATGTTTTGGATTGCTTTTTAAGAAATAAATTAGGGTAAATAATAAATTAAAGGTTATATAACTAAAGAATTGCTATGAATAGAAAAAAATTTTTAAAAAAAGGAATAGTTGGAATGGGGGCTATTGTTGCCATCCCTTCAGTTATGTCTTCATGTAGTAGTGACGATAATAATGATAATAATCCAAATACTTGCGCACTGTCGCCTACAGAAACAGCAGGTCCTTTTCCTATAAAAACTCCTGCAGATTTAGTTCGCGAAAATATTGTAGGGAATAAAGCTGGGGTTCCTTTGCTAATTAAGTTTATCATTCAAAATACGAACAGTAATTGTGATGCACTAACAGGTGTTTTAGTAGATATTTGGCAATGTGACGCTAAAGGAAATTATTCAGAGTATTCAGGACAATTAGACGGTAATTTTACTAGCGAGCATTTTTTACGCGGAAGACAAACCACAGACGCTAATGGAAATGCATCTTTTATAAGTATTTACCCAGGTTGGTATCCTGGGCGCACACCACACTTACACGTTGAAGTAAAGAGAAGCTCAGGCGCATCATTGTTAATTACTCAAGTTTCTTTTCCAGAAGATGTTTCTAAGGCAGTTTATGGAACATCTGAATATAAAGGTGATGCAGACACTAACAATACTAATGATGGTATTGTTGGAGGAGCAAATATAGCAGACTCTGTAACTGGTAACACAAAAGAGGGTTACACTTTAACAAAAACCATCAAAGTAGCTGGTTAAGCAAAGTAATTTAATGCTAGTTATATACATTTTTATATAGCCAGATACTACATAAAAGATTAATAGCAATATACTTTTAGACCTTTCATTTTAATATTTTGAAAGGTCTTTTTGCGTTTATATCTCGCTTTATTTCTATAAATTTGTGCTTTATTTTTAAAAGCATGTCTGAAGAAAAAAAGTCGCTTAATTTTTTAGAGCAAATTATTGAAGAAGATTTGGCTAGTGGAATGACAAAAGAGAACTTACGTTTTCGTTTTCCGCCAGAACCAAATGGTTATTTACATATTGGACACACTAAAGCTATAGGTATTAGTTTTGGTTTGGGTGAAAAATATAATGCACCAGTAAATTTGCGTTTTGATGATACAAATCCAGCAAAAGAAGAGCAAGAATATGTTGATGCTATAAAACACGATATTAGCTGGTTGGGTTATAAATGGGCAAACGAATTGTATTCTTCAGATTATTTTCAACAACTTTATGATTGGGCTGTTTTGCTTATTAAAGAAGGAAAAGCCTATATAGATTCTCAGTCTAGCGAAGCTATGGCAGAACAAAAAGGGACACCAACACAGCCTGGTGTAGATGGACCATATAGAAATAGGAGTGTTGCTGAAAACTTGGATTTATTTGTGCGTATGAAAAATGGTGAGTTTGAAGAAGGCTCACATATTTTGCGTGCTAAAATAAATATGCAACATACAAACATGCTAATGCGCGACCCTATCATGTATCGTGTTTTAAAGAAACACCATCACAGAACAGGAAATGATTGGTGTATTTACCCAATGTATGATTGGACGCACGGTGAAAGTGATTACATTGAACAAATATCACATTCATTATGTTCTCTAGAATTTAAGCCCCACAGAGAACTTTATAATTGGTTTAAAGAACAAGTGTATACTTACGGTAAAAATGAATATCCAGCCTTACCTAAACAGCGTGAGTTTGCACGTTTGAACTTAAGCTACACGATTATGAGTAAACGTAAACTGTTGCAATTAGTTGAAGATAAAATTGTTTCTGGTTGGGACGACCCACGTATGCCAACCATTTCTGGTTTGCGCCGCCGAGGTTACACACCTACAGCTATTAGAAAATTTATTGAAACGGTAGGGGTTGCAAAGCGAGACAATGTAATAGACGTATCACTTTTAGAGTTTTGTATTCGAGAAGATTTAAATAAAACAGCGCCAAGAGTTATGGCGGTTTTAAACCCTATAAAAGTTGTAATTACTAATTATCCTGAAAACAAGGAAGAATGGCTTGAGGCAGAAAACAACCAGGAAGATGAAAGTGCAGGTTTTAGAAAAGTACCGTTTTCTCGTGAGTTGTATATTGAAAAAGAAGACTTTAAAGAAGAAGCCGGTAACAAGTTTTTTAGGTTAAAACTAGGCGGAGAAGTGCGTCTTAAAAATGCTTATATCATTAAAGCAGAAAACGTTGTAAAAGACACTAATGGAAATGTAACTGAAGTACATTGTACTTATAGTGAAGACACTTCAAAAAGAGTAAAAGGCACGTTGCACTGGGTGTCAATAAAACACGCAATTAAAGCCGAAGTTAGAGAATACGACAGATTATTTAATGACGAAGCTCCAGATAATCATCAAGATAAAATGTTTATGGATTTTATAAATCCAAATTCTCTAAAAATTATTGAAGCCTTTGTAGAGCCCAGCTTAAAAGAAGCTAAGACAGGAGACAGATTTCAATTTCAACGATTAGGGTATTTTAATGTTGATGACGATTCAACCTCAGAAGCATTGGTGTTTAATAAAACTGTTGGTTTAAGAGACTCTTGGGCAAAGCAAAAACCTAAAAACAATCAAACTCAACAAAAAAGACCGGTTGAGGGCGCTAAAAGCGAGCGCAAAGCCATTAGTGTTATTCAACAATTAGGAAAAAAGTATACCAATCTCCCAGAAGAAAAGCAGTTAAAAGTTAAAGCAGAAATTCAAGAGCTGGCAATAAAGGTGCCTTATGAAGATTTAGAGCCTTTGTTTGCAACAGCTGTTAAAAAAGCAGGAACACGTATTGCCACAATGTTAACTTTAGGTGTTTTACTTAAAAACGGGTTAGAACGAAATGAAGTTATAAATGAATTTATTGCTAAAGCTTCAGAAGATAAAAATGAAATCTTAGTGGCTGAGGCTAATGCAATTTAGAAACGGGCAAAGTGTTAAAAAAAGAATAACATAATTTTTTTTAGCTATATTTAACTTCTAACTAAAACAAAATTATTATGGAGTATTTAAACCCAATTGCAATGTTAGTTGCTGCGGTTTCGGCATTAGTTGTCGGATTTATTTGGTATAATCCAAAAGTTTTTGGAAACGCTTGGATGCAGGCTGCCGGTATGACCGACGAACAAGTTAAAGGCGGTAATATGGCTAAAATTTTTGGCTTAGCACTTTTATTTGCTTTTTTACTGTCTACAGCATTACCTGGAATAGTTATTCATCAAATGGGCGTGTTTAGTTTAATTGGAGGAGACCCTTCTGTTGCTTTACCATCTTATGAAGCTTTAATGGTAGATTACGGAGATGCTTTTAGAACTTTTAAACATGGCGCATTACACGGTGTTTTAACTGGCGTTTTTATTGCGCTTCCAATTATTGGCACTAACGCTTTATTTGAGCGCAAGGGCGCTAAGTATATATTTATAAATAGTGGCTATTGGATTGTTACACTTGGTGTAATGGGTGCTATTATTTGTGGCTGGAAGTAATAAATTTATAAATTTTTAACATAAATAAAGGCTGAGGTGTTTAACTTCGGTCTTTTTTCTTTTTGTATTGATACATTATAAACTATATAATTCGGTTAACCAGCTACCAAACTCTTGGGATGCGCTTCAAAACCACGATGTTTTTTTAAAAACATCATTTTTAAAAGGGTTAGAGGCATCTTCTCCTAGTAATATTACATCATACTATTTAGGTGTTTTTAAAGCCGAAAGATTAGTCGCTGTTGCTATTATTCAACGTGTAGAAATGTATCTAGATGATATATTTAGAAAAACATCAAACAATACCATCAAACAAGTTGCAAAAGAGCTGGTTTCTAAAATTATAAAAGGAAACGCATTAATTGTTGGTAATTTAATGCATACAGGACAGCATGGATTGTGTTTTTTAAAAGAAGAAATATCTCAACCAGAATACCTAAATATCATAGACAAGGCTTTAAACGATTTAACACTAGAAATTAAATCAAAGTTTAATAAAAAAATACGAATTATTGCTTTTAAAGATTATTTTGAAAACGATACAATTCATAATAATTCTGAATTTTTCAAAAGGAATAACCTATATAAAGTTCAGGTACAGCCAAACATGATACTTTCTGTTTTAGATTCTTGGAAGACACCAGAAAACTATATTACAGCTTTTAATAAAAAATATAGAAGGCGTTATAAAACAGCACGAAAAAAATCTATAAACCTAGAATGTAAAGAATTAAGCGAAGACTTTATTAAGAATAACTCTGAGGTTATTTTTAAATTATATGAAACTGTTTCAGATAATGCGGGTGTTAATTCATTCAAATTAAATAACTCACATTTTTATAATTTAAAAGTTCGGTTGGAAGAAAAATTTAAAGTGTTTGGGTATTTTTTTAATGAAGAATTAGTGGGTTTTTATACGTTAATTTTAAATAATAATGTTTTAGAAACTTATTTTTTAGGCTACAATAAAGACTTGCAACATAAGCATCAAATGTATTTAAACATGTTATTTAATATGGCGTTTTTTGGTATTGAAAATGGTTTTAAAACCATTGTTTATGCCAGAACCGCAATGGAAATTAAAAGTTCTATTGGGGCAAAACCCAGCACAATGCATGTGTATTTAAAACATACAAATAACTTTATAGCAAACACGGTTTTAAAGTGTATTGTAAAATATATGAATCCTATTAAAAAGTGGGAGGAAAGGCATCCTTTTAAATTATAAAAAGAAATACATATTAAGTAATTTAATAAGCTTTCGACTTATAGGTTATAAATATGTAGTTATGAAAAAATTAGTTTTTCTTTTTATTGTATTCCCTTTTTTTTCTTTTTCCCAAACCATGGATAACAAAACACTTGAGAGTATTTACACTTCAGTTAGTGATTCTATTCAAGGGAAAGATGGGGCTTGGCAATTTTTTATTAAAGAAGTTCAGTTGCTATCTATAACAGACACCAAGAATAATAGGATGCGAATTATTTCTCCAATTGCAGATTCAAATAGTTTGAATAATGATTTAATTAAAGCAGCTTTAGTTGCAAATTTCCACACAGCTTTAGATGTTAAATATGCGGTTTCAGATGGTGTTTTATGGTCGGTGTTTATTCATCCTCTAAAAGAATTATCTAAAAGTCAAGTAAAAGATGCTGTTAGCCAAGTGTATTATGCGAATATAAATTTCGGAACCACATTTGCTAGTACTTCGCTTGTTTTTCCTGGAAACTTAAATAAAGAGGAGGAGATAAAAGAAGAAGAACCAAAGCTTAGAAAATTGTAAAAACGGCTTTCGTAAAGATTAATAGTATAAGCCGTTATCTATAATAGATTGTATTGCTTTTTTTTCATGATTTTCTAAAAGGGTTAACGCTTCTTTATCCAAATTAGATTTTGCGCCAATAAAAGACATTTCATAACCATTTAAAATTTCTTCGAAAATTAATCTTACTCTATCTACATGATAATCTGAAGTGATTATAGTTAAGGAGCTGTTTTTAATATTTTGAATTATAGGCTTAATTTTTACAGCATCATCAACAGTATTTGATGATAACGCAAAATCTAAAAAAGCGTTCTCCAAAACCCCATTTTTAATTAAGTAAGCCTTAGAATATTCAGCATGAGGTTTATCTGATGTATTAAAATGATCTCCCCATCCACCAGTACAAAGAATTTGTTTTCCATCTATATAGTTTTCTAAACAATAGTCTAATCTACTTTTTGAAATATTACTTAATATGCCCTCAGGAGAGTTTGGAGACCCTAGAATGATTAAAATTTCTTTTTTCATTAGTTAAAGAAACAAAAAAACCCTCTAAGTATAAATTTAGAGGGTTGGTTTTTAAAAAATAAAATTATTCGTTTTTATTCTTTTTAGAATTTTTCATAGCCTCACCAATTTGATTGCTTGCGGTGAAACTAGCCACCATATCGTTTAGCATAGTACTACCTGCTTGTGGTGAATTTGGCAATAAAATTAAGTTACTATTGGTTTCTTGACCTATAGACTGAAGCGTATCGTAATGTTGCGTTACCACAATTAAAGCTGATGCTTCTTGACTGTTAATGCCAACTTTGTTTAACACCTCTACAGACTCTTCTAACCCACGAGCGATTTCTCTACGTTGGTCTGCAATACCTTGACCCTGTAAACGTTTACTTTCAGCTTCAGCTTTAGCGCGTTCAACTATTAAAATACGTTGCGCATCACCTTCAAACTGAGCTGCAATTTTTTCACGCTCGGAAGCGTTAATACGGTTCATTGCCTCTTTTACTTGACCATCTGGGTCAATATCTGTTACTAGAGTTTTAATAATATCGTATCCATAGCCTGACATTGCTTCATTTAATTCGGATTTTACAGCAATAGCTATATCATCTTTTTTTACAAATACATCATCTAACTTCATTTTAGGAACTTCAGCACGAACTACATCAAATACGTAACTTGTAATTTGATCATGCGGATAATCAAGCTTATAGAAAGCATCGTATACTTTGTCGCGAATAACTTTGTATTGTACAGATACTTTTAGCTTCACAAACACATCATCTAAAGTTTTAGTTTCAATAATAACATCCAATTGTTGAATTTTTAAGCTTAATCGACCAGCAATTCGGTCTACTAAAGGAATTTTTATTTGTAAACCAGAATGACGAATACTTTGAAACTTACCAAAGCGCTCTACAATTACTGCGGTTTGTTGTTTAACAATAAAGAATGCTGAGATTAATATGATTAATCCAAAAAGAATAACGGGGATAAAAAATAAGTTCATAATAAATTTATTAAAATGGTTAGAAAAATTAAGATACAAAAATTATACTATATTTGGCTGTTTATAACCCAAACTATGAAATATAATCGACTTTTCTTATTAGTAGTCATTTTACTATGTTTTGTTACAAAAAGTTTTTCACAAAAAGGAAATTACCGAATAACTAATGGCCTTGGAGTTGGTGGGGGTATCACAAAATTTAATATTACTACCGATAATTTTATAACTAAAGAATCTAACGGATTTGCTGGAGGCTTAACAGCCACAGTTAATATTCCGGTTAGATGGTACGATATAAGTTTTGGAATGCAGCTTTCTGAAAACACTATTGAAATTTCGGCAAGACCAACCATGTTAAGTAATAGCAACCCTAATGAGTTTGCTAAATATAAAATGTTTGCTGCTCAAGTGGCGATGCTAATGCATATAAAAGTAATTCCAGATTATTTTACTATTGATATAGGACCCATGTTGCAATACAATGGAAAATTAGAGCTTAAAGATGATGCTAAAAAAGGCTATTATATAAATAATTATAGCAATTTAGTGGCAGAAGACATTACAAATATTTCTCAGTTTAATGTAAATGGAGCAGTTGGCGCGTCTGTTGGTATTAAAAACTTTAAGCTTAAAGCACAATATATTTATGGGTTTACCAATATTTTGAAAAAACTAAACTCTAAAAGCCTTGATACTTCTGGAGGTGTTACTAGTTTTAAAGGAAATCAAACCATGTTGGTTTTAGGTGCTGTTGTTTTGTTTTAGAATATAAAACATTATGAAAAGAAGAGTGTTTATTGAAACTACGGCTAAAGGGGCTGCACTAGTCTCTGCTTCGGGTTTATGGTCCTGTGTATCTAGCGATAAGATATCTAATAAGTCTTTTATTGATCGTATTTTACCTGCACCAAAAGGAGGTGGTTTTCGAGATGATAACTATTGGATACGGGGTTCTTCTGTGATTAAAGGTGAAGACGGAAAATATCACATGTTCGCATCAAGATGGTCTAAAGATGTAGGTTTTGGTAATTGGGTAACAAATTCAGAAGTTGTTCGCGCTACATCAGATACTCCAGTTGGCCCTTATGTTTTTCAAGAAATTGTTCTTCCTGTTCGAGGAAAAGAGTTTTTTGATGGCATGTGCACACACAACCCACGTATAGTTAAATATAAAGACAAGTATTTGTTATATCATTTTGGGACTACATATGATTTTCCAATGCCTACCAAAGAAAACCCAATAGTTACAGAAGATAACTGGAAAAAAGCATGGATGAATAAGCGAGTTGGCTTAGCTATTAGCGACTCCGTTTTTGGTCCATGGGAGCGTGTTGATAGGCCAGTAATTGAACCTCGAGAAGGGCATTGGGATGCGTCTATTACTTCAAACCCATCACCAGCTGTTGACCCCAAAACCGGAAACATTTTATTAATGTATAAATCTTCTACAGAAGGGTTGGTTCCACCATTATTGCTAGGGGTGTCTATGGCATCAAGCCCTAGAGGCGAATACAAAAGATTAAGCGAAGAACCAATATTTCGTTTTGAAACTACAGAAAATAACTTAATAGATGTTGAAGACCCATTTGTTTGGCGAGCTAGCGATAAGTATGAGGCTATTTTAAAAGATCGATCTGGTAAAATATGCGGAGAAGAAGGAGGGGGAATTCATGTATGGTCTAATGACGGTGTAGAGTGGAATTTATTTGAAAAGGTAAAAGCGTATAGCCGAGATATTGTATGGGATGATGGGACTAAATCACACCATAACCATTTCGAGCGCCCATTTGTTTTGGTTGAAGACGGGAAGCCTACACATTTATTTGCTGCTGTTGGAGAAGGTGAGAAAGCATGGGAATTTGAAAACACTTGGAATATGGTAATTCCTTTGAAGCAATAGACTCCTTTTTTTACTACTACAAATTCAATTCTTAAACAACAAAACTTATAATATTGCTATTACACTTTCAATACGTTTAACGCTTTCTTTTTCCCCAATCATAAACATAATATCAAAAACATCAGGACCTTGCAATGCACCAACTAAAGCTAAACGCAATGGCATCATTACTTTTCCGAAGCCAATTTCATTAGATGTAATCCACCCTTTAATATCAGTTTGAAGATTTTCCACAGTAAAATCTTCAATATTTTTTATTATGGAAACTAATTCAGTCATTAATTCCTTAGTACCATCTTTAAACGCTTTTTTAGAAGCCTTTTCATCATAAGCTGTTGGTGCAGTAAAAAAGAAATGACTCAATTCCCAAAAATCAGAAATAAACGTAGCGCGCTCTTTTATTAAACCAATAACCATAGAAATATAGCTTGCATCTACTTTTGCCAACTCTGAATGTTCATTTTTAAAAACTACAGCCAATGCATCATTACTTTGTTCTTGCATATAATGGTGGTTAAACCATTTGGTTTTATCGGGATCAAAACGTGCTCCAGACTTATTGATTTTTCCTAAATCAAAAGCATTTACTAGCTCTTCTAAACTAAATATTTCTTGTTCTGTTCCCGGATTCCATCCTAAAAAAGCTAAGAAATTAACAACAGCTTCTGGAAAATACCCAGCTTCTTTGTAGCCAATAGAAAGTTCGTTAGTATTCTTATCTAACCAGTTTAAAGGAAACACCGGAATCCCTAATTTAGAAGCATGCCTTTTACTTAATTTTCCTTTCCCGGTTGGGTTCATTATTAATGGTAAATGTGCAAATTCTGGCGCCTCCCAACCAAAAGCTTTATATAATTGATAGTGTAATGCTAAACTTGGCAACCATTCTTCCCCTCGGATAACATGTGATATTTCCATTAAATGATCATCAACAATATTAGCTAAATGATAGGTTGGCATACCGTCACTTTTAAACAACACCTTATCGTCTAAAATGTTTGTATCAATTTTAATGTCACCACGAATAATATCTTTTAAATATAGCGTTTCGTCTTGTGGTGATTTAAACCTAATAACATAATCTTCGCCAGCTTCTAATTTTACCTGAGTTTCCTCCGCGCTAAGCGATAATGAATTACTTAGCTTTAAGCGATTATGCCAGTTATAAATAAAGGTTTTGCCTTTAGCTTCGTGGTCTTTTCTATGAAAATCTAAAGTTTCAGCAGTATCAAAAGCATAATAAGCATTACCCGAAGCAATTAATTCATCTGCATACTGCTTGTATAAATGTTTACGCTCACTCTGTCTGTATGGTCCAAATTTTTCGTTCTTGTTAACGCCTTCATCATAAGGCATTCCGCACCAATTTAATGCATCAATAATGTATTGTTCTGCGCCTTCAACATAACGGTTTTGATCGGTATCTTCAATTCTTAGAATAAAAGTTCCGTTGTGTTTTTTAGCAAATAAATAGTTAAATAGAGCTGTACGAACTCCGCCAATATGCAAAGGTCCTGTTGGGCTTGGTGCAAAACGCACACGAACGTTTTTGGTCATGTTTTTAATTTATGACTGCAAAGATACAATTAACACTTAATTATAAACCTTATAAAAATAAAATTGTAGTTTAGTATGTTAAATGCCTTAAATACTATAATTGAACACCTTTAATAACATACAAACCAAGCTTGAACAATTTATTAACCGTTATTATACCAACGAGTTAATAAAGGGCACTATTTTATTTGTTGCTATTGGGTTGCTTTATTTTTTATTCACCTTATTTATCGAGCATGTTTTATGGTTAAACCCTTTGGCAAGAACCATTTTATTTTGGCTGTTTATTTTAGTTGAAATTGTTTTGCTAGCCAAATTTGTTGTTATTCCATTAGCAAAACTAGCAAAACTTAAAAAAGGCATAAATTATATTGATGCTTCTAAAATTATTGGAAGGCATTTTCCTGAGGTAAATGATAAATTGCTGAATGTTCTTCAGCTTAAAGAAAACCATTCACAATCAGAATTATTGTTGGCGAGCATCGAGCAAAAATCTGTAGAATTAAAACCTATTCCGTTTAAATTGGCCATCAATTTTAATAAAAATATTGGCTATTTAAAATACGCCGCAGTTCCTGTTTTAATTATTTTAATTACGTTTTTAACTGGACACTCTAATTGGTTTAGTGACAGCTACGAACGTGTTATTAATTACAAAACGGCATATCAACCACCAGCACCATTTGAGTTTTTTGTAGTTAATAATGATTTGAAAGCTATTGAAAATAAAGACTATAAATTACAAGTGAAAACCGCAGGGAATATTACCCCTGAAAGCGCACAAATAATTTATAACAACGAAACCTATTTTTTAAAACAAAAAAATATTGGCGAATTTGAGTATGTTTTTTCTCAACCAAAAGCTAATATTGAATTTCAATTAACAGCGAATAGTGTAACCTCAAAACCTTACACATTAAGTATTGTTGAAACACCGTCGCTATTAAGTTTTGAAATGGTTTTAGATTATCCAAATTACACTAAAAAGAAGAATGAGGTCTTAAAAAGTACAGGAAATGCTATAGTTCCAGAAGGCACTCATGTGACGTGGTTGCTTAAAACAAGATCTACTGATAACGTGCATTTGTATGCAAAAGACACGCTGAATTTTACTACTGATAAATCAGATGATTTTAAATTGTCTAAGCGACTTTACAATCACTTAGATTATAGTTTAAGCACTAGTAATGTTAGCCTTAAAAACTACGAAAACCTCGCTTTTAGAATAGATGTAGTAAAAGACGAATATCCAGAGCTTAACTTAAAAATGGAGGTTGATAGTTTAGATTTACAAACGCTTTATTTTTATGGTCAAGTAAGCGATGATTATGGTTTTAGTAAACTTCAAATGGTGTATTATCCGATAAATAATGAATCAAAAAAGCAAATAGAAAATATACCAATATCTAAAACCAATATTGATGAGTTTATTACAGCGTTCCCTAATAATTTAAATATAGAAGAAGGTGTTGGTTATGAATTATATTTTCAAGTAATTGATAATGATGCAGTTAACAAGTATAAGCAAACAAAAAGCAATGTATTTACTTATAGAAAACGAACTAAAGAGGAAGAGGAACAAAAGAGGTTAAATGAGCAAAGCGAAACAATTAAAGATTTAAACAAATCTTTAGAAAAGTTTGAAGAACAAGAAAAAAAGCTAGAAGAGTTATCTAAAACGCAAAAAGAAAAATCAAGTTTAAATTTTAACGATAAAAAGAAATTGGAATCATTTTTAAAGCGTCAGAAACAGCAAGACGAAATGATGAAAAATTTTAATAAAAAACTTAAAGACAACTTAGATAATTTCCAAAAGGAAAGAATAGAAGAAGATGTTTTTAAAGAAGATTTAAAAAAGCGCCTAGAAGAAAATGAAGAGCAGTTAAAAAAAGACGAAAAACTTCTAGAGGAATTAAAAAAACTCCAAGAAAAGATTAACAAAGAAGAGTTGACTCAAAAACTAGAACAGTTAGCGAAGCAGAATAAAAACAAAAAGAGAAGTTTGCAACAATTACTCGAATTGACTAAAAGGTTTTATGTTGAAAAGAAGTTAGAAAAACTTAAAAGCGATTTAGAAAACTTAGCAGAAAAGCAAGAAGAATTGTCAAACAAAAATGAAGAAGAGAACACCAAAGAAGCACAAGAGAAATTAAATAAAGAATTTGAAAAGTTTAAGGAAGAGATTGAGCAACTTGAAAAAGATAGCAAAGCTTTAAAAAAGCCTATTGACATTCCAAGAGATAAATTGGATGAAAAAGAAGTTGATAATGAACAACAAAAAGCTTTAGAAGAATTAGAAAAAAGCGAGGAGCAAAAATCTCCAGAAGAACAAAAAGAGGAATCTAATAAAAGTCAAAATCAAGATAAAAAGAATGCTCAAAAGAACCAGAAGAAAGCGGCTCAAAAAATGAAGCAAATGAGTGAGAAAATGCAAAACTCTATGAGCGGAGGAGAATCTAATCAAATGCAAGAAGACGCAGAAGCACTAAGGCAAATTCTTGATAATTTAGTATTGTTTTCTTTTGACCAAGAAGCACTCATGAATCAATTTAAAGCTATTGAAGTCAACCATAATAAGTATGCGTCTTTTTTAAGAAAGCAACACAACCTAAAAGAGCATTTTGAGCATATAGATGATAGTTTATTTGCGTTATCATTGCGTCAACCAAAACTATCAGAAACCGTTAATAAAGAAATAACAGAAGTTTTTTATAATATAGATAAGGCACTAAGCTTGTTGGCCGAAAACCAACTGTATCAAGGTGTCTCAAATCAACAATTTACAATTACAGCGGCTAATAATTTGGCTAATTTTTTAAGCGATGTTTTAGATAACATGCAGGAAAACATGAGCATGTCTCAAGGTAAAGGTGGGAAAGGAGATATGCAGCTCCCAGATATTATTATGAGCCAGGAGCAGCTTAATAAAATGATGGAAGAAGGAATGAAGAAAGGTAAAGGGAAAAAGCCTCAAAAAGGAGAAGGAGATAAAGATGGCAAAGGCGATAAAAAAGGAAAAAACAAAGAAGGAGGACAAGATGGAGATATACAAGGAAAGGGCAGTCAAGGCAATCAAAACGGCGGAGAAGGAGAAGGGCTTAATGAAGATTTAAACGGTAAATTATATGAGATTTATCAACAACAACAAGAACTACGCAATGCTTTAGAAGAACGATTATCAAAAGAAGGCAAGGGGTCAAAAGGAAATGGAGATGCGTTATTAAAAAAAATGGAGGAGGTTGAGCTAGATTTATTAAACAAAGGCTTTACCAATCAAACTCTTCAAAAAATGATGGAGATAAAGCATCAACTATTAAAAATGGAGAACGCTACTTTTCAACAAGGAGAAGATAGTAAACGCGAATCTGAAACGAATAAAAATAATTTTGATAACAACACTAATAATCAAATCCCTTCTGCTAAACAATATTTTAATACTACTGAAATATTGAATAGACAAACCTTACCTTTGCGCCAAGTTTATAGAAAAAAGGTACAAGAGTATTTTAAAAAGGCAAATGATTAATTTTAATTACGAAACCGAATTTTTATTAGAGAATGATAACGAAATTTCTACTTGGATTTCTAATGTAATTTTAGATGAAGGATTTAAGGAAGGCGACATAAATTACGTTTTTTGTAATGATAATTACTTGCATAATATAAACGTAGAATTTCTCAATCACGATACTTTAACTGACATTATTAGTTTTGATTATTCAGTCGGAAAAATAATACAAGGCGATATTTTTATTTCGATTGAACGTGTAGAAGATAATGCTACTGATTTTAAGGTTTCATTTCAAGAGGAATTACATCGGGTTATAGTTCACGGTATTTTGCATTATTGTGGCTATAAAGACAAGACAGATGTAGACGCTAAATTGATGAGGCAAAAAGAAAACCACTACTTAAAATCACTGAACTAGATATTCAAGAAATCAGCGTATATTTGCACACTTAATTTAGGTAGTGTTCCACGTGGAACGTTTTAAAGATTGAACAGTATGTTTAACGAAGTATATGATGTTATTGTTGTTGGAGCAGGTCACGCAGGAAGTGAAGCTGCTGCTGCTGCTGCCAACATGGGAAGCAAAACATTACTTATTACAATGAATTTACAAAACATTGCACAGATGTCTTGTAATCCGGCTATGGGCGGTATTGCCAAAGGCCAAATTGTTCGTGAGATTGATGCGCTTGGTGGCTATAGCGGAATTGTTTCTGATACATCAGCTATTCAATTTAAAATGCTAAATAAATCCAAAGGGCCAGCTATGTGGAGTCCGAGAGTGCAGAGTGATAGAATGCGATTTGCAGAAGACTGGAGGTTGCTTTTAGAAGGGACTCCTAACCTTGATTTTTACCAAGAGATGGTTTCTGGTTTGTTGATTGAAAACGATAAAGTAGTTGGTGTAAAAACATCTTTAGGAATTGAAGTAAAAGCAAAGTCAGTGGTGCTTACTAACGGCACTTTTTTAAATGGATTAATTCATATTGGTGATAAAAATTTTGGAGGAGGAAGAGCAGGAGAAAAAGCCGCAACAGGAATTACCGAACAGTTAGTAGGTTTAGGTTTCAATTCTGGAAGAATGAAAACAGGAACGCCACCACGAGTAGATGGAAGATCGTTAGATTATTCTAAAATGTCTGAACAACCTGGAGATGAAAACCCTGAAAAATTCTCTTATTTAGACATCACAAAACCTTTAGCAAACCAACGTTCTTGTCACATGACTTATACGAGCGAATTGGTACATGATTTACTTCGCGAAGGTTTTGAAAGATCACCTATGTTTAACGGACGGATTAAAAGTTTAGGACCTCGTTATTGCCCATCAATAGAAGATAAAATTAATCGTTTCGCAGATAAAGACAGGCATCAATTATTTATTGAACCAGAAGGTTGGAACACTTGCGAAGTTTACGTAAACGGGTTCTCTACTTCGTTACCAGAAGACGTTCAATTTAAGGCATTACGATCAGTAGTTGGATTTGAAAACGTCAAATTTTTTAGACCAGGTTACGCCATTGAGTATGATTATTTTCCGCCAACACAATTGAAGCATACTTTAGAAACCAAGCTGGTTAATGGGTTGTATTTTGCTGGTCAAATTAATGGCACAACGGGATATGAGGAAGCTGCTTCTCAAGGGTTGATGGCAGGGATAAATGCAAGTCTTCAAGTTAAGGAAAAAGATGCGTTTACTTTAAAAAGAGATGAGGCTTATATAGGGGTTTTAATAGATGATTTGATTACTAAAGGAACCGAAGAGCCATATAGAATGTTTACATCAAGGGCTGAATATAGAACATTATTGAGGCAAGATAATGCTGATTTAAGATTAACTCCAAAAGGGTTTAAGCTTGGTTTGGCTTCTGAAAAACGTTTAAAACGAATGGAAGAAAAGCACGAAGCGGCAGAAAAGTTTGTCAACTTTTTTAATGTAACAAGTGTGAAGCCAGATGAAGTTAATCCAATTCTTGAATCGAAAAAGTCATCACCAGTTAAACAATCCGGCAAGTTGTTTAAGATATTTGCAAGGCCAAATATCGATATGGATGATGTTAGAAAAGTTGGAAGTGTTGAGACCTATATTCAAGAAAATAGTTTGGATAGAGAAGTTATAGAGCAGACAGAAATACAAGTTAAATACTCTGGATATATAGCTAAGGAAAAAAACAATGCAGACAAATTAAGTAGATTAGAGTATGTAAAAATCCCAGAAGGTTTTGATTATTCTCAAATTAAATCTATGAGTTTTGAAGCACGCGAAAAGCTTAAAAAAATTCAACCAACAACAGTGTCTCAGGCATCAAGAATTAGTGGTGTGTCGCCAAACGATATTTCTGTTTTATTAGTTTATATGGGTAGATAATTCTCAACGTTCCACGTGGAACGTTTTATTATTTTAAAAAAACATTTGCAAATCTGTGACAAATAAAAAGCCAAATCATACCCATTTAAAAGTAAAAGATTATTCTGTTTCAGGAGAAGAATTTGAGCTGATTTTAAATTCAGAATATGGTTTTTTAGAAACTACACCACAGCCATCTTCGGATAAATTATCTAATTATTACGAAAGTGAAGACTATATTTCGCATACAGATTCTCAACGAAATCTGTTTGAAAAAGTATACCATTTAGTTAGAAAGATTTCATTAAAAAGGAAATTAAAACTTATTAATTCATTTCCATCTACTGAAAAAAGCTTATTAGATATTGGATGTGGTACAGGGGATTTTTTACAAACGGCGAAACAAAACAATTGGAATGTTTCAGGAATTGAACCAAATAAACAAGCACGAGAAATTGCTAATAATAAAACGAATGATTGTGTTTTTGAAACCAACCAACTTTTAAAATTTAAGGAATCAAGTTTTGATGTCATTACACTTTGGCATGTTTTAGAGCACTTACCAAATTTAGAAGAGCAAGTTTCCTGTTTTAAAAAATTATTAAAGCCTAAAGGAACTTTAATTATTGCTGTACCTAATTATAAAAGTTACGACGCAAAGCACTACAAACAATTTTGGGCAGCTTATGATGTACCGAGACATCTTTGGCATTTTAATAAAGCTTCAATTTCAAAATTGGTTTCAAAACAATCTATGAAAGTTATAAAAAGTAAACCTATGCTTTTTGATGCTTTTTATGTAAGCCTCCTTTCTGAAAAATATAAGTCAGGAAAAATGAATTTTGTAAAAGGCTTTTGCATTGGATTGATTTCAAATTTAAAATCCATAACTACAAAAGAAGCCTCCTCTCTAATTTACATCATTAAAAACAACTAATAGCTGTTTTAATAAATGTATTTATGCTTTTAGGTAACAAGGCATACAATCTAAAGGGCATTTTGTGAAAGCGTCTTAAAAGGCTTTAAATGAATTTGTTTTTAATAGATATTTATTATTTAATCTAATAAGCATTATAAATATTCGTTATATGTTAAATTCAAAATAATTTCCCATTGAATTATGTCATACTTTATTACATTTGTGCGAATTCTTAAAATAGAAAAAACCAAACACATGAAAAATATAGTTTACGTAGTTTTAGCAATGATTGTTTTATCCTCTTGCCAAAAACAAGCAAAAATAGGATATGTAAATAACGGAACGGTTATAAACGATTTTCAAGAAAAGAAAGATCTTGAAGCAAAATTTGAAATACAAGATGAGGCTTTTAAGAAAAGAGCAGATAGTATTGGTAAAGCATTTCAGTTAGAAGTACAAGAAACTCAAAAGCTAGCTCAAAAATCCTCTCAAAAAAAGGCACAACAATTAATGGGTGGTTTACAACAAAAGCAACAACAATTACAGCAACAAATGCAATATGAACAACAGTTGTTAACGCAATCTTTTCAAACCGATATAGATTCAGTTATTGTTAAAGTAAAAGACTTTGTTAAAGATTATGGCAAGAAAAATGGATATACTTACATTTTGGGAACTACTGATGCGGCATCAACAGTTATGTATGGTACTGATGAAAATGATTTAACACAAACTATTATAGATGCTTTAAATAAGGTTGATGAAGCTGATAGTAAAGAGTAGTTATATTATAAAACACTTTTAATAAAAAAGCTCTTTAAGACATATTTAAAGAGTTTTTTTATTTTATAATTTATCTTTAATGTTTTCAATTAAATTATTGATTTTCAGTAAGTTACCTGAAGAACGAGTCGATCGATAAACAACCTTTTTGTTATTAATTTTTAGTATGGTAAAAGGGATATCTCTTCCGTTTATATTTCCTATTTCTTCAGAACTAAAATACTTCATTAAATATTCAATACGCTTAACCGTATCTAAAGGAATTAAGGTTTCGTAAACCCCTTTTTTGTTTACATTGGCAATTCCATTATATACAACACGACCATTATTGTATATGTATAAATCGTATACAGGGCAATTCCCTAAACATTTACCTTTAGAAAATGTTACGATTAATTTTTCTTTGATTACTAAATCGCTTTTTTTGCTAGTCGAACAAGAGGGTGACATTAAAATCATTATAATTAAACTTAAATATTTCATATTATTTTTTAGTTTCTAATTAACCGGTAATAAAGACTTACAGCCTTAAGCATGCTTTATTACAAGTTAATACCAACCAATAAATCACTTTTTATGCAAGCAATGACTTTTGTTGGGGTTGCCAAAAGTATTTGCTTGTTTCCAACTCCCAGGAGTCGGCAATATGCTTTTTTTACTACTTCTTGAAGTTGATGAAGCTCCAAGGTTATTTCTTATATAATTTCTTAACTCTATCAATTCGTTATGATCATACATGAGCTGAATTTTTTGCTCAGCTATTGAGCTTCCATTTACACCGCTATTTCGAGTAACAAAAGTCGCAAATACCTCAGCAATGTCTTCACCTGGGTTAGTTGATGCATATTGTGTAACATATCTACTACTGTATTTACTATAAAAGCTTTCCATAGCAGTTTCAGTATCTTTAGCTTTTATAAATTCACTCCAAATATCTGCCCAATAGTTGCTTTGCAATTTGTTTATATATGATGCCGTTTTTGCACAACCTTCGCCAGTATAATAATTACTACAAGTAGTTTCATTAATATTTGCATCTACTTGATCATTGTTTAGGGTTAAAATATGACCAAACTCATGAATTAAAGTATATGCTAATTCTTTTTGATCATCAGCAAAATTTATTGCAATTCCCATTTGCCATTTTGAAAGATCAGATTTGGTTTCAAATACAAAACCCGCACTACCAGAAACTTCACCATTGTAAATTAAAAACTCACTCATTTTGGTTCTATAATTTGCAGGAATTATTTTTTTAGTTAAAGACCAAAGTTGTTGATGTTTCTTTGTGTCTTGTTGATATGCAAGATCTTGACCAGTCACTTTATAATCTTGTTTTTTAACAATGTTTTCTCCATCAATAGTATATAATGTTATTTCCCCATCACTTCCAGTTGGATTATTTGCGTTATCTGTATTATCTGGGTTATTTGTCGTATCACCAGTATTAGTGTCAGGATTAACAGAGGTAGTTAAACCGTCATCTATTTCTTCTGTATTACAAGAGTTAAAGGTTACAAAAGAGAGTAATATTGATAAAATAAAAACGAGCTTTATATTTTTCATCTGTACAAGTTTTGGGTTTAACAATTGTTTGTAGTAAAACAGACAATTGATAAAACACCCTACTTTTTATTTAATTTTATTTAGTTTTGAAAAAAGTATTTTTAAATAAATGAAGCATAAATCCGTTTGCGAAAGCGAAACATTTAAAGTTGTTTTTAACACACACTCTGAGACTTTAAGAAACTTTATATACTATAAATGTGGAGATATTCAGCAAGCTGAAGATATTGTTCAAGATACTTTTATTAAATTATGGAAAAATTGTGCAAAAGTAATTTTTGAAAAAGCTAAATCATATTTGTTTACTGTTGCCAATAATGCTTTTTTAAATGAAGTTGCTCACAAAAAAGTTGTTTTAGAACACCAAAAAAAGCATTCACAAAAAAGTTATAATATAACACCAGAGTTTTTGCTTGAAGAAAAAGAGTTTATGGTAAAACTTAATAATGCTATTGCAGATTTACCATTTAGGCAAAGAGAAGTATTTTTGTTAAGTAGAATTGATAAAAAAAAATATTCTGAAATTGCAGAAATAGTTGGTATCACAGTTAAAGCTGTTGAAAAAAGAATGAGTCAAGCACTGATTGTTTTGCGAAAAAAAATAGGCGATGTTTAATAAAAGTAGGGTAAAGCAATAAGAATTTGTTTTATATATATAAGAAGCCATAATAATGGAAAAACAATACTCTGATGACACTTTTTTAGCTAGATGGATTTCTGGAGAGTTATCTCCTGAAGAGCTGTCTGAGTTTAAAAAATCAAAGGACTATAAAAATTTTAAAAGAATAAACGAAGGAGCCCAAAACCTTTCTACACCTGCTTACAACAAAAACACAGCATTTTCTAACTTACAAAATGGTATAAACAAAAACAAGAAGGTTGTTAAATTGATTCCTAATTGGGCCTATAGTGCGGTGGCTATACTGGTTGTTGCATTAGGTATATTTTTCTTTTTAAATAATAGAACAACTCATTTTAAAACTGGGATTGGCGAGCAATTAGTTGTTATACTGCCAGATAACTCTAAGGTAAATTTAAATGCAAATTCTTCAATAAAATTTAAAGAAAAAGATTGGAGTAAAAATAGAGAACTAAAATTTAGTGGAGAAGCCTTTTTTGATGTTGAGAAGGGCTCGTCTTTTAGAGTGAAATCAGATCAAGGAAACGTAGAAGTATTAGGTACGGAGTTTAATGTTATTTCTAGAAACACTTTTTTTGAAGTAAAATGTTATGAAGGTAAGGTTAAGGTTTCAAATTCAGAAAATAATGACTTAGCGACATTAACATTAGGCAAGGCGTTTAGGGTTTATGACAACAAAAATGAAAACTGGACTTTTATTGAAAAGGTACCAACTTGGATACAAGGAGAAAGTAGCTTTAAAGACATCCCGTTGAAACAAGTAATAAAGGCGCTTGAAGACCAGTATAAGGTTAAGTTCGATATATCTCTTATTAATTTAGACAGGCGCTTTACAGGAAGCTTTACCCATAAAAATTTAAAGCTTGCCCTACAAACTGTTTTCACTACAATGGATATTATTTACTCTACATCAAAGAATAATACAATTATTCTTAAAGATAAAAAGTGAAACAATTTTTTTTGATTAATATTGTTACAAATTATAAATAGTTTGTAGCAGTAATAATGAAACCAAAGTACATTTTCTTATTTTTTTTTCTTTTGGTTTTATCAGTAAACTCTCAAGAAAAAGTATCAATTAATTATAAGCAAGAGCCACTTGCTAATGTGCTTATAGATATTGAAAAAAGGTTTAATATTAAATTTTCTTTTAATTCAGAGTTAGTAAATAAGCAAAGCATTACTTTTTTGCAAGATGCCGCTAGTTTACAAGAAATAATTATAGCAATAGAATCTCAAACAAACTTAGAATTTCAAAAGGCATCTGAACGATATTATCTTATAAAAAAGCAAACACTATTTGACCTTCTATCAACGCAACAATTAGATGAAGTTGTTATAAGTGAGTATATAACATCAGGGGTAAATAAAAAAGATGATGGCTCGATTGTTTTAACGCCCAAAACTTTAGGTATTTTACCAGGACTAACTGAGTCAGATGTATTACAAAGTTTGCAATTACTTCCTGGGGTGCAAAGCCCTACAGAAACTACTTCAGGGCTTTACGTAAGAGGCGGAACACCAGATCAAAACCAAATATTATGGGATGGAATAAAAATGTATAATTCTGGGCATTTTTTTGGAATGATATCAGCTTTTAATCCATACATTACAAAGGATATTACTTTTTTTTCTAACGGCACAAGTGCCCGATATGGTAATAGTATTTCTAGCGTAATAGATATTGCTTCCTACAATACTATACCAGAAAAAGTTGAAGGAGGTTTAGGGTTTAATATGACACATGCTGATCTTTTTTTAAAAGCACCAATTACAAAAAAGTTTGCTTTAGTTGCATCGGCAAGAAAATCCTATACAGACGCTATTAACACTTTTACTTTTCAAAACCTGTCAAGTAGAGTATTTCAAAACACAAAGATTTCTGAAGGAAATAAGGTTTATGATGATGATAACGTAACATTGACGAATGATTCTTTTCGTTTTTCAGACATTACATTAAAAGCAATCTTTAAACCCTCAGAAAGAGATGAGATAGTTTTTAGCAGTTTGTTTACCAACAATAAATTAGACTATGGGTTTTTAATTGAGGAGTTTGAAGAAGTCTCTAAAGATGTTTTAGATATAAAAAATAAAGGATTAAGTGCAACATGGAATCATGATTACAACAATTCATTTTCGCATGAAATACAAGCTTATTATTCAAATTTTGAATTGGATTACGAAGGCACAAACAATTACCCTAACGACCTTTTTAATAAAACAACCAAAAATAACAACATTCTAGATAAAGGGATTTCAATTCATACCAATTGGAAAATTAATAAAGAAAACACTTTAGCAATAGGATATCAATTATCTTCAAACAAAGTCGATTTTTCTCTAGGGTACGACAACAATTATTTTCCAGATGATATTTATGAAGATGTAAATAGAAAAAGTAATAGCACAAATACAATTTATTCAGATTATCAATTCAAAAAAACACGAAAGTGGCTAATTTATTTAGGGCTTAGAGGCGATTTTGTATCATTACTAAAAAAGTTTTATTTGGAACCTAGACTACTAACGGAGGTTTATTTAAGCAGACCAATAAAAGCTAAAATTGCTTTAGAAAGAAGGCATCAAAACCTAAGTCAAATTTTAGAATTTAACACCAGAGATTTTGGATTAGAAAATCAAGTCTGGGCTTTAGCTCAAGATGATTATGTACCCCTCCAAAGAAGCAATAAGCTATCTATAGGCTTTAATTTTAATGATAATGGATGGAATATTGACATAGATTTTTATAAAATAAAAACAAAGGGGCTATCATCGTTAACTAGAGGTTTTGAAAGTACAGGAGCTAATTATTCAGAAGGAGAAAGTAGTATTTCAGGTATTGATATTCTGCTTAAAAAGAAAATAAATAATTATAGAACATGGCTAAGCTACACTACAACAAAAAAAGATTTTAACTTTAATGATATAAATAATTCTCAACCATTTTCAGGTAATTTTCATATTGCACACCAATTATATTGGTCACATTCTTATAAGCTTAATGCTTTTGATTTCTCTTTAGGATGGCGATTTAGAACAGGGATACCTTACACAAAAGCTTTAGGGTTGCAAGAAGATGGATACTCTATTCGTTACGATAAAATTAATAATGAACGTCTTCCAAACTATCATCGTTTAGATTTTTCGGCGACGTATAAATTTAATTTTTCAAAAAACAAAACGTGGAGAGGAAAGCTGGGTTTTTCGTTGCTTAATGTATATAACAAAGAAAGCACCCTAAGCCAAGATTATAAAGTTAGGTTATCTACAGATCCTGACACACCATATTTTTTACAAGAAACTACTAAAACGTCTTTAGGTATAACACCTAATTTAGTATTTAGAATAGCGTTTTAAACGTTACTATGCAGGTTTTTTATGAAGTAATCTAGTAAGTTTAATAGATAAATCTGTTAAAATAATTTTAGAATTCCCATTACGTTCAATGTGGTAAATGGCATTTTGTAGTTCATCACTAATTTCTAAAATGTTATTCCCATGAACAAAAGGCGCAAAGTTCTCCAGTTTAAACTTTTCTGTTTTAGGCTCTAGGAACACCAAATCTGTAGCGTTATAATTTAATAGTAAAGCTTGACGAAAAAAGTCTAAACAAAAATTAAGAAACTGTTTTTGAGTTTCACGGCCAGTTTTTGCTATATCTTCACTCCAAGAAATAAGGTCATGAATTGCAGCTTTATTCCCTTTTGCTTTAAAAGCACTACGAATCCAGAAAACAAACCAGGTTTCAAATTGTATATCTTCAGAATCTTGATATACTAAATCGCAAGCTTTATTATAATTTCCGTTGGATTGATGTGCAATCTTTGTTGCCACAGAAAGCTCTAAGCCATAGCTTTTAATTAAAGCATTTTTTATAACATCTTCTGCTAATGGCGGAAAGTGTAAAACTTGGCAACGCGATTTTATAGTATTAATTATTTGCTCTTCGTCTTCAGCAACTAAAAGAAAAACCGTTTTGTTTGGTGGTTCTTCAATAAGTTTTAAAAGTTTGTTAGCACAGGCTGTATTCATTTTTTCTGCCATCCAAATAAGCATCACCTTATAGCCACCTTCATAAGGTTTTAGCGTTAATGATTTTACAACTTCATGCGCCTCATCAACCCCAATCTGTCCTTGTTTATTGTCAACTCCAAGTAATTTATACCAGTCAAATAAATTTCCATAAGGCTGTTCTTTCAGCAATTGGCGCCACTCTTCTAAATAAAAACTAGATACAGGTTTACTCTTAACTTTATCGCTTGTTGTAACAGGAAAGGCGAAATGTAAATCAGGGTGTGAAAAGTTTTTAAACTTTAGGTTACAAGCCTCGTTTCCAGAGCTGTTTTCTCCACCAGAATTAGAGCACAAAATATATTGCGCGTAAGCAATCGCCATAGGTAATGCTCCACAGCCCTCGTTACCCACAAATAACTGGGCATGTGGTATTCTGCCATTATCAACACTTTGCGTTAAATGGTTTTTAATATGATTCTGACCTAAAATATCTTCAAAAAGCATCAAACAAATATAACTTATGTTTTTAACATTATGTTGTAATAAATTAAAGATAAATCGACTTATTTTTATAGGATAAACAACTGTTAACAATTCAATAAATGGTACAAAACGCTATTCTTTTTATTCCAGATATTTCTGGCTTCACCGAATTTGTGCACCATACGGCAATAAGCCATAGCCGTCATATTATTTCTGAGCTATTGGAATTGTTAATCGATAGTAATACTTCAGGTTTAGAATTAGCTGAAATTGAAGGCGATGCTCTTTTTTTATATAAAATAGAAGACAAGGTTGATGTTTCTATAATAGAGCAACAAATAGAAACAATGTATGTAGCGTTTCATACGCATTTAAAACGCTATGAGCATCAACGCATTTGTCATTGTGGAGCATGTTCTTCTGCGTATAATTTAAAGCTGAAATTTGTAGTACACTATGGTGAGATTGAGTTTATAACAGTAAAGGAGTCTAAAAAACCATACGGAAGTAATGTAATAAAAGTACATCGCCTGCTTAAAAACGAAGTACCAATAGATGAGTATGCTATTCTAACTGAAAATATAAAAGCAATAATAGGTAACTCAGAAAAAACAATAACCGCAACATACGATTTTGGTGAGATAAGTTTTACTTATAACCCTCTTAAGCATTTAAAAGAAAAAATTCCTGAAATAAGCCCTATTCCAGATAATGTGCCAAAGCACAAATTATTTGATGAAACAGAAATTATAAAACTCCCAATTAACGATTTGTATGAAGTTATAAGTAATTTTGATTACAGGTTGCTTTGGACAAAAGGTGTTGATAAAATGGAGTACGAAAAAAATAAGGTAAATCGTATAGGAGAAAAGCACAAGTGTTTGTTCAATAAAAATGATGATGTTATACAAACTACAGTCTCAAAAAAAGTAAAAAAGCATCAACTAGTATATGGCGAATCTACAACCAGTGTCCCGTTCACTAAACAAATGGACAGCTATTTTGTTTTAGAAGAAACAGAAGCAGGATACACAAAATTAAATATTGAGGTTTTTGCAGATTTTAAGCCTTTTGGAATATTCATGAAGCCCATATTAAAATCGAAACTTAAAGCCAACGTATCAGAAAGCATAAAAGAACTTGTACTTCTAATAGACTCTGGTTTTTCCTTAAAAAATTAAAAAGAAAAGAAGTTTTTAAAAATCTTTTCTTTCTCAAACGTTTTCGTAAAAAAACACGTTTTATACCTCTATTTAATTGAGTACATTTGTACAACAAAAGCTAGTATTTCACTATAAACACATACAAATGAAAACTTTAAATGACTTTAATTTTGAAAACAAAAAAGCATTAATTCGAGTAGATTTTAACGTGCCTTTAAATGAAGATTTTGAGGTAACTGATGCTACCAGAATAGTATCTGCTAAACCAACAATCATTAAAATTTTAGAAGATGGAGGAAGCTGTATATTAATGTCGCATTTAGGTCGCCCAAAAGGGTTTCAAGATGAGTTTTCATTAAAGCATATTGCAGATAAAGTTGAAGATGTTTTAGGCGTAGAAGTTAAGTTTGTTTCAGATTGTATTGGAGAAGCAGCTGAAACTGCAGCAACGAACTTGCAACCTGGACAAATTTTATTGTTAGAAAACTTGCGCTATTATAAAGAAGAAACAGCAGGAGACGTAGTGTTTGCTGAAAAGTTATCAAAACTAGGAGATATTTACGTTAATGATGCTTTTGGAACAGCACACAGAGCACATGCTTCAACAACTATAGTTGCTCAATTTTTTCAAGATAAAAAATGCTTTGGAAACTTATTAGCTCAAGAAATTGAAAGCATTAAAAAAGTTATGGAAATTGGAGAAAAACCGGTTTTAGCCGTTTTAGGCGGTGCTAAAGTGTCTTCTAAAATTACCATTATTGAGAATATTTTAGATAAAGTTGATCATTTAATCATTGGTGGTGGAATGACATTTACTTTTATAAAAGCGCAAGGTGGAAAAATAGGAGATTCTATTTGTGAAGACGATAAAATGTCTTTGGCTTTAGAGATATTAAACCAAGCAAAGGCTAAAAATGTTCAGATACATTTACCTGTTGATGTAATTGCAGCCAGCTCATTTAGTAATGATGCTGAGACCCAGATTGTTAATGTTGCTGAAATTCCTGAAGGTTGGCAAGGTTTAGATGCTGGACCAAAATCAAAAGAAATTTTCCATAATGTAGTTGCGCAAAGTAAAACTATACTTTGGAATGGACCTCTAGGTGTTTTTGAAATGGAAAACTTTGCAAACGGTACGATTGAGCTAGGGAATTCTATTGCAGAAGCTACTAAAAATGGTGCATTTTCTTTAGTTGGCGGAGGTGATTCTGTAGCTGCTGTAAAGCAGTTTGGTTTTCAAGATAAAGTGAGCTATGTAAGTACAGGTGGAGGCGCAATGCTTGAAAGTTTAGAAGGGAAAACACTCCCTGGGATTGCGGCAATTTTAGAATAAACTTAATTAAGTTTTCAAATTCGCTTAAAAAATACGATTTTAGCCATACTGTCGTTCAATAACCAACTGAATAGATTTTATGGCTTTTCGATTTTTTATAATATACTTTTTTTTAGGTCTTGGAGTTTGTTTATCGCAAACACAAGATTCAATTATATCTTACAAAGAACCCGTTAAAGATTCTATAATCGACGGACAAAATCTTACTATAAAAAAGATTGAAGCGGAAAAAGATAGTACTTCAACTAAAAAATTAGAAGATCTAGAATTTGCTGCGAAATTAGATGAAAAGTGGCTTGAGGAATTATACAGTAACAATCTTTTTGATACGATTTACAAATCGGTTACAGAACTTACTTTTGAGCCAGTTGATTATCCAGAACTACCAACAGACACACTTAAAAAACGCTTAAAAGAACTAGATGCTAGAACACCTTTTAACGTAGAATACAATCCAGCATTAGAAAGTGTTATAAAATCATATTTAAAGCGACGCAGAAAACATTTGCAAAAGTTAATGACTTTGAGTGCGTTTTACTTCCCTATGTTCGAGCGCGAGTTAGATAATCACAATATCCCGTTAGAAATAAAATATTTAGCCATTGTAGAGTCAGCATTAAAACCTAGAGCCAAATCTAGAGTTGGTGCAACTGGGTTATGGCAATTTATGTTCGGCACTGGTAAGGAGTACGGATTGGATGTAAGTAGTTATGTTGATGAACGTAGTGACCCCATAAAATCTACTGAAGCTGCAGCAAAGTATTTATCTAGATTATATAAAATTTTTGGCGATTGGGACTTAGCCTTGGCAGCGTATAACTCTGGACCAGGTAATGTAACCAAAGCGATAAGGCGCTCTGGCGGATATCAAAACTATTGGAATATTAGACACAATTTACCTCGAGAAACAGCAGGTTATTTACCAGCATTTTTAGCTAATATGTATATTTTTGAATATGCTGAAGCTCATGGATTTGAAAAGATTAAACCAGAATTTGCATTAGTTGAAACAGATACGGTTAGAGTAAAACACATGATAACACTCGATCAAGTTTCAGAAGTTACTGGCACGCCAATTGAAGAGTTGCAGTTTTTAAACCCTTCATACAAATTAGACATTATTCCTTTTATTGAAAAAGAAAATTACGTGTTGCGACTACCGAGAGATGTAGTTGGTAGTTTTGTAAATAACGAAGACAAAATTTACACTTTTGCTAAAGAAGAGTTTGCAAAACGAGAAAAACCGCTACCTCAATTTTTTAATGCAAATGATAGAATAAGATATAGAGTAAGATCTGGCGATTATTTAGGTAAGATTTCCAGAAAATATGGAGTTCGGGTAAGTCAAATAAAAAGGTGGAATGGACTAAGAAGTAATAATTTAAGAATTGGACAACGATTAACAATTTACCCTAGAAAACCTTATGTTGCTAGTGTTTCACCAGTAAACAAAACAACAAAAACAAAGCCAATTTCTGGGAATATAACTACCTATATTGTAAAAAGTGGAGATTCACTTTGGAGTATCGCTCAAAAATTTCCAGGAGTTTCTGTTCAAAATATTAAAGATTGGAACGATATTAGTGGTAGTAAATTAAAACCAGGAATGAAACTTAAAATATCAAAAGGATAAGTTCCTAAAAAACCAAAACTTTATTATGCGTAATTTTCTTTTAACAACATTAGCACTAATACTATTAACTGCTTGCGGAGACAAAAAATCGTCAAACCAAAGAATACTTTTTGATTCATCAGGAATAGTAAATAACATATCGGTTGTGGTAAGCAACGATTTGTGGAATGGTAGTATAGGAGAAGCTATTAGGAATGTACTTTCTGCTCCTATTTATGGTTTACCGCAAGATGAACCTATGTTTAAAATAAACCAAATACCGTCCTCAGTTTTTTCTGGATTTGTAACAAAGAACAGAACCATTTTAAAAATTGAATTAGGCAAAGAACCAGCATTTAAGATTGCAAAAAACGTATATGCGCAACCACAAAAAGTTATTGTAGTTTCTGGAAAAACAAAAAGTGATGTTATTGAATTGCTTAAAGAAAATGCAGAAAAAATCACTAATGAATTTAATAATACAGAATTAACTGAAAAACAACGCCTTATAAAAAAATCACTTTATAACACTAAAGTTCTCCAGGAAAACTTAGGATTAGAGATTAATTTTCCAACAGCATATAGAATTGTAAAAACAATAGCCGCGAAAGAAGATAAGTTTTTTTGGATAAAAAAAGAGTTTAAAGCTAGCTCAAATGTTTCAGGAGATTTAAATGTATTGTTATATCAAGTGCCTTTAAACACTATTAATAAAGACTCAACCTTGGTAAGTCAAATCGTTAAAATAAGAGATTCAATAGGGAAAAAATTTATTGAAGGAGCTATAGAGGGGTCTTATATGGGTACCGAAAATGCCTATACACCATTTAATTCTGAAACTATTTTAGATAATAAGCCAGCGCTAGAAACTAAAGGTCTTTGGGATTTAAAGGAAGGCGCAGTTATGGCAGGACCTTTTGTGAATTACGCTATTGAAGACAAAATTAATAACAGGTGGGTTATTGCAGAAGGTTTTGTTTTTGCTCCATCCGTAGAGAAAAGGGGCTATATGTTCGAGCTTGAAGCTATTATTAAATCTATTAAAATAAATTAAAAAGACTTGCTTACTTATAATTGAACACAAAAAAACCAGCACATTGTGCTGGTTTTTATTTAAAAAAATATACTTCTATTCTTTTTTATCGTCTTTTTTCTTGTCGTCCTTCAGCTTATCTTCTTCTTTAGTAGCATCTTTAAATTCCTTAATACCACTACCAAGACCACGCATTAGTTCTGGTATTTTTTTACCTCCAAACAATAATAAAACAGCAACAACAATCAATGTTATTTGCATTGGGCCAATTGCTAATGGCAATATATATAAACTCATAATATTAAATTTAAAAGCAAAGTTAATAATTAAAGTTTAATAATCTCGTTTTAAGCATAACTTTAGCATAAAGAGAATCATGTCTTGCAATAATTTTATATATTTTTGTTTTTAAATGAAGGACAAAAAAAAAGAATCTAAAAAAATAAAACGAAAACTTCTTGATAAGTATCGGTTAGTTATTCTAAACGAAAACACTTTTGAGGAGCGCTTATCTTTTAAATTAACACGATTAAACGTATTTGTATTAGCGTCAATATCTGTTATTCTTTTAATAAGTGCTACTTATGCATTAATTGCTTTTACACCTCTTAGAGAGTACATTCCTGGATATTCTTCAACTAAATTAAAAAAGAAAGCCATAGAACTTAATTATAAAACTGATTCGCTACAACAAGTTATTTCTATGAACGAGCGGTATTATTCCTCAATTAAAAAAGTATTGCAAGGTGATGTTAGTGCTACAGATTTTAATAAAGACTCTATAATTGAGGCTGCCAAACTTGAAATTAGTGAAGTAGATTTAAATCCAAATTTAGAAGATTCACTATTACGCCAAAAAGTGGATAAAGAAGATAAATACAATTTATTCGAATCGGCTACATCGGCTGCAAATTTTGTATTGTTTCCTCCAGTAAACGGCACTATAAGTGAGCCTTATAACCTTAAAGAAAAGCATTACGCAGTAGATGTGGTTGTAGCTAAAGATGCGCCAATTAAAGCCACTGCCGACGGTATTGTAATTTTTGCAGAATGGACAACAAGTACGGGGCATGTAATTATTATAGAGCACAGTTATGGGTTGATTTCTGTTTACAAACATAATGCGGCTTTGACAAAAACACAAGGCGATTTGGTAAAAGCGGGTGAAGTAATTGCTACTGCTGGGAATTCTGGAGAGCTTTCTACAGGCCCACATTTACATTTCGAACTTTGGAACGATGGTTACCCAATTAATCCAACAAACTTTATAGATTTTAAATAAATGCTATCATTAAAACCTGCTATCGCTAAATCCTTAGCAAAACGTGTTTATAAGAGTATTCAAAAATGGGCAAACAACCCTATTGAAACACAAGAAAAAGTTTTTCAAAATTTAATAAGCAAAGCGGCTGAAACAGAATTTGGAAAAGACCACGACTTTATAAGTATAAACAATCATTCAGATTTTGTAAAACGTGTTCCTATTAGAGATTACGAAGGGCTAAAACCTTATGTCGAAAAAGTAGTTGCAGGCGAAGAAAATATACTTTGGACAGGGAAACCTATTTATTTTGCTAAAACATCTGGAACAACGTCAGGCTCTAAATATATTCCTATCACAAAAGAAAGTATGCCTACTCATGTTGATGCTGCAAGGAATGCTATTTTAATGTATATTAAAGAGACAGGAAACGCAAAATTTGTAGACGGTAAAATGATTTTTTTACAAGGAAGTCCTGTTTTGAAAGAGCAAAACGGTATTCAATTAGGAAGGCTTTCAGGTATTGTAGCGCATTATGTGCCTAAGTATCTTCAAAAAAACAGAATGCCCTCTTATAAAACAAATTGTATTGATGATTGGGAAACTAAGGTTGATGCAATTGTAGAGGAAACGCTACCTGAAAATATGACGATTATTTCTGGAATTCCATCATGGGTTCAAATGTATTTTGAAAAACTTCAACACAGAACAGGAAAACAGGTTGGTGATATTTTTAAAAATTTTAACCTCTTCATTTTTGGAGGCGTAAATTATGAGCCTTACAGAGCAAAATTTGAAAATCTTATTGGTAGAAAAGTAGATAGCATTGAATTGTATCCAGCAAGTGAAGGCTTTTTTGCTTTTCAAGACAAACAAAACGAAAAAGGGATGTTACTCCAATTAAATTCAGGCATTTTTTATGAGTTTATAAAAGCTGAAGAGTTTTTTAATGAAACACCAAAAAGAATTACTCTTGCAGCTGTTGAGGTAGGTGTAAATTATGTGATGATAATTTCAACCAATGCAGGGCTTTGGGCTTATAATATTGGAGACACAGTAGAGTTTACATCAACAAAACCTTATCGAGTTATTGTTTCTGGCAGAATAAAGCATTTTATATCTGCTTTTGGTGAACATGTAATTGGAAAGGAAGTTGAACAAGCTATGCAAGAAGCTATACGAAATACGAACGTAAGTGTTTCGGAGTTTACGGTGGCACCTCAAATAAGCCCAAAAGTAGGATTGCCTTACCATGAGTGGTTTGTTGAATTTGAAAACGAACCAGAAAACCTTTCTACTTTAACAAAAAAAATAGATGAATCGCTTCAAAAACAAAACAGTTATTATTTCGATTTAATACAAGGCAAAGTATTACAACCACTTAAAATTACTAAAGTTAAAAAAGGAGGGTTTCAAGACTATATGAAGTCTGTTGGGAAATTGGGTGGACAAAATAAAAT
This sequence comes from uncultured Flaviramulus sp., assembly GCA_947501105.1. Taxonomy (GTDB): domain Bacteria; phylum Bacteroidota; class Bacteroidia; order Flavobacteriales; family Flavobacteriaceae; genus Wocania_A. The sequence continues at coordinate 309,140 of CANMUP010000001.1, read as the reverse complement.
ACCTCGATTATCAAACGATAGAAATATTGTTAAAGGTTTTTCATAATCTAATTAAGGCAAATAGTATTATCTTTGCAAGAATTAAAATTTATGAGTAAAAAGAAACATCACGAAAGAACGAGAGCGCAAGAAAGCTCGAATGCTATTGAGAGAATGTACATTACTATGCGCCATTTGTTTAACAGAGGGTTTTATAAACCTATGGGCGTTTCGGGCGAAACTTTGCGACAATCATTATTATTATTGAGACCAGAAATATATGGATCAATAGGCGATGAAAAAGCAGAATTAGAAGGTTTGCTTTATGTAATTGACAGATTGCCAATAGGTATTGAAGAATGTACTTTTATAAACTTAACAAGTGATGAAGGGTATTCAGACTCCCACTTTAAGCCTATAATTCCACCAAAAAGACGTCGGAATTGTTATAGAATAGACGACGAACAAATGAATATTGAGATTACTAGAGGTCGCTCAGAAATCTACGATATTTTAACGCACCTTACTTTTCTTTTTGTAGAGTCACATAAAATAAGTAGTCGTGTTATTATTGACGACAAAGGAAAAACAACAAGAGATTGGGTTAAGTTAGAAAAAGCGGTTTTATCAACAAAAAAACTAACACAACCAGAACGCGAAATTGCTATTACTCATACAGCAAATATTTTAGGCCGTACTTTTAATGAATTAAGAGACGTGTATTCTAATTTTGCCACTCCAAAACAACCAGAACGCTTATTACATATTGTATATTGGTTGGGTAAATTGGCTATAGAAGAGCAAATAAATAATAATAAAAGAACGGTTACTTTTAGTCCGGTGCTTAGAGAGCGTCTTGGTCACCATATTCATGGTGAGATTTGGGCAAATACTATTAAGGAAACTTTACATAAAAACAATTTATTAGAAAGGCCTATACATATTATTAGTGCAAATATGCATAGTGTTATGAATACGCTTTTTGCACCAAACGCTTTAAAATCTAAAAAAGATATTTTTGAGGTTTATGAGTCTTTAAGTCAAAAAGAAAGTGAAAGTCTCAGAAATAAAGTGACTAAAGAAGCGTTGCTTCGGGGTATGATTTATATAGAAGACACTTCGGGTACAAATATAGATGTTCAAATTTTTGATACCGATAAAATGGATGCTTCAAAAATTGACATAAAAGCAAATGAAACGCTTCTAAAATCAAAAAAACCAGTGATAGTAGTTATGGATTATGCTTTTGGAGAGCAGGCCTATGAAACTATTGACGAATTATTGAAGCCATATAAAGTAAACGAGAAAAAGATACATTTGAATGTAGAATCTATATCCATAATGGGTAAAGCTGGGATTTTAGAAGGAGGAAAAGGAGATATTATGATTCCAACGGCGCATATTTTTGAAGGAACAGCAGATAATTACCCTTTTACAAATGAATTGAAAAAAGCAGATTTAGAAGGGCAAGGTGTTAATGTTTATGAAGGGTCAATGATTACGGTTTTAGGAACATCGCTACAGAATAAAGACATTTTAAAATTCTTTTATAATTCAACATGGAGCGTTATTGGTTTAGAAATGGAAGGAGCACATTATCAAAAAGCTATTCAAGCAGCTTCAAAAGTTAGAAATAGTATAAACCCAAATGTAAAAGTGCGCTATGCGTATTATGCTAGTGATAATCCATTAGAAACAGGAAGCACTTTAGCGTCGGGTGGATTAGGAACATCAGGTGTAAAACCAACATATTTAATTACAAGAAAAATATTAGAACAACTATTTAATTAACAAAAGATATTATGAGTAAAGATTTGCCACAATCAAACCCATCTGAAGAAGTCGATTTAGGACAATTATTCAAGCTTATTGGCAACATGTTTGATCGCTTTTTTAAGTTTATTGGTAGTATTTTTAATAAGTTGTTTTTAGCCTTTGTATGGATGGTGTTTTTCTTAAAAAAACACTTTATAAAATTTGTTATAGCTGGAGTAGTAGGAATTGCATTAGGAATACTGCTTGAAAAAACATCAGAGCCAGTTTATAAATCCTATATTACTGTAAAGCAAAATTATAAAACAGGCGAGAATTTATATAATGCAATTAGTTATTATAATGATTTAATTGCTCAAGGAGATGTACGTACTTTAGAAAACGTTTTAGGGATGCAAGAAAATGAATTGTCATCTGTTATAAATTTTGAAATTGAATCTGTAATTAGTGAAAATCAAAAACTTAAAGAATATAACAATTATTTGAAAGCACTTGATTCTACAGTCGCTTCATCAGTTGAATATGAATCTTTTTTAAAGAACGACAGAGATTATAATCATCAATACCAACAAATAACAATTAAAGCAAAGCAAAGAAATAGTTTTAAACCGGCTTTTAGTAAAATTATTGAAAACATTAATTTAAGCGAATACTTTAAAAGAGAGCAAGAAAAAGATTTAAAAGAATTATCTAATAGATCTGACTATCTAAAAGAAGCATTAATAAAATCTGATTCTTTGCAAAGCACGTATAAAAGAGTGCTTGAAAAATCTATTAGCAATAAAACAGGATCTGAAATTGGTATTACTTTTGAAGGAGCTAATGATAAGGAAAAAACACGAGAATTTGACCTTTACAAAAATGACCTAGAATTGAGGCAACAACTAGCTAAAATTGAAAGAGATATTGCCGATAAAGAGCATATTATTGAAATAACATCAAGCAAACAAGATAGTGGGTCAATTGATAACAGAAAAGAAATCTTTGGCAAATCTATTAGCCCTAAAATGTATTATGCGTTTATTTTACTAGCGCTTACTTTTTTAACATTATTTGGATTAGAGTTCATTAAATTTTTAGAACGTTTTAAAGATAAGATATAATGAATATTTTAATTACTGGAGGAGCTGGATTTATAGGATCTCATGTGGTTAGATTGTTTGTGAAATCTTATCCTAATTACCATATTTATAATGTGGATGCACTAACTTATGCTGGGAACCTAGAAAATTTAAGTGATATTGAAGAAAAGCCTAATTATTTTTTTATCAAAGGAGACATTACAGATGAAGGTTTTATAAACACTCTTTTCAATACTCATAAATTTTTAAAAGTGATTCATTTAGCCGCAGAATCTCATGTAGATAGATCCATCGAAGACCCATTAGCATTTGTAAAAACTAATGTTATTGGAACTATGATTTTATTGAATGCTTTTAAAAACCTCTGGAGAGCGGATTTTAAAAATAAATTATTCTATCACATTAGTACAGATGAGGTTTACGGGACTTTAGGGCAAAAAGGGTTGTTTACTGAAACAACATCATACGACCCAAACTCACCATACTCTGCTTCAAAGGCAAGCTCAGACCACTTTGTTAGGGCTTATGGAGAAACTTATGGAATACCTTATGTAATTACTAATTGTTCAAACAATTATGGGCAGAATCAGTTTCCTGAAAAATTAATACCATTATTTATAAATAATATTATTAATAAAAAAGCATTGCCAGTCTATGGAGATGGGAACTATACCAGAGATTGGCTCTATGTTAAAGATCACGCAAAAGCAATTGATTTAGTTTTTCATAAAGGAAAGTTAGGCGAAACCTATAATATTGGAGGGTTTAATGAATGGAAAAACATAGATCTAGTTAAGCTTCTTTGTAAGCAAATGGATAATAAATTAGGATACGAAGAAGGGGTATCTGAACAACTTATAACGTATGTTAAAGATCGCCCAGGACATGATTTAAGATATGCTATAGATGCGTCTAAAATCAAAAAAGAGTTAGGGTGGATGCCGTCAGTAACTTTTGAAGAAGGCTTAAAGAAAACTATAGATTGGTATTTAAACAATGAAGATTGGCTTAATAACGTAACCAGTGGCGCGTACAAGTCATATTATAAAAAACAATATAGTTAGCAGATGAAAGGAATTATATTAGCTGGAGGGTCTGGAACAAGACTTCACCCATTAACATTAACAATAAGTAAGCAGTTGATGCCTATTTATGATAAACCCATGATTTATTACCCTCTGTCAACTTTAATGTATGCTGGAATTAACGAAATACTAATTATTTCAACACCTAAAGATCTTCCTTTATTTAAAGACTTATTAGGAGATGGTAAAAAATATGGATGCAAATTTGAATATGCTATCCAAGAAGAACCTAAAGGCCTTGCTGAAGCTTTTATAATTGGAGCAGATTTTATTGAAAAGGATAAGGTAGCCCTCATTTTGGGAGATAATATTTTTTATGGGTCTGGACTATCTAAGCTATTACAAGCAAATAATGACCCTGAAGGCGGAATTATTTATGCCTACAGAGTACATGATCCAGAACGTTACGGAGTTGTGGAGTTCGATAATTCTGGTCAAGCGATTTCAATAGAAGAAAAACCAAACCAGCCTAAATCTAATTTTGCTGTTCCTGGAATTTATTTTTATGATAATTCTGTTGTTCAAATTGCAAAAAATATTTTACCTAGCCATAGAGGTGAACTAGAAATTACAGACGTTAATAAAGAGTATTTAAAACAAAATAAACTCAGTGTTAGTATTCTAGATAGAGGAACAGCTTGGTTAGATACAGGGACGTTTCAATCATTAATGCAAGCTTCTCAATTTGTTGAAGTTATCGAAGAAAGACAGGGCTTAAAGATTGGATCTATTGAAGCAGCAGCTTTTGAAATGGGGTATATTAATGAGGCTGAATTTAAAAATTTAGCAAAGCCACTTCTTAAAAGTGGTTATGGAAAAAACCTTTTAGGGTTATTAAATAAAAAGTAATGACAATAAAAGAAACAAAGCTAAAGGGGTGCTTTATAATAGAGCCTAATGTTTTTGAAGACAATAGAGGTTATTTTTTTGAAACATTCAATGCAAAAACCTTTAGTGAATTAACAGGAACAAATGTGAGCTTTGTTCAGGATAATGAATCAAAATCGTCTAAAGGTGTGTTAAGGGGTCTTCATTATCAAATTGGAGTGCACGCGCAAGCTAAACTGGTTAGGGTTGTAAAAGGCAAGGTGTTAGATGTTGCTGTCGATTTAAGAAAAAATTCACCAACGTTCGGAGAACATATTATTATTGAACTCTCTGAAAAAAATAAAACACAACTGTTTGTTCCTCGAGGATTTGGTCATGGATTTATTGTCTTAGAAGATTACACTATTTTTTCATATAAATGTGATAATTTTTACAATAAAGCAGCCGAAGGAGGCATTATTTTTGATGATAAAGATCTGAATATTGATTGGAAATTAGACGAAAAGGAATTCATAGTTTCCGAAAAGGATTTAGAATTACCAACTTTAAAAAAGGCTGATTTATGATAAATGTTTTGGTTACGGGAGGTAACGGACAATTAGCAAGTTGTATAAAGGATGTTGAAAGGCAATATGATCATTTAAATTTTATATATACAGATTATCAAGAGTTAGATATTTGTGATTTGCAGCAGGTACAGAATTTTTTTGAATCTAATGAGAATATAAATTATTGCATTAATTGTGCGGCTTATACAGCTGTTGATAAAGCAGAAACGGAGATTGATAAAGCGTTTGAAATAAATGCATTAGGGGCAAAAAAATTAGCAATTGTTTGCAATGAATATGGGGCAATTTTAATTCATATTTCGACCGATTTTATATTTGATGGCAAAAAAAACAAACCATATACTGAAGCAGATGTTGCGAAACCAATTAATGTATATGGAGCATCTAAATTACAAGGCGAGGTTGAAATACAGCAAGTTTTAAAAGAGCATTATATTATAAGAACATCATGGTTATATTCCGAATATGGGAATAATTTTATGAAAACTATGTTGAGTTTAGCCGAAACACGAGATAGCATTAGTATAGTTAATGATCAGATTGGCACACCAACTTATGCTAGAGATTTAGCTGAGGTTATTATTCATATTATAAACACAAAAGCACAAAGTTACGGAACCTATCATTATAGTAATTTAGGTGAAGTTAGCTGGTATGATTTTGCAAAAGCTATTTTTAAAGAAACTAACACAAAAATAAAAGTGAACCCAATAAAGACACAAAATTATCCAACACCAGCTCAGCGACCTATTTTTAGTGTTATGGACAAAACTAAAATAAAAACATCTTTAGGGATAGAAATACCTCATTGGAGAGATAGCTTGTTAAGAGCTATAAAACACTTATTCTTTTAGTTAAAAAATATGGTATTTAGTTCAGTTACTTTTCTTTTTATTTTTCTACCTACTGTTTTGCTTGTTTACTATCTCTTAGACAATCGATTAAAAAATTTGTTTTTGACAATTGCAAGTTTATTTTTTTATGCTTGGGGAGAAAAAAAAATGGTGATACTTATGATTTTTTCAATAGGAGTTAATTATTTAGGAGGTATAATAATTGAAAAAGCGGTTTTAAAAAACAAGGATAAACTTTCTAAATTTTATTTAACAATTTTTATTTCAGTTAATATTCTAACCCTAGGGTATTTTAAGTATTCAAATTTTTTTATTAATATAATTAATGATTTAAATTTGTTTAAATTACTAGACTTTGAAAAAGTCTTATTACCAATTGGAATTTCTTTTTTTATTTTTCAAGGAATGTCTTATTTAATAGATATATATTATAAAAATGTAAATGCCCAAAAAAAACTTATTTCTTTAGCTCTATATATTTCAATGTTTCCACAATTAATTGCAGGGCCAATAGTTAGATATATAGATGTTTCAAAGCAGATTGACTCGAAAAGAGAATTTAATGTTAAAAAATTTACTGAAGGAATAATAAGATTTATAAAGGGCTTATTTAAAAAAGTAATAATTGCAAATCAATTGGGTTTTGTTGCGGACATTGTATTTAATAATAGTTTGGAAGTTGGTTCATTTGCATTGTGGATTGGAGTTATTTGCTATTCATTTCAAATTTATTTTGACTTTTCAGGATACTCAGACATGGCAATCGGTCTTGGCAAAATGTTTGGTTTTGATTTTTTAGAAAATTTCAATTACCCATATATGAGTAAATCAATTCAAGAGTTTTGGAGAAGGTGGCATATTTCTCTTTCTAGTTGGTTTAGAGATTATCTATATATTCCATTAGGAGGTAATAGAAAAGGGCATTTTAGAACTTATTTTAATTTATTTTTAGTGTTTTTAATTACAGGATTATGGCACGGTTCTAGTTGGAGTTTTGTTTTTTGGGGTTTATTTCATGGATTTTTTATAATACTTGAAAGGTTGTGGTTGGGCTCTGTTTTGAAGAAAACCTCTAACATACTATCTCATTTATACACTCTTTTCGTTGTGATTTTTGGTTGGATCTTTTTTAGAGCAGATACTTTGCCTGACAGTTTAGTTTATATAAAAAGAATGTTTTTATTTATCAATGATGGGAATGAAATATTATATCAGTATTTAGATAGTTACTTAATATTTGTACTTATTATGGCTTTTGCGATTTCAATCAATATTAAGAACCTCTTAAGCAAAAATTTTCTATTTTTCAGAACATTTACAAAGGGAATTACATTTAGTTATACTTTATATATTTGTCTTTTTATTTTTACTGTTTTAGAACTTGCAGAAACCAATTATAACCCATTTATTTATTTTAGATTTTAGATGAAAAATCGAATAATATTTTTTATATTTTTTATTCTTTTCTTTGGAACGTTTTATTTTTTTAACGCAAACTTTATTTTTAATAGTTATCAAAAAAAATCACTAAAGCTTTCTGTAGAACTTAAAATCACTGAAGATGACGATTTTCAACTATTTTATAGAGACTCCCTTGGTAAGTTTAGCGAAAAATTATCTGAAAAGAAAAGAGTTGTTAGTAGTAATAATTTACAAGAACTCATTTTTGAGATTCCAGATAGTTTAAGCTTTAGTTATTTTAGATTTGACATAGGTAATAGAAAGCACATATCCCCTGTTATTATTAATAAAATAAAGTTTAGCTTTAATGGGAATAAATTAATTATAAAGACTAATGAAATAAACAATTATTTCAAGCCTAATAGGTTTATTGAATATAAGAATAACGCTTACTATAGAAAAGTTATTAATAATCAATCAGACCCAATTTTTGGGTCTACTAACCTTAAGAAAGAGTTAGATTACTTAAAGAGTAAAATTAATTATGAAAGATATTTTTTAATTATTATAGTTAGTTTGCTAATGGCAATATCCGTTTCATATACTATAAGCCATTATCTTCAGTCAAGAAAAGAAAATGATTATTTAGTATTATTCATTACAGCTTTTTTTCTTATCATAATTGTTCCTCATTTTGATGAGTTGTTTTCTTTAGATAAAAGTAGTTTGTCAGAAAAAAGGGTGTTAACTAAAAAACCAAAAATGGAGTTAACAACTTTAGATGAATTCCCCATTCGGTTTGAAAGTTATTATAATGATAATTTTGGTTTCAGAAAAAAAATGGTTTCACTAAACGCTATATTAAAGGTGAAATTATTTAACACATCCCCAAAGGAGGAAAAAGTAATTGTCGGAAAAAATGATTGGTTGTTTTACTGGACTAATATTGTGAAGCATTCTTATACTAATGAGTACCCTTTTTTAAACGAAAACTTGGGAAGCTATGGAGAAAGTATCATTAAAATTAAAGAAAGTTTTGATAGTACAAACAAACTTTTTATTACCTCAATATTTCCGAATAAGCACACCATATATAAAGATAAAATCCCAAATAGATATAATTCTTTAATAAAGAATAACCCTAGTAGAATAGATCAGTTTTATTCATTTGTTAATAAAAATAAAATTAATAGTGTAGATAATCGCAGCGTTTTTTTGAAGGAAAAAACGAATCGTGTACTTTACCTCAAAAATGATTCACATTGGAATTCTTTTGGGGCTTATTACGCATATCGAAATATTTTGAATAAAATATCTAGTTTGAGTTTAAGGGTTAAAAAGCCTATTGAACTTAATAATTTTAAAATTACACATATAAAAGATTTTGAAAGAGGAGATTTATTGAATCTAATGGGTATTGATAATAAAGCAAAGATATTTAAAGATGATTACTTTAGGTTTACTAACGCAAATATTTCGTTTAAAAGAACAATAAATGTTTATGGAAAAAACTCTGTAATTGTAGAAAACAGTAAATCAGAAAACGATTTGACAGCTCTTTTTTTTGGGGATTCTTATAGTTATGAATTAATACAGTTTATCCCTATTCATTTTAAAAGAACAATTTTTGTAAGAAATATTAAATTGGACATGAAATTAATTAGAGAAATAAACCCAGATATAATTATATATGGAATTGTAGAGAGAAACCTAGAGAATTTTTAAAATTTAGAAAACATGAAAAATATTTTACTTATAACACTCTTAATATTATTAGCTTCATGCGGAAAAGAGAAAAGAAAAGAAATAGAAGAAATTAATGAGAAAGAAAATAAACTTAAAGTAGTAATAAATGCAAAAGTTTTAGAAAACGATGTTTTTGAAGTTTATTTTTACGAATCTGGTGATGAAACTTTTAATTCAAAAGACTATGTATTTACAAAGGTTGAAGGGATGGGAGAAAATCAAAATATAGTTTTTAATATTCCAGACAATATATACCCAGAAAGGTTAAGACTAGATTTTGGAAAAATAAAAACACAAAAGCCAATAGAGTTAAATACAATAAAATTAGTATTTAACTCTAAAGAGTATATATTTGACAAAGAAGAAATAATTAACGAATTTAAACCAAGTAGGTTTATTGATTTTGACAAAGAAAGCTTTGTTATTAAAACAAAAGAAATTAAAGGGAGGTACGACCCTTATTTTTACACAAAAAAATTAAATAATATTATTAACTATTTATTAGAAGACTAATTTTATAAAAAATCAAAATAAAATGTTAGACTTAAACGGAAAAGCGATCTTAATAACTGGAGGAACAGGGTCTTTTGGTAAAACTTTTACAAGACTTATTTTAAAGCGTTTTCCAAACGTAAAAAGGTTGGTTATCTTTTCTAGAGATGAACAAAAACATTTTCAAATGGGGATGGAATTTCCAGAAAATGAATACTCGGCAATTAGATATTTTGTTGGAGATGTAAGAGACAGGAATAGGTTAAAAAGCGCTTTTGAAGATATTGATATTGTAATTCATGCAGCAGCAATGAAACATGTTCATATTGCTGAATACAATCCTATGGAATGTGTTAAAACTAACATATTAGGAGCAGAAAATGTTATAGATGCAGCTTTACAATCTGGAGTTAAAAATGTTGTAGCACTTTCTACAGATAAAGCAGCAGCACCAATAAACCTTTATGGAGCAACTAAATTAGCTTCAGATAAACTATTTGTAGCGGCTAATAATATTAAAGGGAAAAGAAATATTAAATTTTCTGTAGTACGTTATGGGAATGTTATGGGGTCAAATGGATCTGTGATGCCTTTCTTTTTAAACAAGAAAAAAAGTGGTGCAGATTTTTTACCAATTACAGATGATAGAATGACACGTTTTAATATTAGTCTTGAAGACGGGTGTGAAATGGTTTTTAATGCAATTGAAAAAGCTTGGGGTGGCGAAATTTTTGTTCCCAAAATCCCTTCATACAAAATTACAGACGTCGCAACGGCAATAGCCCCAGAATGCGAACAAAGAGTTGTTGGTATCCGTCCAGGTGAAAAATTACATGAAGAAATGATTACAATGTCAGATTCTTTTAACACTTGGGATTTAGGAAAATATTACGCAATTCTTCCTCAAAGAACCAATTTTAATTTAGAAGATTACGTAAAACATTTCAACGCAACTAAAGTAGAAGAAGGGTTTAGCTATAACTCAGGAGATAATGACGATTGGGAAACAGTTGGAACACTAAGAGGACATATTAAAACTTACGTAGATCCTAATTTTTCAATATAATGAAGCCCATACCTTACGGAAGACAGAATATAGAACAAGACGATATTGATGCGGTTGTAAAAACACTTACAGCAGATTTTTTAACCCAAGGACCAAAGGTTAAAGAGTTTGAAGATAAGTTTGCAGAATATGTTGGAGCCAAATATGCCGTAGCTGTAAATAACGCAACTTCAGGATTACACTTAGCTGTTTTAGCATTAGGCTTAAAAGAAGGAGAACGCGTTATTACAACACCAATTACATTTGCAGCATCAGCAAACTGTGTTAGATATGCTGGCGGAGAAGTTTGGTTTGCAGATATAGATTCAGGTTCTTACGTATTGTCTTTTGAAAGCACTAAAAAACTTATAGAAAGTAAGCCAAAAGGCTTTTTCAAAGGCATTATACCTGTAGATTTTGCAGGCTTTCCAGTAGATTTAGAAGCTTTTAAAGAGCTAGCAAACAAGCACGATTTATGGATAATCGAAGATGCTTGTCATGCACCAGGAGGTTATTTTACTGATTCAAAAGGTAATAAGCAAATGTGTGGTAATGGTAACTATGCAGATATAGGCATATTTTCATTTCATCCAGTAAAACATATTGCTTGTGGTGAAGGCGGAATGGTAACAACAAATTCTGAAAAATTATATAAAAAACTAGCCTCTCTCAGAACACACGGAATAACCAAAGAAAACATGGCGGAAAATCATGGTGGTTGGTTTTACGAGATGCAAGAATTGGGTTATAATTACAGATTAACAGATATACAATCCGCTTTAGGTATTACACAGTTGGCAAAAAATAAAGCTGGTGTTGAGAGGAGAAATGAAATAGCAATTAATTATAAGAAAGCATTCAGCGGAAAGATAGGGTTTCAAAGCCTATCAGAAGGTGATTTAAATGCACACCACTTATTTGTTATTGAAGTTGAAGACAGAAAAGGATTGTACGACTTTTTAAGAACACATAATATCTTTGCTCAAATACATTACATTCCAGTACACACATTACCGTATTATCAAGAAATAGGTTATGGAAGTGCAGATTTAGGTAATTCAGAAAACTACTATTCTAAGTGCTTAAGTTTACCAATGTATCCTAGCTTAACAGATAAGGAACAAACATTTGTTATTGAAAAAGTGTTATCTTACATCAATGGCTAATCTAGCAATTATACCTGCAAGAGGAGGAAGTAAACGTATACCAAGAAAGAATATTAAAACTTTTTTAGGTAAGCCCATTATTGTATATTCAATTGAAGCAGCATTAAAAAGCAATTTGTTTGATGAGGTTATGGTGTCAACAGATGATGAAGAAATCGCAAAAATTGCCAAAGAATATGGCGCAAAAGTACCTTTTTTAAGAAGTAATAAAAATGCTAATGATTTTGCCACGACGTTTGATGTTATAGAAGAGGTATTGTTAAATTATAAAGAGGAAGATAAAGAATTTGAAAATACGTGTTGTATTTATCCGTGTGCCCCTTTTATTTCTGTTAAGAAGTTGGCCGAAGCTTTTCAAAAATTACAAAATTTTGATTCCGTTTTTCCAGTAGTGAAATATGGGTTTCCTATACAAAGAGCTTTAAGAAAATCAAAGGATGATGGCATAGTTTTTTTTCAACCAGAATTTGAGTTATCACGCTCACAAGATTTACTTCCCACTTATCATGATGCTGGTCAATTTTATTGGTTTAAAACATCAAAATTGATTATAAATAAGAGAATAATGTCTAAAAAAACGGGCTGTGTAGTTTTGTCAGAGATGGATGTTCAAGATATTGATACAGAAACCGACTGGAAGTTAGCTGAAATAAAATATAAATTGAGGTTTTGAAGACCAAAAAAATACTTTTCAGAGCAGATGGAAACGCAACAACAGGTTTAGGGCATTTATACCGTTTGTTTGCTTTGGTAGAGATTTATAAAGAACAATTTGATTTTGTTTTTTTAACTAAAGAAACATCTATTTTAAGTATTATACCATGCGATTATAATTTAAAAACAATTCCAGAAGAGATTGATATTAAAGATGAGCCTCAATGGATAGATAAAAATTTCTGTTATAAAGAGTATATTATTATATCTGATGGATATCAGTTTATAAGCTCATATCAGAAAAAAATAAAAGAATTTGGTTATTTTTTAGTTTACATCGATGATCTGGCAACAGAACATATGTATGCTGATATTGTTGTTAATCATTCGCCTAATGCCAATAAAGAAGCTTATAATAAAGAACGATATACCGTTTTTGCTTTAGGAATAGATTATGCAATATTGCGGCCTAAATTTTTAGAGTCTGCAAAACAAAAAAAGATGGTATCAAAAATAGATACTGCGTTTGTTTGTTATGGAGGTGCTGATCATTATGATTTTACACTGCAAACCGTTGATGTGTTATTAAAAACAGAAAAAATTAATAAGATAAATGTTGTAGTTGGAGGTGCGTATAATCATAAAGAAATATTTACAACTGCTAAGCAAAACAAAAAAGTAGAAATACATAAAAATTTAAATGAACAGGCTTTAAATAACCTCATGGAAGAATCTAATATCTCTTTTGTTTCATCGAGCACGATATTATACGAAGTAATGACGGTTAAAATGCTAACTTTTACTGGATTTTTTGTTCAAAATCAAATAGATTTTTATAACGGAATACAAAAAAGTGATGTCTTTTTTGGAATGGATGATTTACGTAAATTTAATTTTAATACCATCCCCGAAAAAATTGAAGCAATAACAGAAGACAAGATTCAAAATCAAATTCAGAATCAAAAATCAATAATAGATGGAAATCAGAAAAAACGATTTCTAGCATTATTGTAAACGATTTTATGTGAAGTGAGTTATGGGAAAACTAATTATTATTACTGGAATAAATAAAGGTTTGGGTAATGCCTTTTTTAACTTGTTTTTAAAAGAAGAAGATATTACTATTATTGCTATTTCTAGACACTTAAATGAAGAACAAAAAAAAATAAAGAACAGCAATGAACACATCACATTTATTGAGAAAGATCTATCGACACTCAATAGCGTTGATGAGGAACTTAAACTTAACACATATTACACACCTCAATTTAAAGACGTGATTTTTATTAATAATGCCGCAAGTGTTAACCCAATTGAATCTATTGGTAATTTTAAAGATGAAGCTATTATAAAAGCGGTTCAACTCAATACAATTGCTCCAATATTGTTAACTAACAATATTATAAAAAACAATACGTCAAAACGCGTCAGAATATTTAATATATCTAGCGGAGCCGCAAACAGGCCGATAGTTGGATGGGGTTTATATTGCAGTACAAAATCAGCTAATGAAATGTTTTTTAATACGCTTAAACTACAAGAAGAAAATAATAAAAATGTAGAAGTGTATAATCTAGACCCAGGTGTAATGGATACAGACATGCAAAAAAGCATAAGGAGTAAAGGAGAAGAAATAATGCCCAATGTTGACGCCTTTAAAGAATATTATGAGAAAGAAAAATTAAAACCACCAAATGAGGTCGCATTAGAAATAGTTAGTACATATAATATTTTATAGTATGAAAATAGCAGTGTTGTCAGACATACATGGTAATTATATTGCTTTGCAAACAGTACTTGAAGAAGCAAAGAGACAGAATGTAGATCATTTATTTTTATTAGGTGATCAATTAGGCTATTTCTATCGTGCTACAGAAGTTTTTGATCTTATTAAAGAATGGCCTTATGATATCATTTCTGGTAACCATGAACGCCTATTTTTAGAATATTTAGATGCAACAGAGGTACGTAAAAGCGAAATTAATAAAAAGTATGGTCGTTGTTTTTCATACTATGAAACACATTTTTCAAAAATACTTATAGATGAGATAAGACACTTACCAGAACAAAAGATAATACCAAAAGATAATTTATCTTTTCTTCTGTGCCATGGTTCATCAAAGGATAAGGATCAATACATATATCCAGATGCTACTTTAGAGGTTTTAAAAGCAAATGACACAAAAGGGATAGATTATATATTTAATGGACATACTCATTATCCAATGATCTATAAAGGAGAACATTCGTTATTTGTAAATGTAGGTTCTGTTGGACAATCTCGAACCGTTGGAGGTGTTGCCAATTGGGGAATTATAAACACTAAAAATGGCGTCTATACGCCTCAAAACACACCTTACAATGTAAGCGGTGTTGTAAATGAATTAACAAGTTTTAAGGAAGAAAAAGAATACCTCTTTAAGGTTTTAAAAAGAAATAATAAAAATTATGAAAGTTAATGTATTAGTCACTGGTTGTGGAGGAGATATTGGGCAAAGTATAGGGAAAATACTAAAAGAAAGTGCATTAGTAAATGAATTACATGGTTGCGATATCTCTGATAAAAACGCAGGCAAGTTTATTTATTCAAATTTTTTTATTGGAGTACCATATAAAGACACAAACTATCTGTCTAATTTAGAACGCTATATTGAAGCGCATAAAATTGATTTTATAATTCCTATGGCTGAACCAGAATTAAGATATTTTTCAGATACTGACAACCTGAAATCCATTGGAAGAGCAAAAATGCTTACAGCATCATCAGAAGCATTAATCATTGGTTTTGACAAACTTGCAACAGCCAATTTTTTAAAAGAAAACAACCTTCCTTTTCCTGAAACAACATTAGTTTCAAAAGAAGGTTCACCAAACTTTCCAGTAATATTAAAATCAAGAACAGGATCAGGAAGTGCAGCAGTATATAAGGTTGATAATATAGAAGACTATAATTATATTAAATCAAAACATACAGGGTTTATTGCTCAAGAATTTTTAGAAGATAACCAAGGAGAGTATACTTGTGGTGTTTTTAGAAGTAAAAAAGGAACCATAAGAACGCTTATTTTTAAAAGAGAATTAACTGGTGGTTATAGTGGTTATGGAGAAATTATTAAGAATGAAGACATTAATAATTTGTTACGTAATTTAGCTGTTAAAATAAACCTTGAAGGCTCTATTAATGTACAACTAAGATTAACCAAAAAAGGACCTGTTGTTTTTGAGATAAACCCAAGGTTTTCAAGTACCGTTTTGTTTAGACATATGTTTGGTTTTAAAGATTTAGAATGGTCTATCAAAGATAAATTAAACATGGACATTGAAGCTTATGAAGATGCTAAAGAAGGACAGAAATTTTACAAGGGGTTTAACGAATTTATAAGTTAAGATATGAAAAAGATACATATAGGAAATAGAGAAGTAGGAGGTGATAATCCATGCTTTATTATTGCTGAACTTTCTGCAAATCATGGGAAAGATATTAATATAGCAATTGAAACTATTAGGGCCGCGAAAAAAACAGGAGCAGATGCTATTAAACTGCAAACCTTTACTCCAGATACTATTACATTAGACGTTAAAAAAGAAGAGTTTTTAATTAATCATGGCACACTTTGGGATGGAAAATATCTACATGAATTGTATAATGAAACCTACCTGCCTTGGGAATGGCATAAAGAATTATTTAAAGTAGCCGAAGAAGAAGGCTTAATTTGTTTTTCCTCTCCATTTGATTTAACTGCAGTAAATTTTTTAGAAACATTAAATGTACCAGCATATAAAATAGCGTCTCCAGAAATATTAGATATTCCTTTAATAAGAGCGTGTGCAAAAACAGGAAAACCTATTATTATTAGTACAGGAATTGCATCGATAGAAGATGTTAATTTAGCAGTTCAAACCTGTTTATTAGAAGGTAATGATCAAATAGTACTTTTAAAATGTACAACATCTTATCCAGCACCTATTGAAGATGCAAATTTAAAAACCATTCCTAATCTAATTAATACGTTCGATGTTATAGCAGGATTGTCAGACCATACATTAGGTATTGTCGCTCCAGTTGTATCTGTGGCATTAGGAGGAAAAGTGATAGAAAAACACTTCATATTAGACCATTCTATTGGAGGAGCAGATGCATCCTTTTCTTTAGATACAGAACAATTTAAAGAGATGGTAGATGCCGTGCGAGATGCCGAATTATCTCTAGGTAAAATTTCATATAAATTAAAAGAAAAAGCTAGCACACTTTCAAAGTTAGCATCGCGTTCATTGTTTGTTAGTAAAGATGTGGAAAAGGGAGAAAAACTTACCAAAGACAATATTAGATCTATAAGACCAGGGAATGGCTTGCATCCTAAATATTATTATGAAATTTTAGGCAAAAAAGTAAACCTTGATTTAGAAAAAGGAACCCCTTTAGAGCTAAGGCATATAGATATGTTTTAAATGGTGATGAGGTTATTTTCAGACAGATTAGTAAATCTTATATTAAGAGGGGCAACAATACTTTTGAAATTTGCACTTTCTATAATTGTTATTAAGGAGTTAAGCGTTGAGGATTATGGAGTTTTTGGATTATTTCAAAGTACAATAATTATTTTAACATTCATAGTTGGATTTGATTTTTATACATTTAGTTCAAGAGAAATACTTAAAAAAGAGGCTAAATCATTTAGTTTTTATTTTGCAAACCAAATAGTATTTCACCTAATTGCTTATGTTGTTATACTTCCACTTACATACTTTATTTTTGCATTAGATATAATTGATTTTAAATATTTTTCACTATTTATTTTTATATTAATATCTGAACATTTATCTCAAGAATTTTATAGAGTATTAATTATTTTGAATAAAACTGTCGTCGCAACAACAGTACTTTTTTTAAGATCGGGAATATGGATAATAGCCTTATACTTTTTTTGGAACCAGAAAATATTAGAAGCAAATATAAATTCAATATTAACATTTTGGTTAGTAGGAGCTGTCTTATCTGTGCTAGTAGGCTTTAAATTCTTAAAATTAAAACGAACAAACAAATTAGATTTTAAATGGATTTTAATTGGAATGAAAATTGCTTTTCCATTTTTTTTAGGAACTATATTTTATAAGTTTATTGAATTTTCTGGTAGGTATTTTTTAGATTTTTATTATACAAAAGAAGAGGTAGGAGTTTATTCTTTTTTCACGAGTATTGCAAATATCCTTTTCGTTTTTGTACAAACTATTGTTATTATAGAATTATATCCTAAACTATTAGAATCGAAAAAATTTGGTTCGAGTGAGTTTTCAAAGCTTTTAAATATTTTCAGCAAACAAATAATTCAATACTCAATTGCAGGCTTTACATTATCTATAATTTTTATTTATCCTCTACTTTGGTTTTTAGATAAAACAATTTTGTTTAGCAGTATTTTTTCTTACATATTATTGCTATTTTCTACATTGTGTTTCTGTTTTTCTTTTATATATCATTATGCACTATATGTTTATAAAAAAGATTTAGAAATACTAAAAGCAACATTCATAAGCTTTATCTTTAATATTGTTTTTAGTTACTTATTAATCCCTAGTTTTGGCGTCCTTGGTGCCGCGATATCACAATTATTGGCGTTCTCTATTTTACTAACGATAAAATTTAATTACTGGAAAAAACATAAACACAAAATATGAATATTTTTATATGCCAAACACCTTTTCAGTTATTTTATGCTAACCAAATAATTAAACATTTTAATATAATAAGTGGAGTTATAAATAATTGTTTAGTTTTTCATTCAAATTTAAATATTGAATTAAATACCGATGATACTAAAATAGAATACTTTAATTTAGGCAATGAAAGAGGGGTGCTTAATCGATTTATTCAATTTAAAAAGGCAAAAAAAATAATTGATATAATTGTAAAAACACCTAATCAAAATTCCAATTTTTTTATCCCTCACATATCTGGTTTTTTATCTAATTATATTTTTTATTGTGAAAAATTGGCCGAGAACAAAAACTGTAGCTTAAATTTTTTTTATGAAGGAGTTCTTTATTTTTATGACTTTGAAGAGCGTTTTCAAAAATTCCATAGAAACAGGTTTTTATTAGGAGTTTTATTAGGCATCAGATATAAATATAACAAGATTATTTTCCCGTATAAATCTCAAAAAATAAAGCATATTTATACTCCAATACAGAAATTCACAAAAGGAGATGTTAAGAAATTAATAGAAATACCATTTAAGCTTGAAAAAGAAATTGAGGCTAATCCTCATCATTATTTAATTTTAGGAGGGCCAGTAAGCTTTTTAAAGAGTTTTTATGAAGATAGTATTAAGGAAATTATAGCATCATCAAATAAAGAATTTATTATTTACTATAAAGGACATGCATCATTTAAAACACATAACCCGGAATATAAAAATGTTTTTTCTGAGATGGCAGTTAAATATAATATAAAATATGTTAACCTTAGTAATGAAGAACCAGTAGAACTTTTGATTGAAAAAATTAAACCATTTAAAATTTATTCATATTATTCTTCTGCTTTATTGAATATAAGTTTAATGTACCCAAATAATTTTAAAATATTATGTTATTTTGATGAAAACAATAACCATTTTGAAATGTTCAAATCAATTTTCAACCATTATAATATTGAAACTATCGTTGTTAATTAAAATTACACTTTATGAATTTTGAATGTTTTAAAAGCTTTCTTCTTCTTCTTCTTCTTTCAATCCTTCCTTATGATTCTTTTTCCCAAATGAGTAAGGAGAATATATTTAAAGAAATAATTATTACCAAAGATGCTTTTCACAACTCATTCCCTTCAGTGATTAAATTAAAGAGTGGAAGAATTTTAATTGGTTACCGAAAAGGAATTAGTCATTTATCTCCTAACTCAAAATGTGTAATTAAGTACTCTATAGATAACGGGAATTCATTTTCTAAAGAAATTGTAGTAGATAACGGAAAGGATTTTACAAAAACTACTCACGGAATAAGGAATTTAATTTTAAATGAATTAGATAATGGTAAGTTGCTTGCTATTTATTGGGTTAACGATAATAAAAATGGAGCTATTTATTATAGAATGTCAAATGACGAAGGAAATAGTTGGAATGACAGGAAAAGTATTAATGTAAACAACATTAAAGCAAGTTTAATAGGTGTTGAGAGTAAATTAATAGAGTTAGAAGGTAAATATATACTACCAGTTTTTTTTAAACCTGCAAACGCGAATAATCTACCCATTCGGGCAGGAGTATTGCTTTCTCAAGATTTTAACAAATGGAGTTTTCATCAAGTCTCAGGTGACGATTCTAATAACAATGAATCAATAGTTTTGAAAGATCAAAAAGAAAACAAATTGATTTATTTTTATAGAAATGTCACAAAAAATGCATTGTACAGATCTTTTTCTGTAAATTCCGGAAAAACGTGGGTTAAACCAAAGAATGTTTCTTTTTTAGGTTATGTTCAGTCGAGGCCAGACATAACCTTTTTCCCAAAGAAAGGTATAATGTATTTACTTTATAGAGAAGGAAAATATCAAACAGGATCGATTGCGTATTCATTAGATAAAGGCTTAACATGGAGTAAATCAATGTCATTTCAAACCGATAATAGTAGATTTACATATGGAGAGTTAATTAAAACGGGCATAGGTAAGAAATTATTAATTTATTCAAGTGAAAATGCCGCAAATGGAAACACTTCGGTAATTAAGGGAATAGTTTTTAAGGAATAATATTTAAATTTATTACTTTTTGTGTGTGCTTATGATGAATTCAGTTTAGTATTTGTGATTTGAAAGAGTACTTATAGTATTATAAAACTTTTAGAATAAATGATTTATTACATTATCTTTTCAATACTTATTTTCTATTTTGTTAATAAAGTATTTAATCTCAGAAACTTATATAATCCTTTTGTTTTTATAATAATATTTCATTTTATTTTTTTCTACCTAGGCTTGTTTTACAAAGACATATATAGTCATATTAAGATAGAGGACTTTACCGTTTTTTTAATAAACTATTCTTTTCTATCTGTGTTGTTGGGAGGGGTTTTTTCACGTTATGTAATGCAAAAAAACAAGATGTCCTATGTTAGATTTCCAGTTGTAAAGACTACGCTTTTAGTTAATAATAAAACTGCTATTGTAGGTTTTTTATTTCTAATTTTAGGGTTATTATGTACTATAAAATACACTATAAGTGCCGGAGGCATTGTAATACTTATGGATGATGTTGAAAACACAAGGATTATCACTAGAAAAGGAAACGGATTAATCGTTCAATTGGCAATAAACTTTTTTACTTATGGACTTCTTACTATCTTAATGATCAGAAGCACTATTCCCTTTAAGGTCTTCTTTGTAATAATTATTGGTTTTTTTGTTTTGTCTTTTGGAAATAGAGGACCTGCTTTGTTTTTAATGGTATTTGCATTATATATTTTTCAAGCTGTAAACAGGGTAGAATTTTCTTTAAAGAAAATAGCTTCTTATGGTTTTATTCTGTTTTCTTTAATGGTTTTATTTGGTTCTTTGAGAACCAATTATGATGCAGATTTATCAGCTTTGTTTAAGGCAAGGTTTGGCTGGAGGCCCTTTGTAAACATACAGAATTTTCAGTATGTAATTGATTTTTTTCCTGAAAAGCATGAGTTCTTAAATGGGAAAACATATGTTGTAGATTTCTCGATGCTATTTCCTGGAAGCCACCCTAATAGTGGGACCTATCTAAAAGACTTGATGGGGTTACAATTCGATGGAGGAAGTATAACACCATCTTACCTAGGTATGTCATATGTAAACTTTGGAGTTGTGGGGTTAATATTTTCCCCGATACTTTTAGGATTTATATCTAATACGGTGTATGAAGTTTACATTGCAAATTTTAACATAAGCAAACCATCTAATCTTATTTTATTGATTTTAATTTCGTTTAATTTTGCTGCTATTATTTCTTCGGGAGTAATGACGGTATTAATTCAAAACATGACTATAATAGCGTTAGTACATTTGTTATTTTTGATATTAATAAAATTATTTAATAAAGTCAAATAAAGATTTTAAAATTAATATGGATAATTTTTTTTTAACTAAAAAAATAAACACCACAATAATTATTGTTTTGTTTTTTATTTACTTAGGGTTTACATGTGTTTCTATTTTAGGATTTGGAAACTCGAACTTTTCATATATAAATCATTTAGGGTTTATAGAGATTTTATCTATTATAATTTTTTTTTCATCACTTTATTTAGGGCATAAAGATGTTAAGCTTTATGTTATTTTGTTGGTTTTTAATATTTTAGCATTGCCTTCTAGCGTTGATAATTTATTCCCCAGTATTCTTATCTCTGCTCCTAGTGATTATAGAAGTGTGTATTTCCCAATAGTTACACATATTGATATTTATTTAATATTTGGGATTGTTAAATTTTGGAGTAAAAAAAGCTCTAATAATTTTGGTTTTAAAGGATTTGAATGGAAAATATTTTTCAGTTTATTATTATTCCTTTTCGTTTCAATTGTTGTAAATATTATAAAACACAATACGGTATATAACGTCGGGTTAATACTCTCTCATTCATATCATTTACGATATCTTTTATTGTTTGTGTTACTATTTACTAATACGGATGTTATTAAATATAGAAAAGAAATTTTCTTTGGAATCTGTTTTTCTGTTGTTTTTTTAATTTTTGAATCCATTTTATATAGTTATATTTTTAATTATAAGATAAGATTAATTAGCGGGACTCTTGGTAATAATGTGTTTGCTAATGTTCTTTCGGCAATTGCATGTTATTATTTATATTTAATTATCAGAAAATGGCTGCCTATAAAATACTTGTTTTTAGTTGGATTAATTATCGTTTGCATTGTACTAACCAAAACTAGAAGCGCACTTTTTTTAATGTTTATTTATTTATTTTGTGAATTAATACTACATATTATTTTTTTATTTAAACAGAAGAATTATTGGAAAGTTTTTTCTTTTTCGTTTATATTATCACTTTTTCTTTTTCTTTCTTTCTTTTTTCTTTCAAAAAGTGAAAGATTGTTTTTAAATAATTTTAAAATTGAAAAAATTAATTTAAATAATAAAAGATTAAATGATATTTTAGTACTTGAAGAAAATGATTTTACAGCTTCATTGATTTTGCGGTTAGATCATTTTCAAACTTCGTTGAATATGATAAAAGATGATCCAATATTTGGTATTGGAACGGGCCGGTGGAATAGGTATAAGCAAGATTATGCTTCTAAGGAAAGGCGCATAATGGATTCGCATAACGATTTTTTAGCCCTAGCATCGCAATATGGCTTACCAACATCTATGCTACTCTGTTTCAATATTTTTATATTACCTTTTTTTCTTTTTATCAAAAAACAACATAAAGAAAACGAAAATGAGATAACTTATTTGTTTATTATAAATATTGTGATGATGTTTGCAGGCTTAACAAATTCAGGGCTTTTTAAAAACCAAATATTTGGTTTCCTAGCTTTTGTATTAATGATTTTTATTTTTAACAGCACAAAGAATAGATGAAGATAGCAATACTTGGGACAAGAGGAATTCCAAATAATCATGGGGGTTTTGAACAGTTTGCAGAATTTCTTTCGGAATTTCTTGCCAAGAAAGGGCACGATGTATATGTGTACAATTCTCATACTCATCCATATCAAAAAAAAGTATGGAATGGAGTAAATATTATTCATCGATATGACCCAGAAGATAGAATAGGGACAGTAGGACAATTTATTTATGATTTTAATTGTATTATTAATATAAGAAAATCAAATTATGATATAGTATTACAATTAGGCTATACAAGTAGTTCAGTTTGGGGCAAGCTACTTAATAATAAATCTATTATTGTAACAAATATGGATGGTCTTGAGTGGAAGAGATCAAAATATAGTAAACCAGTACAAAAGTTTTTGAAGTATGCAGAAAGACTAGCAATTAAAACAAGTGATTTCTTAGTTGCAGATTCCAAAGGGATACAATCATATTTAAAAGATAAATATCATAAGCCTTCTGAATATATTGCATATGGAGCAAATGTATTTATTAAACCATCTAAAAACATATTAAAGGAGTACAATGTTATAAAACAAAATTATAACTTACTAATAGCAAGATTAGAACCTGAAAACAATATTGAAACAATTTTGGATGGTGTCGAAAAAAGCAAAAATAGTACCCCGTTTTTAGTTATAGGGAAACACGAAACAAAATATGGAAGATATTTAATAAACAAATTCAAGAACAATGATAATATTAGATTTCTTGGAGGCATTTATAATCAAGACCATTTAAATAATTTGAGGTATTTTTCTAATTTATATTTTCATGGACACTCTGTCGGAGGAACCAACCCGTCTTTACTTGAAGCGATGGCGTCAAATGCTTTAATCGTTGCTAATGAAAATATATTTAACAAAAGTATACTTGGTAATGACGCTTTATATTTCAACAATGCAATTGAAATTGTAGAACATTTAAGCAAGCACAAAGACGACTACTTAGATTTAGTTGAAAATAATATTAATAAAATTTTTGATCAATATGCTTGGAATATAATAAATAGTCAATATGAAAAATTTTTAAAACGATGTTTGAAAAATTAAAATCAAATCTTAAAAAAAACTATTTTGAATATGCTCTGTATTTGTTTGCTGTTTCTTTTTTTTTAGGGAATGCCTTAATTTCAATAGCGTATTCGATTTTTTTATTAGCTTCTGTTTTTGAAGTTTTTAAAAATTTTAGATTGAGAGAGTTTTGGATTAATATTGGGCTGGTTTTTCCTTGTATATTTTTTCTTTTTAATTTAAGTATAGTTTTAACTTTAGGAGAAGACTTAGAAGATATTTTAAAAGTAGAAAAGCTTCATTCACTTTTAGTTTTGCCAATAATTTTTTTTTCAACAAGGAATCATTTTAAACAAGACAAAACAACTTTACTTAACCTCAAAAGAGTTTTTCTTTTAGCCGCATTCATTAGTTTTTCTTTAAGTTTTCTTTACGGTTTATATAGGGTTTTCTTTGCTGAAACAATTTTGAATAGCATTTATATTACGTATAATCATCTTGCAGAATTGTTTGGTGTACAACCATTGTATATGGCTGTATTTTATTTAATGGCCATAATTTTCTGTTTTGATCTAACAAGAATAGATCTGCCTAACAGAAAAATATATTTTACAATTGGAATCATTTTATTTTTTGGGATAGTATTATTATCATCTAGAACAGGTTTATTGCTTTCTATAATTATTTTATTAGTAAAATTATTGGAGAAATCGTATCAATTAAAAATGAGAAAACTTATTATGCTTTTTTCTCCTTTTCTTATTTTGGGTTTAGTTTTAACTATGTCTATACCAACTTTAAAAAAAAGGGTTTTAAATTTTAATGAAAACATATCTTCTTATTCTGGTGCATCATTACGAACTAAAATATGGAAAAATTCTTTTGAGGTTTTTAAAGGTTCACCTATTTACGGGTATGGGTTTTATAAATCTCAAGAAGAACTAATGAACCAATATAAAAAAACAAATTTCAGAAGAGGATTTATAAATAATCTAAATTCGCATAATCAGTATTTACAAACTTTATTAGATTCTGGAATTATAGGTTTCGTTTTTTTATTATTGATGTTAATTTTTCCTCTTAAGAACATAAGTAATATACCTCTAACGTATTCATTGTTTCAGATTATTATCATTATTTCGTTAATTCCTGAATCCTTTTTTTTGAGGCAATATGGTGTTTTGTTTTACAGTTTTTTTTCTTCTATTTTTTATATTTCTCATTATAACAGGAAAACGTATAACTTAAAATAAGTCTTTTTAACTCGATTATAAAAATTAGTTGTTTGACTATTTCTTATTTGATATTCTTTATTACTTTTACGGAGTAAAAATTTTATATGAAAATATCAGTTATAGGTACAGGTTATGTAGGATTGGTAACGGGCACTTGTCTAGCAGAAACAGGCAATGAGGTTCTATGTATTGATATTGATGAAAGCAAAGTCAAAAAGATGCAAGCTGGAGAGGTTCCAATTTATGAGCCACATTTAGATATTTTGTTTGAAAGAAACATTAAATCCAACAGGCTTAAATTTTCTACATCTTTAGTAGAAGGAATTGACCATGGAAATATTATTTTTTTAGCATTGCCAACTCCAGATGATGGAAATGGATCCGCAGACCTATCATATGTTTTACAATCTGCAAAGAACATAGGCAAACTATTAAAAAGCTATAAAGTAATTGTGGATAAAAGTACTGTTCCTGTTGGAACTGCAAAAAAAGTGGCTTCAATAATAGCTAAAGAAACAAATACCGATTTTGATGTAGTGTCAAATCCAGAATTTTTAAGAGAAGGTTTTGCTGTTGACGACTTTCTTAAACCTGAACGGATTATAATTGGTTCTACATCTGAAAGAGCTATTCAGATAATGAATAAATTATATAAACCATTTGTTCGTTCAGGAAACCCTATTATTGTAATGGATGAGAAGTCTGCTGAACTCACAAAGTATGCTGCAAACGCTTTTTTAGCAACAAAAATCACCTTCATGAATGAGATCGCTAATTTTTGTGAAAAAGTTGGTGCTGATGTAGATAAAGTTAGATCTGGAATAGGAACTGATTCACGAATTGGCAAACGTTTTTTATTCCCAGGGATTGGTTACGGAGGGTCGTGTTTCCCAAAAGATGTAAAAGCACTATATGAGTCTGGTAAAGATTTTGGGTACGATTTTGAAATATTAAGTGCAGTAATTAAAATAAATGATATTCAAAAAAGAGTTTTAATTCCTAGGATTGAAGCTTTTTTTAATAATGATATAAAAGGAAAAACTTTTGCCATTTGGGGGCTAGCATTTAAACCTGAGACAGATGATGTAAGAGAAGCCCCTGCTTTGTATATAATTGAATACTTACTTAATAAAGGAGCCAATGTTAAAGTATTTGATCCTGAAGCTATGCAAAATACAAGAAATAAGCTTGGTAATCAAATGGATTATGTATTAAACAAATATGATGCAACAAAAGGTGCAGATGCATTAATTATTTGCACAGAATGGAGTATCTTTAGAACACCTGACTTCAATCAACTGAAAGATAATTTAAATCAACCTGTCATTTTTGATGGAAGAAATCTTTATGATATTGAAGATATGGAAAAGGAAGGGTTTTATTATAGTTCTATTGGAAGAAAAACAATAAATTAGACTGTATTGAAAAAAGTTTTAATAACAGGAGCAGCTGGGTTTTTAGGCTCTCATTTATGTGACCGTTTTATTAAAGAAGGGTATTTTGTTATTGGAATGGATAATTTTATCACAGGCGATAAAAAAAACCTACATCATTTGAAACCTAACCCAAGTTTCGAATTTATTGAACATGATGTCACTCAGTTTGTTAAAATTGATGGTAAGCTAGATTATATTTTGCATTTCGCCTCTCCAGCAAGTCCTATTGATTATTTAAAAATCCCTATTCAAACCCTAAAAGTAGGATCACTAGGCACCCATAATTTATTAGGGTTAGCTAAAGCTAAAAAAGCGAGAATACTAATAGCATCTACGTCTGAGGTTTATGGAGACCCTTTAGTACATCCCCAAACTGAAGATTATTATGGTAATGTAAATACTATTGGCCCTCGCGGGGTTTATGATGAAGCTAAACGCTTTCAAGAATCTATAACCATGGCATATCATAGATTTCACGGATTAGATACCCGCATAGTTCGTATATTTAACACTTACGGGCCAAGAATGAGACTGAACGATGGTAGAGTTATTCCTGCATTTATGGGGCAAGCATTAAGAGGAGAAGATTTAACCATTTTTGGAAACGGTATGCAAACCCGTTCGTTTTGTTATGTAGACGATCAAGTAGAAGGCATATATAGGTTATTATTAAGTGATTATAATAAACCTATAAACATTGGGAATCCTCATGAAATAACAATTAAAGATTTTGCAGAAGAAATAATCAAATTAACAGGAACAGAACAAAAAGTAATTTATAAAGAATTGCCTGTAGATGATCCCATGCAACGACAACCAGATATTTCATTAGCTAAAGAGTTATTAAATTGGGAACCAAAAGTTGGTAGAGAAGAAGGCATGAAAAAAACCTTTAAATACTTTAAATCTCTATCAAAAGAGCAATTATATAAAAGTGAGCATAAAGATTTTTCTAACTATATTAATAAATAATTTAGTTAATGCATTATAAAAAAGGTAGATATTCAAGCTTAATGAAACCGTTGTTTGGTTTTATAGATTTAGGTATAATAATCGCCGCCGTTTTTCTATTTAAATTAAACATAACAAATATTTCTCTTTTTGTTGGATATTTGTCTTTTCTATGGTTAATAATTTCTGTTAAAAATCATTTTTACGAGGTTCAAAGACACACTAGAATAATTCAAGTTATACCGCTTTTGGTAACCCAAATACTTTTTTTTGCAGTAATCTTGTATGCATATATAGGGGTCTTTAAACAACCTAATATAAGTAGATTAGGGTTAGCTAATTATTTAGCAACAGTTTTTGTGGTAATCTCTGCTGTTAAAATTTTGACTTTTATTTTGCTTAAAAGGTACAGATCAGTTCTAAGAGGGAATACAAGAAACGTTATTGTTATAGGTGAAAATGAAAAAACCAGACAATTAATACAAACTTTTAGTGATAGACTCGACTTTGGGTATCGGTTTATGAAACAATTTAATGTTAGTAAAGAGGAGTTTTCTTTACGTAATTGCTTTGATTATGTTGTCGATAACGAGATCGACGAAATATATTTTTCAATTGCAGAACTTTCTAATCAACAAATTAATCAATTAATTGATTTTGCCGATAATAATTTAAGGGAACTAAAATTTATTCCAGATAATAAAGACATTTTTTCTAAAAAGCTTAAGTATGAGTATTATGACTATATTCCAATTTTATCTTTACGATCTATTCCGCTTCAAGAATCCATAAATAAATTTATAAAAAGGTTATTCGACATTTTATTTTCTTTATTTATTATTGTTTTTGTGTTATCTTGGTTAACACCAATTTTAGCAATTTTAATAAAATTAGAATCTGAAGGTCCTGTGTTTTTTAAGCAATCTAGAAATGGCTTTAATTATGAAGAGTTTGATTGTTACAAGTTCAGGTCTATGACACCAAATAAAGAAGCTAATTTAAATCAAGCCACTAAAGGTGATCAACGAATTACTAAAATAGGTAGATTTATTCGTAAAACAAGTATAGATGAGTTACCTCAATTTTTTAATGTACTATTTGGCGATATGTCAGTTGTAGGGCCTCGACCTCATATGGTTAGCCATACTAACATGTATGCACAAAAAGTAGATAAGTTTATGGTTCGTCATTTTGTTAAGCCAGGAATTACCGGATTAGCGCAAGTAAGTGGATTTAGAGGAGAGATAGAAGAAGACAAGGATATTATAAACAGGGTTAAATATGATATTTTTTACATCGAAAACTGGTCTTTATTATTAGATATAAAAATTATCACCCAAACTTTTTTGAATGCTTTAAAAGGTGAAGAGAAAGCATATTAGATGTTCTCAATCAATTTTTTTAACTGTACATTAAAATCAAAACTTTTAAGAGCAGTCTTTTTGTTTTTTTGCTTTAGTTCTAAATCTATATTAAGTGATTTAACTTCTGTAATAACGTTATTCAAATTATTATAATTACCAGCTTTAGCAATCCACCCTAGTTGATGTTTTTTAATAATAACCTCACCCTCTCCACCACCAAAATATATTATTGGAAGCCCTAACCTAGCATACTCAAATATTTTTGAAGGAACAGATCCATAAATTCTATTTAATAACGGAATAATGGTTACATCGTATTGTAATAGTGCTTTGTGTAATTTATCTCTGGTAAGTTCACCGTGGTAAAAAATGGGCAGATTAGAATTGTTATTAACAAAAGATTTAATCTTTTCTTGTTCCGCTCCATTACCATAAATATGGAACTCAATATTTACATAATCTAAATGCTGTATAAGCTTATAAATACCTTGAGCAACACCAAGTAAGCCAGCATACACCATGGTCAACTTATCACTAGATTTAGTCTTCTTAGGGGTTTTAATAGGATAAAAATTTGGATAATTTCTATATAAAAATGTGTCCTTTTGAGGGATCATTGTTTTTATATGACTTAAAATCTCGTTGCTCTGCCCTAAAACTAAGTTAGCATGTTTATAGTTAAAACGTTCAATTTTTTCAAGTATTCCGTAGCTAACCCCCTTCTTTAAAGCACCTAATTCTAAACCTGCTAAAGGCCATAAATCACTTACATTTAAAATTAATTTACGCTTTTTAGAGCGCAAAAAAAGCATACTAGTAAAAGCTACTAGTAAAGGCGGAGATTGAATAATGACTGTTTCTGGGATTTTATTCCATAGAAAAAACCAAACTAAACTAAAACTATACGAAAGCATAGCGAATAAGCGTAATAGCTTGTTTTTTGAATTACTTGCGTAAACCCATAGTCTAAAAATTTTAATACTTTTTTCTGTTGAAAGATGCTTAAACTTGCCCCTGTATTCGTTAAATATTTTTCCTGTTGGATAATTAGGTAATGGTGTTATTACTGATACAGAGAAGCTATGTTTTTGAAGCCCTTCGGCTAAATGGAAAATTCTATTTGATGCTGCACCAGTTTCTGGAGGATAATAATTTGTTATTATAAGAACATCTTTCATTTACAAATTATAAATTTCAATTAAATGATTTGTAATGCGTTCAGCAGATTTTCCATCCCATAGTTTAGGTGTTTTACTGTTTTTCCATTGACCCGAAAGCAAATCCTTAAAAGCGTTTTTAATTTTTGTAACATCATTTCCAACCAAAACATTTGTTCCTATCTCACAAGTTTCTGGGCGCTCAGTTGAATCGCGAAGTGTTATGCAGGGTATATTCATAACAGTAGTTTCTTCTGTTATTCCACCAGAATCTGTTATAACTGCTAATGCATTTTTAACTAAATAATTAAACTCTAAATACCCTAAAGGTTCAACATAGTGAAGGTTTTCAAAATTTAAATTAAGCCCTTGTAATAATTTTTTTGTTCTAGGGTGAACAGGGAAAATGACAGGAAAACCCTTACCTAATGTTGCTATTTGAGAGATTAAAGATTTTAATTGAAATTCTTCATCGACATTATTAGGTCTATGAAGTGTCATTACCAAAAATTGTTTCTCCTTTAGCTTTAAATCATCCCAAATAGAAGGCTGTTTTAATCTCTTTTCATGCTTTCGCAATGTGTCAATCATGACATTTCCAACGAAAAAAATGCTGTTTTTTGATACACCTAAGTGTTCTAAATTCGAATTGGCATAGGTTGAGGTTGTAAAAAAATAATCGGTTAAACTATCGGTTACAATTCTATTTATTTCTTCGGGCATATGCATATCTCCAGATCGAATACCAGCTTCAACATGCGCTACTTTTATACCGCCTTTTTTAGCAACAATGGTACAAGCCATAGTTGAAGTAACATCTCCAACAACCATAACTAAGTCACATGGGTTTTGCTGTAATTCGTTTTCAAAACCAATCATAATAGCAGCAGTTTGTTCTGCTTGCGTACCACTTTTTACTTCTAAATTAGCATTAGGGAAAGGGATGTTAAGCTCTTCAAAAAAAGTACCACTTAAATTTTTATCGTAATGCTGACCTGTATGAATTAGTCTATAGCTAATATTAAAACCTTGATTTTGCTTAGTTTTTATAGCCTCAATTATGGGGGCTATTTTCATAAAATTTGGTCTCGCACCAGCAACAATAGTTATTTTCATTGGTTTGTTGTTATTAATGATGAAAACTGCTTTAACTTACCACTTTTGGACCGTTGTAAGGAATCTTGTTTTTCGAAAAAAATATGTAATCCACTTTCAAGATAATGTTCCATTTCTGACTTAATTTTTACTACTTTTTCTTTTGAAAGCGTTTTATTACTCACATAAATAATTTTAAACGTATCGGGTTTTACTTGTTCAACAACAAACTCTTTTACATTGCCACCGTCTTCAATAATACTTTTAGTAATATAGTAAAAAGTTAGTCCAGCTGCTTTTTTCCCGCTAGGTAAAATAGCAATATCATTTGTTCTTCCAACAAGTTTTTCAAGAATAGGTTTTTTAAGCGTGCTATTTTTAGAGAGCACACCTATATCACCAATATCGTAACGTATAAAAGGTTGCGATTTATTGTATAGGGATGTAATCACTAGCCTTCCTTCTTCACCTAAAGGCAATACATTATTCTGTTCATCAAGGACTTCAACAAAAAGCGTTTCGCTGTTAACTTGCCATTCGCTATTTTGATTTTGAAACGCAATTAAATCCAACTCAGATGCACCATATTCATTAACAACCGGTACACCAAATTGAGATTCCATAAGTTGTTTATCTGCTTCAAAAAGCATTTCAGAGGTTACAATACAAACTCTTAAGGATTTGCAAATGGTGTTAAGTACAATATTTGTACGTTGTAAATATTTTGCAAACTGCACAATTGGACTGGTATAACCATTTATATACTCAAGTGGCTTATTTTTAAAAACCTTCAGCCAATTATTAAAAGCTATATCACTTAAATCAAATACGTTAAAACGTGTTCTGTTACTTACTAAGTCTTTTAACTTCTCAATATAATATCCTTTTTTGTCTAAAGGAATCCCATAAAACCTAGCTTGATTAGAGGTGTTAAAATTAATATCATACCAACCAAACCTATCTTGAATAACTGACCAAGTAAGCGCATGACAAAATTTGTCCTTTGAAAAAACAAAAGGTGTTCCAGAAGCTCCAGATGTTTTGTCTATATAAATATTGTTTTTTGTGAAACCATCTGACAAAAGCGAATTAAGAGGCTGTTGCAAATCTTGTTTTGTCATAACGGGAATACTATTCCAATCCAAAGTGTTAGTACTTTTTGCAAATTCTTTATAAAACGAATTGTGCTTTAAGTGATAAGTAATAATATCTTGTTTTTTAGTTTCCAGATAAGATTTAAAGTCATCATCATTTTTGTTTTGAATAATTTCCAAATGAGCTTTGGCTTCTTTTATGGGAAAGCCTTTTAGTTTTAACGAAAGATCAAATAATTTCAAAAGAAAAGATAATTTTTGTAAAGTAAATAAAAAATATTCGTGTATTCGTAGCATTAGTTTTATTTTTGCGCATTATAAAAAACCACACCACAATGAATATTTTAGTACTTGGTTCTGGCGGAAGAGAACATACGTTTGCTTGGAAAATTTCTCAAAGCCCATTGAGTAAAAATCTTTACGTTGCTCCAGGGAATTCTGGAACAGCGGAAATAGCAACAAATATAAATATTGGAGTAACTGATTTTGAAGCTATTAAGAAACTGGTTTTAGATAAAAGTATTGATATGGTTGTGGTAGGCCCTGAAGATCCTTTAGTAAAAGGAATTCATGATTATTTTTTAAATGACAACACGTTAAAGCATGTTTCGGTAATCGGACCTCAAAAGGAAGCTGCAGAGCTGGAAGGTAGCAAAGAATTTGCTAAAGAATTTTTATACCGTCATAATATACCAACTGCGGCATACGAGAGTTTTACAAAGGAAACAGTTGAAAAAGGGTATGCTTTTTTAGAAACTTTAAATGCGCCTTATGTTTTAAAAGCAGATGGGTTAGCGGCTGGTAAAGGCGTCGTTATTCTTAATAATTTAGATGAAGCTAAAGCTGAATTAAAAAGCATGTTAGTTGACGCTAAATTTGGAGAGGCTAGCACAAAAGTTGTTATTGAAGAGTTTTTAGATGGTATTGAGTTAAGTTGTTTTGTACTCACAGACGGGAAAAATTATAAAATTTTACCAACTGCTAAAGATTATAAACGTATTGGCGAAGGCGATACAGGTTTAAACACAGGAGGTATGGGAGCAGTTTCTCCAGTGCCTTTTGCTACTGATGAATTTCTTAATAAAATTGAAGAACGCATTGTTAAACCAACTATTAATGGTTTTGAAAAAGACAACTTGCCATACGTAGGCTTTGTTTTTATCGGGCTTATAAAAGTTGGAGATGACCCTAAAGTGATAGAGTATAATGTGCGAATGGGTGACCCAGAAACCGAAGTGGTCTTACCACGCTTAAAGAATGATTTTGTTGAAATTCTACAAGCCATGTCCAACCAAACATTAGATACTATTAATATTGAAATTGATGAGCGCGCTGCAACAACCATTATGCTGGTAAGCGGTGGATATCCTGAGACTTACGAAAAGGGA
This sequence comes from uncultured Flaviramulus sp., assembly GCA_947501105.1. Classification (GTDB taxonomy): domain Bacteria; phylum Bacteroidota; class Bacteroidia; order Flavobacteriales; family Flavobacteriaceae; genus Wocania_A. The sequence continues at coordinate 275,138 of CANMUP010000001.1, read as the reverse complement.
AAAGAGATTTCAGGAATCAAAGCTATTCAAGATTCTATACCGTTTCATGCAGGAGCACAAATACAAGATGGTAAAATAATCACTTCCGGGGGGCGTGTTATGGCGATTACATCTTATGGAGACACTTACCAAGAAGCCATAAAAAAATCTTATCAAAATATAGAAAAACTACACTTTGATAAGATGTATTATCGTAAAGATATTGGTTTCGATTTATAAATAAGAGTGGGAAGAGATACTTTTATCTTCTTCGTTATTATCATTAAAGGTCTTTAGTTGCAGCATCCAATACACCATAGCAACAAAACCGATAGCAAGAAAAATCCAAGAAACTACATTGGCTCCAAACCAGTTATCTAATTCTAATGCTCTTAAAGCATCATATGGCGCAAAAAGCACATCAACAAATAAATCTTGTATAGCGTAAAAGAAATCTTTCATGAGGTATTATATTATTTTCTAACTGTTTATATAGTTAGTATATTTACGTAGCAAAAATACAAAAACAGTTAATGATTACAAGCATTTTTAATAAATCTAAGCCAATAAATTTTACTATTGTTTTTTTTATTACGCTTTTGGCTTTTATTGTACTTAATTTAAAACACGTAGAAGAGTCAATTACTGCCTCTTTTTTTTTAAAACAAGCATTTTTATTTCTTGTTTGCTATGTGTCTATTTTAGGGCTTAGTTTTATTGTTGGAAAAAACAGCTTAACAAAAAAAAGTAATTATGAAATTGTTCTTTATAGTCTGTTTTTACTAGCACTTCCTCAAACTGTAGGTAATCCTGATATTATTTACGCCAACTTTTTTGTATTACTAGGTTATAGAAGAATAATAAGTTTGCGCTCTCAAATAAATGTAAATAAAAAACTATTTGACGCTGCTTTTTGGTTTGCTATTGCTGCACTGTTTTATTTTTGGGCTTTATTGTTTTTTTTATTAATTGCTATTTCTCTTCTTTTATATACTGATAATAATATAAAGCATTGGCTTATTCCGTTTACAGGATTATTAACTGTTTTTCTAATATCAGTCTGTTCATCTATAATTTGGTATGGCAGTTTTTTTGAAATATTTGGCAGTTTACCAGAAGTCAGTTACAATTTTAGTGGCTATAATTCAATTCATTATTTAATTATAATAACGATGCTATTTTCTTTTGGAGTGTGGGCATCAATTTTCTACATAAAAAACATAAAACAAAAAAAGAAAGTGCTAAGACCATCGTATTATGTGGTTTTATTTGCAGTACTTATTGGGTTTTTAATTATAGTTTTTGCACCAAATAAAAATGGTAGTGAGTTTTTATTTTTATTTGCACCATTAGCAATTATAATAGCCAATTATATTGAAATTATTCAAGAAAGGTGGTTTAAAGAGCTGTTTCTTTTAATCATTATTATTGCCCCTTTCGTAATTTTACTGCTGTAGTTTTTTACCAAAAGCTAAATCGCCAGCATCACCAAGTCCAGGAATAATATAACCTTTGCTGTTTAAAGTTTCGTCAATTGTAGCAATCCACAAATGTGTGTTTTCATCAAAAGATTTTTTGACATAATTAACACCTTCTTGAGCACCAATAACGCTAACTAAATGCACTTCTTTAGGTGTGCCAAAAGGTTTTAAAGCCTCAAAAGTAGCGACCATAGATTGGCCAGTTGCTAGCATAGGGTCTGCAAGAATTAAGGTTTTGTTTTCTAAGTCTGGGCAAGCCAAATATTCAACAATAATTTCAAAACTTTCAGGGTTTTCTTTGTGATGTCTATAAGCTGAGATAAAAGCATTTTCAGCATTATCAAAATAGTTTAACAATCCATTATGCAATGGTACGCCAGCTCTTAAAATAGAACATAAAACAATATCGTTATCCAACAAGTCTATAGAACAAGAGGCTAGAGGCGTATCAATAGTTGAGGTTTTATAATTTAAAGACTTGCTCATTTCGTAACCTAACACCTCTCCAATGCGCTCAATATTGCGCCTAAAACGCATGCTGTCTTTTTGAATAGTCACGTCTCGTATTTCAGAAATAAAGGTATTTAATACAGAGTTTTGTTGAGATAAATTATGAATATGCATCTTAGGTTTTTGTTATTTTGAAATAGTAAAGTTAATTATTTAGAAGTATATTTACACTTTAAAATTAATACAATATGTTTACAAGTAAAGCCAATAAAATTTTCCAAGACGTTATAGCTAAATATCACATTATAAATACGGTTGACCAACCTTTTAATAATGTTTATGATAAAGGCACTCATTTATTAGAGCACTTATTATACAGAAAATGTTGGATTGATACAGTACAATGGCATTATGAAGACATTATTCGCGATCCACAGATTGACCCTGTTGCGGCTTTAACTTTAAAACGTCAAATTGACGCATCAAATCAAGACAGAACGGATATGGTGGAATATATTGACAGTTATTTTCTTGAAAAATATAAAGATACTATTGTAAAAGATAGAGCAACTATTAATACAGAAAGCCCTGCATGGGGAGTTGATAGATTGTCTATTTTAGCTTTAAAAGTATATCACATGAATGAGGAAGCCACTAGAGCTGATGCTTCTGATGCTCACAGAGCTGCTTGCCAAACAAAACTAGATGTTTTATTAGAGCAACGAGTTGATTTATCTACCGCTATAGATACGCTTTTAAGCGATATAGAAAATGGAGATAAATACATGAAAGTTTACAAGCAAATGAAAATGTATAATGATGATGAACTAAATCCTGTTTTAAGAAGTCAAAAATAAGACTTTGTCATCCTGAACTAGTTTCAGGATCTCATCAACTTTGTTGAGATGCCAAAAAAGCCAAAACACATCCTAGTCATTCGTCTTTCAGCAATGGGAGATGTTGCCATGACGATTCCTGTTTTAAGTGCTTTTACAGAACAATATCCAGATGTTAAATTAACGATTCTTACTCGTGCCTTTTTTAAACCCTTTTTTAGAGACTTAAAAAATGTTTCAGTATTTGAAGCAGATATTAAAGGGAAGCACAAAGGTGGTTTTGGACTTTACAAACTTTCAAAAGAACTAAAAAAAACGAATATTGATGCTGTTGCAGATTTACATAATGTATTGCGCAGTAATATTTTAAAAGGCTTCTTTTTTGGAAAACAATTCATTCAAATTGATAAAGGAAGAGAAGAAAAGAAAGCATTAATTTCAGGAGAGAAGTTTCAGCAATTAAAAACCACATATCAGAAGTATGCCGATGTTTTTGAAACATTAGGTTTTCCTTTAAACTTATCAAAACCTACATTCCCTAAAAAAGCAGTTTTAAACCAGAAACTCCAATTAATTTTGGGCGAAGGATCAAAAAAACAAATTGGGATTGCTCTTTTCGCTGCTCATGAGAGCAAAATGTATCCTTTGGATCTAATGAAAGAGGTTGTTAAATCACTTTCAAAAACCCACAAAATCATTTTATTTGGTGGAGGAACTCATGAAATAGATTTATTAAATGGTTTTGAAAATGAATTTGAAAACACAGTTAATATAGCTGGAAAACTATCTCTTGATGAAGAAATGGATATCATTTCAAATTTAGATATAATGCTTTCTATGGATTCTGGAAATGCGCATATTGCAGCAATGTTGGGGGTTAAAGTTGTAACTATTTGGGGGGTAACACATCCGTTTGCTGGTTTTGCACCATTTAATCAACCCGAAGATTATGCGTTGCTTGCAGATAGAAATCAATACCCAAAAATACCAACATCTGTTTATGGAAACAAATATCCAAAACATTATAAAGAAGCTTCACGAAGTATTTCTCCCAATGTAATCATTGAAAAGATTATGTCTATTATCTAAGATCGAAGCGATTTAACTCTAGTCTCTTTTTCTAAACATCATCATAATCAACAACAAGAGTAGGAGTTGTTGGATGCGCTTGACAAGTTAAAATTAAGCCTTCAGAAACCTCACTATCGGTTAAAATATTATTTTGTCTCATGGTAGCTTCGCCTTCAGTAATGCGAGCAATACAGCTACTGCAAATACCACCTTGACAAGAGTAAGGCGTATCTAAATCTTCATCTAAAGCGGCTTCAAGTACCGTTTGTTTCGCAGACATTTCGAAAGTTGTCGTCTCGTCATCTACAACAACGGTTATTTTAGTTTTGCCACTAGTAGCGATGTCTTCTTCTATTTCAGCAGGTTTTGCAGCTTTAAAAAGCTCAAAGTGAATACGATTTTCATCAATATCATGTTCAGTTAAAACATCTTTAACTGTATGAATCATGGCTTCTGGCCCGCAAAGGTAAAATGCATCAACATCAATATGTTTATGCTTATTTTTCATTACATAATTAACCGTGCTTTTTTCAATACGACCAAAAATAGCATCATCTTCATCTTCTTGACTAAACACAAATTGAATAGAAAAGCGGTCTTTGTATTCGTGCTGAAGCTCTAAAAGCTCGTTTAAAAACATAGTGTCTTTGGTTGTTTTATTACCAAAAACTAAAATCACTTTACTGTAAACCTCTTCTTCTAAAGCACATTTTATAATGCTTAAAATTGGCGTTACACCACTACCTGCTGCAAATGCTGCAATGTTTTTGGTTTTAGAATCGTTAGGCTCAAAAACAAAACGACCTTTTGGTGGAGCAACTTCTAAAGCATCACCAACTTGTAATGTGTTATTGGCATAAGCCGAAAATGTACCGTTTTTAACCTCTTTAACAGCAACCTTTATCTCTCCGCTTTTAGGTGAAGAACAAAGCGAATAGTCGCGGCGGACTTCGTTTCCGTCAATTACAGTTTTTAATGTAATGTATTGCCCAGCTTTAAAAACAAAAATGCTTTTTAAGTTTTCAGGGATATTAAAAGTAATGCTGATAGCTTTACTTGTTTCTCTTTTTATTTCTTTTATGGTGAGTTTATGAAATGATGACATGTAAAAGTTTTTGACAAAAATAGTGAAGTATATTTTTAAAATTTAGCTTTATTTGTAACAATTGATATAAAAGGCTTACTAACTCATTGAGCTAAATTTAAAACTTAATTAACCAAAACTATGATTAAACATTTTATAAGTTTAGAATGGAAAGCGTTTTTCAGATCTGCTTCATTCAAAATGAATCTGTTTTTTAAGATCTTATTAGGCTTTAGTGCATTATGGATGATAGTCTCTTTTTTTGGTTTAGGAGTTGGAGCGTATTATTTTATTAAAAATGAATTAAACCTCGACCCTTTAGAAACTATTAACAAGTTTTTGGTGTTCTATGTGGTTTTTGATTTAGTGTTTCGTTATTTCCTTCAAGCAATGCCATTAGTGAACATTAGACCATTACTGTATTTGCCTATTAAAAAGAGTAAAGTAGTAAGTTTTGCTTTGAACAAAACTATTATATCTTTCTTTAACCTAGTACATGCTTTCTTTTTTATTCCTTTTTCTGTTGTGCTCATCATAGAGGGTTATCCTATTATTAATGTTTTAGGATGGCATATAGCTGTTTTTGCACTAATATATTGCAACAATTTTATTAATGTTTTTGTAAACAGTAAAGATGTCGTTTTTTATAGCGTTATTTCGTTTTTAGTGATTCTTGCTGGGTTGATGTATTATAATGTTTTTGATGTAACGGCCTTTACCTCACCAATATTTGAATCATTTTATAACGCTCCATATTTAGCATTAATTCCATTATTATTAATGGTAGTGTTGTATAAAATGGCATTTAGTTATTTTAAGAAGAATTTTTACCTCGATGCTGGTCTAGCAAAAAAGGTAAACATTGTGCAGACAGAAGATTTTGCTTGGTTAAATCGTTTTGGTAGCGTTTCAAAATTTTTAAAAAATGACATTAGATTATTAAAAAGGAATAAACGATCAAAAACAACCTTGTTGATGAGTTTTTTATTTATTTTTTATGGGCTTTTGTTTTTTACAAATTCTATTGAAGCTTACAAAGGGCCTTTTTGGAGAATTTTTGCAGGTATTTTTGTGTCTGGTGGATTCCTGTTTAGTTTCGGGCAATTTGTACCTAGTTGGGATAGTGCTTATTACCCATTAATGATGAGTCAAAATATCAGATATAAAGAGTATATCTCATCTAAATGGTATTTAATGGTTATTGCAACTATAGTAACAACAGTTTTAGCTTCCTTTTATTTATATTTTGGCTGGCAAGCCTATGTTGCTGTTGTGGTTGGAGCAATTTATAATATTGGAGTAAATTCACATATGGTACTTTGGGGAGGTGCTTATATAAAAACACCTATAGATTTAACGTCAAATAAAAAAGCCTTTGGTGACAAGAAATCATTTAACGCTAAAACACTATTACTCACTATTCCTAAATTGGTTTTACCTATGGTTATTTATGCAATTGGGCATTTTATACTTGGAGAAGTTTTTGGTTTTACACTAGTAGCAATATGTGGAATTGCTGGGCTCTTATTTAAAAATAAAGTTTTTGATATTATAGAAAAGGTATATAAATCTGAAAAGTACAAAACTTTAGATGCTTACAAACAAAATAATTAATACAAACTATCATGATTACAACATCAAATCTTTCAAAAAAATACAACAACAACCTTGTTTTAAATATAGAAAACTTAGATATTCCTAAAGGGCAAAGTTTTGGTTTAGTTGGTAATAACGGAGCGGGTAAAACCACATATTTTAGTTTGTTATTAGATTTAATCCAGCCCACAACAGGGCAGATTAAAAATAATAATGTTTTGGTTCACGAAAGCGAAGATTGGAAACCGTTTACATCGGCTTTTATTGATGAAAGTTTTTTAATAGGCTATTTAACAGCCGAAGAATATTTTTATTTTATTGGTGAGTTACGCGGACAAAATAAAGCAGATGTAGATAAACTAGTTGGTCAATTTGAAGATTTTTTTCATGGTGAAATTATTGGACAGAAAAAGTATTTACGCGATTTAAGTAAAGGAAATCAAAAAAAGGCAGGTATAGTAGCTGCGCTTATTGGAAACCCAGATGTTATTATTTTAGATGAACCTTTTGCAAACCTAGACCCAACAACACAAATTCGCCTTAAAGGCATTGTTAAAGATTTAGCAGAAAAGCAAGGTGTTACTGTTTTAATTTCTAGTCACGATTTATTACATGTAACCGATGTTTGTGAGCGTATTGTAGTTCTTGAAAAAGGAGAAATTGTTAAAGATTTAAATACTAGTGAAGCTACTTTAAAAGAACTTGAAGCACATTTTTCTGGTACAGAGGCTATTTAAATGCCAATTGATTTTTATAGGTAAATCCAAAAAGATGCTTATTTTTACGTTTATATATAATAATAACTAGAGTTTTTAGTTATTTATTAGACTAAAAAGCCAGCATTGAAAACACCTATTAAAGCCATACTAATTATAACCTTTTCTATTGTTTTAGTAACAAGTTGCTCAAGAAAAAAAGACAATTTTGTTAGCCGAAATTTTCATGCAGTTACTGCCGAATTTAATGCACTTTATAATGGCTACTTAGCTTTAGAGCAAGGCAGAAATACCCTAAACGAAAGTTATGCCGATAATTATTGGGACGTCCTCCCAATAGAACGTATGCAAATACAAGAAGAAATTGTTTTGCCTGGGCAATCTAAAAACGAGAACTTTAATAGAGCTGAAGAAAAAGCGGTAAAAGCCATTCAAAAGCATAGTATAAATATTGAAGGCAGAGAGAAAAACCCACAAATAGACGAAGCGTATTTACTTTTAGGAAAGGCGCGTTACTTCGATCAGCGGTTTGTTCCTGCACTTGCAGCATTCAACAATATTCTTAATAAATACCCAACAAGTGATAAAATAAATCAAGTAAAAATTTGGCGTGAGAAAGCTAATATTCGTTTAGAAAACGATGAGGTTGCCATAAAAAAACTAAAACGATTATTAGACGAGGAAGAGTTGGAAGGTCAAGATTTAGCCGACGCCACTTCTATATTGGCACAAGCTTATTTAAATATCAAATCTGTAGATAGCGCCATTACGCAACTAGAGATTGCCGCAAATGCAACAAAAAACAACGATGAACGCGGACGCTATCGTTTTATTCAAGGACAACTTTACAATAAGTTAGGATATAAAGACAGTGCTAATATAGCGTTTGATAAAGTTATTGAGCTTAATAGAAAAACACCTAGAATTTATATGATTAGTGCTCATATTGAAAAAATTAAAAATTTCGATTATGAAACTGAAGATAAACTAGCGCTTTTAGAACATCTTACAGAGCTTGAAGAGAATAGAGAAAATAGACCATATTTAGATAAAATTTATCACCAGATAGGAGAATATTATTTAAATAATAAATCAGATTCTCTAGCAGTTATTTATTATAATAAATCACTGAGAACCAACTCGCAAGACAAGCTATTGAAAGCCAAGAATTACCAAACTCTTGGTGACATGAATTTCGATGAATCCATGTACGAAATAGCAGGTAATTATTACGACAGTACAATGGCAAACTTGGTGCTAAATTCTAAACCTTATCGTATTATTAAAAAGAAGCGAGATAATTTAGAAGATGTTATTTATTATGAAAATGTTGCTCGTGTAAACGACAGCGTATTGCAATTGGTGAGCTTTTCTGAAACAGAAAGATTAGAATATTTTGAATCTTTTGTAGAAGCCTTAAAAATTAAAGCTGAAGAAGAAAAAGAAAAAGCCGAAGCGGCAGAGCGCAATAGCAATAATGGATTAGTAACAGTTAACAATGCAATTGGAGGACAAGGACCAAAAAGCGGATTACCAAATCAAGCGGCAGCATTTTATTTTTATAACCCAACAACTGTTGGTTATGGAAAAAACGAATTTATTAAAATATGGGGTGATAGAACTTTAGAGGATAACTGGAGATGGTCTAACAAAACAATATCTAGTAACACTGGGAACAATACGTTAGATAATGATATAGTAGCTTCCGCATCAGACGAAGAACGATTCGACCCTCAATTTTATATATCTAAAATCCCATCCGAAGAAAAAGCAATCGATAGCATTTCAAAAGATCGCAATTTTGCATATTATCAATTAGGACTTATTTATAAAGAGAAATTTAAAGAATATCATTTAGCTAAAAATAAGTTTCAAAATTTATTAAGCAGTAATCCAGAAGAGCGATTAATATTACCTTCAAAATATAATTTATATAAGATTTATGAATTACTAGGTGAAAACGACGAAGCTTCAATTGCTAAAAATGAAATCATAAGCAACTATCCAGAATCTCGCTATGCTACTATTTTAAATAATCCAGACTTAGCTGGGTTAAAAGATGAGAATAGCCCCGAAAATGTTTACGAAAAGGTATACGCGCTACATGAAAATCAAGATTATGCAGAGGTAATATCAAAATGCGAAACATATGTTAATGTGTTTGATGGCGATCCCATAGTTTCAAAATTCGAGCTTTTAAAAGCCACAGCAACAGGTCGATTATTTGGTTACGAAGCTTATAAAAAAGCTATTAATTACGTAGCTATAACTTTTGCCAACACTCCAGAAGGCAAACAAGCACAAAAAGCAGAATCTGAGATTTTACCAAAAATAGCTAATAGTGATTTTATTGAAGAAACCGATGATACTTCAACAAACTTTAAAGTCGTTTATAAGTTTGAAAATACAGAATCAGATAAAATAGAAGAGTTTCAAAAAGCATTAGATTCCGTTTTAAAAAACATAAAATATTATAACTTAAAAACATCCGTTGATGTTTACAACCCAAACACAAAACTCGTTATTATTCATGGTTTAAAAAATGCTCAGGTTGCCAAAACATTTGATCAATTATTAACCAAAGAAGATAAACGAAAAGTAACCGAACCTTATTTTGCAATATCATCTGCAAATTATCAAATCGTCCAGATTCATAAAAATCTGGATACGTATTTAAGCCTCAGTAATAACTAAAATTAACAACATTATGTTCTCTGATAATAAAAAAGACAAACAAATGGTAGAAGGAACATCTAGTCAAAACATTATATCTCAAGGCACTAAAATTGTAGGCGACTTTAATAGCGAAGGCGATTTTAGAGTAGATGGGATTATAGAAGGAAATATAAAAACCACAGGAAAAGTAGTTGTAGGTAAAGCAGGCTTTATAAAAGGAACCTTGCAAGGCACCGATGCTTATTTTGAAGGAAAATTTTCAGGAAAATTATCGCTATCTGGCACACTTACACTAAAAACATCAGCCCATATTGAAGGCGAAGTTGTTGTTGGAAAACTTGCGGTTGAACCAGGAGCAACATTTAATGTTACCTGTATTATGAAAGGGACGGTAAAAGAAATAAATAAAGGTGGACAACAACAACGACAGTCAGAAACCGAAAAAACAGCTTAATACCTACGCTCGCTTTTCAGGACTTGCTATTCAAATGTTTGCCATTATTGGTATTGGAACTTTTATAGGTTATAAGTTAGATGAAAATTATCCAAATAAGCATAACTTATTTACGCTATTTGGGTCATTGTCTTCTGTAATTATATCAATAATATATATAATTAGGCGTATTATTGCAACTTCTAAAGAAGAACAATAAAATGAATAGTCTTTTTAAAAAAAGAGAATCTAGCTTTCTTATTCAACTCATCGCTTTAAGTGTTTTATTATTTGGAATTCACACTTACTTAAACTTTCATTTCGCGAAGGACGTTATATTGTTTTTTCCGTTATGGCATATTTACGTATTTCATGTGATTACTGTTTTTATAATCTATACATTAATTAACTATCGTGATTCTATTGGTAAAACCGAAGTATTTAATGCTTTCGTGTTAGGAATGCTTTTAAAAATGATATTAACCATTGTATTCTTGTTACCATGGATTTTATCTAAACCAGACCAAAAAGGTTACGATCTTGCCAATTTCTTTATTCCTTATTTTATTTTTCTTGCATTTGAAGTGTATTCTGTAACTAGAATTATTCAAAAAAAGTAACTAATTTATCAACACCATTCATTAAAAAAACCGCTACTAAATAATCATTAAATTATTATTTGTCAATTCATTTTATGTGTGTACATTTGCACCGAATTTAAAGTAAGGTATTTTTAAGCGATACAGAATGACATTAAACACCTTTAAAAGCGTATTATTTTCTGCACTATTTTTAGCAATTTCATTTGCTGGATATGCAACAGAAGATTCAGACAACAAAGACGACAAAGAGTTCGATGCAAATGAAATGATTATGCATCATGTTAAGGATGCATATGGGATGCATATCATCACCTTTAACGAAGGAAAAGAAGATGAACACCACATTAGTATTCCTCTTCCTGTTATACTTTGGACAGAAAATGGTCTAACTACATTTATGTCCTCGGAGTTTCACCACGATTATAGTGGTCAGGTTGTTGTTGAAAAGAATGGTGGTCGTTTCGTGAACGTTCACGAGAAAATCTATCAGTTGAATGACGGTGAATCTGTAGTGTCATACGACGCAGAACACCATCCCGTAAATGCAAAAATGCCTCTAGATTTTTCTATTACTAGAAACGTATTCATGATGTGGGTTTCTTTTACAATATTGTTGTTAATCTTTTTAACAGCTGCAAGACACTATAAGAAAAGTGAAAATAATATTCCTAAAGGGATAGCAAGTTTTGTTGAGCCGTTAGTTGTATTTGTTAGAGATGAAATCGGTAAACCAATGATTGGCGAACATAAGTATAAGAAATACATGCCATATTTATTGACAGTATTTTTCTTTATTTGGATTAATAATATATTCGGTTTAATTCCATTCTTTAATGGAGCCAACCTTAGTGGGAATATTGCATTTACACTAACATTAGCATTTGTTACCTTTATAATTACAACATTTAGCGGAAACAAAAACTACTGGAAACACATCTTTTGGATGCCAGGAGTACCAGTACCGATGAAAATATTTTTAATGCCAATTGAGATTATTGGAATGTTTACCAAACCAATATCTTTAATGATTCGTTTGTTTGCTAATATTACAGCAGGTCACATTATCATTTTAGCTTTATACTCATTAATATTCATCTTTAAGACTGAATTTATGGGATTTGTATCTGTCCCATTTGCATTATTTATTGGTATTATAGAAATTATTGTAACAGCAATACAAGCATATATATTTACAGTGTTGTCAGCCCTTTATTTTGGTATGGCAACCGAAGAAGCACATCATTAATTAATTTAAATTTTATATTATGACTATTACAGGAATCGCGGCTTTAGGAGCTGGTTTAGCAGCCATTGGAGCTGGAATTGGTATTGGTAAAATCGGTGGATCTGCTATGGAAGCTATGGCACGTCAACCAGAGATGCACGGAAAGATTCAATCTTCTGCATTGATTTTAGCAGCATTCGTTGAAGCGGTAGCTTTATTCGGTGTGGTTGCAGCCATTATCTTAAAGTAATTAAATTAAACACAGGAGTAACGGTTGGTTGCTTCTGTGTTAATTAATTTAAACGGTTATAGAACTAAAATTTATATTTAAATAATATATACAATGGAATTAATTAAACCTGGTTTTGGACTTGTCTTTTGGACATTAATCACTTTCTCAATTTTACTTTTCATCTTAAGAAAATTTGCTTGGAAACCTATTTTAGGAGCAGTAGAAGAAAGAGAAGATGGAATTAAAAACGCATTAGCATCTGCAGAAAAAGCTCGTAAAGAGATGGAGAATCTTCATGCAGATAATGAGCGTATTTTAAAAGAAGCACGTACGGAACGTGAAACAATGCTTAAAGAAGCACGCGATATTAAAGCTAAAATGATTGCTGATGCTAAAGATGAAGCACAAGCACAAGCTAGCAAAATGATTGAGCAAGCACAAGCGGCTATTGAAAGCGAAAAGAAATCTGCTATGGCAGAACTTAAAAATCACGTTGCAGGATTATCATTAGACATTGCAGAAAAAGTAGTGCGTCAAGAATTATCAAACAAAGACAAACAATTAGAATTAGTTGAGTCTATGTTAGGTGAAGCAAAATTAAACTAAGAAAAAATGGCAGGAGCAAGAGCAGCAATACGTTACGCAAAAGCGGTTTTAAGTTTAGCATCAGATCAAAATATAGCTGAAGCTGTAAATAATGATATGAAGCTAATTGCTACAACTATTGCAGGCAATAAAGACTTAAACAACATGCTTCAAAGTCCTGTAATTAAATCATCAAATAAAAAAGATGTTTTGCTTGAGGTTTTTAAAGGCTCAAATGCAATGACAACTAATATGATAAATACGCTTATTACAAACAGAAGATTAGCACTTTTAAATGATGTAGCAGCTAGTTATAATCGTTTGTATGATGAATTAAAAGGCGTGCAAATTGCACAAGTAACAACTGCAGTTCCTTTAACAGATGATTTAAAAGTTAAGGTTTTAGCAAAAGCTAAAGAGCTTACAGGAAAAGATGTTGAGGTTAAAAACATTGTAGATGCAGATATCTTAGGAGGTTTCATCTTACGTGTTGGAGACAAACAATACAATGCTAGTATAGCAAACAAATTAAATAAGTTAAAAAGAGAATTTACTTTAAATTAAAATAAAATGGCAGAAGTAAAACCAGCTGAAATTTCAGCAATCTTAAAACAACAACTATCAGGTTTTGAGGCAAGTGCTTCATTAGATGAGGTAGGAACAGTATTAACAGTAGGTGATGGTATTGTACGTGCTTACGGATTGTCTAATGCACAATACGGTGAGTTAGTAGAATTTGATGGAGGTCTTGAAGGAATTGTACTTAACCTTGAGGAAGATAACGTTGGTATTGTATTATTAGGACACTCTAAAGCAGTTGCTGAAGGATCTACAGTAAAACGTACTGGTCGTATCGCATCTATAAATGTAGGTGAAGGTATTGTTGGTCGTGTTGTTGATACATTAGGAACTCCAATTGATGGTAAAGGCCCTATTACTGGTGAAACTTACCAAATGCCACTAGAACGTAAAGCTCCTGGAGTAATTTATCGTGAGCCAGTTACAGAACCATTACAAACAGGTATTAAGTCTATTGACGCGATGATTCCTGTAGGTCGTGGACAACGTGAGTTGGTAATTGGAGATAGACAAACTGGTAAAACTACAGTTTGTATCGATACGATATTAAATCAAAAAGAATTTTACGATGCAGGTGAGCCTGTATATTGTATATATGTTGCTGTAGGTCAAAAAGCATCTACTGTAGCAAACATTGCTAAAGTATTAGAAGAAAAAGGAGCACTTGCTTATACAACTATTGTTGCTGCAAACGCATCTGATCCTGCGCCAATGCAAGTTTATGCACCTATGGCAGGAGCTGCAATTGGAGAGTACTTTAGAGATACTGGTCGTCCAGCTTTAATTATCTATGACGATTTATCTAAACAAGCAGTTGCATACCGTGAGGTGTCTTTATTATTACGTCGCCCACCAGGGCGTGAAGCGTACCCTGGAGATGTATTCTATTTACACTCGCGTTTATTAGAGCGTTCTGCAAAAGTAATTAATGATGATGCTATTGCTAAAGAAATGAATGACCTTCCAGACTCATTAAAGCCAATGGTAAAAGGAGGAGGTTCTTTAACAGCTTTACCTATTATTGAAACACAAGCAGGAGATGTATCTGCATATATTCCAACAAACGTAATTTCAATTACAGATGGACAAATCTTCTTAGATGGAGATTTATTTAACTCTGGTGTACGTCCAGCTATTAACGTAGGTATTTCAGTATCTCGTGTTGGTGGTAACGCTCAGATTAAATCTATGAAAAAAGTATCTGGTACTTTAAAATTAGATCAAGCTGCTTTCCGTGAATTAGAAGCGTTTGCAAAATTTGGTTCAGATTTAGATGCGGTTACTTTAAATGTAATTGAAAAAGGAAAACGTAACGTTGAAATCCTTAAACAAGCAGAAAACGATCCGTTTACTGTTGAAGATCAAATTGCCATTATTTATGCAGGTTCTAAAAACTTATTAAAGGATGTTCCTGTAAATAAAGTAAAAGAATTTGAAAGAGATTTCATCGAATTCTTAAATGCAAAACATAGAGGTATTTTAGATACTTTAAAAGCAGGTAAATTAACTGATGAGGTTACCGATACATTGTTGAATGTATGTAAAGACCTTTCAGCTAAATATAAAGCATAATTGTCATTCCTGCGAAATCGTAGATTCACAAATACAATATTGTAAAATGTGAATTAATGAGTAAAGCAGGAATCTCATGTTTTTAAATTTAATTAAAATAGATTCTGCATCAAGTGTAGAATGACAAAAAGAGATTATGGCGAATCTTAAAGAAATACGTAACAGAATATCATCAGTATCTTCAACGATGCAAATTACTAGTGCCATGAAAATGGTATCTGCTGCAAAGTTAAAGAAAGCGCAAGATGCTATTACAGCTATGCGCCCTTATGCGGATAAGTTAACGGAGCTTTTACAAAGCTTAAGCGCAACTTTAGATGCAGATTCTGGAAGTAAATTTTCGACACAACGCGAAGTAAAAAACGTTTTAATTGTTCCAATTACGTCTAATAGAGGTTTATGTGGTGCTTTTAATACTAATATTATTAAGCAAACACAAAATTTGATAAGTAATGTGTATGCTGATAAAAAGGTTTCAGTTGTAGCTATAGGAAAAAAATCGAATGATGCTTTTGTTAAACAAAATATTGTTATCGCTAACAAAAGTGAAGTTTTTGACGATTTAACATTTGATAATGTTGCTGAAATTGCTGAAATGCTAATGGAGAAATTTGTTACTGGTGAATTCGATAAAATCGAAATCGTCTATAACAAATTTAAAAATGCTGCGACTCAAATTGTAATGACTGAGCAGTTTTTGCCAATCGTTCCTGTTGAAGGAGAAGTCGATAACAATGCAGATTATATTTTTGAGCCATCAAAAATAGAAATTGTAGAACAGTTAATTCCTAAGTCGTTAAAAACACAATTGTTTAAAGGAATAAGAGATTCTTTTGCTTCTGAACATGGTGCACGTATGACAGCAATGCATAAAGCAACAGATAACGCGACAGAATTAAGAGATCAACTTAAGTTAACTTATAATAAAGCACGTCAAGCAGCTATTACGAACGAAATCTTAGAAATTGTTGGTGGTGCGGAAGCTTTGAATAATTAGACGAAGCAAAGCGAAGTCAAATTATTAAAATAATGGAAGCTTTGAATAACTAATATTTAAACTGAATTTATTTTCAGTTTTCACAATACCAAGCCTCACTTTTTAGTGAGGCTTTTTTATGGCATTCATTTTGCAAATAGTATCTTTATAATATTCAATTATATTGAAATGAAAGTCATTAAAAATATATCGAAGGCATTACTAATACTTTTAGTTATGGTTAGCTTTTCTAAATGTTCAACTACTAAAAAACTCCAAAATTCTGTGCCTTTTGAAATTGGAGAAGTGTATTATCAGTATTGGGCTGCTGGTGTAAAAGGTGGTGGGTCAGGCTTTAATTTATTTATTCCTATAGAATCTAGCCCCATAAACATAACATTAGATAGCGTCTATTTTAGAGGAGAACAATCTAAACTTGAAAGCACAGATCAAACACTTTTTGTTGGTCGTTTTAAAACGGCTACAAATCAAAAAAAAGACATTATTATGAGTAGCGATCCGTACGCCGAATACGGTAATGAAATACCTGAGCTTTCCACAAAACCTCCTTTTAAATTAAAAGATAGTGAATGTGTCATTAGTTACAAACAAGGGAGCACACTTAAATACTATAAAATTTCAAATATTATTAAAAAAGAATCTAAGCCTAATCTTGATACCAAACCTAATGAGCAATAACTTATCTTTGGTTTACGTTAGCTAAAAACGTATTTTTAGCCATATAAATAACCAATAATTGAGCGGACTCAAATCACTTTTTAAGCAAACATTTATTTACGGATTAGCTACTGTACTTCCTAGAATGTTAAGCTTTTTATTGGTGCCACTTTACACAACGGATGGTGTGCTTTCTTCAGTTGCCGAATATGGAGAGGTTTCTGTTATTTTCTCTTATTTTGTTCTCTTCAACGTAATTTTAGCATATGGAATGGAAACAGCTTTTTTTAGGTTCTTTAATAAAGAGGATAATAAAAATAGCGTAACTAGTACAGCCGCAATTTCTTTAGTGCTTACTTCAATTGGCTTTTTTATTCTCGGGATTTTATTCAAAAATCAAATATCAAATATAATAGACATTGATGTAAAGTATATCAAATTAGTGATATGGATTTTACTGCTAGATGCTTTGGTTATTATTCCTTTTGCATGGTTAAGAGCAAATGAAAAACCTATGCGCTATGCGATTATTAAAATTTTTAATGTCATTATTAATCTCAGTTTAAATTTATTCTTTCTATTAGCTTTAAAGTCTTTAGCTACAAACAGTTCTTTTTTCGAAAGCATATATGTGCCAAACTTCGAAATCAGTTACATATTCATTGCAAATTTAATATCTAGTGGAGTAACACTTCTTTTAGTAATTCCTTTCTATACTAAAATAAAATATACTTTTGATGCTGCTTTGTGGAAGAGAATGCTAAAGTATGCAACTCCAGTATTAATAGCCGGTGTCGCGTTTTCAATCAATGAAACTTTTGATAGAGTTTTATTAGATTATTTACTTCCAGAAAATATCGCAAAAACTGAAATTGGGATGTATTCAGCGTGTTATAAAATAGCGTTATTTATGACATTATTTGCTACCGCATATCGATTAGGGATTGAACCTTTTTTCTTTAGTCATGCCAAGACTGAAAACCCTCAAAAAAATTATGCTAGAATATTAGAGTTTTTTGTCGCATTTGGATCAATTATTTTACTTGCAGTTGTTGTTTTTGCAGACGTATTGAAACCAATTATAGTAAGAAGTGAAGACTATTGGGAAGCCATGTGGGTTGTTCCAATTATATTACTTGCTAATTTTTGTTTAGGTATTTACCACAACCTTTCTGTTTGGTATAAAATAACAGACCGAACTAAGTTTGGAGCTTACATATCAGTATTTGGAGCTTTATTAACGTTAGGGCTAAACTTTTGGTTAATTCCAGTTATAAGCTACAAAGGTTCAGCGATCGCTACATTAACGGCTTATGCGTCAATGATGCTATTGTCTTATTACTTTGGAAGGAAGTATTATCCAATCCCATATAATCTAAAAAAAATCGGATTGTATTTAGCCCTATCTATAGGCTTATCAAGCGTATCATTCTATCAATTTAGAGAGAATTATATCGTTGGAATATCTATGTTAATTGTATTTTTGGCAATTATATACATATCAGAAAAAAATCAAATTAAAAACCTATTAAAGCGTTAAGATGCAAATTAAAATAATAAATAAATCTAGTCACGATTTGCCACATTACGAGACCATTGCTTCTGCAGGAATGGATTTACGAGCAAACATATCTGAATCAAGAACACTTAAGCCATTAGAGCGAAGCATTGTAGGTACAGGATTGTTCATAGAGTTGCCAGTTGGTATTGAAGCACAAGTGCGTCCACGTAGTGGCTTAGCAGCTAAAAAAGGGGTTACTGTTTTAAATGCTCCAGGCACTATAGATGCCGATTACAGAGGAGAAATAGGCGTTATTCTTGTAAATTTATCAAATGAGGAGTTTGTTATTAATAACGGTGAGCGCATTGCACAATTAGTAATCGCAAAGCACGATCGTGCTGAATGGATTGAGGTAAATGAATTATCAGAAACCTCTAGAGGTGAAGGCGGTTTTGGCAGCACAGGAGTTAAATAAACAAATATACAAATCAACTCAAAAAAATGAAAATAATAGTACCTATGGCAGGACGAGGTTCTCGTTTACGCCCGCATAGTTTAACCGTGCCAAAACCATTAATTCCAGTTGCTGGGCAACCCATTGTTCATCGCTTAGTAAAAGATATTGTTAAGGTTTTAAAACAGCCCATTGAAGAAATTGCTTTTGTTTTAGGTGACCCTGCTTGGTTTGGAGATGATGTGGTTAATAGCTTAAAAGATTTAGCAGAAAGTTTAGGCGCTAAAGCTTCTATTTATCGTCAAGATTTACCTTTAGGAACAGGACATGCTATTATGTGTGCTAAACCATCACTTTCTGGTTCTGCAGTGATTGCTTACGCCGATACATTAATTAGAGCTGAATTTGATTTAGATGCTAAAGCTGATGCTGTTATTTGGACAAAACAAGTTGAGAACCCAGAAGCTTACGGTGTAGTAAAACTTAATGAAAATGAAGAGATTATTGAACTTGTTGAGAAACCTGAAACTTTTATAAGCGATCAAGCCGTTATTGGCATTTATTATTTTAAAGATGTTGCAGTTTTAAAAGACAAACTACAAGAAGTTTTAGATGAAAACGTAACGAATGGTGGCGAATACCAAATTAATGATGGTATTAAGCGAATGATGGCAGATGGAAAAGTCTTTAAAACTGGTACTGTTGATGAATGGATGGACTGTGGAAATAAACCGATAACCATAGAAACCAACCAACGTATGTTAGGGTTTTTAAAAGCTGATGGTGATGAGCAATTAGTGTCATCATCAGTTAAATTAGAAAATTCAAATATTATAGAACCGTGTTTTGTTGGAGACAATGTAGTGCTTAAAAACACTACTGTTGGACCATTTGTTTCTATTGGAAATAATAGCGTTATTGAAAACACAACCGTTAAAAATAGCTTAATTCAAACCCATACAACTATTAAAAATGCTAATTTAGACAACGCCATGATTGGTAATCATGTAAAATATGATGGTAATTTTACTAGCATTAGTATTGGCGATTATTCTGTTTTGGAATAACTTTTGAAAGCTACTTGTTATGTCAAAGCAAAGCGAGACATTACATTATTTATGAAACAAAACTTATACATACTCATTTTCTTTTTTGGATTGTTTATCTGTCCGCAGACAAATTATGCCCAAGTCGATTTCAATAAAAAACCAGATGACGATTTAGGAAATGTTGATGATAAATTCCAAGAACTTTTTTACGAAGCATTAAAACAAAAGGGCATTGAGAATTATGATCGTTCGGTTAAAGCGCTTTTAAAATGTATTGAAATAGACGACTCTGCGCCTGTTTTGTATTTTGAGTTAGGTAAAAATTATAATAAGCTTAAAAATTTTGGCGAAGCCGAAGATGCACTTAAAAAAGCAATTAAGATAGAACCTGATAATGAATGGTTTTTAGATGAACTATATAGTTTTTACGCACAACAAAATGATTATGATAAGGCGATAAAAACGGTGAAACAACTGGTAAAATATCATCCAGATTATAAAGAAGATTTAGCATCACTTTATGTAAGAACTAAAAATTATAATGACGCCTTAAAAGTTTTAGACGAATTAGATTTAGAATTTGGAATATCAGTAGGAAGAGACATTCTTCGTAATCAAATTTATGACGCTACTGGACGCAAAAAAGATCAAATTAAAAACCTAGAAGAGCGCGTTGAGAGTAATCCTGATAAAGAATCAAATTATTTAGCGCTCATTTTCCGCTACAGCGAAAGCAACGAAAAGGAAAAGGCTTTTGAAACCGCTAAAGAACTGCTTAAAATAAATCCAAATTCACAAATGGTTCACCTAGCTTTATACAAGTTTTATTTAGATGATAATAATACTGAAAAGGCTATAGAATCTATGAAGACGGTTATAAAAAGCAGCCAAATAAAACCCGAAGCTAAACTTAAAGTATTATCAGATTTTGTGAATTTTGTACGTGCTAACCCAAAATATGAATCAGATTTAGTTGAGGTTACAGCCTTAGTTGGCGATAGCAACAATGGCAAAACTTTGGTTGAATTAGCACAGTATTATTTAAAAAAGAATGATAAAGAAAAAGCCTTAAAATATTATGAGGAAGCCTTGACTTTGGAAGGTAATAATTTTCAAATTTTACGTAATGTGTTACTGCTTTATGTGGATTTAAAACAATATGATTCAGCTTCAGAAAAAAGCAACAAAGCCTTAGAAAAATATCCATCTCAACCTATATTTTATTTGATAAATGGTGTTGCCTTAAACGAATTGAATCAACCTAAAAAAGCTATTGAGATTTTAGAATCTGGATTAGATTATATTATCGATGACACCAAAATGGAGGGAGACTTCTATAGCCAATTAAGTAAAGCATATGCGTTGTTAAACAATACGGTTAAAGCAAAAACGTTTAGTGATAAGGCAAAACTATTAGAAACTTCAAATTAATGAATAGACTTACTTATATCATTTTTATGCTTGTTGCATTGTTGGTATTTAGTTGTAAATCGAGCAAAACAATAAGTGCTGGCGAAGCAAATTATAACTTATCTACAAGACAATTAATTAAGGAAAATGCAAAACAAACTGCAAGTTTTAAAACATTACAAGCAAAACTTAAAATAACCTATTTTCAAAACGGAAAAGATCAAACGCATTCGGTTTCATTTCGAGCAAAAAAGGATGAAATTTTGTGGATTAGCGCAACTTTTTCTGTTATTAGGGCTAAGGTAACACCAGAAAAAGTTAGTTTTTATAATAAGTTAGACAACACTTATTTTGAAGGAGATTACAAGTATTTAAGTGAATTATTGGGCACTGAATTAGATTTTCAGAAAGTTCAAAATTTACTATTTGGCGAAACGATATTTGATTTAAAGGATGATGCTTATAAATCGAGTGTTGACAAAGATGTTTATGTGCTTCAACCTAAAAAACAACGCGACTTATTTGAAATTTTTTTCTTACTAGATCCATCGCATTTTAAAGTAAAATCGCAACAAATTTCTCAGCCAAAAGAGTTTAGGCATTTACAAATTGATTATTTAACATATCAAGAAGTAAAAAGCCAAACGCTGCCTCGACATATAAAAATTAATGCTGTTGAAACAAATAAAGAAACCATAATAAAATTAGAATTTAAAAATGTATCATTGAACGAAGAGCTACGTTTTCCGTTTAAAATACCGTCTGGTTTTAAAGAAATTAAATTATAACATTGAATAAAACACTCACATATAAATATTCAATATTACTCTTTGTTTGCTTGTTTTGTGCTTTTGGTTTTTCTCAAAATAATAAACAAAAAGAGCTAGAAACACGCCGTCAAGAATTGCGACGTGAAATTCTAAAAATTAACGAGTTACGTTTAGAAAACAAGTCCAAAGAAAAGTCACAATTATCGTTAATAGAAGATTTTAATTATAAAATTAATGTGCTTAATAATTTAATTAAAGTTACTAATCAACAAGCGAATTTAATAACTAGAGAAATTAATTCGAATCAAAAGAAAATAAGTAAACTTAGGGATGAATTAAAACAATTAAAAGAAGATTATGCGGGAATGATTGTTAAATCTTATAAAAGCAAAAATCAACAGAGTAGGATTATGTTTTTATTGTCTTCTGATGATTTTAAACAAGCTTATAAACGATTGCAATACATTAAGCAATATAGTGACCATCAAAAACAGCAAGGCGAAACCATAAAGACAAAAACTTTAGAGTTACAGGATATCAACACTAATTTATTAAAGCAAAAAGAAGATAAACAGAAGTTAATTGCTGAGAACAAAGTGACTCAAAAAGCATTACAAAGTGAGCGAAAACAACATGAGGTTTTAATGAAATCTATTAAAAGGAACATTAACCTTTATACGTCTCAAATTAATAAACGACAGCGTGAAGCTAATAGAATTGATGCAGAAATTAACAAAATTATAAAAGCCGCTATTGCTAAATCAAATAAAAAAGCAGGAAAATCTACAAGTTCTAAAACATTTGCATTAACACCGGCAGGTAGAGCTTTAGCTAAAGATTTTGAATCGAACCGAGGGAAATTGGATTGGCCAGTTGAAAAAGGGATTGTAAAAATGCGTTATGGAACTCAACCGCACCCAATTAACAGATCGTTAACCATTAAAAGTAATGGTGTAAGAATTGCAACTGAAAAGAAAGCCAAAGCTAGAGCTGTTTTTAATGGAGAGGTTACTGCGGTTATTAAAATAAGAAATGCTAATACGGTTGTTATGGTACAGCATGGAAACTATTTTACAGCTTACAAAAACTTAGATAAAGTTTATGTTAAAAAGGGAGATAAAGTAAAAACCAAACAACAAATTGGAGAAATATTTACCAATCCTTCTAACGGAGAAACCATTCTAAGCTTTAGTATTTTTAAAGAGAGTCGTACTCAAAATCCAGCGTCATGGATTTACAAAATGTGATTTCCATAAAGAATGAAACGCCAAAAGAAACTGTCATTGTGAGGAGTTAGCGACGTAACAATCTCATAATTAAGAAAACTTCAGTAAACCGCTAAACAACAAACAGATTCTTACGCTTTGCTCAGAATGACATACAATTGTTAATTCTAGCGTAAATGGGTGAATCTACACCCTCACAATCACATAACCCTTCCTCGTTTTTTTGTAGTGATTACCACTCCAAAAATAGTAGCGTTTTCCTTTAACTTTTACAATTTTGTAATGTCGTGGTGCTTTTTTTACTACTGTTACAGCATGTGGTTTAGTTACAATACGGGTTGCGCAAGAGGTAAAACTCATTATACAAAACACCGAAATTAAAATGATTAAAGGTCTCATAGCAATATAGATTTTGGGTTTATATTGTTTATAAGACTAGAATAATAATAAAAGGTTTAATTGATGTAAAGCCCTCGGTGCGTTGCTTGCTTGCGTTAGGGATTGAACGGTTTGTTTGAAATCCTTTTTGTGCTTAACTATATATTTGTGGTTAACTATAATTATGAGGCACTACTTATGCCTGATGAGATACTGAAACAAGTTCAGCACAAGAAAGATTGAGTAGTGAAAGCCCGACCTTTAGGGAACGCCCAAAAGGATATAATTACAATTAGTTTTTATATTAAATTTTTACTCAAACAAAGCCTTAAGTTCGGTAGCTTTATTAGGCGAAATTTTACCGGCCAATAACAAACTTAACTGTTTACGGCGTAAAGCCGCATCAAAACGCTCTTTTTCTAAATCGGTTTGTGGATGCACTTCTGGAACCGAAATAGGTCTGCCAGTATCGTCTACAGCAACAAAAGTGTAAATAGCTTCGTTGGCTTTGGTTCTTTCACCAGACTCTCTATCTTCAATCCAAACATCAATAAACACTTCCATTGAGGTTTTAAAGGCACGAGACACTTTAGCTTCTACGGTAACCACACTGCCTAAAGGCACAGCTTTATTAAATGCAACATGATTAACGGATGCTGTTACTACAATACGCCGACTATGTCGCCTTGCAGCAATACTTGCAGCACGATCCATTCGCGCAAGTAATTCGCCACCAAATAAATTATTTAATGGATTGGTTTCACCAGGTAAAACCATATCGGTAAGTGTTGTTTTAGATTGCTCAGGTGTTTTTGCTTGCATCACTTGTATTTTAATGATGTTGCAAAGGTACTGTGCTTTTAAGTATTAATAAAGTAAAAAGGCGTGAATTCTATTAGAAGTTAATCTAGCTTTTTAACTAACAACCAAGCATCTTTATTATGCGTTTTTCTAATTTCACGAATGGCTTTAAGTGCATCTTTACCATTTTCGTAGCTAGCATAAACAACTTCGTGTAAACCGTATTTATTCACACCAATTTTTCTAGCGTTAAAACCTTCTTCTTTTAGCTGAGTAATTATTTTATCACAATTTTCTTCAACTCTAAAAGCACCTGCAACAATATGGTAATTACCAGTTTGCTTAGTAACATTTAGCGTAATAGCTGGAAGTGAACTTAAACTGAAAGTAGCTTGCTGTATTTTAGTATCTAGTTGTTTTGTTGCTTCTTCTTGTGCTAATTGATTATGTGTTTCAATTTGATTAACATAAAATTTTGAAGCGGTAAAACCTCCAAGCGTTAAAGCAATTAAAGCCACAGCAGCGTACCTTAAATAAGGTTTAGTTTTCCGTTTTTCAGAGGTAATAGTTAATGGAATGACCTTTTCAATTTGTTCAACTTCTTCTTTATAAACTTCGCGAGTTACAGAAGGCGACACAAATTGAGATAAACCAAAAGAATCTGTTAAATAATTAAGGCTATAAGCAGGTTCAAATAAAATTTTACCTTCGTTATTAAAAACCACTTCACCAATATTTTTAAACGTAAGTGTTTCTCCTTGAGTCAAATATGATTTAAGTATTTTAACACGTTTAGCTATTTTTTTAATAGCCACCTCAAAAGGAATTTTTTCCACATCAGCAATATAATGTGCTAATAGCCCATCGTTTTGTTGAATTTGCTCATTAAACGATACCGCTTTTTTAGGCGGATAAAATGCATTTGTTGAGTCGTTAATGGTTGCTGATACGCGTTGCGTTAAAAAAGACCCAAACTCTGGAATAGTAACACACTCATATCTATATAATAAATCGCTTATGTAAGTTTCTAATTGCATAAAAACAAAGTTAAAAAATTATGCTAGCAGATAAAATTTCGGCTTAAGTTTTTATTAACAATAACAAATCAACCTGTAAAAACAGGATTGAGGTTAAAAGAAAATTTATTAGTTTTTGTGACTAACACCAAAATGTTGTTTCTCAATCATTGAGTAAAAATGCTATTATTATAGCTTTAAAACCAAATGCTTAGGATGACAGAAAACGATTTGCTTTACACTTTAGCTTTACAACATGTATCTAATATTGGCGATATTACTGCTAAAAAACTCATTGCACATTGTGGTTCTGCAGAAGCTGTATTAAAAGAAAAAAAGCAAAATCTGTTAAAGATTGATGGGATAGGTCATGTTATTTTAGGAAATTTATTTGAAGCTCATCACTTAAAAGAAGCAGAAAAGGAAATAGGGTTTATAAAAGAAAACAAACTCAAGGTTTTATATTTTAAAGATGAAAGTTATCCTGAAAAGCTAAAGCATTGTATTGATAGCCCTATTTTACTATTCCGCTCTGGACATATTAATTTAAACCAACAACATATTATTAGTATTGTTGGAGCAAGAAAAATTACCACCAGTGGTATCGCTTTTTGTGAAAAATTGATTGAAACACTTGTGCCTTATGGTCCAATTATCGTTTCTGGATTTGCATACGGCACAGATATTACGGCACATAAAGCAGCTTTAAAGCATAATTTGCAAACCATTGGATGTTTAGCACATGGCTTGCATACCATTTACCCTAAAGTACATAAAAAGTATATGGCTGATATTGAAAAGAATGGTGGGTTTTATACCGATTTTTGGAGTAGCGATACTTTTAATAAAAACAATTTTTTAAAACGAAATAGAATTATAGCAGGTTTAAGCGAAGCTACCATTGTTATAGAATCTGCCGAAAAAGGGGGAAGTTTAGTAACTGCCGATATTGCTAATTCATACAACCGTGATGTGTTTGCAGTTCCAGGGCGTGTAACAGATTCGCAAAGTGTGGGTTGTAACAATTTAATAAAACATCAAAAAGCCCATATGCTTTCTAATCCCTTGGATGTGCCTTATATTTTAAACTGGCAATTAGGAGAAAATGAAAAATTTGCAATACAGAAACAATTATTTGTTGAGCTAAATGATAATGAAAAAACCATTTACAGTTACCTAAAAGCGAATGACAAACAAGTACTAGATGTTATCGCTCTTAATTGCAACATGCCTATTTTTAAAGTAGCCAGTATTTTATTGACTATGGAATTAAAAAGTGTTATTAGACCGTTACCTGGAAAATTGTTTGAGGTGATTTAATACCCAGTCTTTTCCCTAACTCTATTTAAAACAGCATCAGCAACTAACTTCGCTTTTGAAGCCCCAACCGCTAAAGCGGCATCAATTTCGTTTAGGTTATTCATATAATAATTATAACGCTCACGCTGGGTAGCATACTTTTCAATAATCAACTCAAATAAAGCTTGTTTTGCATGCCCATAGCCATAGCCACCATTTTCGTAATTAGCTTTCATAGTAGTTATTTGTTTATCAGAAGCTAATAAATTATAAATAGCAAAACAGTTACACGTTCTCCAATCTTTCGGCTCTTCAAGTGGTGTGCTATCGGTTTGGATGGTCATAATTTGTTTGCGTAGTTTTTTATCATCCAAAAATATATTAATGATGTTATTTCTACTTTTGCTCATTTTTTCACCATCAGTTCCAGGAATAAGCATGGTGTTTTCTTGTATTTTTCCTTCCGGTAATACAAACGTTTCTCCCATTTTAGCATGAAAACGAGAAGCGACATCTCGTGTCATTTCAATATGCTGTAATTGGTCTTTCCCTACAGGAATAATATTGGCATCGTACAATAAAATATCTGCAGCCATAAGCATTGGATACGAAAACAATCCAGAATTAACATCTTCTAATCTATCGGCTTTATCTTTAAAACTATGTGCTAATGTTAAGCGTTGGTATGGAAAAAAGCAACTTAAATACCATGATAACTCGGTTACTTGAGGCACATCACTTTGTCTGTAAAACACAGTTTTTTCAATATCCAAATCAAAAGCTAACCAAGTTGCAGCAGTAGAATAGGTATTAGCTCGTAGTGTTTCAGCATCCTTAATCTGTGTTAATGTGTGCAGATTTGCAATAAATAAAAACGAGTCGTTTTCTGGGTTATTAGCCATTTCTATTGCAGGAATAATAGCGCCTAAAATGTTTCCTAAGTGCGGTGTTCCTGTGCTTTGTATGCCTGTAAGTATTCTTGCCATAATATGTCCTGCAAATACAGGAGTTTGTTTTAATTAAATAACACCGCGAAAATACGTATTTGTTAGGCAATAAAAAAAGTGGCAAAGGCCACTTTTAGTATAAATAAGTCAGGGTTTTTCTTATTTTTTAAATAAGCCAGCAATAAAGAGAATAACAGATGCGCCAATGGCTCCTGTTAAAATATCTCCAACTACACCATCCATTAAAGAGATGTTTAGTTGTCCAAACAGCCAATTACCAACAATACCACCAACAATACCAATAATAATGTTGATGAGTATTCCAAATCCGCCGCCTTTCATTAATTTACCAGCTAACCAGCCAGCAATGGCTCCAATTAAAAGTGAATACAGTAAACCCATAATTTTAATAGTTTTAAAGTTAATATGTTCTAAATATAATCAATTTATAATAGTATTTTTGATACTTATGAAAATTGTAAAACACATTTTCTGGATATTGTATCGTGTTTGGTTCTACATTCTTGTAGCACTACCTATACTTATTATGTTTCCAATTCTTCTAATTTCTATCTTAAAAGAGTCATGGTATCCGTTCTTTTTTAAGTTGGCAAGATTTTGGGCAAAAATCATTTTAATAGGTATGGGTTTCAAAACTATTATAGAGCGCGAACAAACTCCTGAAAAGGGTAAAAGCTATATGTTTATAGCCAACCATACATCGATGGCAGATATAATGCTTACGCTAGTTTCGGTTAAAAACCCCTTTGTGTTTGTAGGTAAAAAGGAGCTAGCTAAAATTCCGCTTTTCGGGTTTTTTTATAAGCGTACTTGTATTTTGGTTGATAGAAGTTCTGCAAAAAGCAGGCAAGCCGTTTTTTTAAGAGCACAACGTCGCCTACAATCTGGTTTAAGCATTTGTATTTTTCCTGAAGGTGGTGTGCCTGAAGAACATATTGAATTAGATGATTTTAAAGATGGTGCTTTTAGGTTAGCCATTAACCATAAAACACCAATTGTTCCATTAACATTTGCTGATAATAAAAAACGTTTTTCGTATACTTTTTTTAGCGGAAGCCCAGGAAAGATGCGTGTAAAAATCCATAAGTTTTTATCTACTGAAAATTTAACGGTAGAAGATACAAAAGCTTTAAACCAAGAAGCAAGGCAAATAATTTTGAAGCAATTGCAGGTGTTTAATAAATAAAATAAAATGGAAAGAAAAAGATTTCTTTGTTTTTAATAAAATAGATGAAATACAAATAAACAGGTTGAAATAAAATAAATACGTTTTTTTGCACAAAAATACGCTTGTTTTCGTCTTTTTTTTCTTTCGGAACTTAACTAATTTAGTGGTTTATTAATTTTAATTATTTAACTACTTATGTTTAAAGCCCTCAAAAAC
The DNA here is from genome assembly GCA_947501105.1 of uncultured Flaviramulus sp. Lineage (GTDB taxonomy): Bacteria > Bacteroidota > Bacteroidia > Flavobacteriales > Flavobacteriaceae > Wocania_A. Next base: position 246,111 of record CANMUP010000001.1, on the reverse strand, counting down.
TACTTTAAAGTAAGGATACTACTTTTTGGTATAACTCTTGTACTTTGGAATTGCGAAAAAGAAGAAGTCAATCAGATGTCATTGCAGCTTACAGAAATACAACAAATAGAAAACGAATTTTCACTTAAAAACTTTAATGACTCTTTTGTGAGTAAAAATTTAGTGGTACACTGGGACGATTTTAATTCTAAAGAAAATATAAAAGAGAACACTGTTATTTACGAGTTTAATACATCATTAAAAGTTAAGAATACTATTGAAAATGAAAAACAACGTTTTGACTTTAAGTATAAAGTTTTAGGTTTTAAAGACGACTCTGACCGCTGGTATTTTGAGCTAATCAAAATTTTTACAAATAATGATAAAGCTTTAGATGGCATCTCGTATTTTTCACCTACAGATTTTTCAGGAACCATATATCATTATAACCTAAAGGGCGAATCTTTAGCGCTAAAGGCCTATAAAGACGGATCGTTTTTAAATGCATTTTCTGGCAAAGGCTCTAAAAAGAATAACTTGCAATCAAAATTCCCATCAGACGATGGTGGTTCTCAAGGAGGCGGATTTTGGATGTTTTCAAGAACGAAACATTACACCGATTGGTATAGGGGTAATAGCTCAGGAGGTTGGTCGTATACACATTCTACTTATAATGGCTCAACTACCGAGTATGTTTGGGTTAATACTGGGTATACGGGTAGTGGTAATTATCATAACCATGGTCCTCATGGAGGAGTAGAAGACCCAACAGATAACCACCCAGTTGAGGTTATTATCAAGCTTTCAGGAAAAGCTAAATGTATATATGATAAATTAGAAGCCTCAAACAGTAATTTATTTAAAGAAACCATAGGCAAGTTTATTGGCGACCCGAAATACAATTTAGTTTTTGAAAATGGCGAATGTTCAAAAACCGATGATGCTTGTACAAACATTGATAATCTAGATTCAACAGGAGAAATCATAATAAAGATAGAAGATAATAATGCAAATCCTTTGCAAATGGCACAATATATCCTTCATGAAGCAATTCATGCAGAACTTTTTAGGTTTGTTAGTAGATACGAATCAGGAATAGACCCAAACAATCGAGCTAGGCTATTTCAACTCTTTAAATATTATAGTGAACTTTATGGGGTTGGGGATATACAACATATATATATGGCTGAAAGATATATTAACCCTATTGCTTCAGCTTTAAGAAAATTAGATGGAAACAAATATCCTAATGATTATTATAAGGCATTTGCTTGGGATGGTTTAAGGGTATGGGACGCTGATAATCTATTAAATATAGAAATAGATTCAAAATACGAAGAATACAGAAAAATTGTAATTGAAAATACCACGATATCATGCGATTAAAATATTTAGCAATATTGGCATTTGTATTAACCAGCCTAAATTTATCTTGTAATTTTCAAAGGTCATCCCAAGAGTTGACGGATATATATAATTTGGTAATAGACAGTGCTATTATGCCGTTTCCACCTCCCCCTCCAGAATCTGATAATAATTTAAGTATGCCAAAAAAAGTCAGAGATTCATTAAAAGCCATAAAATTAGATATTGCTATTTCTAATCAATTGGAATTATATGATAAACAATCATTCAATATTTTTGGTTATGAAAATTATCAAAGCGCAAAAAAAAATTTAATTGATAATAAAAATCAAACATTAATTAGAAAGCATTGGTTAAAAACAAAAAAGGGGCATAATATAAGCGTAATTGATATTAAGGACGTAAATAAAAGTGAATTATTTGAAAAATATAATGCTGTTACTTCTTTATCAAATATTGGTTTTAATTTAAATAAAGACAAAGCTATTACCATTGTTGGTATAAGTTATGCTCCTAAGTTGTCTGGAACAGTAATTCTATACTTTTTGGAAAAGATTAATGATGAATGGAAAATAAAACACAAAAAAGCAATATCTATATCTTAAAAAACACAACAATTAATGAGTTTTTAAAATCTTTTTTGGGAAGCAATGCAGATTATGACGGAACTTTTATTTGGGTTTTAAAGAAAAACAATAGCAAGGACTGGAATGTTATTTGTGAAAAAAGATTGTCACATTATTAAAACAGAATTATTTTATAACGAACTCATGTTAAAAAATAAAAAACTGCTCTGGGGAGAGCAGTTTTTTTTGATGTTGATTTCCGAGCTTAAAGGAAACCAACGTCTAGATCTAACCAAAAACCTAAAACTTAATAGCAAATCCGGTATAAACCCCAATAAAATAAGGTTTAAAATTACCAGACGTATTATTAAACGTATTGATTTGATATTTGAACATAGGTTCAAAATTCAAATCTATTTTTTTTGAAACTTTATAGTTTAATCCTAAACCAAAATTAGCACTATAGCTTACTTTATTAATATTATTTGCTTCACCTAAAAGGGTTCGAGAACCAGCAACCTCAGAGAAAATTTCATTCTTATTTAAAAAGAAAGAACTAAAACCACCAATAAGGTTAACACCTAATTTTTTGTTTGTAAGAGCGTATTGAATTTCTAAAGGCACTTCTATATAACCCATATCTTGATTAATAGAAGTATTAGAGCTTTTTGAAAATGCTTCTGGGCTTTTTGTAGAACTCAAATTATCGCTACTAATAATAGAAACGGCATTTGCGGTATTGTTGTTTGTGGTTACATTTTGTAGCGAGCTTGTGCTTGCGCTAAGCGATTGAAATACAACAACATTATTAGTATTGTAGCCTAAATTAACTTTATTTATACCTGTACGAATGCTAAGTTTTTTATTAACGGCATAACTAGCTTTAATACCATAACTCATATTAAGCTCGCCACTTTTCGAGTTGTTGTTAAACTGCGGATCTATTGAAGAGCCATCTCCTAAACTACTAAAATAAACAGGCGCAGCATTAGGTGCAATACTCCACCTGCTTATGTTTTCGTCTTTCTCTTCTTCAATAATGTCTTTGTTTTTATCTAAAGCTTCCTCAATAGTAAGTGTGTTTTCTTCAGTATTATTTTTTGCTATCTCGTCGGCTTTTTCATCTTGTTTTACGTCAGCAACAGCAGTATTGTTTTTTGTAGAATTACTAATTATTTCGTTTGCTTTATTTATATCAAATTGAGGGTCTTCATTTTTATTTTGAATAGACTCATTATTCTTGTCTTGCAAATTTTCTGCAATTACTATTGTGTTATCTGTTTTTACAATAGGATTATTTGCATTTAGTTTTTTATTTGAAGGCAGCTGAGCTTTTTGTGTGCCTTCGTTTTTATGTTTTGAAGAGGCGTTTTCTGCAACCGATGTTTCGTTTGAAGGTGTAATGTTTTTTTGAATGTTATCGATTTTAGCTTCTGAAGCTTTTTCAACAGCATTTTTTTCTGTATTTGATTCTGCAACAGCACCTTCTACATCTACAATTTTATCTTCTTTTTCAATATTATTAGTCGAATTATTATCTTCAGTTGTATTAGATTTCTCAGGATTTACATCTTCAGTTTCAACAACAACCTGGTTATTTGGAATATCTCCAGAATCATTACCATTAAACAAACCACTAATCGTTAGTAAAAGCACAAGTAAAGCAGCTACGCCAGCATATCGCCACCAAATAGGAATAATGCGTCGTTTCTTCTTTTTCTTATTAAGTTCGGCTTCTATATTTTCCCAAACAGCATCGCTAGGAGTCGCTTCAAAATCTTTGAAACGTTCCTGAAATAATCTGTCTATATGTTTTTTATCACTCATTATAAGGATTGTAAACTTTTTGTTGTCTTATAATTTTCAATAGTTTCTTTCAAAGTCTGTCTAGCGCGAGCTAAATTAGATTTTGAGGTGCCTATATTTATATTTAGCATGTCTGCTATTTCTTTATGCGAATAACCATCTAACACATAAAGGTTAAAAACTAGCCGATAACGATCGGGTAATTCTTGAATAATTTTTAAGAGATAATCTAAAGAAACCTGGTCTTCATCAATCTCTAATTCTACATCATCTTCTATGTTTTCATTTATTATATCAAAAACTTTTTCTTTTCTATAGCGTTGCAAAGCCGTATTTATGGTTATTCGTTTTAACCAACCCTCAAAAGAGCCTTTACTTTTATATTGCTCTATTTTATTAAAAATAGTTAAAAATGCGTCTTGCAAATTATCTTCTGCTTCGGCATAGTTTCTTGAATACTTTAAGCATACAGAGAATAGTTTACTCGAAAAGAGTTTGTATAATTCTCCTTGAGCTTTAGTATCATTAATTCTACAATTTTCTATGAGTTGATTTAAACTCAAATTAAAACACGTATTTATTAATACTTAAACTTAATTTGTAACAGGCACTTCTATAGTTAAGTATTGGTCCTCCCCATTATTGTCTTCACCTTGCCAAAACTTAAATATATACGATCCATTACTGGTAACAATAAAATTAAAAGTTGCTTCTACTAATTCGTTTGTAAGCGTTTCGCAACTGTTGTTTTCAAATACGTAGTTTATTGGGGCTACAGTACGTATGTTGTTTTCTTTGAAATAATAAAACTCTTTAAAAGAATGACAGGTTGAAGGTCTAAAATAAGAAACAGTTATGGGATAAACTTCTCCTAAAGTAAACTCATCAGGAATATCAACACTCTCTACAGATAATATTTCAAAGCTATAGTTTGCACCATCATCATCAATACTACATGACACAAATAAAAGTAAAGCAAAGCTTAGGGCGATTAACTTTTTCATTACAAATAATTTTTAATTTTTCTGTTTAACACATGTTTTTGTATTTATAGATGTCAAACAAGCTAAAAGGTTGCGTGTATAACCCATTTAATTGCAAAAAAAAGTCCCGAAGAATTCGGGACTTTTTTTACTCTGATGCTTTTAAAGCAGTTTTTATTTTGTCCTCGAGCTCGTCCATGAGTTCGGGATTGTCTTTAATAATTGCTTTCACAGCATCTCGCCCTTGCCCAAGTTTAGTGTCATCATAACTAAACCAAGAGCCACTCTTTTTAACGACTTCGTGTTCAACAGCTATATCTAAAACCTCTCCTACTTTACTTACGCCTTCGCCATACATAATATCAAATTCTGCCAATTTAAAAGGCGGAGCCACTTTGTTTTTAACAACCTTAACTCTGGTTTTATTTCCTAAAACAGAACCATTACTGTCTTTAATTTGAGTTGAACGTCTAATATCTAATCTTACCGAAGCATAAAACTTTAAGGCATTACCTCCAGTTGTTGTTTCAGGATTACCAAACATCACTCCAATTTTTTCACGTAATTGATTAATAAAAATCACGGTACAATTGGTTTTACTAATTGAACCTGTAAGCTTTCTTAAAGCCTGAGACATTAAACGTGCATGTAACCCCATTTTTGAGTCCCCCATTTCGCCTTCTATCTCACTTTTAGGCGTTAAAGCAGCAACAGAATCTATAACAACAATATCAATAGCGCCAGAGCGAATTAAATTGTCGGTTATTTCAAGTGCTTGCTCACCATTGTCAGGTTGAGAAATAATTAAATTGTCAATGTCTACACCTAATTTTTCTGCATAAAACCTATCAAAAGCATGTTCTGCATCAATAAATGCCGCAATGCCTCCAGCTTTTTGTGCTTCTGCAATAGCATGTAATGTTAATGTGGTTTTACCAGAAGATTCTGGACCATAAATTTCAATAACACGACCACGCGGATAACCACCAACGCCTAAGGCAATATCTAATCCTAAAGACCCAGACGGAATAGCATCAACATCTTCAATAGCGGCATCGCTCATTTTCATTACGGTTCCTTTCCCGTAGGCTTTATCTAATTTATCTAAAGTAAGTTTTAGTGCTTTTAATTTTGCTTCTTTTTCGTTGCTCATTTCTAATATTTTTTTCTGAAGTAATGGCAGCTAAAATACTATAACTTTTATCACAATACAATTTTATCACGCAACCTTTTTAAACATTTTGCATCTACTAATAAACGCAGGAAAATTTTTGCTATGAAATTTACCTCCAATGGTTTGAATAAAGAACTAACTCGAACTATTTTATAAAGCACTTTATGTAAATTAAGGTGCTTTTTTTATACAATATATTGTTCTATTCTTTTAAAATTGTACTTTTGTCTTTTAAAATATTTCTTTATTCCGCATGATGCGGTTTTAACCTTAAAAACATTAGTATAGCATGCAACTGTACAATAAATTAAGCGCTAAAGAAAGAGCAGAATTAATCGATAAAGCAGGAAAAAATCGATTAACACTTTCTTTTTATCAATACGCCAAAATCACCAATCCTCAAGAGTTTAGAGATCAATTATTTATTACTTGGAATAACTTAGATGTTCTTGGTAGAATTTATGTAGCACAAGAAGGTGTTAACGGTCAATTATCACTTCCGGCAGATCGTTTTAACGCCTTTAAATCACATTTAGATACAATTGATTTTTTAAAAGGGATACGTTTAAATATTGCTGTTGAGCAAGACAATAAATCGTTTTTAAAACTTAAAGTAAAAGTTCGCGATAAAATTGTTGCCGATGGTTTAAATGATGACACTTTTGATGTTACCAACAAAGGCGTTCATGTAGATGCAAATACGTTTAATGAGCTTATTGAAGATGGTAAAACGGTTTTAGTTGACATGCGAAATCATTACGAGAGCGAAATAGGCCATTTTAAAAATGCTGTAACACCTGACGTGGATACTTTTAGAGAATCGTTAGATATAATTGAAGACGATTTAAAAGCTCATAAGGAAGATAAAAACCTAGTCATGTATTGTACTGGTGGCATTCGTTGCGAAAAAGCTAGTGCTTATTTTAAGCATAAAGGCTTTAAAAATGTATATCAGCTAGAAGGCGGAATTATTGAATATACACGGCAGGTAAACGAAAACAATTTAGAGAATAAATTTATTGGAAAGAATTTTGTTTTTGATGAGCGCAGAGCCGAAAAAATTAGCGAAGATGTAATTGCTTGTTGTCATCAATGCGGAAACCCAGCCGATATACATACCAATTGTGCTAATGATGCTTGTCATTTGCTGTTTATTCAATGTGACGCATGTAAAGAAGATATGAATAATTGTTGTTCAACAAACTGTAAAGAAATACACGCTTTACCTTACGAAGAGCAAAAAGAGCTCCGTAAAGGGCAGGGAAACAGCAATGATATATTTAAAAAAGGACGTGCAGATTATTTGCCATATAAAAAAGATTTAAGGAATATTTTTGAAGTTTTAAAAAATAAAGAGACATAAACTTTAGCCAAAAAGAACAACTGTAAATTCTTTGTTTTAAGTCTTTAGAATAATCTTATATTTACGTTTTAAAAGATTTATAAACCTTCATTCGTAATAATCTAATTATTAGCGAATTCAACATATAAAATATATGGCTTGTAACAGTTGTTCAACTGGAAAAGACGGTCAACCTAAAGGATGTAAAAATAATGGCACCTGCGGAACAGACAGTTGTAATAAACTAACTGTTTTCGATTGGCTTGCAAATATGTCACTCCCAAATGGAGAGAAACCATTCAACTGGATTGAAGTTCGTTTTAAAAACGGACGAAAAAACTACTATAACAATACAGAAAATTTAACCTTAAGCATTGGCGACATTGTAGCGACTCAATCGCAATCTGGTCATGATATTGGTATGGTTACCCTTGCGGGGGAATTGGTGCGCGTTCAAATGAAACGTAAAAACATATCAACTGAAGGCGAAGACATTTTAAAAATATATCGAAAAGCAAGTCAAAAAGATATTGATATTTGGCAAAAAGCACGTGATAAAGAAGAACCGATGAAGGTTAAAGCGCGCCAGTTTGCTATCGATTTGAAATTGCAAATGAAAATTTCAGATATCGAATTTCAAGGCGATGCCAGTAAAGCAACATTTTATTATACAGCTGAAGAACGTGTAGATTTTAGAGAACTTATAAAAGTTTTTGCACGCGAGTTTAGAACGCGTATAGAAATGAAACAAGTAGGTTTTAGACAAGAGGCAGCTAGGCTTGGTGGTATTGGGTCTTGTGGTCGCGAATTATGTTGCTCAACATGGTTAACAGATTTTCGTTCGGTAAGCACATCGGCAGCACGCTATCAGCAACTATCTTTAAATCCTCAAAAATTAGCGGGCCAATGTGGTAAGCTAAAATGCTGTTTAAATTATGAGTTAGATACGTATTTAGATGCCTTAAAAGATTTTCCTAAAACAGAGATTAAACTTAAAACTGAAAAAGGAACTGCTGTTTGCCAGAAGACCGATATTTTTAAAGGGCACATGTGGTATGCTTACGAAGGAGAGTGGATGAATTGGCATAAAATAACTACAGCTCAAGCCAATGAAATAATAGACGCAAATAAGAAGAATAAGAAAATAGCAAGCCTTGAAGAATATGCTTCAGATCTTATTGAAGATACTAAAACAGAATTTGAAAACGTTGTAGGACAGGATAGTTTAACACGTTTCGATAGTCCAAAACGTTATAACAAACGTAAAAATAATAAGAGCAGGAACAATAGGAACAGAAAAAACAAAAGAAAACCTCAAAAAAACAAAAATGAAGCTAAGTAATGCAGTATTATTTTGTTTAATTTTCTCTCTTGTTTTGGCATCATGCGATTCAAATCGTGTATTCGACACCTACAAATCTGTTCCAAGCTCATGGCATAAAGATAGTATTGTAAGCTTTAAGGTGAGTCCTCCAGATTCAACAAATGCATATAATTTGTTTGTTAATTTAAGAAACACAAACGATTATAAGTTTAACAATCTGTTTTTAATAGTCGAGATGGTTTTTCCTCATGGCAAAACGATAAAGGACACTTTAGAGTACAGAATGTCAGACCCAAGCGGGAAACTTTTAGGGACGGGAATAACCAGTGTTAAAGAAAATAAGTTGTGGTATAAAGAACAAGTTGTGTTTAAAGAAACTGGAGAATATATTGTTAACATACAGCACGCTATGAGGGAAAACGGAAAAGTTAATGGTGTAATAGAACTTGAAGGTATTACAGATGTAGGTTTTAGAATAGAAAAACCAATAGAAAAATAATGTCACTTCGAGTGATTCTGATTTTAATCAGAATTGTATCGAGACGTATTTAATATTCAAAATTAAATGGCAAAAACAAAAGCAAAGAAAAAAACAAAAAACGCACAAGATTTTTCAAAACACATTCGTTGGTTTTGGATTGTGTTTTTAGGCGGAATTATGTCCCTGTTATTAATGTTTTTAATGGCTTCGTGGGGTGTTTTTGGCGAAATTCCAGATCATACACAATTAGAAAACCTTAAATCGAATCTTGCTACTGAAATTATTTCTTCCGATGGAAAAACTTTAGGAAAATTTTATTTTAATGATAACAGAACACCTGTTAGTTATGATGATTTGTCACCACATTTAGTGAATGCTTTAATTTCTACTGAGGATGTGCGATTTCATGAACATTCAGGGATAGATGCTCGAGGAACATTAAGAGCTGCGATATTTTTAGGCAGGAAAGGTGGGGCTAGTACAATTTCTCAACAATTAGCTAAATTGTTTTTTACTAAAAAAGCATCAGGTAATTTTGTTAAAAGGATAATACAAAAAATGAAGGAATGGGTTATTGCAATCCGTTTAGAACGCCAATATACTAAAGAAGAAATTATAGCACAGTATTTTAATATCTACGATTTTGGAAACAACGGTGACGGTATTCGAAGCGCTTCAAGAATCTATTTTAATAAAGAACCAAAAGATTTAGAGGTTAAAGAAGCCGCCATGTTAGTAGGGATGTGTGTGAATTCGTCCTTTTATAACCCAATACCTAGTCGTAATCCAGTAGGCGTAAAAAACAGACGAAATGTAGTTTTATCGCAGATGGAAAAATCTGGTCATATTAATGCGATAGTAAAAGATTCTCTTCAAAAAACAGAATTAGATTTAGATTTTACACCTCAGTCACATCGTGATGGAATTGCTACTTATTTTAGAGGATATCTTTCAGGTTTTATGAAAGATTGGATAAAAAAGAATCCAAAACCAGATGGATCTAAATGGAGTTTATATAATGATGGGTTAAAGATTTATACAACCATTGATTCTCGCATGCAAAAACATGCCGAAGATGCTGTGCAACAACATATGCCTAGGTTACAAGCAGAGTTTTTTCATCAAAACACACCTGAAAGAAACCCAACAGCACCATTTTTAGAGCTAACGCGAGGAGCAATTGATACCTTAATGCGACGCTCTATAAGGAAGTCTGAGCGATGGCGCCATATGAAATATGATTTAAAAAAACCTAATAAAGAAATAGTAGAATCATTTTACAAACCAGTACAAATGTCGGTCTTTGAATGGAAAGATGGGAAGCCTTCAGAAAGAGATACTATTATGAAGCCTATCGATTCTATGCGTTATTACAAATCGTTTTTAAGAACAGGTATGATGTCTATGAATCCGCAAACGGGCCATGTAAAAGCTTGGGTTGGAGGGATGAATTACAGGCATTTTCAATACGATATGGTAAAACAAGGAAAACGTCAAATAGGCTCAACCTTTAAGCCTTTAGTATATGCTACGGCCATAGATCAATTACATAAATCGCCGTGCGATGAATATCCAGACACCCCATATTGTATTGAAGCAAACAAACATGGAAACCCTGAAGAATGGTGTCCTAAAAATTCTGGAGGCGATAATGATTATGGAGGAAAAAGAACTTTAAAAAATGCTTTAGCAAATTCTGTTAACACCATTACCGCAAGACTTATTGACGAGGTTGGTCCACAAACCGTTGTAGATTTGGCAAGAAAATTAGGAATAGAATCAGACATTCCTCCTGTGCCTTCCATTGCTTTAGGAACCCCAGATTTAAGCGTTTACGAAATGGTTGGAGCATACTCAACTTTTGCTAATAAAGGTGTGTATACAAAACCAGTAATGGTAACTAGTATTGAAGATAAAAACGGAACTATTTTATATCAATTTACACCTGAAACTAGCGATGTATTAAGTGAAGAAACAGCCTATGTAACTGTAAAACTCATGGAGGGTGTTACTGAAGGTGGCTCAGGAACAAGGTTAAGACATAAGTATGCTGTGAATAGACCAGATTATAAAGAGGTAGTTACTGGGTATCCTTATGAATTTACAAATCCAATAGCAGGTAAAACTGGAACAACGCAAAATCAAAGTGATGGGTGGTTTATGGGAATGGTGCCTAATCTAGTTACTGGTGTATGGGTAGGTGGTGAAGAAAGAGCTGTTCATTTTAGAAGCATTACTTATGGACAAGGAGCAGCTATGGCATTACCAATTTGGGGCGTATATATGAAAAGCTGTTATGAAGATAAAGATTTAAACATTTCTAAGGAAGCATTCGAAGAGCCAACGAACCTTTCCATAAATGTTGACTGTTCTAAGGTTAAGGATAAAACGATTATAGATGATGGAGGTGATGAAGATCTTGACGATTTAGATTTCTAATTAGTAAACTGATTATATTTTAAAATTTTAAACCATTCTTTCTAGAATGGTTTTTTATTTGACAATATTTTGATGTAATTATTCAATTATTCGTAATTTTATGCAGCAAAAATTTTGACAATGATTAATAAAAAAGTGGCTAACGTTCAAGAAGCGCTCCAAGGCGTAAAAGATAATATGACTTTAATGCTTGGTGGTTTTGGGTTAAGTGGAATACCTGAAAATGCAATTGCAGAATTAGTTAAATGTGGCGTTAAAGGATTAACTTGTATTTCTAATAATGCAGGAGTCGATGATTTTGGATTGGGCTTATTGCTTCAAAAGCATCAAATAAAAAAAATGGTCTCATCTTATGTGGGAGAGAATGATGAGTTTGAGCGTCAGATGCTTTCAGGAGAATTGGATGTAGAACTTATTCCACAAGGAACATTAGCAGAACGTTGTCGTGCAGCACAAGCTGGGTTCCCTGCTATTTATACACCTGCAGGATTCGGAACAGAAGTAGCCGATGGTAAAGAAACTAGAGAATTTAATGGGAAAATGTATGTTTTAGAACATGCTTTTGATGCAGACTTTGCTTTTGTAAAAGCGTGGAAAGGAGACGAAGCAGGAAATTTAATTTTTAAAGGTACTGCTAGAAATTTTAATCCTAATATGTGTGGAGCTGCAAAAATAACTGTAGCAGAGGTTGAAGAATTAGTACCTTTAGGGAGTTTAGATCCTAATCAGATACACATTCCTGGAATTTTTGTACAGCGTATTTTTCAAGGAGAGACATACGAAAAACGTATTGAACAAAGAACGGTAAGAGTAAAAGAGTAGATGTTGCCATTCCTGCATAAACAGGAATCCACTTTTTAAAATTTAGTTTCAATTAAAAAGAGTCCCGCCTTCGCGGGAATGACAAAAATATAAAGATAGATGTTAGATAAAACTGGTATAGCAAAAAGGATAGCTAAAGAAGTAAAAGATGGTTATTATGTTAACTTAGGGATAGGCATCCCCACTTTAGTTGCAAATTATGTTAGAAACGATATAGAAGTAGAATTTCAAAGTGAGAATGGCGTACTAGGTATGGGGCCATTTCCTTTTGAAGGAGAAGAAGATGCAGATGTAATTAATGCTGGTAAACAAACCATAACAACATTACCAGGAGCAAGTTTTTTTGATTCTGCAATGAGTTTTTCAATGATAAGAGGGCAACATGTAGATTTAACAATTTTAGGAGCCATGGAAGTTGCCGAGAATGGAGACATAGCAAATTGGAAAATTCCAGGACGTATGGTAAAAGGCATGGGTGGAGCGATGGACTTAGTTGCTAGTGCTGAAAATATAATTGTGGCGATGATGCACACTAATAAAAGAGGCGAATCTAAATTATTGCAAAAATGTTCGTTACCATTAACAGGAGTAGGTTGCGTAAAAAAAATAGTAACCAATTTAGCCGTATTAGAAGTTACAGAATCTGGTTTTAAACTTCTAGAACGCGCTCCAGGTGTATCTGTTGAAGATGTTAAAAATGCTACAGAAGGAACCTTAATTGTAGAAGGAGATATTCCTGAAATGCGTTTATGAAACTGTTTTAGTCGACCAAAAACGTATTAAATGTTAAAAAAACATACACTTTATCGAATTTATGTGTTTTTAAACTGATTTTTTAAAAATATATTTCATATTTGTTGTCCCCAAATTAACCAAACCAATATTACAGATTTCCCCAAATCTACCATTAAACTTAACCTACAGAATTATGGAATCAAATCTACCTGAACAAACTACAATGAGTGAAAGCAAATTGAAAGAGACACTTCAAGAAAATTTACGATTTGTAAAAAGTTTACTGTACTTAACAAAAAAAATATTTATGCTATAACCCTTTCGGGATAGCATTAATTAACTTTTTCGTATAATCTTTTTTAGGCTCGTTGTATATTATATCTGCATCGTCTAATTCTTCAATCTTACCTTTGTTCATAACTAATAGTTGATCTGCCATATATTTAACTACAGCTAAATCATGTGAAATAAATATATAGGTAAAGTTAAAATCTTCTTTTAACTCATTTAGCAAGTTTAAAACTTGAGCTTGAACTGAAATATCTAATGCCGAAACCGATTCGTCACAAACAATCAGTTTAGGTTGTAATGCGATAGTTCTAGCAATACCAATGCGTTGTCTTTGTCCGCCAGAAAATTCATGAGGATATCTATTAAAATAATCTTCAGATAAGCCCACGCGTTTTAAAATATCAATTACTTTTTCTTTACGTTCTTCATCTGATGAATATAGATTATGAACTTTCATAGGTTCTAAAATAGCTTCACCTACTGGAATTCTTGGGTTTAAAGACGAATAAGGGTCTTGGAAAATTATTTGAATGTCTTTACGGAGTTTTTTTATTTCAGAATTTGGTAATTGAGTGATATCAATACCATTATATAAAATTTGTCCTGCTGTTGCCTTGTCCAGTTGAAGAATGGCGTTACCTAAGGTAGATTTTCCGCAACCAGATTCGCCAACCAATCCCAAAGTTTCTCCTTCGTATAGCTTAAAACTTACATTATTTACAGCTTTAAATGTATCAGGTTTACTAAACCAACCAGATTTTGATAGATACTCTTTTTCAACATTAATAACCTCTAATATAGGTTTAGTACTATATAGTTTTTCGTGTTTTAGTTTTCTGTCATCAGCAGTTATTATATCATGCGAAATAGTATCATTTAAATAATCATTAATGGTTGGCAAAATTTTTAATCTGGTTTTTAATGAAGGGCGAGAATTTATAAGTGCCTTTGTGTAAATATGTTGAGGATTGTTAAATATACTAGACACGTTACCTTTTTCAACAATATCGCCTTTATACATAACTATAACTCTATCTGCAATTTCAGAAATTAAAGCCAAATCATGCGTAATAAAAATTATACTCATTTTGGTTTCAAGTTGTAACTCTTTTAGTAAGCTAATAATTTCTTTTTGTACAGTTACATCAAGTGCAGTTGTTGGTTCGTCGGCTATTAAAACATCTGGTTTGCAGGCTATGGCCATAGCTATCATAACTCGTTGTTTTTGACCACCAGAAATTTCATGAGGATATGCATTGTAAACTCGATTAGCATTAGGGAGTTTTACCTTTTCAAATAATACAATAGTTTCTTCTTTTGTTTCTTTTTTTGAAAGATTTGTATGAAGTAATAAAATTTCTTGCACTTGTTTACCACAGGTCATAGATGGATTTAAAGAGCTCATGGGTTCTTGAAAAATAAAAGCCATTTTGTTACCACGAATTTTTTGAAATTCTTTTGATGACAGCTTAGTTAAATCTTCATCATTATAAATGATACTACCAGAATTTATTTTTGATATTTTTTTTGGAAGCAAACCTAAAATAGCTAGAGAAGATACTGATTTTCCAGAACCTGATTCACCAACAACTCCTAGTATTTCGTTTTTGTTTAGACTATATGATACGTTATGAATCACTTCATTTTCACCAAATGAAATAGATAAATCAGTAATAGTTAAAATAGATGACATTATTTAAAAGCTATTTAAGTAGAATTTCAAAGATACCAAATGGAAAACACTTAATAATAAAAATAACATACTATAGAATGTAATCTGTTTCTTCAAAAAAATTATGGCTAACCCGTAAAAGGCTACATTAAGGAAAGATTATCTGTAAAAAGTGTATTTAATCTTAAAAAAAACGACTAAATTGATATTGATTTTTTAACCCTTTAACCAACCCTCATGAAAAAGCTATTACTATCTCTGTTGATTTTATTTAATATTACTTTTGTTTTCTCACAAGACATATACAAAAGAATTGCAATTAACAATCCGTCATCAACTTTACAACAACAAATAAGTGATAAAGGTATTGATTTAAGTTGTGGAGCGAAACACGACCACGGTAAACTCGTTTTAGAGTTATCAGAATTTGAATTAAAACTATTAGATGATAATGGTATAAGGTATAATGTTGTCATTGATGATTTAACCAAATTCTATAAAGATCGGATTGATAATACTTATGATGAAGCTGTAAGAAATCTTGAATCAAGTAAGTTAATAACCGCCAGTAGTAAAACAGGCTCAAAATCTTCTACAACTTCTAAATCCATTTCAAGTACGACACTTGATAATTTTTTAGAGTATGTTGGTTGTGATGAAATAGATTGGACAACCCCTACTAATTTCAATTTAGGTAGTATGGGAGGCTGTTTAACCGTTAGTGAAATGGAAGCAGAACTTGATCAAATGCGATCTTTATATCCAGGTTTAATTTCTGCAAAAGCAGATGCATCTTCTACTGGTATAACAACTTGGGGAAATCCTGCTAGTTCAATAACTAATAATGGTCAAACTTATAGTGGACAAGGAACAACATTTTGGGATCCTAAAACTGTATATTATGTAAGAATTACTGGAAATCAAGCAAATCCAGAAGGCACAAATCCTCAATCCCTTTTTACTTCTATGATTCATGCTAGAGAGGTTGGTAGTTTAATGAGTAATATATACTTCATGTGGTATTTACTAGAAAATTATGCTACAAATGATGCCATAAAAAACTTAGTAGATAATAACGAATTATATTTTATCCCAGTGGTAAACCCAGATGGATTAAGATGGAATGAACATTTATCTTCAAGTGGTGGTGGTATGCAACGTAAAAACTGTAGGCCAAATACAGGAAGCACAAGTAATTCTACATCAGCAAGAGGCGTTGATTTAAATAGAAACTTTGATTACTTCTGGGGAACAGCAGGTTCAGGATCTTCAGGAACTGCATCTAGTGACTCTTACAGAGGGCCAAATGCTTTTTCAGAACCAGAAACACAAATACTAAAAGAGTTTGTAGAAAGCAGGAATTTTAAAACCTGTTTAATGAATCATACTTCAGGTAACGCTATTCCTCATCCTTATGGAGGAAATCCATCATTCACTTCAGGACGAGAAGACGAAATGCATAAATGGCATGAAGATATGACGCGTTATAACAGATATGTATCTGGTGCAACAATTTTTACTGCTGCTAATGGTATTGCAGATGACTGGATGGTTGGAGGTTCTGCAGATGCTAACGGACAAACAGGTTCTACAAAAACAGTTTTAGCATCAACACCAGAACATGGTGGTACAGGTTTTTGGCCACCAACAACAGATATTGAGCCTATTGCTAAAAGAGCCATGCGTATCTCGTTAACTACTGCATATTATGGTGGGAAATATGCAAAACTGCATGATTTAACACAGTCAGATATTGGATCACTTACATCAGATTTAACATTCGGAATTGAACGTTTAGGACAAACGGCAAGTGACTTTACCTTAACTATAACACCAATTTCATCAAATATCACATCAATTGCGGCTGTTCCAGCTCAAACCAGTATGACAATTCTTGAACAAAGAAATGTAACGGCTCAAATGGTTTTAAATGGAAGTATCGCTGCAAATGACAAAATTGAATATAATGTTCAGTTATCAGACGGAACCAATGTGTTTTATAATGTGAATTTTGAAAAATATTATCAACCTACTACTCTTTTATCTGATAATCCTGATTCAGACTTATTAACTAATTGGACTACATCTGGTACATGGACAGCCTCAAATGCTACAGGAGCACAATATTCTGGAAGTAGGGCTATTAAATTAGGAAACAATGCGATTGCTTCATATGGAAACAATGCAACGAGTACTTTAACTTCCGCTTCAACCTATGACTTATCTAGTGCTTCTGAAACCATAATTCAATTCTATACTAAATGGGATTTGGAAAGAAACTTTGATTTTGTTGAAATACAAGGTTCAATCAATGGTTCCACATGGCAATCACTTTGTGGAAAATATAACAAGCCAAATTCTACGAGTAGTACTAATGGGCATGATTTAAAGAATAGTACAAGTAAATCTTTTCAGGCTAATAATAGTTCAGGACGAGTATACGATGGTGACAGAATGGATAAATGGGTTATGGAAGAAATTGTTATAGACGGCACAAATAATACTTTTTTAAATGGTGCAACCACGGCACAATTTCGCTTTAGATTTAGATCAGATTCTGGGAATCTTTTTGAAACTTATTCAGCAAGTGCAGACGGCTTCTTTATAGATGATTTTAAAATTACTAGTATTCAAACCCCTTGTGCAACTACTGTACCTACAGGAGTTACTGCATCATCTATTACACCTTCAAGCGCAACTATAGGATGGGATAATATTCCTTCTGCTACTTATGACTTAAGATATAGAGAAGTAGGATCGTCTACTTGGACTGATGTAAATGGCCTAACAAGTGCTTCTACTAATGTAACAGGATTAACCACTTTAACACAATACGAGGCACAAGTAAGAAGTAATTGTTCTGGAGGAAATAGCTCTGCTTACAGTGCTTCTGTTAATTTTACAACATTAGATATACAATTAAATTATTGCGATTCTGATGGAAATAATCAAGGAGATACAGATGAATACATTAGTAATGTTCAAATAAAGACTATTAATAATAGTACTGGAGATGACCATTACTCAGACTACACTTCGCAATCAACTAATGTTACAATAGGAGAAACGGTTACGGTAACTATTACTCCAACATGGACAGGTCAAGTTTATAGTGAAGGTTATTCAGTTTGGATTGATTATAATAAAAATGGAGATTTCTCAGATGCTGGAGAACAGGTATGGACACAAACTGCAACTCAAACAACACCAGTTAGTGGAAATTTCACTATACCTTCTGGAACAGCAGAAGGTTCTACAAGAATGCGTGTTTCTATGAAGTATAATGCCATTCCTACCTCTTGTGAATCATTCAGATACGGAGAAGTAGAAGATTATACTATAACTATTCAAAGCTTAGTAGACACGACGGCACCAGTAATCACTTTAGTAGGCTCGTCGACAATTAATTTAGATGTAGGCGATGTATATACTGAACAAGGAGCTACAGCAAGTGATGATAAAGATGGTGATATAACATCTAGTATCGTAACCACAGGCAGTGTAGATACCAATACAGCAGGCACCTATTTAATTAATTACAATGTAAGCGATGCGGCAGGCAATGCAGCAACACAGGTAACAAGAACGGTTAATGTGATACCAGACACTACAGCACCAGTTATTGCTTTAGTAGGTTTATCAACCATTAATTTAAATGTAGGTGATGTATATAGCGAACAAGGCGCCACGGCGAGTGATGATAAAGATGGCGATATTACCGCAAGTATAATAACTTCAGGTAGTGTAAACACTGCGGCTGCAGGCACCTATTTAGTTAATTATAATGTAAGTGATGCGGCAGGAAATGCGGCAACACAGGTAACAAGAACGGTTAACGTTATCCCAGACACGACGGCTCCAATAATCACTTTGATAGGTTCATCTACTATCAATTTAAATGTAGGTGATGTATATGTTGAACAAGGTGCTACGGCGAGTGATGATAAAGATGGCGATATTACTGCAAGCATAATCATTTCGGGCAGTGTAAACACAGCGGCAGCAGGCACCTATTTAGTTAATTACAATGTAAGTGATGCAGCAGGAAATGTGGCAACACAGGTAACAAGAACGGTTAATGTTATTCCAGACACTACTGTACCAGTAATCACTTTGGTAGGTTCATCAATCATCAATTTAAATGTAGGCGATGTATATACCGACCAAGGCGCAACGGCGAATGATAATAAAGATGGTGACATAACAGCAAATATAGTAACCACAGGCAGTGTAGATACTAATACAGCAGGCACCTATTTAGTTAATTATAATGTAAGTGATGCAGCAGGCAATGCAGCAACACAGGTAACAAGAACGGTTAATGTTATCCCAGACACGACAGCTCCAATAATCACTTTAGTAGGTTCATCTACTATCAATTTAAATGTTGGTGATGTATATGCTGAACAAGGCGCAACGGCGAATGATAATAAAGATGGTGACATAACAGCAAATATAGTAACCACAGGCAATGTAGATACCAATACAGCAGGTACCTATTTAGTTAATTATAATGTAAGTGATGCAGCAGGCAATGCGGCAACTGAAGTAACAAGAACAGTTAATGTTATCCCAGATACAACAGCGCCAGTAATCACGTTAGTAGGTTCATCGACTATCAATTTAAATGTAGACGATGTTTATACAGAGCAGGGTGCCACAGCAAGTGATGATAAAGATGGTGACATAACAGCAAATATAGTAACCACAGGCAGTGTAGATACCAATACAGCAGGCACTTATTTAGTTAATTATAATGTAAGTGATGCGGCAGGTAATACTGCAACCGAAGTTACAAGAACGGTTAATGTTATCCCAGATACAACAGCGCCAGTAATCACCTTAGTAGGTTCATCGACCATAAATTTAAATGTAGGCGATGTTTATACCGAGCAGGGTGCCACAGCAAGTGATGATAAAGACGGCGATATTACTGGAAGCATAGTAACCACAGGTAGTGTAGATACCAATACAGCAGGCACTTATTTAGTTAATTACAATGTAAGTGATGCGGCAGGCAATGCGGCAACACAGGTTACACGAACCGTTAATGTAGCAGAAATTCCAAATGGATGTACAGGAGGAATATCATCATTCCCTTATGCCGAAGGATTTGAGAATACTTTAGGCGCTTGGTCACAATCACCTTCAGATGATTTAGATTGGACAATAGAGATCAACAATACTCCATCAAACAATACCGGACCAGATAATGCTTTTCAAGGAAGCTACTACGTGTTTGTTGAGGCATCAGGTAATAATACAGGGTATCCTAATAAACAAGCCATTTTAAATTCACCTTGTTTTGATTTAAGCACACTAACAGAAGCAACGTTTAGCTTTAAGTATCATATGTATGGAGATGCAGATATGGGATCTATAACTTTGGAGGTAAGTACTGATGAAGGAAGTAATTGGACAAGTATTTGGAACCAAACAGGTAATAAAGGTAACTCGTGGCAAACAGCAAATGTTGATATTTCAGCTTATACTGGAGGTGGTGTTCAGTTACGATTCAATAGAGTAACAGGTGGAACATGGAAAGCGGATATAGCTATTGATGATGTTAGTTTGGTTGAAGGTGGAGTTGTAGTTACCCCATGTTCAGGAGGGATAACAGCCTTCCCTTATACAGAAGGATTTGAGAATACTTTAGGCGCATGGACACAATCATCTTCTGATGATATAAACTGGACAATTGATGCTAGCGGAACGCCTTCAAATAACACAGGGCCTTCTAGCGCAGTTCAAGGAAGCTACTATATTTTTGTTGAAGCTTCTGGAAATGCTACACCAAGCAAGCAAGCTATTATTAATTCACCTTGTTATGACTTAAGCGGACAATCTTCTGCAACATTTAGCTTTAGCTATCACATGTACGGGTCTTCAGATATGGGAACTATTGCATTAGAGGCAAGTAATGATAATGGTATAAGTTGGACAACTATTTGGAATGAGTCTGGTAATAAAGGTAACTCATGGCAAACAGCAAATGTAGACCTCTCTTCGTATGTTGGTAGTAGTGTACAGCTTAGATTTAACAGAATAACTGGAGGCACTTGGCAAGCAGATATAGCAATAGATAATATTAATTTGACAGTAACTTCTGCCCTAGCTAAAAACAATTTAAAAGGGAAGGTGCTGGATATAGATACAAATAGTATAAATACATTTAAGCTGTATCCAAACCCAGTTAAAGGAGCTGTTTTAAACATCAAACTTTCTAAAGGAACTAATAATATGTCTTATAAAATAATTAACGTGCTTGGTCAAGTTGTTAATGAAGGCAAAACAACTAAAGAAGTTATGGTTGGGAATTTAGAGGCTGGTGTTTATTATATAGAAATAAATGATGGAGAAGAAAAAATGACTAAAAGATTTGTAAAGAGTAATTAACTTAACCTTTTAGTTTATGTTAAAAGTCCAGATGATTTACCATCTGGACTTTTGTTTTTTAACAAATAAGATATTTCTTACTTTCCACATGTGGGAAAACCATATTGTTAATAACTATCCTGTAATTTCATCGAAAAATTACAGAATAGTTATTTTTTCAATGATTTTTAAATTAAATTCGGAAAAATTATAACAAAAAACTACTAATACTTTAAACCATCATTATGATTAAAAAACTACTACTACTTATTATTTTTACGAGTTCTAGCATCTCTTTTGCTCAAAATCAATTTTGGAAAAAGGGAAATCCGGCTAGTAATGCTAAAACCATAGCAAGTAAAAAAAACCTACCAAAGACCCAAACCTATTCATTAGATGTTGAAGAACTAACAAAGGCTTTATCAAAAGCACCTTTAAGAGGTGATTTTGTCGGAGAGTCTAAATTAATTATTGCATTTCCAAATGCCGATGGCGAATTTGAAAACTACCGTATAACTGAAGCTCCAGTTATGCACCCAGAGTTAGCTGCTAAATATCCAGGAATTAAATCTTATGCAGGACAAGGAGTTGATGACAGAACAGATGTAATCCGTTTTAGTATTTCACCAAAAGGACTTCAGAGTATGCGCTTATCTGCAAAAAAAGATGTTGCCTTTATTGAACCTTATACAAAAGATTTAACTGAATATACTGTTTATAAAAGGGCTGATAAAACAAGTGGCGCTGAAGATTTTGAATGTGAAGTAATTGATGCTGCACATTCTAAATTACAATCTAAAGGAGTTGGGGCAACATTTAAGAATGCTGATGATGGTACGTTGCGTACTTTTAGATTAGCAATGTCTGCAACTGGCGAATACACTGCTTACCACGGAGGAACAAAAGCCCAAGCTTTAGCAGCGATAAACGCAACAATGACTAGAGTAAATGGTATTTTTGAAAACGACTTTAATGTAACCATGGTATTAATTGCTAATACTGATGCAGTAATTTACACAAATTCTTCTACCGATCCTTATAGTAGTTCAACGTCAGGTTATAATGGCGAACTACAATCTACATTAACAAGTGTTATAGGAGAAGCTAATTATGATGTAGGTCACTTAGTTGCAAACTTGCAAAACAATGGTAATGCAGGCTGTATTGGTTGTGTTTGTACTAATGGAAGTAAAGGAAGCGGATGGACGTCGCATACGGTACCAACAGGAGACAATTTTGATGTAGATTATGTTGCACATGAAATAGGGCATCAATTTGGAGCTAATCACACCTATACATTTCGTAACGAAAGTGGAACAGGTGTACAAGCAGAACCAGGAAGCGGATCAACTATTATGGGATATGCTGGTATAACAGGAGCTACAGATGTACAACCACATAGTGACCCTTATTTTCATGCGCAAAGTATAAGACAAGTAACCGATAATGTTAAAACTAAATCATGCCCAACAACGACTAATACTGGGAATGCAGTTCCAACAGCCAATGCAGGAACTAATTATACAATTCCAAAAGGAACTCCTTTTGTATTAACAGGATCTGGTACTGACGCAAATTCAGGCGACGTGTTAACATATTGCTGGGAACAAATGGATTTAGGAACTTCATCTTCTACATATCCAAGTACAACTAGAACATCTGGTCCAGCATTTAGATCATATAATCCATCAACAAATCCAAGCAGGTATTTTCCAAATTTAGCAACAATCAAAACTGGTGCTACATCGTGGCAATGGGAAGCTGTACCAAATGTTGCAAGAACTTTAAATTTCAGACTTACAGTAAGAGACAATAGGGCCGGTGGAGCAAATAATAATAGTGATGATACAGTTATAACAGTTAATGGAACTGCGGGCCCTTTTGTATTAAATGCGCCTAATAGTAATGTAACTTGGAATGCTAATACAATTCAAGCAGTTACTTGGGATGTTGCAGGTACTACAGGGAATGGGGTTAACGCTGCTACTGTAGATATTTTGTTGTCTACAGATGGAGGAGATACCTATCCTATTACTTTAGCTTCAGGAGTTCCTAATGATGGTTCTCACGATATTGTAGTTCCAGACAATCAAGGAAGCCAAAATAGAATCATGGTAAAAGGGACAAATCATATCTTTTTCGATATTTCTAATGCTAATTTCACTATTGGTGCACCAGTGGTTTGTAATGCTACGGTTCCTACAGGATTGGCAGCAACTAATGTGGTAGCTACAACCGCAACGTTAAGCTGGAATACTGTTACCGCGGCTACTTACGATTTACAATATAGAGCTGTTGGGACATCAAACTGGACAACTATTGCGGTTACAGGAGCTACAACCAATTTAACAGGATTAGCTACATCAACACAATATGAAACGCAGGTAAGAAGTAAGTGTAGCGGTGGGAGTAATTCTGCCTATAGTAGTTCTATAAACTTTACAACTACGGCAGTACAATTAAATTATTGTACTTCAAGTGGAAATACATCATATCAAACAGGTGTTTCTCGAGTAATATTTGGAACGATAGACAATGTCGATGGTCCTGCAAAAAATGTTGGTTACGAAGATTTTACTAATCTTAGTGCTACAGTTACTCTATCCTCTTCTGAAAACCTTACGGTTTATGTGAACACAGATGGCAATTATAGAGTTGATGCATTTGTTTGGATTGATTGGAATCAAAATGGGGATTTTACAGATAGTGGAGAAGCATATGATCTAGGTAATATAAGTAATGTGGCTAATGGTGCTCTGCCAACTTTATCAATCTCTATTCCTGCAAGTGCACAGTTAGGAAGCACTAGAATGAGAGTTTCAGCTAGATATAATTCTAATCCTACTTCGTGTCAAACAAATTTTGATGGAGAAGTAGAAGATTATACTGTTAATGTTCAAGGTTCTGGTCCAGATATTGTAAAACCTGTAATAACATTAAATGGTGCTTCAACAATTAATTTAAATGTAGGACAAACCTATACAGAATTAGGAGCTACAGCAACTGATAATGTAGATGGAAACATAACAGCTAACATTGCAACTACAGGTACAGTTAATACTGCAGTGGCAGGAACTTACACAGTAAACTATAATGTAAGTGATGCAGCGGGTAATGCAGCAGATCAAGTAAGCAGGACTGTTATAGTTGCTGCCGATATTGTAAAACCAGTAATAACATTAAACGGAGCATCTACAATTAATTTAATAATTGGAGGAACCTATACAGAGCAAGGGGCTACGGCGACTGATAATGTAGACGGAAATATAACAGCGAACATTGTAACTACAGGAACAGTTAATACTGCAGTGGCAGGAACCTACACAGTAAATTATAATGTAAGCGATGCGGCAGGTAACGCAGCAGATCAAGTAAGCAGGACTGTTATCGTTGCTGCTGATATTATAAAACCAGTAATAACATTAAACGGTGCATCTACAATTAATTTAACAATTGGAGGAACCTATACAGAGCAAGGGGCTACGGCGACTGATAATGTAGACGGAAATATAACAGCAAACATCGTAACTACAGGAACGGTTAATACAGCAGTAGCAGGAACTTATACAGTAAATTACAACGTAAGCGATGCGGCAGGTAATGCAGCAGATCAAGTAAGCAGAACTGTTATCGTTGCAGCAAGTTCTACAACAACTTTACATGAAGGATTCTTTGAATCTGGATGGGATGGATGGAGCGATGGCGGAAGTGATTGTTTTCGCTATTCTGGTTCAAGATCTTATGAAAATAATTATTCAATAAGACTTCGAGATAATTCAGGTACAAGATCAGCGATGACTTCTCAAAACTTTAATTTAACAGCTTATAATCAAGTTGAAGTTAAGTTTTATTTTTACGCATATAGTATGGAAACAGGTGAAGACTTCTGGGTACGTTATTATAATGGTTCTAGTTGGTCTACAGTTGCTGCTTATGCAAGCGGAACAGATTTCAACAATAATACATTCTATAGTGCAACAGTAACTTTAAATTCTTCTGATGTTAACTTTGCTTCTAATGCACAGTTTAGGATCCAATGTGATGCTAGTGCAAATGCAGATCATGTGTATATAGATCAAGTAACTATTAAAGGAATTACTGGAGGGTCTTCATCAAGAGGGAATAATGATTCCATTGTACCTTTAGGAGAGTTAAATACTAATGATGGTATTGATTTAGAAGAAAACTTCTTAGTGTATCCAAACCCAGTAAAAGGGGCTGTATTAAATATACGTCGCCTAGACAATAAACCTATGCCTTACACCATTGTTAATGTTGTTGGTCAGGTTGTTAAAAAAGGACAAACCACAAATAAAGTAAATGTTTCTAATTTAGAAGCTGGTATGTATTTCCTTAAAATGGAAGACGGAGAAGAAACTATAACTAAAAAGTTTATAAAAACTAATTAAACTTAATTTCTTTAATAAATTTATAAGCCTAGACAAACTTTGTCTAGGCTTTTTTTTTGAACAAAATGGTTGTGGTGAAATTATTAAAAACTCTAAAAGAAGCCTTTATTGTTTAGTTTTTTGCATTTTAAATATGAATGATTTCTTCACTACTTAAAAGGGCATCACCTCGCAGTCTTAAAAATATTTGAGCTACAGCAATGGTGTCTTTTTCACAATAAATAATGATTCTATCTATTTCATTTTCTTCATAGTAAACGCGATACACCTCACTGCCATCAATATCGTCTTTAGGGGACGGAATGCCTAAAACATTAGTAAGTAATTTTAGCGATGTATAGGTTTTATAATCACCAAACTTCCATAATTCTAAGGTGTCTAAATGCGGAACTTCCCAAGGTTTTTTACCAAATAAATTAAGCTTATATGGTAGTTCAATATCATTAATTATCATGCGACGAGCAATGTAAGGGAAGTCGAATTCCTTACCATTGTGTGCACAAAGCAAATGTTTAGTTTCGCTAAAATGAGAAATTAAAAGGTTTTTAAAATCTTTAAGAATTTTAATTTCATCACCATAAAATGAAGTTGCTCTAAATTTTCTATGATCACCTTGGTGTGTAAAATATCCAACAGAAATACAGATTATTTTACCAAACTCAGCCCAAATACCTGCACGTTCGTAAAACTCATCAGCGGTGAACTCATCCTTTCTTTGATATTGCGATTTATGTTCCCAAAGCGCTTGTTTTGTTTCATCTAAATCAGAAAAATGTTGCATTTCAGGAACAGTTTCAATATCCAGAAACAATATATTTTCTAAGTTTAGTTTAGAGATCATAACCTAACATTTTATAGGCCTCTTCAATATAAGTTGTTATGTCATCTGTAAATGTTGCAACGGCATCTCCAGCTCCTTTTGAGTGCCCCAATCTTACAATAATAATATTGTCGTTTGGTTCTACAAAAACATATTGTCCAAGATGACCGCGCATCATAAAAAAATGTTTATTTCCAACAGCTTTTAACCACCAGCCATATCCATATTCTGGGCTTTCAGGAAAACGAGGCTTTAAAGATTTTGCCACAAAAGTAGAATCTAAAATCTGTTTTCCATTCCATTTTCCATGATCTTTATAGAGTTTTCCAAAACGCGCAAAATCTTTAGCATTACTGGCAATACAGCAATAGGCTTTAACTAAATCATGATCTTCGCTATCTACTTGCCAAAGTGTTGGGTTTTCACAACCTAAAGGCTTCCAAAAGCTATCGGTTAAATAGTCGTACATTTTTTTACCTGTTGCTTTTTCAATAACCATGGCTAGCATTTGGGTGTCTCCGCTAGCATATTTATAAGAAGTTCCAGGTTCTCTAACGACCTTTAAACCTAACATTACTTTTTCTAAATCATCATCAAAATACGCACGTGTAGTAATAGATAATGGCGAATAATATTTTTCATCCCAATTGGTTCCAGATGCCATGCTTGATAAATCGCCAACTGTCATTTTAGCGGCAAGACCATCACTAAATTCTGGAATAAAATCGCTCACAGGCTGGTTTAAACTTTTAATATAGCCATCTTGAATGGCTTTTCCCATAAGTCCAGACACATAACTTTTAGCCATAGAAAAGGAGTTGGTTTGAGAATCTTCGTTAAAGCCATCATAATAGTTTTCAAACCAAATACTATCATTCTTTATAATAACATAAGCAATGGTTCCATTAGTTTTGTTAATGGATTTTAAACCTTCTGACTCTTCAACCGAATTATAATTTTTATGATTTGACCACGGTTGTGGCGTGCTATTTTCTATTACTTGATTATCAAATTTTTTGTAATCTTCTAAATAAGCTGTAGTATAACCTTGCAGATAAATAGTTCTTACCGCTTTTAGTAAATAGTCTGTATCTGTAGCATAAAGTACAATGACTAATAATCCAAATAATATTACAATCCACTTAAAGAGTTTTTTCAAGAATTTCATCTGTTAATTTTTAATGTAGAAATAAAGATAAGAAAATTCTATACTATTAAAAACATAAAGGAATAAACGGTAGTTTTACTGTTTCTTTTGTTTGCGTTTGTCTTTAAAGAATGTTTTATTGGCAACATAAATAGTTTTGCGTAATTCTGCGATGGTATTTCCTTTTTTATCTATTAGAGTTGAGGTTTTTAAGATGTTCATTTCCCCATCACTAGCTATGTTTTTTTTAATAGTTTTAATTTCATCTTTGGTAAACGTAAACTCACAATATATAGTTTCTTTTCCAGGGCGTTTGTAGTTTATAGATGCTTCTTTATCCCAAACAATGTAATCTTCCCCTAAAATATTCATGAGCTGAATCATATAAATAGGATCTGTAGCAGAAAGCATACTACCTCCAAAAATAGTGCCGACAAAATTTCTGTTTTTCCAATTTAAAGGAATTTTAATTTTAACGAAATGTAAATCGTCACTTACCTCAATAACTCTTCCAGTTGAGCGCCTGTACATAGGCGCAAGATTAAACCCGTATTTATAAACCTGAGCATCAGTAAAAAATGTTTTAAGTATTTTAGTTAACGCCTTATACA
This sequence comes from uncultured Flaviramulus sp., assembly GCA_947501105.1. Taxonomy (GTDB): domain Bacteria; phylum Bacteroidota; class Bacteroidia; order Flavobacteriales; family Flavobacteriaceae; genus Wocania_A. Next base: position 217,770 of record CANMUP010000001.1, on the reverse strand, counting down.
TTTAAAAAAGAGATTGTTGCTTATAGGGGCTTTCGTGTTCTAATAACCATTGTTTACGATGCAAACCACCTGCGTAACCTGTTAAACTACCGTCGCTCCCAATAACTCTATGGCATGGTACAATAATCCAAAACGGATTTTTACCATTAGCATTGGCAACTGCTCTTATGGCTTTTACGTCACCTAATTGTTTTGATAAGCCTAAATAAGAAACTGTTTTTCCGTAGGGAATTTGCTCAAGTAAGTCCCATACTTTTTTTTGAAAATCTGTGCCTTTTGGATTAAGATATAAATCGAATTGTTTACGAGTGCCTTCAAAATATTCATTAAGTTGAATAACGCAATCCTCCAATTCAACAGGAATAATATCAGTGATTTTTTCTTCAGAATTTAAAACGGTTACCGAATTGATACCATCTTTATCACCAATAATTTTAGTGAATCCTAAAGGTGATTTGATAATGCACGTTTCCATTATTCTTCAATATTTGTCTCACCTAAAATCCCTAATTTTTTGGCTCTGGCTTCCCAGTTTTTTCTGGCCTGCACTTGCAAATCGGATACATTATCACTTTCATCCATAATTTCTAAGCCAAGTAAGGTTTCAATAACATCTTCCATAGTCACTAATCCGCTTACTGTTCCATATTCGTCAACTACTAAAGCCATATGATTTCTAGTTTCAACAAGTTGCTCAAATAATTTTGGAATTGGAATATCTCTATCTACAATGATGATATTTCGTTTAATCTCCGAAAGTTTTTTTAGCCCATTGCCGAGAGCCATTTCTTTAAAAACGTCATCTTTTAAAACCAAGCCCTTAATATTGTCTTCGGTATCAACATAAACAGGAATTCTTGAAAAGCGTAGATTCAAATTTTTATTAAAAAAATCTTCAACTGTTGTGTTTTCATCTTCAGTTTTCATAACCGTTCTTGGGGTCATAATATTTTTTGCCAGAACCTCTTTAAAGGTTAATAGGTTTTTAATCACTTTACTTTCAGATTCTAAAAAAACACCTTCTTCATGAGCCATATCTGTCATCACATGAAAATCTTCTCTACTTAACACACTACCTTGATGTCCTTTTCCACCAATTAGTTTTGTTGTGAGCTGAAGTAGCCAAAGTAACCCTGTCCATTTTAAAGGAAAAATTAAAACCTTTAAGGCTTTTGTTGTGAAATTTGCTAAAGATTTCCAATAGGTTGCTCCTATAGTTTTTGGTATTATTTCAGAAGCAACTAATATTAAAATAGTCATAATCGATGATACTACACCAACCATTAATTCCTCAGTAAATTCTATTCCAAAAAAACTTTTTGTTTGCGAGCCATATAGTTCTACATAAGCTACTTTTGCTTGTACACCAACTAGAATAGCCCCAACGGTATGTGCAATAGTGTTTAAAGTTAGTATGGCTATTAATGGCCTGTCTACATCTTTTTTTAAGTGTTCTAAGTCTGAGGCATAAGCTTTGCCTTCTTTCTTTTTTACATTAATAAATGTTGGCGTAACACTTAATAAAACAGCTTCTAAAATGGAGCATAAAAATGAAAAGAAAATAGAAATAAAGGCAAAAAATAGAAGTAATCCCATGTTGTTTTTTAAAATTCTAAAGTACTAATTATTTGTGAGTTTAAATTTAATCTTTTAAAGCTGTATAAAACACGCGTTGCAATTTTGGTCTAATATTTAAATTGTAAATATTACGGTGTGTTCTATTTGGGTAAACACGATTTGAAAGAAATACAAAAACAAGATCGTGTTTTGGATCTGCCCAAACAAAAGTGCCTGTAAACCCTGAGTGACCAAAACTTTCTGAACTTACTTGAGGAGCGGGGTACGAGTCTTTAATACTTAAGGTATCGTTGCCAATTAAAGGCTTATCAAAACCTAAACCTCGACGATTATTGTTTTCAGAATATTGAATTCTAGTAAACTCTTTTATTGTTTGAGGTTTAAAGTATTGTTTGCCAGCATAAGAGCCATTTTGCAAAAGCATTTGCATATATTTTGCCAAGTCTAGTGCAGAACTAAATAAACCCGCATTACCAGAAACGCCGCCAAGGAGAGCAGCATTTTCGTCATGAACCCAATTTTTAGTAAGATCTTTTCTAACAATAGTATCGAACTCTGTGGGAACAATAGCGTTTTTAAAATTTTTGTGCTTTGGAATATAACCAAGTGTATTGCAACCCAAAGGATTGTAAAAGTTATCTTGAATATATTTTTGATAGGATTCTCCTGTAATATTTTCAATTAATTGCGGATAGATTAATGACGCTATTCCAGAGTATAAATATTCCTTTTTACCATCAGCTTTAACGCGCTTAATTTTGCGATATATTTTATTCTTAAATCTGTTTTTTATATAAAGATTCTTATAAAACTGATTTGAATATCGCTTACTTTTTTTAGTACGTAAAAATCTTCTTTTTATTTTTCCCTTTTTTAAGGTTTCATTTAAAAAGATGATATATGGTTTTATTCCAGACTGATGCGCTAAAAGTTCTCTAAGCGTAATGTTTTTTTTGTCTTTTTGATGTTTCCAGTCGGTCCAATATGCACTAAAAGGAGTGTCTAGCTCTATTTTACCTTCTTCATATAGCTTCATTAAAGCAGGCAATGGCCCCGTTATTTTGGTCACCGATGCTAAATCGTAAACATCATCTAGAGCTACTTTTTGAATACTATCATAAGTGTGGTACCCGTAAGCTTGATGAAAAACTATTTTGCCTTTTTTAGCGACTAGTAATTGGGCTCCAGGAAATGCTTTTTGGATAATAGCATAATGCATGATAGAATCTACCTGAGTTTGAATGTAATTCGAATTTAACCCAACAGATTCAGGCGAATCATAAGTAAGTTGTGCACTTGCTACTTGAGTGCAAAATAAAATAATGAAAATTCTTAAAACGATTTTTTTTAGCATGGATACAAGACAATAATAGTCTTGACAATTTACGAAATCAATTTTACAATGTCTTTAGCAAAATAACTTGCTATAATATCAGCACCTGCGCGCTTAAAAGCAGTGGTTGTTTCAAGCATAATTTGATCGTGATTTAACCAACCTTTTTCAGCAGCAGCTTTTATCATAGCATATTCACCAGAAACTTGATATACTGCAACAGGCACATCAAATTCATTTTTAATTTCACGAAGAATATCTAAATAAGCCATTCCTGGTTTTACCATAACAATGTCTGCACCTTCATCAATATCCATTTCGGTTTCACGAAGTGCCTCATATCTATTCGCAAAATCCATTTGATAGGTTTTTTTATCTTTCGGAATATTTTCTAAATCCACAGGAGCAGAATCTAAAGCATCTCTAAAAGGGCCATAAAAAGCAGAGGCATATTTTGCAGAATAACTCATAACACCAGTATCTGTATAACCTTCATCCTCTAAAGCTTCACGAATGGTTAGAATGCGTCCATCCATCATATCACTAGGCGCTACAAAATTAGCTCCAGCTTTAGCATGAGAAACACTCATTTCTGCTAAAAACGCTGCTGTGTCATCGTTAACAATTACACCATTTTCAATAATGCCATCGTGTCCGTAAATAGAATACGGGTCTAAAGCCACATCTGTCATTACTAACATATTCGGACAAGCACTCTTTACTGTTTTAATGGCGAGTTGCATGAGTCCGTTTGGGTTTAAAGCTTCAGCGCCTTTATTGTCTTTTAAATTATCAGGAACTTTAACAAAAAGTAATACAGATTTTAAACCAAGGCTCCAAAGTTCTTTCACTTCATTTTCTAGTAAATCTAAACTATAACGAAAGTAATTTGGCATTGAAGCAATTTCTTCTTTAATACCTTTTCCTTCAACTACAAACAATGGGACTAAAAAATCATTTGGTGTAATAATAGTTTCTCTAACTAAACTACGAATGGCTTCGTTGGTTCGTAGTCTTCTATTTCTTCTAAGTGGAAACATGTTTTTTGTATTTTATAAATGAGAGGTTCTGAATATGTTCAACCTAACATTCTATTCTAAATTTCGTATAAATTTATCAACATTAATATGAACGTCGTCTTCTCCTTGTTGATCGAACGGGTTTTCTAAATGTGATTGAATATTATCTAATGCTACTAAAATAACACTAAATAAAATGGGAACAGCATACTGTAACCCGTAATTATAGCTCGTTACATTTTCGGCAAAATGAGGACCATAAATAATAGGTAGAATAACAATAAATATATCACTATAAGTTCTAAGGGTTCGAGGTGTTCTGTATTGGTAAATATGTTTAATTCGCTCAAAAGAAATCATCATTTTACTCAAAAACTGGTTAGAGCGAGATGCTTCACCAGATGGCAAGCCATGACTTCTCAAGCCTTTTATAAAAACAGAAAGATTATAGAAATTTTGGTATACACCTTTTTCTGTTTCTTCTAATTTATCAATAGGATTTGTAAATACTTCTGTGCAAGAATTAAGTAAACTTTCAAGGTGTAATTTAATTTCTTTTTTGAGTTCCTGAGGAGGGTTTTCTAACCAATGTGATACTGCAAAATATAATGCGCGCCCATGAGCTTTTATAGAACCATATTCATCTAAAGCTACCTCTCTACGTTTATAAGCGCCTCCAATAGAAAAAACAATAGGGAATACAATTGCAGTACTTATAAGGGTTAATGGAAAATTAGCTTTAATATGATAATGTAAGCAAAATGCCGTTGATGCTATTGATAAAAATGTTATAACAAAGGTTTTCCAATTGATAATTAAAAATGCACGTTTAAAAATTTTCCACATAATTATACCCAGTTTTTAGGTTCTTGCAATATTTTTATTAGTTTCTCCTCTTCACTTCCAGCTTCTGGATGATGGTCGTATACCCATTGTACACGTGGCGGTAAGCTCATTAAAATACTTTCAATACGCCCATTTGTTTTTAAACCGAAAAGTGTGCCTTTATCATGTACTAAATTAAACTCTACATAGCGTCCACGGCGGATTTCTTGCCAGTTACGTTGTGCTTCAGTATATGGTAAATCTTTTCGTTTTTCAACAATTGGCACATAAGCTTCTAGAAAACTATTACCAACTTCGGTTACAAAGTTATACCAGTTTTCCATAGTCATGTTGTCTGACGTTTTACAATAATCGAAAAATAATCCGCCAAGGCCTCGTGCTTCGTTTCTGTGCGCATTGTAAAAATACTCATCACAGCGTTTTTTATAGGTTGAATAAAACTCAGGGTTATGCTTATCACAAGCTGTTTTACAAGTTTGATGAAAATGAATAGCATCTTCTTCAAATAAATAATAAGGTGTTAAATCTTGTCCGCCACCAAACCAACTATCTGCAATATCACCTTGTTCGTTATACATTTCAAAATAACGCCAATTGGCGTGAACCGTTGGAATCATAGGGTTTTTAGGATGCAATACTAAACTTAAGCCGCAAGCAAAGAAATTAGCATCGGAAACTCCAAAATGCTTTTGCATAGTTTCTGGTAATTTACCATGAACCGCAGAAATATTTACTCCGCCTTTTTCAAAAACATTACCATTTTCAATAACGCGTGTTCGTCCGCCACCACCTTCTGCACGTTTCCAAATGTCTTCTTGAAATGTGGCTTTACCATCAATTGCTTCTAGTCCAGAAGTGATAGTGTCTTGCAAATCTTGAATATATTGATAAAATATATTTTTCATTATTCTAAATCATCGATTTATTACAATATGTTGCAGCCTCAAAATCTCGAATATTAATAGCAATAAATGGAATGTTAGGAAACATTGCATTAAGACCCGCTACAATTTGTTTTGAAAGGTTTGCTTTTTGATCTGTAGTTCTGCCTTCCATAATATTGGCAAATACATGAATAAATGAGGTTTCTTTTCCTCCAACTAAATAATTATCCATAAAAGGATTAAGGCGTACTTTAATATCGCCTTCTTCAAATAAACCAGAGTCGTTGGCATCATTATGAACCTGAAGAGTAACAGACTTAGGATCTTGTATTTCTAAAATATCTTTTGAGCAATCAATTACAAAATGTGGCATATTATATTAGGGTTCTATTTCGTTATATAATTCATAGAGTTCCATGTTTAGAGGCTTTCCCCCTGGAGGTGTAAATTCATTTTTTAATGTTTTTTTCCAGATGAAATCACAATTTTCAGCAACTTTTACACTTGCAAAATTATCTTTATGTACAATAATTTGAAGTGTTTTTAAACCTAATTCTTTAAAGGCATATTTAGATAATGTTTTTACTGCTTTTGTTGTTAATCCTTTACCTTCAAATGGATAACCTATGCAATAAGCAAACTCACCTTGTTTTTTAATTGAATCGATTTCTTTTATATAAATTAAGCCTGCTAATTGATTTGTATCTTTTTGTTTTAAAGTAAACAGGAACTCTTCTTTTGATTTAAACTGATATGCTTTTTTCTCAGTAAAAAGCCTTGATAAATCGGGAGTTAAATTTTGTTCTAAGGTTTTAGGGAAATATCGTTTTAATCGGTCTTCATTTGAAACAGCAAAATTACAAAGACTCCAAGCGTCTTCGATTTTTATAGGACCTATATAATATGACTCTAAATTAAATAACATTTTCAATTTTGTTTTTAAGTTGTAACGCTTCAACAGTTCTTATTGATGCAGCGGTTACTGATAGTGGTAATACCAAAATAACCCCAATAATAGGAATTAGGAGGCATAATATAAAAACAATTCCGTTACCAATCGCTAAACCACGATGTTTACGAACAAATTGAATGCTTTTAGAGTATTTATAATGACGTTCTAAAGTATAATCCATATTACCAAAACCAGCATAATATGCTTGAACCATAAATAGTAATATGGTTGAAAATATATTTACAATAGGAATGAACTTTAAAAGTAAAATTGGGATAGTTAACATTAATTCCATTAGTAGGTTTCTGCCGTTTATACGAATGCCTCGCCAAAGCTGTTGCATAAAAGAGGTATCTCTATGAGAATGCTCTGGGTTTCCTGTTAAATGGGCTTCAATTTTTTCTGAAACGGGGCTCATAAATGGAGCAGATAAGGCCATTATGATATGTTTGAAAAGGATAAGCCCAATAACTAATACAATAAGACCTCCTAGTATATTACCAATTGTAGTGAAGGTTTCTTTTCCCCAATCCCAAATCCAAATTTTTGCTATAAAACCACCAATATTATCAGATAATCCATAAGCTGAGCCAAAAATAATGATAGCAGTAATAAAACTAATAAGCATAGGAATGGCAAAATATTTCCAAAGTTTTAGTTTAGAAATAAGACTAAAAGCACCAAAATATGCTTTGATTCCTAATGATATGTTTTTAAACATTTTTGTTTTTTAAATAATCGCTTTTCAGCAAACCAAAATACATAACATCTTCAAATTTGTCTTGAAAACCTTTGTATTCTTCTCGTAAAACCCCTTCTTTTTGAAACCCATTTTTAATGGCTACTTTTTGGCTTCCAATATTTTCAGGAGCAACACGTAGAAATACTTTATTCATTTGTAATACTTCGAAACAATATGTTACAACTTCGGAAGTGAATTTTGATACAATTCCTTTTCCAGCTACTTGTTCTGAAATAAAATAACCTATCTCACACTTTTCTAAGTTGTTGTCAATATTTTTGATGTTGACTAAGCCTACTAGATTATCAGTTTTCGAGTTTTTTATAAAAAAAGAAAAACTTCTTCCTTCACTTTCTTCCGAAACCCATTCATCAAATAGCGTTTTCGCTCCTTGCTTTGTTTCACATCTTTTTACAGTTCCGGCAAACCCTTTTTCTATATATGTTTTGTTGGTATAAATTAAATCTAAAAATGCTTCAAACGAAATTGAATTAATACGTTCTAATTTATAATCTAAATGGCTCACAAGGCACAGATTAATTATTATATTCTTTTACAGCATCAATAAACGCTTTAGCATTATCTAGTGGGATATTAGGTAAAATGCCATGTCCCAGATTTACAATGTATTTGTCTTTACCAAATTCGTTAATCATTTGGTGCACCATTTTCTTTATCTCAGCAGGCGGAGACAATAACCTTGAAGGATCGAAATTACCTTGAAGTGTTATATTACCACCAGTTAAATAACGCGCATTTCGTGCAGAACATGTCCAATCTATTCCTAAAGCAGATGCATTAGATTTTGCCATGTCACCAAGAGCAAACCAACAGCCTTTACCAAATGCAATTACTGGAGCGTCATCTTTTAAAGCTTCTATAATTTGATTGATGTATTGCCAAGAAAACTCTTGATAATCGGTTGGAGAAAGCATGCCTCCCCAAGAATCGAAAATCTGAACCGCATTAACACCAGCTTTCACTTTTTCTTTTAAATATGCTATAGTGGTATCGGTTATTTTTTGAAGTAATTGATGTGCAGCAATTGGATTAGTAAAACAAAATTCTTTGGCTTTATCAAAATTTTTACTGCCTTGACCTTGCACACAATAACAAAGTATGGTCCATGGTGAGCCTGCAAAACCAATTAGTGGAACGTCGTTGTTTAATAATTCTTTAGTGGCTTTTATAGCTTGATAAACATAGTCAAGCTCAACTTTTACGTCTGGCACTATTACATTATCTACATCTTTTTGAGTGCGCACAGGGTTAGGCAAATACGGACCAAAATTTGGTTTCATTTGCACTTCAATATTCATAGCTTGTGGGATTACCAAAATATCACTAAACAAAATAGCGGCATCCATTCCGTATCTGCGAATAGGTTGCACTGTAATTTCACTGGCTAATTCTGGAGTTCGGCACCGTGTAAAGAAATCGTATTTCTCACGAATTGCTATAAATTCTGGTAAGTAACGTCCAGCTTGACGCATCATCCATACTGGAGGCCGATTAACAGTCTCTCCTTTTAATGCTCTTAAAAATAAATCGTTTTTTATGCTCATATTTTTTTTGTCATTCTCGCGAAAGCGGGAATCTTTTTTTTGTAAGGACGTTTATTATTTAAACGTAATGTTCATTAACCAACTCAATCACACTTTCTACGGTTGGTACTTTTGCAACTCTAACATCTTTAAAATGCTTTTTTGCCTCTTTTGCTGTGGTTTCGCCAATGCAAAATGCAATAACTTCTTCATTATTTTTTTGAATAAAGCTTTGCACTGTTGATGGACTATAAAACATAACACCTTCAATAGAATCATCAACTTTTATAGCATCAAACTTTGTTTGATAGGCTTCAACTTCGTTAACTTTTATACTATTGGTTTCTAAAATAGTTGGTAAATCGTCTAATCTTAAATTGCTACAAAAATAAGTAACTTCTGTACCTTCTATATATTCAACTAAGTGCTCTGCTAATTTTTTTGCATTCTTTTCAAAATGAGTAACTGTACCAATTTTTTTCTCTATTAATCGTTTTGTACGTCTACCAACACAGTAAATATTTTTAAACTGTAATTCAGCTGCAGAATAATTAGTTACTAAAGATTCGACAGCATTTTTACTAGTTATAACAACATTTTTAATTTCGTTTTTTAAAAACCTTGGATGAATTCTATTCAAACTTATTTTTATAAAATCGTTGCTTTCAACTTTTACTTTTTCATGAAAAAGTAAGCGCTGACTTTCGGTAAACGATTTTGAGGAATACACATTGGTTTTCTTATTGGAATATTTAATGGTGTCCATTAAACGTTTACCACCTCGTTCAATAACAAAATCGGCACAAAACTGAGCAATGTCGCTATGTTCTCCTAATTTTTTAACCCGTGTAACATCTATACGTTTTGACCCGTTTTCACTTAATAAAACACCCTTAAAGTTTATTTCCTCGTTTTTAATATATGCAAGTGCACCAATAGGAGCAGTACATCCACCTTCTAATTTGTTTAAAAACTCACGTTCAATGGTGGTGCAAATCTCGGTTTCCTCATGGTTAAGTTCAGCGCAAATAGTTCTTACTTCTTCGTCTTCTTCTAAAGCAGTAATCATAATAGCGCCTTGTGCAGGAGCAGGAATCATCCAATCTAAATTTATGGCTTCTTCGGGTCTTATACCTATACGGCCAATACCAGCAGCTGCGAAAATGGCTCCATTCCAATTATCATTATCTTCTAATTTCTGTAACCGCGAATTCACATTGCCTCGTAAATCTACAATTGTATGAGTTGGATAACGATTTAACCACTGTGCTTTTCGACGTAAACTACCAGTTGCAATAACTGCTTCTTTAGCACTTAAAAATTCTTCGTTCTTTTTGTAAACTAAAGTATCATTAACGTTACCGCGTTTTAAAACTGCGGCTTGTACAATCCCTTTTGGTAAAATTGTAGGGACATCTTTTAATGAATGCACGGCAATATCAATGTCATTATTTAACATAGCAATATCTAGTGTGCGGGTAAAAATACCTGTAATCCCTAGCTCGTATAGTGGTTTGTCTAAAACAATATCACCAGTAGCCTTTACAGGAACAAGTTGTGTATTATGACCAAGATTTTCAAGTTGTTGTTGTACTATTTTGGCTTGCCATAGTGCTAATTCACTATCGCGGGTGCCAATTCTTATGGTTTTAGACATTTTTTGTAGAAGGTTCTAACTGAAACACTTTTTTTATAAGTTCGAGACTTTCGTCTGTAGAAATGTTGTCATCTTTTAAATGATGAGCGAAATGATTGGTGATTTTTTGAATGATGTTATTACTAATTATTTCAGCTTGTTGTTCGTTAAAGTCAGATAATTTTTTTCGTTGTGTATCTAACTCAGCAACTTTAAAATCGTTTAACTTATGCTTTAAAGCTTTAATTGTAGGCGCAAATTTTCTGGTCTCTAACCAATCATTAAATTCAGTATTTATGTCTTCAATTATAGATTCTGCCAAAGGAATATGTTTTTTCCTTTCCTCTAAAGTTTGATCAGTCATTTTAGATAAATGATCTAAATGAACCAACGATACATTTTCTAGTTCACTTACATTTTCATCTACATTTTTAGGAATCGATAAATCTAGAATAAGTAATGGTTTTGTAGATTGAATAATGTGTTTATCAATTGTTGGGCGTTGAGCACCAGTAGCAACAATTAAAATATCAGAGGTGTTAATCTCCTCTTGTAAATTTGCATAATCTTTAACAACTAAATTAAACTTTCCAGCAATTTGTTCTGCTTTATTTTTAGTTCTGTTTATTAAAGTAATATGTTCGTTTTTGGTATGTTTAACAAGATTTTCACAAGTGTTTCTTCCTATTTTTCCAGTTCCAAAAAGAAGAATGTTTTTACTTGATACATCTTCAATAGTATTTAAAATGTATTGAACTGATGCGAACGATACAGAAGTTGCACCTGATGAAATATCGGTTTCGGTTTTAATCCGTTTGCTGGCTTGAATTACTGCATTTACCAAACGTTCTGAAAAATGATTTAACAGGCCAAATTTCCTTGAAAGCTTTGCACTTTTTTTAAGTTGACTAATAATTTCAAAGTCCCCTAAAATTTGACTATCTAAACCAGAACCTACACGAAACATGTGAGCAATAGCTTCTTTGTTTTTATAAACATATGCTACTTTTTGGAATTCTTCAACGGTACCTCTTGTATTATCGCAAAGCAATTGGATAAGCTGAAAAGGGTGTTGTGCAAAACCATAAATTTCTGTTCTGTTACAAGTTGAAGTTACTACCAAACTTTCAATATCATTCTCTTTAGCTTGATTCATAAGTGCCAACTTTGAATCTTCATCCAAACTAAAGTGCCCTCTTATTTCTGCATCAGCTTTTTTATAACTTAAACCAATGGCATAAAAGTAATTACTTCTAGATATATTATATTTTTGCATTTAGTGTTTTGTAATTTCCTAAGCAAATGTATATTTATGATTATAAAAAAAACAACGCTGAAAGAACTTTTAATATCGTTTGTGGTTTTTTAAGCTTATTTTTTTATATAATATGATAAATGTCATATTTTTGTAGTGAAACCAACAGTTTTTGATTGTTTAGTTTAGAATGAATCTAAATAAAGTAAAATGAATAGTGAAGAAATTGCAAAAAAAAATGTCGCTAGAGGTACTTTTATTGAAACTCAAGTAGATGATGGGTTTTTAGTTTTTACTTATAAAAATGATGATAATCAGGTACAAAGGGTTATTAGACATATAGATAGCGACTACATTCAATTTCATTTTTGTGTAAAAGGATCGAGCAAATTTATTTTTAATGAAGGTAGATATACTTTAAATATTCAAGAAGAAAATTCATTATTGCTTTACAACCCGCAACGCGATTTACCTATTGATTTGGAAGTGGACCCAAACTCTTGGATAGTTTCCATACTAATTTCTATTAAAAAATTTCATGGATTATTTTCACAAGAGGCCGATTATATTTCATTTTTAAATGAAGATAATAGAGATAAAAAGTATTATAAAGATGGCGTTATTTCACCATCTATGGCAATTGTTTTAAATCAGTTAATAAGCTTTAACCTTAATCAGTCTATAAAAAGTCTTTATTTTACGGGGAAAGCATATGAGTTATTAAGCTTGTACTTTAATAGAAGTGAAGATGCAAATGTAGAGCAATGCCCTTTTTTAGTTGATGAGACCAATGTGATTAAAATACGAAAAGCAAAAGATATTGTTATCTCTAGAATAGCAGAGCCTCCAAGTTTACAGGAACTTGCAGATGAAATAGGGCTGAATCTAAAAAAGTTGAAAGAAGGGTTTAAACAGATATATGGCGACTCGGTTTTTAGCTTCTTATTCGATTATAAAATGGAAGTGGCAAGAAAATTATTGGAAGCGGGGAATCACAATGTAAATGAAGTTGGGCATAAAGTAGGATATAGTACTTCAAGCCATTTTATTGCTGCTTTTAAAAAGAAATATGGCACAACACCAAAAAAATATTTAATGTCTCAGGTATAAAAACTTAGTTAGTATACTTGGTTAATTCGTTTTCTGGTTTTATGTTTTATTAAATTAATTGTGCTTTCAATGACTTCTTCATTAGTTTTAAGACCAGAAATAGAAATTCCATTTTTTCTACTAGTGTAATAAGGTTTATTGGTGTTAGAATTTTCAAAAGCTATATAATGCAAATACTCATTATCATTATTTGAGCGCTTGCTTTTTCGTTTAAAAATAAAAAGACGGATGTTTTTATTAGTATCAGTTTTAAACTTCTTTTCTTCTAAAAAACCAATAGAATCCTTTGGCATTCTATAATTCGAATTGGCAAATAGCTTAGATTTTGCAAAGGTTTTTAAATCTATAATACGAGTCTCTCTTTCAGTTAAAAGATGATTGGCTTTTAATTTTGTGAAAAGTAAATGTTGTGCAGGCTCTTCGTGAAGAGTTTTAGATTTTAATTGATTTGTAATTAACTCATTATTCTTTTTTAAAAGGGAGTAGTAGGTGGTTAATGCTTCCCAGTCTTCACTTTCCAATAACCTTAAATAAAACTCCTTAACGCTTCTTTCTTCTCTAAAAGGGAATAAAAGTTTGGTGTAATTATCTAATATTAGGTTTTTTTTGAAGTTATAAGTATAGTGTTTTTTGTTTCCTAAACTTCTTTTTATTTGAATTTTCGCATCATTAATTAGCTGCTTTTTAAATGACTTATAAGTTTTAGGCTTAACAATGTTGCTATCTATAAGTTTAGTTAATAAGCCATAAATAGGGGCTTTATATTCTTCAACATTTGAAAAACTTAATAATTCTGGAAATAGAAGCTTTGCAGTTTTTAAAGAATCTGATTTAAAACTATAAAAACTAAAGCTAGGTGTTTTAGACCCTAGAGGTAAATCGTTATTCATTAAACTTAAAAGCATAGAATAAGCAGCCTTATTTCTTCGATGAAGAATACCATTAAGAATGAGCTTTTGTGTATTAGGATCTGAATACGATTTTAAGTATAATTTTTCAATAAACTTATTAACTACTTCACTTTTATCATTCTCAATAAGCTCTCTCAATAGATAATTTTTAATCATTAATTTATCTTCAGGAAACGTATAGTTTTCTAAAGCATTAATAAGCATAGGGGTATGTTTTTTAGAAAAATTAAGTTGCATATAACCACTTAAAATAATGCTGTCATTACTTTTTAATGCATCAAAAAATAGTTGTGTTTTATCGTTAAAAATATCTTTGCCTAAAAGGGTATCTATAGGCTTAAAAGAATTATAAAACTCACTTATAAATGATGATGGTTTACTTATGGAATCAGTTAGTGCAGAAAGCTTGTAGATTACACCTTGTTTTTGAATATACTTCACAAGAATTATTTTATTACTAGCAGAATCTTTGAGTTTATGAGTAAAAATATTGAAACCATTTTTGCTAAATCTTTTTTCATCAAAAACTTTTAGCTTTTTACGGTTTTCTAATGAAGATAAAAACTTTGCTCTTCTATTAATACTATTCCATAAACTATCAATATTCTCATACATTTTAAGGTCGTGAAACTTTGTTCTTGTAACAGATATCTGTTGGTTTGATTTTGATGTATAGGTTGTTTCCTTTACAATTTCCTGATAAGGTTTTTTGCGGTTATACTTATATAAGTTATACGGAAGAGATGGTTTTATGGGTGAATTTGTAGTGAAATAAAGGGAAGTATCTTTAACTTGTTCTAAAGGCCCATAATGTGGAGTTTTAAATTTTAGTGAATTAAAATAAGTGTTTGCCTTTTCTTGATTTTTGCCCGAATATCCTAAAAGATAATAACTATTATCTTTAACTACAGATTTTAACCAAAGCTTTTTATTATTTAAAGTATCAATAATTGCAGTTGATATATAACTTTTATAGTCTCCGTTTTCAAAGCTACCATTAGCCTCTTCTATTTCTAAGTTTTTGTAAAAACTTGTATGAATATATTTAGCCTCAAAAGCATCTTCTTCTATATAATTAATATCTTGATGAGGTGATTCTTGAAAGAAATAATATTCATCGTCAAGATTTGCTTGTATTAATTTTTTACCAGAGTTGCCAATATTGTTAGTAATATAATTATTAGGGAATTTAAAACTATACTTTTTAAAAGGGCCGTTAAATGGTTTAAACCCCTCGCTGTAATGCTTAAAAACAATTGATTTAAAAATCTCACTTTCATACTTTTGTACAAAGTCTTTTTTTCCTCCAAATTTTATGATAATAATCTCCAAAGGAGTTTTGTAAATATGGTATTTTTGATAATCGCCTTTTTTTGTTTTATTTAAAATACTAATTCCAGGAAAAGGTGCTTTAATTTCTTTTTTCTCAAGAATAGTTCCAGGAATATCTTCATAAAGTAAGTCGTCAATTTTTTCTAATGAAATAGATTTTTTATGAGGTAAAAACTCAAAAACACTAATTCTATTTATTGCTAAAAAAGCACCATTTGTCATGTCTGGAGCTAGATAGTATTTCTGTGTTCCGTAAGAAAACTCTCTTAATGTATCAAAACTTTTAATTGTTAAGAATTTATCTGGTGTTGCCTGTAAGGAGAGTTTAGGGCTAACAAATAAGTTTTCAAGTTTTTTCTTTTCAGATTTTCCATAATCTGTTTGATTAGAAGCCAATGGAGTAACAGTGTATCCTTTTTCAATAAGCATATTAATCATGCCTTTTTCTCCAGGTAAATGAGCTGCACCTACACCCGAAAAAACAGACTTTTTATGCATTAAAGAGTCTAAAACTTTAACCATATTTTCATTGCGTTTATACAACATGTTCTCTCTAAAAAACGGCGTATTAATTGCAACACCAATGGAGTCAAGCAAGTCTAAATTTCGTTCTCTATATGTGTTTTCTTGAATTAAAAAACCACCTTCTTCTTTAAAACGCTTTTGTAACCAAGAATCAGGTTTTTTTTTGTTTGAGTTGTAACGAGCCTTAGTAGTTAAATATCTAGATTCAGCCAAATCTTCTAGACCAACAATCGTTTTGTTTTGTTTTTTACCAGCTTGATATATAAACATATCTAGATATGTCTCTTCTTCAAAATTATCTAAGCCATAATTTTTTCTATATAAATACCCACTAATTAGTCTATTGTCTATTCTAATATTATTTCTAATGGCTAACTGTGTTGGTCTTTCTAAACTAAATAAATCAGAGTAAAAATCATTTCCATAGAAACCATTTAGTAAGTTAAAAGCGGCGCTTTTATAATTAAACTCTAACCAAGTTGATGGGTCAGACTCTAAGGCGATGCACTCACTTTTGTTTAATACTTTATAAAACACATCATCTAACCTAAAAGCCACTTTTTTACTAACATGCATTGTACCATATAAATATGATGATTTTTCCAATCCGTTTCCAGAAATTTCCCAAAGTAAGCTTTGATATTTTTGTTGTGCAGATAAGTGAAATGAAATAAGTAAAATTAATATTAGCAGTGTTTTTTTCATAAAAAGATAAATCGATAACAAATTAAAACGTGTTGTGTTAAACGAATATATAAATATATTTATTTTGAAGTAGGATAATAAACACGAATTAGTTAAAAGGGCTTTTTAACAGGTGAACACAGTATTTTAATGAGTATTACAAATTTGTGTTGTACTTTTGTGATAGTTAAAAAAGGAAATGAAAAAAGGAATTTTACTAGTAAACCTTGGTTCTCCAGATAGTCCAGAACCAAAAGATGTAAAAAAGTATTTAGGTGAATTTTTAATGGACGAGCGTGTTATCGATATTCCGCTCGTAGCAAGAACTGCTTTAGTAAAGGGAATTATATTAAATACAAGACCTAAGCAATCTGCTGCAGCTTATAAAAAGATATGGTGGGATGAAGGCTCTCCGCTTATTGTAATTTCCGAAAGACTTCAAAATAAAATTCAACAAGAAGTTGATGTGCCAGTATCATTAGCAATGCGCTACGGTAGCATGACTATTAAAAAAGGGCTTCAAGAGTTAGTTGATAAAGGTGTTGATGAGGTTTTACTTTTCCCTTTATATCCTCAATTTGCAATGGCAACAACCGAAACTATTACGGTATTAGCTGAAGAACTCCGCCAACAATATTTCCCAAATATTACTATTGAATCTGTTCCAGCATTTTATAATAAACCAGATTACATTGAAGTGCTTTCAAACTCGATAAAAAATCATTTAAAAAATAAACAAATTGATCATTTGTTGTTTTCATATCATGGTGTTCCAGAACGTCATATACGTAAAAGCGATGTTACAAAATCGCATTGTAAAATTGATGGAAGCTGTTGTGTTACACCAAGTGAAGCGCATAAGTTTTGTTACAGGCATCAATGTTTAGAAGTAACAAGATTAGTAGCTAAAAAACTTGATTTAAAAGAAAACACCTATTCAACCTCGTTTCAATCGCGATTAGGGTTCGACCCTTGGTTATTACCGTATACAGATAGAACCATAGAACGTTTAGGAAAACAAGGCATTAAAAACATGGCTATTGCTACACCGGCTTTTGTGAGCGATTGTTTAGAAACTTTAGAAGAAATAGCCATGGAAGGACAAGAAATTTTTCATGAAATGGGAGGACAAGATTTTACAACAATACCATGTTTAAATGACGATGTAGCATTTGTTGATTTATTATCAAATTGGATTAATAAATGGGCTAACACAAAAATTGAAACCACTTAACCATGGACTATTTTTTAGGGTATTATAATTATATAAAAGCACTGCATCTTATTTTTATAATTACATGGTTTGCGGGGTTATTTTATATTCCGCGTTTGTTTGTATATCAAATAGAAGCTTTCCATAAACCCTCACCAGAAAAAGAAATTTTAGGCAAACAATTAAAGTTAATGGCAAAACGGTTGTGGTATATTATCACTTGGCCATCTGCTATTTTAGCAACGCTTTTTGCCATTATTTTGCTTATTTTAAACCCTGCTTTATTATATTTAGTATGGATGCAGGTAAAACTGGGGTTTGTAGTATTACTAATTATTTATCATTTAAAAACGCATCAATATTTTAAGCAATTACAAAACGACGTTGTTAAAAAGTCATCAAGTTTTATGCGTATTTGGAACGAAGGCGCAACCCTTATCCTATTCGCTGTTATCTTTTTAGTCATCTTAAAAAGTGCTATAAATTGGATTTTTGGTGTGTTAGGCATCATTGTTTTGGGTATACTTTTAATGCTAGGATTTAAACTTTATAAAAAAATTAGAGAAAAGAATCCAGAAGCTTAATTTATTATAGCGTTACCCTATCGGGTCGGGCTATTCAATACAATCTTTTTACTCGTGCCTCATAAAAAGGATTTTCTTTTCTATCCCTAACGCGCCTATCTACTAAGTTCTGTTTTTTTTAAATCAACCTGAAGCTGTTTGGTTTGATTATTGCTATATTTATGCAATCGCAAAACCTCTAAATGAAACTAAAAAAACTCTCTTTACGCACCCGTATTTTCTTAACCATGATTTTATTGGTGTTATTGGCGTCTATACTAATTGCAGTGATAGCCATTTATCAATATAAAGAAGAGACTAAAGATTACCACAAACAACGGTTAGAGCGTAAAGAACAAAGTATAAAAACACATATAAACAGAGTTTTAAATAGTAGACAGAATACTTGGGAAATTAAAACAGAAAATATTCCATTAATTTTTAAAGAAGAAATAGCAAATATTGGAGAAGTACATCGGCTTCAAATAAATTTATATGATTTAGAAGGATCTCTTTTAATTTCATCAAGAGCCAATTTACAGCCCAATTTAAAAGATAAATGTATAGATGCGGAAATTTTAAATGCTATCTCAAATACAGTTGAGTTAAATAGTATAACTGGATTAGCAGAGCATAGGTATGTTGATAAACACCAAGAAAATGGCGAAACATTTCAGTCATCATATACTTTTATTAAAGACCAAAAATCTAAGTCGTTAGCCATATTAAACATTCCGTATTTAGAGAAAGACGATTTTCTTTCAAAAGAGCTTAACGAATTTTTAGAGCGTATAGCTTATGCCTATTTGTTTGTTTTACTCATGGCAATTGGGGTTGCGTTTTTGTTATCAAAATTTATTACCAAATCGCTTAAAACAATAAGCGATAAAATTAACGCAACACGATTAGAAAAGCGTAACGAAAAAATTGATATAGATGACACTAGCGAAGAAATCTCAACGCTTGTAAAATCATATAATAGTATGATTGACGAGCTTGAAGAAAGTGCGGTGCAATTAGCAAAGAGTGAACGTGAGCAAGCTTGGAGAGAAATGGCAAAGCAAGTAGCCCACGAAATTAAAAACCCATTGACTCCCATGCGTTTAACGGTACAAAATTTTCAAAGAAAGTTTAACCCAGAAGACGAAAGTATTAATAAAAAAGTTGACGAATACAGCAAAACTTTAATACAGCAAATAGATACTATGAGTTCTATCGCCTCAGCCTTTTCCAACTTTGCAAAAATGCCAGCGCAACAAAATGAAACCTTAAATGTGGTAAATATTGTTAAGTTAGCTTTAGATATTTTTAACGAAGATTATATTCATTTTCAAGCAGATGAAGAAGAAATTATTGCGAAATTAGACAGAACACAACTTATTAGAGTGGTAACCAATTTAGTAAAAAATGGTATTCAATCCATTCCAGAAGATAAGGAACACCCTAGTGTGGTTGTTCAAGTAACTTCAGAAAATAATCATGTAAACATTATAGTTTCTGATAACGGTAAAGGCATTTCTGAAGAAAATAAATCTAAAGTTTTCGAACCTAAATTCACTACAAAAACAAGCGGGATGGGATTAGGTTTAGCGATGGTGCAAAACATTGTTGAAACTTATAATGGTAGCATTACATTTACATCAGAAAAAGATAAAGGCACAGTATTTAAAGTCTCTTTTCCTAGAGAATAAATTATTCAATGAAGTATTTATTAATAATTGTATTATCAGCATTTAGCTTGAATTTGTTCGGACAATCTGGAACTTATGTAAGAGAGCCTAATCTTGTAGATGGAACAAAGATTAAGTGGACGCTTACTTTAAACCCAGATGGAACATTTTTATATAATTTCTTTAGAGATGTAGTTGGAGAGTTAAATCCAGAAGAGAATTTTTATGGTAAAGGAACATGGAAATCTGAAAAAAAAACTATTTTGTTTTTTGCCGATAAATCTAAAGATATTGATGAAACTTATACCAAGAACTTTAATAACTCTAAGGCTTTAATTAAAAAGAAACACCCAAGAGATAAATCGAATAGAATTATAAAAACGTCAATAAGGTTTTACAGTTCAGAAATAATGGAAATTCCAGGGTTAGAACTTTTTTTAAAAGAATCATAAATTTGTCAGTCCTAACTTAGGCAGAAATCCATTTTAAAAATAACAATATGAATTACGAAAATATTTTAACATCATTTCAAAACGGAATTACAACTATAACTATAAACCGTCCAACTAAATTGAACGCCTTAAATAAAGTGACAATTAAAGAATTGCACGAAGCTTTTAAAAGTGCTGACGACGATAAAAACACGAAAGCTATTATTGTAACCGGTAGTGGCGAAAAAGCCTTTGTTGCTGGAGCAGATATTTCTGAATTTGCCGATTACGACTCTAAAAAAGGAAAAAAACTAGCCAAAAAAGGACAAGAGTTATTGTTTAATTTTGTTGAAAATTTATCAACGCCAACCATTGCAGCAGTAAACGGTTTTGCACTTGGTGGAGGTTTGGAATTAGCAATGGCGTGCCATTTTAGAGTAGCTAGTAACAATGCAAAAATGGGCTTACCAGAAGTATCACTTGGTGTTATTCCAGGTTATGGTGGTACGCAGCGTTTACCACAATTAATTGGCAAGGGACGAGCTATGGAACTTATTATGACAGCAGGTATGATTGATGCTAACCAAGCACACCATTATGGTTTGGTAAACCATGTTACTACTCCAGAAGAACTGCTACCACATTGCGAGAAAATAGCTAGCAAAATAGCACGTAATTCCTCAGTGGCTATTAGCGCAGCAATTAAAGCAATTAATGCTAATTTTGAAGATGGTGTAGATGGTTTTGAGGTTGAGGTTTCTGAATTTGGTAATTGTTTTGATACGGAAGATTTTACTGAAGGCACTACCGCTTTTTTACAAAAAAGAAAAGCTGATTTTCCAGGGAAATAGATTTAGCATTATTTTTTATACAATGTTAGCCACAGTTTTCATTTTTTAGATACTAATTTTGTCAACTCTTTTCCAATTTCACTTTTAAAAGGAAAGCTCAAAATTATCATTACTTTTCCTTTAGTAATTATATTTTCAGGATGTGCTTTATTCGGCTTCTTTCCTCCCCAAAGTAAACCTTCAATAAATCCTTTTCCATTATCAGCATCTTTGTCAAATTCAAAATATAATATCGACCCCTTTTTTCCTTTATATTCAAAAGTTTGAAATTTTTTGCCCATTGTTTTTCCAAGAATGAAACTATACATTTCTGGGTTTTCATATAAAAGTTTTGATTGCATTGATTGACATTTTAGCTTTTTCAAAAATTTGAATTCGTTAGAAATATCAGTTGTTTTAATTTCAAGAGAATCAATTGCTTTTGATTGACTAAATCCGCTGTTTACAAAAATCACGGCAAATAAAAATAAAGTTAATATTTCCTTCATAGGAACTGTTCTTCAATTGTGTCCAACGTTTTTCAAGTATATGAATCCGTTTTAATATTGAAATAAATTCAGCACATGCGATTTATATACAACGCTGAACGAATCTATAATTTTTTTCTAACAAATTCAAATGAAACATAAATAGTCATTTATCTAAGTCATTTTTAATAATAAAACCTCGATTTGTCGAGTTTGTTAATAACCCATTTTCGTTTTAACATTTTTCAATACAAATTATAAGTAATTTTAAAGAGCTTCAAAAAAAGCATTCAACCCTTATTTTTACTATAATGAACCCAAAATCTGCCATAAAAGGACGTGGTGCACAGCTTAATGTACCCAACCGTTTCTTCGAATTAAGTCACGAAATGCGTGATGATTTTTTAGAATTCTGCCTAAAGGAAGGCGAAGAAAGTGATAAAAATAAAACACTTTATTTAGAAGTCTTTCCTAAAACCATAGTCAACAAAGTTGAGAGTCCAGATATAGGTATGATGTATTCTATGAATGCCTACCAAGGTTGCGAACACGGATGCATATACTGCTATGCAAGAAATTCGCATGAGTTTTGGGGGTATAGCGCAGGTTTAGATTTTGAGCGTAGAATTATGGTAAAAAAAGACGCTCCAAAATTATTAGAAACTTTAATAAAAAAGAAAAGCTGGAAAGCACACCCAATAGTAATGTCAGGAAACACAGATTGTTACCAACCAGCCGAAAAGCAATTTAAAATTACAAGACAATGCTTAGAGGTGTTTTTAAAATACAAACACCCAGTTGCTATTATTACAAAAAACGCTTTAATACTTCGAGACTTAGATATTTTAAAACAATTGGCAAAAGATAATTTAATAGGAGTAAACATGTCTATTACGTCACTATCTGAAGACACAAGGCGTATTTTAGAGCCAAGAACTGCAACTATAAAAAAGCGATTAGAAACCGTTAAAACATTAACCGAAAATGGCATTCCGGTAAATGTGATGCTAGCACCAATAATTCCATCAATAAATAGCCATGAAATTTTACCATTAGCAAAGGCTGCATCAGATAATGGAGCGTTAGGAATCGCACATACTATTGTTAGGCTTAATGGCGCTATAGGCGAAATTTTTACCGATTGGATAAAAAAAACAATGCCAGATAGAGCTGATAAAGTTTTGCATCAAATAGAAAGTTGCCATGGTGGAAGCTTAAACGATAGCCGGTATGGAACCAGAATGCGTGGTGAAGGTAAAATTGCAGAGCAAATTAATATGTTGGTGCGTTTAGCCAGAAAAAAATATTTTAAAAATAAAGCTATGCCTAAACTAAATTGCGATTTACACGAACCATATAAAGTTGGGCAACTAAAGCTATTTTAAACTTTACCATCCCACTCACTATAAAACTGATCTAGAAACCCAACCATATAGTTATGGCGTTTTTCAGCAATCTTTTTTCCAGTTTTGGTATTCATCTTATCTTTTAAAAGCAACAATTTTTCATAAAAATGATTAATGGTTGGTGAAGAAGAGGTTTTATACTCCGCTTTACTCATTTTTAAATTGGGCTTTATTGAAGGATCAAAAAGCTTTCTATTTTTAAAGCCTCCGTAATTAAAGCAACGTGCAATACCAATAGCTCCAATAGCATCTAGTCTGTCGGCATCTTGTATTACATCTAATTCTAAAGACTTAAATTTTTGCCCTTTTTCTAACGATTTATTAAAAGAAATATTTTCGATTATGTTTACAACATGTTCAATAACGGTAGAGTCTACATTTATTCTAAACAAAAATTCACGTGCTACTTTAGGACCAACAGTATCATCGCCATCATAAAATTTGCTGTCGGCAATATCGTGTAATAAAGCTCCCAATTGAACAACAAACGCATCTACATTTTCATTTTTAGAGAGGAGTAAGGCGTTATTATATACTCTTAAGGTGTGAAACCAATCATGTCCACCTTCTGCATCGGTGAGTGTTTCCTTTACAAAAGCTTTGGTTTTATTTATTATTTCTTTAGAAGTATACATAGTATAAAAATAAAAATTCCTTTCGATTAAGAAAGGAATTGAATTATAAATTAAATATAATTAATAGTCTATTTAATTAACGCTGGCTCTACCCATTTAAATTCAAATGAGTTTTCAGGAATTTTAATACGGTCTGCTATACGTAACATTCTGTTTGGGAGCTTCATTAAGTAGTCTCTTGCTTTTTCAGCTTCATCAGTAAGATTGGTGATTTTATCAATTTCCCAACGCTCAATTAACTTTTGCAATATATCAACATAATCTTTTGAGGTATAAACCCCAATTCGTTGTGCAGTATTTGAAAACTCTTCGAAAGCAGATCCAATTCTATCTCCAGACTCTCTTAAAAACACAGCTGGCATAGTAATTTTTTGTTTCATCATATAATGAAATGCCATCATCATTTGGCTAGGGTCCACTTTAAAAATACGCTCAACAAACTCAGAATATGCATGGTGGTGCCTCATTTCATCACCCGAAATAATTTTACACATTTTTGCTAATTGCTTATTTCCTTTTTCTTTAGCAAGTTTTGCTACTCGATTATGAGATATATAAGTTGCTAATTCTTGAAAACTAGTATAAACAAAGTTTTTATAAGGGTCTCTATCGGTGCCAATATCAAAACCATCAGCAATAAGATACTGCGTAGTTTTTTCGACTTCTCGCATGTTTACACGACCGGAAAGATATAAGTATTTGTTAAGTACATCACCATGACGGTTTTCTTCACCAGTCCAATGACGCACCCATTTTCCCCAAGCATTTTCTCTATCTACTTGGTTTACGCCTTCAACATCCATAAGCCATGATTCGTAAGTTGGTAAGGCTTCTTCAGTAATCATATCGCCCACTAAAACGACCCAAAAATCATAAGGTAACTCTTTTGATAGCTCTCTTATTTCTCTAACCTCTTCAAAAAAATTATCACCTTCAGAATTTGGTAAAAAATCAGTAGGTTGCCATATTTTTTCTATCGGAATTAGGTATTTTTCTATAAGTGACTCAACGTCTTTTTCTAAAAACTGCATGACTTCTAATCTAACATTCTTCGACGACATAATTTTATTTTAAAGATGGATATGACCTTTTATAGTAGTTTCAATACTATTTATAAGGTCTTGTTTGGTTTCAAAGGTACTAACTTTTATGGGCTTATGAACGGTAAATGTAATATGAGTACCTAAACCCATTGGAAATTTGCCATATCGGACTATTTTCCAGGAGTTATTTATTGAAACAGGGACAACTAAAGCCGATGGGATTTTTTTAAACAGAATTTCTAAACCTTTAGACTGAAAGGGTTTTGGCACACCATTTTTACTTCGTGTACCTTCAGGAAAAATAACGGCGGTTCGTTTATTAGCTTCAATATATTCGCCAAATTTCATAAGCGCAGGAAGAGATTGTCGTGGGTTTTTTCTATCTATCAATGCAGCCCCTCCATGACGTAAATTATACGACACACTTGGGATGCCTTTTCCTAATTCTATTTTGCTTATAAATTTTGGATGATATTTTCGCATATACCAAGTAAGTGGATATATGTCGTGTAAACTTTGATGATTGGCAACAATAATTAGGGGCTGATTTGTATCTATGTTATGCGGATTATGAAACGAAAAACGAGTTCCTAAAATATTAGCACAACGCATTAACCAAAACTGTAAAGCATCTACACTTTTTTTGTGCGCTTGATACCCAAAAACATTAAAGCAAAACCATTGTATAGGGTGGAATATTACTAAGGTTAATAAAAAAGCAAAGTAATAGAGAAAAGTTATTGGATACGACAATAGTTTAAGCATGCCCAAAAGTACATAAAAACTTAGTTTTAATATACAGGAATACAGACGTTATTTTCGCAATTAATACTTGATGGAGGGTTTGTAATTCCACAATCTGAAATGGCACCCCATTTAGAGTTAAACTCAGCTTCTCTTTTATTATAATCTTCAACCCATAATTTAAGCTTTTCTGTATCAATTGAAGTTGTATATACTAAATAACTCCATGGGCCTCCACAGGGTTTGTTTCCAAAAGCTATAAATTCACATTCGGTAGTTTCGTTGCATACAGATGTGGCAACTAAATCTTCAATGGCTTTTTTAGAAATACTTAATTCTTCACGTTCTTCTTCTTGAGTGAGTGGTGTATCATCCTCATTACATTGAAAAGCCATTAATGACAAACAAATTGTAAGTGTAAATAAAAGAAGTGATGATTTTTTCATATCTAAATATCTAAGATTTTAATATATAGATGTGAAATAGTTAAAAAGGTTGCGTAAATGTATTACTTATAAAAATTCATTTCATCTAAATACTCCCATACATGTTGAGGGAGCATAGGCTGAATATTTTTACCTACTTTAATCGCATTACGAATAAAGGTTGAAGATAATTCCATTATTGGCGCATCAACATGATGTATTTTTTTATGATTATCAAATTGCGTTTCAATTTTCCCTTTTGAGATTCTTGGATAAATATAAATATGATGATTTTGGAGTATTAATTCATAATTTTTCCACTTATGAAAGCTCTTTAAATTGTCTTCGCCCATAATTAAAGAAAATTTATAATCTGGATGTTTTTCTTGTAAATATGTTAGCGTGTTAATGGTATAATTGGGCTGAGGTAAATTAAATTCTATATCACTTGGCTTTAGCTTGTTATAATCTTTAGTGGCACGATAAACCATTTCTAAACGTTGATAGTTATCAAGTAAGCTACTCTTTTTTTTAAACGGATTGTGTGGTGTTACAACAAACCATATTTGGTCTAAATCGCTATGTTCTACTAAATGATTAGCAATTACAAGATGTCCAATATGTATTGGGTTAAAAGAACCAAAATACAATCCAATATTCATAATTATACTTTTTTTAAGTCCAAATAGCTATTTGGATACAAAATTGCTAATTAAACTTTCGGCTTCGCTAAGGGCTTTTTCTAAATTATCATTTTCAATTATAACGTCAAATAAAGGTGCTGTTGCTAATTCTGCAGATGCTTTTGCAATACGCATATTTATCTTGTCTTCAGTTTCGGTTTTGCGCTTTTTTAACCTTATTTTAAGCTCATCGATGCTAGGGGGCTTTACAAATATGGCAAGTGTTTCTTCAGGAAATTTTCGTTTTATACGCAATCCTCCTGATACATCAATATCAAAAATAACATGCTTGCCTTTTGCCCAAATACGTTCAATTTCAGTTTTTAAAGTGCCATAAAAATTATCGCGATATACTTCTTCCCACTCTAAAAACTCATCGTTTTTTATTTTGTTTTTAAATGCCTTAGCTGAAAGAAAATAATAGTCTTTTTCATGCTCTTCTTCACCACGCTTTTCTCTTGATGTTGCTGAAATCGAAAATTCTAAATTCAAACTTTCAACACCTAATAGATGCCTTACAATAGTTGTTTTACCAGAACCTGACGGTGCCGAAAAAACTATAAGTTTGCCTTGTTTTTGCGTGTTGTTCTTCTTAATCAATAGTCTTAAATTTTAAAGTACATTCAACAATTGCTCTTTAATTTTTTCGAGCTCGTCTTTCATTTGTACTACTAATTGTTGCATGGGTGCGTAATTACTTTTTGAACCAATAGTGTTTATTTCCCTACCCATTTCTTGACTTATAAATCCTAGTTTTTTTCCGTTAGAATCTTTAGAATTTAAGCACTCTGTAAAATAGTTTAAATGGTTTTTTAAGCGGACTTTTTCTTCAGTAATATCAAATTTTTCAATATAATATACTAGTTCTTGCTCAAAACGATTTTCATCGTATTTTTCTTTTAAGTCTTCAACACCTTTAAGCAATCGTTCGCGCACAGCCTCAACACGTTCTGGGTCAATTTTAATGATTTCTTCAAGAATTTCACCAATGTTATTGATACGATTATTAAAATCTAATTCTAAAACTTCACCTTCGTTTAACCTATGTTGGTTCAAGCCTGTAATTGCGTTTTCAATTTCAGCTTCAATGTGTTTCCATTCATTTTCATCAATTTCTTCTCTTACCGTATTTAATGCATCTGGAAAACGAACAGCCATTTTAAGAAAATCTACATCATTACCCTCAACTACATTTTTTAATTGATCAATGTATTGTTTAACAACAGGGGCATTAATTTGAGTTGAGGTATCTTCAGCTGTTGTTTCAACATAAATTGAAAAATCTATTTTGCCACGCTCTAATTTTTTAGCAAGAAGCTTTCTTATAGCAAGCTCTTTTTCTCTATAAATAGAGGGCATTCTAGCATTTAAATCAAGGTTTTTACTGTTTAAAGATTTAAGCTCAACAGTGATTTTTTTTGTGGGTAATTGCAATACAGATTTTCCATAACCTGTCATTGAATGTATCATATTCCTAATATATTAAGTTGCACAAAGGTAAATAAAACCTAAGGTTTAGAAATGTATTATTTAGAATTAATAATGTTTTCTAAAGCGTCAATTTTAAATTTATCAATTTCAGGTGTGGTGTGCTCTTTTTTAATGATTTTATAAAATTCTTCTATGAGTTCTGGGTTGTCCTTTGCTATGTTATTCTCTTCTAAAAGGTCTTCATCAAGATTGTAAAGCTCAACATCCGTATTACCCTTTTTGATATTTGGCCATACAAATTTCCATTTCCCTTGACGCACAGCAACCTGCCCATCGTATTCTGGAAATTCCCAATACAAATAATCATGAGCTTTTTGTTTGTCTTTTTGAATTAAAGTATTGTAAAAACTAATGCCGTCAGTATTCTTAGGACTCTCAATTTGAGCAACATCACAAAGTGTAGCCATTACATCGTAAAACCCAGAAATATGATTTGTAGAGGTGCTTGGTTTGATTTTTCCTGACCATGAAGCAATCATAGGAACACGAATACCTCCTTCATAAACAAAACCTTTACCTCTTCCGTATTCGCCATTAAAAGGTTTGGCACTGTTAAACCAAACAGGGTCTGCTCCTCCTGCATAACTTGGACCATTATCTGAGGTAAAAATAATAAGTGTATTATCGTATTCATCAATCGATTTTAAGTGAGCAATAAGATCACCGACTTTTTCATCTAAATAAGAAATCATTGCAGCATATGTAGCTTTTGGGTAACGATTAGGAAAATATCCTTTGTTACCAATGTAAGGAGGTTCTTCACCAAACTTCTCTAAATAATAATCCACCCACTTTTTTGGCGCTTGTAATGGAACATGCGGAATTGGGGATGCCCAGTATAAAAAGAAAGGCTTGTTTTTGTTAGAATCAACAAAGTTTATCATTTTATCAAATGAAACCTCTGGAGCGTAATAGGGTTGTGTATATTTTTTGTAGCTCGCAATGTCATTAGGGTTTGCATCTTTTTCTAATTTTTCGTTCGGAGGTATAGTATCGTTTGCTAAATGATACCGGTTTTCGTTTTCATATAAATGTAAAGGAGTGTATGTGTGTGCTTGTCGTTGACAGTTATACCCAAAAAAGTAATCAAAGCCCATGTGATTTGGTAAGGAATGAGTGTTTGGAGCGCCTAAACCCCATTTCCCAACAATTCCTGTAGCATAACCAGACTCTTGTAATAGTTTAGCAATTGTTACTGTGTTTTTTGGTAAAGGGCGCTGACCTTCCAGAGTTGAGTCTTTTGCCATTTCACGATAATCCCAAACCATTCCTCTGTCTCGCCATTCGTCATTTCCTCTAATATAAGAATGTCCTAAATGTTTTCCTGTAAGTAGTGATGCCCTAGCTGGAGCACATACTGGAGCACCAGAATAGTGTTGAGTAAACATTAGGCCATTTTTTGCCAAAGCATCAATATTAGGAGTTTCAATTTTTTCTTGACCATAAGCTCCTAATTCAGCATACCCTAAATCATCAGCCAAAATATAGATAATGTTAGGTTTTACGAGGTTGCTACTTGTTTCCTTTTCTTTCTTATTACAAGAAGAAATATAAAATGAAATTAAAAAAACGAAAAAGATGTATTTAATTTTTAGCATTGTGTAGTGTTGTTTAAAACATAGTAATTCACAAATAAAAGCCTTTATCTCTAAAACATAAAGGCTTAGTAAAAGTAAATTAATATTTTTACAATTAATTTTTACAAAAATTTAATGAAAACTAATATATATAGTGCTATAATTTGTCTTTGTTTTTTTGCTTTTTTAAGTTGTAAGGATGAAAACTCTGGTAAAACTAAAATAAACAATAGCAATATACAGGCTAGTAAAATAGATAGTATAATTAATAAGCCGCCAAAAGGGATGCTTTGGATTCCTGCAGGGTCTTTTTTACAAGGAGCTGTTCCTCACGATGAAATAGCTATGATGCATGAAAAACCACAACACGAAGTAAGTGTAGATGGGTTTTTTATGGATATAACAGAAGTAACCAATGCTCAGTTTTCAAAATTTGTTGATGAAACGGGTTATATAACTATAGCTGAAAGGGAAATTGATTGGGAGGAGATGAAAAAACAATTGCCTGAAGGAACACCAAAACCTCACGATACTATTTTACAACCAGGGTCTTTAATGTTTAAAAAAACAAAAACTTCAGTTCCTAATCTATATGATTTTTCACAGTGGTGGCGATGGGCAATTGGTGTAAACTGGAAACACCCAAGTGGTGTTAATTCATCCCTAGAAGGAAAAGAAAACTATCCAGTTACCCATATTTCTTATGAAGATGCTCAGGCCTATTGTAAATGGGCAGGAAGACGATTACCAACTGAAGCAGAATGGGAATACGCCGCTAGAGCAAAAAAAGTAAACACAACTTACTTTTGGGGTGATGACATTAGTTTATTATCTAAAAAAGCTAACAGTTGGGAGGGTGAATTTCCTGTGTTTAATACTTTAGAAGATGGTTACGAAAGGAGCGCGCCAGTAAAATCATATCCACCAAATAGTTTTGGTTTATATGATATGGCTGGTAACGTTTGGGAATGGACTACAGATTGGTATAATGTCAATTATTATAAAGAACTAGCCTCGGCAAATACACCAACAATTAACCCTAAAGGCGCTAATAAAGCATACAATCCTAGCAATCCATATGTTCAAGAAAAAGTTATAAAGGGAGGTTCGTTTTTATGTAGCTATACGTATTGTGCTAGTTACAGAGTTTCATCAAGGATGGGGTCTAGTACAGATTCTTCATCTGAGCATATTGGATTTAGAACAGTTGTCACTTTAGATATGATTAATAATAAATAATTTAATCACCCATAGTGTTATATTCTCCACTACCCGCACTGCCATAAATAGTTTAGTTCTTGCCATTATCGCATAATTTTGTTGAGCAAGTATTCTTTTTGCAACCCATAGGATACTACCTAATTTTATTTATGTTAATTTAATAACGAAATATGAA
Organism: uncultured Flaviramulus sp.; assembly: GCA_947501105.1. Taxonomy (GTDB): domain Bacteria; phylum Bacteroidota; class Bacteroidia; order Flavobacteriales; family Flavobacteriaceae; genus Wocania_A. The sequence goes on along the minus strand of CANMUP010000001.1, from coordinate 186,824 downwards.
ATTTGAAGGGAAAAAGTACTCAGAAATTAATGATATTCATAATTTTTTGAATTCTAATGATGTTACCATTGAAACAATTTTGCACCCCATTATATCTGATTCTTTTGTACCCTTAAAACTAAAAATACAAAACCAATTCTTTATAATTCAGGTGAATGATGAGTATAACGATCTTGATAATGCAAAGCCATTATTGAATTTTGTTTTAGTATTTAGAGAATTAGAATTGTTAAACGAAGCTACTGATTATTTAGATTGGTGTAAGCAACAATCAGTAGATGCTAATAATAATCTGTTGATTAATTATTACAAAAATATCATTAGAGTGATAACAAATATAAACAGTTGTTTTCCCGACAGTAAGGTAACTTCATTTGTATCAGATTTAGACTTTCAACTGAATTCAGGCGTGATGCAATATTTAAGAAGAAAGGACGAGTAAAGAATTAGCACTAAAGCCTTATTTAATGATAATGCTTTTTTAGATCTTCTGCCATCGATATGACCCAGTTATACACGACTATATAATAGGAAAACTACTTATTTAACAAAAAAAACTACGCTAAAGCAAAAATAATATTATCTCTAGTATTTTTAGTATTTGCGAACAAGTTGGTTGTCAGCTAAATTGCGGTAGTTAATCAACGATGTAATTTTTTTGAAAAAAACCATAATATTTGCGAGCAGTTATACTTTAATTTTATTGATATTAGTATTAATACCAATAAACCCTAAAGAAACTAATGATGTAATAGCCTTTTTTGGAAACTTTCACCCATTAATTCTTCATTTGCCTATAGGCGCATTAATAGGTGTATTCTTTTTAGAAATTATAAACATTATCAAGCCTCAATTAAATTTAGATAACGCTAATAAAGTGTTATTATGGTTTAGCGCAATTAGCTTAATACCTGCTGTTATATTTGGTTTTTTTCTAGCCTCAACTGGAGGTTATAACGATGAAGTTTTAGCTTTTCATAAATGGTTAGGTTGGTTTACGGCTTTGCTGTGCGTATGGTTATTAGTTTTTCGTTTATGGGCGTATTCAAAATCTAAGAATTACGTAAAAGTGTATCAATGGATTTTAGTTATAAACGTGGCGCTTCTTTCTTTTACGGGACATTACGGAGGAACATTAACGCATGGAGCTAATTACTTAACTAAGGACATGCCAGAAGGATTGAAAGATTTTTTTGGAGTTGAAAAAACCGAAGCAGAATCGATACTTTCTTCTATTAAAGAATTAAAAGAATCTAATAATACAAAAAACACTAATGAAATAAATGAAGCATTTGTGTTTGCAGATACGATTCATCCTATTATGAGTAGTAATTGTTTTGATTGTCATAATGCCAATAAACAAAAAGGCGATTTGCGATTAGATAATGTTGGATGGAAAATGATAAGTGCTAAAAATGTTAAAGTTTGGAAAAATGTTTTAAAAGAAATTAGTGAAGGAAATATGCCTCCAGAAGAGGAAGAACCTTTAACAGATAAAGAACAAAATAGTATTATAAATTGGATAACTCGCTCATTAGATAGTGTTAAGCCAGAGTTGAAACAGCAAGTCGCTGAGCTAGAAAGGCAGGAAGCTAAGGCTGAAAACGAAAAAGAAGAACACGCATTTGCATTAAACGAAAGCTTGTTGTCAACAGAACCAACAGAATCATCTTTAAAATATGTTAATGAGATTCAGCCAATATTAGATAAGTATTGTTATCAATGTCATGGACCAACAAAGCAAAAAGGGGATACTCGTTTAGATATATTAAACTGGAATATGGTAAACGGAGGGGATGCAGAAAAATGGCATTCGGCTCTAGATGAGATTAATGCAGGAAATATGCCTCCAAAGAAAAAACCGCAATTAACAAAAGAAGAGCGTAGGATGGTTGTTGATTGGATTACTAATTCTTTAGAGCATGCAGCAGATGAAAAAAGTGAAACTAATAAAAGTGTTACAAGGCGTTTAACAAAATCTCAATACACTAATACGCTTAATCAATTATTAGAATTACCAATAAACTTTGGAAATGTTTTACCTGATGACGGGAAATCTAAAATGGGCTTTTCTAATAACGGCGATGTGCTTCAAATATCATCATTGCATATTGATTATTATCAAAAAATAGCTCGCGAAGCTTTAGACAAAGCTATTGTAAGTGGACCAAAACCAAAATCAAAAAAATATAAAATCACTTTTGGTAAAGGTATAGGAGAAGATAAAGTAGCTGCAGAGTTTGGCGGTTTTCAATCGGTAGCTGTTAAGCATGAAGATTTTAGGGTAGACCTTTATGATAATGATGGTGTTAATTTTGACATAACAGATTCAATAAAAAAGCGAATAGGAGTAGATATGAGAGGCTCAGCCAGTGATAGATACGCCGTTGAGGATGCTGGCATGATTTTATATTCAGCGCTTCCTCATAAAGATGTGCCTCCACGATCATGGCAAGGGCCATCACCAAATGCTAAAATGTTGATAAAGAACAATTATCCAAGAAATGGGACCTTTGTATTAAGGGTTAATGCTTCTAAGGGTTATGGCATTACAAGGAGTGAAGGCTTAATCGAGTTAAGAGAAAATAAACCAGCAAAGGTAACACCTAACACGATTAATCTTTTAGCAATAAATAGTGAAGAGAATAGTAATTTAGTTTTTAAGGATAGTTTGTTAGTTCCTGTTAGAATTGATTCAGTAACATCTTCGCGCTTTGAAATTAAAATTCCAAAAGACAGCTTTTATCAAGTAGATTTGGTACACCCATACTTGTCTCAAGAAAATATGCCGTCATTTCTTTTAAGGATTGATAGATTTAATAAAATTGAAGAGCGTTTACAAATGCCCAAGGATTTAGAAAATGAAGCTGAAATAGTAACCCCAGTTACTTTAGCCTATTTACGAAAGGGGAAATATAAAATTATGATAGGTGGCAGTTTCTTTGTAGGCTATAAAAACATAAGGTTTACACCATTGCCCGAAGATAGTGAGATACCTAAAGCGCTTAAACAAGAGGTTGAAAAGAATCAAAGTCAATATAAAGATTTAGTTCCATCTATAAAAGCATTTGTTGCAACTAGAACAGATGATGGGATGGATTACCAAACTTTTGATGTAAGTAAAGAAGTAACTTCTGAAGCAGGAGATTTTAAAACTTTTGAATTTAAAGGTCAGTTAGAAAACTTACCTGTTCCTGTTTACGACCCTTTAGAGACAGAACCATTTTCGAATACCATGATAGTTGGCTTGTGGAACAATCATTTGGTGAAAAACAAAAAAGAGAATGGCCCTGCGTTATTAATTAAATCTATAGAATTAGAAACGCCTTATAACCCTATTTGGCCTACAAAAAGTCACTCCGCTATATTTTTTGATTCACCTAATAAAAACAACTACCAAGTTTATACTGCTGAAGTCCTTAAGAAGTTTATGGAAAAGGCTTTTAGGCGTCCGTTAGTAGATGGCGAACTAGAGCGTTATTTTAATTTTTGGAACACAATAAAAGATGATTTTGTGGTTTACGAAGATAGTGTTAAGGAGGTTTTGGTAGCTATTTTATGTTCACCTAACTTTTTATACCTATTAGAATCAGAAAGATCAGGACCAAAAATGTTTAATGATGATTTTTTCTTGGGAGCTAAAATGGCTTATTTTTTATGGAATTCGCCACCTGATGAGAAATTAACTGAACTAGCCTCTTTAGGAATGCTTAAAAATGAGCTATCAAGTCAAATAGACAGAATGATTGAAAGCCCAAAGACTTTAAAAATGATTGAAGCTTTTGCTTACGAATGGTTACGAGTAGATAGGTTAAAGAGCATTAATATTGATGTTAATTTATATCCTGATTTTACTCGATTTGTCAAGGCAGATATGGCTAAAGAAACCTATAATTTTATTCACTATATACTAAAGGAAAATAAGAGCATTTTAAATTTTATCGACTCAGATTTTGCCATGTTAAATCAAAATTTAGCAGAGTTTTATGGAATAGATGGTGTAGTTGGAAATCAATTTCGACCAGTTGCTATTCCAAGAGAGGAAAACCGAGGGGGCTTATTATCACAGGGTGCATTTTTAACAGGCCATTCTGATGGTGTTCAAGCTCACCCTATAAAACGGGCTGTATGGTTAAAAGAAAAAATTCTAGGTGATGCACCTCCACCTCCACCTCCAAATGTTCCAGAATTGGACCCGGAAACTCCTGGTTTTGAGAACTTAACGCTAAAAGAACAGTTGGAATTACACAGAAATAAAGTATCTTGTATCGATTGTCATTTAAAAATTGACCCTTACGGTGTCGCTTTTGAAAACTATGATGCGGTAGGAAGATTTCGAAAAGCATACAAAGGAAACCTTATAGATTCAAAATCTAAATTACCAGATGGCACCGAAGTTGAAGGCATTACAGGTATTAAAGAGTACCTTTTAACAAAAAAGAAAGATGAGTTTACCAAATCGGTAGTAGAACATTTGTTTGCTTATGCCTTAGGAAGAGATGTAAGTTTTTCGGACGAAAAAGAGTTGAACAGTATTGTTGAGAAAGTGAAAGCTAACGACTATAAGTTTAAAACAGTTTTAGAGGAAATTATAAAAAGCAATTCTTTTTTAAAAAAGATAGCTAGTGAAAAGAATACTATAGCCAAAAATTAATAGATATGGGTAAAAAATCATGGCATTTAGATCGTAGAACATTTATAAAAGGTGTAGGTGCAGCTTGCATGTTGCCTTATTTGGAATGTATGGGTATGGGAACACTAACAAGTTTTGCTGCTCCCAAAGCGCCTAAAAGACTTTGTATTTTGTATTTCCCTAATGGTGTTAGTATGTCTCCTGGGGTAGATTCTAAAAATGCACAATGGCATTGGTTTCCGCATACAACAGGAACAAACTATAAGTTTACAAATTCATTAGCGCCATTAGACCCTTATCGAAAAAAGTTATCGGTGCTAGGTGGTTTAAGTCACCCTAATAGCCGAAATGTTTTAGGTCATATGGCGGGAGATACATTCCTTACTGGAGGAGATTTAAGAGGTGATAAGTATTTAAATACAATTTCTGTCGATCAAGTTGCGGCTCAAAAATTATCTAAGTATACAAGAATACCATCATTAACATTGTCTACAGACGGTGGTGTTGGTTACAAATCAAGAGCTTCAACTTTGTCATTTGATTCAACAGGGAAAGCTATTCCTTCAGAACACAGACAAAGAGAAATCTTCGAGCGCTATTTTTCCCCAACGGGAGGAGCTACATCTGCAGAAAGACGCAAAAGCCTGCAACAAGACAAAAAAATTGTAGACTTAGTTTTGGAAGATAGTAAACGTCTTAAAAAGCAGTTGGGTTATAATGATAATGCAAAGTTAGATGAATACATGTCTTCTTTAAATTCAATAGAAGAGCAAGTAAAAAGAAATGAAAAGTGGTTGGACATTCCAATGAAGGAATTTGATGCCTCTTATATCAATTTGAATGTAGATGCTACTGTGAATCCTGAAGCGTATTTACGTTCAACATTGGATTTGATGATACTTGGTCTACAAACCGATTTAACAAGAGTAATGACATTTATGATGGGGCGTGAAGATGGTATGGGGCTTTTTGATGCTTTTCCTAAACTAACTTTAAATTTATCAGGTCACCATGGTATGACTCACGATAGAAAAACAGGATATCAAGAACGTCTAGGAAAGTACGACCAATGGATGTCTAAACAGTTTGCTTATTTCTTAGATAGAATGGAAAACACATATGACGAGCATGGTTCTTTATTAGATAACACTTTAGTATTATACGGAAGTGCTTGTTGTTCTACACATAATGCAAACAACTATCCGCTGGTTCTTGCTGGAGGATCAAAGCTAGGTGTTAAACATGGCTCATATGAGGTTTTTGATCCTAAACATGTACATATGGCCAATTTATTTGTAAGCATGCTAAACAAACTTGGTGTTGAAACAGAATCATTTGGTGATAGCACTGGGGAATTACCTAAAATCTTATCTTAATTTATAATTTCATTTTTTTAAATTTATATGACCAACCAAAAGACTGCGCCAATAGTAAGTAAGAAACTGTTATTACCATTTGTGCTTGTCACATTCTTATTTTTTGCTTGGGGCGTTCCTGGCAGTATGACAGAGCCACTCATTTCTGCATTTAAAGATATTTTTAAAGGAATGAGCAACTTACAAGCTTCACTTGTACAGGCCGCTTTTTATGGTGCATACTTTGTTTGGGCAATACCAGCCGCATTTTTAGTTAAAAAAACGAGTTATAAAACCACAATAATGGTTGGTATTATATTGTATGCTATTGGTGCATACCTATTTATTCCAGCAAGTCAAGCTCAGGAATACAATTATTTTTTAGTCGCACTTTTTACTTTAGCAACAGGAATTTCGTTTTTAGAAACGTCTGCAAACCCATATATTATTGCAATGGGTGACGAAAAAACCGCAGTGCAAAGGTTAAACCTTGCTCAATCATTTTTTCCTTTTGGATCTTGGATTGGAACAATTATAGCCGGACAAGCTATTTTGAGCAACCTAAAAAGTACTGAAGATAAAGTTGACATGACGGTAAAACAATTAGCAGCTTTGCAAACTGAGGAATTAGCAATTCTTGCTTCACCATATAGCTATATTGCAATTATCGCAGTGGTTTTTTTAGTCATTTTTAGTGTTACTAAAATGCCTGCTTATAAGGATGATGACAACGAAAACTTCTTTACTGTATTTGGTAAAAACCTTAAAAAACGACGTTACTTATTTTCAATAGCTGCACTTTTTTGTGCTATGGCTGCTCAGTTTGGAACTTTTGCTTTTATTATTCCTTATCTAAAAGAATATTATACAGAGGCTGGCGAATTGGTTAAAGGTGGACGCGCAGGAGGACTCTTAGCATATGGAGTTTTTCTTTTTATGATAATGCGTTTTGTATGCACATGGCTAATGAAATTTATTAAACCAAGTAAGCTTCTTGCAATCATGTCTAGTCTTGCTGTCTTTTTTACTATCTGTGCCATTTTGTTTCCAGGAAACATAGGTGGGATATGTTTAATTTTAGTATGTGGATGTGTGTCATTATTATTTCCAACTATTTATGGTATTGGATTACAGGGCTTATCTTCTGTTGAAACTAAGATAGGAGCCTCTGGCCTTATTATGACAATTATTGCTGTAGGAATTATGAACCCAGTTCAAGGCTTTGTTATTGATAAAACTTCGATAAACATTTCATATATCTGTACACTTATTCCATTTATTATTTTGGTGTTTTATGGTTTAAAAATTGAAAAATTTTCTAATCGAAAAACATAATAAGAACAAAAATTGAGTGTAACAATAATGCAGTATTTTATACGAGTTGAACAATATAATCAGAAAAATCTAGTGTACTTAGTAAATTAAAAACAGCTTAAATATTTAAATGTATTCTAATAAGGCTTTTACATTTTTGTTTTTTGTTATTTGTTTGTCTTTTCAGGCAATCAGTCAATCTAATCTAAATGAAAACCCTCAAAGTTTAAGAGAAATACTAATGCCATATTTTGTTCCTGTTGAACAGGATAGCCAGTATCTTAATGATAGTAAAAAAAAGATTGATTTAGGTAGGCATTTATATTTTGATAAAAGGCTTTCTTCAAACAGTACAATCTCTTGTAATAGTTGTCATGATTTAAAAAAGAACGGAACAAATGGCACTTTTTTTCTTAAAGAAAAAGACAAGGGAAATACATTTAGAGATGTTCCAACTATTTATAACGTAGCGACTCTCTCTATGTATAATGCAGATGGAGGTATTACTAGTTTAAATAAAAAATTAAAGCAGTCACTTATAAATGTTTATGAAATGAACGTGAATGATGAAAGTGCAATTGTAAAGCGACTTGAAGAAGTATCAGATTATAATATCTTGTTTGAGTCTGCCTTCCCAGAAAGCGATAAAGCTATTTCCGTTGATAATATAGTTGATGCGTTGAAAGCTTTTATCAAGGGATTAACAACACCAGCACCAATTGATTTATTTATTAAAGGAAATGATAATGCTTTATCAAAAGAAGAGATTGAAGGAGGGCATGTTTTTAACTCAAAAAGCTGTTATTCTTGTCATACAGGTTCTAACTTTGGTGGTCAAATGATTCAGAAATTAGGAATTGCTGAAGAGTGGCCAAACAAGAAAGATTTAGGATATTATAGAGTAAAAAAAATATCTGCATACAAAATGTTTTTTAGGGTTGCTCCTTTAAGAAATGTTGAAAAAACCGCTCCGTATTTTCATGATGCTTCCGCTAGAGAACTGTGGAGTGCTGTAAAATTAATGGGAAGACATGAAAGAGGATTAGAGATAAATAAAGAAGAAGCCTTAAAAATTCAACTATTTCTAAGTACACTTTCTGGAGAAATCCCTGAAGATTATATAAAAGAACCAAAGTATTTATTAAACTAAAAAATATAAAATGAAGCTGCTTTTTAAATTAATATTTTGTTGTGGGGTCTTAATTTCCTGTAGTACTTCAAAAAAAAATGTAGTTACAGTAGATGGAAGTGAAAATCAATGGCCAATGTCTGGAGGTCCAGATGGTAGTTGGAAAGTTGAAACAACTTTAAAAGTCCCAACCAAATGGTCAGTTAGAACAGGAGAGAATATAAAATGGAAAAAATCACTACCAGAAGGAGGTCAAAGTGGGATTGCTGTTTGGGATGATAAAATATTTTTTACTATTAACCCACCTAATGATGATCCTAAATACTCCAAAGATTCTGAGCTTAAAGGAGGGGCTTCTAGTAAAGACATAATTTTACTTTGTTTAAATGCAAATAATGGGGAAACCTTATGGAGTAAAACTGTAAAAGGAACCATTGAAAGTGAGTATAATTATGGTTTTAGTGATGCAACTACACCAACTCCAATGACAGATGGGAAGTATGTTTGGGCAATTAATGCTAGTGGAGGTATGGCTTGTTTTTTAATGAGTGGTAATTTAATTTGGGAACGCACATGGCAACCAATTCCTGTTACACCAAATCGGCCCTTTAATAAACAGTTTGATTCTATCCTTTTTGAGGATTTGATTTTAAATGTAGAGCCTGCTAAAAAAAATGATTCTATTAGAACTATAGAATGGAACTACCTACACGCTTTTGATAAAATAACAGGAAAAAGAGTATGGGTAACTAAAGAAGCAGTAACTAACTACAATACTCCAATATTAGGAGAAACCCATGATGGCAAACCTGCGATACTAATTGGTAGAGGAGGACCTCATAGTGTGCCAGAACGACCAGTTGGTTTGAGCCTAATTAATTTAGATGATGAGAATCAAGGAGACGCGCTATGGAACTGGGAGCCAAAAGAAGAAAATAATATTTCTGGCTGGGGAGCTTTAAGCACACAGCATTGGAATAAGGAAAAAGCATCATGGTTTTATGAAGGTAAATCACATATAACTATTGACACAAAAACAGGAGAGTTAATCGATCAAAATAATATGAGTACTGTTAATATTAATAAATATGATACCTTATCTAAAAAATATAAGCTTTTAAAAAATGTAGAAATTAAAGATTTTGGAAACAAATATCATTACCATTATCATTGCAACATTCAAGTTGAGAATGATGTTTATTTTATGGGGCTTTACACACCATTTATTAAGAGGCACAATATGATTAACGGAAATACGGAGTATCTCGAAGTTCCTGAAGAAATAAATGAAAAAGGTGGTTTTGTTTGGGAAAAACAATCAAACGATGGATTAAATTCTCAAGGGCAATTACACTCTTCTGATAATAGAACAAGAGGAGGAGGGTTTCAAAAATGCTTTTTAGGATCTCCAACTATGATTAATAACTATATTTATTTTACAAATGCTTTAGGTGTTGTTTATGTTATCGATAGTAATGCTGAGAAATTTGACGAATCTGCAATTGTAGCTATAAATGATTTAGGAGAAAAAGGGAAAACATGGACAGTTAATTCATTAAGCTTTGCAAACGGAAATATTTATCATAGAACTATGAAAGAGATCGTTTGCATAGGAAAATAATATAATTATTATTGTATTATTGTATTATGTATAACATAATATGGTGAAAATAGAAAACTTAATAGCTGCTGTTTATACGCCTATGTATCCAAATGGCTCAATAAATACTTCCAAAATTAAGCAATACAGTGAATTTTTAATTCGAAATAAGGTGTCAGGGGTGTTTATGAATGGATCTACTGGTGATTTTGTATCATTGTCTTCAGAAGAGCGTAAGGAGATTACCTTGGCTTGGTCTCAAAATAAATCAGAAAATTTGTATTTAATAGATCATGTTGGACACACAAGTCTACGTGAAGCTAAGAAGCTAGCTAAATTTGCTGCAGACAAAGTGGATGCTATTTCTGTATTGGCTCCATATTATTTCAAACTTAATACTATTGAGAAGTTAATTCATTATTGTAAAGAAGTTGCATCTTGTGCACCTAATCTCCCATTTTATTATTATCATATTCCTGTATTATCTGGAGCAAATTTGATTATGAATAAATTTTTAGAAAAAGCCGAAAATGAAATACCAAATTTAGCCGGAATTAAGTTTACTAATAATAACCTAATTGATTACCAACATAGTAAGAAGGCCTGTAACAGTAAGTATAACATCCTTTTTGGTTTTGATGAGTTATTTATAAACAGTTTACCAATGGGAGCAACTGGTTGGGTAGGCAGCACATACAATCATTTGGCGCCATTGTATTATAAAATAAAACGTCTTTTTGAAGAAGGTCAAATGTCAGAAGCTCAAAATTTACAATCCAAGGCTATAGAGTTTGTTGAGTTTTTAGACAGTAAAGGAGGGTATAATGGAGTAGCAAAAGGGTTTATGAAAATATTGGGGGTAGATTGTGGCCCTAGTAGATTTCCGCATATAACTTTATCAGATGACGAATTTGTAAGTATTAAGGATGAACTAGATAATATAGGGCTAAGTAAAATGTTTAGTAAATAGATAAAAACTAAATAACTAATTGTCAATGCTATTTAATTCACCATTTTCCATTAAGTTTATAATATAATCAAAATGAGGCTCTAAATGGCGTCGCATAGCATTTCTGAAAGTTTCTGGAGTGCCAACCTTAATATTATCTAATAAATCTCTGTGAGAAATAAATTTATCTCCAGTATACTTATAATGTTTAGGAACACCCCCTTTTTGCTCGTGTACAAACTCAAAAATGGGAAGTAACATAACATGGAAACGTTGTAGAGTAACATTTTTAGACATATCATAAAGTTTACCATGAAACGCAATTTCTTTATCTAAGCTAAAACTTGTCTCGTTAATTTCTTCTGCTTCTTCTTTTTCAACAATTTTCTCTAATTCTTCAATGTCTTTTTTGGTCTTTCTTGCAAAAATTATATCCGCCATTCCCATTTCTAAAATTAATCTTAATTCAAAAAGATTTCTTAATGCAACATTTCCTAATAGCTTCGGGTCTAGTACACGCTCAATATTATTCATAACATCTGGACGTGTTAAAATCATACCTCGATGTTTCTTCGATTCTACTAACCCTAATGTTCTTAGCCTTAGCACTGCCTCTCTTACGGCTGTTCTACTTACTCCTAAAGCCTCTGCAAATTCTAATTCTTTGGGAATAGAATCACCAGGAGACAAATCATTTTCTTTGATGAATTCTACAATCCTAAGCTCTACCTTATCAACTAATGATAAGTTTTGTAATGGCTTAATTTTTTTTAAATACTTTTTAGAGCTCATCGAGTATTAAGTCTTAAGAGATTTGAATTATTGAAAGGTGTTGGCTAATTTAATAATTTTAATTTGACCTAAAAATAAAAGAATAATATACAAATAAAATTCATTAAATTTGTATTATGTAATACATATAAAATCTAATGAAATTCTCAAATTTATACAAATCTACACTTTTAGAAGATGTCATCCTCTTTTGGGAAAACTATTCTATTGATAAAGATTTTGGAGGGTATTTTACATGTATAGATAGGTATGGAAAAGTATATGATGAAGATAAGTTCATGTGGTTACAAGGCAGGCAGGCATGGACATTTTCTATGCTGTATAATCAAGTGGAGCCAAAACAAAAATGGTTAGAAATTGCTAAGCATGGTATAGATTTTATTAAAGATAAGGGAATGACTGAAGAAGGAAATTTTTACTTTTCTGCCTCCAAAAAAGGTGAACCTTTAATCCAACCTTATAATATTTTTTCAGATTGTTTTGCAGCTATGGCTTTTAGTCAGTATGCTGTGGCTTCTGGTGATGAAAGTGTTAAGCAACTTGCTATTAAAACATATTTCAATATTTTAAAAAAACAAAACAATCCAAAGGGAATTTACGAGAAGTCAACTGGTAACCGCCCTTTAAAAAGTTTTGCCTTACCTATGATTTTGTCAAATTTAGTTATAGAATTAGAAGATGTTCTAGATAAAGATGAGATAGAAAAGACCATTGATAATAGTATTTATGAAATCATGGAGATTTTTTTAGACAAAGAATCAGGATTAATTTATGAGTTCGTAAAACAAGATGGTTCTTTGGAAGATTCATTTAACGGGCGCCTTCTAAATCCAGGTCATGGAATTGAAGCTATGTGGTTTATGATAGATATTGGAATAAGAAGAAACGATATAGCATTAATAAATAAAGCTACAGATACGATTATTTCAATTTTAGAATACAGCTGGGATAAACAATTTGGGGGTGTTTTCTATTTTATGGATGCTAAAGGAAAACCACCACAACAATTGGAATGGGATCAAAAACTTTGGTGGGTCCATTTAGAATCTTTAGTAGCTTTATCTAAAGCTTTTGCACAAACAAAAAGGAAGGATGTTTGGAACTGGTATGAGAAAGTGCATGATTACTCTTGGAAACATTTTTCCGATCCAAAAAATGGCGAGTGGTTTGGATATCTTAATAGGCAAGGCGAAGTTTTGTTAGATTTAAAAGGAGGTAAATGGAAAGGTTGCTTTCATGTGCCAAGAGCTATGTATCAATGTTGGAAATCTTTTGAAAAAATTGAATCAACAACACATAAAAACTTAAATATAAAAAAAAGAACATGATAAAAAACTGTATTGCACTTACAATAGTTATATTATTTTGCTCATGCAAAGGGAATGTAAAAACTGATAATGAAGATTTAATTGATGAAAAACCTGAGTTTGTGTCGCTATTCAACACAGGCATGGAAGAAGGTGTGTCTTGTTATAGGATACCTGCAATCGTAACCGCACCAAATGGCGATTTATTGGCTACTATTGACGAAAGGGTTCCTTCTTGTAATGATTTAAGAGGTAGTGATGATATTAATATTGTTATGCGAAGAAGTAGCGATAATGGTAAAACGTGGACGCCAATAGAAACTGTGATTGATTTCCCAGAAGGAAAATCGGCTTCAGACCCTTCAATGATAGTAGATAAAATTACTGGTGAAATTTTTCTGTTCTATAACTACATGAATTTAGATACCGCAAAAGATGTCTACTACTTTCATGTTATGAAGAGCTCAGATAATGGAAAAACTTGGAGCAAACCAGAGGATATTACTTCACAAATAGCAAAACCAGAATGGCATAACGATTTTAAATTTATAACCTCTGGACGAGGTATTCAGACCAAAACAGGTAAGTTGCTTCATTGTATGGTAAATTTAGATAGTGGGATGCATCTTTTTGGAAGCGATGACCATGGAAAAACATGGTATCTTATAAATACGCCAATAACACCAGCAAACGAATCAAAAGTTGTTGAGTTGGCAGACGGAAGTTGGATGGTTAATGCTAGAGTTAATAATAAAAAAGGAACTAGATATGTTCATATTTCTAATGATGAAGGAAAAACTTGGGTAACAAAACAAGAAACTCAACTTGAAGATCCTGCATGTAATGCTAGCATAATTAGATATACATTAAAAGAATATGGTTCCAAGAAAAATCGATTACTTTTTTCTAATGCAAAATCTGTAAAAGGACGTGTAAACATGACTGTGCGTATTAGTTATGATGAAGGAAAAACATGGAGTAAAGGCAAGACTATTTACACTGGGTCATCGGCATATTCATCATTAACCATTCTAAAAAATGGCGATATCGGGCTCTTTTTTGAAAAGGATGATTATAAAAAAAATGAGTTTATAAGTTTTTCATTAAATTGGTTAACCGATGGAAGTGATAAATATATAAAACCTTAAAGCATCACATTATGAATGCTATTAAAGACTTAGCGGATTATCATAAATCAATTTCTAATATTTTTAAACAGCCCCAATCTGATGAAGAATGGGAACAATACAAGTTAAGTGATGAGCAAATTGAATATTATAATGAATTTGGTTATGTTTCTGGTATAAAACTTTTGGAAGATTGGCAAGTTGATGTTTTAAATAAAGAGTTAGCAGAAATTGTAAATCCACAACACCCTGCACATCATTTATTCTACGAATTTCATTCAAACGAATCTGCTAATCCTGATGAGATTTTATTTCATTCTTTAGGGCATTGGCGTATTACTGAAGCATTTCACGATGTACTTTGGAATCCAGCTTTTGTTATGGCTGCAAGTCAATTGTTAGGTAATAAATCTGTACGGTTTTGGCATGATCAATTATTTTATAAACCTGCAGAACACGGGGGTGTTGTCGCATGGCATCAAGATTATTCTTATTGGACACGAACCGTTAAGATGCAACACTTAACGTGTTGGACAGCGTTAGATGATGCAACTATAGATAATGGTTGTTTACATTATATTCCAAAAAGCCATAAATGGGGATTGTTGCAAGCACCAGAAATTGCAGGAGACATGAATGGTCTTTTACAATTTCTTTCAGAAGAGCAAAAAGTAGAGTTTAAACCACGATTAATTGAATTAAAAAAAGGATACGCAACCTTTCATCATCCGCTTATGGTTCATGGTTCCTACGAAAATAAATCAGAAAATAGCAGAAGAGCTTTTGTGCTTAATGTATTTGTCGATGGCACTTTAAGCAATTCAGATAATGAGCTTTTATCTGGAGTTCCTGTAATAAAAAAAGGAAATAAAATGGAAGGTAAATTTTTCCCATTAATATATAGTTCTAACAAGTAAGTTGAAGTTTTTTGAATTATGAAGACGACCAACATTAAAAAAAGAATCCTTTTTGGAATAATTGTTTTAATGGTATTTTCAGAAATTTCTGCTCAAAGAATAAAAGTAGCTTGCATTGGTAATTCGGTTACTTATGGTGCTGGAATAAAAGATAGAACTCTTAATTCTTATCCCGCACAATTACAAGAGCTACTTGGTAATAAATATGAGGTTGTTAATTTTGGTTTTTCTGGAGCTACAATGCTTAAAAATGGACACAAACCATATTGGACTAAAAAGGAATTTAAACAATCGCAAGACTTTCTTCCGAACATCGTTATAATTCATTTAGGTCTTAACGATCAAGGCAATAACAATTGGCCAAAATATAAGGATGAGTTTATAGACGATTATTTGGATATGATTTCTATTTATAAAAACTTGCCTTCAAAACCAAAGGTAATTGTATGCAAAATGACACCTACTTTTTCAGGACACCATTGGTTTGAGGAAGGTATGAGAGAAAATTTTAAAGAGATCCAAAATAAAATTGAAACGATATCAAAAACAGCAAAAGTAGATTTAATTAATCTACATGAACCTTTATATCGTTTTCCAGAATATTTTCCTGATAATTTACATCCAACAAAAGATGGAATTACAATAATTGCTAAAAAAGCTTATGGTGCAATTACTGGAGATTGTAACGGTTTAAAATTGCCTAAGTTTTATGGTGAGAATATGGTGTTCCAACGTGACGAACCTATTCTTATTAGTGGTACTGCAAATGCTAATGACGTTATTACTGTAGTTTTAAACAATCAAGAAGCATCAACAATAGTTGCTAAAAATGCCAATTGGAAAATTACAATACCGGCTATGAAAGCTGGCGGACCATATCAATTTAAAATTCAATCTAAATTATCTGAAAACATCACTTTTAATACCGTTTATATTGGAGAGGTTTGGCTAGCATCGGGTCAGTCTAACATGGATTTTAAAGTACATGAAATGCAGTCGGCAAAAACCATTTTAAAAGACTCACTTAATTCAAATGTTTTCTTGTTTTCAATGGATCCAAGAGTGTTAAATGGCCGCGCTTTTACTAAAGAAGATTTAGCATTTAATAATACGGATGATTATTTTAAATATTCAGGTTGGAGCCATAGTAATGATGCAGTATTCGAAAATTTTTCTGCAGTAGCTTATGCCTATGCATATAGACTTCAAAAAGAATTAAATGTCCCTATCGGAATTATTTGTAATGCTGTTGGAGGTTCGCCAACACAAAGTTGGATAAGCAGAGAAAGTATGGAGCTAACACATGAAACAATTAACATGCTTAACGATTCGTGGGAAAATCCATTAATTGATTCTTGGATTTCTCAACGTAAATCTGAAAATTTCGGATTTAATAAAACCTTAAATGCTAGACACCCTTATGACCCTACTTTTTTGTTCGACACAGGAATAGAGCCACTTAAGAACTTTAATTTTAAAGGTGTTATTTGGTATCAAGGAGAATCAAATGCTGAACATGTAGATTTGCATTCAAGATTATTTAAAATGTTGGTTAAAGATTGGCGTATTCATTTTAAAAAACTAGAAATGCCTTTTTATTATGTGCAATTAAGTAGCATAGATAGGCGTAATTGGGGAGCATTTAGAGACTCACAACGTAAACTTTTATCCATTAATAATACAGGAATGGCAGTATCTTCTGATGTTGGTCATAAAACCGATGTTCACCCAAAACAAAAATGGATTATTGGAGAACGGTTAGCCAAAGTGGCTTTGGCAAAATTATACAATAAACAAATTACTTACTCTGGCCCATTATTAGATTATGTAAATGTGATAAATAATAAGTTACAAGTACATTTTAAACATGGAGAAGGTTTAAAAACGGTAGATGATTCAACAATAAAAGACATAGAAATTGCTGGAGAAGATAAAGTGTTTGTAATAGCTGATTCTGAAATTAAAGATGACAGACTATTAGTTTGGTCTGAAAAAATTAAAAACCCAAGATTTGTAAAATATGGGTATTCATCTTTTACAAAAGGGAATTTAGTAAACATATACCATTTACCTGCTTCAACTTTTTCAAACCTTATCGAATAATTTTATAAACTATGGATGCAAAACCAAGACCTTATGTATTAGCCGAAACCAATTGGAAAGCTGTAAAGAAAGAAAAGTTTAAAGTGGCAGTTTTGCCTTGGGGAGCTACAGAGGCTCATAATTATCATTTACCATACGCAACAGATAATATAATTGCTGAATCAGTAGCAAATGAATCAGCTAGACAAGCATGGAATAATAATTCAAAGGTTATAGTACTTCCCAATGTGCCTTTTGGTGTAAATACAGGGCAGTTAGATGTTTCGTTATGTCTTAATATGAACCCAAGTACACAATATGCGCTTTTAAAAGATTTAGTGCATGTGTTAAATATTCAAAGCATTAATAAATTGGTAATTGTAAATGCACATGGCGGTAATAGTTTTAAGCAAATAATACGAGAACTATCTGCTGAATTTCCTAAAGTTTTTGTTTGCTCAATAAATTGGTGGCAAACGGTTGAATCTAAAGCTTATTTTGATGAACCTGGTGATCATGCTGGCGAATTAGAAACAGCTACAATTATGCATTTAACTCCCGATTTAGTTTTACCACTTGAACAAGCTGGTGATGGCAGTGATAAAAAATTCAAAATTAAAGGACTAAAAGAAGGCTGGGTTTCTGCGCAACGCCAATGGACTTCTGTTACAAAAGACACAGGTGTTGGTAACCCTCAAAAAGCCACTAAGGAAAAGGGAGAGCGATTTTTTGAAGATGTAACTAAAAAAATTGCTTCCTTTTTGGATGAACTAAACAAAGCCGACTTAAATGATATGTATGAATAATTTGCATGACATTTTGCTGTTTATAGATATAATATAGTTATGATAAAATACTTTTATACATTCTTACTTAGCTTTTGTTGTGTTTTAGTAATCCAAGCTCAAAAAATAACTGAAATATTTGACTGGTCAACACCTCAAAGTATTCCTAATAAAATTGGACTTAATGGTTCGTTCACAGGAATCCATAATAACGCTTTAATAATCGCTGGTGGGGCTAATTTCCCAAACGAACCAGTTTGGGAAGGTGGAAAAAAAGTATGGCAAAATTCAATTTATGTATTAGAGAAGAGCAAAGATTCTTTGCAATGGATTCAAAATGATGATTTGAAATTACCTAAAAGTTTAGCCTACGGCGTATCTATTTCAACACCAAAAGGATTGTTGTGTATCGGTGGGGATAATGAAGATGGCGTTTATAACGATGTATTCTTGTTAAAATGGAATCCAAAAAGCAAAACGATAGAGCGAGAAGATTTACCTCCAATGCCTATTGCTTTGTCGAGTATGGGAGGTAGTATTATTGGAGACATGGTGTATTTGGTGGGAGGACAAGAAATAAAAGGAGCAGCAGCAACTTCTAACTTTTTATCATTTAATTTGACTGAAACCTTAAACCGAAAACAATATACTTGGCAGCGACTTCAAGATTTCCCTGGTGAAAATAGATTGCAAGCAGTTGTTGTTGGACAAGGAAATGGAAGGAATTACGAATCTCTATATGTTTTCAGTGGTTTAAGCTATAACCCAGAATCAAAAAAAACTCATAAAATGCTATCAGATGTTTATGAGTATGATACAAAGAAAGAATCTTGGATTCAAAAAAACCCAGTTCCCAATAACCATACCCCAGGAATAGAGAAAGGATATATAGCGGCAGCTCCAGCTATCAAAATGGGAGCATCACATATCATTATTTACGGAGGCGCAGGAGGCGAGAAGCAACACCTTGCTGCTAGAATGAAACTTTGGAATAAAATAAAAGCCTTAAAAATAAGTGACAGCTTAACGGAGCAAAGCTTAGCTATAGTTGATTCACTATCAAGGGTAGAAAAACAGTTGTTTAAAAGCACATGTTTTTCCAAAACCATTTGGGCATATCATACAATTACTGACACTTGGAGTAATAAGGGGCAACTTCCTGATAAAACTCAAGTTGTTACTAACGCTATTAAATGGGGTGATGCTATTGTTATTCCTGGTGGAGAAATACAGCCAGGAGTTAGAACAAACACAATAACAATGGCTACTCAAAAGCCCCAAAAGGCAAGTTTTGGTTGGTTAAATTATATGACACTTATCGCTTACTTAATAGTAATGATTTGGATGGGGTGGTATTTTTCAAGAAAAAATAAAACTACAAATGATTATTTCCTTGGCGGAGGAAGAATTCCTTGGTGGGCAGCAGGCTTAAGTATTTATGCCACCATGCTTAGTGCTATTACTTATTTAGCACACCCAGCTTTAGCGTATGCTTTTGATTGGCAAGTGTTTTTAGGTTATTTCACTATACTTTTAATTGTACCAATTGTTGTGTCTTTCTATTTACCATTCTTTAGAAAGCTAAAAGTTACTACAGCCTATGAGTATCTCGAAAAACGCTTCAATATTACAGTTAGAATGTTTGGTAGTATATCATTCGTATTATTTCAACTTGCAAGAATGGGTATTGTAGTATATCTTCCAGCACTAGCAATTGCTACAGTAGTGGGTATAGATATTTATTTGGCCATTATCATAATGGGAATACTTGCAATTTTGTACACTTATATGGGAGGAATGGAAGCCGTTATTTGGACTGATGTTGTACAGGTTATAGTATTGATGGGAGGGCTTTTAATTGGTTTGATTTTTATTGCTATTGAAATTGGAGATGTTGGGTATATTTTTGAAACTGCCTACAATGATGGAAAAATGCAAATGTTAGATTTTAGATTTAGTTTAACTGAAGTCGTTACATGGTCATTATTCCTTGGAACTTTTGCTGCTAATTTTGCACCATATACAACAGATCAAGCCGTTGTGCAAAGGTATATGACAACATCTAGTGAGAAAGAAGCCCGAAAAAGCATTTGGCTTAATGGCATAATTGCAATCCCATCTGGCTTACTAATATTCACTATGGGGGCATTTTTATATGTATATTTTAAAGAACATCCAGAGTTTTTATCGGTTGGGATGAAAAATGATGGCGTGTTCCCTTTATTTATTACTAATCATTTACCTCCAGGAATTGCAGGTTTAGTAATCGCAGGCATTTTTTCAGCATCAATGTCAAGTTTAGATAGTAGTATGCATAGTGTTTCTACTGTTGTAACTGTAGATTTTTATAAGCGTTTTTACAAATCGTATACTGAAGCCAGTGGTTTAAAACTAGCTAAATTGACTACGGTTATTGTTGGGGTTTTAGGAACTGTTGTTGCCTGTATTATGGCAACATTTCCAGTTCAATCTTTATTTTTCTTATTCCAAGAAATTGTGGGTCTTTTTGGTAGCGCTATTGCAGGTGTGTTTATGCTTGGGATTTTTGTAAAAAAATCAAATTGGAAAGGCACTTTAATTGGAGCATTACTAAGTATTTTGGTGTTGGCTTTTGTGAAGTACAATACTCCAATTAACTTCTATATTTATCCGCTAATTGCTATTCCTGTTTGCGTTATAGGAGGCTATGTATTTAGTTTATTATTGCCAGTTAAAAAGAATAATGTTGAAGGGTTGGTTTATTCAAAATCGAAATAATATAATTAAGTCTATACTAACCAAATCTATTTACACGTTTTTTACAGAATAACTTTTGAATTGACTAGATAATTTATAAACTAACTTGCTCTAACTATATTTTGGTATTGTCCCCTTATTATTAGTTAATTATTAAATTTGGTAGGAATAGCAAGATTCGAACTCGCATCATTGGGTTGTATCACAAAATTTTATACATTAAACTATTCCCCTAAATTATGAAACAAACAGGAATAGAATCTACAAACTCTCACGACCAAGGTGAGTAAATAACTAATTGTTATCTTCTCAGATAATATTTAGAATATTTTATTATGCTCTGCCAGTTTCTATGGTCTGGCAGAACGCTACTTGCAAAGTCTGGTTCCAAAAAACTTATTGCTAATTACTCTACAAATATTTTATGCTATTACGCAATGTTTTTGCGTATTAAAAATTATTTTATTCAAATCCTTTTAATTTAGAATTCTGCCAGATCTTGAACTAAAGTAAAACCCAGCAGAATTCATTAACTAGGAACAGGGATCTATTCCTCAGGGAAGTACTTTACACCACCTTATCTGCGCATGACGAACTTGCAAAAGCATAAGGTTTAGCCTTAAAAACAAAGCCCATTCCCAAAATATAGCTCATTGCATCTTTAAGAGCCACATTAGATTCAAACTTAGGATTTGTATTAATATCGACATGCACTTCCAGTTCAACATTATATTCATCTAAAATATGACACACGCTATATGCTGTTTCAACAGACATTGTTACCTCTTTAAGCATACGTTCTTTAATACCAATGTGTTTTGTGCCGCTGTAGTTTGTCATAAACATAAAACCACCTTTTCCTTCTCGAAGTACAACAATTACAGTTGCATACTCTATGTGAGATTTATACGCTTGAGAATCTGAACCTACACAAACCTTTAGGCGGTGCCCTGCCTTTTGTTCTTTTATAATGGCATTTTCTATAATATCTGTAATAGGTAGATTAAACATTTTACCACTAAAATTCCTCCATTTTTGTTGTGCAATTTTCATGATTACTCATTTTTTACTTAAACATTTATACTGAGGAACAAACTGGACTTGAACCAGTATCTTCGGAGCTTCAACCCGACGCATAGACCTGCTTTGCTATTGTTCCTTTTTTGGGTGACTTTGGGATTCGAACCCTATTTTCCTCATTCACAGTGAGGTATTTTGCCACATAAACTAAAGCCACCATTTTGTTGTGACAGAAAGAGTCGAACTTTCATCTACTCACGTATCAGGTGAGCGCTTTACCAATTAAGCTATATCACAATTTTGTTAATCCGATAGGACTCGAACCTATACTTCAGGAGTCAAATTCCTGTATGCTTCCTTTACATCACAGATTAAATTTGTAAGCCTAACAGGATTCGAACCCGTATTCCCAGAGTCGTATTCTGGAGTGTTATCCAATTACACCATAAGCTTATTTGTACTTCGCCTTGGATTCGAACCAAGAAATCACAACGCTTAAAATGGAACTTCGTTCGGTATCTTTGTAAAAACAATGTTTTTACGCGATAACTTTTCCAGTTTGGCCAGCGAAGCATAAGTACAGGAAGAGAGACTCGAACTCTCAAAACCTTGTTTCTAAAACAAGAGCGTATACCAATTTCGCCATTCCTGCTTTTGTTGAGATGCCAGGAATCGAACCTGAACAATCCGCCTTATGAGGGCGGTGCTCTACCGTTTAAGCTACATCTCAAAATGTTGAGGTAATAGGGTTAGCTCACATTATCCTATTTTCTTTTCATACGAGTTCGTGAATGCGAAGCATTTCGAACCTGTGACTTTCACGATGTAAGCGTGAAGCTCTTCCACTGAGCTATACCTCAATTTGTACTCTATAAGGGAATCGAACCCTTGTCTTCCGGTAGAAAGCCGGATGCACTAACCATTATGCTAATAGAGCATTTTTGCGGTTCATACGAGAATCGAACTCGTATCTCCCAAGAGACAGTCGGGAAGGATAGCCATTACCCCAATGAACCATTTTTGTACATCTACTAAGATTCGAACTTAGACTGAAAGATTAGAAATGCTTTGCATTCACGAACACCTTCATTTAAAATAAAATGAGTGAGCTAAATCTTTAGTACTATCCTTTACACCATAGATGTTTGATGTGGAAGTAGTAGGACTCGAACCTACAAGCTCAAAAGAGACCAGATTTACAGTCTGGCGAGCCAACCAATTGCTCAACACTTCCATAATTTGAGACAAGGATGAGAGTCGAACTCATAAAAATTGGTGTTGCAGACCAATGCTTTAACCATTCAGCCACCTTGTCTTTTTTTTGTGATACCAATAGGATTCGAACCTATAACCTGATGGTTAACAACCAACTGCTCTACCTTTGAGCTACAGTATCTTTATTGTGGAGTCGCGGAGACTTGCACTCCGTTCTGCACATTGCAAATGTGCCGTTTTAGCTAGGTAAACTACATCCCCAATTATTGCGGAGAGCAAAGGAATTGAACCTTCACCGCCATATGGCGGACTTGCTTAGCAGGCAAGCGTAACAAACCAGTATTTACCTACTCTCCATATATGTCTTTGATGGTTTATTCCACCACGCCATCTGGCACGTTCACTAAAAATGTCTACTAGACATTTTTTTAACGTTCCGTCCTGTCTAAGAGACAGGATTCGAACCTGCAACCTCTCGCGTCCAAGGCGAGTAAACTATCCATCGTTATCCTCTTAGTTTTGCGGAAGGAGAGGGAATCGAACTCACAAGGCCTATTAAAACTCAACAATTTTAACTCAAGCGTTAATAATTTGTTTAATCAATTTCGTTGAATTCGCTAACTCATTTCAAGATTGCTTCAGTCACCTATCTGATTGCCCTTCCGTTTTGTTGACGCGGTGAGGATCGAACTCACGACCTCGGCATTAAAAGTACCTTGCTCTACCAACTAAGCTACACGTCAATTTTTTTCTATTTCAATACACACCATAAAAAAAAGCACCTCTTTTTACGGAAGGTGCTTTCTTTAAATCTATAAATACATCAACTTATGTATCTATAACCTTCCTATTATATTTTATAAATCTCTCATCACAACTAAATGCGACCATATTATGTTTCGGCGAGCGAAACCAGAGATTTTTTTGAATTATATGTTGTAAATAATTTTGCATTATTGTTTAAATAATTTGATGATGCAAATATGAAACCCTTTTTTGAATTACACAAGAAAATTTTTAATTTAATTTATTGATAATCAAATAGTTATGTTGATTTTAGACAATATAATCCCTGTCCGTTTTTTACGGATAATCGTCATTTTTTACAATAGTCTGTCTCCCTGTTGTTTATCAATTATTTGCTATTTTTTATGCTTGCTTAACTTTTCATTTTATTTTTAAAAAAATTCATAAAAAAAGCGTCCAATTTTTTTATTGAACGCTTGTATTACTATTTATAAGTGTGTTTTTATCTCAAAATTTATTCTTTAAATAGATACATAGCGCCCTTTTTATAAAGTGGCATTACATTTAATGCTCTTCTATAATCACATTCACTAAAGCGTGATTTCGGTTGAATATGTATCTGTTTTGTTCTCATTTTGTTTTGCAAATATGCTGTTTTAATTTTACAACGCAAATATTTAATGAAACTACGCATTGTTTTTACGTAGTAAGTGATTATTTCTTTTTCTTCTTTTTGTGTTTTTTAGTTTTCTTAGGTGTGTTTTGTTTTCCTTCTAATTTCATTTTCTTTTCAATCCGCTTTTGTTCATCATTCATAAAATCATAATAATGATCATTATAACAATGCTTCTTTGCTTCTTTTAAATGTTTTAAACAGGTTTTATAATTCCCTAATGTTTCTTCTATATAAGAAGACAGCCAATTTATTTCGGCTTTACTTATAGTCTCTATAGTTTGCGAAAAGTCTACTAATTTTTTTGCTCTATCTATCTTGTTATTCCAGATAAGGTATTTAATATACATTGGGTAGACATCGTCATAATTAGTATCAATAGCAATTACTTTATCAAAACACTCGAATGCTTTATCTGGCATTGATAAATGCTTTGCATAGATTTCTGCCAATAAGCAAAGTGAAGCACAATGATTTTCGTCATATGAAAGTGCATAGTTTAAAGCTTCACAGACTTCTTCCCAGTCACTACAAAAACCACCTGTTGCGGCTTTTGCTTTTAAGTAGTAACTGTCTGCTAATGTTAATCCCATTTTTGTTGTCTTAAATTGTTTTTTAATTCTTGTCGTTTAGACTTATAGTCTTTAGTTGCTTTCTGTGTTTTAAAATCGGGTCCTTTAAAAACACGTACTGGGTTCCCTCTTTCTAAATTAAGATGATTTCCCCATTGATTTTGAACCGATGCTTTTAATTGTTCAGTATTAAATTCTGCTACTTTTTCCTGTAATCGTTTTATAGCTATTTTTTTATTTTGATGTTGCGATCTGCTATCCATCACCAAAACTTGTATACCCGTTTTTGTATGCGTTGCTCTAATGGCTGAACTTACTTTATTGACATGTTGGCCTCCTGCTCCTGAGCTTCTTATGGCTTGAAATGTTATGTCGTTTTCATTTAAAAGTGTTTCTTCTGTTGCTTCAATTTCATAGATGCCTATAAACCAGTTTTTACGCTTATGAAATTTTCGAAATGACGATTTCCCTATCCATTGCACAGTACCCAACCAATTGCTTAAAAAAGATTCCAACTCTTTTCCTTGCAATTGAATTGTTGCAGATTGTAACGTTCCGTTTTCTACACCAAGTTCTCTTTGCAAAAGCATATATTTTATTTTAGCTTCTTTTATATCATTAATGAGATGCTTTAAAACTTGAGCTACAACCCAGCAACATTCAATAGGCCCTCTACCTGATGTTATTTGTATTGTTTTCATTTTTCTATTTGCGTTAAGGATTGAGTTATTGTTGGAGCTCCTCGCAGAGAGCGACTACCGAAAGCCTGACCCAACGGGGAACGCCCAACAATTACTATTTATCCATTCTTACAATTTTTGGTGTAAAAGTTCCTAAAACTTCTACCAATTCTTGCTGATTATTCATTACTTTTTTAATGTCCTTATAAGCCATTGGTGCTTCATCTATACCTCCGCCAATAAGGGTCACGTCATGCATTATTAATTGCTTTTTTACATCACTTTTAGTGAATTTTTCTTTGCACTTTCTACGTGAGTGTAAACGTCCTGCTCCATGAGACGCTGAGTTTAAACTCTCGGTATTCCCTAAGCCTCTAACAATAAACCCTGGCGCAGTCATAGACCCAGGTATAATTCCTAGTTCACCTCTTGAAGCTGGTGTTGCTCCTTTACGATGTACAATACATGCTGTACCGTTTATAGTTTCCTTCCAAGCAAAATTGTGATGATTCTCAATTTTTGCTACTGCTTTAACGCCTAATAATTTGCCTATGCGATAATGAATATCATCATGACATGCCTTGGCGTAATCGCCAGCTAAATTCATTGCCAACCAATATTCTTGTCCATCATGTGTGTTTAAATCTAACCAAGCTAAGTGCTGAACATTTTTAGGTAATGGACATTGTTTCGTTGCCAAATAGGTGTAATGTTTTGCAATGTTTGCACCTAATCCTCTTGAACCACTATGTGATAATATTCCGATATATTCGCCTACATTTAGATTCCATTCATTATTAATATCTGTAATTGTCACTTTTCCAAATTCCACAAAATGATTGCCTCCTCCTGAGGTTCCTAATTGTTTGAAAGCTTTTATTTTTAGCCTTCTTAACAAAGGAATATCTTGAAACTCTTGTCTGTCAAAAACCTCATGATCATGTTTTTTATCATGTGTTTCATACATTCCAAATTTGGTATGATTAGACAAGATATTCTCCAGTTGATGCTGTTTTCCTTTTAGGTAAGATGCTTTTATTGGGTAGATTGTTAAACACATTCTACAGCCAATATCTACACCAACACCATAAGGGATTACTGCATTTTCTGTTGCTAAAACACCACCAATTGGTAAGCCATAACCTACATGTGCATCTGGCATTAAAGCTCCAGCAACAGCTATTGGTAATTTTAAAGCATCATATAACTGATATTTCGCTTGTTCATCAATTTCATTCTCGCCATAAATGGTAAAAGGTGCTCTAGTATTTTTTAGTTTATGAAACTTAACTTCAACGGGTTTCACTAAACCTTCTGCTACTTTTCCCCAAATGGCATTACCTTGAAACTTTTCTGGATTAAGTAATACTTCTTTTGCTTCTTCCAAGATTCGCTCTTTCTTTTCTCTTTTTCGGTATCGATTGATTTGCCCTAAAGCAATATTGATACTGTTATTTTTAGGGAAGCCTAATTTTATTAAGTCTTTCCCTTTTAGTTTATTTCCCATAATATGTTTTCGTTTATAATATCTTCAATACTAATTGCTTTTAGAGCATTGAGATTTACTTTTGTTTTTTGCTTTTCTTTTTTGTGCACCAACTTATTCCAATAGTGGCGATGTCTCCAACTCCATCTTTTTTGAGCAAGATTATAATAACCAGATTTTAAAAGCTGTTGGTCTAACAATGCATCTTCGCGTTCTAATGCAGGATCAATCCGCTTGGAATGTGTTACATAAGCTCTTGTATATTTAACTCTATAAGCTCCTTTTGGAATTTTTATATAGAATCTAAGCTTTTGTTTTTTGCGTTCAGTTTTATAATAGAATGGTGTGCACATGCATTGTGCTTTAAAACTTAGCTTGTTAAACTGTTTTTTGCTTATGGTTGGAAAATCTTTATAAATGAAATACTTTGAGGTTTGTTGAAACCAATGTTCATTGGCTTCTTCTTTGGTTCTTCCCCAAAAGCGTTTTTCAACTTTATCATATACTTCTAAAATAGCTGCTTTGTTCTTGTAGCGTTCTACTTTGTGAGTAATTATAATTTCTTTAAACCAACCGTGACGAACAGGTTTTACTAATTTTATATAGCCTAGTGCCTTATTTTCTGTTACTATTTCTCTCCACCGTTTATAAATTTGGCGTATCTCTTTTTCTCTTTGCTGTTTTATGTGTTTTGGTTTCAACTGCCATTGTTTTATTTTTTTAATGTGCCTCTGAAACTCTTTTGTGTACACAAATTATGGGCATACAAAAAAGCCCGAAACTTTTGGGCTTCGGACTCTTTTAATATGATAGATGTAATCTATTTAATAAGGAAAGTAGTCTCGAAGCGTATGCACAATAGAACCTGGTTCTCTCTGCATGGTAGTATGTAATTTGATAAATAACATTATTGCTTCTTTTTAAATTGTTTGTGCTTTATTGCGGTGCAAACCTATAACCCTTTTTTAAATTTCACAAGAAAAATTTAAATTTATTTTACTGATAATCAGTTTGTTATGTTAAATTTAGACAATAGAATTCCTGTCCGTGTTATACGGATAATAGTTATCTTTTATAACTATTTGTTAGGCTGATATTTAGCTTTAAACTCACATTTTTCAAATCAGAAAAAAGAATTATAAAAAAAGCGTCCAATTTCTTGGACGCTTTTTAGATTTTATATCTTTTTAAAGTTTTTTCGCTATGTCATATACAACAGAAATAGCTTTTCAGCACCCTTTTTATGTTTAATTAATACATCACTCATAGGTTTAAACTTTGTTTTATCATCTTTTATATTAGAAATGTCTATGACATTGGCAATATTTCTACTGCTTTTCCATATACATTTTTTGTCCATCCGTTAATTCTACCATGATTGTTGCCAATAAGCAAACCACGTTTATTGTTTTTACCTTTTACAAGATGTGTAAAGCAGTTTCCACGAACTTTACAATAAACAATATCTCCTACTTCGCAATCTTCCCAACTAATAGGAGCAAGTCTTACTGGTTGTTTAGATTTTAAAATAGGCAACATAGAATTACCGGGTTCTTTTGAAATAATGGTCTCTCCATTACTTAGTTTCTGAATTTTCCAATTCATATTTATAATTTTAAAAGTTATGTAACTCACTATTGAATTACATATCCCATAAAATTTTCAAAAGAACAATTTCAATGAACTGGTGCAAAGATGCAGGAAAATATGATTAGACTCCAAATTTTATTTACTATTTCCAAAATTCATACCATTTTTTATGGATAATTTCCTTAATAAAAGATTCTTTGACTAATACGTCTTTCTTCGGAAGATCATTTTCAAACCCTTCAACTAAAAACTTAATTTTTTCACTAGCAGTATTGCATTCTTTTAGTTGGTTTACTATTTGAAGAGAGAGCTCTTTTACTTCATTAGTTATATTAGTTTTCGTTTCATAACCAATATCGATTAAGTCGATTCTTGAGTTAATTGAATAAAAACTCCACATTAAGAAATAGTCTTTATCATAATCAAAAAAACTAAGGATCTCATTAAATAATTTATAAATACTATCCCATTGATTAAGCGCTAGCATTTTTTTACAATTTATTCCAATAAGAAGAATTATGTACTCTTCGTGTAGGAATTTTTTAAACGCTACCTCCTGTAAAATGGAAATAGCGTTTTCTTCTTTATAATTTATAGTAATTAGATCATAGATAAACGCTTCTTCCTCAATGGAATTTATAATGCTTTTTTGATTATAAAGCCAGCTTTCAAATTCATCAATTTCCAATTTTTTCAACAAAACAGAAAAGACTTTTTCTTTTAGTTTATTTAGTACTTCTGTTTTTATCATAATTTTCTAATATAGAATAAGCGATAGCTATTTTGTTTAATTCTACTTTATCTTTAGTTTTAAAATATAACTGTTCTATCTTATCAACAATCTTTTTGTTGGCATATATGCTTAGTAGTTTTTTATCTACTTTCCAATAACACTCGTTAAAAACTTCATCAACAATTTTTTGAAGTAATATTTTTGAATCTGAATTCAGTAATATTTCAGTTAATTTTTCATAATCATTGTAAAGTAGATTTAATGAGATAAAGTCATCAATTACTTCGAAACCTTTATCCAAAGCATTTATTAATAATGTTTCAAAGAATGATTTTAAAGCTATTATTTCTTCTGTATTCCAGTTTAGCCACTTACTGTAGTTTAATTTTTCATATGTTAAAAAGTCATCAACCACATCTAAGTTGTCAACCATTAACTCTAAAATTCTAGGTAGAAAATGTTTATAGTCTTCAACTTTACCAAAAGTAGTTATTGCTGAAGCCATAAAATAGTTTAAATCATTTGCGCATAATTCTTTCAATGGCTTTGAAAGTAATAATTTTATCTCTTGATCAGAAACACAGCATTCACAACTTCTCGCTCTTAATTCACATTCTATTGTGTAAGCAGTGAATACAGTGTATAAATTATCTATTGATTCTTTTAAATTCATTTTAATTTTCTTCTTTTCTTTTTCCAAGGTGCATTCTTTTGCCAATTACCAGCCATAATACACCCGTAAGGTAATACTTCATCAATAACTTTTCCTAAGCCAAACTCATCCATTTGGTGTCGTACAGTTTCAGCATTTTTATAAGCACTTGGTAATTCTGTAATGTCAATCTCTTCAGAGAAAAATCTAACATCTAAACCTTCAGTTTCTTTATTAAAGATCTCTTTAAAGGTTCCTGACTTACTCTTTCTATGCTGAGTTCTACTCACATTTCTTCCTGCGCCGTGTGGTGCAAAACCTAAATTGTTATTTGTAGTCTCACCTTCTACAATTAAAACTGGCTCAGACATATTTAAAGGAATCAATCGTGGACCTGTAATATCTGGCATAAATTTTTTGTCTAATGGTGTGGCACCTTTTGCATGGTAGAATAAATTTCCTTCTTTAAATACAAAGTTATGTTCGTTCCAAAATCTATTTTCTTTTTCAGTTCCTAGTTTTTCTAAAGTTGCATCATGAAGGCATTCATGATTTTTCTTTGTCCATTTTCTGATAACCTGTAATGCTTCCCAATACTGTTTTCCTTCTTCTGTATCAAAAGGAATCCACGCATTTTGTTTTAAGGTGTCTGGTGATAATTCTTTTCTGAATTTCTCAGCAACCTTCATCCCTTTAGAATACAAGTTAGCTCCAAATCCTCTACTACCATGATGTGTAACCATCATCGTATTTCCTGTTTTTTTAGATTTACCCACAAATAAAAAGTGGTTTCCATCACCTTGAGTTCCTAAGTGAGACCTCGCTGCTGAAATACATTTTTGGTCATTTAAAAAGTAGTTAGCTTCTATCTCTACCAATAAATCCATAGGAAATCTAAACTGAGAATTTCTATCTCTTCCTCCTGGTCCAAAATGTGTAATACTATGAGCTGCATCTAAAACCGCTTTAGGGTCTGTTTTTCCAAAATCGGTAAGCATTACAGAGCAACAGATGTCAGCACTATGCATCCCGGGGTGAATTGCGTTTTTAGCAACTACAACACCGCCTACTGGAATAGTTCCATTACCTCCAGTTGGGCATGCATCTGGCATAATTGCGCCATCAACTAGCGTAGGTGTTCTCATTAACGTTTGCATTGTTTCTACCACAGACTTTACGTTTGTTTCTTCTAATTCATTTTCAGCTTTAATATTAATTGAGAACGGTACCGAATTTTTATGTAAATCTATTGGGTCTGGAGATTTAAATTGCTCTAAATAATTCTCTAAAGCTTCTCCTTCTAATTGGTTTTCATTAATATGACCTAAAGCTTCTTTAAACCACTTTCCAGATCTAAACCCCAATTCAATTAATGTATGTCCTGTTATTGTCTTCATAATAAAATATTTTCTTTAATTCGTTTAATCCGTTCTGCAAATACTTTCTTCTTTGAGTATTCATTGAATATACTACTTGAAACATATTTCAAATCTGATAATTCAATCTCATTTAAAAGTAAATTTAAGTTTTCAATTATACCTCCTTTATCATAGAATGAAATTGTCTCTTTAACTTGTTCAGGAGAAAAATCAAAAGCATCAATTCCGCAGCATTCTGCTACGCAATGTTGTTCTAAATCTTGCCAAAACTCTAAATTTGGTTCTAAATAAATATCGGCTCCAAAACTCTTTTGTGATCTCATTGCTCTTTTTTAAACTCCGCCGACTCTTCGTTCGACGGAGTATTGCTTTAAAGCCTTTTAAAAGACTTATTTATAATTCCGATACAAATATTTCATCTATGTGCGCAATGATTTTGCGTAGATTAAAATATTTCTTATTTTTCAATAAAATTATATTCATGGCTTTAAACAAAAATGCACTAATCAGATATAAAACCATTGATAAATGTCTGCAAAATAACTATCGACAATGGACTTTAGATGATTTAATTGAAGCGTGTTCTGATACACTTTATGAATATGAAGGAAGAGAAGTTAATGTTAGTAAACGTACTGTTCAACTAGATATTCAAATGATGCGTAGTGACAAACTAGGATATAACGCTCCAATAGTTGTATACGATAAGAAGTTCTATAAATACGAAGACGAAGACTATTCTATAACGAATATTCCGCTAAATGAAAACGACATGAATGTGCTTTCTGAAACTGTTGAAATGCTAAAACAGTTTAAAGATTTTTCTTTGTTCTCAGAACTAGGAGGTATTATACAACGTTTAGAGGATAAGGTTTATACAGAAAAGACACATCAGTCCGCTATCATCCATTTGGATAAGAACGAAAAACTAAAAGGATTAGAACATTTAGATGTTTTATATCAAGCTATTATCAAAAAAATTGTGCTACGCATTACATACCAATCATTTAAAGCACGTAACCCTTCAGAGATAATATTCCATCCATTTATTCTAAAAGAGTTTAATAATCGCTGGTTTTTAGTTGGTAAAACGTCCACAAAAAAACCTGTTTTAACTTTTGCTCTAGATAGGATTATAAAAATGGACTACGATACATCTATTCCTTATTTAGATGAGAATTTTAATGGAGACACTTTTTATAAAGACGTTATTGGAGTAACGGTTTCAAATATCCGAGCAGAACGTATCCAATTTAGGGTAGACAGACACAATGCACCTTATGTAATAACTAAACCTTTTCACAGCTCTCAGAGAATTATAAAAAAGACAGACAACGGTATTGTATTCAATATTTTTGTGCAAATCAATTTTGAATTGGAACGTATGATTTTAGGTTTTGGAGACTCCATTGAAGTTATTAAACCTGAACGATTGAGAAAGCGAATGAAACAAAAGTTAGAAAAAGCAGCAAGGTTTTACGAAGATTAATCTCAAAAAAAATCATTCAATCGTACAAACAATAAAAACAAAAATCCGTAAACAATCAATAATTAATTGTATTACGAATTTTATTTGTACTCAAGGTGGGAATCGAACCCACACTTCCGAAGAAACTGGATTTTGAATCCAGCGCGTCTACCAATTCCGCCACTTGAGCATTTTGGACAGCAAAAATATAAAATATTTTTACTCCTAACTATTAAAATAGTCGCTTTTATCCTTTTGGAATTCAAATAAATCCCTAAATTTGCACCTCATTAAAAATAAGTAACCTTTTTCGACTCATTAGCAAGTAGTTAGTTATGACAAAAATTAAAA
The DNA here is from genome assembly GCA_947501105.1 of uncultured Flaviramulus sp. Lineage (GTDB taxonomy): Bacteria > Bacteroidota > Bacteroidia > Flavobacteriales > Flavobacteriaceae > Wocania_A. The sequence continues at coordinate 153,532 of CANMUP010000001.1, read as the reverse complement.
CCCGAGCCAAGATATTTGCATGTACTCAAAGTACAACTTTAGCACAAAAAATAGCTAAGGCTTATGGAGAAGATTTAGGAAGTGTAATCACTTCTACCTATAGCGATGGGGAGTTTCAACCTTCTTATGAGGAATCAATAAGAGGTACTCGAATTTTTATTATTGGATCAACAAATCCAAGTTCTGAAAATTTGATGGAATTGTTATTAATGATTGATGCTGCTAAAAGAGCATCAGCAAGACATATTACGGCAGTGATGCCATACTTTGGTTGGGCAAGACAAGACAGAAAAGATAAACCTAGAGTTCCTATTGCTGCAAAGTTAGTAGCAAAAATGTTAGAAGCAGCAGGAGCAACTCGAATTATTACAATGGATTTGCACGCAGATCAAATACAAGGATTTTTTGAAAAACCTGTAGATCATTTGTTTGCATCAACTATATTTTTACCATACTTAAAAAGCCTTGGCTTAGATAATTTAACCATTGCTTCGCCAGATATGGGTGGTTCTAAAAGAGCTTATGCATATTCTAAAGCATTAGGAAGTGATGTAGTGATTTGTTACAAACAACGAGCTAAAGCTAATGTTATTTCGCATATGGAATTAATTGGTAATGTTGAAGGTAAAAATGTGGTGTTAGTTGATGATATGGTAGATACAGCAGGAACTTTAACTAAAGCTGCAGATTTAATGATGGAAAGAGGCGCTTTAAGTGTAAGAGCCATTTGTACACATCCTATATTGTCTGGGAATGCTTATGAAAAATTAGAAAACTCAAAATTAGAAGAATTAATAGTAACAGATTCAATCCCGCTACAACAAGAAAGTAGTAAAATAAAGGTTTTGAGCTGTGCAGATTTGTTTGCAAATGTTATGCATAAAGTGCATCATAATAAATCGATTAGTTCTCAATTTGTAATGTAAATTAATAATTAATATATAAATAGAAAATGAAATCAATTACAATCAACGGATCTCAAAGAGAAAGCGTGGGCAAAAAAGCAACAAAAGCCTTACGTAATGCTGGTCAGGTTCCTTGCGTATTATACGGAGGAGATAAACCAGTGCATTTCTCTGCACCAGAATTAGCTTTCTCTAAACTTGTATACACGCCAAATGCGCATACAGTTGTGATTGCACTAGCTAATGGAGAAACTTTAAACGCAGTACTTCAAGACATTCAATTTCATCCTGTAACAGACAGAATTTTACACGTAGATTTCTATCAATTATTTGAAGACAAAGAAATTGCTTTAAACATTCCTGTTCAACTTGTAGGAAACTCAAAAGGTGTTAAAAATGGTGGTGTTTTAAGAAGAAACAATCGTAAACTACGTATTAAAGCACTTCCTGCCAACTTACCAGATTTTATAGAGGTAGATATTACACCTTTAAAAATTGGTGACAAAGTTGCGGTTGGTGAATTGCCAAGTGAGAACTACACTTTTTTACATTCTGATAATACAGTGGTATGTCAAATTAAAACTTCAAGAGTAGCAATTGAAGATGAAGAGGAAGAAGAAGAAGAATTAGCTGAAGGAGCAGAAGGAGCTGAAGCAGCAAGTGCTGATGCACCAGCTGAAGGAGCTGCAGCTCAAGAATAGATAACATATTCTAGATTTAATATAAAAAGCATCCTGTTTTATTCAGGATGCTTTTTTATTTTTACACAAACAAACTTTTATGTGTAAATTTTTATTCAGATTATTTAAAAAGAAAAAACATATAGAAGATATAGATTCTATGAAGAAGTATTTAATAGTTGGTTTAGGTAATATTGGAGAAAAGTATCAAAATACTAGACACAACATTGGGTTTAAAATTTTAGACTATTTTGCTAAAACTGAAGAAATCACTTTTGAAACCCAAAAATTAGGAGACATTGCAATCTATAAACTAAAAGGAAGAACCTTTATCTTTTTAAAACCAAGTACTTATATGAATTTAAGTGGAAAAGCAGTTTTATATTGGTTAACTAAAGAGAAAATTCCTTTAGAGAATGTATTAGTAATTACAGATGATTTGAATTTACCCTTTGGAAGTATTCGTTTAAAAACTAAAGGAAGCGATGGTGGACATAATGGATTAAAGGACATTCAAGACAAACTAAATACTACAAAATACAATCGTTTTAGATTCGGAATAAGTGACATTTTTAGTAAAGGAAGACAGGTGGATTATGTGTTAGGAGAATGGACAGATGATGAAAATGAAAAACTAACTGAACGCTTAAATAAATCGTTAGAGCTAATAAAATCTTTTGCTTTAGCAGGAATAAATAATACTATGAATACCTTTAATGGAAAATAAAAAAGAGGAGATTTTACCTCCCCTTTTTTATTTATTCAACAATTATCTTTTTAGTAGATTTTCGTTTATCATCGCTTACATTTAAAATATACATTCCAGATTGTACATTGTTTAAATTTATTTGCTCATTAAAATCGCCAGCATTTTTGTATCTCTTTTTATAAATTTTCCTTCCTCGTAAATCATAAACTTCTACATTAACATTACTAGATAGTGAACTATTTAGTTTTATAGTAAACTCACCTTTGTTTGGATTTGGGAAAACAGCAAAATTATCAAAACCAAATTCTTCAACCGATAATGATGTTTGTACGTTAATAGCGTAATCTTCAACCTCTCCATCAAAACCATTATCACAAGAAGTAGGTAAACCATCGTCTTTAAATTTTGTAGACACTCTCATAATAGTATTGCCTAAAGCAGCACCGTTGGGTATTGTGATTGAAAGAGGAGAATTACCAGTTACACCATCAGAAGTATTGGTAGCGTCACCTAAATTATATTCTTCACCTGCATCATCAAAACTACAGTTTTGATTCCAATCTATCCAGGCCTTTGTGGCAGTTGTAAAATTACCATCGGTATTTGCATTAACTGTTAAATTGTATGAGCTGTTTCTGTTTACATCTGTTGGGCTTGACATGTAATCACTATAACCAGAAGGCTTTGCAGAAGCTTGATTAATAGTATTAAATTGCACTAAGGTTGTGCCTGTACTATAAGATGTGCTTCCAACTGAGATGCAATTGCCATTAAAAAACGGAAAAGCAAAATTTCTATTTTTAGCAGGAGTTACTGTTGGTGTTGTTATTATATTTATAGTGTAATCATTTTGGGCTACAGCACCTAAGTTAGATATAGTCATAGTAACAGGGCCAGAAATGGTTCTACTAGTTGGAGAGAACGCTACTGTTGACGCTCCAGGGTTTCCTGAAGCACTAAATGTAGTACTTTCGTTAAAACCATTAGCTGCAACATAATCAAAAGTAAAGGTTGCAGTTGTAGCTCCACAAGTAACTGGGGTTAAAACTTCATTAGCTACAAAAAAATCTGGATTAGTAGAAATAGAAAAATCAAAATCAGAAACGTCATAAAAAATATTATCAGCAGCTTCAACTAATATTCTTGCATTGGTTGTATTTGCCATTACCGGTACTGCATAAGTATAAGATCCATCATTAGGAGTATTTGTTGCAATAGTGATTGGAAATTTGGAACCGTTTGTAGAGAGTTTGATATTTACATTTTGGCAGTTTATAGTTCCATTTGTAGTTTGCCCAACAACCCATTCAATAGTTTGATTTGTACCTTGAGTCCAAGAAACAGGGTTTTTCACTGTAAAAGGAGTAACATCTTGAACCATTATTTGCATTCTATCATAACTGGTTTGTCCTCCAGTTGCAGAAGCAGGTGCCCTATCTCTAACAGTTAATGCCCAATTTAAGGTTCTAGCAACTGTAGAAACGGTCTCCCAATCACTTCCCAATGTAGGGCCTGATTGTGTTGTGTTACCAGCTAAAACACTAGAAAGCTTTGGAATATATCTATCTGTAGAACCAGAAGGTGGTAATGATCGGTTCATCGAGCCAAAGTTTAAAGTTGGTCCAAAATTTTGATTATTAGTTATACCGCTATCTATTTGCTCCCAGCAATAAGTTAGATTGTCACCACCATCAGCATCTGTAGCTGCACCTTTTAAAATATATGCAGTACCTTTTGGGATATTATAATCATTTCCAGCATCAGCAACAGGTGGGTTGTTAGTAATAGGCTCAGTCGTTTGACAACTTTTTGTTACTAAATTATCTAATATTTGTTTTATACTGTGATAATGAAAATAATCATCACTATTTAAAGCCACATTATTAGCACCTGTAATTCCTGCATAACCCATTATGGTTGTCCCACTACCAGGTTCAGAATTAACTCCAGTTCCTTCAGAGTTAAAAGCCCAAGTATGGTTTGCTCCCATTTGATGCCCTATCTCATGTGCTACATAATCTATATCAAAAGTATCACCTTCTGGAACACCGTTTGAAGGAGATGTATAAGCACTGCCTTTGTTTTTGTCAGTTGAGCTACCGGTATCATTTCTGCAGACACAACCTATACAGCCTGCGTTTCCGCCGCCACCAGCGGCGCCAAATAAATGACCAATGTCATAAGCTCCGTTACCAAGAACACTTGTTAATGTGTTTTGAACTTGCAAACTCCAACCATTTGTGTTATTAGAATTACTTGAATCTGTCCCAATATTAGCATCAGAATAAGGGTCAGAAGCTGCATTTGTATAAATAACCAAATTATTGGTTGCAATAAGCTCAAAAGTTACAGCCATATCAGTTTCAAAAACTTGATTTACACGTGTTAAACTTGCGTTTATGGCAGCCAAAGCTCCTGCAAGATTACCACCGTGATATGCAGTATATTCTCCAGTTACAGATACAGCTATTCTAAACTTTTGTAAAGTTTGATTATTTGCTCCACCTTCATTTGCGAATGATTTATTGGACTTATTTAAGGTTTCATTTAACTCGTCAATGGTTTTACATTCAAAACTGTCTGTTAATCTATTCTTTGAATGCTTTTCATATAAAACATATTCATCAGAACCTTTTCTAACAGGTTGCATAAATACAGTTGGTTTATCAACATAAGATATCATAGTCTGAACTCCTTGAGGAGAAACACTCATCCTTAAACGTGTTTTAGAGTCTTTTGTATTAATACCCACATACGATTTTATGTTTGGGTACTTTGCCGCAAGTTCAGGAGCAAAAACGGGTGCTTCATAAAGGATGAAGCTTTCAAGTTCCCCATGTAATCCAGGGATACTAATTATTTTATTTGATGTTTTTTTTGAAGCACTTCTTAAAGGGGTTGATAAAATATCTTTATTTAATAAAGAGGGGTCAAGCTTAAATAAATGTACTTTACTGTTGTCTAAGTTAAGTTTTGATAAATCCCCAGAGTTATCAATATTTTCTATTTTCTTCCATGTAGAATTTTGAGCTGAAGCTGAAAATACAAACAAAAATATTGCTATTGATAAAACATAATGTAGTTTTGCTTTCATAAAGATATTTTTGGGTAATTTTTTATTGAATTGATAACAAATCTAAATTTTTAGGACGAAACATGCAATTTTATTCGTTAAATGGACAGAACTAAGAAAATTGAAACTTATAAATCAAAAGAGCCAGCTGTTGTAACCATTGGCACTTTTGACGGAGTCCACATCGGGCATCAAAAAATTGTTAAACGCTTAATTAATGCTGGGAAGTTAAAAGGATTAAAATCTGTTATTCTAACTTTTTTTCCGCATCCGCGTATGGTGTTGCAAAAGGACTCTACAATAAAATTAATAAATACTATTGATGAACGTCATGCTATATTAGACGCATTAGGGTTAGATTACTTGCTTATTAAAAAGTTCACTAAAGAATTTTCAAGACTTTCAGCCGAAGATTTTGTTAAACAAATTCTGGTAGATAAGCTACATGCTAAAAAAGTAATTATAGGTTACGACCACAGATTTGGTAGAAACCGAAACGCCAATATTGAAGATTTAAAACGATTTGGAAAAACTTATGATTTTGAAGTCGAAGAAATTTCGGCTCAAGATATAAACGATGTTGCAGTAAGTTCTACAAAAATAAGAAAGGCTCTTAACGAGGGCGATATAGCTAAAGCTAATGCGTTTTTAGGATATGCTTTTATGATTACAGGAACTGTAATTGAAGGTAAAGGGTTAGGTAGACAATTAGGGTTTTCTACTGCCAATATAAAAGTTAAAGAAGATTATAAACTTATTCCTAAATATGGATCTTATATTGTAAGTTCAGTGATTAATGATGATAAAATATTTGGCATGCTAAACATTGGTGTTAACCCAACTGTTGATGGTAATACGGAAAGTGTCGAAGTTCATTTTTTTAATTTTAATAAAGATATATACAAGAAAACCATTCAAATAGATTTGCATGAACGTATTCGAGACGAACAAAAATTTGAATCAGTTGATGCTTTAAAAGCACAATTAGCAAAAGATAAAGAAACCGCACTAGCTTACATAGCAAAACATCATGTTAAATAGATTTTTATTTAAACATATTGATAATTCTGCTTTAATAGTTTTTAGAATAGTTTTCGGATTACTTTGTTTTCTAGAATCGGTTGGTGCTATTTTTACAGGTTGGGTAAAACGCGTTTTTATCGATTCTCAATTTACATTTTCGTTCATAGGTTTCGAATGGTTGCAACCGCTACCAGATAATTGGATGTATTTGTATTATATAATTATGGGAATGTTTGCCTTGTGTATTATGTTAGGATACAAATATAGGGTGGGTATTTTAGGTTTTACAATGATGTGGGCAGCAACTTATCTAATGCAAAAATCATCGTATAACAATCATTATTATTTATTAATGCTTATAAGTAGTATTATGGTTTTTCTGCCCGCAAATACTTATGCATCGATTGATGTAAAACAAAACCCAAAAATAAAGCGGTATTCAATGCCACGGTGGTGCAGTTTGGTTTTTGTGCTTCAATTATTCATTGTTTACACTTATGCCTCGGTAGCAAAAATATATCCAGATTGGTTAAACGCCAATGTTGTGGAGTTACTCATGAGGGGTAAACAAAACTATATTTTAGTTGGTGAATTTCTTCAGCAAAAATGGTTGCATTATGTTTTAGCGTATGGAGGTGTTTTGTTTGACGGCTTAATCATTCCGTTATTATTGTTTAAACCAACTAGAAAATGGGCGTTTATAATATCTATTTTCTTTCACTTATTCAATTCCTTTGTTTTTCAAATTGGCATTTTTCCATATTTAGCATTAGCTTTTACATTGTTCTTTTTCAATTCTAAAACCATTCAAAATTTATTTTTAAAAAAGAAACCCTTTTATAATAGTGATGAGGTTATTATTCCAAAATATAAAACACCTCTAATTGCATTATTTTCTATATATTTTTTATTTCAAATAGGATTGCCACTACGACATTATTTTATTAAAGGTGATGTGCTTTGGACAGAAGAAGGCCACAGACTTTCGTGGCGCATGATGCTTAGAACCAAAAGCGGAACAGCAACCTATAGAATTGAAAATAAAGCAACTGGAAATAGTTATATGGTTAATTTAGATGATTATTTAACCGTGAAACAAAAGCGAATAGTAAGTACAAAGCCAGATGCTATTTGGCAGTTTTCGCAACAATTAAAGGAACAATTTAGAAAAGACGGACAAGATGTTTCGGTTTATGTAAACTGTAAAGTAAGTGTTAATGGTAAACCGTATAAGCAACTTATAAATCCAGATGTTGATATAGCTAACGTTTCTTGGAATTATTTTAAACATAGCGATTGGATTTTACTATCAAAAGAGCAGTGATTATATATGTAATTCATTAAATTTGTCGCTTAAATTTTTTACTCATGTTACAAGTCCCTTTTATTAGAGAAAACAAAGATTTGGTAATTGCACGATTAGCAAAAAGAAATATTGATGCTACTCAAATGATTGATGAGGTTATTCTTTTTGATGAAGACAGAAAAAGGTTGCAAACGGAATTGGATAATACCTTAGCAGAATCAAATGCTCTATCTAAAGAAATAGGAAATTTATATAAGTCTGGTGAAGCTGAAAAAGCAAATGTTTTAAAAGAAAAAACAAGTCAATTAAAAGATAAATCTAAAGAACTTAATGAATCACTTAGCAATAAAGTTGAGGCATTAAATCAGTTATTATATAAAATCCCAAATGTCCCAAATGAAATCGTTCCTTCAGGAAATACAGATGAAGATAACGAAGAAGTTTTTATAGAAGGAGACATACCAGTTTTACATGATGATGCATTACCGCACTGGGAATTAGCTAAAAAATATGATATTATAGATTTTGAGCTAGGTAATAAAATTACTGGAGCAGGATTTCCTGTTTATAAAGGCAAAGGAGCAAGATTACAACGTGCTTTAATTGCCTATTTTTTAGATAAAAATACCGCTGCTGGTTATACTGAATACCAATTACCGCATTTAGTAAATGAAGCTTCTGGTTTTGGTACTGGACAATTACCAGATAAAGAAGGGCAAATGTATCATGTTACTGAAGATAACTTATACTTAATACCAACTGCCGAAGTACCAGGAACCAATATTTTTAGAGATGTTGTTTTAAGTGAAAACGAATTACCTGTAAGCATTACAGGCTATACACCGTGTTTCCGTCGTGAAGCAGGAAGCTATGGTGCACACGTAAGAGGCTTAAACAGATTACATCAATTTGATAAGGTTGAAATTTTACGAGTTGAGCATCCAGCACAATCTTATAATGCTTTAGATGGCATGGTCAACCATGTAAAAACCATTTTGCAAGAACTAAAATTACCATACAGAATTTTAAAACTTTGTGGTGGAGATTTAGGTTTTACATCAGCCTTAACTTACGATTTCGAAGTATTTTCTACAGCACAAGACAGATGGTTAGAAATATCTTCTATATCTAACTTCGAAACTTTTCAAGCTAATCGCTTAAAATTACGTTTTAAAAATAGTGATGGTAAGAATGAATTTGCTCACACTTTAAACGGAAGTTCTTTAGCATTACCTAGAGTACTTGCTGGAATTTTGGAAAACTATCAAACTAAAGATGGAATTGTAATTCCGGAAGTATTGCAATCTTATACAGGGTTTTCAATGATTGATTAGTTAAGTTGTAAAAACACAAAAAGAAGTCTAAAACTTACAAAAAACAAAAAATCTACTCTTTTAATTCGATTAAACGTAAAAAAATCATGCCGTTTAACGATTTTGTATTGATTTCTTTTGCTATTCGAAATATATTTTAGAAGTTAGCTCCAACCAAAAAAATAAACTTAACCTACCATGAAAAATATTAAACGCTTAGTGCTTTTAATTGCGTTAGTTTTGGTTGCTGGTAAAGTTTTATTTTCAGATTTCGAAATATCTAAAACTGAAAATAATACCACAGCAGCAGTAGTAAATAGATAAAGGTTTGCTTACTCAAAACTAATTTTTCTCTTAAAATAGTCATTCTCTATTCAATTATTGAGAATTTAAGGCTGTCCCCAATCTTGTATAATATTGTTTTTAAATTAACAGGCGTTAATAGAAAACTTATTGTTGGTTGGTTAGTGCCCGAATTTTATTCGGGCATTTTTTTTTAATGAAACTCTAATTTATAGAATTTTCAAGCGAATATAAATTAGTTAGTTGAATTAATCCAGAAGAAAATCGGGATCTCATAAAAATTTAAGATAAGTTCAACAATTTCTAATTGGCACATTTGTTATATTTACATAATGAGGATTCTTTTTATTTTATGTTTACTTTTTTCTACAAGCCTGTTTTCGCAGGACGATGCATTGGCAAAAGATTATTTTAATAAAGGAGATTTTGAAAAAGCACTTTACGAGTATAAAAAACTATACGCAAAATCGCCTTCAAACATAAATTATATTAACCAGCTTGTAACTGCGCATCAACAATTAGAGCAGTATAATGAAGCCGAAGAGTTTCTTTTAAAATTAATAAACAGAATAAAATACCCCGCTTTTTTTGTTGAGTTAGGATACAATTATCAGCTTAAAAACGATTTAGTAAATGCTAGCCTATATTATCAAAAAGCTATAAATAGTTTAGACGATAATGTTAATAATGCATTTTCTGTAGCACGAGGTTTTCAAAACCATACCTTATTAAATGAAACCATTACGGTTTATGAAAAGGCGATGGTTTTAAAGCCAGAATTAAATTTTAAGTTTCAATTAGCCAAGATATATGGAGAGCAGGGAAATGTTGAGAAAATGTTTGTTAGTTATATCGAATTTGCCGAAAAAAACCCAGTGTCATTGAATAACATTAAAAGGCATATTAACGATTTTATAAGTGAAAATAGTGCGAATGAGAATAATATATTATTTAAAAAAATTCTACTAAAAAAATCTCAACAAGAGCCCAATTTACTTTGGAATGAAATGTTGAGTTGGCTATTTATTCAGCAAAAAGATTTTAAAAAAGCATTTATACAAGAAAAAGCAATTTTTAGCAGACGACCAGAAAGTTTAAATAGAATTGGAGAGTTAGCAAATATTGCTGTAAATGAAAACTATAACGAAGTTGCTAAAGAGGTCTACACATTTTTAATTGAAATTGCTCAAGATTTAGAAACTCAACTTAATGCCCATTATAGCCTTTTGCAACTTGAAACAAAAGTAAGTCTAGCAGACAATTACGATGCTATAAATAATAAATATTTAGAGTTATTTAAAGAATTCGGAATGTTTCCACAAACCTTGAAATTGCAAGTTGCTTATGCACATTTTTTAGCATTTTATAAGAATGAAACTAATGATGCTATTGATTTTTTAGAAACTACATTAAAATTACCATTAACCGAATTTGAAAAAGCTGAGGTTAAACTGGAATTGGGTGATATTTTAGTCCTTCAAGAAAAATTTAATAAAGCCTTAATTTATTACACACAAATACAACGCAATTTAAAAAACAGCACACTCTCGCAAGAGGCACGCTATAAAGTAGCCAAGGCAAGTTATTATAAAGGTGATTTTAAATGGGCTGAATCACAGCTTAAAATTTTAAAAGCTTCAACATCGCAACTTATAGCTAATGATGCACTCGATTTAAAATTATTGATTACTGATAATAAATATGAAGATTCATTACAAACAGCATTAAAACTATATTCTAAAGCAGATTTATTAGCGTTTCAAAATAAAAATAACAAAGCGATTTCACTTCTAGGCACCATTTTAAAAAACCATAAAACAGAACCCATAATAGCGCAAGCTTTATTTAAACAAGCCCAACTATTTGAAGAAAAATCAGAATTCGATAAAGCTCAAGCTAATTACGAACTAATCATTACCAATTATAGAGATGGTATTTTAGTTGATGATGCCTATTATAGATTAGCGAATATTTATGTAAAGCATTTGAATCAACCAGAAAAAGCAAAAGATTTATACGAACAAATTATTTTTAACCATGCAGATAGTATTTATTTTGTTGAAGCACGAAAAAAATACAGAGCATTGCGTGGAGACGCTATAAATTAATTATATGATAATTGCAGAAACTGAACGATTATTAATTTCAAAAGTAACTTTACAAGACGCTCCTTTTTTTGTGGAGTTAATGAACACACCACATTGGTTAAAATATATTGGCGATAGAAATATAAGGTCTATAAAAGATGCAGAAGAAAATCTTAAAAAAGGGATTTTAAAAAGCTATAACGACAACGGTTTTGGCTTTTATAAAGTGTTATTAAAAGCCGAAAGCAATAAAACAATTGGAACTGCAGGACTTATAAAAAGAGAAGAATTAGATGATGTAGATGTAGGTTTTGGTTTTTTGCCAGAATACGAAGGCAAAGGCTTTGGTTTTGAAGCATCAGTTGAAATTATGAAGCTTGCTAAATCAGAGTTCAAACTTAAAAAAGTTGTAGCGATAACAAATCCAGAGAATCATAATTCAATTAAATTATTAGAGAAACTAGGATTAGTTTTCGAAAAAAGAGTAAATCCCTTTGAAGAAGACAAAGAACTCCTGTTATTTGCAAAAACTTTATAAATCTATGTTATTTTGAGCATAGAAAGAAATCTGATAATATTCTCATAATATGATTATATACAATGTAACGGTAAATATAGACGAAAGCATCCATGACGAATGGTTAGCATGGATTAAAGAACATATTCCACAAGTATTAGGGACAGGGAAATTTGAAAAAGCAACACTAACCAAGGTTTTAGTTGAAGAAGATATGGGCGGACAAACCTATTCTATTCAATATAGATCATATTCGAGAGAAGCTTTAGACGCTTATTATCGAGAAGATGCAGATAGATTAAGAACAGACGGGATGAAAAAATTTGCAGATAAAATGCTAGCATTTAGAACTGAGCTACAAATTGTAGATGAGTATACTGTAAATTTTAAATAGCTTAGTTTTGTCACCCTGAGTGCAGTCGAAGGGTCTTTATTAATAAACATTCGTGAATTCGTGGCATATAACCCAAACCAACATCAAGTAAAAGCAAAAAAGTATTTAGGGCAACATTTTTTAAATGATGAATCTGTTGCAGAAAAAATTGCAGATACCTTAGCATTAAAAGACTATAAAAAAGTTTTAGAAATTGGTCCTGGAATGGGTGTGTTAACTAAGTATTTACTTAAAAAAGATGTTGAAACTTATGTTATTGAGATTGACACCGAATCGGTAGAATATTTACAAGCAAATTACCTAAATCTGGCTCCAAGAATTATAGAAAAAGATTTTTTAAAATTCGATTTAAACGAGGTCTTTAAAGGTGACTCTTTCGCCATTATTGGTAATTTTCCATATAATATTTCAACTCAAATCGTTTTTAAAACTTTAGAAATGCGCGAACAAATTCCAGAATTCTCTGGGATGTTTCAAAAAGAAGTCGCGAAGCGTATTTGTTCAAAGGAAGGCTCAAAAGTATATGGGATTCTTTCCGTATTAACGCAAGCATTTTATAATGCCGAGTACTTATTTACAGTGCCGCCATCAGTTTTTAACCCGCCTCCAAAAGTAGACTCAGGTGTTTTAAGGCTTACAAGAAAGGAAAATTACACGTTACCTTGTAGCGAAAAACTATTATTTAAAGTTGTAAAAACGGCGTTTCAACAGCGCAGAAAAACACTTCGAAATAGTTTAAAAACCTTCAATTTATCTGATAATTTAAAAGCAAATGTTATATTTGGCAAACGTCCAGAACAATTAAGTGTAGAAGCTTTTATTGAGCTTACACAATTCATTGAAAATGATGTTCAAGAATAAATAACTTTTGTCATTTCGACAGTGTGCAACCACGAGAAACCTCATGTCTAAAGAGAAAGAAAACATACAATTTGAGCTAACAGAAGAGCTTGTTGGGCAAGTAGAGCAACTTATCAAAGCAAATGATGATATGGAGCTTCGCAAATTGCTTGATGAGTTTCACTATGCCGATATTGCCGAAATTCTAGACGAAGTAAATCTGGATGAAGCAACCTATGTTATTAAACTCTTAGATTCTGAAACCACTTCAGATATCTTAACGGAGCTCGATGAAGATATACGGGAAAGAGTATTAAAAAACCTATCAGCAAAAGAAATTGCCGAAGAAGTTGAGGAGTTAGATACTGATGATGCCGCAGATATTATTTTAGAGCTTCCTGAAGAACGACAAGAAGCCGTTATTTCTCAAATTGAAGATGAGGAGCATAAATCAGAGATTCAAGAACTTTTGGCTTATGATGAAGATACTGCTGGTGGACTCATGGCAAAAGAACTTGTAAAAGTTTATGAAACCTGGACAGTTGCTGGTTGTATGCGTAGAATTCGAGGACAAGCCGAAGAAGTAACACGTGTACACTCTATTTATGTAGTAAATAAGGAAGAAAAACTTATAGGTCGCCTGTCTTTAAAAGATTTAATTGTTGCAAAAAGCGATCAAAAAATAGCAGATATAGTTAAGGTTAATGTAGATTACGTTAATGTTCGCGATGATGTAGAAGACGTCGCTAAAGTGATGGCAAAATATGATTTGGAGGCCATTCCAGTGTTAGACGATAACGAAGTTCTTTTAGGTAGAATTACTATTGACGATATAGTAGATGTATTAAAAGAAGAAGCTGAAAAAGATTACCAATTAGCCGCAGGTATTACTGGTGATGTAGATTCTGATGATAGCATTCTAGAACTTACCAGAGCACGATTACCTTGGCTATTTTTAGGCTTAGTTGGTGGTGTTGGTGCCTTTTTAATTATGGAAGGGTTTCAAAATACATTTGATAAATACGCAGTATTATTTTTCTTTACGCCTTTAATAGCGGCAATGGCGGGTAATGTAGGAGTACAATCTAGTGCGATTATTGTACAAGGTTTAGCTAACGATGATGTAAAAGGAAGTGTTAATAGCAGATTAATTAAAGAAACACTATTAGCTGCCTTAAATGGGGTTATTTTGGCTGTTTTTCTTTTCCTTTTTGTTTGGGCAATCAAAGGTGAAATAAATACAGCGTTTGCTATATCAGTTTCCTTAGTAGCCGTAATAATAGTCGCTGGCTTAATAGGAACATTTGTTCCTTTATTTTTAGAAAAGCGAGGCATAGATCCAGCCATTGCTACAGGCCCATTTATAACAACAAGTAATGATATTTTAGGTATTTTACTTTATTTCTGGATTGCAAAAATGATTTTAGGTATTTAGCATTTGGGCGTTACCACAAGGGTCGGGCTTTCCACTATATCTTTTTTTGTCATAGCGAGGAGAAACGACGTAGCTATTTATTAAATTCTAGTTCTAAATAAAATGTGTTTTTCATCTTTCAAAAAAAGGATGTCGTTTCAATCCCTAACGCAAAACTTCGTAATTTTACAATATGAACTCAATCAATATTAAAAATAAGTTTTCAAAATTTTCAAAAAACTGGCATCCACATCAAATTGCAATAGTTGATGATATGCAAGTTATATTAGCAAAACTAAAAGGAGAATTTGTCTGGCATAGTCACGATGATGAAGATGAACTTTTTCAAGTTATAAAAGGAACGCTATATATGCAATTTAGAGACCGAACAGAAGTAGTAAATGAAGGCGAAATTATCGTGGTTCCAAAAGGTGTTGAACATAACCCTTGTACAAAAAACGATGAAGAAGTACATGTGCTATTATTCGAAAAACTAAATACAGCCCATACAGGAAAAGTACAACACGAAAAAACACAAACGCATTATCCCAAAATATAATTTTCGTCATGCTGAACTTGTTTCAGCATCTCATAATGTTTTGAATATTTTAAAATGAAAGTTTTACACCTCGATACTAACCACGAACTATTAATAAATCAACTTAATAATTTAGGATTTATTAATGATGAAGATTACACATCTTCAAAAGACGAAATTATAGCTAAAATTCATCAATACGATGGATTTATTATTCGTAGCCGTTTCTCAATTGATAAAACATTTCTTGATGCAGCCACCAACCTAAAATTTATAGGTCGTGTTGGAGCAGGTTTAGAAAATATCGATTGCGATTATGCCGAAAGCAAAGACATCTATTTAATATCTGCTCCAGAAGGAAACAGAAATGCTGTTGGAGAGCATGCTTTAGGAATGTTATTGTCACTCTTTAATAAACTTAATAAAGCAGATAGCGAAGTAAGACAAGGGAAATGGTTGCGCGAAGAAAACAGAGGAATCGAACTTGATGGAAAAACAATTGGACTTATAGGCTATGGTAATATGGGAAAAGCCTTTGCAAAAAAACTACGCGGTTTTGATGTAACAGTTTTGTGTTACGATATTAAAGATAATGTTGCAGACGAAAACGCTAAACAAGTTTCATTAAAAGAGTTACAACAACAAGCCGATGTTTTAAGTTTACACACACCAGAAACACCTTTGACTACTAATATGATTGATGAAGCTTTTATTAGTCAATTTAAAAAGCCATTTTGGTTAATTAACACCGCGCGAGGTAAAAGCGTAGTGACTAAAGATTTAGTTTCGGCATTACAATCTGGTAAAATTTTAGGTGCTGGATTAGATGTTTTAGAATACGAAAAAGCATCATTCGAGAGCTTGTTTTCTTCGGAAATGCCAGAAGCATTTCAATATTTAATTGATTCTGAAAATGTTTTATTATCACCACACGTTGCTGGTTGGACTATTGAAAGCAAAGAAAAACTAGCACAAACTATAGTAGATAAAATCAAAGCAAAATTTTGTTAACTTTCGTTCATGAAAAAAACCGTTTTAGTTTTTTCATTACTAATTTTAGCTTTATTGCTATTATTTCAATTTGGTAAATACACTTTAATAAGTGGCGATACGCAAATTGAATATATCATGGCAGGTATTGCAATCGTTTTTTTAGGTATTGGTTTATTTATTAATAAAAAAACTCAAAAACCACCACCAATTTCTAATCATGAAATAGATTTAAAAAAAGTTGAAGAGCTGGGTATTACCAATCGAGAATACGAAGTTTTACAACACATTTCTTCAGGGCTATCTAATAAAGAAATTGCCGATAAATTATTCCTTTCAGAGAGCACTATAAAAACTCACGTTTCAAGTTTGCTAGTTAAATTAAATGCAAAACGTCGCACTCAAGCTTTGCAAGTAGCAAAAAATTTACAAATTATTTAAAATTTGTACTTTAGTATGAACTCTTAAAAAAGGGTATAAACTACTTTTAAACCAATTATTAATCTTAAAAATATAATTTATGGAATTAGGAGCGTTTTCTGCCAGTTTAAGTGTAAAAGACATTAATAAGTCGAAATTATTTTACGAAAACCTTGGGTTTAATGTCTTTGCCGGAGCTATTGAAATGAATTATTTAATCATGAAAAATAGCAATGCACTAATCGGTCTTTTTCAAGGTATGTTTGAAAATAATATTTTAACTTTTAATCCAGGTTGGGACGAAAGGGCAAACAAATTAGACAATTTTACCGATGTTCGAGACATTCAAAAACATCTAAAAAGCAAGTCAATTAAACTAGAAAGAGAATCAGATGAAAACACTACTGGACCTGCAAGCCTAGTTTTGCTAGATCCTGATGGAAATACCATTCTTATCGATCAACATGTATAGAATTATACTAAAGTATCATGTATTTAGTACTTTAGTATGAGCCCTCTATCTAGCCATCTTACTACTTTTGATTAACTAATCAATACATACAAAACAAATGAAAACCACAGTAATTAAGTACGGTCTTTATGCTTTAATAAGCGGATTTTTATTATTCGGATTACCTTTCTTATTAGGTATGGGAGTAAGTTTTGACTACGGAGAACTTATCGGGTATACCTCTATGGTACTCTCTTTATTATTTGTATACTTCGGGATCAAACACTATCGAGATAAAGTAAATAGTGGCAACATATCTCTAGGAAAAGCAATTGCTATTGGTATGCTTATAGCATTGTTCTCTGCTGTTGGAGTGGCTTTGTTTGATTATATCTATACCACTCAAATAAACCCCGACTTTGCATCTGAATATATAGACTATTCTATAAAAAAGATGGAAGCAACATTATCACCAGAAGAATTAAAAGTTAAAAGTGCAGAACTTATTCAGCAAATGAAGGATTACGGCAGCCCAGGGTTTATGGCTTTCATGATGTTTTCAACAGTAGTAATTTTAGGGTTTATTATATCTTTAATTTCAGGGTTAATACTTCAACGTAAATAAAAAATTATGCAATCTAAAGCAACATCACCACAACAATATCTGGATGAACTTCCAGAAGACAGAAAAGAACCAATTTTAAAATTAAGGCAACAAATTTTATACAACCTTCCAAAAGGCATGCAAGAGCAAATGAATTATGGTATGTTAGGTTATGTCATACCACATTCTGTTTATCCAGATGGCTATCATTGCGATACAAGTCAACCATTACCGTTTATGAATTTAGCATCACAAAAGAATTTTATTGGTGTATACAGTATGGTAATTTATGCTAAAAAGGATATATATGATTGGTTTACATCAGAATACGCAAAACGCTGTAAGTATAAATTAGATATGGGTAAAAGTTGTATTCGTTTAAAGAAAATAGAAGACATTCCCTTTGAACTTATAGGAGAGTTGACAGCAAAAATCACTGCAGATGAGTGGATAGATATTTATGAATCTGCCATAAAAAACCGAAAGAAATGAAAAATCGAGTAACAGGAATAGGCGGATTATTTTTTAAAACCAAAAACCCAACAGCCACTAAAGATTGGTATAAAAAACACTTAGGGTTTAATACTGATGATTATGGTTGCACCTTTTGGTGGAAAGATAAAGAAGGTAAAGATTGCTCCACACAATGGAGCCCTTTTGCAGAAAACACCAAATATTATGAGCCCTCTAAAAAAGACTTTATGTTTAATTACAGAGTTGAAAATTTGCATGAGTTGTTGGCGGTTTTAAAAGAGGAAGGTGTAACTATTGTTGGAAAAGTTGAAGAATATGAATATGGGAAATTTGGCTGGATTGTTGACCCTGAAGGCAATAAAATAGAACTTTGGGAGCCAATAGATAGCGCATTTTTGTAAATTCGTTATTTCGTTTTTTCAAACAAATGCTTTTTGAACTATTTAGAAGTTTTACAATCTTATAATTTATCTATATTACAATGGACTGCAATTAGTTTTGCAGTTTTTTTGTTAGGTGTCGGTAAAGCAGGAGTTAAAGGGTTAAGCATCATTATTGTTATTATTTTGGCTTTTGTTTTTGGAGAAAAAGCATCAACAGGTGTTTTACTACCTATGCTTATAGCTGCCGATATTTTGGCAGTGGTTTACTACAATAGGCATACACAATGGGGATACATTAGAAAGTTATTGCCATGGGTAATTATTGGTGTTTTAATAGGTGTTTGGGTAGGCAATGATATTTCTGAAGTGCTTTTTAAAAAAATAATGGCCATTATTATTATAGTGTCTGTGATCATTATGTTTTATACCGAAAAGCGGCAATCTACAAATATTCCAAAAAGCAAGTTGTTTTCAAGCAGTTTGGGGTTTTTAGCTGGCTTTACAACGATGGTGGGTAACTTAGCTGGCCCTATATCAAACATATATTTTTTAGCAACTAGATTGCCAAAAAATGAATTTATTGGTACCGCAGCATGGTTGTTTTTTATTGTTAATGTGTTTAAGCTACCTTTTCATTTTTTAATTTGGAAAACAGTCACTAAAGACACTTTAATCTTAAATTCAGTATTAATACCGGTAGTTTTTCTTGGGTTTTTCTTGGGCGCTTATATTGTTAAGTTAATCTCTAATGTTAATTACAGACGGTTTATTTTAATAGTTACAGCTCTTGGAGGATTGGTTATGTTATTTAGATAATATACCATTCAGTTGTAACAAATATTTCATTTTACATACCTATAGGTTAAGAAGTTATTAATAATTATTTATTAACTTTATAGTCTAACCATAATATTAAAAACAAAATAATGTCTGACGAAAAAAATTTAAGCGACGACCTAAACGATATGTTAGGCGATGCAAAAGAAGGCGCAAAAAAAGCAGCCGATAAAGCAGGAGAATTTGCTGAAGAAGCAAAAGAAAAAGCAAAGGAGTTTGCTGAGGATGCTAAAGAGGCTGCATCTGAATTTGCAGATGAAGCTAAAGAAGCTTTTGGTAAAGCAGGAGGTGATAATAAGAAAGTACTAGTTGGTGTTATAGGTATTTTATTTGGAACAATAGGAATTCATAAATTTATTTTGGGCTATAATAAAGAAGGAATAATTTTATTGGTATTAGGTGTTTTAGGTATTTTTACTTGCGGAATCACTTCTGGGATTTCTTGGATTATTGGTATAATTGAAGGAATTATTTACTTAACAAAATCTGACGAAGAGTTTTATAATACTTATCAAGTAGGTGAAAAAACATGGTTTTAATTAAACAGTAGCAAGGTTAAAGCAATAAATAAAATTAAAAAAGTCAAAATAAAAACGTTTTGACTTTTTTAATTCAAATTAACATCGTAATATTGCAATATTAAAATGTAACAATATGGGAATCACAAAATCACAAATATTTACAGAACAGCAAAACGACTTAGCTCAGTTTTTTAAGGTACTAGGGCACCCAGCTCGTGTTGCTATCCTGCAATATATAAGCAATCAAAACGCATGCATTTGTAACGATTTGGTTGAAGAAATAGGGTTAGCTCAAGCTACGATTTCGCAGCATTTAAAAGAACTAAAAAGTATTGGTTTGCTAAACGGCGAAGTAGAAGGTAAAAGCATGTGTTATTGTATTAATGTAGAGCGATGGACAGATTTGCAAAATAGATTAAACACTTTTTTTAATACCACTAAATCAAATTGCTGCTAGATCGTAATGGTCATTTATTAGCACATTCAAACGAAAATAAATAAATTTAAAAATTATGAAAACACAAGAATTATTTAGCGTTTTAGAACAAAATAAAGATTTGTCTTTATTATTTGAATACGCACCAAATTCATTAGTAGGTGCCAATTATCATATTACTGAAGTAAAACATGTTTCAATAGACTCAGTTGATTGCGGTTCGCAAACTGACACATGGAAAGAAACTATTATTCAACTTTGGGAAAGCCCAAATGAAATTGATAAAACCGAATACATGTCGGTTTACAAAGCTATGGCTATTCTTAAAAAGGTAGGTACAATGAAACCTTATGAATTAAATGCCGAAGTAAAATTTGAATATAGCAATGCTACTTTTAATACGGCACAATTATTTGTTAATGATTTTGAAATACGAGATAACGACTTAATTATTAAATTAGCTGTCGAAAAAACAGATTGTAAAGCAAAAAGCACTTGTGGAGTATCTGAAGAAAAGGAATTAGTTTCGGCTAATGAGGAGCCTTGTTGTTCACCAGATGGAAACTGTTGTTAGACCACTAATAAAATTCGATTGGGATTCTGTTTCAGAAATATACAAAGAAGGTATTGCTACTGGAATTGCTACTTTTGAAACAGAATGTCCCTATTGGAAACAGTGGAATGTTAAGTATTTGCTATGCTGTAGATTAGTTGCAACTATTGAGGATAAAGTAGTAGGTTTTGCAGTTTTATCTCCAGTTTCAAAACGAAAAGTTTATAAAGGAGTAGCTGAAGTAAGTGTATATGTGTCTGAAGCTTTTAGAGGAAAACATATAGGTGAAAAGTTGTTAAACGCATTGATTGATGAAAGTGAAAAAGAAGGACTGTGGACCTTACAAGCTGGTATTTTTTCAGAAAATAAAACCAGTATAAATTTGCATTTAAAGTGCGGATTCAGAACGATTGGCATTAGAGAAAAAATAGGAAAGTTAAATGGAAAATGGTACGACAATCATTTTCTAGAACGAAGAAGTAAAATTGTAAAATAATGTCAGGTCGAGCGCAGTCGAGACCTAAATAAAAAGATTAATTAAAAAAGACCCTGCCTTTGTAGGAATAAAAAATAAATATGAAGAACATTTTAGTATTATGTACAGGAAATTCATGTCGAAGCCAAATGGCCCATGGCTATTTAAATCATTTTTTAGATAATAGAACAGTAAAAGTCTATAGTGCAGGTATTGAAACTCACGGATTAAATCCTGGGGCTTTAGCAATTATGAAGGAAGATGGTTTAAACATTGACCATCACACGTCAAATCATGTTGATGAATATGCTGAGGTGGATTTTGATTATATTATCACGGTTTGCGATCATGCCAACGAAAACTGCCCTTACATACCGAGTAAAAATGCCTTACGATTACACCATAATTTTTATGACCCTTCAAAACTAAAAGGAACTGATGAAGAAAAACATGCTGCTTTTTTAAAGGCTAGAGAAGAGATAAAAAATTATTTTGAGGATTTTGTTGAGGCGCATTTTAAAATACAATAAAAAATAGCAGAAAAGAACCAAACATAAAGTTTAAATCTTAACTACTATTATTTATATACAGCTTGCAGGCTGCCCTTTGTTCTATTTAGTTCATATTCCTAATCAATTAATAACTGTGTTAACATATTGGCTACAACCATTACTGTTGCAAGCTCTTACACTTACACTCACGTTACTGCTTGAATATGGTATGAAAATAACACTATCATCGTTTGGTTTGGCATAGTAACTATGGCTAGTAGACCACTCCCAATAGTCCACATCACTGCTGTTACCATAATAATACACTTTTACCATTTTCCATTGGCTATAAGGGTAAACGGAATAGTCATTTGAAATGTGTGCTATGGAAATATAATTTTCATTTGGTAAAACTGGTGGAGGTGTAGTGTTTATTGGGAACTCTTTATAAATACTATTTCCACCTGCTATACTCATATAAATCCAACCTGTACCAGAGTTTGAAGATGTAGAACTTAAAGCCGCATAATCTAATCCTACATAGTCAAAAGTTAAACCACTTGAAGCATCTGTAAAAATATTTCGCCACATCCATTACTGTTTATCAGGCTGAGATTAACAGAGCCTCCTGCATCAATACCATTTTCCAGGCCTGTAACATCCACATTAGCGTTTTCACCAACTTGTATATTTTTTGTTTTAGTAGCCGTTTGCGAACAAGCATTTTGTAAAACTACAGAAAGCGTAATAGTGCCATTTGATACTTTTGTGACCATTATGTTGTTATTCGTACCCAAACTTGCAGTGGCAATATTGGTGTTTGAAGAACTTATGGATTGAATTGAAACTCCGTTGGGAAGATTATTTATTGAATATGTACCAGTTGAACATAATGAACCACTTCCTTCTATTGTAGCTGACGTTGAAAAAATAGAATGACTAACATTACAAGTTTTGGTTTGTTGCGCTACACCGTCAATATATGGAGTAACCGATACATTAGAAGGTAAAGTAGTATCAGAAATTGGCTGAAGCGTTTTTGAAGTAGTAGTAGAACTACCTAATGACCAACCACTATAGCTCCAATTATATGTTACATTAACACCACTTGGAATATTGGCAGGTGTAACTGTAAATGTTCTTGTACTTGTATTGCCACAGGCAAGACTTAAACTTGATGGAGATAATGTAAATGTTGGTGTTTTTATTAATGAATATTCACAGCTTTTATAAGTGAAGCCTCCTTCAATAAACTCAAGTAAAATTGAACTTCCAGAAACTTGTATGTCACTTGCTTGAATATTAGTCGAAATAGTATGAGAATATTGAGTTGTAAGATTCCAACTAGCGGACGAAACGAATTGAGTCGCTTTCACTGCTCCTATTGAATTGCTATTATATTTAAGTGTAACTTTAATTGTTCCATCAGCAACTGCTTGATTAACTGATTTTTCTAATGTGTAATAAAATACAAGATTATTATTGACAGTTGTGCCAAAATCTACTGTACTACAATTTTCAATACTTGTTTGACTATTTAAATAAATTTGATCTAACGATAATGTTATTTGCCCAAATGATTTTGAGGTGATTAAAAGAAAAAATATTACTTGAAAATAATTTTTTGCATTCATAATTTAATGTTTTAAAGAACACTAAATTATTTTTCTAAATGTACTTGAAATCCAATATTAAAGCTTATTCTATTTGAAGTGCCTTCACTTCCAGAGTTATTATTTAGGTTGTCGTTTTTATAATTTAAAGTTAACTCTAAACCAACGCTACTGTTAAAATAATATACAGGGCCCGTTTTGAATTCAAACGAGGAGCTTCTCCCTGTTCCAGACAGATTTTTAGTATAAGCTAAAAAATAACTAGTTTGTGCAAACAAATTAATTCTGTTTTCTGTTTTAAGAAAATAATATTTGACAAAAGGACCAGCTCCGTAGCTAGAAGTGTTATTATTTGACCCCTCAGGGTTTGAAAAAGCTAAAAATGGGCTTAATCCTAAAGCAAATTTGTCATTAACGAAATATCCTATGACAGGTGTGATGCGAAAATTAGTCACTCTAGAAGAAGAAGTAAAACCATTACTATTGGTTACTTCAGATTTATCAAAGTTAAAATTAGCACCACCCCCAATCATCCAATTCCCTTTGGTTATTTGGGCGTTAACGGTTGAAAGTGTTGCAAATACAAAAAAGAAAAATAATGTTAATGTTCTCATTGTTGTTAATATTAATAGGTTAAAAATCAGCAATAGTTGTTTTGCCCTGTAAATGAAACTGTTATTTACAAAGTGTAATGTTACTGCACACAAATAACCTGAGCGTTTTTTGTCTATACAGTCTATAAGAGTAGTCTATTTTTTTGTTTAGGCAGTCTAAAAACCCAAACCAATATAGTGTTAAGAAAAAAATAATCAGCGCTGATTTGTTGCAACATTCGTTTAAAAAACATCATTTTGTATAGACTGAAACAAAACTTTGCTTTTTCAACACATTTAAAGATATAAAGAAAATACACACAAAAAAAAGACAAAGTAATAAGTGCAACAATATATGAATATTCGTATGGTGTTTAGTGTATAAGTGTTATTTTCAATATTAATTATGATGCTTTTAATATATCAAAAGTAGTCGGAACTGATGACAAAAACATGTGCCTTTTTAAAAGTAAGAGAAGAAATTAAAGGATATTTTAAGAGTTTTGTTGAGGAGTATAATTTAGTTTAAATCCTTTATTGGAATTGGCATTTGTTGCTGCCACAAATCAAAATAATGTCCCTTTTTAGAAAACAAGTCTTTATGAGAACCTTCTTCTAACACTTTTCCTTTATCTAATACTACAATTTTATCGGCATTAATGATTGTACTTAATCTATGAGCAATAACAATAATTGTTTTTCTTTTTCTCGTAAACTATTAATTGTTTTTTGAATATAATTTTCAGACATACTATCTAATGAAGAGGTAGCTTCATCTAAAACTAATATTTCGGGGTCTTTATATAAAGCTCGAGCAATGGCTATACGCTGTTTTTGTCCACCAGAAAGCGATGCACCATTTTCTCCTAAATAAGTTCCAAATCCATTGGGTAAGGTTTCTATAAACTCTAAAATACCTATAGATTTACAAATATCTATTATTTTTTCCATGTTAGGAGCAAACACTCCTACTGCAATATTCTCAATAACGTTACCTGCAAATAAGTCTATTTTTTGAGGCACAACACTTACTAATTCTCGCAAACTTTCAGTATCAATATATTTTAAATCTAAGTCTCCAATACTAATTTGCCCATTTTGTATTGGGTAAATGTTTTGTAACAATGACATTAATGTAGATTTACCCGAACCACTTTCTCCAACTATAGCAGTAATTTTCCCTTTGGGGATTGTTAAGTTAAAATCTTTAAAAACCTCTACGCGAGTACCATACCTAAAGTTTACATTTTTAAAAGTAATATTTCCTATTTTTTCGTTTGTAAGCGTAATTTTATTTTCTGATTCTTCACGCTCTAAATCCATAATTTCGAATAATCTGTCTGCAGCTATAAGGGCATTTTGTATTTGTTTATTGGCTCCAATTAAACTCGAAACAGGGCCGGTAAAGTAACCTATAATAGCATAAAAGGACATCAATTCTCCTGCTGTTATCTCCCTTTCAATAACAAAATATGAACCACTCCATAATAAAATAACGGTAAATAATTGTGCGATAAAATTAGAGCTCGTTCCTGAAAACACAGAATTCAAAGCCGATTTATAACCAATTTTTAATAAATTGATAAATCTCGTTTCCGTTTTAATATTTGCAAAGCTTTCTAAACCAAAGCGTTTTATTGTGCCTACAGAATTTAATGATTCTACCAGCTGACTTTCTAAATCGGCACTACGTTCCATAATGGTGCGTTCGGTTTTTTTATTGAGTTTATTGGTGATAAAATAGATGAGTGCATAAAGCGGAATAACCAATAACATAATAAGAGCTAATTTCCAGTAATAGAAAAACATTAACGCAAAAGAAAATATAAGTATTAAAAAATTTACGGTTAAACTTAACGAAACACCATTTATAAAGGTGCGTATTTTAACTGCATCATTAATACGAGAAATGATTTCGCCCACTCGCATGGTGTCAAAAAACTGTTGTGGTAACTTAAGTAAATGTTTGTAGTAACCTAAAATTAAACGAGCGTCAATTTGCTGGCCGGTTTTTATTAAAAATACATCTTTAAAAACGCCTATAATAATCTGTAACACTAACAAACAAACCATGATAACACCAAGGAGGTTTAATAGTTTAGTATTACCACCAACAAACACAAAATCTGTTAGTTTTTGTATGTAAATAGACATAGAAAACCCTAATAATGTATAAACTATAGCACCTATTAAAGCTTGTATTAAAACAAACTTATGAGGTTTTAATAAAAACCAAAAACGTTTGTAAATAGAAACTTTTTCGTTGCCGACAACAAAATTTTCTTGAGGCATTAATAGTACTAAAACACCTGTCCATTCTTTGGTGAATTCTTCATGCGTTTTTTTATGTAGTTTCCCAGTACCAGGGTCCATAATGGCTATATGGGTTTTGGTAACCTCGTAGATCACTACATAATGGTGTAAACGCTCTTTTACTATAATATGAGCTATAGTAGGTTTGGGTATTTTAAACAAACTCTCAAAATCACCACGGACTCCTTTAGCTTCAAAGCCTAATTTTTGTGCTGCCTCTATTAACCCCAAAATATTAGTCCCTTTTTTATCGGTACCCGCATATTGCCTTATTCGAGCTATTGGTATTTGTAAGTTGTAATGTGCTGCTATGGATGCTAAACATGCTGCTCCACAGTCTGTGATATCGTGTTGCTTAATAGTAATTTTTGCCATGAACTATATTTATATGGCAATATTAGAGGAGTTCACTGCAATTGTTTTGCAGTAAGGAAAAAACACAAAAATATTTTGTTAATCTAAAAAAAATAAGGTTTAGTTTTAACGCAAACTCAAAACTCCATGATCATGTAACTTATGTTTGCTTCATACCTTAGACTAAAAATATAGATTCCAATAAGAATCATAATCATAAAAATTTTCAAATACTTCTATTTTATATTTAAAAAACAACTTCATTTTTTTTAAAAGATTTTTTTCTTTTTTCAATGACTTTTTGTATTTCTCTCTAATTATTTTATCAAGAAATAGTTTTCTTTTTTTATAAAAAATAGTTTCCACCATTAATAAAGGGCCATGCATCATTATACAATTCATAGTTTATGTTTAAACAAATTTGTTTAAAAAATATCCGAAAACAAAGCCTATGACAAACAATAGCACTAAAAGCATAATGATTGTGTGTTTTTTTGATTCTATTTTGTTATTGTTTGTCATAGGTAGTTCAATAAATATATAAAATACTTTTTAATAATTAATTATTATGACTTTCATGGGTACAGGTTGAATCTGCTAACCATTGTCCAAATTCATAACCCAATGACCATAAAAACCTGATTGGATGCCCTATAGGAATTCTTAAGCCTCCATATATTGCTTTTAATTCTTGATTAGAGATTTCCTCAAATTCTATAATTACATTTTTTTTCATTTTTATGTATATTAATGGTTATGTCTAGTTTTCATTCTTACGTAAAACCCTGCCATAGTACCTAAGATGAGTGCATCAACAGCATATGCTAATATTAGTAATGGAATTATACCTCCGTCAGTTTCTTTAATTTCCTTAGCATTCAACTCCTGAACACCAAAATTTTCTAAATTTGTCATAAAATAAAATTTTAATTGCCTGTTAAAAAACAGACTTGTTAAACATTTGTTTTTTGTAGGGTTAAAGTTCTATATAAACAGATTGCTTCGGTTGTACCTCCCTCGCAATGACGTTTCCTACAATAATATATCAAAACTAAAAGTGGTTACGTTTAACCTTACTGCGTCCAGTATTTTAGTTTTAATTTAGCTAATATAAACGTGCTCACTGCCATAGCCTTGCAGTAAAGTGTTTTTCTTTATAAAATAACTACCACCAAATACCTCTATAATCTCTCCTTGGCTTAACGCCGTAACCGAAATACTCACTTTTAACTCAAAATCTTTATCATAATAATAAGTGTTTCTTACTCGATTATAACATATTGAGGCATTAAGGTCTTTTAGTTTTTCTATAAGTCTGTATAATGAACGTTCACTAATATTCATAAAAGAAGCTAGTTCTTTAGGTGTCCCTGTATTTTCCTGTAAAATACGTTGATGCAATTGCTGTAAACGTTCTAGTGTTTTCAGGCTTTTCATACTGTGTTTGAAATTTGAGGATTATTAATTAATACTTACAATGTCTTTTTGACTCGGGTTAACCCAATCGTCTACTTTATCATATAATAAATCAAACAACGTGCATTCGGTTAATTTAAATTGTGCATTAAGAGTCATCCCCTTTTTTAGTTTGCCCTTAAAGCCATTTTTGAGCTTTAAGGTGGTTTCATTAATATAACATTGTACTTTAAATATTGATGTGTTTTCTATAAATTCAATGTCCTTACCTATTTCTATAACTTTTCCTGAGGCTAAACCCCATTGATTATAATTATATGCATCTATTTGAAAATGGACTTCGTTATTTAGTTTCAACAAACCAATATCTTGCGGACTGATAGAGCATTCTACCAATAAATTAGTGTTTGGAGAAATATCTACAAAAGACTGTCCAGAACTTAAAAAACTTCCTGTTTCTAAACTTTTAGCATTTAATAATATACCAGTTATAGGTGCCGTTACTACAAATTGAGATTTGTTATCTAGTAATTGTTTCACAGCACTTTTAAGCTCCAATAAATTATTTTTATAATCAATAAGATTAGCTTGCCAAGTATTATATTGTTGCTGTTTTAATTGGTTAATATTGCTTACAGCTAAATCATAATCGAATTTTGTGTTTTCAAATTCTACTTTAGCAATTACTTCTTTATTATACAACAGTGTACTTCTCTCAAAATCTTGTTTTAACTTTTTAAATCGAGTTTGTAGTTCGTGCATTTTCTGCTTATATAGTAGATAATCTTTTTTGTACTTGGGAGTTTTAATTTTAGAGATATTGATGTACTTGGAATCTATTAAATAAGATAAGTCTTCAACGAATAGAAGCATTTCGGTCATTTGTTGTTCAGATAGTTTTAACTTTTCATCAATAATGGTATTATCTAAGACTAGTAGCGTATCGCCTTTTTTTACTAAACTATTATTCTTTAAATTAGTTTGTATAATTTTTCCAGAATTTAAAGATGTTACCGAAAGACGTTCTTTGTCTGGTTTTATAATACCTCTTGCAGAAGTGTAAATGTCTACTTTAATAAACGGAAGTAGTCCTAATATTAAAATTATAGATATTAAAATAGTACTATATATTATTTTGCTTTTTGAGCTATGTTTAAATTGATGCACTTCTATAGTACTTTCAATAATCTCTTTTGGAAAAATTTGTTTCATAATAATGTTTTGATATAAAACATGGATTGAAAATATCGAGAAATTAGTTATAAAAAAAAGGCAATGTAATAAGTGCGTGTATATGGTAATACTCGTAAGAGAATATGAGTATTAGTGTTTTTTATAGTTAGTTCTATAAACCATAATCAAGCGGAAGTAAATCTCCAACTCGTTGATTTCCTAAATGACCAGAAAACATCACTTTGGTAACATCAGAATAATTTCCGTATACATCAATGATTATCGCGGGATCTAAAAATTCAATTTTTGTTTGATAGTTTTTATCGTAAAGAATATTTACGGGCTTATCTAATAATATTCTTTTTGCTGAAGCATTTGATGTTTGCTGAATTTTAAAATGATCCCAAGGGTTTACTTTGAAACTCTTAGAAAAAATTTGATAGCCTTTGGCTTCTAATTCTTCATTATAAAGCGCTCTCATAAATTCAAGAACAGAACCGTTGTATGCCTTTTTTCTATTTCTTTTCGCTTTATTTTCTTTAATATCATCAAAGTTTTTATAGAAGCTTTTACCTGAAAAATAAACAGATTTAATTTCAAATATATTATTTATCTCCTCTACATAACTAAAATTTATTTCAAATTGTTTAATATCAAAAGAGATAACATATTGCAGGCTTTTGTTTTCAATAATAATTGGAGAAAACGCGTTAGCTGTTAGCTTATTTTTTTTTCGGTTATATCTTAAAATTAAATCCTTTTCATTTAAAATTTTGCAAGATTTTGCAAAACTAGAGAAGCCTAAAAACTGTTTTCTAAATAGCCTTAGCTTTTGCCTTCTGGTAAGCCCATCATCTGCATAAACAACTACTTCATCTAAAACATTATTAGCTTGCTTTAAGGATACGGTTATATTATTTTTTTCTCTGTAATCTAAAATGGTTTCTGTTTGATAGCCTAAATAAGAAATAACTAAACCAGACTGAGTAGCATCAGTATACGAAATGGAAAATTTACCTTCTGAATCTGTAGTGGTTCCAATGGTAGTATTATCAAAATAAACCGATGCAGATTCTACAGGTGTTTTAGTTTTTTCGTCTAGTACAACTCCAGAAAAGGTTTGAGAAATTCCAGAAAAGGATAAAAGTAAGAGTAGTGAGTATATAAAAGTTTTAAATTTCATTATTCTCCATAAACTTGCGCTCTAATTCTGCTTGAAACTCTTCCATTACAGGACGAACGGTACTATCTGGTAGGTCAGCAATTTTAATATACATTAATCCATCAACAGCATTGTTAAATAATGGATCCACATTAAAGGCAACTAATCGCGCATTTTGTTTTATATACTTTTTAAGGAGTACAGGCAGGCGTAAAGCACCCGGTTCAACTTCATCAATAATCTTGTCGAACTTATTTAAATCGGCTTCTGTAGCATCAAAAACAAAATCTTTATCAGCATCTTTTAGTTTTACTTTAAACTCTTTTTTGGGGTGTACATATTGTGCAATATATGGGTCGTAATAATGTGATTTCATAAACTCAATCATTAATGATTTCGAGAAATTTGAAAACTGATTACTAATACTTACACCACCTATTAAAAATTGATGTTCAGGGAAGCGTAATGTAGTATGAACAATACCTTTCCAAAGTAAAAATAAAGGCATTGGTTTTTGCTGATACTCTTTTATAATAAAAGCACGACCTAATTCAATAGATTGACTCATCATTTTGTATAATTCAGGTTCAAACCTAAACAGGTCTTGTAAATAAAAACCATCTATACCATAACGCTCAAAAATTTTTGAACCTAGGCCCATTCTGTAGGCGCCAGCAATTATCTTGTTTTCATTGTCCCATAAAAACATATGGTGATAATAGCTGTCGAAATCATCTAAATCAATAGATTCATTTGTGCCTTCTCCAACCTCACGAAACGTAATTTCGCGTAAGCGACCAATTTCTCTTAAAATATTAGGAATGTTTTCGGCAGGTGCTAAATAAACTTCGTAATTCTTGCTGGTAAGTAGCTTACAATCCTCTTTTTTTAGGGCTTCTACTTCTTCAAGCATTAAAGATGCTTCAACAGGAGTAACTATACGCTTTGGTGTTTTAGGCGTTTTAAGTGTTGATGAAATATTATCTAAAATCTTTGATTTCTCTTCGAATGCATTCGATAACATATACGTTTTTCGTCTTAAAAAATCAGAAAACTCATCTAGCGAAGGATACTCTTTTTGATCGTTTACCGAAATAGCTTTACCAATACGAACCTTAATAACACGTCGTTTTTGGGTTAATAATTCAGAAGGCAGTTTAGCGGTTCTAAACGTATCACTAATTTTGGATAGTTTATAAAATAACTTACTGTTTTTTGCATGAAAATAAATAGGAACGATAGGAACTTCGGCTTTTTGAGAGAGTTTCATAGCAGCTTCTTCCCAAGGTTTGTCAACAACCAATTTGCCATCTCGATAGGTAGAAACTTCACCTGCTGGAAAAATGCCTAACGGGTGACCGTTTCTTAAATGTAATATAGAGTTTTTAAAACCTGCAATACTAGACTTAGCATCTTTCCTGTCCTCAAAAGGATTTACAGGCATAATATAAGGTTTTAAAGGCTCAATTCTATGCAATAAAAAATTGGCTATAATTTTAAAATCACTACGCTGTTCCAGCATTAACTTTAAAAGTAAAATGCCATCAATACCACCAAGAGGATGGTTAGATACCGTTATATAAGCCCCGTTTTTAGGAAGGCGTTTAAGATCTTCTTCGGGGATTTCAAATTTAATTTCAAAATCGTCTAAAACACCATTTAAAAATTCTAAATCGCTTAAATGTTTATTTCTATTATATATTTTATTAAGTGTGGAAATTTTAAGAACTTTCATTAAAATCCAACCAACAAAAGTACCAATAAATCCATATTTATCTAATTGTATGGCTTTAGCTACTTCCTTTGCCGTTACCAATCCCGTATTTTGTTGTTTGGTCATAAGTGTAAATGTACTAAATAGTTTATTTAGTTACTATTTGAACTGTTTCTTGGGTTAATTGTTTTAGTAACACGGTTTTACCAGTTTCAATTTGCTTTATAGCATTTTTATTATAATGCCTAATAGTATAAAGAGAAACATTTTTTGTACATGTTACTTTAAATTTTGATTTTAACTGATGCAATAATTTCTCAAGATTATTATAGAGATTATCTACACAAACCGAAAAACTTATAGCTGAATTTTGAATGACATCAACCTTCATTTTATATTGATGTAATAACTTAAATATATTACTAATATTGTCTTCAACGATGTATGAAAAATCTAAAGATGATAACGAAATAAGCACTTGATTTTTCTTTACAATAAAGCAAGGAATCATAGGGTCCAAAGTCGTATTTTTACCAACCATAGTCCCTGATTGTTCAGGATTAAAAAAAGACTTCACATATAGCTGAATTTCTTTACCTTGTAGTGGTTGTAATGTTTTTGGATGAATTACAGAGGCACCGTAAAAAGCTAATTCTATGGCTTCTCTATATGATATTTTGTTAAGAAGTTGTGCGTTTTCAAAATACCGAGGATCGGCATTTAAAACACCTGGAACGTCTTTCCAAATGGTAACACTTTCGGCATTTAAGCAATAGGCATAAATTGCGGCTGTATAATCACTTCCCTCTCTACCTAATGTTGTTGTAAAGTTATTGGAGTCGCTTCCTAAAAAGCCTTGCGTAATATTTAAAATAGATTTGTTGAATTGTGATGATATGAGGCTTTGTGTTTTTTCCCAATTTACATTCGCACGTCTATAATAATTATCAGTTTTTATTTGAGTTCGAACGTCTATCCAATTATTTTTTATTCCAATTGTGTTTAAATATTCGCTAATAATTGTGGTTGAAACTAATTCACCATACCCAATAGTTTGATCGTAAACAAAGTTGTAATCGGGAGATTTATTGGTTTTTAAAAAACTATTTAGCTCGTCAAAAAGGGCCGAAATTTTTTTAAAAATAGGATGGTTTTCATTCTCAAATAAATCTAAAAGAATCTCATTGTGAAATTTTTTAACCTCTTGGAGCGCGCTTTGTAACTCAGCTTTATTATTAAAATAATTTTTTAGAACAAGTTCAATGGCATTGGTGGTTTTCCCCATCGCCGAAACAACAATTAAGGTGTTTTTATAGCCTACTTTTTTTAAAACAGCGACTAAGTTTTTTACGCCATTAGCATCTTTAACTGATGCTCCACCAAATTTAAATACCTGCATATTATAATTTTGCTATGTAATTTTTAATGCCTTCTTCACTTAGCTGAACCACATCCCAATCACGCAGTACTTTGGCTCCTTTTTTCTCGTAAAAAGTAATGGCAGGTTCATTCCAATCAATTACTTCCCAGTTTATACGTTTTACACCTAAATTATGTCCATATTTAACGACTTCATCTAAAAGAGCGGTTCCTAAACCAGAGCCTCTCATTTTTTCACTAACAATTAAATCTTCTAGATGAATTATTTTTCCTTTCCATGTAGAATAGCGGTTGTATACCAGTGCTAGACCTTCAATTTTATTATTAGCTTCTGCTACAAAGCAATGAAATGCTGGATTATCACCAAACCCATCTCTTTGTAAATCTTCAACAGTAACTTCAACAGCGTTTTCTTCTTTTTCAAAATGTGCTAATTCCTTTATTAAATCAAGCACATCTACCATATCATTTTTGGTAGCGTTTCTTATTTTGTAATTCATATTTTTTTAAATAATTTCAAATATAGTTTAAAGTTAAATATTTAACCACATTAATCTTTTACGAAAACGTTGTAGTTAGTTAAAAATTAATAGATATTTGCACAAACAAAAAGTCGTTTTCATGTCAAGAAAAAATCAAACTTTAGGAGAGTTTATTATTGAAAATCAAACATCATTTAAATATAGTTCGGGAGAATTATCTCGACTTATTAATTCGATAAGATTGGCAGCAAAGGTTGTAAATCATGAGGTTAATAAAGCGGGGTTAGTTGATATTATTGGTGCTGCAGGCGATACAAATATACAAGGCGAAGACCAACAGAAGTTAGATGTATATGCAAACGATAAGTTTATACAAACACTTACAAACAGAAATATAGTATGTGGTATTGCAAGTGAAGAGGAAGACGATTTTATTTCTATTAACAGTCAAGACGAAAATAACCAAAATAAATATGTGGTTTTAATTGATCCTTTAGATGGATCTTCAAATATTGATGTTAATGTTTCTGTAGGAACTATTTTTTCAGTTTACAGACGTGTTACTCCAGTAGGGACACCAGTTACTTTAGATGATTTTTTACAAAAAGGAAGCCAACAAGTTGCAGCTGGGTATGTTATTTATGGTACATCAACCATGTTGGTTTACACCACTGGCGATGGTGTTAATGGCTTTACTTTAAATCCAGCAATTGGTACTTTTTATTTATCGCATCCTGATATGCAATTTCCGAAAGACGGAAAAATTTATTCGGTTAACGAAGGGAATTATATACACTTTCCACAAGGTATAAAAGATTATATTAAGTATTGCCAAAAAGAAGAAGGAGACAGACCATATACTTCAAGATATATAGGGTCTTTAGTGTCAGATTTTCACAGAAATATGATTAAAGGAGGAATCTATTTATACCCAAAAAGTTCAATGAATTCTAACGGGAAATTACGTTTGTTATACGAATGTAACCCTATGGCATTTTTAGCAGAACAAGCCAATGCAAAAGCTAGTGATGGTTTTACAAGAATAATGGATATAGAACCAACCGAATTACATCAACGTGTTCCATTTGTTTGTGGTAGTAAAAATATGGTAGAGAAATGTGAATCGTTTATGCGAGAAGCACAATAAAAAAGGCGAATCATATGATTCGCCTTTTTTATATTAAATATGTTGTTATTACAAACCAACCAAATCTCCTGCTGCATTTTTAGTAGGTAAATCAGATTTCCCCATTAAATAAATATCTACTTGTCGCGCAGCTTCTCTGCCTTCAGAAATAGCCCAAACAATTAACGATTGTCCACGACGCATATCGCCAGCGGTAAATATGTTTGAAATATTGGTTTGATACTTACCGTATTCAGCTTTATAATTTGAACGTGCATCTTTTTCTATTCCCAACTTATCAGCTAATGTGCTTTCTGGTCCAGTAAAACCTAAAGCTAAAAGTGCCAAATCGCAAGGCCATGTTTTTTCAGTGCCTTTAATTTCAATTAATTTAGGACGTTCTCCAGGAATCATTTCCCATTCTACATTTACTGTTTTTAGGGCTGTAAGTTTTCCGTCTTTATCGGTTACAAATTCTTTAGTATTTATTAACCAATTACGTTCAACACCTTCTTTATGGGAAGACGATGTTTTTAATTGTAATGGCCAATAAGGCCAAGGTGTAGTAGGCGAACGATGCCCTGGCGGTTTTGGCATAATCTCAAAATTCACTACCGATTTGGCGCCTTGACGGTTAGATGTTCCCACACAATCGGAACCAGTATCACCACCACCAATAACAACCACATTTTTATCGGTTGCCAATACTTGATTTTCTACTTTTTTACCAAAAACTACTTTAGTTTGTTGTGTTAAAAAATCCATAGCCTGCACAACACCATCGGCATCAATACCAGAAGTTGGTAAACTACGTCTTTCAGTTGCACCGCCACATAGAACCACGGCATCAAAAGCTTTTAATTCTTCAATATCATAGTTAACACCAACATTTACATTGGTTTTAAAGGTAATGCCTTCAGCTTCTAAAATGACAAGACGACGATCTATAATACCTTTTTCCATTTTAAAATTCGGAATACCATAACGCAATAATCCTCCAATTTCATCATCACGTTCAAAAACGGTAACTGTATGTCCAGCTCTGTTTAATTGTTGAGCGGTTGCTAAACCAGCGGGTCCAGAACCTACAATGGCAATGGTTTTTCCAGTTCTAATCTTTGGAGGTTGAGGTTTAATCCAACCTTCTTTAAAAGCACGTTCAACAATATTTTTTTCAATATTTTCTATAGAAATAGGATCTTCAATGATGCCTAAAACACAAGCTTGCTCGCAAGGTGCTGGACATAATCTTCCTGTAAATTCCGGAAAGTTATTTGTTGAATGTAATATCCATGATGCTTTTTGCCATTCTTCTTGATGTACCATGTGATTAAAATCGGGAATTAAATTCCCTAACGGACAACCACTATGACAAAACGGGATCCCGCAATCCATACAGCGAGAGCCTTGTTCTTTCATTTCAGTATCACTTAATGGTACTGTAAATTCTTTATAATGTTTTACACGGTCCTTTACAGGTGTGTATGTTTCATCTTGTCTTTCGAATTCCTTAAAACCTGTTACTTTTCCCATCGTATTATACTGTTAATTCTTCAACCATTTGTTCTTCAGTCTCCAAGCGTTTCAATGCGCGTTTGTATTCTGTTGGCATCACCCTAACAAAATGGTTTAAAGTAGATTCCCAATTTGCTAATATTTCTTTACCTCTATTACTACCTGTATAGTTTACATGTTTTTCAATCAAACCTTTTAAGTCATTAGCATCTTCTGCTAAAATATTTTCAAATTCAATAGTTTCTGTATTACATAATCCGTTAGTAAATTTGTTTTCAGGATCGTAAACATACGCAATTCCACCACTCATTCCTGCCGCAAAGTTTCTTCCTGTTTTGCCTAAAACAATTACTTTTCCACCCGTCATATATTCACAACAATGATCTCCAACACCTTCGACCACAGCAGTAGCTCCAGAATTACGTACTGCAAAACGTTCGCCAGCAATACCATTAATAAATGCTTCACCTTCAACAGCTCCAAACAAGCAAACATTACCAACAATAATGTTGTTTTCTGCTATAAAATCTGCTTTTGCTGGTTTTTTCACAATTAATTTTGCTCCAGATAATCCTTTTCCTAAATAATCATTCGTATTACCTTCTAACTTAAAAGTTAATCCGTGTGCGCCAAAAGCTCCAAAACTTTGACCTGCAGAGCCACTAAAATTGATATTTATAGTGTCTTCAGGTAAACCAAGATGGCCATATTTTTTTGAAATCTCGTTACTAACTATAGCACCAACCGTTCTATTTGTATTATTGATTGGATAAGCCAAAGTCATTTTTTCTTTTCTATATAATGCTCTGTGTGAATCTTTCAAAATTTGAAAATCCATAACATTATCTAAACCATGTTCTTGCTTTTCTGAATTTTTCACTTCCATTTCTTTATAAACAGCAGGTCTGTGTAAGATTGAAGATAAATCTAACCCTTTTGCTTTATAATGTGTAATGGCTTTATTAGCATTTATTTTATGGGTTTGACCAATCATTTCATCCATGGTTCTAAACCCTAGTTGTGCCATAATACCACGTAATTCTTCAGCGATATAATAGAAGAAATTAATAACATGTTCTGGTGTGCCTTTAAAGTTTTTGCGTAACTCTTTATCTTGAGTAGCAATACCAACCGGACAGGTGTTTAAGTGGCATTTACGCATCATAATGCAACCCGATGCTACTAATGGAGCTGTGGCAAAACCAAATTCTTCTGCACCAAGTAAAGTAGCTATGGCAACATCTCGACCTGTTTTTAATTGGCCATCGCATTCTACAACTATTCTACTTCTTAATTTGTTTAAAACTAAGGTTTGTTGTGCTTCTGCTAAGCCTAATTCCCAAGGGAGGCCTGCATGTTTTAATGAGGTTAGAGGAGAGGCTCCTGTGCCACCATCGTATCCAGCAATTAAAACCACATCTGCTTTTGCTTTTGCAACTCCAGCAGCGATGGTGCCAACACCAACTTCAGATACTAATTTTACATTTATTCTGGCATCGCGATTCGCATTTTTTAAATCGTAAATTAATTGTGCTAAATCTTCAATGGAATATATATCGTGATGTGGCGGTGGAGAAATTAATCCCACAAAAGGAGTTGAATTACGTGCGGCGGCAATCCATGGTAATACTTTTTCGCCTGGTAACTGCCCACCTTCACCAGGTTTAGCGCCTTGCGCCATTTTTATTTGAATTTCTTTCGCGTTTGATAAGTAATGCGATGTTACTCCAAAACGACCAGAGGCTACTTGCTTGATTGCTGAATTTCGACTATCACCATTAACATCTGGTTGAAAACGTTTTCTGTCTTCTCCACCTTCACCAGAATTAGATTTTCCTCCTATACGGTTCATGGCAATGGCTAAGTTTTCGTGTGCTTCACGAGAAATTGACCCGTATGACATGGCTCCTGTTTTAAATCGTTTTACGATGTCTGTCCAAGGCTCTACTTCATCTAAAGGAATAGGGTCAAAATTATCAAATTCAAATAAACCACGAATAGTCATTAAGTTTTCAGACTGTTCATTAATGGCTTTAGCATAAACATTATAACTTGCTTGATCGCTCAACCTAACTGCTTGCTGCAGTTTTGCAACGGTTGTTGGGTTAAACATGTGCCTTTCGCCATTACGCCTCCAACGGTAATCGCCACCAATATTTAAACCTAAACGTTTATCTATTAATTTATCAGGATAAGCATATTTATAGCGTTCGTTAATTTCTTTTTCAATTTCATATAACCCAATACCTTCAATTCTTGAAGCTGTATAAGGAAAGTATTTCTCAACAAATTGAGAATTAAAACCTACAATTTCGAATATTTGAGAACCTCGGTACGAATGTAGTGTAGAGATCCCTATTTTGTTCATTATTTTTAAAATGCCTTTTCCAATAGCTTTGTTGAAATTATCAACAGCTTTTTGCTCGTCCATTCCAGTAATGAATCCTTCTTTAACTTGTGCTCTAATAATCTCATTCACCATATATGGATTAACAGCACTTGCGCCATAACCAAATAAAGTAGCAAAATGATGTGGTTCGCGAGGCTCTGCAGATTCAATAATAATATCGAAATAAGAACGCTTACGTAAACGATTCATTTGATGATTTACATACGAACATGCTAATAAACACGGAATAGGAGCCAAGTCTTTATTAACACCTCTGTCTGATAAGATGATAATGTTTGTTCCTCTATCTAAAGCTTTTGTAATTTGTACAATAATATTTTCTAAAGCATCTTCTAGTCCGTTAAGTCCTTTTGCTTTTGGGTATAGCATTTCTATAGTTTCAGCTTTAAAACTTTCAACAGAAATACATCTGATTTTTTCTAAATCGGCATTAGAAATAACTGGATTCTGAATTTTTAGTTTTCTACACTGTCGCTCTGTAATACTAAAAATATTACGGTCTTTACCAAGAGATAAACTTATATCTGTTACAATTTCTTCACGAATACCATCTAAAGGCGGATTGGTAACTTGTGCGAATAATTGTTTAAAGTAATTTGAAATAAGTTGAGGTTTATCTGATAAAACCGCTAAAGGTGTATCAATTCCCATAGAGCCTAAAGCTTCTTTACCTACAACAGCCATTGGTGTAATAACTTCTTGAATATCTTCAAACGTATAGTTAAATAAACGTTGTCTTGTTTTGATGTCTATTGTTTCTATAGGACACGTTTCGTTATTATATGGTATGTCTTTTAAGTGCAATCTTGTTTTGTCTAACCACTTTCGATAAGGTCTTTCAGAAACAATTTTACTTTTAATTTCTTCATCATTTATAATACGTCCTTCATTCATATCTACCAAGAACATTTTTCCTGGTTCTAAACGGCCATGCGTTTCAACATCTTCTGGAGCAATATCAACAACACCAATTTCGGATGACATAATGAGCTTGCCACTTTTAGTAATTGTATATCTTGATGGTCTTAATCCGTTTCTGTCTAATAAAGCACCTATATAGTTTCCATCTGTAAAAGGTACCGATGCTGGTCCATCCCAAGGCTCCATGATACAAGCATTATACTCATAAAAAGCTTTGCGTTCTGGCGACATAGTTTTATGTTTTTCCCATGCTTCTGGAATCATCATCATCATGACCTCTGGTAAAGATCTACCTGTATGTGTTAATAATTCAACAACCATATCCATTGAAGCCGAATCTGATTTTCCTGGTAAAATAATTGGGAATAATTTATCTATTTGAGGACCAAAAACCTCACTTTTCATGATCTCCTCACGCACACGCATTCTACTAACATTACCTCGAAGTGTGTTTATTTCACCATTTTGACACATAAACCTAAATGGTTGCGCTAACTCCCACGTTGGCATAGTGTTGGTGGAAAAACGTTGATGTACCAATGCAAGTCGTGTTACTAAATCTGTTTCCTGTAAATCTTTATAATAAGGTCCAATGTCTTCAGGCATGATAATGCCTTTATAAATTAATGTGGTAGTTGATAAACTTGACACATAAAAATAAGAAACTTGAGACATTTTTGAACCCGAAATAATATGCTCAGTTATTTTACGAGCAGCATATAATTTT
Source organism: uncultured Flaviramulus sp. (assembly GCA_947501105.1). Lineage (GTDB taxonomy): Bacteria > Bacteroidota > Bacteroidia > Flavobacteriales > Flavobacteriaceae > Wocania_A. Next base: position 112,896 of record CANMUP010000001.1, on the reverse strand, counting down.
GCCTTAAATACTTCTTCAGAAACATCATTTGTTTTTCCTATAAAGAGTTGTTCAATATTAGGTTCTGATGCTAATGCAATTTCTCCTAAATGAGAAGCATCTACAGGAACTTCTCTCCAGCCTAAAACGGAAAGCCCTTGTGCTGTTATTTCTTTTTCAAAAGTGTCTTTGCAAAATTTATATTGGTTGTTATTTTTTGGCAAAAACACCATACCAACGGCATACTTTCCTTGAACAGGAATTTTAAAATCGCAAACTCTTTTAAAATATGTATGAGGAATATCTATTAATAAGCCAGCGCCGTCACCAGTTTTTCCATCGGCACTTACGCCTCCTCTATGTTCTAGTTTTACTAAAATCTCTAAAGCATCGTGTATAATTTGGTTGGTCTTTTCTCCTTTAAGGTTACAAATAAAACCAGCGCCACAATTTTCATGTTCAAATTCGGGTAAATAAAGTCCTTGTTTCTTCAGCATAATCAACAAATTTTAAGTTAAAAAACATGAGTTGAAAGGCTAAGATATACACTAAGGTTTGAATAATAACAAGGGGTAAATCATTATTTCGATTTTGAAAATTTAGTTAATGTAAAACTAATTATATATCAATTAAACAAAAGTATTTTGATAAATATTCAATCAATAATTTTTAATAATAAATATAGAAGGATGAATTAATAGCAACAAAATGTCATTTTGATAAAAATAAAATCATCTAAAAATTAAAAAAGCTAACAATAATTCAAAAAACAGATTGTCAAAATATTAAAAATATGATATAAAATATAAATACCCATAAAAAAATAGGGTAAAAATATTAATATGAATAAAAATTAATCAGTATACCCTGTTTTTTATGGGGTATAAATATTTTTTAGATAGTTTTGGCTCACTCAAAAGAATTAATAACTAAAAAACTAACATTATGAAAAAGATTACCACACTCTTAATGCTTTTTGTAGCAACTATATTATTTGCTCAAGAAGAAGCTAATAAAAAGAAATTTGATTTTAGCGGTAGTGTAGACGCATTTTACAGTGCAAATTTGAATGCTCCAAACGATGATAACTATTTGTCGCCAGGAACATCGTTTGCAGATTCTCCAGGCTTTTCTTTAGGTATGGCAAACCTTATTGCTTCTTACGAAGGGGAAAAAGTTGGATTCGTTGCAGACTTGGTTTTTGGGCCAAGGGGAGAAGCAGCAAGTGCCACGGTACTAAACCAAATTTATGCTTATTTAAATCTAAGTGAATCTGTTAAACTAACCATGGGTAAGTTTAATACCTTTTTAGGTTACGAAGTTATTGCGCCTGCTGTAAATTTTAATTACAGCACATCTTATTTATTTTCTAACGGACCTTTTTCACATACAGGGGTTAAGCTAGATTTTACATTTAGCGAAGATATTAGTTTAATGGTGGGATTAATGAACCAAACTGATGTTACTGAATTTAATCCTGATGGAAGTTACGCTGTCGGTGCTCAATTAGGGGTTAATGGCCAGTTTCTTAATTTATTATACGACAAGGCTGGTTTAGGCTTTGAGATAGATTATACTGGTGGTGTAGATCTTTCCGATTCATTTTTCTTAGGACTTAATGGTGCTTATGCAAGTAATGACGGTAATGGATTTTATGGCGTTGCCTTGTATCCTCAATTCACTACTTCCGAAGATTTCTCAATTGGTTTAAGGGGCGAATATTTTAACTGGTTAATTGATGGTGTTTCTGTAGACGAGCCTAGTGTACTTGCTATAACGCTAACGGGTAGTTATACCGTTGAAGATTTAATTATTAAACCAGAGTTAAGATTAGACAGCCATTCTGATGACGTGTATTGGAACACAGATTTAGAACCTACAAGCAGCTTAGCATCATTTACGCTAGCAGCTATATATACATTTTAATATAAAAACGATTAATACTTACAAAATGAAAAAAGTAGAAGCAATTATTAGAAAATCCAAGTATAGTGCAGTTAGAGATGCTTTGCACGAAGTTGGAGTGAATTTTTTCTCTTACTGGGATGTAACTGGATTAGGAAATGAAAAAGAAGGGCACGTGTACCGAGGTGTATCCTATAGCACGAGTGATATTCAGCGTAGATATTTATCTATTGTTGTTAACGATGATTTTGAAGAAGTGACTATTCAAGCCATTCTCAAATCTGCAGCTACAGGAGATGTGGGAGATGGTAAAATATTTGTTTCCGATATCAAAGAATGTTACAGAATACGAACAGGAGACAATGGCGGAGACACATTAAGATAAACATCATCAAACAATAAATATATTATGGAATTACTTACAACAAATAATGTATGGATGATGATCTGTACAGCACTCGTTTTCTTTATGCACTTAGGTTTTGCATTTTTGGAAATAGGGTTAACAAGACAAAAAAACACAATAAACATACTTTTTAAAAACATTTTTATAATTACAGTTGGATTGCTTTTATACTGCTTAGTTGGATTTAACTTAATGTACCCAGGATTTGAATCTGGTGATTGGGGAATATTTGGATTCGCAGGATTAGGGTTAGACTCACCTTTAACAGCGGAAGGTGCATTAGATTTAACTTATAACGAAGGTTATACGTATTGGACTGACTTTTTATTTCAAGGGATGTTTGCTGCAACTGCTGCAACCATTGTTTCTGGAGCGGTAGCTGAGCGAATGAAAATTGCACCATTTATGATTTTCACCTTTGTATATGTTGGATTTATATATCCAATTGCAGGTTCTTGGAAATGGGGTGGTGGTTTTTTACAAACACTAGATACTCCTTTTTACGATTTTGCAGGTTCTACTTTAGTACACTCCGTTGGAGGATGGGCAGCGTTAGTAGCTGTTTGGTTATTAGGGTCTAGAATTGGAAAATTTAAAAACGGAAAACCACAAGCCATTCCTGGTCACAATATTCCTTTGGCAACTGCTGGTGTAATAATACTTTGGTTAGGCTGGTTTGGATTTAATGGAGGCTCTGTACTTTCAGCTGATCCAGGATTAACATCCTTAACATTAGTAACAACTTGCTTAGCAGCTGCAGCTGGGGGTGTAGTAGCTATGTTAGTATCAACAATTTGCTATAAAAACTTAGACTTAACTATGTTTTTAAATGGAATTCTTGGAGGTTTGGTAGCTATTACGGCTGGTGCAGATCAAATGAGTCCGACCAACGCTATTTTAATAGGCGCTATTGCAGGAGCAATTATTGTATTTGCAGTAAGTTGTATTGATAGATTAAAATTAGATGATCCAGTTGGTGCGATTGCAGTACATTTAATTTGTGGTATTTGGGGAACTTTAGCAGTTGGAATATTTGGAGCATTAGCAGGTTGGAGTCAATTTGTTAGTCAATTAATAGGTGTAGTTTCTTATGCTGCTATTTGTATCATTTCTTCTTTTATAATTTTTATAATATTGAAAAAGACTATGGGAATAAGAGTTTCTGAAAGAGAAGAATTAGAAGGTTTAGATGCGCATGAACATGGGATGGATGCTTATCCAGATTTTAGATTGAATGAGCACTAAATAGTATAAGTTTAATTAGTGTTAAAAGGATGCTTTAGTTTTTGTAAAGCATCCTTTTTTATTTGATTAAAGTATTGTTAAATCTGTTATGAACTAGTTTAATGAAAGTGTAATTTCATACCTTCATGCGAAGGTTTAAAACCTAAATCTTCATAAAACTTAACGGCTTCAGGTCTTTTTTTATCAGTAGTTAATTGAAGTAAATGGGCTTTTCGCTCTTTAGCTCTACTAATTGCCCATTTAAACATTGTTTTTCCTAGACCAATTCCTCTTTTGTCTTTTCTAATTCTTACCGCTTCAATTTGTGCTCTAATACCACCGCGGTAAGTTAAATATTGAATAAAAGTTAGTTGCAACGTTCCAATTATTTCAGAGTTTTCATTTTCAACAACTATTAGCTCTTGATTTTTATCAGCACTTATTTTGTTAAAAGCATCTAAATATTCACTTGGAAGCGGTATTTTAAAATTTTCTCTGGTTTTACCAAGGTCGTCATCAGCAATCATTTCTACAATTTTTGAGACATCTTCTATGATTGCTTTTCTAAACTTCATTGAGTATTGATGCTTATTTTAAAATCAAAAATAAAACTAATTTAAGCAGAATTCCTACTTGCATTTATATTACCAAATAAAGAGCGTGTCACTATTTTTTCAAATATTCGTAGTTGCTCTTCATCTTTAACATCTTCTTTGCTTAATTCTTGAATCTTTTTAAGCGCATACTGTTGTATGGTTAATAGTGGTAAAACAATGGATTCTCTAACTTCAATAGAGGCTTTTCCGGAAGGCTCGTTTTCCATTAATGCTTCATAACCTGTAAGTTTTAAAAGCAATCTTTTAGTGGTAATATATTCTTCATATATAATGTTCCAAAAGTCACCAAACTCTTCATCTTTAGACATATACTTTGTTAAATCGAAAAACGATTTTGTTAAAGACATCATGCTGTTTTCTAAAAGTGTTTTAAAGAATTTTGAGTTGTTGTACAACTGCTCAACTTTATTAAATTCTCCAGCATCTTCATATTTTTTAAGGGCGGTTCCAACACCAAAAAAACCAGGAACATTTTGTTTTAATTGACTCCAAGAACCTACAAAAGGAATGGCTCTTAAATCTGAGAATACTAAGCCATCAGAATTATTAGAACGCTTTGATGGTCTACTTCCAATATTAGTTTTTGCATAATATTTTAAAGTACTCATGCGCTCTAAATATGGAATAAACATAGGATGACTTTTGAAGTCTTTATAGGTTTGATAACTGGTTTCGGCCAAATCACTCATAATATGTTTATCATTTTTAGACATAGCATGTTGGTCTTTACTTATGCGGTTAGAAACTCCAGAACTAATTAATTGTTCTAAATTATATTGTGAAGAATCTAGTGTTCCGAAGTTTGAACTTATCGTTTGTCCTTGTATAGTAAGTTGTACTTCCTTGTCTTCAATAGTTGGCCCTAATGATGAATAAAATTGATGTGTTTTTCCACCACCTCTTGCTGGAGGCCCACCACGACCGTCAAAAAATATGGCTGTAATACCATACTTTCTAGACATTTCGGTAAGTAATTCTTTAGCTTTAAAGATGCCCCAATTTGCCATTAAGTAACCACCATCTTTTGTGCCATCAGAAAAACCTAGCATAATGGTTTGCTTATTGCCTCTACTTTCTAAATGAGCTTTATAAGCTGGATTTGTATAAAGTTGCTCCATAACAGATGGAGCATTTTCTAAATCGGTAATGGTTTCAAAAAGCGGTGCAACATCAACAGTTAGTTCTTCATTAAAGGCAACAATTTTAAGCATTGCGAAGAGCTGCATAACATTTAAAGCCGTTTGATTATTACTTATAATATATCTATTGGCACCTTGCTCACCATTTGTGGCTTGAATGTCTTTAATTGCTTCAATGGTTTTTAAAGTGTTATATACCATTTCATCTTCAAAGGCATCAATATCTATAGATTCATCTTTTACTTCAGATAATATTTTAATTTGTTCTTTTTCAGATAACTCATTATAATTTTTTGGAAATGAATGACTTCCTTTTTCAATTAAATGATCTATTACCGTTGTAAATACTGAATGATGAATTCTACTATCTTGTCTAATATCTAAGGTGGCAAAATAATACCCAAACAGGTGAATTCTGTTTATTAAGTTATTAATTTCACTAACGTACAACGACTGATGTTCTTTAACAATAAGATTTCTAATACTTAGTAATTCTTTAATAAGTTCTTTTAAAGAAATAGCTTTTTTAGTATTTAAATCAATGCTGTAATGATATAAAATAGTCTCTAATTTGATAACTCTTTCCTCTACGCCTCTAAAGGTAAGTTTGCGTCTTAAACCTTTAAGATCTTGATAATACTTTTTAAGGATAGCCTTTTTTAGTTTATTGGCAACTTTTGTAGTTGTTTTTGGTTTAACAAACGGGTTCCCATCTCTATCGCCACCAGGCCAAAATCCAATATTTATAATTTCGTTGTGTTTTTTACCATCGTCGTAAATGTTTTGTTGAATGTAATTATAAATCTCTCCAAACGATGTATAAAATACATTTTCTAAATACCAAATAAGACTTTTTGCTTCGTTATATGGTGTTGGTTTTTCGCGTTTAAAAAAGGGGGTTTTCCCTAATTGAGCAAATAAATTACTAATCTCTGATAGGTTGTTATCTTTTATAGCTTCTGTTAAATCTGTAATAATCCCTAAAACCGATCCTGGGTAAAATTGAGTTGGGTGTGCTGTTAAAACAATACGTACTTTAAATTCTTCAAGATAAGCTTGTAAATCCTCTAATTTATTTTCAGCAACAGCTGTTTCTTTAAGGTTTCTTAAAGTACCAATACCTTCCATGTTATTCACAATAGGGAAAGCGGCATCTTCAATAGCATCAAATAATACGACTTGTCTTTCAATATATTGAATAAAACGAAACAGTAAATTTATTTGGCTTTGGTTGTTTCTTCTTGCTTGATATTTTTTAAAAAACGTTTCAACAATAACAGTAGGATCATCACCTTTTTCAAAACCCTTTTTACATGTTTCGTGGAATAAAGGAAGAAGTACTCCTGTTTTTGTAATGGTATCGAAGGGTAATGTCATAAATATACTGTTGTAAATTTGATATTTAGACAGTACATTTTGCTTAAAGCGGACTAATTTTGGTTCTACGGACATGAATCAATCTAATGAAAATTAACCATAAAAGTACTAAAGGATATTTTAAAGATAGATGGATAATTAAAATTTTTGCTGATTTTAAAGTTTACTGAATTCTTATTATGAATAATTGAAAAAAAAGGCAGAGAAACATGAATCTTTGTAATTCGTTTTGTTTCAAAAACTAAATTCAAACCTATTGTACTGTATAATTTCTTAGCGAATATGTACTATCCATCACATTGTTAATAACATTTTTAAAACTCTCTACCAACCACTTTTAATCGGGCTGTAAAACATTATATTTTCATTGAATAATAAAAGACCTTTTAATCTTTTAATTTATTCAATGAACTATCACAATTTTCAAATAGTATTGCAAGAAGTGCCAGGAGAAATTAGTCTTTGCTTTTCAATTTCTGGCTGTCCGATTCAATGCAAAGGGTGTCATTCTCCTTTTTTATGGAAAAAAGGAGCGGGATTAAAATTGACTAAAAAACGATACACCGAAATTTTAAAACAGTATAAAAATCTTGCAACTTGTGTGCTTTTTATGGGTGGCGAATGGCATGAGAATGAATTGATAAATTTATTACAGCAAGCAAAAAATGAAGATTATAAAACTTGCTTATATACGGGTGAAGATAAAGTACCTAATGCGCTTTTAAATGAACTTACTTGGGTAAAAACGGGTTCGTGGAAACCAGAATTAGGAGGATTAAATTCCGCAACTACAAATCAGAAATTTATTGAAACCAAAACACAAAACATATTAAACCACTTATTTATTAAAAACTAAAGCTTATGATACGACTTACCGAGAATCAAGTAATTAAAAAAATTGATTTTATTGATCAATACATTAACTCGCAAAATGCAGCCGATGGTTCCAAAGTAGATGCTAATGCCAACGTAACATCCAAAAATATTGCTACCATGGAAGCTGAATTGAATAAAGATATTAATATTCAAGTGAATCGAGCTTTGGTAAAACGTAAAATAGCATCCCTTTTTGGAGAAGAATTGGCTAATGAATATTCAAGACAGATAGAAGACCATGAAATATACGTTCATGATGAAACCTCATTAAAACCGTACTGTGTTTCTATTAGCATGTACCCTTTTCTGTTTGATGGATTAACCAAATTAGGAGGAGAAAGTAGGGCGCCTCAACATTTAGAAAGTTTTTGTGGAGAATTTGTAAATCTTGTTTTTGCAGTGAGTTCACAATTCGCTGGAGCCTTAGCCACTGTTGAGTTTTTAATGTACTTTGATCATTTTGCATCTAAAGATTACGGAAAGAATTATTTAGAAACAAATGAAAAATTAATAGCAAACCATTTGCAGCATGTTGTTTATGCAATTAATCAGCCAGCTGCAGCACGTGGATATCAGTCGGTTTTCTGGAATATTTCACTTTACGATGAAGCTTACTTTAATAGCATGTTCGGTAGCTTTGTGTTTCCAGATATGACCAAACCTCAATGGGAAAGTGTAAAAAGACTTCAAGCGTTTTTCATGAAGTGGTTTAATGAAGAACGAACAAAAGCCGTATTAACATTTCCTGTAGTAACAGCCGCTATGTTGATAAATGAAGGGAAACCAGTTGATACAGAATTTACTAATATGTGTGCTGAAGAATTAAGTGAGGGCAATTCATTTTTTATCTACCAATCAGAAAATGCAGATAGTTTAGCATCTTGTTGCAGACTTCGAAACGAAATTAGCGACAATACCTTTAGCTATTCATTAGGTGCAGGTGGTGTAGCAACAGGTTCTATAAATGTGATTACTTTAAACATGAATCGCCTTATTCAAAAAGAGGCAAATATTGTTGAAGAAGTACAGAAAATACATAAATATCAAGTGGCTTATAGAGCACTTATTGAAGAATATGAAGTGGCTGGATTACTACCAGTTTATAAAGCAGGGTTTATATCGTTAGATAAACAATTTTTAACTATTGGTATAAACGGTATGGTTGAAGCTGCCGAAAGCCAAGGGTTAAAAGCAGGAAATAATAATGCATATAAAAAATTTGTAAATAAGCATTTAAAAACTATTTATGATGAAAATAAGCTCGCAAAAAAACAATATGGTTATATGTTTAATACAGAGTTTGTTCCTGCTGAAAATTTAGGAGTTAAAAACGCAAAATGGGATAGAGAAGATGGTTTAAAAGTAGCTAGAGACTGTTATAATTCGTATTTCTACGAAGTTGAAGATGCGCAAACAAATACATTAGATAAAATAATTTTACACGGAAACGAGCTAATAAAATACCTTGACGGAGGTTCAGCACTGCACCTTAATTTAGAGGAAGTGCCAAATAAAGAGGGTTTCGTAAAATTAATTCACGCAACAGCAAGTGCAGGGTGTAATTATTTCTGTTTTAATGTAAGAATTACTATTTGTAACGATTGTGAATATATCGATAAGCATACTAAACACATTTGTAGCGCTTGCGGATCGGAACATGTAGATCATGCCACTCGTGTCATTGGGTACTTAAAACGCGTATCAAGCTTTAGCTCAGGTCGACAAAGAGAACACGATTTAAGACATTATCATTTGGAACAACCAGCACCCAATTTAGCGAAAAACAGAGCAAATACATTTGAAAAAAGCAAGAAAACAAATGAGCTAAGCTATGTTAAATAAGGGGTTAACATGATAAATGTCATGTTTAAGGATAATTGAATAAAATATCTTCGCCATTTAAATCGAAAAAATATCGAAGCAAAATAGCGAAGCATCGATTAAAAAAAGATTTAATTATTTTTAAATGGAGCTAACAAAAATCGATCATAAAAATATTTATTATCCACCTGGAGGTATCTTAATGTGGCTGATTATTTTTCTTGAGCTTCTAACTTTTGGAATAGCGCTGTGCGTTATGGTTTTTTATAGTAAAGAAGAACCTGAAATCTTTCATAATTCCAGATTGCAACTAAATACCACAATAGGTGCGATTAACACCTTATTTTTAATTGTTAGTGGATATTTTATGGCACTATCATTAAAGAACTTTAAGTTACAAAATATTAAAAAATCCAGACTATTTTTAAAGATCACCATGCTTGGTGGGCTTTTGTTTTTAGGACTAAAGGGTTTTGAGTACATAGATAAAATTGAAGCAGGCTTAAACGTTGGGTATAATACGTTTTTTACATTTTATTGGATGCTAACCCTATTTCATGTTATTCATGTTTTGGTTGGGTTAGTTATTTTAATTTCAATTTTCAGTAAACTCAATAATAAGAACACAATAAAGCTAGAAGATTTTGAAGCCAGTGCAACATTTTGGCATATGTGCGATTTAATTTGGTTGTTACTATTTCCAATTATATACTTACTCTTTTAATATGAAAAGTTTAAACATCATATTGGCAGGTTTAATAGTATTAACATTAATATCTGCAATCGTATCAACCGGAGAACAATCATATACCGTTATAGGCATTATTATTTTAGCAGTATTAAAATTTATAGGGGTTTCATTTTATTTTATGGAGCTTAAGAAAGCAAACTCGTTTTGGAAAGCAAGTATATTGATTTTTTTGATGCTCTTTTCATTAGTAATATTAATTAGTATTTAAACAAAATATAGATGAAAAAAGCACATTCATTTCATATCCCAGTAATGGGTATTGGCTTTACAATTGATACACCATTAAAAGTAGCTCAATATGGTATGGATTCCGTAATTTCTTTAGTAGATGATATTTTACTAGAAAAATTAAGGAAGATGTACAGCGAAAAATTTGAAGTTCCTTATCAAGAAATCACAGATAAAATAGACGATTTTAGAGCAAAACGAATTACTTCGTATTTAAACTTAATTAGCGATTTGGCAGATAAGAAATTTGAAGCTTTAAAAAATGTTACAGCTGAAAAAAGTGATGAGTTAAAAGCTTACATAAATATGCTTTCAGACAGTTCTAAATTAAAATCAGAATTTAAAAAGTTAACTGAAACAGAATTTAATTTTTCCGAAATTAAAAGTTGGGCTACTAAAAATTTAAAAATGGGGAATATAGATGTTAATATTATGACGAAAGTTGATAAAGACAACTATGTTAAAAAAGAGAAACTTCCTGTAGAGTATAACGATGCACATGCGGCCCTTAGAGGTTTTGCAAATAGTAAATTAAGCTCATCGGTAATTCTTTCGGCAGGAATGAACCCTAGACTATATGCCTATATGTCTCAGTTCGATGACTTTTATCCAAATGAAAAAGGCATCATAAAAAAGAAAATTATTTTAAAAGTAAGCGATTATAGATCGGCATTAATCCAAGGAAAATTTTTAGCAAAAAAAGGGCTTTGGGTTTCAGAATATAGAATTGAATCTGGACTTAATTGTGGTGGTCATGCTTTTGCTACTGACGGATACCTAATGGGACCTGTTCTAGCAGAATTTAAAGAAAAACGGAATGAATTGGAAACGTCAATCCATAATCTATTAAATCAAGCACTTATAAACCAAGGGAAGATAGTGCCAAAATCACCCCTAAAAATAGAGATTACCGCACAAGGAGGTGTTGGAACAGAGGAAGAACATGTCTTTTTAATGGATCATTATAATTTAGATTCGGTAGGTTGGGGAACTCCCTTTTTATTAGTGCCAGAGGCTACTACGGTAGACGAGAAAACCTTGGATAAACTGGTTTTAGCTAAAGAAGACGATTTATATTTAAGCGATATCTCTCCATTAGGAATTCCCTTTAATAATCTTAAAGACAATACTAAAGATGCCGAAAAAGAAATACGAATTAATAAAGGAAGACCAGGGAGTTCTTGCCCTAAAAAATTTGTAGCTTTAAATAAAGAATTCAAAGAAGAAGGAATTTGTACTGCTTCAAGAGAATACCAACATTTAAAAATAAAAGAATTAGAAAATCAAGAGCTGCCTTTGGAGCAATATCAAGCTAAGTTTAATAAAATTACCGAGAAATCTTGCACCTGTGTTGGTTTAGGAACTTCGGCCTTATTAACTTATAATTTAGAAACTAAAACGGAAGGAAAAGGCGTTTCAATTTGTCCAGGACCTAACATGGCGTACTACTCTAAAGTGATGAGTTTAAAAAATATAACGGATCATATTTATGGGAGAGCTAATGTGATAACACGAACAGATCGTCCTAATTTATTCATTAAAGAATTACAGATATACATCGATTTTCTTAAAAACAAATTAGAAGAAGCTAAAGTGTCTATGACTAAAAAAGAAGAGAAATATTTACTAACATTTACTAAAAACATGAAAGAAGGTATTTTGTATTACCACCATTTATTTAGTGATTTAAAACATGGTTTTGAAGGTGCCAAAGCAACACTTTTAAAAGAATTGGAAGTTAGTGCTAATGTGTTACAGCAAATAAATGTAGATATAGAAAACCTAATTTTAGTTCCTGCTAAAATTTAATTTTTAAGGTTCCTTTGATAAAATATCGAAATCTTTTAAGGAAATAACCTTTCCTGTTTTTTTAATTTCGTCAACATATTGAGCAATGGTTTTATCTTTAAAATTACCTAAAATCTGTTTTTTAAAAGGAGAAACAATAAAATGTACAGGGCAAGGGTTTTCGTCACCACATTTTGATAAGCCTAAAAAGCACTGATCAAATTTTGATGTGCCATCAATATTTTTAATAACATCCCAAACCGTGTTTTCTTTATCGGTTTTAGATAAGTAAAAGCCACCGTTAGGACCTTTAGTTGATGAAACGAGTTGATTTCTGGTTAGTTGTTGCAATAGTTTCGACAAAAAAGGTTGAGGTGTCTCTAAAGCATCAGCAATAATTTTAACATTTGCTTTATTATGCTCATCAGTTTGGATAGCTAAATATAAAATAGAACGAATAGCATATTTGCAAGCGTTGGAAAGCATAAATTATTTTTTATTTTCAAACTTAAGAAAAAAAGATGTTTTAATCTTCAATAAAAATATAATTAAGATATTTGCTCAATTTTTTAATGCTTTTATAAAGAATACAAGATATTTAAAATGAATTTAAAAGAAAAAATAGCTCAACTTAAAAAAGAAAAGAATGCTGTTATTCTGGCACATTATTACCAAGTTCCAGAAATTCAAGATATAGCAGATTATGTTGGAGATAGTTTAGGATTGTCACAAAAAGCAGCCGAAACTGATGCTGATATGATTGTATTTGCAGGCGTGCATTTTATGGCAGAAACAGCTAAAATTTTAAGCCCAGATAAAACAGTTGTGTTGCCAGATTTAGAAGCAGGATGCTCGTTAGCAGATTCATGTCCACCAGATGCTTTTAAAACTTTTACTGAAGCACATCCAGACCACATAGTTATTACTTATGTAAATTGTTCGGCAGAAATTAAGGCATTAAGTGATATTGTATGTACTTCATCAAACGCATTAAAAATTGTTGAATCCATTCCAAAAGAAACCCCAATTATTTTTGCCCCAGATAAAAATTTAGGCAGATATATCATTAATGAAACAGGAAGAGACATGTTACTGTGGGATGGTAGTTGTATTGTACACGAAGCTTTTTCTATGGACAAGTTAATAGAGCTCCACAAAAAATATCCTGATTATAAAATTATAGCACATCCAGAATCTGAAACACATATTTTAAATACCGCAACTTACGTAGGATCTACTTCTGGAATGATAAACTATGTAAAGGAGCATCAAGATCAAAAATTTATTGTGGCGACTGAAGCAGGAATACTTCATAAGATGCAACAAGAAATGCCAAATACAGAATTAATTCCTGCACCTGCTAAAGAAGATAATACTTGTGCCTGTAGCGAGTGTCATTTCATGAAAATGAACACACTTCAAAAGCTTCATGATTGTATGTTAAATGAATACCCACAAATTGATGTTCCAGAATCTATTAGGGAGCGTGCTTTGTTACCAATTGAGCGCATGTTAGAACTTTCTAAATAAAATGATTACTACAAATTATTTGGTTATTGGATCTGGAATTGCTGGATTAACCTTTTCGGTAAAAATGGCTGAAAAATTCCCCAATAAAAAAATTGTAATAGTTACTAAGGCTAGTGAAGATGAATCTAATACTAAATATGCCCAAGGTGGGGTTGCCATTGTTTTAGATGATGAAAAGGATTCGTTTAAAAAACACATTCAAGACACCTTAATTGCTGGCGATGGATTATGTAATAAAGAAGTGGTTGAAATGGTTATAGAGGAAGGTCCTAAACGTTTTAAAGAGTTAATAGTTTGGGGTGCAAACTTTGATTTGGACACAAGTGGAAACTTTGATTTAGGAAAAGAAGGAGGACACTCAGAATACCGTGTAGCTCATCATAAGGATATTACTGGAGCAGAAATTGAACGTGCTTTACTAGCTCGAGCACATCAATTAGAAAATATTACCATTTTGCCTCATCATTTTGCAATAGACTTAGTTACTAATCACCATTTAGTAGACGGTAAATCTGAAGAAGATGTATGTTACGGGGCATATGTTTTCAATCAAAAAAAAGAAAAAATATTTACTATAAAAGCTGATAGTACATTGCTAGCCTCTGGAGGCATAGGTAGAGTATATGGGCATACTACAAACCCTGTTATTGCTACTGGCGATGGTGTTGCTATGGCATATAGAGCCAAAGCTAAAATTAAGGATATGGAATTTATTCAATTTCATCCTACGGCATTATATGAACCAGAAGGTGAATCTTCATTCTTAATATCTGAAGCAGTAAGAGGTTTTGGGGCTTATTTACGAGACAAAAAAGGTAATCGGTTTATGCTAGATTATGATGATAGAGCAGAATTAGCATCGAGAGATATTGTGTCTCAAAGTATTGATAATGAACTTAAAAAAACGGGTGATACACATGTTTTTTTAGACTGCACTCATTTAGATATTGAGGAGTTTAAAAAGCATTTCCCAAACATTTATCAAAAATGTAAACAAAACCATATCGCTATTGAGACCGATTGGATTCCTGTAGTGCCAGCATCACATTATTTATGTGGTGGTATTGAGGTGGATATAGATGGAAAAACTTCAGTTAATAATTTATTTGCCTGTGGAGAATGCACTCGAACAGGATTGCATGGAGCTAACAGGTTAGCATCAAATTCATTGTTAGAGGCTTTGGTGTATGCTCATAATATTTTTAAATACCAAAGCGAGCATGATTGCGAAACGGTTGAGATTGATATCCCAAATTGGAATGATGATGGAACAAGCATTGCGAAAGAACATGTTTTAATTCAACATAATTTAAGACAGCTACAAGCACTAATGCGCGACTATGTTGGAATAGTTAGAAATAATAGCAGATTAAAGAAAGCCATAAAGCATCTCGATTTAATTTATAATGAAGTTGAAGATTTTTATAAGAAATCTAAAATTACCACACCACTTTGTGAGTTAAGAAACATGATAAATGTGTCTCATTTAATTATCAATCAATCTTTAGATAGGAAAGAAAATAAAGGAGGATATTTTAATATGGACAATGTAAAAAAGGAGCTTTAATAGGTAGATATCAACAGATTTTGTTAAAGAGTTTGGCTATGGTTTAAGTTAGTTTATTAAGACTTTTTATAAAATAAAGTAGTGTAATAGTATCTGCCATTTTTAGATTTTAAAACTCCAAAACCAATATGGCTATAATCTCCTTGAAGCGTTTTTTTGTGAGCATCATTTTTTATCCAAGCATTTACAACAGATTCTGCAGAAGAATATGCGTAAGCAATATTTTCGCTTACGTGAGATGCTCCTATATCCATTAATCCTCTTTTGCGTATAAAAAAATAATGGTGATTAATAGTTTGAGTCTTTATCATATATTTACTATGCTCTACAGCATAAGCAGTAGCATAAAGAGGGTCTTTAATAAGTATTGTTTTGCCTTGACTCTTTCTATATTGATTTATATGATAAAATATATCGTTAGATATTGCCCAATCATTTTGATCGGCTAGAGATAGATCAATAGGGATTTCTGTTTCATTTTGATTGATTGTGCAGGCCATTAAAATTGTTAAAATAAAAATTCCTGCAATCATTTTTAATGTTAGAGTTTTTGTTCTCATAATCAGTTGTTTGACGTCAAAAGTCATAACATTGAATGAGAAGAAAAACCGAAAAGTAATAAGCGGGTTACACACCGTTTATACGGGAGATATTATGAATTTTCGGAATTCAAGAATTTTTTTGAGACAACTATTCTCGAGTCAGAACCTAGACGAACTCTTTTCGATTAATAGCTTCATTTGATTCTGTATAAAATTGATTTTAAATAAAAAGAGCCAGAATATTTAAATATTCTGGCTCTTTTTTAAACGCTAGGGCTTTTATATTGCTATTTGCCTAACATTAAAAGTTCACTACAAACCACTTCAGTTATATAGCGTTTGTTACCTTCTTTATCGTCGTAACTACGTGATGTTAATTTACCTTCAATAGCGACCTCTTTTCCTTTGGTTACATACTTTTCAATAATTTCTGCTGTTTTCCCCCAGGCTACAACATTGTGCCATTGTGTGTCTGTAATTTTCTCGCCTTTATTATTTGTATAGCTTTCATTAGTAGCTATATTAAATTTTGCTAGTGTTTTTCCTGATTCTAGATTGATGATTTCTGGATCATTTCCTAAGTTACCAATCAACTGTACTTTGTTTCTAAGTGTGTTCATAATTTTTGTTTTTCGTGTTAAACAGTTAATACCATGTCCTGAACTCGTTTCAGGATCTTTAATTTTTACTTAATTGTTGTTTTGTGAATGAGTTACTGAAACAAGTCCAGTATAAATTCGACACTGCAAATATGCGAGGGCTTCCAAAAAATATTCGGGTATTACTTATTTAAAATCGTTTGTAAATGTTTGTAGTCGTTTGTAAACGAATAATTTGTATATTGCACTCCATATGAAATATAACATTAATAAGGCTTTAGAAATTTTAGAGCGAACACCAAAAACACTTAATACATTTCTTTTAAATGTATCTGATGAATGGATTCTTAGTAACGAGGGAGATAACACCTGGAGTGTTTTTGATGTTGTTGGTCATTTAATTCACGGTGAAAAAACCGATTGGATGCAACGTTTAGAAATTATTTTAAACGATTCTAATAACAAAACCTTTGAGTCATTTGATCGTTTTGCTCAATTTGAAAATTCAAAAGGGAAAACACTTTCACAGTTATTAGAAGAATTTTCAGAATTAAGAACTAAAAATTTAAATCATTTAAAGGCGCTAAAGCTTAGCGAAACTGAACTCAATTTAAAAGGAATACACCCAGAATTAGGAGAAGTAACTTTAAAGCAATTACTTGCCACATGGGTAACTCACGATTTAGGTCATATTGCACAAATTGCCAGAATTATGGCTAAGCAATATAAAGATGAGGTTGGTCCGTGGGAAGCTTATATTCCTATTTTAAATAAATAACATAATGATATTTTATATAGAAACCGAAAGACTCATTTTAAGAGAGTTAAGAACAACTGATTTAGAAGGTATGTTTGAGTTAGATTCAAACCCAGAAGTTCATAAGTATTTAGGAAACAAACCCGTTAAAACTAAAACAGAATCTCAAAAAATGTTAGATAGTATTATCAACCAATATAAAGAACGAGGAATTGGCAGATTTGCAGCTATTGAAAAAGCTACAGGAAATTTTATTGGCTGGTCTGGAATACGCCTGAATACGGAATACAACATGAACGGTTTTACAAAGTATTACGATGTTGGTTATAGGTTTATACCTAAGTATTGGGGAAAAGGTTATGCTACCGAATCTGGAAAAGCAGCAGTGGATTATGCCTTTAATGTTTTGAAATTATCTAAATTATACGGTACAACAGAAATGGGGAATCAAGCGTCTCACAATGCACTTTTAAAAATAGGGCTACATTATGTTGAAGATTTTTATTTTGAAGAAGAGCAATTAGATTTAAGATGGTACGAATTAAAAAATGAAAACTATGGATAAACAATGTTTAGAATGTGGTGATAAGATTGTTGGTAGAATTGATAAAAAGTTCTGTAGTGATGCCTGCAGAAATGCTTATAACAACAACATTAATAAAGACCACAGAAATTTAATACGTAACACAAATAATAGGCTTAGAAAAAACTACAGAATTTTAGAAGCTCTAAACCCAAAAGATAAAACCAAAACCTCAAGAGCAAAACTCATTGAAAAAGGTTTCGATTTTAATTATTTCACAAGTATTTATACCACAAAGGCAGGCACTATTTATTACTTTGTATACAACCAAGGGTATTTACCTTTAGAAGGTGATTATTATGCGCTAGTAAAACGAAATGAGTAGATATATGTAACAATTTAAAGAGTTAAACTACTAATTTGGTATACATCCTTATGACAGACCCATCAAATTATATAATTCCTTTTTTAATAATTATAACAATTGTAATTATTGGATTTTTAGTTTATTATTTTAATAGAAAACAAATAATTCTTAGAAAGCTGAAAAAATTTAAGCCAAAGCGAATTATTCAATTTAGAACAAATGAGTTAACTAAAATATCTGGTAAAGTACTTGAAGTGGAGGAACCATTTATAGCACCTTTTAGTAAAAGAAAGTGTGTAGCTTATTCTATTAAAATTAAACAGAAAATACAATCTGGAAAAAGCTCGTATTGGAAAACACTTGTGAATAAAGAAGACATTCAACATTTTTTTATTGAAAAGAATGGTGAGCTAGTTATGGTTAAGCCATCGTATGAAACAAGCAATTTTTATAGCTACATGGTTGAAGATAGTAGTGTCTCATCAGGAACATTTAATGATCCAACTCCTGAATTTCAAAAAGTATTAGATAGTTTTGGTATTGAAAGTGAAACCTGGTTGGGGTTTAATAAAACATTAAAATACTCTGAAAGAATAATAGAGTTAGGCGAAATTATAACTGTTGGTGGTATTGCTAAATGGAAAGTTTTAGATGAGCCTATAAATGGTTATAGCTATTCAAAAATTGCAGCTTTAGAAAGCAGTAATGAGCAAAAGATTATAATAACAGATTTGCCTAAGGCTAGATTAATTGATAAAAGAAGAATATAATAATCTATTTCCAGTTCTGACCCTTCAAGGCCATGGCCGCTTTAAGCACATCTTTTTGGCTTATTTGACCAACTAATTTGCCGTTTTCTACAATTGGAAAGCGACGCCTTTTAGCATTTAAAAATTTATTGGCGGCGTCAAAAATATTCATATTACCATCAATAGTCTCAACATTTACAGCCATATGTTTTTCAATGGTTTTATCTTGCATAGGCATATTGTAATAACGGCTTTCGCTAATTTGTTTAATACAATCACCTTCAGAAATAACACCAACTAATTCATTTTTCTCATTTACTACAGGGCCACCAGATATTCGGTGCTTAATTATAGCTTCCATTACACTTTCAATGGTCTGGTTAGGAGTAAACGTAATCAAATTCGTAGTCATATAATCACTAACCTTTAAAGGTGTTGTGTCAGTAGCATTGGTTTGCTGTCTTCTAGCGCCTTGAAAACTTTTTATTCCCATAATAATTAAAAATTTAGTAATCTTAAATATACTTATTTTTTTTGAGTTTTCCTAAAAGTTTGATTTTCTAATAAATACATTTAAGTTTGCCATAATTTAAATATTAAAATAATTAGCATTCTTTTAAGACATTAAATGTTAATTTTTTATAGTTTTAGCGAAATTTAAAAAAGTAAAGATGAAACGATTTTTAATGGTGGCTTTATTAGCTGGATGTTTTCAGTTAAATGCGCAAAGTAATCCAGATTTAATAAAGCATTATGAGGCTTATTATAAACAAATGAGGGCTCAAGGTGATATGCAGGGAATAATTAGTGCTATGACACATTTAAATGTGTTGTCACCATCTGTGGCTAGAAAAGACACCTTGGCATATATTTACATGAGCGAGGGCAAGTATATTCAGGCTTTAAACACTATTGGCATTGAAAAAAATGTTGGAGATTCTGATATTGCAGTTGAAGTTAAAGCCTTATCGTTAAAATCGGTTAAAAGACCAGCATTGGCTATTGGTCATTTTGAAGAGTTATTTAAAAGAAAACCAAATGCACTTGTAGCCTACGAGTTAGCGGAGTTAAATTTGCAAACTCAAAAAAACGATGAAGCATCAAAACATGTTACATATGGTCTTGCAAATGCCAAAGATGATATGACAAAAGCTTATTATGAAACGCAACAACCTTATCAAGTATCTTTAAAAGCAGCCTTTATGTATTTGAATGCTTTAGTTGTTTATAACCAAGACACAAAAACTAATATTGATAAAGCTGTGGATATTTTGGATGAAACCTTAAAAGTAGCTCCTAATTTTAATTTAGTTCAGCTAACTAAAACAGAGTTGTTAAGGCAAAAACAGGCACAAGCACAAGCTGCTGCTCAGCCCAAAAATTAATTAAAAAGTAATATAAAAAAAGTGCAGATTCCTAAATTTAGGAATCTGCACTTTTTTATTAAAAAGAATTTGTTGTTACCAGATTTTCACTCTGTCATCTGGTTTAATATACATGTCATCACCTTCTTTAATATCAAAAGCTTTATAAAAAGCATCAACATTTTTAAGCGGCATAACTGCACGATACATTCCTGGTGAATGCGTATTCGTTTTTATTTGATTACGTAAAGCATCATCAGTGTATTTTGTTCTCCAAATAGTACCCCATGATAAAAATAAACGTTGTTCTGGAGTGTAACCATCAATGTTTTCTGGCCTACCATTTTCGGCCATGTATAATTGCAGCCCATCGTAAGCCGCATTAATACCACCTAAATCTCCAATATTTTCACCTAGAGTGAATTCTCCATTTAAAAAAGTTTCAGGCAAGGCTTCAACAGCAGCATATTGATCAGATAGCTTTTTACCAAGCGCTGTAAATTGCTCTAAATCTTTATCTGTCCACCAGTTATTTAAGTTCCCATTAGCATCGTAGCGCGACCCAGAATCGTCAAAGCAATGCGATATTTCGTGTCCAATTACAGCGCCAATACCGCCGTAATTAACAGCTTCATCAGCTTGATAATTATAAAAAGGCGGTTGCAATATGGCAGCAGGAAAAACAATTTCGTTGTATGGAGGCATAAAATATGCGTTAACAACTTGTGGCGCCATTAACCATTCGCTTTTATCTACAGGTTTACCTAGTTTATTTAGGTCGTCCATATAATTCCAAGCTCTTACATTTTGAATGTTATTAAAATAAGACCCTCCGTTTTCAACACTTTCTACATTAAGCTCAGAATAGTCTTTCCATTGGTCTGGATAAGCAATTTTAACATTCATTTTCTTTAATTTCTCCTTCGCTTTTTCTTTAGTTTCTGGAGTCATCCATTCTAAATTATCTATTCTTTTTTCAAAAGCTAACATGATGTTTTTAATCATTTTTTCAGCTTTAGCTTTAGCTTCAGGTGGAAATTTTTTATCAACATATAGCTTTCCTAAAGCTTCACCAATAGTTCCATTTAATGTATTTAAAGCACGTTCTTCTCTATCTCTTTGCTTTTTTGAACCTCTTAATACTTTGCTGTAAAACTCCCAATTGGCTTTATCAATTTCAGTTGTAAGTACTCCAGCACTGCGGTCAATTAATGTCCAGCGCATGTAGTTTTTCCAATCCTCAATATTGTTCTCTTTTAAAAGGCCTTCTAGTGCTTTAAAATACCCAGGATCAGTTACAATAACGGTATCGATTTCTTTAACTCCAATACCTTTAAAATAGGCACTCCAATTAATTGAAGGAGTCATTTTTGCTAAGTCATCCATTGATTTTGGATTGTACCTTTTTCTAGCATCTCTTCTGTCTTCTTTAGTCATTCTTGGTTTAGCCATTCTAGTTTCAAAATCCAGAACATTATCTGCGTTTGCTTTAGCATCCTCTTCAGAATCACCAATAAATTGTAGCATTCGTGCTATATGCGCACGATATTTTTCTCTTTTTTCCTTCGTGTCATCATCTTCATCAACATAATAATCTCTATTTAACCCTAATGCACCGTTGCCTAAATAACCAGCATTTATGCTACTGTTTTTTGGGTGAGAACCCACACCAAAACCAAAAAAGCCTATGCCTCCCTTTGGCTCAGCTTCAATTATAAGGCTTTGTAAATCATTGATGTTTTTAACGTTATCAATTTTAGCTAATGCAGATTCTAAAGGCTTGATGCCTTGAGCATCTCTGGTAACAGTATCCATTACAGATTGAAAAAGAAATACGGCTTTTTCTTGATCTGATCCAGGCAACACCTCAATTTTATCCAAATCTTTGTTTGTTGTCATTGCCGATTTTAAAATTGCCAAAGCATCTTCATCAGTCTTTTTTCTAAGTTCATCAAAGCTTCCCCATCGTGTTCTGTCTGATGGAATCTCGTTATTATCTAGCCATGTACCATTAACATGTCTAAAAAAATCATCGCTTGGTTTTACTTTAGTATCCATGTATTCTATATTAATACCGGGTACTTTTTCTATTTGTGCAGTTTCTTTTTTTGCATCTTCTTTACAGGCTACAAGCCCTAAAAAAGAAAACCCACTTAGTAGGAATAAAAAATTTAGTTTGTTTTTCATTTTTTGATTTTAGTTAAAAAAATTGTTTTACAATTTACTATTATTTAGTACCTGTAAAGCGTGTTTTATAATAACCTTAACAAAAAATTAAGAAAAAGAGGCGTTAGCCTT
The DNA here is from genome assembly GCA_947501105.1 of uncultured Flaviramulus sp. GTDB lineage: Bacteria > Bacteroidota > Bacteroidia > Flavobacteriales > Flavobacteriaceae > Wocania_A. The sequence continues at coordinate 90,489 of CANMUP010000001.1, read as the reverse complement.
ATTGAGGTTTTTGGATATTATTACTGTCTTTCTCTAGCTTTTTATTCATTTGAAAGTTTAGGTTAGAGAAGGATACTAAAAACTCTTTAATGCTACTTTTAAGGGTTTCTTTAGATGTAGTTGATAGGTTAGATAAACTTTCTAATTTGTAGATTTTTGTTTCTAAAACTTGTATTCTGGCTAGAGTTGCTGGAGTATTTACTGACTCAGGAATATTCTTTCTTAAATCAGTTAAAAGAGTTTTAATCGTTTCTTTTTCATTGAAAAAGACTAAATCTCCTTCTTTTACATTGGTTATGGCATCTTGAATTTGATAATATTCTTCCCAGTTTTCAATGGCTTGCTCTGTTTTTTCGTCTAAAACAAAATCAAGATAGTCAAGCTCCGAAATTTCGTTTTTAGATAATTCTTGACTAGTATTTTCGACAGTATTAACAGGGTTATTTTCTTCAGTTTTTTTACATGAAGAAATAAGGATAAAAATACTTACAATGCTTAAAAATTTAATGTTCATGCCGTTACGTATTCTGGATGCTTTACAAAGATATAGGAATAGTTTATTTTTTGTGTTTTTTTGATAAAAGATTGAAGCAAAATAACTGAAAGTATACGTTTATTAAATTTATTTGAATACGATATTATCAATATAATCTTATTATTTTTGATGAATTCTTATAAATAGTGTTTTAAATGGATCCAAAAATATTGATTATTGGTGCTTGCGGGCAAATAGGTTCTGAATTAACGTTTAAGCTTAGAAGTATTTATGGTGATGAAAATGTTATTGCAAGCGATATAAGTTATAGTAATTTAGATATTGTTAACTCTGGCCTTTTTGAAATTGTAGATGCTCAGGATTACGTTAGTGTTAAAGTGTGTGTTGAAAAATATAATGTAAATACCATTTATTTAATGGCAGCTATGTTAAGTGCTACTGGAGAAAAATACCCAATGAAGGCTTGGGATTTAAATATGAGTTCTTTGTTTCATGTATTAAATTTAGCAAAAGCAAAATTTATTAAAAAAATATTTTGGCCTTCTAGCATTGCTGTTTTTGGACCTACAACACCAACAGAAAACACACCGCAATACACTACAATGGAACCTACTACAGTTTATGGTATTACCAAGCAAGTAGGCGAGCGTTGGTGTGAATATTACAATCAAAAATATGGTGTTGACGTTAGGAGTTTGCGTTACCCAGGAATAATTAGTTGGAAAACACAACCAGGTGGTGGCACTACTGATTATGCTGTAGATATTTACCATAAAGCGATTACCGATAAAAAGTATAATTGCTTTTTAACAGAAAACACCAAACTGCCTATGATGTTTATGGACGATGCTATTAAAGCTACGGTAGATATTATGAGAGCCAGCGAGGATGTTATTAAAATAAGATCGTCGTACAATTTATCAGCCATAAGTTTTACGCCTAAAGAAGTGGTTCAATCTATAAAAAGGCATATTCCAGAATTTGAAATAAGCTATACTCCAGATTATAGACAAGCCATTGCAGATAGCTGGCCTAAAAGTATAAATGATGATTCGGCAAGACAAGATTGGAACTGGGGGCACACCTTTAATTTGGAAGATATTACCAAAGAAATGCTTTTTCAATTAGGTAAAAAGTATAGTGTTTTGCTAAAATAAAAGTGTAGAATTTCTTTATTTGTATATTTGAACAACCCTAAATTTTAATTAATATGCTTGATAATTTTTTATTCAACGTAAAATATGGCATTAACCACGTCTTAGATATTAATGCTTACGACCACGTTTTATTTTTAATAGTACTAACCATTCCATATGTTTTTAAAGACTGGAAACGTGTTTTATTACTCGTTTCTGTATTTACATTAGGGCATACTTTGTCCCTTGTTTTAGCCGCTTATAATGTAGTTAGCGTAAATGGTCAAGTGGTAGAATTTTTAATACCCATAACTATTTTAATAGTAGCACTATTTAATGTGTTTACCGCAGGTAAAGGCGCTCAAAAAGAAAAAGTGGGTGTGCTGTTTTTAACTACTTTGTTTTTTGGTTTAGTGCATGGTTTAGGCTTTGCGCGAGAATTCCAGATGCTTGTTGATGATACCGATAATAAATTAGTTTTACTGCTAGAATTTGCTCTAGGTATAGAACTTGCACAGGTTATTATTGTATTTATTGTGCTGTTTTTAAGCTATGTGGTGCAAACTATATTTAGGTTTACTAGGCGCGATTGGATTATGGTAATTTCGGCAATTGTAGTAGGATTGGTAATACCTATGCTATTAGGGAGCGATTTTTTATCATAAACCTTTTGGGCGTTACCACAAGGGTCGGGCTATACATTACAAGTCCTCGCTCGTACCTCGCTGTGGGCTTTCCATTACTATCCCTAACGCAAAATGGGTAACTAACCTTAAATTTTCGGAAAAGTTTAACGAACTTGCGTTGTAATTAAAATACTAACAGAGTATATTCGTTATTACAATTGTTTCGCGTTAAGGATTGTAGTGAAAATCCTTTTACTTTTTTGTAAAAGATTGTAACAAAAAGCCTGACCCGAATAACTAGAAATTTCAATATTATTTCTGAAATTTTAAAATGAGGGTAACGCCATAATAAGAACATAAATTAATGCCAGAACATAAACAACTTAAGTACGATAAGGCTTATTTAAGAATTGCTGAAGAATGGGGAAAGTTATCGTATTGCAAACGCCGGCAAGTTGGCGCGCTTATTGTAAAGGATAGAATGATAATTTCTGATGGTTATAATGGAACTCCATCTGGATTTGAAAATTTTTGTGAAGATGATGATGGTTACACAAAGTGGTATGTATTGCATGCCGAGGCTAATGCTATTTTAAAAGTAGCATCGTCAACACAATCAGCAAAAGGGGCAACGTTGTATATAACCATGTCGCCATGTAAAGAGTGTAGTAAACTAATCCATCAGGCAGGTATTGTTAAGGTGGTGTATCATCAAGCATATAAAGATGATTCGGGATTACGCTTTTTAGAAAAAGCAGGTATTGAACTTAAATTAATTGAAGCTATAGACGAATAATGTCGTACAAAAAAAAATATTTACCATTGGTTTTAGGTGTTGCTATTGCAGCAGGCATTTTTATTGGCGGAAAGTTAAATTTTTCTGACTCGCCAGATCGCTTGTTTTCAACCAATAGCAAAAAAGATAAACTCAACAGGCTTATTGATTACATTGATTATGATTATGTAGATGACATAAATACAGATAGCATTGTAGATGTTACAGTTAATGGTATTCTAGAAAATTTGGATCCACATTCGGTATATATCCCAAAAGAAGATATGGAACGTGTTGCCGAAAACATGAAAGGTGATTTTGTAGGTATTGGCGTTAGTTTTTATACTTATAAAGATACTATTACTGTTATTAGACCCATAGAAAATGGACCAAGCGCAAAAGCAGGTATTAAAGGTGGCGATCGTATTATTATGGCCAATGGCGATTCGCTTTATGGAGAACGTTTAAACGATGGCGAATTAGTTAAAAAACTTAAAGGTCCAATTAACAGTAAAGTAAAATTAAAGGTTTATAGAAAAGGAGAACCAAAGCTTTTAAATTTTATTGTTAAGCGCAGTACCATTCCTATAAAAAGTGTTGATGCATCTTATATGCTTACCGAGAAACTGGGTTATATAAAAGTTAACCGTTTTGCAGAATCTACTTATAAAGAATTTAAAGTAGGATTAGAGAAGTTAATCCATCTTGGTGCTACAGAAGTGGCAATAGATTTACGTGATAATCCAGGTGGTTTTTTAGGGATTGCAGAACAAATTGTTGATGAGTTTTTAGAAGACGATAAACTTATTTTGTTTACAAAAAATAAACGCGGAGATATAGAAAAAAGCTTTGCCACTAGTAAAGGCGAATTTGAAGAAGGAAACGTTTATGTGTTGATTGACGAAAACTCTGCATCGGCAAGCGAGATTGTAGCAGGCGCATTACAAGATAACGATAAAGGTACTATTGTTGGACGACGCTCTTACGGAAAAGGACTCGTGCAACGCGAAATGGATTTGGGAGATGGTAGCGCAGTGCGTTTAACCGTGTCACGCTATTATACTCCAACAGGGCGCTCTATACAACGACCATATAAAAAAGGACACAAAGATTATTACGATGAGTATTTTGATAGATTAGATAGTGGTGAGCTTTTAGATCCTGAAAAAATTAAAGTTGCCGATTCGTTAAAATTTACAACTCCAGAAGGAAAAGTTGTTTATGGCGGTGGCGGTATTATACCAGACGTGTTTGTGCCTATTGATAATAGTATGCATAATGAAACACTTACCTTTTTACAACGTCGTGGTTTTATTGGCTATTTTGTGTTTGAAGAATTAGAAAAAGACCGTCATGTTTATGATGGTATTTCAAGACAGGACTTTATTGATAGTTATGAGGTGGGGGAGGATTTAGTTTTTGCTTTTCAAGACTATTTAAATGTAAGAACAGATTCTAAAATAACTTTTGTAGCCTATCATAGCGAAGTTAAACAATACATTAAAGCTACTCTTGCAGATCAACTGTACGGCAATGGTGCTTTTGAAGAGGTTTTCAATCAGCGCGATATCATGATTGATGAAGTGATTAAGTTGAGTGACGGGAAGTAATTACATTTTTAAACTACCTTATCATGCACCTTAGTGTGCTTGCCATTGTTCCAAAGCGTTAAAACATCGGTAGCTACATGCGCGCCACTTCCAGAAGCTATGGCAAACTGACTGCGCCACCCTGCTAAAGTACCAGCAACATATAGGTTTTCTTCAATTAAATGATTAGTGTTTTTTAGCCAAATACGGTCTTTTTCAATCGCTGTTCTTGGATGCGGTTCTATATATTGCTCTAAACCTTTAATAGTCATTAAATTAGTATAACCAACTGCGATAACTACTAATTTAGATTGATAAATGTTTTTGTTGGTTTCAACGTTAAATCCGTTTGCAGATTTTGAAATAACGCAGACTTTTTCGTTTTCAATTTGCTCAATATGTGGGTATAAGTCGTACAATTGCTTTTTGCCACTTTCTAAAATAGATGCTCCCGTAGTTTCTGGAGTTAAGCCCAATACATTATTAAATAACGCCGTTTGTAAATGCGATGTTTTTTGATGCGTTATAATAGCAATTTGCTTGTTTTCAGCAAAGGGTTTGTTTTTTGCAGACCCCAAAACCAAAGCACAAGATAAACCCGCTGCGCCACCACCAATAATTAAAGCGTCGAACATTATTTGTGTCCTTTTGTTTTTTGTTCAATACGTTTTGAAACTCTTAAAATGCTCATCATTATAATAACGCAAAAGGACGCTACAATGGTTATTAAAGCAATCATGCTATCGCCTTCAAAAGGGGCATTAAGATCTACTTTTGTAAAGTTAAAAATAATCAGCCCTAAAGCAATAACGCTAAGTAATATGGTTAATATTTTCATGTGTTTTTATTTACTGTTTTACAATAAAGTTTGTTTGTCAAATACCATTATGAGCTAAGCAATATCAAATAAAGCTTTTATATTATGAGCAAATAATTTTACTGCTATAGCTAATAGTATAACTCCAAATATTTTACGAATAATGTTAATACCGTTTTGCCCTATTACTCGTTCAATTTTTGAAGATGTTTTGAGCACAATATAAATAATAATAACATTCATTAAAACAGCAATAATGATATTTTCTGTTCTAAATTCCGCTCTTAAAGACAGCAAAGTTGTTAAGCTTCCTGGTCCAGCAATTAATGGAAACGCTAGAGGAAAAACAGCAGTAGTCATTGATGCATTTTCATCTTGTTTGTAAAGCGTAATACCTAAAATCATTTCTAAGGCAATAAAAAATAAAATAAACGCACCGGCGACTGCAAACGAATTCACATCTATACCAATAAGATTTAAAATACTTTTTCCTAAAAACAAGAATACAATTAAGATTATTCCAGCAATAATTGAAGCTTTTTCGCTTTGTATATGTCCTGCTTTTTTCCGTAAATCAATAACAATAGGAATGTTTCCTATAATATCAATCACTGCAAATAACACCATAAAAGCAGTGAAAATTTCTTTAAAATTGAGTTGCATGCGTTTTAGTTTTACTTTTTCCGCAAAAGTAGATGATTATAACCGATTTATAACATTAAATTAAAGTAAACTATATTAAACCAAGGTCGTAAGATTATTATAAGGAAAAGCATTAAAATTTCCGAGGCAGATTTCGAAGCATGTAAATCTCGATTATCGAGTAAAGTTTCTCTATTTTTGTGCTAAATTTTTAGTTCAAAAGCATGTTTCAATTAGGTAAAACCATAGTTTCAGAAGATATTATAGAAAAAGACTTTGTATGCAATTTATCAGCATGTAAAGGAGCCTGTTGTATTGACGGAGATGCTGGAGCACCACTTAATAAAGAAGAAACTCAAATTCTAAAAGATATTTACCCTAAAGTAAAACCCTTTTTAAGAAAGCAAGGGATTGAAGCTATTGAGCAACAAGGAACACATATTATTACTGATTTTGGCGATCTTGAAACCCCTTTAATTAATAATGCCGATTGTGCTTATGTAATTTTTGATGAAAAAAACACGGCGCTTTGTGGTATTGAAGAAGCGTATAACCAAGGTGAAATATCTTGGAAAAAACCAGTGTCTTGTCATTTATATCCAATTCGTGTAAAGGAATATTCTGAATTCTCTGCTGTAAATTATAATAAATGGGAGATTTGCGATGATGCTTGTACACTTGGGAAAGAACTTCAGGTCCCTGTGTACAAATTTGTAAAAGAAGCTTTAATAAGAAAGTTTGGAGAAGATTGGTATGCAGAATTAGAAAAGGTTGCTGAAAAGCATAAGTAATAAACTCTATTTTTAAATAATATTAAGCTAATTATTAAAGAATCTATAACTTTATAAATACTGATTCATTGAGTTTCGCTTATTTCTACCAAAGTAACTTTAAATTTTTGAAAAAGATTTAATTTTTTCTAAATAAAATCTTCTCAAAAAACATCGCAAACCAAGCGGTTTTATAGGGGTTCTATTCAAAAAAATAAGATTTTTCTTTTTAAATAAAAACTTCATAAATAACTGATAATCAGCAATTTAAAAATATCACAAAAAACATATGCATTTTTTGTAGTATTTTCTCATTGTTAAAAACTTGTTGAAAAGGTTTCATTAAATTTCTTAAAACATGTCAATCATTTTGCAATCTTTGTTATCCCGAAATCAAAGTAAATTTTCGTCAAATTTTTATTAAAAAAACAAAAAAACAATGTCTCAAGCTATTGAACCCATTTTACAAGAAAACAAAGATCGTTTTGTTATTTTTCCGATTCAACATCATGATATTTGGGAATGGTATAAAAAGCAAGAAGCTAGTATTTGGACCGCTGAAGAAATTGATTTGCATCAAGATCTTAACGATTGGAATAATAAATTGAATGATGATGAACGTTATTTTATCAAACATGTTTTAGCATTTTTTGCTGCTTCAGATGGTATTGTAAATGAAAATTTAGCTGAAAATTTTGTATCTGAAGTACAATATTCAGAAGCTAAATTCTTTTATGGTTTTCAAATCATGATGGAAAATATTCATTCTGAAGTGTATTCATTGTTAATTGATACTTATGTAAAAGACGATAAAGAAAAAGACGCATTATTTAATGCCATTGAAGTATTTCCAGCTATTAAGGAAAAAGCAGATTGGGCATTACAATGGATAGATTCACCGAGTTTTGCAGAACGTTTAATAGCATTTGCTGCCGTTGAAGGTATATTTTTCTCAGGAAGTTTTTGCTCTATTTTCTGGCTTAAAAAACGTGGTTTATTACCAGGGTTAACATTCTCTAACGAACTTATTTCAAGAGACGAAGGTCTACATTGTGATTTTGCTGTGCATTTACATGAAAATCATATTGTAAATAAAGTGCCAAAAGATAGAATTACTCAAATATTAACAGATGCTTTAGATATTGAGCGCTCATTCATTACAGAATCACTTCCTGCAAGTTTAATAGGAATGAATGCGAAGTTAATGACACAATATTTGGAGTTTGTTACAGATAGATTGTTAGGAGAGTTTGGTTGTGATAAGGTTTACAACTCAACAAATCCATTCGACTTTATGGATATGATTTCGTTGCAAGGAAAAACTAATTTCTTTGAGAAACGAGTGTCTGAATATCAAAAAGCAGGTGTTCTTAATAAAGAAGACGACGAGAATAAATTTAGCTTTGATGAAGATTTCTAAATAAGAAATCAATTTAAAACAACAAAAGAAGTGTTTCGTGATCTTTTAACCCTAAAAGAGAATCGATTTTCAATAAATAAGTAAATATTTTTTAATTAACTGATTTTGAGGCTAGCTAACCATTAGTTTCAAATATTAGAATATCCAACTAACCATTTTTCTGAAGGTGTATCAGAAAAACTTAAAACGTGTAAAAATTATGTATGTAGTAAAAAGAGACGGCAGAAAAGAACAAATCATGTTCGACAAGATTACAGCTAGAGTAAGAAAGTTATGTTATGGCCTTAACGAACTGGTAGATCCATTAAAAGTGGCTATGCGTGTAATCGAAGGTTTGTACGACGGTGTTACTACTAGCGAACTTGATAATCTTGCTGCAGAAGTTGCTGCAACTATGACGACAGCGCATCCAGACTACGCACGTTTAGCCGCTAGAGTTTCGGTGTCTAACTTACACAAAAACACAAAAAAAACGTTTAGTGAGGTAATGCATGACCTTTATACCTATGTAAATCCTAGAACAGGAAAAGATGCACCACTTTTATCTGATGAGGTTTATAAAGTGATTATGGATAATAAAGATAGATTAGATTCTACAATTATTTATAATCGCGATTTTGGATACGATTATTTTGGATTTAAAACCTTAGAACGTTCATACTTATTAAAACTTAATGGAGAAATTGCTGAGCGCCCACAACATATGCTTATGCGTGTTTCAATAGGGATTCATTTAAATGATTTAGATGCAGCCATTGAAACTTATGAGTTAATGTCTAAAAAATATTTTACACACGCTACACCAACATTATTTAATTCAGGTACACCAAAACCTCAAATGTCATCATGTTTCCTTTTAACCATGAAAGAGGATAGTATTGATGGTATTTATGATACACTAAAACAAACTGCAAAAATATCACAATCTGCAGGAGGAATTGGGTTAGCAATACACAATGTTCGCGCAACAGGTAGTTATATTGCTGGAACAAATGGAACATCAAACGGTATTGTTCCTATGTTGCAAGTATTTAACGATACAGCGCGTTATGTAGATCAAGGAGGCGGAAAGCGTAAAGGAAGTTTTGCTATTTATATTGAAACTTGGCATGCCGATATTTTTGATTTTCTTGATTTAAAAAAGAATCATGGTAAAGAAGAAATGCGTGCGCGCGATTTATTTTATGCCATGTGGACATCTGATTTATTTATGAAGCGTGTACAAGAAGATAGCGAATGGACATTAATGTGTCCTAACGAATGTCCAGGATTAGATGAGGTACATAGTGAAGCTTTTGAAGCTTTATATACTAAATATGAAGCCGAAGGAAAAGGGCGTAAAACGATTAAAGCACGTGAACTTTGGGAAAAAATATTAGAATCTCAAATTGAAACAGGAACACCATATATGTTGTATAAAGATGCGGCAAACCGTAAATCTAATCAACAAAATTTAGGTACTATTCGTTCTTCAAACTTATGTACAGAGATTATGGAGTATACAGCTCCAGATGAGGTTGCAGTATGTAATTTAGCTTCAATAGCTTTACCAATGTTTGTTAAGAATGGAGAGTTTGATCATAAAGAATTATTCCGTATTACAAAACGAGTAACCAAAAACTTAAACAGAGTTATTGATAGAAATTATTATCCTGTTGTTGAAGCAGAATATTCAAATTTGAAGCATCGTCCTATTGGTTTAGGTGTTCAAGGGTTAGCTGATACCTTTATTCAATTACGTATGCCTTTTACAAGTGATGAGGCAAAAAAATTAAATCAAGATATTTTTGAAACCCTTTATTTCGCTGCTGTTACAGCAAGTATGGAAGAGGCAAAAGCAGATGGACCTTATCAAACTTATGAAGGATCGCCTATTAGTAAAGGAGATTTTCAACATAACCTTTGGAATATTAAAGATGATGAATTAAGTGGTAATTGGGATTGGGCAAAACTACGCAAGCAAGTGCTTAAAAATGGTGTGCGTAACTCGTTATTAGTAGCGCCAATGCCAACGGCATCAACATCTCAAATTCTTGGAAATAATGAATGCTTTGAACCTTATACATCAAACATTTACACGCGTCGTGTGTTATCTGGAGAGTTTATTGTTGTTAACAAACATTTATTAGAGGATTTAGTAGAATTAGGGCTTTGGGATGATAACTTAAAGCAAGCTATTATGAGAGCAAATGGTTCAGTGCAACACATTGATATTATTCCTCAGGATATTAAAGATTTATATAAAACAGTTTGGGAGTTGAGCATGAAAGATATTATAGATATGTCTCGCCAAAGAGGGTATTTTATAGATCAGTCTCAATCGCTTAACTTGTTTTTAGAAGGTGCTACCATGGCAAAATTAACGTCGATGCATTTTTATGCATGGAAAAGTGGTTTAAAAACTGGGATGTACTATTTACGTACTAAAAGTGCGGTTGATGCCATTAAGTTTACTTTAGATACTACAAAGAAAGAAGAACCAGTTGCTGAAACTGTTGAGGTTGATAATGTTGTTGCTCAACAAGAAGAAGCAAAGAAAAAGAAGTTAGCAGCTCAAAATGCAGCTAAATTTGCACAACAAAGCAAGCCAGAAGTTGAGCCTATGTCTGCTGATGAGATGAAAGCGCTTATTGCACAAGCAAAAGCAGGAGAAGGAGATGATTGTTTAATGTGCGGATCTTAAAAGCAAATAAATATTGGGTTTGTTCCCTCGAAAGGGGGAACCCCAAATTTTTAAAGACCATCTCTATTGAGATGGTTTTTTATTTATCGAATGTTGATTAAAAAAAGCTATTTTTAGGCTATAATTAAACCAACCATTTATGAATAATCAAAATTTTAGAGTTACTCCAGATTTATACGCAAGTAAAGAAAAACGAATAATAAATATGATAATAGACTCTATAGGCTATTATCTTTTTTCTTTTATAGTTGGAATATTTTTAGGAATATTAGAGCTTCTGGGGGCCTCTGGAGTATTAGACTATATTGTAACAATGGACACTTTAGAAAGTTTAGTTTTTGGGGCTATAATAATACTTTTATACTTCAGTACATTTGAAGTATTATTTCAAAAAACTTTAGGCAAGTTTATTAGTAAAACTATTGTTGTTTTAGAAGATGGAAGTAAACCTAGTTTTCAAGATATTTTATTAAGAAGCTTATGTAGGCTAATTCCTTTTGAAGCTTTTTCTTTTTTAGGAGCAGAAGGAAAAGGTTGGCACGATTCAATGTCAAACACTTATGTTGTTGATGAGAAAAAATTTAAAGCCAAAAAGAATGCTCAAAGCGAGTTAGACCAAATAGGTGTTTTACAAGAATAAAAATGGATAAATTTTTAGAAGCTGCAATTGAAGAAGCTAAAAAAGGGCTGAGTGAAGGTGGCATTCCTATTGGGTCTGTTATAGTCTATAAAGGAAAAATAATAGGAAGGGGTCACAATAAAAGAATACAAAATGGTAGCGTAGTTTTACATGGCGAAATGGATGCCTTTGAAAACGCAGGAAGACAACCAGTAAGCGTTTATACCGCATGTACTTTGTATACAACATTATCGCCGTGCTCAATGTGTTCTGGAGCTATTTTATTGTATGGTATTCCAAAAGTTGTTATTGGTGAGAACAAAACATTTCTTGGTGATGAATCTCTATTGAAATCTCGAGGAGTTACTGTTGAGGTTGTAAATAATAAAGTATGTATTGAACTTATGGAATCCTTTATATCGAAGAACTCTGAATTATGGAATGAGGATATTGGAGAGTAATAATAAAACATATTCATTTTAATAAAATCAAAAATTTTTTATAAGAATGCCAACTCAAAAAAACAAGCTTAAAGAAGTAGCGCAGGTTTTTTTTAAACTAGGTTGTTTTGCATTTGGTGGACCAGCTGCCCATATTGCTTTAATGGAAGAAGAGATAGTTGTGAAACGCCAATGGATGACACGCGACTATTTTCTCGATATTATTGGCGCTACTAATTTAATTCCTGGACCAAATTCGACCGAAATGACTATGCATTGCGGTTATGAGCGCGCAGGAAGAAAAGGGCTTTTTGTGGCTGGAATTTGTTTTATTTTCCCTGCAATTATAATTACAGGGCTTTTAGCATATTTGTATGTTAAATATGGCGAGTTACCAGAAGTAAAACCATTTATTATTGGTATTAAACCTGCAGTATTAGCCATTATAGCATCAGCAATAATTAAGCTAAGTAAAAAAGCAATTAAAAGTACCGAATTGGCTGTTTTAGGCATTATAGTATTAGTGGTTAGTTTGCTTGGAGTAAATGAAGTATTGGCCCTATTATTGGCTGGCGTTTTTGGAATGGGATATTTTTATTTAAAAGAACGTATTCAAAATAAAACATTAAGTATTTCACCTATTCTATTGAGCCTTGCGGTTAGTGAAACTGTAGTGAAATTATCTTCTCTAAAAGTGTTTTTAATGTTTTTAAAAGTTGGCGCTATTTTATACGGTAGTGGTTATGTGTTATTCGCATATTTAGATGCTGAATTAGTTTCTAGAGGTTGGCTTACAAGGCCAGAACTTATTGACGCTATTGCAGTTGGGCAGTTTACTCCTGGGCCTGTATTATCAACTTCTACATTTATTGGGTATCAGCTTTTAGGCTTTCCTGGAGCAATTGCAGCCACAACCGGAATTTTTTTACCATCGTTTTTATTTGTTCTTATTTTGAATCCTTTTATTTCCAGAATGAGGCAATCAAAAATATTAAGACATTTTCTTGATGCAGTTAATGTTGCTGCTGTTGCAGTAATGTTATCGGTACTAGTTGTTATGACTATAGATACAATAGTAGATTGGAGAACAATACTAATTGCTATACTTTGTAGCTATCTTACGTTTGGAACAAAAATATCGACGATGTGGATTATTGCTATTGGTTCAATTTTAGGATATTTACTTCTACTTTTTTAATATATCTGTGCCAAGGTAACCATCACCTTTGTTATAGTACCACGCTCTATTCTTTGGTATTTTTATGTCGTTAATAACTTCTTCATCAGTAAGTAAAATATATTCTCCGCTATCTTTTTTAACAGTGCCTTCATTATCAGTTTTATAAAATTGATAGACTTCCATAGCATAGTTTTCAGGATTGAAATAGAAATACCAAACATCTTTTCCAACATTAGAATCATAGTTTACCTTTAAAACTAAATAATCTTTTCCTTTAAAAGCTTTTTGTTCAACCTTTTCATCTATTATAGTGCCTGCATCTTTAAGTTTCATAGGCAATCCGTATAAATAAGTATAATAGTTTTTGTATAGGTTAGCTCTTTTACAACTTAAGTTATTAGCTTTTAAAACTTCATCAGATATATTCGTATTCCCGTTTAAGCTTATAGTGCATTCATCTTTTTTTAAACTATATTCAGTTATTATAGTATCTCTTTTTGATTTTAAGTAAAAATGCTCCTCGGGTAAATTAATAACGATTTTAGAGTCTCTATTTGAATTATTAGGCGTTTCCATAATAACATTAAATGTACCATTAAAGGTTTTCCAATTATTATTTGGGTCGTGATATTTAATAGCTTGATCAAGAAGTTCGGATCCGCTTATTTGTTGACTAAAAGAAGTTAAGCCTAAAAATAAAGAGACACAGATAAGTATATTAAGTTTCATACAATGGTTTTTGCTAAATATACAAAACAAAAAACACCTCAATTGAGGTGTTTTTTTAAGTAATGCATTTAATTTTTATTCATTAGAATTTTCGCCATTCTCTGTAATCTCGTCTACAACATTAATAGTTGCAGGTTCTACAGATGCATCATGAGAATTATAATATTCTTCTAAAAGATTCATGGTAGCTGTTAATAAATCTTTCGTTTCTAATAATAAACCAAAATATAAAGTTGTGTTTTTTGGACTAGATTCCTCAGTTCTTGTTCTTGCTACTTGCTTAACAATTTTATCGGTTACTAAATCAAACACTTCTTTTTTACGATTTATAACTAATCCTATTTGTTCAAAAGAACGCGAGTTAAAAGCTTCTTTTGTATCATTAAGCAAAGTTTCTAAAGCATCGTCAATTTCCTTAAGCTCTTTAATTTGGCTAAACTTAAGTTTCTTATGATTATTGTTAATGTGTTTATGGCTCACTTTAGAAATATATTCTAAAGATTGTACAATATCTTCTAAGTAACCTAATATGTTAATATAGAAGCTGCTGGCTCTTAAACTGGTTTCATCTAAATTTTTAATAAAATAGAAGATATTATCACGTAAGCTATCAACTTCTTCTGATAATTTAGCAACTTGCTTTTTATTCTTTTTTAGTAAAGTTAAGTCTTGCTTAGCTAAGCCCTTTACTGCATTAGTGTAAATTTTATTTCCACGCTTTACAACGTTAGCAATATTGTCTGCACTTTCATGAATTACTCCTTGTACAGACCTACTTCCAGTTTCTTTTAAGCTATCTTCGTCGTTTGCTTTTGTCGATTTATCTTTATGCGATTTGTAGTTTCTATACAATAAGAAAGCTGTAATAAGTAATAATATTGGAGTCATTACTTGAGGATTCCAATTTATTAAAAACACAACAATTCCTGCCGCGATAAAAGCGCCTAATGCAGTTCCAAACCAACCAGCAATTACATTTAAAACACCAGCAACTCTGTATACGGCACTTTCTCTTCCCCAAGCACGATCTGCTAAAGAGGTTCCCATTGCTACCATAAATGTTACATAAGTTGTAGATAACGGTAACTTCATAGAGGTTGCAATAGCAATTAATACACCAGCAACCATAAGGTTTACTGAGGCTCTAATCATATCAAAAGCAGGAGCATCGACACTTTGATCTTTTGTTAATGCTACAGTATCTGGCTTTGTAAAACTATTGTTAATACTGTTTTGTATTGATTTTGGGAAAATAGCACCAAAATAAGTTGATAAAGCAGACGACCCTTTTACTACAGCTCTTGATAATGCATTGGGTTCAAACTTTTCGTGTGTATCACCTTGACGCGATAAACTTAATTCGGTTTCAGCAACGGTTTTTGCTTTTTTAGAAAGCCATAAGGTAGCTACCATTATACCACCAGCAATAAATAATAATAAGGGTTCTGCTGGCACTTTTTTATCTAATACTGCCATAGACATTGTTGTGTCCATCCCGCTAGCTATCCATGCTTCGTAAGAGTGATAAGCAGCCATTGGTACACCAATAAAGTTAACTAAATCGTTTCCAGAAAAGGCTAATGCTAATCCAAAAGTTCCGACAGCAATAACAACAAGTAAGACTGTTTTTTTAGTTAACTTTTCGAATACGAATGAAAACAACGTCCAGAAAACAAAACTTCCAATAATAATAAAAATTTCGTTTCCTTCTAGAGCACCTTTTAATTCTTTGTAATATGGTGTTCCTTTTAATCCTTTTAAGAAAATAAAGTAAGTAATTGCAGTTAATGCAACACCTCCAAAGAAAATTCCAAAATTCTGTATCTTTTTCTCATAGTTGAATGTGAAGATAAGACGTGATACCCATTGAACAATAGCACCAACTGTAAATGCAATTAATACGGACAATAAAATTCCAAAAATAATTTCTGAAGCTTTTTTGGTGTTTATATAACTACCTATATCCGAAAAAGTTTGAGTATCTGATGCCCCTATTTTAATTAAAGACATAACAACTGCGGCACCTAATAAATTAAATACAATAGAAACTGTAGTAGAAGTTGGTAAACCTAAAGTGTTAAAAAAGTCAAGAAGTAAGATATCTGTAATCATTACCGCCATAAAAATGAGCATGATTTCACCAAATTCAAATTGCGCAGGAACAAAAATTCCTTTACGGGCTACTTCCATCATTCCACTAGAAAAAACGGCGCCTATAAAAATACCTAAACTCGCTACAATCATTATAGTTCGCATTGAAAGTACTTTAGAGCCAATAGCTGAATTTAAGAAGTTAATAGCATCATTACTAACTCCAACTACAATGTCAGCAACCGCTAACACAGTAATGGCAATTAACATAAATAAGTATATATTTTCCATAATTTTTAATTAAATTAAGTTTGCAAATATCTTTAAACTTTTAATTTAGTACGTTACCTAAATGTTATGTTTTAAAAATGAATATCAAACCCTAATCTAAACGTAATATTGTCTTTGTTTCCGTTTGTAGTAGTATAATTAATATCCGATTGTACCTTCAATTTATGTCCAACAACAAACTTGTTAAAGCCTAAAGTATATTGTTTTCTTGGTAATGTGTTCGTAATGGTTTCATAATCTACAGTTGTAAAACGTCCTACTATTTCATAATCACTTTTAAACAGATAACCAGCTTGTAAGTTTAAAGCATTACCTGTTAACACAATGTCGCCAGTTGGTGTAACACCATCTAAATCTATTGCTACAGGGCTATCTGCGGTTCTTTTTGCATATTCTCCCATAAAAGAAAAGCCGTCATATTTAAACATAGCATCTGCAAAAAAGGTAGTAATGTCTGTTTCGTATAAAGTGCCATCGCTTCTAAACATATAATCACCAGAAAAGCCTCTTTCTCTAACAGCCCCTTGGTTTAAGTTATAAGTAAAGCCAACCATTAATTTTGGTTTAACTTCACGTTTTAAATCAGATTGACTGTAATCACCTTTAGATTTAAAAGTTCCAAAAGGTAAAAACTCTAAACGGGTTGTATATTGCAAACCACCTTCATTACCTTCGGTAACATTACGCCCCTCTCCCTGTGAAATTGCAAACTTTTCACGCATTAAAAAATCACCTCCTAAATTAGTTTTATGTCGTAATTGAACTCCTAAATCTCGATCAATATTAAAACGACTGTTTAATAAAGAGCGATCTACTAATTGAAGATTAGCCGAAGATACAACACGTTCAACATTTCCTGGAAGTTTAGTCTGACCAGCCCATAACTCCCAATTCCCAGCAAAATTCCAAATAATTACCGCATCTAAAATATAACGCGGTGTATTTCTGTTAAATTGATTAGCACCAGAGATATCCCGGTTTGAAAGCCCTAATTCCATTTTGTATTTTAATTTAGGACTATATGCAAATCCGCTAAATTTTAAACGGGCACGCCTTACAATAAAGTTATGTTCAGGACTTCCATATTGATTGCCGTCATGATCCCATGATGAGATTGAACGTACTTGAAAACGAGGAGCGAACTTGACGCTAAAAGAACTGTCTTTAGCAGTAAAATTTATTAATCCTTTACCAAACTTGGTATCACTAATTTCTTGAGAATAAAGAGAAGAAACTGCTAAAAGGGTGATAGCTACTAGAGTAAATTTAAGTTTCATTATAATTTTTAGTTTTTGTCGCTGCAAATAACTAAAACCAATGTTAACTTAATGTTTCCTAATGATTAATTTTTAGACAAAAAAGACTGCCTTGGCCTAAGGCAGCCTCATTAGAAATCATAATAATGTAGTCGACAAAAACTAATAGATTATATGAAATACTAATTGTTTTGTCTTAAGACATGTCAAATATCAAGGTTTAAGTTAATATGAATGTAACCCTAATATTAAGTTATTATTAAGCTTTCCAATGTTAAATCTTCATCTATAATTAATTTTTAAACTATTGACAATCAGTTTTTTAAAATCTCAATGTTAACTCAACGTTAAGAGAAGGTTGTTTTAACGTTAAGCGATTTGTATATTTGAATTATAATAATTTAAAACCCCATAATTATGAAGAAATCAATTTTATTCCTTTTCACCTTTTTAATTACTGTGGTATCTTTTGCGCAAGAAAAGCAAAAGAGAGATTTAAAGCTTAATAAAGACACAAACTTGATTGATGCTGTTTATTACCATGAGAATGGTACTGTAAGTCAAACAGGATCGTTTACCGCTGATGGTAAATTGCAAGGGCAGTGGCTAAGTTTTAACACAGAAGGTGAAAAAATCGTTTCTGCAAATTATGATAATGGTAAAAAAGTCGGCAAATGGATTCATTGGATTGAAGGCAAAAAAAAGGTTGTTAATTATGACAATAATGTAGCTTCTTTATAAGCTAATTCCAATTTTGAAATAAAAAAATCGCCTAAGCCTTAGGCGATTTTTTTGTTTTAAACTTTATTAAAATTTAGAATTTATATGAGTAACCAATTGAAAACTCGATTCCTGGTTCTCTTAAAGAAAATATTTGATCTTTAGCTCTAAATGATTGGTATACACTTTCCCTGTCGCTGCCTAAAATATTTGAAACTTTTATATCTATTGAAGATTTTTTGTTTTCTCCAAAAGACTTATTTAATGTAAAGTTTAAGCTTTCAAAAGGCTTAGTAAATACATCCGGAACACCACCCAAACCAACAACTTCAAGTGTTTTCCCTTGCATGTTGAAAAACAACCCGGTTTGTAATCCTAAGTCTTCATTAGAATAGTTTAAACTTGTATTTATTAAAAAAGGCGATTGTCCTTGTAGGTTTCTTTTTCTATCAGTAGTTTCTCCAGTTCTAGCATTGGCTTGCCTTGAATTAAACTCTTCATCAGACATGGTTAATTTAGATTCTGTAACAGAAGCGTTTAAAGAAAACTTAAGGTTTTTTAATCCTTCAGAAATAAAACCTAAATGTTTTCTAAATTCAACTTCAGCTCCGTAAACTTTTGCGCTACCTAAATTCCCAATGGTTAACTGCGTTGGGGCAGAAGCAAAAAACGATTTTTCAAGAGGATCTGTAAAATCCTTATAAAAAGCACTTATTGCAAACATTTGTCCAGCACCACCAAATTTTTCAAATCTTAAATCGAAATTATTTACATATGTTGGTTTTAAATTAATATTACCAATAAACAATCTGTCTGTAATAGGATCAAATATTTGAGATAATGAAGCCTCTTTAAAAGATGGTCTTGCTGTTGTCCTATAATAAGATGAACGGATATTAAATTTTTCTGTAACTGCGTAAATAAAGTTTGCAGAAGGAAATAAATCGTATTCATCTAATACTTTAAACCTATCATATAATTCGATCCCGTCTTGTCCTGTGTAATAGGATGTAAATGCTTCAGTTCTTAAGCCTAAAATTGATTTTAAATTCTCAGTAATATTAAATTCGTTAGAAATATAAGTTGAAGAAATATGTTGCTCACCTTCATAAGCATCGTTTGGGTTGAATATATCTCCAGAAATAAGATAAGTACCATTATTATTGTCTCTACTCCAAATATTTTCGGGCAATAATATATTGTTTGGATTTCCATCAACAACAGGTGTTCCATTATTATCAAAAGTCCAATCATCAACACTAAAATCTCTAAACTTATAAGTGTGACCACCTCCAAATTTTACTTTAGCAGGTTTACCAAATAATTCATATTTTTTACTAAAATCTAATTTTCCTGCCCAATTTTCCTCTTGTAAAAAACGCCAGATACGTATAGGAAACGTTGCCGCAGACGCACTTATAAAAAATTCTCCAGATTGTGATTGCTGTAGCGGTGTAACTCTGTGATCTAAATCATGAACTTTCGAAATAGTAGGTGACAGTTTCCAATCAAAACTCCAATCTTTTTCTGCTCCAAAAGAATGTTTACCATTTAAAAGCACATTGGTAACAGAACGCTCAGTATAAGTGATAGCATCTTTTGTTAATGGTTCAAAACCAGAACCAGAACCAGAACCGCCTTGCGCTACAAGCTGATTAAAAAACCCGCCAGTAGATTCTCCATTTTGAATATGCAATACGTTAACTCTATATTTTGAATTATGAGTTTTATATGTAAGCCCAACAAGACCATTTAAAAGCACATTATTACTGCCTTCGCTACCACTTGAAATTCTATCTGTAACTAATTGATTGTTTGACTTATCATTGGCATCGATTGAATATGAACCATCTAAACGATTCTCGTAAAAGGTAGTGCTATTTTTGTATGAAAACGATGCTAAATAACCCAGTTTATTGTTTTCTCCTATTTCAAATTGATCACCTAAAGTAAAACCAAAATCAAAGTTAGGATTACTTGTGCTTTGTTTTGCTCTTAATTCGTTATCAAAACGACCAGTAAGTGTTGTTAATAAGCCTCTGTTTTCAAAAGTTCCAGGAATGTTTTGGTATCTATGTATAGGTCTGCTTCTTGAGTTATCATCGTATCCTAAAAAATCAGTACTACTCGCAGTTCCGTTTAAGTAATTGTCTTTACCATGCATATTTGGATTATAACCAGTACCTAGAGATATTGAAGCTTCAAATTTTGTTGGAAAATCTTTAGTTACAATATCAACAACACCACCTGTAAAATCTGCAGGATATTCTGCTGCTGCAGATTTAATAACTATAATATTATCTAAAATATTTGTTGGAAAAATATCCATTTGAATGGTGTTTCTATCTGGATCTAAACCAGGGATATCTACACCATTTAAAGTAGATTTTGTATAACGATCTCCAAGACCTCTAACATATACATATTTACCACCTTCAACTGAAACTCCTGGAATACTTTTAACGGCACTGGCTAAATTACCAGCACCACTAGATTTTATACTTTGAGCCGATAAACCATCTAAAAGAGTAACTGATTTTTTTTGAATATTTAGTACTGCGTTTTCTGTATTTCGCTTAACACTTGTAGTAATAATTATTTCATCTAAGGAATTTGATGTTAAAATAACATCTAAATCAACGACTTGTCCTGACTTAATTACAACATCACTTATTTCTTTAGATTGATATCCTACAAAAGAAAAAATAATGGTGTATGTTCCTTCATCAAGATTTAGTTGATATTTCCCATCAAAATCAGAAGTTGTACCTGTTGTAGTTCCTTTTACCAAAATATTAGCAAATGCCATAGGTTCATTATTATATTCACCATCAAGCACGTTTCCAGCCAAAGTTCCAGTTTGTGCATTAAGACTAAACAATGAACTTAAAAATAAGGTAAGAACTATATAAATATTTTTCATGTATATAATTTGTAAACTACTGCTAACTTTAAATTATAGTAAGCAGTAGTACATTTATTTTTTAATAAAACAGACTCTTTTAGAATCCTAAACCACCTGTAGTATTTGCATAGGTCCAATTAAGGTTTGATGTTGTAGCTCCTACAGTTTGAGCACCATCAGTAACTTGTGTTGTCCAATCTGCAGCTCTTTCTGTAAATGTTGGAGCTAAAATAATTTTGTCTTCAGGAATGTCATTTGTTTCATCTGTATCATCACAGTTTTCTGAGCATCCAACTTTTTCTAAAAAAACACTGTTGTCGAATCCAGCGATTTCCCAATTGCTAAATGTTATTAAACCATCTAAAAAGTTTTGAGATACAGCATTATTGTCTAATTCAACATCAGAGCTATCTTTGAATCCCTTTGCGTAAACGTTAGATATAGTTCCAGTAGCTTTACTTCTAAAATCTGCATACTCTCCATTTGAAGTATTTAAATTTCCCATCAACGTTACGTTGGTTAAAGTAAATGAGCCTGTTGCAGTACCTTCTCTTCCGTCTATTTCTAAAGCATGGTCAGAAGCATCACCTAATATAACGATGGCATTATCGATAGTTCCAGAATAAGCTTGGTCTATATCTAAACCATCATCACCTTGAGCCCAAACTAATAGGTTAGTAGCATTTACAGTTCCTCCAAAGAATTCAATACCATCATCAACGTTAGCAACAACTTCTATGTTATCAATAACAGTTTTGTTACCAACACCACCAAGTGTAAGACCGTTAATTTCGTTTCCTTCACCAATTAAAGCACCACCATGTCTAATAGATACATATCTAAGGATGCCAGAATCATCATCGGCTATAGTACCACCGTATAATCCAAAAGTATCATCAGCAGGAATTCCTTCTATTTGTACTTCACTTAAATCTCCTTTAAAAGAACAAGGCGCTTTTCCTAAAATGATTAAACCACCCCAAAGACCTCTATTGCTTTCGTTTAGGTTAGTTCCAGAAGTTTGTCCAGCATCAATGTTATCACTTGAAGAAGTAAAAATGATTGGGTTAGTAGACGTTCCTTCGGCATTAATTTTTGCACCTCTAGCTATAATTAACGCAGAAGCTAAAGATCCTGTTCCAGGTTTACCTTTAATAATTGTACCAGCTTCAATAGTTAATGTTACTCCGTCTTCAACAACAACTTTCTGGTTTAATTCATATATATTATCGTTTGTCCAAGCCGTATTAGCAGAAATTGCTCCCGTAACAGCAACAACAGGTGTACCACTATTGCTCCCACCACCATCTTGAATAATTGTAATTTCTTCTATTATTATAGGAGTATCATCATCTTTAAGACATCCAGTAAAAACTAAAGTAGATGCCATTAAAAAAGTTAAAAATAATTTTTTCATGAGTTTTAATTTTAGATATTTTTTTTGTTTTATTTGTTGCCGCAAAGAAACTATGAGACTGTAAATAGAGTGTTATCTAAAGATTAAAGAACCGTGATAAAACTGTTAGCTTAATGTTACTTATAGACGGATGACATCTGAAGTTTTTTACATTGAATTAACATTGGATTGAGATTGTATTATTGCATAAAAAAAGCAACTTTCATTAAACTGAAAATTGCTTTTTAATCTATTTTAAAAATTTAATTCTTAAATAAAGTTGCTATTTATTAATAGAAGTATCTTTTTTATCAGCACTTGCTAATGTTAACATTAAATCACCTAAAGATATTGAGTCTGCTTTTAAATGTAATTTTACGTTGATTGATTTTCCCTCGATTATGTTAACAGTAGATTCTTTAGTTTCATAACCAACAAAACTACTTACTAGAGTATAGCTGCCTTCCTTTAAGTTTTCAAATTTAAATACTCCTTTTTCATCTGATAAAATTTCAGCACCAGTTTCTTTAATTATAACTTTAGCATAAAGTAAAGGTGCGTTATTCGATTCTATATCTAACAAATGACCTTTTATAGAACCAGTTTGTTGAGCAAAAGATAATGTAGTTATAAAAAAGGTAGCGATAAGGATAATGTGTCTCATACGTTGTCTCATAAATTCTATACAAAGAAAAATATTTATTATAACCACAGTGTTATGTATATATTAAACAAGAGTGATTAAAATGTTACCTTAATGTTACCAAATTTTAGATTTATTTTTTATTGAATTTACTTATCTTGCTTGCGTTTAAAACTTTAAAATGAACTGGGAACAATTACTATCTTTAAAACGCTTTGGCGACACCAATAAACGTATTAGAAAAGAACAAGATGAAACACGTTTAGGGTTTGAAGTTGATTACGACCGAATAATTTTTTCGTCAGAATTTAGAAGCCTTCAAGATAAAACACAAGTTATTCCTTTATCTGAAACAGATTTTGTGCACACACGATTAACACATAGCTTAGAAGTTAGTGTGGTAGGGCGTTCTTTAGGAAGGCGAGTAGGGCAAAAGTTATTGGAAAAACACCCGCATTTACAAAGCATTCATGGATATCAAGCCAATGATTTTGGAGCCATTGTAGCAGCTGCAGCTTTAGCACATGATATAGGAAACCCACCTTTTGGGCATTCAGGAGAAAAGGCTATTGGGGAGTTTTTTAAAACTGGCAACGGGCAAAAATTTAAAGCACAGTTAACCGATAAAGAATATCAAGATTTATGTGATTTTGAGGGCAATGCTAACGGATTTAAGATTTTAACCGAAAGTAGGGCAGGAAGAGATGGTGGATTACGCTTAAGTTATGCAACACTTGGGGCATTTATGAAATACCCTAAAGAATCGTTACCAAAAAAACCAACACATCATATAGCTGACAAAAAATATGGCTTTTTTCAAAGTGAAAAAGTAGCATTTACAGATGTAGCAAACGAGCTTGGGTTATTAAAAAGAAGCGAAAAGCATGTTAGTTTTTCTCGCCACCCACTAGCTTTTCTAGTTGAAGCTGCTGATGATATTTGTTATACTATTATAGATTTTGAAGACGGTATTAATCTGGGGTTAATACAAGAAGAGTTTGCTCTAGAATACCTGTCAAAAATTATTAGGAATAATATAAAACCAGAAAACTATTATGCTCTTTCAACCAAAGAAGATCGTGTGGGTTATTTACGAGCTCTCGCTATAGGATCACTGATAAGCGAAGCTGTTGATGTTTTTATGGAAAATGAAGAAGCTATTTTAAATAGTGATTTCGATTGCGCTTTACTGGACAAAAGTAAGTACGAAGCCCAAATAAACGATATTATTAAAATAAGTGTTGAAAACATTTACCAATCTACCGAGGTTGTCGATAAAGAAATTGCAGGTTATGGAGTCATTAACACGCTATTAAACACCTATACAAGTGCTATAAATAATGGATTTAATAACACCACTTCTAATTACGATAAACTCATTTTAAAAAGCTTACCAAAAACGATTAAAGTAGATAAACCGAGTCTGTACCAGCGTTTAATGAGTGTGAGTTACTATGTGTCGTTGTTGTCAGATAGTAAAGCAATTCTAGAATACAAGAAAATAAAAGGGTTAGAAATTTAAATTATTATTTTGGGTGTTACCACAAGGGTCGGGCTTTTATTCATGTATTTCTATTTTAAATCATTGAATTCATGAACATAAATGTTTCGCTATATCTTTTTCTCGTGCCTCAAAAAAGGATGCCACTACAATCCCTAACGCAAGATTTTTCTATTCAAGTTAAGTTTAAAATAACTAATTATCTTTATAGTTGTTATAATTAAAATCTGCTTTGATTTTTACTCGAAATTTAAAATCTGTTAATAATTTATAGGCTTGATCATCATCTTTAGTTTGATATAGTTTACATTCTTCAACATAGCCTTCAATTATATAAAAATAACCGTCACCCTTTTCAACAGAAGTGATTTTTGCAGAGTATTCTTCATTGTTATTCAATCTTGACGAATAATATAAATTTTTGTTTTGATGATCTGGTGGGAAAAAGTCAAATGCAAAAAAACCTTCGTGTTTTATGCTACCAAAATCTCTACGAAAACTAAGATTTTCATTCTTAAGAAAATTTTCTAACTCTTCAAGCTCATTGTCAAAAACTCTTTTATCAACATCTATACGACCAAAGTACATTTTACCAGTGTTATGTTTTTTTGCTTCATCTGGATAAAGGCTTTTAGATATAAGAATACCGCAAGAATAAATAGTATAGCAATCTGTATGAATACTCCCATTAGGCTCATTAGAGCAATTAATAAGTGTCCCTCCGTAATCTAAAGAAAAGGGTTTTCCGTCAGAATAATCTTTATAATATTTTTTCTCTATCAAAAAAGGTTCATTATCAAGATTACCCTCAAAATAATAGTGTTCAGTTAGCTCAGGTTCGCTAGCTGTTTTATCATTATCGCTTGAGTTATTTTCGCTACAAGATAAAATTGAGATGAAAGTTAAAAGGATTAATATAGTTAAGCGAAATTTAAAATTCATGGTTGATTTTGAATGATTGAATAAATTATGAGCAAAACTAGAGATTTTTTTTACAAAAAATATTAGTCTACAAAATTTTATTTAAAAATTTTATTAGGCTTTTAGCATCTAATCCAATTAGTTTTTGAAGCTCATCAATTTTCCCATGTTCAATAAAATTATCAGGAATACCAAGTGTTTTAATAGTGTTTTTATAATTGTGAGCCGAAGTAAATTCTAAAATAGCAGACCCAAATCCACCTTTTATCGTGCCGTCTTCAATTGTAATAATAGTATCGTAAGTTTCAAAAATGTTATGAAGCAAACTTTCATCCAAAGGTTTTACAAAGCGCATATCGTAATGTGCTATTTCTTTTGTGTTACGAAGTTCTTCTATAGCTTCAGTAACATTTTTGGCAATGCTTCCAATACTTAAAACAGCAATTTTAGAACCTTCTTTAAGTAGGACACCTTGGCCTATTTCAATTTTATTAAAAGGTTGTTTCCAATCTATTGTAACCCCTCTTCCACGAGGATACCGAATAGCTATAGGGTGCTCTAAACCTAATTGTGCCGTGTACATAATGTTGCGTAATTCTATCTCGTTTCTTGGCGCAAACACAATCAAGTTAGGTATACATCTTAAGTAAGCTAAATCAAATGCGCCGTGGTGTGTAGCTCCATCTTCGCCAACCAAACCAGCACGATCTAAACAAAAAATAACAGGTAGTTTTTGAAGCGCTACATCATGAATAATTTGATCGTAAGCGCGTTGTAAAAACGTTGAGTAAATATTACAAAACGGAATTAATCCTTGAGTCGCCATACCAGCAGCTAATGTAACCGCATGTTGTTCAGCAATACCAACATCAAAAGCGCGATTTGGAATTTCATCCATCATATATTTTAACGAGCTTCCAGTCGGCATTGCAGGAGTAATACCAACAATGCTTTTATTATCTCTAGCCAGTTCTAAAATAGTATGCCCAAAAACATCTTGATATTTTGGAGGTTGGATTGTCTCAGATTTTACAATTAAATCTCCAGTTTTTGCATCAAATTTACCTGGTGCATGATATTTTACTTGGTCTGCTTCAGCTTGTTTTAGTCCTTTTCCTTTGGTAGTAATAATATGTAAAAACTTTGGGCCTTTAACAGTTTTTAGTCGCTTTAGTTCTGAAATTACAGCGTCAATATCATGTCCGTCAATAGGACCAGAATAGTCAAAATTTAAAGCTTCAAAAATATTGTCTTGCTTTTGTGTCCCTTTTTTAACGTTGGTTAAATACATTTTTAAAGCGCCAACACTTGGGTCTATACCAATAGCATTATCATTTAAAACAACTAACAAATTAGCATTGGTCACACCAGCATGATTTAAGCCTTCAAAAGCCATACCGCTGGCAATACTTGCATCTCCTATAATAGCAATGTGATGTTTGTCTTCACCTTTTAATTGCGAAGCAATCGCCATTCCTAATGCTGCTGATATAGAAGTAGATGCATGCCCCACTCCAAAAGTATCATAAACACTTTCACCACGTTTAGGGAAACCACTAATACCATCTACCTGTCTGTTAGTATGAAAAACAGCTTTTCGTTCGGTTAAAATTTTATGCCCATAAGCTTGATGGCCAACATCCCAAATAAGTTGATCTTCGGGTGTGTTAAATATGTAATGTAAAGCGATAGTTAGCTCTACAACACCTAAACTTGCTCCCAAATGACCTTCTTTTGTGGCGACAATATTTATAATAAAATCACGTAACTCTTGAGCGAGTTGAGGTAACTCATCTTGCTTTAAAAGACGAAGTTCTTTAGGTGAATTAATATTGTTTAAGAAATTGTTTTTCACAGGGCAAAAGTACAAGAATTTATTATTCCTCTACTTGAAAAATAATAGGTAATGTGTAAACTGCTTTTGTAGGCTTATTTCTTTATTTAGCAGAAATAAATTGAGAGAAAATCTAGAACTGTTTTTGAACAAGAATTACAAACCCTCATTATTCTTTTGAGGTCATAATACTCTAATCTTCATGACAAGGTTTAGGGATAGAAATAGAGTCGTAGTTTTTCATAATGGGAATCTTAAAAAAAATTATGATTAAACCTTTCGATGATACTTATTTTGGAAATAGCGTATTGGAGGCAATTTAATTAAAAAAAGCATATCACTTGTTTTGTAGTATAATTCATTTTATTATTGTGGAAACAACCTTAATTTAGAATTTTATGAAAAAGATTACCTTATTTCTTTTAACATGTTTAATTGTAGCTTGCAGTAGTGATAACTCAACGCCTAATATAGAAACTGGATTAGCTGGGGTTTGGTTACTAGTTTCAAGTATAGATGAGGACGGAGAGGAATACATTCCTGTAGATGAAGGTGCTTGCCCTCATGAAACAATAATTTCAGAGACGAGCATAATAGGTAAAACATATTATGGAACAAATTGTGAATTATCGGTAGAATCGGACCCTCTTTCATATACTTTAAATGGAGATACCATGAATTTTGAACTTGGTAGCGAAAAAGAATCGTTAAAGATTCTTGAATTAACCGCGACAACATTAAAAATAAAAGAAGGGGATGACTCTTTTTATCAAATAGGAACTTATTCGAGACAATAAGGTTAGGGTTTTTAAATCTTTTTTATTTTTGTCAATATGATAGAACCTTTTGACGATACTTATTTTATGAAACGCGCCCTTCAAGAGGCAGAAGCTGCTTTTGAAAAAGGCGAAATTCCTGTTGGTGCTGTAATTGTTATTGATAATAAAATTATTGCTCGCGGACATAATTTAACCGAAACATTAACCGACGTTACAGCACATGCAGAAATGCAGGCCATAACGGCTGCGGCTAACTTTTTAGGAGGGAAATATCTGCAGAAATGTACATTGTATGTTACGTTGGAGCCTTGCCAAATGTGTGCAGGAGCTTTGTATTGGAGTCAGATTTCTAATATTGTTTATGGTGCTAGAGATACCGAACGTGGTTGTATTAATATGAAAACCAAATTACACCCAAAAACTACTATTAAAGGAGGTGTTTTATCCGATGAAGCTTCTGAGATTTTAAAACGATTTTTTATTGAAAAACGAAATTTGAATTAATATATGATTTGTCATGTCATTGCGAGGAGGCACGACGTGGCAATCTGTTTAAGTTTAGCTTATATTAAAAATAGTGAGTGTTTTTTCGCGTTAGTGATTGAAGTGTCATCTTTTTTTGAGGTACGAGAAAAAGATATAACGAAAAATTTATGTTCATGAATTCAAGAGTTTAAAATAGAAATGCATGAATAAAAGCACGACCTGAAAAGGAACGCCCAAATTATTTACGTTTATCGCCTTCGCGCTCACGCATTTTATCAAGATTTTCTTTAGTAAGCATATAATCTTTCACATCCTTATCTTTCCAACGGTAATAAGAAAATAAAGGGAATACAATAAAAAATAAAGTAATAACACCAAAGCCAATTAACTTTTGAGAGTATTCGGTTTCCATAAAGTATCCACAGGTTAATAATCCGATAGATACAAGTAAAAAGAAAATTATTATATATTTCATGGGTTTATATTCATTGTTTTTAATGGTCACATGTAACATCCATAATAAACATTTTTTCTTTGCGACTAATACTTAGCCATGGATGTTTCATTAGCGAGTGTAGTTAATTAATTCGCGTCTGTACGCAGTTAATAATTTTGATTTTGAAACAAACCCATAATAGTATCCGTCTTTAATTACAGGTAAATTCCAGGCGCCAGAATCTTGAAATTTCCGCATAACTTTTTGCATAGAGTCTTCTTCGTAATTAATATAATCTGGAGGGTTATGCATAAAAGTTTCTACAGATGTAGATTCGTATAATGATTGATCGAACATAATGGTTCTTATATCATCTAATAAAATAATGCCTACCAAATTATTTTGCTTATCTACTACAGGAAATAAGTTTCTACTCGATTTTGCAACACCTTTATGCAACATTTCACCTAATGACATTTCTGGATTTAGTATACTAAAGTTCTTTTCAATAACACTATCCAATTTCATAAGCGTGAGTACGCTTTTATCTTTATCGTGAGTTAATAAAGCGCCTTTTTCGGCAAGCTCTTTGGTATAAATAGTATGCTCAATTACATTTTTTGTAATGATGAAAGACATGGAAACTGTTATCATTAAAGGTACAAATAACTCATAGCCTCCAGTAATTTCAGCAATTAAGAAAATGGCAGTTAATGGTGCGTGTAGCACACCAGCGATTAAGCCGGCCATACCAATAAGAGTAAAGTTAGCTTCAGATACATTAAAACCAAGCCCAATGTTATTAATTATTTTTGCAACCACATTTCCTAAAGCACTTCCCATAACCATTGTTGGAATAATAATTCCACCAGCACCACCTGCTGCAAATGTTGTGGTCATAGCTACTGCTTTAAAAATGGTGACACCAAATAAAAGTGCTATAACAACCCAAATGTTTTCGGTATAAGCATCAAAAGGGGTTTTTCCTAAAGCTTTTAAATGCTCACCGCTAAAAAGATCATTAATAAATCCAAAACCTTCACCGTATAGTGGCGGAATAAAATAAAGCATAATACCTATGGTTAAGCCTCCAATAATGAGTTTCTGCCCATTGGTTTTAAATCGCTCAAAAAATTTATTAATAGCAAAATATATTTTTGAAAAATAGATAGATGCGATGCCAGTTCCTATGCCTAAAACAATATAAAACAGCGTATCCTTTATGGTGAATTTATCTAAAATTGTAAAGTTGAATAGAACTTCATCTCCTAAAAAAAAGTATGACGTTAAAACGGATGATACTGATGCTATTAATAATGGAAGTAATAAGGCGAAGGTTAAATCTAAACTAAATACTTCTATAGCAAAAATAATAGCTGCAATTGGCGATTTAAAAATAGAGGCAATAGCACCAGCTGCGGCACAGCCAATAAGTAATTTTTTTGTTTTTCTATCAACATGAAATAATTGCCCAATGTTTGAGCTTACTGCCGAAGCCGAAGCTATAGCTGGGCCAAGTAATCCTACCGAACCACCAAAACCGGCGGTTAATGGCGCAGTAATTAATGGGACAAATATCTTGCTTCGTTTTAATAAGCCATTTTTTTTTGATAAAGAGTAAAGTATTGATGGGATAGCATGTTCTATAGGTTTTTTAGACACATGTTTTACGAATAGATAAACTAACCACAGACCTAAAATTGGTAATATAAAATAGATGCTATTTTGAGTTAAAATGGCAACCTTTTCTAAAACCCACTCAATACTAAATGTTATATTCTTTATTGTTACCGAAACTAAACCTGATAATAATCCAATTAAAATACTTAGAAAAAACACGAAGTTTTTTTGAGATATATATTTGTACCTCAAAATAAGTAAACGTTTTATAAAAGGTTGTTTAGGCATCTTTAAAGCTACTAAAAAATCCTGCAATTTGCAGGATTTTAATTCTTTATGATTTTAAATTGAGTTTTAAACTTAATTCTGTTAGTTGCTCATCATCAATAGGAGCAGGTGCATCTATCATCACATCGCGTCCTGAATTGTTTTTAGGGAAAGCAATAAAGTCTCTAATGGTTTCTTGTCCGCCTAAAATCGCAACCAATCTATCTAAACCAAAAGCTAACCCACCATGAGGCGGTGCGCCATACTCGAAGGCATCCATTAAAAACCCAAATTGTGCATTGGCTTCTTCTTCAGAAAACCCTAAATGCTTTAGCATGATAGCCTGAGTTGCCTTATCGTGTATTCTAATAGACCCACCTCCAATTTCATTTCCGTTTAAAACTAAATCGTAAGCATTAGCTTTTACTTCTCCAGGATTAATGTCTAGTAATTCTATTTGCCCAGGCTTAGGCGATGTAAATGGGTGATGCATTGCGTGATAATGTCCTGTTTCTTCATCCAACTCTAATAATGGAAAATCAATTACCCAAAGTGGTGCAAAAACTTTGGGATCTCTTAATCCTAGACGTTCTGCCAACTCCATACGTAAAGCACTTAATTGTGCACGTACTTTATTTGTTTCACCAGAAAGCACACAAACTAAATCGCCAGCTTTTGCTCCAGTTACTTCTGCCCATTTTGCTAAATCGTCTTGATCGTAAAATTTATCGACTGAAGATTTATAAGACCCATCGTCATTACAACGTGAATATACCATTCCTAAAGCTCCAACTTGTGGACGCTTTACCCAATCAATTAATTTGTCAATATCTTTTCTAGTATAACTATTTCCTCCAGGAACAGCAATACCAACAACTAATTCAGCATTATTAAAAACATTAAAATCTTTATGTTGAGCAACGTTGTTTAGCTCGCCAAATTCCATCCCAAAACGAATATCTGGTTTATCATTTCCATACAAACGCATCGCATCATCGTAAAGTATTCTTGGAAATTTATCAACTTCAACCCCATTTACTTCTTTTAATAAATGACGTGTTAACCCTTCAAAAGCATTTAAAATATCTTCTTGCTCAATAAACGCCATTTCACAGTCTATTTGCGTAAACTCAGGTTGTCTATCGGCACGTAAATCTTCGTCTCTAAAGCATTTTACAATCTGAAAATATTTGTCCATTCCACCAACCATAAGCAATTGCTTAAATGTTTGTGGCGATTGTGGAAGCGCATAAAACTGACCTTCATTCATACGAGAAGGCACAACAAAATCGCGTGCACCTTCTGGAGTAGATTTAATTAAATAAGGAGTTTCTATTTCTATAAAACCTTCCTTTGATAAATAGTTACGAACCTCTTGAGTTACTTTTGCTCTAAAAATTAAGCTGTTTTTTACAGGATTACGACGAATATCTAAGTAACGGTATTTCATTCGTAAATCTTCACCACCATCGGTTTTATCTTCAATAGTAAACGGTGGTAATTTTGCTTCATTTAAAATATTTAATTCAGATACTAAAATCTCAATATCTCCCGTAGGCATATTTGGGTTTTTTGAAGCACGTTCTATAACCGTACCTGTAACTTGAATAACAAATTCTCGACCTAAGTTTTGAGCCTGCTCAAGCATAGCTTTTGATGTTCTTTCTTCATCAAAAACTAATTGGGTAATACCGTAACGATCACGTAAATCTACCCAAACAATAAACCCTTTATCGCGAGATTTTTGTACCCAACCTGCAAGGGTTACTTCTGTATTTATATGTGAGGCGTTTAATTCGCCACAATTATGACTTCTATACATGGTAGTAAAATTGAAGTGCAAATTTAAAGAAATACAATTGAGTATAATTTTTTTTGTATGTTTTTTTATCTCGCTTAGTCAATAGGTATCAAACAAACTCTAATGTAGTATTTTTATTACTGATGTTATGTGTTAATTGAGTATGCTATTTTGTTTATTGATATTATCGTATTGTAAGACTGCTATAGTTGCTGAATATTCATTTTTTTAACAACTTTTTTAAAAATAAATAGTATGCAAGCATAATATTTTTAGAATTTACATTGTAAAACGCCCTCAATATCTATATATTAGCCTTAACTAATTCAAAAACTAAAATTATGAGTAAATTCTTAAAAATTAAATTAATTATTATTTTGATGTTTTTCGGAGCCTCTAACTGTATTGTTGCTCAGGAAGTTACAGGAGTGGTGGTGGACGATTCATCTCAACCATTACCAGGTGTTTCTGTAATCATTAAAGATTCGTCAACAGGAACAACAACCGATTTTGACGGAAAATATTCCTTAGAGGCAAATACGGGTGACATACTTGTGTTTTCATATGTGGGATATGATTCTCAAGAGATAGAAGTTTCTGGTAATGTTTTAAATGTTACTATGCAAGCTGGCGTTGCTTTAGATGAAATTGTTCTTTTAGGTAATAGAGCAAAGCCTAGAACCATTTTAGATTCTCCCGTACCAATTGATAATATTGGTGTTGAAGAGTTAACAAGTGGTGGACAACCAACAATTGAAGCAATGTTAACTTTTAAGGTGCCATCATTTAATGCGCAGACTCAAGCAATTTCTGATGCAACTGCACATTACGATCCAGCAGATTTACGTGGTTTAGGACCAAGTAGAACGTTGGTATTAGTTAATGGTAAACGTAAAAATCAAAGTGCTCAAGTGTACTTAAATAGAACACCGGGTAAAGGCGAAGTTGGCGTAGACTTAAAAAGTATACCAACTGCTGCCATAGAGCGTGTAGAGATTTTGCGTGATGGAGCATCGGCACAATATGGATCTGATGCAATTGCAGGTGTAATTAATATGGTGCTTAAAAAAGATGCACAATTTTCTACATTTAGCGCAAAAACTGGTATTACTTCTGAAGGAGACGGATTTAATTTTGCGACAGATTTTAATACAACATTAGGTTTTGGAGATGGCGGATTTATAAATCTTACTTTAGGGTATTATAACCAAGGACTAACAAATAGAGCAGGAACTCCTGGAATTGCTGATTTACCAGGAGATGCTAGACCAAATGAGATAGCTTGGGCGCAAAACAATCCAGATTTAGGAATGCATGTTGGTCAGCCGGATTTAGAAAAAGGCGATGTTTTTGTTAACATGTCGCATCCAGTAGGTGAGAATTCAGAGTTTTATTCATTCCATGGATACACATTGCGTACAGGTAAAAGTTTTGCATATTACAGAGCTCCTTATTGGAGAAGAGATGTAGCCGATGCAGGATTTATAACACCTCCTGAAGATTTTCAAGGATATCAACCAACATTTGAAGCTAGAATTAAAGACCACTTAAATGCAGTTGGATTGAAAATGGACTTAGGAAATGATTGGAATGCTGATGCCAGTATTACATATGGAAAAAACAGTGTTAGTTATACAGTGAATAATTCGGTAAATAGAGACTACTTAGCACTTAATGGTACATCACCTAGAACTTTTCATCCAGGTGGATATAGTTTAAGTAATGTGATTGGTAATTTAGATTTTTCAGCTTTATTTTCTGAGATGGTAAGTGCCTCTTTTGGTTTAGAATATAAGGTAGAATATTTTGATGCTAATGAAGGAGATCCATTATCATACTTTGGAGCAGGATCAGATTCTTTTGCTGGAGTTAAACCTAATGAAGCAGGCGAATGGGATAGAAATAACTTTGCTGCTTATGCAGGGTTAGATTTTGATGTATCTGAAGCTTTGTTATTAGGAGTGGCAGGACGTTATGAAAGTTTTTCTGATGTTGATGATTCTAATTTTTCATGGAAACTTTTTGGACGCCAAAAACTAGGAGACAAAGGGGCTTTAAGAGCATCTTATAGTACAGGGTTTAGAGCACCAACATTACATCAACGTCATTTAACCAATAGCCAATTTATTATTGTAGCTGGTTCTCCAGAACCTTTAAAACAAGGAACGTTAGCAAATGACGATCCAGCAGTTCAAGCTTTAGGAGTTCCTAGTTTAACTTATGAAACATCTAAAAACTTCGCAGCAGGAATTACTTATAAAATTGATAGAAATTTTTCTGCATCTTTAGATTTTTATAATATTAAAGTTGAAGATCGTATATTATTTTCTTCTCAAATCGGGTATACTAATGGAGCTCCAGGAGCGCCAACAAACCCTGTTGAGACAATTTTGGATAATAGTAATGTAGTAGCGGTTCAAGTATTTATTAATGCAGGTGATACGAAAACCACTGGAGCCGATTTTGTTTTAAATTATAGAAATATAGATATGGGTTCAGGTAAGTTACATGCTAATTTAGCAGCTAACTTTAATAAAACAACTATTGATGCAATTAACACGCCAGCGGCATTAGCAGCCGAAGGGTATGATATTTTTGCAAGAATAGAAAAAGGCTTAATTACAAGTGCTAGACCAAAATCTAAAATTATTTTTGGTTTAGACTATGAGTCTGAAAAAGTTAATATTGGACTTTACAATACTTTATTTGGTAAAGTTACTATTACTTCTCCTAATGGGGCTGCAAATGATCAAGAGCTGTCATCAAAAATGGCAACAGATTTAAGCTTAAGTTATAATTTTACTGATAAGTTGAGTTTAACTGGTATAATTAATAACCTTTTTGATGTGTATCCAGATGTAACGTTAGCATCTACAGGAACAGCACAAGCAGGAAGCAGGTTTGTTTACTCATCTGAAGTACAACAATTAGGGCAACTAGGAACTAACTTTAGCATTGGTTTAAACTATAAGTTTTAAATTGGTATAAGTCTTAATTTAATGATTTTTAAAAACCCAGAGTTTCACACTCTGGGTTTTTTATGTTGTTATTTTATGTGTTATGCCTATTTATCTATTTATTTAAAGAAGACTTACTGTTGTTGGTCGAAAAATATTTTGTAATAAATTGAAATACCTAATTTTATTAAAAATGAAAATTAGTCACAATGCATTTAGCCAAAATTAAAATTAAAGGAATCCTATTATTTTTACTAATTACTTTTTCTGCCCTACAAGCACAGCAAAGAACTGGTAATATTGTTGAGTATTTTGGAAAAGAAAAAGTTAATGATATTAAAGAAGGAAAGCTATTGCATGTTTTTAAAACTGGATTGGCCTTAAAAATTCAGAACTTTAGATTTAACTCATCATCATTTCCTAAAGACCCTGTTTTTAGTAAGTTTTTAATGCAACCAGATTATAAACCTAAAAAAAATGATGTGTTTGATATTGATTTTTCAGGCAACGAATTAAAATGGAAAACTATTACTACAGATACAACCAATAGTTTTAATGATAGAAATTTAAGATCGAGTTATGTGTATTTAAGTTATCATTCTAACAATGAGCAAACTGTTCTTTTTGAGGCTTCAGGTCATTCTCTTGTTTTAATTAATGGTTTGCCGCATGAAGGAGATCATTACGATTTTGGATGGAATTTAATTCCGTTAAAACTAAAAAAAGGCTTGAATAAGTTTGTTTTAAAAGTGGGGCGTTTTCCAAGAATTAGAGCACGATTAATAGCTCCACAAGCTAAAACACAATTTACAACCAGAGATTTAACTTTGCCAGATATTTTAGTTGAAGAAAATAAAGCTTATTTAGGAGCCATTCGAGTTATAAATGCTTCTGAAAGCTGGATTAAAAATCATGTTATTACATCTGAGATTAATGGAAAAGTGGCAACACAAGAAATTCCAAATATCCCTCCTTTAAGTGTACAAAAAGTACCATTTAAAATAGCTTCAGTTATAGATAATGCAGAACTTGGAAATGCCGATTTACAATTAATTTTGAATAATAAAAAAGGAGACTTAATCGATTCTAATACAATACAAATTCAAATAAAATCTAAGCATAAACATCATAAACGTACACTTAAAAGTGATATAGATGGTAGTATTCAATATTATAGTGTTGCACCATCTAGTAATAAAACGTTAAACGAAGGCGCATTGTTTTTATCTGTACACGGGGCTTCGGTTGAAGCAGTAAATCAGGCTAATGCTTATAAGAAAAAAGATTGGGGAAATTTAATAGCACCAACAAATCGTCGTCCGTTTGGTTTTGCCTGGGAAGATTGGGGACGTTTAGATGCCTTAGAAGTTTTAGATGATGCTAAAGATATTTACAAACCAGATAGTAAAAAAATATATTTAACTGGTCATTCCATGGGTGGTCATGGTACATGGTATTTAGGCGCAACTTACCCAGATTATTTTGCGGCTATTGCACCATGTGCAGGTTATCCAGATTTGTTATTATACAGAGACGGTTTTATAAATAGAATGCTAAAAATGCCAGAAGAACAATTAAAACGTTTTGGAATTACTCCTAAAATACTAGAGTTAATGACAACAAAACGGGTGCCTTCCGCTATAGAAAATATAATACATAGAGCTGGGGCCCCAAGTAGAACTTTGGAGCTTATTCGCAACTATTTGCATCATGGGGTTTATGTTTTACATGGCGAAGTTGATAATGTGGTGCCAACTAGTATAGCTCGTGATATGCGTGAGCGTTTAGGAAAGTTTCATTCAGATTTTACGTATTACGAATATCCAGATGGGACACACTGGTACGGGAACCATAGTGTAGATTGGGATCCTATTTTCGATTTTTTTAGACAGAGAACAATTAAAGATGATAACGATATAAAAAAGCTTGAATTTTTCACAGGCTCACCAGGTGTTTCTTCATCATCACATTTTATAACAATTCATCAGCAAGAAATTCCTTTTAACACAAGTTCTTTTAAGTTTTCAAAAGAAGACGCTTACAAGTTAAAAACAGATAATGTAGCTTTAATTGAGGTTGATTTTTCGGCTTTAAACGATTCAAAAAAATCTATCAAAATTGACAATACTCAATTAGAAATTCAAAATGATAAAAAAGTGTTTTTAAAGAAAGTAAATGAGGAATGGCAAATAGTATCATCACCTAGTTTAAAAGAAAAAGGACCACACAGAAATGGAGGTTTTAAAGATGCTTTTAATAATAATGTGGTGTTTGTTTATGCTACAAAAGGCACTAAAGCTGAAAATGAATGGTACTATAATCGAGCAAGATTTGATGCTGAAACATTTTGGTATCGTGCTAACGGGCATATAGAAATTGTAAAAGATGTCGATTTTTCTTTGAAAGAATATGCAAATAGAAATGTTGTGGTTTATGGAAATAAAGATAATAATGCGGCGTGGAATTTGCTTTTAAAAGATTGTCCAATACAAGTGAAAAATAATCAGGTAAATTTTAATGGAAAATTACTATCAGGAAATCAATGGGGAATGTATTTTATTGTACCTAGAAACGATAGTAATAAAGCAAGTGTTGGTATTGTCACGGCTACTGGAGAGAAAGGTATGAAAGCAGCATATATGAACCATTATTTAGTAAACGGAACTACTTTTCCTGATGTTTTGCTTTTTAACGATGAGGTGCTTTTAAATGGAATGCCTGCGGTTAAGTGTGCCGGTTTTTTTGGTAATAATTGGTCTGTAGAAACAGGTGATTTTGAGTGGAAATAAATAAGAAACCCCAGATTTTCAAATAAGAAAGTCTGGGGTTCTGCTATTAATCGAATTAGTCATCAATTAATCAATTCGTTTACTCATATTAAAAACTTCTTGTGGGATAGTTTCTTTTTTATTTGCAACTCTATCTTTATAAAGCCACATTTTAAACTTAGTCACTAAATAGAATAATATTGGAACTACTATTAGTGTTAAGAACGTAGCAATAAACAACCCATAAATTACTGTCCAAGCCAAAGGACCCCAGAAAATTACATTATCTCCTCCCATGTAAATATTGGCATCAAACTCACTAAATAAAGTAAAGAAGTTTATGTTTAATCCAGTTGCTAACGGAATCAACCCTAGAATAGTTGTAATAGCTGTTAATAATACTGGACGTAAACGTGCTTTCCCTCCTTTTACAATGGCTTCTAATAAATCTGAAGTTTCTAAATATTGGTCATCTTCCAAATCATGTTCTACTTTCTTTCTATCAATTAAAAGTTGAGTATAATCTAAGAGCACCACACCGTTATTTACAACAATACCAGCTAGAGAAATAATACCCATCATGGTCATCATAATTACAAAAGCACTACCTGTGGCAACAATACCTCCAAAAACACCAATTAAACTTAAGAAAATAGCCAGCATAATAATTCCTGGTTTTGAAACCGAGTTAAATTGGAATATTAAAATAAAGAAAATTAGACCTAGCCCTGTAAAAAAAGCACCCATTAAAAATGCCATTTGTTTTTTTTGTTCTTCAATTTGCCCTGTATAATCAACTTTAACTGATGCCGGTTTTTCTGCAAAGCTTTGCATTTCATTTTGAATTTTTGAAACAATAGCCGCTGCATCTGTAAACCCAGGAGCAAGAGCAGAATATAGTGTTACAACACGTTTAACATCTTTATGTTTAATAGCACTAAATCCAGATGTATTGTTTTGTTTAGCTACAGCAGAAACAGGGATTTCTTTAATTTGTCCTGATGCCATATCTCTAAATGTTATTTTTTGATTGAAAATAGCACTAGTATTGTATCGGTTTTCTTCATTGAAGCGTACATAAATATCATAATCTTCACCATCTTCTTTATAAATACCTGCTTTTGCTCCAAAAATAGCATTACGCAATTGTTGACCTACTTGACCAGAAGTAACTCCTAATTCTCCAGCCTTTTTTCTGTCTACAGCAACTTGCATTGATGGTTTTGATTTATTGACATCAATTTTCAATTCATCAATACCTTGTATGTTTTTAGAGTTGATGAAATCGCGCATTTTTTCAGCTGTTGCAATTAATTCAGAATAGTTGTCTCCTTCTAATTCTACATTTATTGGATAACCAACTGGGGGACCAACCGCATCTTTTTCAACAGAAATAGCTACACCTGGATAAATACCTTTTAAATCTTCTTGAACTTTTTTAAGAAGCTCTTGACTATCGGCACCATCTCTAAATTTATATTCGCGCATGGTGGCGGTAATTTTTCCACGATGCGGCATTTCTGCAGCAGAACCACCATCGGTTTGTGGATTTCCAGCACCTTCACCAACTTGTGATACAGCACTTTCTGTCAAGAAATTAAAATCACCATGCTTATACGCTTCTTCGTTTACAATTTTGTAAACACGCTCTTCAATATCTTTTGTGATAGCATTGGTTTTTTTAATGTCTGTTCCTTCTGGATATTCTACATATACAATAATTTGATTTGGTGTATTATCTGGGAAAAA
Source organism: uncultured Flaviramulus sp. (assembly GCA_947501105.1). Taxonomy (GTDB): domain Bacteria; phylum Bacteroidota; class Bacteroidia; order Flavobacteriales; family Flavobacteriaceae; genus Wocania_A. The sequence goes on along the minus strand of CANMUP010000001.1, from coordinate 50,146 downwards.
TTCAACTTTAGTACGTTGGCTACCCACAGATGCACCAAAGCCCATAAATGCAATGATTAAAAGAATAACAGTTCCAATTGTTATAAGAACGGGTTTTCTTCCGCTTAATGCAGCACGAAGTGTCTTTTCATAAAAACGCTCCCAACGAGGTAAGATATTATTTTGAAAACCATTCGCCCAACCTCTTAAGAATAAACGATATGCCCATAGCAATATAACTGTTACTAACATTAAGGTTCCTAAACCTCTATAACTACCACCAATAAGCATAATAAGGACGCCAATACCTCCAACAATTGCAGAGATTTTAATAATGCTTTTTAGGGGCATGTCTTTATCTTCAGTAGTCATAAATTGTGATACCATAACTGAGTTAAAGAAGATGGCAACAAATAAAGAAGACCCCAACACTACAGATAACGTTATTGGAAAATAAATCATAAATTGTCCCATTACACCAGGCCACAATCCTAATGGAACAAATGCAGCTACAGTGGTTGCGGTTGAAATAATGATTGGAAATGCAATCTCACCAATACCTTTTTTTGCGGCTTCAATTCGTGGCATTCCTTCAGACATTAACCTATATACATTTTCAACTACAACAATACCATTATCTACCAACATTCCTAGACCCATTATAAGTCCGAAAAGAATCATAGTATTCATAGTGTAACCCAACATGTTTAAAATCATGAGAGACATAAACATGGACATGGGTATTGCAAATCCAACAAATAAGGCGTTTTTAAACCCTAGGAAGAACATTAAAACGGTAACAACGAGAATAATACCAAATATGATATTATTAACTAAATCATCAACTTGACCAATAGTTTTTGAAGATTGATCGTTAGCTACCGTAATTTTTAAATCTGGCGGAAATACATTAGCCACAGCATCTTCAATAATTACTTGAATTTGCTCTGCAGCAACAACCATATTTTTTCCAGCACGTTTTTTAACGTCAAGCATTACTACAGGAGCTCCAAACTCTCTCGCATAAGTTGTTTTGTCTTCATCTTTAAAAGTAACTATAGCTATATCTTTTAAATATATAGGGTTGTTATTTTCAGATTTAACTACAAAGCTTTCAAGTTCGCTAGGGGTGTCAATTTCACCAATAATTCTAATAGTACGTCGTTGTCCACTTGTAATCAAATTACCTGCCGACATCGTCATGTTTTCATTGCTAATTGCAGTAATAATATCATTAAAACTAACTTGAGCAGCCATCATTTTATAGATATCTACAGCAACTTCAACCTCTTTCTCTTGAGCGCCTCGAATATCAACTTGCTTAATCTCTTGTAGGCTTTCAATTTCATCTTCAAGATATTCTCCATATTCTTTTAACTTATCCACAGGATAATCTCCAGAGATATTAATATTGAGGATAGGAATTTCCTCAGACATGCTTAAATCGAAAATATTAGGCTCAACTTTGGCACCATTAAATGTTGGCCAATCTTCGCCAGAAGTTTCAGTATCTACCTCGTCTTTTACTTTTTGCTTTGCAGCATCAACAGAAATATTTTCGTCAAACTCTACAATAATAATAGAATAATCTTCTTGAGATGTTGAGGTGATTTCAACAACATTACTCACTGTTTTTAGCTTGTCTTCAATGGGGTCAGTAATTAGTTTTTCAATATCCTCGGCAGTGTTACCAGGGTACACAGAACTAATATAAATTTTGGTTTCTTTAATTTCCGGGAAACTTTCTCGAGGCATACTAAAATAAGCACCTGCACCTAGAAAAAGTATTAAGGCAATTAAAACATACATAGTTGTTTTATTATTAATTGCCCATGATGATAAACCAAATTCTTTATCTACTTTCTTTTGTTTTTTATCTTTAGTCATTAGTATTCAGAATTAGTTTGATTATTCAACTACAAGTATTTTTATATCCTGTCCGTCTTTAACACTTCTGGCACCTTCATCAATAATCTCATTACCATTTTCTAGGCCAGATAGCACTTCTATATAATCTCCTTGTGTTTTACCTGTTGTTATAATAACCCGCTTTGCTTTAGCCTTATTTCCTGTTTTATCTGCTACAGTGTATACATATTGTTGACCTTCTGCATTTTCAGAAATAATACTTTGAGGAATTAAAATCGCTTTTTCGTTAGTGTAATCGTTTATTTTTAACTTAGCTGTAAGATTTGGTTTTATAGTGTTGTCGTTATTTGGAACAGCAACTTCAACCTTAAAAGTTCTATTTGCAGGATTAATAAAGTTTCCAGCTTGTCTAATTTTTGCATCCATAGATTTACCAAGAATTGGAAATTCTACTTGTACATCTTTTCCTGGTGTTATATTTGAAACGTAACGTTCTGGAACATCAGTTTCAATATACATGTCTTTTAGATTTACAATTCTAAATAATTGTGATTGACCAGGAGCAACAACACTACCTTGTTCTGTAATTACATCATCTATAGTCCCAGAAAAAGGAGCACGAACAATTGTTTTACCAATTTGTTGCTGTAACTGACTAACCGCTTTTTGTTGTGCTTCGTAAGTAGATTTTGCTTGAAGGTATTGAATTTCACTACCTATTTTTTGGTTCCATAAACGCTCTTGACGCTCAAAAGTAGTTTTTGCTAAATCTGCTTGTATTTGCAATTGAGCGACTTGTTGACTTAAACCACCATCATCAATTTTAGCCAAAGTTTGTCCTTTAGAAACTTTTTGACCTTCTTTTACATAAACGCGAGTTAAGATTCCTGAGTACTCAGGAAAAATCACCAAATTTTGTTTAGTACTTACATTTCCTTGAAGCTCAACATAGTGATTAAACACAGATTCTTTAGCATCAAAAGTTGTAATTAGTGGGACTCTTTCTTGAGGGTCTAATTCTTTAATCTTTGTTTCAAGTTGTTTAAGTTGAGACGCAATAGCTTGTTGTTCACCATCTAACTGCGTTTTTCTTTTTCTGATTTGTTCTAAATTATTAGTAGCTATAATATCCTCAACAGATTTTTTGTTATCGCCTCCACATGAAGTCAATATAATTGTTACGATTAATAATGAATATATTTTTTTCATTTTATGATTGATATTTTATTAGTTGTTTATAGTGTTTAATACCGTTTCTAGTTCTGCTTTTTTATTTATTACATCAAGCATAGCTTGTAAAAATTCTTGTTGAGAACTGTACAATTGTGTTTGCGCTTGTCTTAACTCAAAACTAGTAGCAATACCTTCAAAAAATTTTGTTTGATTTTTTTTCTCGATGCGCTCAGCAAGATTTAAATTTTGCTTTTTGTTATCGTAATCTTCAATAGCGAATTGATAATCACTTTTTGCTGATGCCATTTGAAGCTTTATTTTTTGCTCAGTTTCAGTTAAAGATTCTTTAGCTTTTTCGAGGTTTATTTTAGCACGTTGTGTAGACGCACTTCTTTGACCAGAACTAAAAATAGGAATGTTCATGCTTACACCTAACAATGATGAACCAAACCATTTTTGATTATTCTTTAAAAAATCGAAATTATTGTTATTGCCAGAATAACCAGCATTTACAAAACCTCTTAGAGTTGGTAAAGCTTTGCTTTTTTCTAGTTTTAAAAGGAGTTCTTTTGACTTTTTATCGTTTTGAGAAATCCTGTAGTCAATAGTATTTTCAACATTTTCTTCAGAATTAAGTAGATTTAAAACAATGTTTTGGGCAGTTAAACTTTCTAAATTGTCAGCTAGCAAAATGTTAGTATTTAAATCGGCACCTAACGTAATATTTAGCATTTGATAAGCCAAAGTTTTTAAACGCGATGTATTGTTTAAATTACTTTCAACTCCAGAGAGTGTAATTTGTAACTGTTCCACACTTTCTTCGTCTCCTAATCCGTTTTCGTAAATTTTAGTTGTTTCATTAAGGTTCTTCTTTAAAACTTCAATGTTTCTTTCTAAAATTTTCACACTTTCTTCTGCAAGGAGTACATTTCCGTAAGCATTAATTACAGCTTTCCTAACTTCTAAATTCGTTTTTTCTTTGGCGTTTTTTGATATTTCTAAAAACACTTTTGCTGATTGTAATCCAACAAGATAAGAACCATCAAAAATTAGTTGCTCTAATGTTACAGTGCCATTCATGGTTTGCTTAGTTCCAAAAGTAGCAGGGAATTGATCATTAATTCCAAGGCCTAAATCGGCTCTAGCAGCATCTGATAAAATGGAAGCTGGTAGCAAAGACACTTGTTGCTTTAACCAATTATTGTAATCTATACTTGCATTAATTTGAGGTAACCCAATTGTTGTGGTTTCCCATTTTTGTTTTTCTGCTGCTTCAATATCGAGTGCTGCTATTTTAGATGTTCGGTTATTTTCTATAGCATAATCTATAGCTTCTTGTAATGTGAAACTTTGAGTATTCTCTTGCGAAAATGACGCAAAAGCACATAGTAAACTAAAAATTAATATTAGTTTGTTTTTCATTTTTATGATTGATTTGATGTTATAAATTGATTTAATATGTCAAGTCCTTTTGGGGTGCAAATACCACGTAAGTGATATTCTAAATAATTACTCATTAGCATATTCATTGAAAACTTTTTAAGAGGAAACAAATCTTTATCTTTTATTGCAAGCATCGAATTAAAATATATTCTTGCAATAAATTCCACACTAATTGAATCTCTATATAAACCTTGTTCTATGCCTCTATTTAAATTATCGGTAACACAGGTTTGCATAACTTCAAACTGTTTACTCTTTAAAGTATTAAATATTTTAGGGTAATATTTTTGTAGTTGATATTGAGGCGAAGATTTTTCATCTTTTAAATGCTCCATAACAAACTGCTTGATACTATATATTTCTTCAATTGGGTTTTTTTCTAACGAACAAATATGATCTATCCCACAAGAAATAGATTCAAATAAGCTAAGCGTAGTAGCTTCTACTAGCTTTGTTTTGTTATCAAAATGCTGGTAAATGGTTTTTTTTGAAACACCCAAAGCGCTAGCAATATCGTCCATTGTCACGCTTTTAAACCCGTAGTTTAAAAACAAATCTGTTGCGCCTAATAATATTTTATCTCTCATAATCGAGCACAAAACTACAACAGGAAACTTTAAAAACCTAAAAAGTTTCCATAGTTTTAATAATTTTTTAACATATCCTTTACATTGGAGTTTTTAATTATGATGAATTACTCTATTTTTGTTTGATGCTTTCAATAGAAGAATACCAAGAAGAGTTTGTTGAGTTTTTAAATAACTATTCAACTGTAAAAGAACCTCAAACATTATATAATCCTATTCAGTATATCCTAAATTTGGGAGGAAAAAGGTTGCGACCAGTTTTAACGTTAATGACTGCTGATATTTTTAATAATGATTATCAAAAGGCATTAAATGCAGCGTTAAGTATAGAAGTATTTCATAATTTTTCTTTAGTGCATGACGATATTATGGATGATGCACCATTGCGTCGCGGACAAAAAACGGTGCATGAGAAATGGGATGTAAATACAGGCATTCTCTCAGGTGATGCCATGTTAATCATGGCTTATCAATTGTTTGAAAATTATGAGGCTAATACATTTCAGGCTTTAGCAAAATTATTTAGTAAAACGGCTTTAGAAGTTTGCGAAGGACAACAGTATGATATAGATTTTGAAACTAGTGACGATGTAACTGTACAAGAGTATTTAAAAATGATTGAATACAAAACTGCCGTTTTAGTTGGTGCAGCAATGAAAATGGGTGCTATTGTAGCTGGAGCTTCTAAAGAAGATCAAAATAATATATATGAGTTTGGTAAAAATTTAGGAATTGCTTTTCAGTTACAAGACGATTATTTAGATGCTTTTGGTAATCCTGAAACTTTTGGAAAGCAAGTTGGTGGTGATATTATTGAAAACAAAAAAACCTATTTGTATATAAAAGCTCTTGAGTTTTCTGAAGAAGAGAACAAATTAAAGTTGCAACAATTGTTTAGTAATAATGTAAACGTTACGGAAAATAAAGTTGAAGTTGTAAAGCATATTTTTAAAATATCTGGTTCTGCTGAAGCCACAAAAAAAGCTATCGAGGATTATACAAATAAGGCATTTATGGTTTTAAAATCATTGAATATTTCTGATGATAAAAAAACGCTTTTAAAAAACTTTGGAACTGGTTTAATGAATAGAAACGTATAATGCATTTACCAACTACTTTTGAAACATTAATTGAAGAAGCTAATCAATTCAATTTGTATAGGAAATTGGTCAAACAACTCAATAAAGATTTTTTATTGGCAAACATTGATTTAGATTTTCATGAAGATGTTTTACCAACAAGTTTAAAATTACTACTTCACGAAACTGTTTATAAACTCATTCAAGAAAAATTCACAGAGTATCTTAATTTACTTTATATTATTGATGTCTCTGAAAAACAAGTTAAAGCCTTGGACGGAAATGATACATTAAAATTATCTGAAGAGGTCTCGTTTTTAATTTTAAGACGTGAATGGCAAAAAGTATGGTATAAAAATAAATTTTAATTAAGACAAATTTGTCCTAATTAAAATATTGTTATACATTTGCATTAAATTAACGACACTATATGTTTTCTAAAGCTTGTGAATATGGTATTAAAGCATCAATTTTTATTGCTATAAATTCTTATGAAGGTAAACGTGTAAGTCCTAAAGAAATAGCCAAAGAAATTGACTCTCCTGAAGCTTTTACAGCAAAAATTTTACAAGCCTTAGTTAAAAATAATGTTATTAATTCTGTAAAAGGAGCTTATGGTGGTTTTGAAATAGATAGAAATAAAATACAAACTGTAAAATTAGCTCATATAGTAAATGCAATTGATGGCAATTCTATTTATAATGGATGTGGTTTAGGGTTGCATAAGTGTGATGAAGCCCATCCTTGTCCAGTACACGATAAATTTAAAGCCATAAGAGAAGGGTTAAAGCACATGTTAGAAGAAACAAGTTTAGAAGAATTGGCACTGAATATTAAATCTGGAACATCTTTTTTAAAGATTTAAAAAATTTGAATATAAATAGGATAAAAATATCCGAAATAAATAATTATTATGGAAACACTACAAAAAGATTCACAAAAACAAATCGGGCACTTTGTAGCCGAAGACTATAGAACCGCAGCTATTTTTTCAAAATATAAAATAGATTTTTGTTGCAATGGTAATAGAACAATTGATGAAGCTTGCGAAAAAAAAGGAATAAATAGTAATGTTTTATTAGATGAACTTAGCCATGTTTTAAATAAAAAAGGAGGAGAGTCTATAGATTATAAATCGTGGCCATTAGATTTACTAATTGATTACATAGAAAAAAAACACCACCGGTACGTTGAAGAGAAAATTCCAGTATTGCGACAGTTTTTAGATAAACTATGTCGTGTTCATGGTGAGCGCCACCCAGAATTATTTAAAATAAATGAATTATTTACAGCCTCAGCAGGAGAATTGGCCTCACATATGAAAAAGGAAGAACTTATATTGTTTCCTTTTGTGAAGAAAATGGTAAATGCTAAATTGCAACAGAGCGCCATACAATCTCCACAGTTTAGAACGGTAGAAAACCCAATTGAAATGATGATGCATGAACATGATAATGAAGGTGAGCGTTTCAGACAAATAGCAGAACTTACAAATAATTATAACCCTCCAGCTGATGCCTGCAATACATATAGAGTAACATTTGCTATGTTGGAAGAATTTGAAAAAGATTTACATCTACACATACACTTAGAAAATAATATCTTATTTCCTAAGGCTATAAAGCTTGAGCAACAATTTGGTTAAACTTTGCTTATTTTAATGGTTGTTTAAATAATTCTAGAAGATTAATTAAAAATCATCTAGAATTATTTTTTTAAAATAGTTACTTTGAAAGTTGAAAATAAATAAGATGCCTAAAAAGTTTACTATTATTTGCTTAATTAATTTTTTAATTGCGGCCTTAATGGGTTTGGCCTTGCGTTATTCAGTTTTAGGTGATATAGGTGTAAATTATCGCTTTTTAACACACGCACATTCGCATGTTGCTATGTTGGGTTGGGTCTATTTAGTGCTGTTTGTACTAATTGTTCATTATTTTATTCCTGAAAAAAAAGCACTTTTTAATAAGTTATTTTGGGTTACCGAACTTGCTGTTGTTGGGATGATGCTAAGTTTCCCTTTTCAAGGCTACGCAGGAGTTTCAATTACATTTTCAACACTACACATTTTATGCAGTTATTATTTTGTGTATTTGGTTTGGAAACATAATAAAATAGAATCTTTTGTGTTGCGATGCTTGCTTAAATCAGCGTTGGTATTTATGGTATTATCTACCATTGGCGTTTGGTGTTTAGGACCGGCTGTAACTATGGCAGGTAAGGCATCAGCCTTTTATCAAATAGCAATTCAGTTCTTTTTACACTTTCAATTTAATGGTTGGTTTTTAATAGCTACTCTAGCCATTTTTTTTCATCTTATTAAAATTGAAGATTCCAAATTGTTTAGGCTCTTTGTATATGCACTAATAACAGGAACAGTACTTACAGTAGCTCTACCAATATATTGGTTTACAACAATTAAAGCATTATCAGTATTAAATCAAACAGGAATAATAATACAACTTTTAAGTCTGTACTGCTTTTTAAAACTAATAAAGCCAAAACTTAGTGAAGTCTTAAAACAAAAATCTAAACTTCAAATTTATCTTTATTCCTTTTCTATTTTTTGCTTTACTCTTAAAATATTAATACAACTAGCTACTTTTATTCCAGAGTTTTCTAATGTTGATTATACACACCGAAATCTTGTAATTGGTTTTATACATCTTATTATGCTAGGGATGATTACTGGTTTTTTGTTTGCATTTATTCTGGATGTTAAACTAGTAACTTACAACAAAATGCTAACTTTTGGGGTTGCTATTTTTATTATTGGCTTTGTTATTCTAGAAGCGTTGTTGGGTATTCAAGGAGTGCTTTTAATTTTAGAGAGTAGATTTCTACCTAATTACCACTTTTTGTTATTTATTGCTAGTATACTTCTGCCTTTAGGAATACTCTGCATTTTATTCAATGTTTATATGACGCCTCAAAAAACTAGAGTACTATAATTTTATATTTTTAAGATTGATGCTTTATCTTTTCGTAAAGCTTCACTAAAGATTGGAGTAGCTCATTTGGATTAGTAAGAATTTGATAATGGTTTTGCCCAAACATTTGCGGTAAATAATATTTAGCTTGGGCTTCTATGGCCAAGGCATAGGAGTTTATTTGGCGTTCGTTTAATTCTCGTAATGCTTGTTTAACATCATTTATACCATATTTACCCTCATACTTATCATAGTCGTTTGGTTTGCCGTCCGATATTAAAATCACCCATTTATTTTTAGTATCTCGTTTATCTAATAACGTACCCGAATGTCGTAGAGCAGAACCAATGCGTGTATAACCACTTGGCTCAATGGCACCAACTTTATATTTTGCTGTATTCCAATCTTCATCAAACCCTTTAAGAGTAAGGTAACTGGAATGATTACGTGTTTTGGAGTAAAAACAATCAATAGAAAAATCGATATTAAACTCATCTAAAATTTCGCCAAACAAAATAGAGACTTGTTTCTCAACATCAATAACCCTATTTCCTGCGGCATAACCATCGCTTGAAAGACTAATATCTAGTAAAAGTAAAATAGATAGATCTTTCTCTTTTTTTCGTTTTGATAGGTATATTTTTTCTGAAGGTGTATGCCCCGATTTTACGTCAATAAACAAATCTGTAATGGCATCTATATCAAATTCTTCTCCCTGCGTTTGTCTTTGTTGTTGCTGGTATTTATTATTTACGGTGGTTAGCATTTTACGTAAGCCAACTAAGGTTGATCGGTTTTCGTTAAGCGTTTTTTTATAGTAAGAAACAGCTGTTTTTAATTGTGTTTTAGGATACACTTTACAAAAGTCTTCTTTGTATGCTCTGTTTGCATAGTTCCATTCATCATATAAAATAAAATGCCCAGTACTTTCATTTTCTGCACTTTCTTGTACGGTAGTGTTTTCAATAAAATCGGCTTGATATACAGAGTGTGCAGTATCATCTACCCGAACTGTATATTTCATATTTACTTCATCAAGTGCATTAGAATGATCTTCTAAATCGTCATCACCGTCCATATCTCTAAAGTTTCCACCAAATTCTTCAGCAGTTTCTACCTTTTCAAATTGGTGTTGCAATACGGCATCATCTAGTTGTTTTTGATCTACTTGAACGGATATAATTTCTTCTACAGCCTTCGATTTAATAAGCGTTTTTGGTTGTTCTTGATTTGCTTCTTTTACTTTATCTGTAAAGTTTTCTAATGTTTTTTCTGAATCGTCATGAGGTGAATTCCGCATCCATTTCCCATAAATGAATGTGTAATCTGGAGATTGTTTGGAAGTTGCCTTAGGCTTATAATACGCTACGAATTTTTCGTGATATGCTTTGGTTATAGGGAATTGAGAAAACAACTCTTTCAGTACTTTATCAGATGAACTAAAAGCTAATTGTTGGGAATCAAGGATTTCGTGTTCTTGATTATCATTCCAATTCAAATCCAAATTTTTTTGAGTTGATAGGTATAAGATTCTGAATAAATAAAATGAGATATTTTCTTCTACAGTTTGAAATTCATAAAACTTTTGGGGTAAAAAAAAGTTGTTATTTCTATAACCGCCTTCTCGTTCGGCATCATAAATTTCGATAGATTGTCCTGTAATGGCTCTAGCAAAAATGGTGAGTCTAGGTTTTATATCGTTTAAATTTACAGCATGTTCAAAACCAGCTTCTTTCTTGTTTTTTCGTTTTTTAAAGAAAAAAGCAAACTTGGTAAAAATGTACTCATCTGGCTCGAACTCAAACATATCTTTAGTGTTTATTCACTATATCATTAAATCACTTAAGTCTTTAAGCGCTTGAATAACTTCTAAATCATCTGTTAACGGTTCTATAACGGCTACATGAACGGCGAGTCGTTTGGGTAACCCTGTATGAATTAATTTAGCAGCATCTACCAATAATCTTGTTGATACTGTTTCGGTTAAACCTAGCTCGGTTAGATTTCTAATTTTAGTGCCAATATTTACTAGTTTTTTTGCAATGTCTGATTCTATTTTAGTTTCAGATTCTAAAATTTCTGCTTCTACTTTAGCTTCGGGATATGCAAAAGATGTGGCAACAAAACGTTGCCTTGTCGATGGCTTTAACTCTTTAAATCCGCGCTGATAACCTGGATTAAAGGACGCCACTAGCATAAAATCTTTATGTGCTTTTATTGTTTCTCCTAATTTATCAATAAATAATTCACGCCTATGATCTGTTAAAGAATGAATGGCAACGATAACATCTGGCCTTGCTTCGGCAATTTCATCTAAATATAAAATATGGCCTTCTTTTACCGCTGTAGTTAAAGGACCATCTAACCAAACAGTTTCGGCTCCTTTAATAATAAAACGCCCTATTAAATCTGTAGAAGACGTTTCTTCGTGGCACGATATGGTAATTAATTCTGTATTTAATTTATGAGCCATATGCTCAATAAACCTAGATTTACCCGTTCCTGTAGGGCCTTTTAGTAGAAACGGAATTTTACAGTTATAGGCATGTTCAAAAACTTGAACTTCTTTACCAATAGTATGATAGTAAGGAATACTCATTGTATTTAGTGTTTAAAGTAAATAAACCCGCATTATGCATTATAACTTCATAATGCGGGAGAAAAAATTAGAGTTAGTCTTCTAATTTGTTGTATTCATATGTTAATTAGGTACAACTTCTAAAGCTTCATCCGTTGGTTTACCATGTTTATAAAAGTCTATCATGTAAAGAGTTATACCAGTTAGAAATAGCGTAGCGCAAATAATAAGTACTACGAAATGGATTTCAGTTTGTTTTTGAACTTCCATAAATTCCATTTTCAATTTACGCTCAAGATATACTTGAACAACACCAGCAACTCCAAAGGCAACCGTCATGCCTATCATACCAATATTAGACATCCAAAAAGCCATTCTGCCTCTAGTACTTTCGTATAATTTTCTACCTGTTATATTTGGTAAACTATAGCTAATAATAGCTAAAACAATCATAGCGTAAGCTCCCCAAAAAGCAAGGTGGCCATGCATGGCAGTTACTAAGGTTCCGTGTGTGTATAAGTTTGTTTGCGGTAGCGTATGAGCAAATCCTAAGAGTCCAGCTCCTATAAATGATATAATGGCAGCGCCAAGTGTCCAATATAAAGCTAATTTATTTGGATGTTTCTTTTCTCCTTTTCGGTACATGTTTACTGCGAATAATGCCATTGCTAAGAACGCTAAAGGCTCTAAAGCTGAGAAAATTCCACCAACAATTAGCCAAATTTTATTAACACCAATATAGTAGTAGTGATGTCCAGTTCCTAAAACACCAGACAGGAATGTTAACCCAACAATAACATATAGCCATTTTTCGATAACTTCTCTATCAACTCCAGTAAGTTTAATTAATAGGAAAGATAAAATACCTCCCATGATTAATTCCCAAACACCTTCAACCCAAAGGTGAACAACCCACCATCTAAAGAAAGAATCTTTTACTTGACTATCAAAAGGAAGCATTCCAGGTAGATATAATAAGGCAGCAAAAAGAAGCCCCATGGAGAGCACTAATGCCGTCGTTGTTCTTCGTTTTCCTTTAAATAGGGTTGTTAAAATGAGTCCTAAAAACAACAATACATTTGCAACAACTAAATAGTCTAAAGGCCTTGGGATTTCTAAAAATTTACGCCCTTCCCAATAATTAAAATGATATCCTACAATAGCTGTAACACCAACAATAGCCAAACTAATTAATTGTACATAGGCCAGTTTTACGCTTACTAATTCGCGTTGCGCTTCTTCTGGTATTATATAATAAGCGGCTCCCATAAAACCAGATAACAGCCAAACAACTAATAAATTAGTATGTACAGCTCTGGCTGTGTTGAAAGGAATAACACTATGCAATCCATCGTATCCGGCATGAGCAAATCCCATTATAAAGCCATATATTATTTGTAAACCAAACAATAACATGGATAAGGCAAAAAACCAATACGCTACTTTTTGTGATTTATATTTCATTTGTTTTATTTTTTAGTTTAGTTTTCGTCTTTTGCTAATGGGGATACCACAGTATCGAACCCGTTTAAATCAATATCATCTATCCAGTCAAAAAAGGCAATTAAATCTGCCGCCTCTTCTGCCGAAAAGCCGTAAGCCACCATTTTTCTTCCATTTGGTGCCCAATCTACTGGGGTCATTAATACCGCTTTAATATAGCCTTCACCTCGTCGATCAATTACTTTTGTTAATTCTGGAGCGTAATAAGCGCCTTCGCCTAAAATTGTATGGCATCCCATGCAATTATTATCTTCCCAAATTTGCTTTCCTCTTACGACAGCTTCGGTAATATTTTCATCATTTGACTGATCTTGAGCTTTACTAAATGAGTAAATGGTGAGCCCAATAAATATTAAAAAAGTAACGACTGTCCCTCCAAGAAAAAAGGCTCGTGCTTGTTTTTTTGATAACATATTATTTAGTTTTGATTAGTATTATTTTTTATTAGTTAAATCAAGAATTGTTTGAATGGTTTCTTTATTATCAACCCCTAACCCTTCTTGTTGATGTATTAATTCTCCGCCTGAATTAAACACACTTATAATGTTTGAATGTGAAAAATCCATAGGTGTAATTTGTTTGTATTTTACAGCTAAGACATTAGCAAATTCACGTACACTATTTTTGGTACCTTGTAAAAATGTCCATTGCTCGTCGTCCATAAAATTTTCTATAGCGAAAGCTTTTAGTCGTTCTGGGGTGTCCGTTTCTGGATCTATACTTACTAAAATAAAGTTGAGATCTTTTAAATTTTCATTTGGAATTTGTGCTTCAATATTTCGCATATCTGCTACTAATCTTGGGCATGCGGCTTTACAAGTTGTGTAAATCATTACCATGACTAGCGTTTTTCCTTTTAAATCTTCTAGCTGAATAGTTTTGCCCTCTTCAGTGTTCCATTTTGAGGTTAAGTTGAAAATCGATTCATCTGAAATTTCATCGGCATTCACTGTTTTTGATGATATAGATGGAATTGCTTTCAAATCCATTTTGCATATTGGGCAACTTCCAAAAGCATCATATGTTTTCCCATCTTCACACTTCATTGGACATTGGTAAACAGTTAAATCATCATGCTTTGAATTTGATTTATCATTTTTACACGAAGCAAATAATAATGTAATAAATAACAGAACAAGTATTGTTTTTAGGTACTTCATTTTTATTCAATTATATCTTTAACACATCTAAAGCCTAAGTTTTTTAAGCCGTATTTTGCTTTCACACTACCACGAATGGCATAACGCATAAAGGCGGCATAATTCATTAAATCTGTGGCGCCAATAGCGGCGCTTCCACAAAATAAATTACTATCGTTATCAACATCTTTTCTAGATTCACCTGATACTAAAACAGAGTTAAAGTCTGATGTCCATTCCCAAACCAAACCATGCAAATCATAAACACCCCAATAGTTTTTAAAGGTTGAGCCAATATTGTTATTAAAGGTTTTGGGTTTTTCGTACCAACCTAAAATGTATTTGTTATAGCTTTCTAAAGTTCTGGCATCTGCTAAGGTTTTATTGGCCATAGCTACGTATTCCCATTCATCAATTGTTGGTAAACGTTTGCCTTGGCATTCGCAATAATCATTAGCTACAAACCAAGAAATATTTGTAATAGGTGCTTTTAAAGATTGGTTTTTATTTAACTCTATATCCGATTTCCAATTGATGAGGTAATTAGCGTCAGCAAATATTTTTTTGATTTTAGAGCGTTGCCACTTTGGATTCTTTTTAATAAACTCTAAAAAGGCTTCATTAGTTACTGGATAAACGTCCATTTGAAAGTCTGAAATAGTAACCTGTAAAGAGTCTCGGCCATAAAGAGGAGTATAGGTTCCTCCTTTTATTAAAACCATTTCAGATTGACAATTTGCTTTAGTAAACCAAAGTAACATCAAACAAATTATCAATCTTAAAATAGATTTCATCTTCGCTATTAATTAATTCTTATTAGTGACCATTTTTTACAGCATCAACTTGTGCTTTTGTAACGTTAGTTTTGTTATTCCCCCATGAATTATAAACATAGGTTAGTACATCTGCTACCTCAGAATTACTTATTGCTTGTCTTGTCATGACACTATTGTACTTCTCTCCATTAACAGTAATTTCTCCTGTTTTTCCTTTTACAACAATTTCTATCGATCTTCTTACATCAGCATTTAAATAATCTGAGTTTGCTAAAGGAGGAAATGCATTAGGAATACCTTGGCCTTCTGCTTGATGACAAGCGAAACAGGTTTTCATATAAATTTGTTTTCCAGACTCCATTTTTTCTGCTAAAGTTTTTTCTGAAGTTGCTACTGGAGTTTTAGCTTTTCCATCGTCTGGCATCTCTTGTATACCACCACCTTCTGGATGATAAATACCTTCTTGAACTACACCAGAATAAACTTTTTTGTTTTCTTCCCCTTCAACTTTTAACATACCTAAAGCTCCTTTGTTAAAGGCTCTGAATATAGAGTGGTCGACTAAAATAAATGTACCAGGAACATCGACTCTAAACTCAACAATGGCAGCACCACCAGCAGGAACTAAAGTGGTTTGGACATTTTCGTTTATAAAGTCTCCACCTTCAACCATAACTTTATCGAAAATTTCACCAATAACATGAAAAGAAGAGACTAAGTTAGGACCACCGTTGCCAACGTACAAACGAACTGTTTCGCCTACACTTGCAGTAATGGCATTATCTCCTGTTAAAGAACCAACCTTGCCATTAAACACAACATAATCGGCATCTTCATCTACTGCTTTTTGCATATCGAATGCTTGCAACCCTGGATCTCCATTTTCACCTTTAGTGTAGAAATCACCTTGCATAACATAATATTCTTTATCAACTGGAGGTAAGCCTCCTTCTGGTTCAACTAAAATTAAACCGTACATTCCATTAGCGATATGCATGCCAACAGGTGCTGTAGCACAGTGATACACATACAAGCCAGGGTTTAATGTTTTAAAATTGAATTTTTTCTCATGCCCAGGAGCTACGAAAGAAGAAGTTGCACCACCACCTGGACCAGTAACTGCATGTAAATCAATGTTATGAGGTAATTTATTATCAGGATGGTTTGATAAAGTAAATTCTACTTCATCACCAACGCGTGTTCTAATAAAGCTTCCAGGAACAGATCCACCAAAAGTCCAATAGTTATACGTAGTACCGTCAGTCATAGTGCCTTCTTGTTCAAGAATTTCCATGTTTACTATCAGTTTTTTTGCTTTACGCCTTCCAACAGGAGTTGGTACGTTTGGAGGTGATGTTAGTTCAGCAATCATTTCTTTACTAACTGGAATATCTGCAGTATCAGCATATTCTTTTTTTTCATTGTCAACACAGGCTGTAAATAACAGTATTAACATTGCAATTAATAATGCAAATGGCATCATCATTTGTTTTTGGGTTACCTTCATAATCTTTAATTTAGTTAATGGTTTTTTTAAAAAAGACTTTTTTGTCCTTTTTAAGGATAGTCAAAATTAATTGTTAAGACTTTCTTAAAACATGACATTTGTCATGTGATTGTTTTGTAGATATCTAAAAAGCAATAAAAACTAAAAAAAAGAACCGTAATTTATAAATTAAAGCATGATAACAACTATATTTAATGGATTACAAAAGACACATTCATATAAAAATTACGCCCTTGTCTTGGTATATTATTCCAATCTGCGTAGGTTGAATAATTAGCATCTAAAATATTTTCAACACCATATTTTAAAATCCATTTGTTAGTATTGGTATAGAAAACATTTCCTAAATTAAAATTTAAAACACCATACGCAGGCGTTTCGTCTTCACCATAAAAACTACTGTAATTACTTTGGTTTCCATTACCTTCTAATTGAATAGCCGAATTAAACGTTGTGGTGCTATAACTAAATTCGGCTAAATAGGATATAGGTTTTATTAATGGTAAATTTTCATTGTTGCTGCCTGTTCCGTAATTATAACCAAGGGTTCCGTTAACTGAAAAGGACTTTGAAAATTTATAAGATGAATTTAAATACACATCAAAAATTGAGGCGTTAGATAAAGCTTTATATACTCTAACACCATTAGCACCAATAGTCATAGGGCTGAGTGATGCATCAATATCTCCAATAATATAATCCATAATATGAAAATAAGAAGCTTCAACTCCTATATGAAATTTGCTATTATGAAAATTGGCTTTTGCATTTACTTCAATCGCTTTTTCGTTTTTTAAGGTTGGGTTCCCTATGTAATCATAGCTATCAAAACTGTTAAAGAGGAAAAACCCATAACCTTCACTAACAGAAGGTGCTCTTTCTCCATAACCAAGACCAAAACTAACATCGTAACTTTTCTTTTTAAAAGTGTAATCTGATGCTATACTGGTTAAAAATCTACTTTTAGTATCATCAATTTCAGGATAAAAAATTTGAAGACTTTCTAACCCAACATCTTTAGCAATTATATTGTTATGATAACCTAGCCGAATGGAGGTTGAAAGGGTTTCATTATCATTTAAAGAAAAATCATCTTTTGCAAAAACTCCTGTGTAAAACGTTCTTATATCTGGCCATGTGTACATAAACATGGCAGGTTGATTAGAGTCGTTTGGATACATGGTCATTTCTGCTAACGAACGATTGTAAAACCCATTAAAATTTAAGGCTAGCTTATGTTTATTAATATTTGTTGTGGCTTTACTATAAAACCCGTAAGTATCGCTCCACCCAGGCATATCCATACGAATTGGTACATCTGGACGCTTAGAATCATCCATGATATGGGTAATGGTATTAAAGTACAGTTTAGTTTCTAAGGTTTTTATAAATGTTGAATCGTTGCTGTAATTATGAGTAACAGACGTAATTAAAGCTTCGGCAAGTGAAACATCCATTGGTAATGCAGGGTAACCAACATCTGTAGCTTTATCGTAAATTACATTTGCATCAATGGAGTGATTTTCGTTTATTTTAAAACCTGTTTGTAATGATATGTTATATTTTAGAAATTGAGAATACAAGATTTCTTGACTGTTTCCTGCCTCATAATTATCAGATTTTCTAAAAATACCATCAGTATTAATATAAAAATTGCTACTAGAATATTCCATATCTAAACCTCCAGTTTTGTAATTTCCATTGGTTTCATAACCTAAATCTATACTTGTTTTTAAGCCAGATTCAAAATATTTGCTTGCGGGTAGTTTTAAATCTATTCCGCCACCAACGCAATGCCCATTTTCTGTACCCGTCTGCCCAGAACCAACACTTACTTTTTCTAAATTAGAAACATCTACATAAGATGTAATGGGATCCATTTTGTCTGTACAGGCGCCAAAAATTTGCATACCATCAATAGTTACGTTTAATCGATCGCTATTCATGTTATTTATTGTTGGTTCCCAAGCATAATTACCACGTTTTATCATAGTAACTTTATTGGCTTTTTCTAAATATTCATCTATACTAGATAAGGTTTTTTCTTGTCTATAGTTACTTAGTTTGCGTCGACCTAAAACAATAATTTCGTCTAATTTTGTCGTGTCTTTTTTAATGGTAACATCTTCTTGGGCAAATGTAAATCCGCTGAAAAGAAAGATAATACTGTATATGATGAGCTTTTTCATGCTTTTAGTGTTTTAAACAGGCGCATTATAATTTGCAATGCGCCTGATTTTTTTAAAGAAATTCTTAGAATTCTAACTCTAAATACAATGAGCTTTTAGTATGTTCTTCGGTTACATCTTCACCTTTTAAAACATCACCGTGATTGTTAATTAATTTTAAATTAAGTACCCAATAACCTGTCATTGTTAAAGATAAATCGCCATGATACATATGGTCTTCAGCATTATAACTTAAATCGGTATTGTTAGGAGAACTGTGATTGCCCATTCCTGGCATTCTAGGATCGAGTGCTATGGTATAATCTTCAACCACAGGAAAAGTCATCATGTTTTTCATTTTAAAAAGCCCAACCTTAAGATCGTTAATTGTAATTTTCGGTTCATTAGGTTCGATTAAAGCGATAATATATCGACTATCATCACTCCCCATAAAACTGGTTGTATTTTGTTTTTCTGATTGTAAAACCACAATGTCACTTGACGCTGTATAATCTGTTCCATCAATGGAGTAATTTACTGTTAAAGACCAGCCAGAACCATCTGCATTTGTCATTTGATAAATAACAAACCCTTCGTAAACAGTTTCTTTACCTACTGATTTTGTAATTTCAGATTTAGGGCAGGAGTGCTGCATTGTAGGCATTTGCATCATGGGCATCCAAGAAAGCATTGCGTTTTTTATATAAATACTTGATGCTTTTTCTTTTATTCTAATACTTACATTATTATACCCTGTTTTAAAATCTCCTGTATTATTAAACAACTCGATGGTATGTGTTGCGTTAGCAATATCTTGAATTTTTATAAGGTTTTCAATTTCATTTATTATTGGAGCATCATTGTCATCTGTTGAACATGATACGGTGAATAATGTAATAAGTAGGATAGGTAATATATATTTAAATTTCATCTGTTTTATGTTTATTGTTTTTCACTGATCAGATGTAACATCCATAATAACCATTGCCATTATGTGACTAAATTTTTTAGTCATGGATGTTTCATTTTTGTTAGTTTTTTGTTTAAAATATGTCTGAAAACCTCCTACTCACTTAAAGAAATAAGCAAGGCATAGAAGTAAAATCTAAGTGATTTTATAAATCGAAAAAACTAGCTAAAATTTGGTGGAGGTGTATCTATATCCAGATACATTTTGTTAATTTTCGGGGTTTTAAAAGTTGTTTTTAGCTTCAAGGTATTTAAAGAAACAAATGCGTTTTCAACTTTACTTATTGTTGATAAGCAAAACGCATCTAAAGAAATGCGTTTACTTTCTTGTAATGGATTATCAGGATTATTAGAATCTGGATTACTTTCAGAAAGCTCTTTACGTAATTGACATTTACCATTACAACCTTTCTGTTCTTCTTTTTGAATACACAAGGTCTTAGCAATAAAATCTTGATTAACAATAAAATCACCTATAATAACAAGTGTATTTATATTATGGGCAAATAATATAAGCACTAGAATAAATATTGTTATTTTACGTGTTATTGTTGATAACATGCGACAAATCTAGATAAAATTATAGAGACAAAACATGATTAAAGTCATTAATAATTTACGGTTTTAAAAATCTTTCTTTTTTGATTTAAATACGATTCTAAGAACAGGCAAAATCACCCAAACAGTTAGCATTATAAAGGATACGATTAACCCGAAACTAGTGCCGAAAAATTGTTTAAAAACAGCTCCTGTATAGCCCAATAATGCCGAAATATCTAATTTTAATAGGATGAGTGTTCTTGATAAATCTATAGGGTTTAGCATGGTTCCTACTAGTGATAATTTATCCAGGGGATAGTCATCAAACATGATTAAGGTCATTAAAAAAATGCCATCATAAATAATAGCTAAAAACAACCATAATAAAATAGCGTAACCAAACCCTTTAATTTTATTTTCATTGGATAGGGCAATATTAAAAGCTAAAGCCGTAAATATTAAAGTTAAAAAAGTACCTGTAATTAATAATAAAGAAAAATCCCAAATAGCATCGCTTTTAAACAAACCATAAAGCACAAATGGGATGCCTAAACCAAGAATTAGACTCATTGATAATGATAATGCTACGCCTAAATACTGCCCCAAAAAGATAGACGACCGTTTTAATGGCTGTGCTAATAACAACTCTGTGAATTCTTTGGAGTTATAATAATACATGACACCAAAAATGGTGCCTATTAAAGGCACTAAAACGATAATAACATTCATTAAAGTGATAACTGCTTTTGATAAATCGTTGTTTAAAAACAAAAGAATAATACCAAGCAATAAATAAAATGCAAAGTATACATAACTCCAGCGACTACGCATTAAATCGAAAAAACTATATTTTAATATTTTAAGCATGATTTTCTGTAAGTATTGATGCTATTGCATGTTCGAAATCTGGTTGACTGGTCTTGGTTTTTAATTCTGAAATTGATCCTCTAAAATAAATTTTGCCTTCAAGTATAAATACAATTTCATCTGATACTTCTTCAACAAAGCTCATAATATGAGATGTGATAAGAATTGTTTTTCCTTTAGCTTTTTCTTCTTGGATAAGTTCTTTTAATCGAATTAACGAAATGGGATCTAATCCTGTAGTAGGTTCGTCTAAAATAATTAACGGACTATCAAACATAAAGGTTAATAAGATATTTACTTTTTGCTTGGTACCACCGGATAGGGTTCCCAATTTTTTATCTAAAAAGGGTTGTATTTTAAACAGTTCTATTAAGCGTTCATCTTCATTAGTGTTTTTACGCAAATCTTTTATCATGCGGATTAGCTCCTTCACTTTTAAGTTGCTAGGGAAATTGGCTATTTGTGGCAAATAATCAATTTTATGTCTGTAATCTGAGTTTTTATTGATGTTTTCTCCCAATACAGAAATATCTCCTTTATTTGGTATAACCATTCCTAAAACAGATTTGATAAGCGTTGTTTTACCAGAACCATTTGGCCCAAGAATAGCAAATATTCCGCCACCTTTAATACTTAAGTCAACGCCTTTAAGTACTTTGTTTTTGCCAAATTTTTTATGTAGATTTTGAATGATTACCATGAGATTTTTTTAATTAATGGATTATTATCTAATAAATTATCTGGAGTAAAGACTGGAGATATTTTTTCTGAAAAATCTATAATATCTATAAACATGCTGCGCAATAAAATAATTGTTTCTGGAGTACGATTTACGATGTATGAAAAGAGTTTAACTGGTCTGTACGGCACGTCACCAATGCCGTTTTTATCAAGATCATAACCTGTATAATTACTCCAATAATTTCTATCAAAAACATTATCATTAACCTTGCTATTATAAGCTATGTCAAAAGAATTATATAGAAAGTTATTTTCTAAAAAATGATTGGTATAGCATGCACCACGTACTTTAATTGCCCAACCATTGTTTTTGAAATTATTGTGTTTATAAGTGATTCGGTTAGAGCCTTCAATGTTAATACCTATTGTGTTTTCTTCAAAAGTATTACCTATAATTTCAGCATCATTAATTTCTTTTAAAAGCATCCCGTATGAAGCTGTACCCCAATTTTCTCTAAAAGTATTGTTAAGCATTTTTATTTTCTTTGAAAACATGACTGCTACTCCAGCACCATTGTTTTCGAAGATGTTATCTTGGTACAAGTCATTGTTGGAAAACATAAAATGTAATCCATAACGCAAGTTTTCAGCGCTCACATTATTTTTAATGATGCAATCATCTGAAAACTCTAAATAAATACCATCGCGTACATGCTCAACATAATTATGTTCAATTTCAATATGATTACTATACCATAATTGTATACCATTACCAGAATTATATTCCTCAACAGCATCACCAATTATTTTGTTATGATATACTTTTCCATAGCTAGATTTTTCAATATAAATACCAAAAAACAATTTTTCTAACACGACATTCTGAATTACAAAATTTTTACTTTTTCTAACACGAATTGCTGCATAATCTTCCGTATAACTCGTACCTACATTAATAACAAACAATCCGTCTACTGTAACATTATCAGAAGTTATAGTAATGACTTCACCTTTTAATTCACCATCTATAACAGGATAACTATCTCCAATAAGTACTAGAGGTTTATCTATAAGTATATTGTGCTCTTTATAAGTACCTTTTTTTATAACAATAGTATCAAAATCTTTAGCTTGAATAATCGCCTTTTTTATAGTAGAAATAGGACACGAATTACAAACTTCAATAGTTTGAGAAACAGTTGTGTTAGCCATTAAAATGGCTGATAAAAAAATGATTAAATTTTTCATGCTACTAGTCTTTTATATGTGCTAGTAATTCTGGCCAAGTATATAAATTACCTCCTTTTTCAGTTTGCTTATTTTCAGCATCAACTTTATTTTTAAAAGCAGATAAAAAAGCTCCCATTGGACTTGGAATGTTTTCGCTTATTAAAAAAGTGGCTTGGGTTGCATCAATTAATACTTCTGGTTCAGAGTAATTGTTAGATAAATAAAGCTTAACTTGAGTTGTATCAAATTCATCCATAAAATTGATCATACATTCAGTAGCATCAAATTTATAAACTTTCCCTTTTTTTGTAACAATCTCTGCAGCATGAAGCTTATCTACAATGGTCATTTTACAAAAATGACAACCATCATTTCCATAATCAATTTTTTTAGGGGATACATTGCAACTTAAAAGCAATATGAATAAGCCCAGTATAGGATAGTGTTTTAGTGTTTGCATGATTTTAGTGTTTTAGTGTGATATCTTTTCTACATAATCTTAGGGTTTTTTACTTTTCTTTTTCCCTACAAGATAGGCAAATAATGAGGCTGCGATACCAAGCCCTAAAAACAATGCTCCTAATCTTGGATATGAGTGCGCCTTGAAGTTTAAAATATCTTTACTGCCAAATAGAGGAGGCTGAAAACCCATTACTGAGCCATCAGGATTTGTAAATTTCATAATGGCTTTTGGATCTAGGTCATGCCCATAATCATGTTCCCATATATAAAAGTCATATAGCCCTGCGCTGCTTAAAACAATCATAAGTATAAACCAAAACATGAACCATTTGTAATTGCCTTTAAAAGCTATTAAAAGCCCTAATATTGAAGTAGCAATAATGCCAATAGGGAATATTTTAAACTCAGGAATGGCTTCAGGAATATATTTCATACCAACATAATGATTCATTAAATTGATGTTTTTTATATCATGAGGATGTACATCTGAGAAATCATTGATATGAATGTTCATTGCTAAAGGGGTTGGGTATTGTGGAGCTTCTAATGTTATTCTCCATAAAGGGAATAAAAACAACCCTAGTGGCAATAAAGCCGCTATTAGCATGATAATGTTAGACTTTTTCATCTTAAAATATTTTAATGGTTTAAGATTCTTTTTTTGTATAAATATTAGTGTTTTTAAAAGAAAGGCGAGAGCGAAAAGAGAGCTCTCGCCTTTTATAGGAAAATAAACACTAAAACAAAATTTCCCTAATTTGTTTTATTCTATATCTTCACCTAAAGACCATCTTAATGGTGTGTTAGAATTTGCAGGAGATACACGCACATACCCTTGCATTTCTTGATGCAATGCAGAACAGAAATCTGTACAATAGAATGGCCATACACCAACTTCTTTTGGTTCCCAAAGGAATGTTTCTGTTTGCCCAGGCATAATAAGTAATTCTGAAGTATTAGCTCCAATAATACTTATACCATGGGGTACATCATAATCTTGTTCTAAATTAGTAACATGGAAATATACCTTGTCGCCAACTTTTATGCCTTCAATATTATCTGGCGCAAAGTGACTACGTATAGTGGTCATATAAACATGTACTGTTTTACCTTCTCTAACAACTTTAGTATCTGCTTCACTTAAAGCAGCATATGGATGTTTGTTTTCTTCTAATTTAAATAGTTTTTTAGACCTAGGCTTTATTAAATCCGCAGGACAGCCAGCGGCATAATGTGGCTCGCCAATTGTTGGAAAATCTAATAACAATTCCATTTTATCACCCGAAATATCATAAAGTTGAGCAGATTGTGTTACCTCAGGACCTGTTGGTAAGTAACGGTCTTTAGTAATTTTATTCATAGCTACTACATACTTACCAAATGGTTTTTGCGAGTTACCACCAGGAATCATTAAGTGACCTACAGAATAATAACATGGCTGTCTGTCTAAAACCTCCCAAGTACCTATCTTCCATTTTACAACTTCAGAAGAAATAAAGAATGTGGTATAAGCATTTCCTTTACCATCAAACTCTGTATGCAAAGGCCCTAATCCTGGTTGTTCAACAACTCCTGCTAAAACATCTTCGAAGTTTATAATTGGAATTCCGTAAGCGTCTCCAGCAAATTTTTCATTCTCAATGGCATCTAACATTTTAGTAAACGAGTGCACAGTTAAGTTAGCTGAAAGTTTACCATTACCTACAATATATTCTCCTGTTGGATCTACGTCACACCCATGAGGTGATTTAGGTGTTGGTAAAAAATAAACGGCACCTGGAACATCTAAAGGATTAACAGTAAGCACTTCTTTTTTCATTGTTGAAGTTGCAGAATGTGTTGATTCATCGTAAACATTGTGGGCATATTTTGCAGGCATCATAGTTCCTCCACCGTTGTTTACATATTCTTCTATTTTCTTCCAATTAACTGCAGCAATAAAATCTTTATCGTTTTGAGAAGCATTTACCTCCATTAAGGTGCTTGCTTCTTCGGTGTTATAGGTTGTAAAGAAAAACCAACCATGAGATTTTCCACGCCCTGGATGTGATAAATCATAGTCGAAACCAGGCATGATTAATTGAAATTTAATATCCATATGCCCATGTTCTGGATCTATAGAGATAAAAGATAATGAACCTTTAAAATTACCTTTATAATCTTTTATTGGCATATCTTTTTGCGGAATTGGAACAGAAAAACGTGTTCCAGCTACAACATACTCTGAATTTTCGGTTACAAATGAAGAACTGTGGTTACCAGCACTATTTGGAATTTCGATAATTTCGGTAGTTTCAAAAGTGGATAAATCTATTTTTGCAATACGTGGTGTATTGTTACCATTGATAAATATCCAACGTCCATCTATTTCACCATTAGTTTGAGAAATGTCTGGGTGATGCGAATCATCCCATGGTACAAAACCGTGAGACGTATTTAGCATAGGTTTTGTTTCTTCGTTATATCCATAAGCTTTTTCTGCATCTTGAGAAAAAACAGGAATAACTTTAAACAAACGACCTGAAGGTAGTCCGTAAACAGAAAGTTGTCCACTAAATCCACCAGAAATAAAAGCATAAAATTCATCGTGCTCACCTGGAGCTACATATACTTTTTCTGCAACATTTCCAGCTAAAGCGCCAGACTTACTATCTGATTTTGATGTATTATTACAACTTGTAAATGCTATAAGAACACTTAAAATTGCAACAGTTGATTTTATAATATTTTTCATTGTTTATATAAGTTTTGATTAGTTTGCTTTTTATTCAGATGGAGGTAGTAATACTTTAT
Organism: uncultured Flaviramulus sp.; assembly: GCA_947501105.1. Classification (GTDB taxonomy): domain Bacteria; phylum Bacteroidota; class Bacteroidia; order Flavobacteriales; family Flavobacteriaceae; genus Wocania_A. Next base: position 23,873 of record CANMUP010000001.1, on the reverse strand, counting down.
CAATTACATGTACAATACCATTTCCAGCTTTCACACTAGCTATAATATTAGCTCCACCGATAACTGGCTTGCCGTCTTTTATTTCAATTTGAACATATTGATTATTTGCTTGTCCTAATTTTTTAAGCTTTGTTAATATGTTTTCATTTAAATTACCAGGTGTAACATGGTATTTTAAAATATTAGCTAATGCAGCTTTGTTTTCTGGTTTAACTAAATTCTCTACTGTACCTTCTGGTAAAGCATTAAAAGCAGCATCTGTTGGTGCAAAAACGGTTAATGGACCAACATTTACAAGCGCATTTTCAACTTGTGCAGCTTGAACAGCAGCAACCAAAGTTTTATGGTCTGGAGAACCTATTGCAATTTGTAAGCAATTTGGAGTTCCTTCATCATCTTGAATAAAAGCTTGACCAGTTTTTTCAGCTGATGTGTTTTCAGTATTTTCTACTGTAGAGGTCGTTGAGGCTTCTTTATTTTCATTTTTGCATGAAAAAGCTAATGCTAAAAAAGCAAAAACAAAAAATAGTTGTTTAATTAGTTTCATATACATATTCTATTATTTTAGTGTTCTAAAGTATTCTAATACAGCTCTGGCATCTTCTTCGGATAAGTTTTGATTTGCCATTGGAGAACCATTAAATTCAATTAACAATTCTTTAGCTAAAGGATCTTTTTGAGTCATTTCATCAGGATTTAAAATCATGTTCATAACCCATTCTGGAGTTCTACGATCTAAAATATTTTTTGGAGCTGGACCAATAAATTTTTTATCAGACCTGTGACAAGCTGTACACAATTTTTTAAATACATCTGCTCCGTGAGCTACCATTTTTTGATCTACCTCAGCATCTAATGTTAACGACTTAATTGGGCCAATACCTTTATTGGTTAAATCTATTTTTTTTGATGCTGGAACTTTTTCAGCTTTTGTTGTTGTTTGCTCAGTTGGAGCTTTCTTTTCATAAGAAAATCCTTCTTTTTTCTTTTCTTCTTTGCCTCCACAACTTATAAGTAGGGTTACAAATATTGCCGTCAATAGTTTTAGTGTTGTTTTCATAAATAACTTTGTTTAAGCCACAAAATTATAATCAAACTAAGAGATAAAACATGATATTTATCATATTTAAGATAAAATGGTCTTAATTTGTATTTAACCAGCTTTTGGTACAGCAAAAACCTAGTAAGTATTTATTTTAGCAGAATTAATTTTAGATAAAACTAAGTTTAAGAAATATGGCAAGATTATTAATTATTTCTTGATTATATGTTGAAGATCAATCGTTTTAAATAATTGATTTTCAGATAATTAAAAAAATAAAAAAGTTTATGTTTAGGATTTATTAGAAGCAATACACTTCAGCAAGTGCTGCAAATCGATCTCCATCATATGATGATTTAGCTTCTATTCTAAAATATCTAAAAGTAGCTTGATTATCTAATCGAATATTTTGTATAGTATTTACATTTTTTAATATGTAATTGCCCAAACTTATCCAAGTTGCATTATCATCACTAATAAAAATTTCAATATCCTTTATGGTTCTAGATAATGTTTTTCTTTGAGTAAAGGCAAATCCTTCAACAGCTATAGTTTCACCTGTATCAACGGTAATGGAGTGAGGATAATTTGCACTAGCACAAGAACCGTTCCAGCAAGAATGCCAATAGGTTTCGTTGTTATTGTCTAAAATAGCCGAAGCTAATCCAGTATTTTCTTGCCCGCTACTTTCTTCAGTGCTAAAAGATTCTATAACCCATTTAGATTTATTCAAATAGTCTTTTTCTCCAAAATCGATTATAGGTATGCCGTTAACGAACTTGTAAGCATAGGAAAGTCTAGTAATATCTCCTGAAGTATGATTTAGTAATAGCCTCAAAACATATTCTGTGTTCTCTTTTTTATGAAGTTCGCTTATTGGCATATTAATGCTGAATGTATTATCAGCCTCTAATTTTGTAGCCCATGTTACTGCATCGTAATCGGCATTATCATCAGCAGGATCATTGTAAATGCTTATACTGTTAACAGTTACATCCGTTTCAACAGTGCCAGAAATATTAATGTTATTGTTTTCAAAAGAAGCCTGTAGGTTTTTAATACTTGCGGTTGCTCCAGTATAAAATGTACCACTAGAATTATTAAAAACTTGGTTGTTATTTAGTATGGAGCAACTAGCTTCCGATAAAAATGTAGGTGCACTTCCATAGGTGTAATTTCCGCTACCCATCAAGCAAGTGCCTTTATTTGAATTAGAAAAATCTGATACTTTTTCTTTGTTGTGTGGTAAGTTTAATCCATGCCCTAATTCGTGCAATAATCCACCAATGTAAGTTGTCGCTCTTGTGCCTAAACTAGTGCCAGTTCCTAAGTGTTTAATATCCATGTCATCAAAGTCTGATGCAAAACACCACTTTCCTAATCCATAGTAAGGCACATCGGAAGTTGTAGGATCGCTTACAGGTGATAAAACTAAATAGTGATCGCTATTTTTTTCATTAGGATTTGTATTGTAATAGGCTTCTATTTCTGGAATCATTTTATTTCCACCACCTTCGTAAGGGTAGCCTGAAGCACTAAGATTTCCATCAATATAAGTTATTTTAATACGCTTTTTTTGAGCATCAACAAGTAAATTGAAAGTTTTGTTTCCAAAACCATAATCATTCATATTTTTTTTATAAAATTCTTGACCCTGTAATAGAATTTCGCTAAGTCTTCTATGTGAATCCTTTCGGCTTTTTGAACCTTTTGGAACAAAATAAATAATGTTCAAATTATATTTAGCAGATGATGTATAATTAAATGTTTCTTCAGGTTCTTCTTTTGGTATTGAATTATCTTCATTATTTAATCCATTATCACTTTTAGAACAGTTGTAAAAAAAAGTAAGAGTAATAATGCTTATTATAGTAAAAAAATAGTGTTTCATTTTTTAAATAGATTTGTCAATTGCCGTTTCAAATATAAATAGGAACAAGGGTATAATTTTGTCAAAAAAGGGCAGATTTTGGTTAATTGCTAAAAGTTGCAGAATCTATTTTGTTTTGTTTTAAAAAACTTTCAACGTCCTCAGAAGATAAGGCCCTGTTTTTAAAATCTTTGGGTGTTTTATTGAACTGATTTTTAAAACTTTTTGAAAAATATTTTGGATCGTTAAAGCCTACCATATATGCCGTTTCTGATATAGTATATCCGTATTTGGTAATTAAAATAGCAGCCTTTTTAAGGCGTAATAACCTAACGAAATCAACAATACTTTGTCCTGTTAATGCCATACATTTCCTGTATAAACTAGAGTAACTTAAGTTAAGTGCATCTGCCAACTCTTCCATTTTAAAATTAGGGTCATCCAGTCTTAAATTTATATAAGACATCATGTTTTCCAGAAAAATTTCATCATGAGTTTTTTGCTGTGTAACTTCGGGGTGACTAATAACCTCTTTTCTGTATTTAGAAATGATATGCTCTTTCGAAACCATTATATTTTTAACTTTCAATAATAGCTCATTGGTGTTAAAAGGTTTGTTGATATACTCTATAGCGCCAGATTTAAGCCCATGAATTTTGGAACTGGTTGAGTTTTTAGCTGTAAGTAAAATAATTGGAATATGCTTTGTTAATTGATTAATTTGAAGTTTACGGCACATCTCTATACCATCAACTTTTGGCATCATGATATCACTTAAAATAAGATCGGGATAATTATTTTTTGCATACAGATAACCTTCTTCCCCATTTTCAGCTAATAAAATATTGTATTTGTCAATTAAAAGGTCCTTTAAAAAATTTTGTAAATCATAATTGTCTTCTACTATAAGGATGGTTTTCTTGGAGAGATCTAAATCGTTTTGTTCAATTGTTTCTATATCATTAGTAGTTGTAATTGTTTTGGTCTCAAATTCATTGCTATCGCTAGTTGTAATTCTTTCATTTTCATTATAATCATCCTCTTTAATTGGGAGCGTGATAGTAAATGTAGTACCCTCTGATGCTTTTGAGTTAACTTTAATTTCTCCTTTGTGTAAATCCACTAAATCTTTAGTAAGTGCTAATCCTATTCCAGATCCTTTATTCTTTTTGCCTATGTTAGACTGGTAGAATAGCTCGAAAATAGTTTCTAGCTCATTTTTGGGAATTCCAGGACCAGAATCTATTACCGATAATTTAATGGTTCTCTTTGAGTCGATTGGAATAACATTTAATTGAACATTACCTTCCTTAGGTGTAAATTTAAAAGCGTTAGAAAGGAGATTGTATACAATATGTTCTAATTTTTCTTTGTCGTACCAAGCTTCTGATAAGTTTTTCGGACAGTTTACTGCAAAATCAATTTGTTTTTTTCTGGCTAATTCTTTAAAAGATAGAGCAATATTTTCGACGTCTTGATGTAAATTGTTTTTAGTAATAATTAAGCGTAATTTGTCTAGCTCTTTATTCCTAACCAATGTTAGTTCTCGGGCAATTTTAGAAAGCCGTTTTGTGTTTTGGGAAATAATATTTAGACGTTGCTTTAACAATAGGTTTCCGTTTTGTTCAGAGCGTTTAAGCATATCATCAATAGGCCCTAAAATTAAGGTAATAGGCGTTTGAATTTCATGAGACATTTTAGCGAAGAAATTCATTTTTGCTTTATGAATTTCATTTTCCTTTTTATGACTTACTTTTTCTAAAAACAATTTTTTTCTTAGTCCATACCAACGACGTATCCCATAAATAATAGCTCCAATAACTAATAAATAAACTATGTAAGCAATGGGTTTATTCCACAAGGGTTGTTCAATTTTAATTTCTACGTGTTTTACTGGTATATCCCAAACATTTTTTTTAGTGCCTGCTTTTACTTCAAATGTATAATTACCAGATGGAATATTGGTATAGCTAGCAATACGTTCAGGGCTTGTAATCCATTCTTTATCAAAACCTTTTAAACGGTATGCATAATAATATTTTGGGCTAAGTAAATTGTCTATAGCTGAAAACCTAAATGAAAAAGAAGATTGATTGTAATCTAAATTTAATGTTTTTATGTTGTGTATACCAGAAGTAACTTGTGATGCTATTAACGAGTTAGCGGGTTGATTTAACACTTTAATAGTATTAATAAACAATTTTGCATTTGAAGAGCTTTTTTCTAATTTTTTTGGATCGAAATAATTTAAACCCTTAATCCCTCCAAAGTAAATAATACCTTTTTTATCCTTGAAAGCACTTCTGGATAAAAACATATTGTCTTGAAGACCATCAGATGTATAATATGTTTTTAAAGTTTCATCCTTAATATTTAAATGATTTATTCCATTACTGGAACTTAACCAATAATTATCATCATCTTCTTTAATGATTGTAGCAAACGTTTTTCCATTTACGGCTTCTATATAATTTAGGTTACTGTAAGTTTTAGTTTTAGTATTAAACTTTAATATTTCCCAATCGTTATTAGTTAACCATAGCTCATTTAATGAAACTGAGCATAAGTTTCTGGAAGCATAAATTTCATTTTCATTTTTTTTATTTGAATAAAGGTAAGAGGTAAATGTTGATAAACTTAGGTTTTCTTGGTTTTCATTAAATTCAAATAACCCACCCTGATAAATTCCTAACCATAAAGTCCCATTATCATCTTCTGTCATACTTTCCAAAATAAACCCTTTTAACCCGTTTGAACTATTGTTAAAAGAGGCCAAAAGTGCTAAATCTGAATTATATATACTTAATGAAACATTTGAACCCACCCAAATTCTACCTTTTGAATCTTTAAAAACGGTTCTAACATCTGTAGCTTCTTGTTTTTTTGAATTAATTACATTAATTTTTTTGAAAGTATTTTTCTTAGTATTGTAATGCCATAAACCATTTCTGTATGTACCAAACCAAATATTTGCTTTATTGTCTTCGATTATAGATTGTACATAAAAACCTTTGTTTAAATTAGTGTTGTTGAAATATTGCGTTTCATTGGTTGTGCCATCATTATTGTAAGTGATTTTTGTTAAGCCAGACCCATCTGTTCCGGCCCATAAAGCACCATTAGTGCTTTTGTAAATAGATAGTATACGTAGTGGTGCGTTGTTCTCGGAACCTTGATGATATCCTATATTGTTGTTTGAGTTGGGGATGATATTAAGGTTGCCATTTTTTGTGGAAATCCACAAGTTTTTATGATTATCTTCACTAATGTTCCTAATAGTATTGCTATTAATAGAAGACTCATTGGATGCTTGCCTAGTATACAAGTCAATTGTGCCAGTATTTACATTTATTTTATATAAACCACCACCATCGGTTCCTCCATAAATATAGCCATTACTACTATAAAATAAATTAAGGAACATTTCTTTATTGATATTGAATTTTTTTTCTTTAAAAAATGTTTCTTGAATAAATTGTTTGCTCTTTATATCATAAACAAAAAGGCCAAAGGTTTCTGTACCAACCCAAAGCTTGTTGTTAGAGTCTATTAATAATGTAAGACTTTCAGGGTAATCCGTAAATGGACCAATAATTTCTACAACTTGTTTTGAATTGATATCATAACTAAAAATTTTACCATTATTTGTGCTTAAATAGAATTCATCAGTACCAATTTCAAAATCATAAATATTATTGAAAGGAGTATTTATATTAGAGATCGAATAAGTGCTGTGTATTTTAGAATTTTTGTATTGGTATATGTTTCCTTTTTTGGAGGCTAGCCAAACATTTTCTTTTTTTATAATTATATCAATTATACCATCATCTTTTTTAAGTAATGGTGTAATATTTTCAAATGTTGAGTTTTTAGCATTGTATTTGGTTACTAAACCAAACATAGAGATGAGCCAAATGTTTTTATTGCTATCAGTAATAATTTTCTCAATACCATCATTTTTTTTAAGGGTTGAAAAAATAGTTGTACTCTTAATAAATTTGTAACCATAGCCATCATAAATTAATACGCCACCACCGCCTACCATCCATATATTACCTAAATGGTCTTGAGTTGTGCTGGCAATAGCAACAGGCTTGTTGTCGAGCATTGGAGATAGATGCTTGAAAACAGTATGGTTTTGCCCGTTTAAAACAAACGAGAAACTTAAAACAAGTCCAAATAAAATATGAAACTTCAATTTATTCATAACCAATGCATAATTTTTTAAATTGAGTATGCCTTAGAAAAAATGGTTTTATACAAGACTATTTCTTATACGTGAAATGTAAATATATTAATAAAAATCATCTCATTTTGCCCACGCATTCAAACTATTTTCGGGACGTATGCGTAATTCGTCAAAAAGGGGTATTATTTATTCAAAACCATGGTATTGACATAGAAAACACTCTAAAATGCATAAAATGACACAGGTAACTGTCCTGTTCGATATGTTAATTTGACCTTTAATTAACGTTTACTTAAGAAATATATGAATTCAAGACGAAGTTTTGTAAAAAAAACTGCAATTGCTGGTGCAGGACTATCTGTGCTTCCAAGCATGTCTTTTGGTAGTGTTACATCAAAGGATAAATTAAAAATAGCTTTTATAGGAGTCGGTTTAAGAGGAACTAACCATTTAGAGAATGCTTTAAGAAGAAAGGATTTAGAGATTACTGCTATTTGTGATATCGACCCAAATCGTATAAAAATTGCTTTAGGTAAAATAGATAAAGCAGGAAAGAAAAAACCACAGGTTTTTGGAAATTCAGATTACGATTATAGAAACTTACTTGAATTAAAAGAAGTAGATGCTGTTATAATATCAACGCCATGGTTATGGCATACAAAAATGGCAGTAGATTCCATGAAAGCTGGTAAATATACTGGATTGGAGGTTTCTGCAGCAAATACTTTAGAAGAATGTTGGGATTTGGTAAATACCCATGAAGAAACAGGGTCTCATTTAATGATTTTGGAGAATGTAAATTACCGTAGAGATGTGCTAGCTGTATTAAACATGGTGAAACAAAATGTTTTTGGTGAGTTATTACATTTTACTTGTGGTTATCAGCACGATCTTAGACATGTAAAACTTAATGATGGAAAGACAGCATATGGTAAAGGCGTAGAGTTTGGTGAAAAAGGGATTTCAGAATCTGCATGGAGAACCCAACACTCGCTTTTAAGAAATGCTGATGTATACCCAACACATGGTTTGGGGCCGGTTGCAACAATGGCAGATGTGAATAGAGGGAATCGTTTTGTTTCTTTAACATCTCATGCTACTAAAGCCATTGGGTTAAATAAATATATAGTTGACAATGGGGGGAAAGACCACCCGAATGCCAAGTTGAAATGGAAGCAAGGTGATATAATAACCTCAACTATAGAAACCTCAAATGGAGAAACCATTATTGTTACCCATAATGTAAATACACCACATCCATACTCACTAGGGTTTAAAGTACAGGGAGTTCAAGGACTTACAGATTTTGATTACCACACCCAGCGTATACACATAGAAGGTACCACCAAAGGCCATGGATGGGAAACTATGGATGCTTGGTTTGAAAAATATGATCATCCATTATGGAAGAAGTACGGAGCCAACGCAACAAAAGCTGGTCACGGAGGTATAGATTTCTTCGTATTAAATGCCTTTGTAGAATCAGCAAAAGAAAACATAGCACCACCAATGGATGCGTATGATGCAGCGGCTTGGAGTGCAGTTACACCATTATCAGAACTATCTATTGAAAACAATGGTGCACCACAAGATTTTCCAGATTTCACAAGAGGAATGTGGGTAAAACGTAAACCTTACAACTGGATAAAAGAAACATACTAAAACTAATCAACAACTAAATATAACTAAAACTAAAAACTATTTTATGAAAAAACTATTTACTTTTTTAGTGTTATTATCTACAGTTTGTTTTTGTTTTGAGACGCATGCACAAAGTAGCGGCAAAACAATAACAGGAACCGTGTTTGATGATAGCAATACACCAGCAATAGGTGTAAACATTGTTGTAGAAGGAACTTCTACAGGAGCAACAACTGATTTTGATGGAAATTATTCTATTAAAATACCAGATGGAGGAACCGCACTTACATTTTCCTTTTTAGGATTTAAAACTCAAACGATTGTTATTAGTAACCAAACAACAATTAATGTAACCCTAGAAACGGATACTTCCACTTTAGATGAGGTTGTTGTTGTAGCTTATGGAACACAAAAAAAGGAGGCTATTACATCTTCAGTTGTGAGTATTAAATCTGATGATTTAAAGGATATTACAACACCAGATGTGTCTTCTATGTTACAAGGTAAAGCAGCTGGAGTTCAAGTGGCAGCATCTAGTGGAGCTCCTGGAGCTACACCAAATATTTTAATACGTGGTAGAGCATCTTTGGGCGGGCGCGTTACACCTTTATGGGTTGTTGACGGCGTGATACAGCATAGTACACCTATTGTAAATCCAAACGATGTAGAGTCTATTTCTGTACTTAAAGATGCATCGGCTACGGCTTTATACGGTTCAAGAGGTGCAAATGGGGTTGTTATTGTGAATACGAAAAGGGGTAAGCCTGGGAAGTCAGAGATAAAAGTAAGCACAAAAATAGCGATGAATGAATTTAATACTGGAGAATTCGAAGTTATGAATTCACAACAGTTATATGACTATCATACGCAGTTTGGGAATACTAATCCATGGTTTACTCCAGATTTATTAACACGTGATACGGATTGGCTTAACTTAGGCACTCAAACGGGTACAGTTAGAGATGCTAATGTATCATTTACTTCAGGAACTGATAAGTTAAATTTATTTATCAATGCAGGTTATTATAATGAATCTGGTACTTTACGTGGTAATGAATTAGATCGTTATACGTTTCGTATGAATCTAGATTATGATATATCAGAGCAATTAAAAATTATGCCGAAAATATCATTTAGTTTTGATGATAGAGAACGTGTTGCAGAAGCACCTTTATACGAGCTGTATTTGAATTTGCCTTGGGATATACCTTTTGATGTAGATGGAACTCCAATAAATGCAGATCAATCTCAAGATTGGTTGGGTAGAGATAAGCGTAACTATTTTTTCGATCAACAATGGAATTATTCTTCGAGTAATATCTTTAACATGAGTGCTAACTTTGATTTTGATTATCAAATTGTACCTCATCTAACTTTTAAATCGATTAACAATTTCACGCTTTATCGTTCTTTATCTAAATCTTATACCGACCCAAGATCAAACGGAGGTTTATCATCTGGAGGAAGTGTAAATGATTTTACAGCCAATAGAATGACAAGACTTACAACACAAATGCTTAGATACAATAATACATTTGGCGAGCATTCAGTAACAGCTCTGGCTGGTTATGAATATAACGATTATGTATATGAGGATTTTGGAGCTACAGGAAACGGAATCATTCCTGGAGGAGAAATTTTGAATGCAACAAGTGAACCAGGTTCAATTAATGGATTTAAAAATGACTATGCTTTACAATCGTATTTTTTATCTACGGAATATGGTTTTGGAAACCGTTATTTTGCTAAGGCCTCAATACGTCGAGATGGAGCATCAAACTTTGGTTTAGATAATCAATATGGTAACTTCTTTTCTATTGGTGGAGGGTGGCTAATCCATAATGAAGACTTTTTTAACAGTAATACTATTAACGAATTAAAATTGCGAGCTAGTTATGGTTCTGTTGGAAACAGACCGTCATCATTATATCCATATCAAGGAACTTACAGAGTAAATACTCAATATATTGGAATTCCTGGAGCTGTTCTTAATCAATTTGCAAATCCAGATTTGGGTTGGGAAAAATCATATGAAACGAACATCGCTATAGATACTAGGTTGTTTGATAGAGTTGATGCCACAATTGAATATTATAATAAAGATACTTCAGATCTTTTATATTTTGTTAGTCTACCAGATATTACAGCATTTAGTGGTTTTTGGGAGAATATAGGTGGTGTTAAAAACAGTGGCTTTGAGGCTGTAGTTTCAGCTGATATTATTCGAAATGATAATTTTAATTGGAACCTAGGCTTTAATATAGGTTTTAATACAAATGAAGTTACTGAATTATTTGAAGCTGATGAATTACCTCAAGGAAGTAAAATATGGAAAGTAGGAGAAGATGCTGACTCTTGGTTTATGAGAAAATGGCTAGGTGTTGACCCAGCTAACGGGCAACCACTTTGGGAAGTTGTAGATCCAGATACAGGAGCACGTTCAGAAACAAGTGATTATGCAAGTGCAACACCACAGTTTTTAGGGAGTAAATCGTCACCAGATTTCATCGGTGGTTTTAATACTAGCTTATCTTATAAAGGGATATCTTTAACTGCTAATTTTGACTTTTCTAAAGGGGGAGAGATTTACAATTCATCAAGAGAATTATTTGATTCAGATGGGTTTTATTCAACATTTAATCAACAAGTATTAAAAGATGGTTGGACTAGATGGCAAAACCCTGGAGATATAGCAACACATCCTCAAGCTATAGAAGGCGGTAACAATAATTCTAACAAACCATCATCACGTTATTTAGAAGATGGTAGTTATTTAAGAATGCGGAATGTTACATTATCTTATAATTTGCCTCAGCTCGTGCTTAACAAATTAGGAGTGAGTAATGTTAATGTATATGTCTCTGGAGACAACTTATTTACATTTACTAAATATAGTGGGGTTGACCCAAGCGTAGGTGGTCTAGGCGGAAGCGCCAGCTTAAGTTATCCAATACCAAAACGTTATGTTTTTGGTGTTAATGTATCATTTTAATAAAAAAAGAAAGATGAAAAAAATTATAATATTATTACCAATTATTGCATTGCTATTAGTGTCATGCGAATTGGAAAGAAACCCTTACGATCAAATAGCTGTAGATGATTTATTATCAGATCCAGGATCTATTGAGACAGCTACTGTTGGTAATTATGCCTTACTAAAAGGAAATGTAGGATATGATGGTTGGGTAGACGATTTACATAGAATATCTGAATATGCTGGAGATAATGTAACACTTAGTGGAGGGACAACCGATCATTTATTTTTCTTGTATAATTATCAATCTATACCCACAAATTCAAGAGTTGCAAGGTTTTGGAGTAATTCTTATAAAATTGCAGTAGGAACTAATGTAATGATTGAAAAAATTCCAGAAGGAGAATCAGACGATAAAGACCAACTATTAGGTGAGAATTATTATCTAAGAGGCCTAGTGTATTTTCAAATGGGAAATGTTTTTGGAAAACCATATAACCAAGGAGGCTCGAACTTGTCGGTACCGCTAAAATTAACTTCTGATACAGAAGATAGACCAGATAGACATACGGTACAAGACGTTTACGATCAGGTTATTAGTGATTTGCTGAAAGCAGAAAGTTTAATGACTATCAATAAAGGAGCATCTTATGCTTCAAAAGAGGCAGCACAAGCCTTATTATCGAGAGTGTATTTATATATGGGGGATGATGTAAAGGCAGAAGAATATGCTAATAAAGTTATTGGTTCTGGACAGTATAGTTTATTGTCTAATAGCGAATTCCAAGAAATGAACAAATTGATACCAAACAATAATGCAGAAGCTATTTTTGCAGTTACTTTGAGTAGTGCTTCAGATCTTTTAGGGCAATGGGATGATTGGTTTACAATTGGATCATTTTATGCAAGTATTGAAGGTTCTGGTTGGGGAGAAATGTATGCTTCTAGATCGTATTTAGATTTAATTGAACAAAACCCTGCTGATGCTAGAAAAGCTTTTATTGCACCTCAGTATACAGATGATGGTAATGGAGGAAAAGTTCCTGCGGTATATTGGGTAAATGATGAATATAAATACGAATTCAGAAACACAACAGAGGCAGGTGGTATAACCACCTTTACAGAAGGTGGTACAACATATACCGTAGAATCTGAAGTTGCTGGCGGGAAAACAATATATTATTTTAATGGACCCAATGGAAGACAGGATGTTGTAAAAGATTTTGATTTTCAAAAAAGAAACGGTCATCCAAAATTCTTTATTCTTAAAGCATCATTACAAGAAGACGATGTGCATATGTGGTCTCCAATGGTGTCGCGTTTAGCAGAAATGTATCTTAATAAAGCAGAATCGTTAGCTAAACGAGGTCAAGATCAAGCGGCCTTAGATGAAATTAATGTTTTAAGAGATCGAGCTGGTATTCCAGAATATACTTTAGCAACTGTTCCATCTGGAAAAACGATACTAGATGTTGTTTTAGAAGAACGTAGATTAGAATTGGCTTATGAAGGGCATAGGCGTTACGATGTATATAGAAACGGCCGCACTATGGACCGTCGTTATCCTGGAACTCATTTAAATGGTTCTAATCCATTTTTCGAGATTCCAGCAAATAATAATAGAATCATTGAATTTATTCCAGAGCAGCAAATTATTTTGCAACCAAGTTTAATTCAAAATGATTAAATAATTAATAGTAAAGCCCCTTTCGGGGGGCTTTTTTATTATGTTATAGTTTATGAGATATATACAATATAAATATGGAATAATTTTAATATTTTTTTTTCTAATGCTTTCGTGTCAAAAATCAATTGATACATTACAAGCAGAAAAATTATTTACAAAAGTGCCAACCGAAATTACTGGTGTCACTTTTGAAAATAAAATTTTAGAATCAGAAAAAATACATTATTATAAATACCTATACATTTATATTGGAGGAGGTGTTGCTGCTGCCGATTTTAATAATGACGGATTAGAAGATCTGTTTTTTACATCCAATATATATCACAATAAGCTCTTCTTAAATAAAGGAAACTTTGAGTTTGAAGATATTACCTTAAAAGCAGGGATTAAAAAAAGAGTGGGTTTTGATGTTGGCGTATCTGTAGCTGATGTTAATAATGATGGTTTTTTAGATATTTATATTAATAGAGCAGGGTGGTACAAAGGAGACGAAAGATTAGCCAATATGCTTTATATAAATAATGGAGATCTTACATTCTCAGAGCAGGCTAACGCATATGGTTTAGCCGAAATTAATAGATCTATAGCATCAACATTTTTTGATTATGATAAAGATGGTGATTTAGATGTTTACATAGCCAATGCACCTTCAGGATTTGCATTGTCAGGAAAATTAGTTGATCTAGAAAAAATTCAACAAAGCGAAGAAACCAAAACATTTAAGGGTAGCGATAAGTTGTATAATAATGATGGTAACGGACATTTTACAGATGTTTCTTTAAAAGCTGGAATCATGCCAGATTTAGGATTTGGGCTAAATGCACAAGTTGGAGATCTTAATAATGATGGTTGGCCAGATATTTATGTGTCTAACGATTTTATTGGACCAGATTTCGCTTATATAAATAATGGTGATGGTACTTTTAAAGATGGTCGAAACCATTTATTTAAACACATCTCTTATTATAGTATGGGTAGTGATATAGCTGATATTAATAATGATGGTCTGTCAGATTTATTGGTATTGGATATGAGTCCAGATGATTATATCCGATCAAAAACTACTATGTCTATGATGTCTATTGATCGATTTCAAGACATGGTCGATAAAGATTATCATCACCAATACATGCATAATGTTATGCAGATAAACAATGGTAATGGTACTTTTAGTGAAGTAGCAAATATGTCTGGGGTTGCAAAAACCGATTGGAGCTGGGCATCGCTTATGGCAGATTTTGATTTAGATGGATTAAACGATATTTATATAACAAATGGTATTTACAGAGATGTTGTAGATAGAGACACTAATATAGAGATTAACAAATATATTGATGCCAACAAATCAACTTTAACAGAAAAAGATTTTTTTGATTTTACCCAAAAATTACCACAGCAAAAGCTTACTAACTATTTGTTTAAAAACAAAGGTAATTTACAGTTTGATAATAAAACAGATGATTGGGCAGATGAACCTCCTAGTTTTTCAAATGGTGCTGTATATGTAGATTTAGATAATGATGGCGATTTAGATATTGTTACAAATAATTTAGATGAAAACGCTACTATACTACGCAACAACGCTACAACTTTAACACAAAACAGATATTTAAAATTTAAGTTTAAAGGAACAACAAAAAATAAATTTGGAATAGGTACGATAGTCAAAATACATCAAAATAATGGGCAGGTATTAACAAGAGAATTAGTAAACGCCAGAGGTTATTTGTCTTCAGTGTCAAACACGCTGCACTTTGGTTTGGGACTAGATACTACAATTCCAAGAGTGGAAATTATTTGGAATGATGGCAAAACGCAAACTTTAAATGATGTTAAGACTAATCAAACCTTAACAGTTAGCCATTCTGAAAGTATTAAGCTTGCAGAAAATACAAGTCCTGCTAAAAAAGAAAAATTATTTGCTGAATACGACTTTGATTTTTCACACCAAGAAATATCTTTTAAAGATTATGATAAACAATTATTGTTACCTCATAAGCTATCACAAACAGGTCCCGCAGTTGCATCCACAGATTTAAATGGAGATGGAATAGATGATATCTTTATAGGCGGGGCACGCCAGCAATCTGCTCAATTATTAATAGGGAATAGAGAAGGGGATTTTAAAGCAATATCTGTGTCAGATTTTATAAAAGACAGCAAATACGAAGATGTTTCTGCCTGTTTTTTTGATGCTGACAATGATGGTGACAACGATTTATATGTAGTAAGCGGAAGTTATGAATTTGAAGAAGATTCAGATTTACTTGAAGACAGACTTTATATTAATCATGGTAATTACAATTTTAAACGTTCCAACTCAAAGCTACCAATATTAAAATCATCAGGTTCTATTGTAAGAGCTTCAGATTATGATAATGATGGTGACATAGATCTTTTTGTAGGCAGTCGTGTTATTCCTGGAAAATACCCATATGCGCCCTTTAGTTATCTTCTTATTAATAAAAAAGGAACTTTTAGTGATGGCACAAAACAATATGCTCAGGATGTTGAAAAAGTAGGAATGGTAACAGATGCCCAATGGAATGATATAGATAATGACAATGATTTAGATTTAATTATAACTGGAGAGTGGATGGGAATCGAAGTTTTTGTAAATAACAGTGGACATCTTTCCAGAGATTATAATTTTTCTGATTTAGCATTAGTAAAAGGGTGGTGGAATAAAATTCTAATCGAAGATATTGATGGTGATGGAGACAAAGATATTATTGCTGGTAACTTAGGGCTTAATTATAAATTTCATGCTTCAAAAGAAAAACCATTTCACGTATATACAAATGATTTTGATAATAACGGAATAGAAGATATTGTGCTGGCTAAATATTACAATTCAAAACAAGTTCCTGTAAGAGGCAAATCTTGTACCTCACAACAAATGCCATTTTTAAAAGAAAAGATTAAAACATATACTGATTTTGCAAACTCAGATTTGGAAGGCATTCTAGGAGAGGATATTAATTCGTCATTGCATTATGAAGCTACAGAATTTCAATCGGGTATTTTTTTAAATGAAGGGAATAATCAATTTAGCTTTTCTGCATTTCCAATTGAAGCACAAACAGCCCCTATTAACAGTATTATTTATAAAGACTTTGATGGAGATAATATTAAAGACCTTTTAATGGCAGGAAATAATTATCATTCTGAGGTTGAAACAACACGTGCTGATGCAGGAATAGGTGTGTTTTTAAATGGAACTGCAACTGAGGGTTTCAAACATGTGTCAAATAAACAAATAGGCTTCTATGCCGATTTTGATGTTAGAGCTCTAACCTATCTAAAAACAGCAGAAGGTAATCTTGTACTGATTTCTAACAATAACGATAAACATCAATTATATAAAGTTTCTAATAATTTATAACATGTATATAGTAAAAAAGCGAATGAACTTATGGAGTTCTAATCTCCTTTTAATATTCTTAATTAATATTTTAATTTCTTGTAACTCATGTTCTCAACACGACAACCCTACAGAATCGGAATTAGAAGAAGTAACAGAAGCATTAGAGTTAACGAAATCAATTCCTATAGGATCAAACAGTTGGGTAATAAATAATCTAGCTCAAGACAATAGTGTTGTATCCGATTCTGGGATACATAATTGGACATCTTTAGATGATGTTATTCATACTTATGTTAAAACAGGCGCTGGGAAATTAAATATAGGATTAAAAATTAAATCACCAGAGACATCTAAAATAAAGGTTACTGTGGGTAACGTTTCAAAAGAAATAACTGTTTCCAATAGTACTTATAAAACTGAAGAGGTTGGAGCGTTTACAGTGCCTGAAGGATATAATTATATTGAAATTAAGGGATTAGAAAAATCTGGAGACTATTTTGGTGATATTAATGAGATTCTTTTTGGAGGATCTGCAATAAGCGCTGGAATTACATTTGTTCCTACAAACAATTTTTACTTTGGAAGAAGAGGGCCATCTGTACACATGGGATACGATGAACCAGAAGGGAAAGACGTACAGTGGTTTTACAACGAGGTTACAGTTCCTGAAGGAGAAGATCAGTTAGGTACATTCTTTATGGCTAATGGCCATGCTCAAGGTTATTTTGGAATGCAAGTTAATTCAGCTACAGAAAGGCGAGTTCTATTTTCAATATGGAGTGCCTTTAGTACCGATGATCCTAATCAAATTCCTGAAGATTATAAGGTTACTAATTTAGGAAACGGAACAGGTGTAACTGTTCAGGATTTTGGTAATGAAGGTTCTGGGATACAATCTTTTATTGATGTAGATTGGAAAGCTGGTGTAACATACAAGTTTTTACTAAAAGGAGAACCTTCTAGTGTTTCTGGATCAACAGATTATACAGGATATTTTTATGATCCAGAAGTTAATGATTGGCAATTAATTGCTAGCTTGAGAAGACCTAAAACTGATACTTATTTATCAAGATTACATTCGTTCTTGGAAAATTTTAATCCGAGTACTGGGTATCTTTCCAGAAAAGTAAATTACGGAAATCAATGGGCATATACTACCGATAATACATGGGTAGAAATGACAAACGGTACATTTACTGCGGACGCAACAGCTACTAATGGAGATAGGTTAGACTTTGAAGGAGGTACAAATGGGAATAAATTCTTTTTAAAGAATTGTGGATTTTTTAACGCCAATGTGCAACCTAATACATCTTTTGCAAGAACGGCGTCAGGGGTTTTACCAAATATTGATTTTTCTTCATTAGAAGTACCTAAACTTCCTGAGCCATCTACACCAGTAACATTGTTAGGCAGAAGTGCTTGGACAGTTTCAGATTTTAGTACTCAAGAAGATAAAGGAGGTGAAGGAGATACAGGTAGAGCTGCTGATATTTTAGATGAAAATCTAGATACTTACTGGCATTCTTGTTGGAGTGGTTGTACTGCTACGGCACCACATCATATTGTTATAGATATGGGAGCAGAAACAGAAGTAGAAGGAATAAGATTTGTTCAAAGACAAACATTGTCTAGAGCCGTAAAGGATATTGAAATACAGATAAGTACCGATAATGCTACCTGGGAAAGTATGGGTGATTTTACATTACAAAATATAGCTACAGAGCAAGATATAGATTTAGCAGAAGCTAAAACTTTTAGATACTTAAAAATTATAGTGAAAGCATCCCACGACGGTACCAATAATGCAGCAATTGCAGAAATTATGGCGTACACTAAATAGTATTTTTATTTGAGTTAGTTTTTTTTCATTATGCCTCTGGTTGTTTTTAAATCAGAGGTTTAATTTTCATTTGCTAAAAATAAAACCGAACAAAAGGAGCCCACGGATCAGCATAAATACTTTTATCAGCATCATATAAAATATCATATCTAACACCAAAAGTTACATTGCCATTTCTATAGCCTGCCCCAACAAATAAAGCAGGAACCCAATAATTTTCTTTATCTAAGTTTAAATTAACGTCGTAGGTTCTGTTAACATTAAGTTCTTCAAACTCTGCAGAAAGTTGTAATTCAGGTATAACACTAAATAACCCAATTAAGCTACCGCCTAAAATGGTAGATTTATAAACATTTGTCTGTTTGTTAAACGTAGCATTAAGCCCAAAACCAAGTGCTAAATTATCATCAAATTCATAAATAGAACTAGGGGCAATGGTACCACTAAAATATCCGTCACCAAAGCTTAATCCAATACCTCCACCAAATCTAACATGGTCCCAGAACTCACTGCTTTGCTGTTGAGCAATTAAAATATTTGAACTTATAAAAAGCGTTAAAAAAACAAGTCTAGTTTTTTTACTTATAAATGAATAGGTAACCATATAAAATGAGAAATAATCAAAAATTTAATACAGATTAACTGTTTATTTTTTAATCAGTTGATAATTCTTATAAATATAATAAAAGAAACATCTAATTTTAGTAAAAGTTGTATTTTTGAAAAATATTTTGACTAACCTTTACGGTATTAAAAATAATAATGGATAAATTTTCATTTTTAAACGCAGCACACACAGCATATTTTGCTGATTTATACGAGCAATATTTACAAAATCCTGATGCAGTAGAACCAAGTTGGAGAGCCTTTTTCCAAGGTTATGATTTTGGTTCTGAGAATTACGGATTAGAAGGAGAAATTGTTGAGGGGGTTTCTGCTCAAATTCCAGAACATGTTCAAAAAGAGTTTCAAGTAGTAAAACTTATTGACGGTTATAGAATGCGCGGGCATTTATTTACAAAAACAAACCCTGTAAGAGAACGTAGAGCATATACGCCTACTTTAGATATTAGTAATTTTGGACTAACTGAAGGGGATTTAGATACCGTATTTAGTGCTGGCGACATTTTAGGCATTGGAGCAAAAACTTTGCGTGAAATAGTTGTGCATTTAGAGGACATTTATTGCAGCTCTATCGGTATAGAATACATGTATTTGCGTAATCCAGAAGTTATAAAGTGGTGGCAAAATCAGTTAAACGAAAACGATAATCAACCTAACTACTCGGTTGATACAAAAAAATATATTCTTTCAAAATTAAACCAAGCTGTTACTTTTGAAAGCTTTTTACAAACTAAATATGTTGGTCAAAAGCGTTTTTCATTAGAAGGTGGCGAATCATTAATCCCAGCCTTAAGTAATGTGCTTTATTACGCTGTCGAAAAATATGGCGTAAAAGAATGTGTTTTAGGAATGGCACATAGAGGGCGATTAAGTACACTCGTAAATATTTTTAGAAAACCATTAAGAGAACTCTTTAGCGAGTTTGATGGTAAAGATTTTGAAGACGAAAACATTGATGGAGATGTAAAATATCATTTAGGACTAACGCTTGATAAAACCTACCAAAACGGAAAGAATATCAAGATGAATTTGGTTCCAAATCCATCACATTTAGAAACTGTTGCCTCAGTAGCTGAAGGAATTACTAGAGCAAAAATAGATTCTGATTATGCAGGAGATGATTCAAAAATAATTCCAATAATTGTACATGGTGACGCGGCTATTGCTGGGCAAGGTATTGTTTACGAAGTGGCACAAATGAGTCAACTTAGTGGGTATAAAACAGGAGGAACAATCCATATTGTTGTAAACAATCAAATAGGGTTTACAACCAATTATTTAGATGCCCGTTCTAGTACTTACTGTACCGATGTTGCAAAAGTAACGCTATCACCAGTTTTACACGTAAATGCTGATGATGCAGAAGCTGTTGTGCATGCAATAGAAATGGCTTTAGAATACAGAATGCGCTACAAAAAAGATGTGTATATTGATTTATTAGGATATAGAAAGTACGGTCATAATGAAGGTGATGAGCCTAGGTTTACACAACCAAAATTATACAAAAATATATCAAAGCATTCAAATCCTTTTAAAATCTATTCAGATAAACTTATAGAGGAAAATACTATTGATAAAACATACTTAGACAACATAGTATCAAACTTTAAGGATACTTTAGAACGAGAATATTCAAAATCAAAAGAAGCCGAGTCATCTAAAGTTAGAGAGTTTATGCAAGAACGATGGACTGCGTTTGAGCGTAAAGGAATTGATACGATGCTAGAAACGGTTAATACAAGTTATCCTAAAGATAAATTAGAGCATATATCAAAAGTGGTTTCAACCGTACCAAAAGGTGTTAAGTTTTTACGTAAAGCAGAACGCATTTTAGATGGTCGGGCAAAAATGGTTTTTGAAACAGATATGCTTGATTGGGGAATGGCAGAAACCTTGGCTTATGGTAGTTTGATGGAAGAAGGTTTTAATATCCGTATTTCTGGGCAAGATGTAGAACGAGGTACTTTTAGTCATCGTCATGCTATTTTAAGAGATGAGATTTCAGAAGAACGTATAAATCTGCTAAATACAAACCCAGAAAACAAGGGTAAAATGGACATTTATAATTCCTTTTTATCAGAATATGGCGTGTTAGGGTTCGATTATGGGTATGCTATGGCCAATCCTAATACTCTAACTATTTGGGAAGCCCAGTTTGGAGATTTTAGTAATGGAGCTCAAATTATTTTCGATCAATATTTATCGGCAGCAGAAGATAAATGGAAAGCACAAAACGGTATTGTTGTATTATTGCCACATGGATATGAAGGGCAAGGGTCTGAGCATTCATCTGCAAGAATGGAACGTTATTTACAATTGTGTGCAGAAGACAATATGATTGTAGCAGATTGTACAACACCTGCAAACTTGTTCCATTTATTACGTCGTCAAATGAAACGCGATTTCAGAAAGCCTTTAATCGTATTTACACCAAAAAGCTTGTTACGTCACCCTAAAGCGGTTTCATCAATAAAAGAATTGGCAACAAATACTTTTGAAGAAGTTATAGACGATATAGTAAACCCAAAAAACATAAAAAAATTAGTATTCTGTACAGGAAAATTCTATTACGATTTATTAGCTGAAAGAGAAAAATTGAATAATGATGATGTAGCATTGGTAAGAATAGAACAATTATTCCCGTTACATTTAGATAGAATTCAACAAGTGATAGATCGTTATCCAAATGTTGAAAATTATGTTTGGGCACAAGAAGAACCAAAAAACATGGGCGCTTGGAGCCATATTATGCAACGTATAGATTTGGTTAAATTAGATGTTTGCGCAAGACCATACAGTTCTGTACCAGCACCAGGATCTAGTACAAGAGATAAGAGAAGACAACAGCGTGTTATAAATGCTGTTTTCAATAGCGAAAATTAAAAAGTGATATTTATAAAATTCATATACAATTCAAATTATAGAGCATGATTTTAGAAATGAAAGTACCATCACCAGGGGAATCTATTACAGAAGTGGAAATAGCAACATGGTTAGTTGAAGATGGAGATTATGTAGAAAAAGACCAAGCTATTGCCGAGGTAGATAGTGATAAAGCAACCCTTGAATTACCTGCTGAGGCTAGCGGAACAATTACGCTTAAAGCGGAAGAAGGCGATGCAGTTGCTGTTGGAGCAGTAGTTTGTTTAATTGACACTAGTGCAGAAAAACCAGAAGGTGGCGATGCAGTAAAAGAAGAAAAAAAGAAAGAAGCGCCAAAAGCTGAAAATAAAAGTGCTAGTTCAAGTACAAATGAAAACAAAACATATGCTACGGGAACAGCAAGTCCTGCCGCTAAAAAAGTTTTGGCCGAAAAAGGAATAGATGTAGCATCAGTTTCTGGAACAGGAAAAGATGGTCGTATTACTAAAGAAGATGCTGTAAATGCTGTGCCTAGTATGGGAACACCAACAGGTGGAAACAGAGGAACTTCAAGAAGTAAAATGTCTATGTTGCGTCGTAAAGTGGCAGAACGGTTAGTTGAAGCTAAAAATACAACAGCTATGTTAACCACATTTAATGAGGTTGATATGTCGCCAATTTTTGCATTACGAAGTGAATATAAAGAAACCTTTAAAGCAAAGCACGGCGTTGGTTTAGGGTTTATGAGTTTCTTTACTTTGGCGATTGTTAGAGCTTTAAAAATGTATCCGGCAGTAAATTCTATGATTGATGGAAAAGAAATGATTTCTTATGATTTTTGCGATATTAGTATTGCCGTTTCTGGACCAAAAGGACTTATGGTTCCTGTAATGAGAAATGTTGAAAATTTAAGTTTCAGAGGTGTTGAATCTGAAGTGAAAAGATTAGCTATACGTGCACGCGATGGGCAAATTACTGTTGATGAAATGACAGGAGGAACATTCACCATTTCTAACGGAGGTGTTTTTGGAAGCATGTTATCTACACCAATAATTAATCCACCACAAAGTGGTATTTTAGGGATGCATAATATTGTTGAACGACCAGTAGCTATCGACGGAAAAGTTGAAATTCGACCTATTATGTATGTAGCGCTATCTTATGATCATAGAATTATTGATGGTAAAGAAAGTGTTGGGTTTTTAGTAGCTGTTAAGGAAGCATTAGAAAACCCTACAGAATTATTAATGAACAACGATATTAAAAAAGCATTAGAGCTTTAATGCCTTTAGTTTCTATATAAAAAAAGCCACCTTCTTAGGTGGCTTTTTTTTTCAATTAATTCTTTTTTAAAGACTAACTAAAACTAAAAAAAAGTAACAAGAATATTAATTGAAATTACAATTAAGACCAATATTATTAATCCTATTGCAAAAAATTTTTCAAGAGTATTGTTTCTTTCCATTTTGTATATATAAAGACAGGTTTGGGGTAAATTAATTCTCTTTTAATTAAAGACTCTGCATTATGAAAATACAGAGCCTTAATAAAATTCTCCCTAAGAACTAATTAATAGCACTGTAAAAGTATAGTATAGAATCGATAAAAAAAATACGTAGTTCTACGTATTTTTATCAAAATCAATATTCTTATTAAACAAAGAAAGCTCTAAATCATTACAATTTAGAGCCTCCAATAATTCTCCCTAAGAACTAATTAATAGCACTGTAAAAGTATAGTATAGAATCGATAAAAAAAATACGTAGTTCTACGT